>CAHJWG010000068.1 GCA_903642215.1 Sphingobacteriaceae bacterium | reverse complement strand
CAGGATTACCTATGCTAATAATTAGCTCGCCACCCAGGGCCTGTAAGTTTTTACGAAGATCAGCTACAGATTCAATTAAGAAACGTGCACGCAGGGCGCCGGTTTTTGGCGTGCCGTTAGCGTCGGTAGTAAAATAATAAGGGTCAAAACAATAAACGGGCAGTACTTTATCAGCTTTGCGGGCAGCCTCTAACAAAATTTCGTTATCGTGGATCCGCAAATCATTTCTAAACCAGACCAGTATCGTCTTTTCACTCATAAAATTTCAGCACCCACAAATTTGCAATTTATTTGGTTTAATGTACACTTTATATCCAATATTTGACATCAGCCCAACATTTATGCGTTGCAACTTGTAAAACATCCGTAACAATAAAGCGTTTAATTATAGATAAGTATGACACTTATTGGGCGTATTACCGCTAATTTTATCCTACAAAAATATTTGTTATGGCAACTACAGAAAGCATACAAAAAGCATACATTGATTACGTGCTGACAGAAGGAACGCAGCCAAAATCGGTCTATGTCTTCGCGAAAAAGAATAAAATGCCTGAGGAAGAATTTTACCGCTACTTTGGATCATTTGACGCGATTGAACAATATATATGGGCAGATTTGGCTAACCGGACCCTTACCGAAATAAAAAACCAGGAAGTTTGGGGCCAGTATTCGGCACGCGAAAAAGCTTTGTCTTTCTTCTATAGCTTTTTTGAGCTATTGAAAAGCAGCCGTAGCTTTGCTGTGTATAGCGTTAAAAAGCAACCTAAAGGTTTTACAACTCCGGCAATATTTACCGACTTGAAAACTGTTTTTGAAAATTTTGCTGATGAGATCTTGAAAGAAGGCATCGAATCAACCGAACTATCCGATCGAAAATTCTTTTCAAAGCGTTATAAAGATGCTTTATGGGTGCAGTTTGGTTTTGTGTTGCATTTTTGGATCAATGATAACTCGGCCGGATTTGAAAAAACCGACGAGGCAATTGAAAAAGGCGTTAACGT
>CAHJWG010000067.1 GCA_903642215.1 Sphingobacteriaceae bacterium | reverse complement strand
TCTACCGCACGCAGAGCTCTGAAATTTTAAACTTAGTTGACCCTCGACATGACATTATGCACCTCGAAGCCTTATTTCTAAAATTTTAATTAGATTTTTTTTTATTTAATGTTTAATGGCTATTTGGCGCGATTTCGGAGTTCCTGCCCGTAGGAGGAGCACAAAATATGGGCGTACGATTTCGATTTTTATACCATCGTGACGTACAGGACCCCAGGATAGCCTAGGAATCGGTTAGAATGCCCACAGGCAATTTTTTCGATCTTTTTTTTTACTTTGAAAAAAGGCATTTTTTGATCCGAAATAAGGTTTTATTTTTTAAAATTGTCGCATCGGTGAAAAGTTACCGGGGAATAATTTCAATCTTTACACATGATATGGGCTAGGAATCTGGCCTACTCCTAAAACAAAAATCATCCAAAAATATTAATTAGCCGTTGTTTTGTGATATTTCAAAGAAAAGTCGGAAATATATTTTTTCGGCTTCCGCTGGTCTGCCGCAAAAGAAGAAAGGCATGAAATCCTCCTTTTCCCCTGAACCCCCATATATGAATTGCGTATATTATTTGCAGCTTTTGAACGATGGCTCCCTATATATGAATTGCGGAAATTTATTTATAGGTTGCTTTTCAGACCGGTTCCCGGGCAACGCCGGGCAATATTGCTATTGCCTTACATATGAGGAGTGTTTAAATTCGAAATTTGTTTCTTTTCTTAGCTGACAGGGTGTGAAACGTTAGCGTTTAAATTTGTTTATTTTCTTAGCTGACAGGGTCAAAACATGTTATTAGATGTTAGCGCCGTTGACACGTTTGCTCTATTGTTTGTTATTAATGATGGGAATTAGATCTTGCGTGTTGGCCACTATGGATAATCATGAGCAAAGTGCCTGCCTATTTTTAAATCACGCATTTGTCGTTGTGGCTCAGCGGTTTTTTAGTGTTTAGCCATGCTAGAGATCTGCAAGTGGCCTTTTTTCCGGCCCGGCCCGCTACAATTGATGA
>CAHJWG010000066.1 GCA_903642215.1 Sphingobacteriaceae bacterium | reverse complement strand
GATATTAAAAACAGTTACCTCGCCAGGCCCAAGTGTTTTGGTGATAATTATATTATCCGTTTGATAGAGGATAAGGGCCCCCAGCTGCAGTATAAAAAAAACGCCGCCTGTATGCAGTAAACTTTTCGCACTGAAAAGCTGAACAGAACGAAAGCCGGGTTTAAAGTTTTTTAAGCTGCCGATGAAGAAATAAAAATGAGAAAAAACCATTACTAAAATAGGACCAGCAACCATAACAGTTACCAATGTTACTAAAGTGATGGGACTGTATCGCGTCCAGATGAAAATGATCATAAACGTTAGCAGCTGTCCAAAAAAGGTTATCAGCGAAGCTTTGAAAGGATTGTGAGTGGCAATCAATACCGTATTGATAGGCTGCAGGGCAAATTGCATACAGAAACCTGCAAGCGTAATTACTATTACCGGCCAGATGTTGTAGTTGATTGATGAACTGATATTTAAAAGCTGATTCCAGTTAAAGAAGGAGCCGATAAATGACAAGGCTACAAACACAAACAAGGATACTAAAAAAAGAATTGCGTAAGTTGTACTCACGTATCCCTTAATGTTATCCGTTTCGCCTAAAGCTAAAGCATGCGCTAATTTATTGCGTAAACCGTTGCTTAAACCAATATCAAAATTGCTTATCCAGGCACCCATTGAACTGATGGTTAACCATATACCAAACTGCAGGGGATTTATAGAATGGATGGTTAAAGGCACCAGCGATAGTCCTATCAAAATACTGCCACCCTTTATCAGGAACGAGTAAATAATATTTTTTTTTATCTTTAAAGAACGTTCATTGCCCGAACTCCAAAAAAACCTGACTTTATCTATCAAACCCGTTAGCATATCATCAGTGAATAAACATAATCATCCTTGCGCCTTAAATTCCTGGTATTTATACGCATCAACTATATATATTACGCGATAAGCTGAAAAAAAAACTAAACAGCATCTTTTTTCTGATAATATTGCTCGTCCTTATCACCTGCCCCGTCCCTT
>CAHJWG010000065.1 GCA_903642215.1 Sphingobacteriaceae bacterium | reverse complement strand
AGAAGTCTGTTTTTAACGTCTACCAAGAGAGAAAAATATTCTAAAAAATCAGCCCCGTGAATAGCATGGGCAACGTCAGCAACAATGAATGTCCATTGAAAAATCCTTCGCAATCCAAAATCAAGATCCAAAGTAACTTTCCCGTAAGTCGATATAACTGATCCGTTTGCAGCGTATAAATTGAAATTCCTAGGTTCACAAAAATCGGTTAACGTTTTAGGATAACAGCTGATTACAGCTCCGGAATCCACCAAAAATTTTGAACCGGTAGAACGATCAGATATAAATAATCGACTGTTATAACAGCACTGTATTGCCGCCGATGAAGCAATACCGCTAGTTAGTTTTCCGAATAACTACAATTACCAGCACATTTTAAAGCTTTATTCGCAAATTTAAAATGATACCAACATAGTTTTTTTCCAGATCGACTTTCTGAGCCACTACGAACAGTCGATCGTGATCCGGATTGTTGTTTGCGAGATCTATTAGTTCGATTTCTAAATCTGGATCTCGAGAATCTTTGTACAGTTTTTTTAAGGTCTGCAATCTCGGTTTTAAGAGATTCAATAGCTGAATCTTCCTTAATAATGCTTGAAACTGACAGCGAAAAATTAGATACTTCATGAATTTTATCCGCGATCTGCGCTAGGCCAGTAAGTTTATCAGTAGAGGAAGATAAAATTTGTTGCATGTTAGTAGGTAAGCGTTGTAACCATAAATTACGCAGTACTTCTTCATCCATTTTATTACCTGCCAAATTTTGCATTTCATTTAGTAAATGGGACGGTCGATTGTCGCCCAACTGAAGATCTCTTAACAGTAATTTTAACCTAGAGAATTCAGACTGTGCAAAATAATTTAGAATTTTATCTTTTAATGCAACATACGCATTTTCCGCAGGGGGATTCCGAATGACATCCCTGACACAGGACAAGATATTGGAATCTAAAGCTGCTACTACATGATGAAATTTTGTCAAATCAACCGTTATATTGGATATTACAAAATTTGATT
>CAHJWG010000064.1 GCA_903642215.1 Sphingobacteriaceae bacterium | reverse complement strand
GGTTTCCAATTTGGTTTATTTTTTTGAACCCAACTTTGTAGTACTCGTCTTGCAGAATTGCTTTTATGATTAAGTTTATAATAATCACAAATGGCTCTCCAATTATCTAAACCAGGTACATTTGATAATTCTAAAATTTGTTTAGACCATTCCATTGCTGATCACCCAATACAATGAATGAAAGCCGTAGTTCTGCAGTTTCGCTTTAACCGACCTCATTCTACCAAAACTGAGCTCACCTTACTCCAAACTGAACTCACTTTTTTCCAGATGAACTCTCTTTACTTCAAAATGAGCTCATCAGAATCAAACTGAACTCACTTTACTCCAAACTAAGCTCACTTTTTTCCAGGTGAGCTCACTTTTGCCTAAACTGAACTCATTTCAGCCAAAATTGAACCTTACAACTGCTTTTCCAAATCAGTCTTTAACGGTTACAAAAAAATTCTCTTGGAAATAGCCGTTTTTTTAAGGTTTTCTACTTTCGGGTTATTATTCAATCAAAAACTATAATTTATGCAACGCACATCCACTGCCTCGCTTGACTTTGTTGGTTTACCCGTAGAAAGAAAGCCTTCTTTTGGTAATGGTGTAACCTCGGGCTTAACTACTTATACAGACGATTTTCCAAATCTTCCTATAGCGGTTACAGACCTGCAAAAAATAAACGGTACACTTAGCCAGGGCATTACTGATGCAAATACCGGCAATCATGTTGCCAAAGCGGGTTTAATTACTACAGAAAAAGCATGGGATGCCGCTTTTAGAACTACCGCCAAATATGTAGGCGGACTGGCTAACGGAAATATCCAGATAATAGAAGAAGGCGGGTTTGAACCTACTAAAAGCGAAACCACGCCGCCGCAACAGCCGGCAGCAGTAAAAAATTTTAATGCAGAAGCAGAAAAGGCAAGCGGTACAGCAACCATTGGCTGTGATGCTGCAGACGGTGTAAAAGGTTATTTATTTATTGCGGCACAAAACGGCGCAACGGTAACGCAAAACGGAAACACGGTG
>CAHJWG010000063.1 GCA_903642215.1 Sphingobacteriaceae bacterium | reverse complement strand
CTAATTTAGTACCATCTGGAGATATGTTCTGAGCCTGTTCAGCTATAAATTTTAACTTGTCGACATCAGTTTTAAATCCGGTCAATGTTGGATTGTCGGCATGTGTATCTAACATCGACTTTGTACGGTCATCAATCGCTAGATTTTTGGCAACTTCGGCCTGCGTATTGTTATCGCCAGTGACTTGATTTTTATCGGCTTGATTTTGGGAACCTTTATTTTCTGAATTTGAATTGTTCTTATTTTCATTGTTATTTGATTTTATAATAATATTTCCATTATCATCTTTTTCGTACCCAGTACTGTTTGACAATATTTCATCTTGGCGATTTTGCAAATCTTTTACCTGTGCTTGCTTTCTATCTATCAGAGGTTTGGAACTCAGTAAGTTCATTTCTGATAAATACTTTTTTTCGTAGAGCAAATTGTTAGCAAATTCTACCTTTTCGCTACGGGATAAATCTTCCGGTATGCCCTTTTGTATATCAGCCATTGTATTTACCAACTGAATCCGCTTATTACCATCTGCCTGACTAATCGTATTTTGGGAGACTTGTTCATTTACATAGTCTCCGTAAGCGATAGGATCTAATCCAGCCCTGTAGATCGCCTCTTGTTCCAATTTTGTTTGATCAAGATGAGGGGCCTTTAATGCAGCAACGGATGCACCAAAAAGAGAAATGGGTGCAAAAGTTAAAAAATTATTTACTCCAGAACTAAGTAAATCATGTCCTAAGTTTTTAGCATCTACACTTTGGGGATTAAATATTGCTTGGGTTCCAATTCCTACTGCCTGATCCAATGTCATCATGCCAGCGGCAGCTGCATTTTCTTTTAAAGCATCCGCTCCGACACGAGTAATCATGTTGTTTTTAATATAATCTGACCATGATTTTTCGGAAAGATTTTCCACTCCATTAGGAATCATTTCAGCGAATGACTTTGCGGCGGCAGTTTCTTCCACCTGGCCCAGCGCTTTTCCTATTAATTTTTGCGGCGAAAACCCCATTCCGAACAAT
>CAHJWG010000062.1 GCA_903642215.1 Sphingobacteriaceae bacterium | reverse complement strand
TTTTCTTGAGTAATTCAATTTTTTTTCTTTTATTCATTTCTTTGCCGAGAGAGGACGGCTTTTCTATTCGATAGCCCATTCAATTCTGCATCGAATGAAGTATAATTCATGCCCCGGCAAAGAAGTTGAGAGACATCACAGGTTCAACAATGATGATCGTTACTAAAAAAAACACTTTTCCTTGAGTAATTCAATTTTTTTTTGTTCGGTCACTTCTGCACGGCCTTGTTGTGCGATTACTTTGATTTCCTGGTAGGCTTTGCGTAAACGTGTGCCTGCGGCTTTGTTCCCCTTTTGGTGAAATGCGTTTGCGTCTGCTTCTGTGGCTGCCACTAAGTCCTTTAATTTTTGAAATGTTGACATAATTTATTTGTTTAAAAATGAATAATACCCGATTTCATTCGGGGCGTTAAAGTTATTTAATTTTAGCTTACGGACATGCCCTTGCTCTTTCCTTGTTTTTGAGATTGGGTTTTGTCTTTGTTAAGGGCCTCATCCAGCTTTTGTGTTTTGGTTAGGTCTTTCTTTTCTATGCGGTCACGTTTTACGGTGTTGCCTAACTCGTCTTTGATGTTGAGTGTGCGGAAACGGGGATTGGCCTCTACATACATTTTGACCTCTTTACCATCTACACCCATCGTAACCTGTTGCATATTGCCTTTTTTGAGTGAAGATAATAACTGGCCCTTTTGGTCGGTATCCGCTAATTCCTTTATAGGAAATTTGTCAAGTGCCTTATTTAAATCGTAGCCATAGTTCTGGTGAAACTGCTGTACCTCAAAATTACCGTACTTGTCCTTTTGTGAAAAGTCCAGTTTAAGCCAGGCTTCGTAACGGTCGCCATTACCGGTGAACATTTCCTTATTGATCGCCCGGCCTGCAACTAAATTAAATGATTCCTGTGCGGTGATGTTGTTACCGTTGCGTATCTGGAAAGATTGGGTACGGTTATAAGCTTCGTCGTTGCTTTTCAGCGTAGCTTCATAACGGTTAAAAAAATACATATCCGTACTGTCCGATT
>CAHJWG010000061.1 GCA_903642215.1 Sphingobacteriaceae bacterium | reverse complement strand
TTACCTGGCTTCATATTCAAACGATGTAAAGAAAGACAAGGATGCAGCTATTAGTTACCTTACGCAGGTAACATATATTGATCCTGCCAATGACCAGGCAAAAAAATTCATTGAAGTACTTAGTAAGCCACCTGCAAAACAACCGGCTGCCAAACCTGCAGCTACCAAGCCAAAAACGGGTACTGGTGCTAAATAGCAAATAAAAACAGTAACAAGTACAATAATTTAAATCCCTCCCAGTGTTTCGACCGGGAGGGATTTTTAATTTGAGGAATTTCATTTACGAAAGCGGGAATTTGATGGTGCTGCCTTATTTTTGCTACTTATCAATCCATCATCTGAATGATATCTTGGTTCCTGCTTCAAGCCAAAGCCCCAATCGCTGACGTTAATAGTGCAGTCAGTTACTTGCCGATAGCCATTCAACTTATTTTTGCCATTATTTTTATTGGGGCAATGATGGCCGTTACCCACTGGCTGGGCCCTAAAAGAAAGACATCTGATAAACTCGAAAATTTTGCCAGCGGCATAGAAAGTCATGGAGACGCCCGCCAGCCCATGGCCATAAAATACTTTTTGGTTGCCATCTTATTTGTTTTGTTTGATGTGGAAGTGATATTCTTTTACCCGTATGCCATCAATTTCAGGAGTTTGGGTTGGGAAGGATTTGGCGCCGTATTGATGTTTGTTGCTTTCTTTTTAGCCGGCTTTTTTTACATCATTAAAAAAGGAGCACTTAACTGGGAAGATTAAGACAATGTGGAAATGTGATGAATTTGAAAATGTGATAAATGAAACATTCAACAAAAGCAGGTGTTATATAAGTTTGAATGATTTCGTCGTTATCAATTAAATAAAATATTATGGCCCGTCCGGTACAATATAACGTGAAAAATGAAAAGGGTAAGCCCATTCAGATTGTTGGCGCCCCCGAAGGAAACCTGGGAGAAGGTTTTTTTACCACCCAGTTAAGCAGTGTAGTTGGTTTGGCAAGAAAAAACTCACTCTGGCCCCTGCCTTTCGCAACT
>CAHJWG010000060.1 GCA_903642215.1 Sphingobacteriaceae bacterium | reverse complement strand
AAAAAAACCGCGGCTCAACAAAAAATTGCAGAATATTGTAACGCAACTTTCGAAGCGGTAAAAAAATGGGAAAAAGTTATAACAATGTGATCAGGCTTACCGAAATTTTTAGTGGTAATCATCCATTGCTAACACAGGCGTTCAGCCCGATGACTATCCGCTTTTTCATTTTACAAACGCATTACCGCAGCACGTTGGATTTTAGCAGCGAAGCCCTCGTTGCTGCTGAAAAGGGGCTGAAAAGATTATGGGAAGCCTATGAAACGCTTGAGAAGTTACCGGCAACCGGCAACCGGCAACCAATCGTTAATGATGAATCTGAATCTCACATTTTAATCCTTCTGGCACAACTGGATGAATTTATGAATGATGATTTTAATACGGCTAAGGTATTGGCTAATTTGTTTGAAATAGTGTATTATATCAATTCTGTTAAAGACGGATTAATTCCGCCGGATACATTTTCTCCATCGACCATAGATTTATTAAAAAAATCTTTTAAAACTTATCTCGAAGACGTTTTTGGACTAAAGAGCCAGCGCGAAAATGATGAAACGTTTAACAGGGTTATGCAACTGCTTATAGACCTTCGCAAAGAGGCAAAAAATAAAAAAGATTTTGTTACTTCCGATAATATCCGGCACCAGCTTAATGCTGCAGGAATTTTAGTAAAAGATCAAAAGGATGGTAGTATGAAATGGGAAATAGCTTAGTTAAAAATAACAAGGGAAGGACATAGCGTAACGATTGCGGTGACTGTTTTTCACTTCGTTTTATCCCTTAACTCTGAACCTTTCAACGATGGATCATATAATACATCTTTCAAAAGATAGAAAATTAAAAAAAATTATTGAGGTACAAAAGCCGTATGTTTTAATGGCAAGAAAAAAAGTCTACCTGCGGCTTTGCGCATCCATCATCAGCCAGCAGCTTAGCACAGTTGTGGCCAAAGTTATTTATAAAAGATTTTTAAAAAGAAGATACTGTAACTATTAGATTTAATTTTGTTTAAATAAAAATGGATTCAAGGTCAAA
>CAHJWG010000059.1 GCA_903642215.1 Sphingobacteriaceae bacterium | reverse complement strand
CGTTTTTTATTCCCTTTAAGGGTTAGGTGGTTTTTATTACATTTACCACACATGACAATTGACAATAATTTTGACAGTATAATTTTTGATTTGGATGGCACCCTATGGGATTCTACCGCTAATGTTGCGCTTGCCTGGCAATTTGCCAAAGAGCAGGTAGATTACATAAAGGAAGATATCACTAAGGCAACTATACAATCGATAACCGGCATGACATACGATGCTATTTTTGATAAGCTTTTCCCTTATCTTGACGATGCTAAACGTCAAGAATTTAAAATCCTTGCCGCAAAGCAGGAATTAGATATGCTGAACAAAAAAGGCGGTGATTTTTACCCCTGTTTAGCCGAAACATTAACTTATTTAAAAAGCAAGTACCGCCTGTTTATTGTAAGTAACTGCCAGTTGGGTTATATAGACGTTTTTTTGGCAATGGATAATATGGCTGGATATTTTGAAGGGTACCAATGTTATGGCACCAAAAGTCAGCCTAAATTTCAAAACATCATGGATATTGTTACAGATTACCGATTGAAATTCCCGGTTTATGTGGGCGATACCATAGGCGACAGGGATTCGGCGCAAAAAGCCGGTGTACCTTTTATTTTTGCGGAATACGGTTTTGGTAAAATGACGGAAGGCTTTATCGACGTTATTCATAATTTTAGTAATCTGCGCCAACTATTATAAAATGTGTTTTAACAACAATTAACATTATATAGTTCCGTTTTTAGGAGAAAATCGCCATCTTTAGGCGATATCCCCCTATCACAACAAATGAAAATTATTTTACTGTTTCTGCTAAATCTCTTTTTTTTTACCAGCCTTTTAGCACAGCAAAGCGGTGTAAGCGGTGTTATTACCGACGAGGCCGGGCACCCCATTCCTTTTGCCAGCGTGCATATTAAAAATACCACTAAAGGCACGTCGGCTAACAGCGAAGGAAAATATACTTTACAATTAGCACCCGGTTTGTATGACCTGCAGTATAAGGCCATTAGTTTTAAACAGGAGAGCCGTACCATAACCATTAAAGGCGCCGAGGTACTTAACATCC
>CAHJWG010000058.1 GCA_903642215.1 Sphingobacteriaceae bacterium | reverse complement strand
CGGCATCATTGGCTTTTGATCCCAGGGTGTTAATTTCACGGCCTATTTCCTGCGAAATAAAGCCTAGCTTTTTACCATTTGCATCGTCACTTTTCAATGTTTCTACAAAATAATCGCAGTGCGCTTTTAACCGGACCTTTTCTTCGGTAATGTTCAGCTTATCGATATAATAAATCAGTTCCTGTTCCAGGCGGTTTTGATCGATAGCTTCCCGTCCGGCAGCTTCACTTAAATACTGGTTCAACCTTTCCCTTATTACAGGTACACGTTTTGGTTCTTCAACTTCAACCAATTTTAAATTTTTAAGGATGATATCTATACGATATTTAACGTCCTGCTCAAGCGTGTTACCTTCGTCACTTCTAAACTGCTGGAAAGCGGCCATAGCCTGGTTAAAGGTTTTTTCAACTATTTTCCATTCATCTTCTGACACCGTTTCCTCGTCGTACTTTACAACTTCGGGTAAACCCAGGGCTAGTTGCAGCAGGTTAGTTGCGGGCTCATTCAATTCGTCACTAACCGCTTTTAGCTGCGAGTAGTAATTTTTCAAAAGCGCGGTATCAATACCTGCAGCCTTTACAGTAGCCGAGTTTGCTTGCTCAACATTAATGGACAAGTTTACTTTACCACGTTCAATTTGCTTACTGCAATCATTACGCAACTGAAACTCTTTTTCTGAAAATATTTTGGGCAGGCGTAAAGACAGTTCGAGAAACTTGCTGTTCAGGGATTTAATTTCGACCGTGTATTTTGTATTACCCGCGTCAAAACTGGCAATTCCATATCCTGTCATGGATTTTATCATGCGCAAAGATAGCTTTTTTTAGTTATTAGCTTAAGATTGTAGTCGAAGATTAAAGATTAGCCTGGCCAACTCTTAAAAATCGGGCGTAAAACACAAGAAAATCAAACCCAAATCGTTAGTTAACATAGCAGCCAATTAATTATAAGCCAAAAATTAACATTTTTTTACATCTGTTTATAACAGGTTATTGAAAACTGATATTAGCTTTGCACATTAAACGCCCTTGGTTACAGATGCGTTTGATATTAAAATTAATC
>CAHJWG010000057.1 GCA_903642215.1 Sphingobacteriaceae bacterium | reverse complement strand
AAACCCAGGTCGCGTTTTTTTAACTGTTTCTCTACTTCTTCGGATATATCGCCGGGATATTCATCATCAAGGTCAAGCTCGGCATCACGGGTTATTTTAATGCTGTAACATCCTATTATTTCAGTACGGGGGAAAACTTTGTCCAAATTGTAGCTTATCACATCATCCAGCAATGCAATAAAAGTGTCTTCGCCAGTTTTTACGGTAAAAAACCGCGGCAATTCGTCCGACGGGATATTCAACAGTGCAATTTTTTCATGTCCGGCATCATCCTTTAAATGCACAACAAAATACAGCTTGTTGTTTTCCGGGAAAAAGCGCAGGCCGTCATTTAAAAAAACGGGTTGCAGATAGGCTAACACTTCTGCCAAAAAATATTCATCAGCTTTAGCTTTTACCTGCGGTGTAAAAGGCTGGTTGTAAAGAAGATGTACCCGGTGCTCTTTTAACAGCGGGATAAGCTGCTCACGTAATATAGTGCCAAACCTTTCCTGCTGTTTATTGATAATATCTTTTGCTTGCTGTAAAACATTGGGCTGTGGTGCTACTTCAACACCGGCATTATCATCCTCACTTATTTTTTTTAAAGCATGTATAACCGGCATACGTACACGGTAAAACTCATCAAGGTTGGAAGAGAAGATGCTTAAAAACTTGATGCGTTCCAGTAACGGTACGGTATTATCTGCCGCTTCTTCCATCACCCGTCCGTTAAAATAGAGCCAGCTTATATCACGGCTAAAAAAACGATGATTGCTCATTTATACAGCAGGATGATGACTGAAAAATGCCGAAGCCACAATAAAAGCTATCACCGCTATAATAAGCCCGAACATAAATATATTGTAGGCTATGCGCAGCAGGTGATACTTTTTACCTAAAACCACACCCTGTGCATAAATATCTTTTATCAGGCTTCCGTATAAAAAATCTTTATCCTCCATCATTTTTAGCATTCCGTACGAGTATTGTTCGAGGTTCATTTTATAAAAATTACCAAAGAACAGCAGGTTAACTTCTTTATTATCCACATCCTCGCGGGTGAACTGCCCTTTGGGGATAG
>CAHJWG010000056.1 GCA_903642215.1 Sphingobacteriaceae bacterium | reverse complement strand
TTTTTTACCTGCTGTGGGATACCGGCATTGGCCAGGGTTGGAGTTTAACTGTAGAGGAATGCTTTTACTTCTCTGCACCCTTTATTTTTTTCATAGCCATCAAGTACAAAAAGTTTTATTTGCAGCCGCTGGCATTAACCGGTTTGGGCTTTATACTGGTGCTTATCTTTCGTAATATGGATTGGTACGGCTTTTTCGGCAACTTTACTTTTATGATGTTATATACCTTTCTGGGGCGTTGCTTCGAGTTTTTTGCAGGCATACAATTAGCTTTAATAATGCTTAATAAAGGTTTCAAGCGTGCAAACAAGTTAAGATATACTTACATAGGTTTTTTGCTGATATTTATTTTTGTGGCCATTATTTCCACTTTGCCCATCCCTAAAAATTGGGTAGCAGGCTTGCAAAACCCAATGGGTATCATTCTTAATAATTACCTCATCGCATCAGCGATAGCCTTGTTTTTCTATGGATTACTAACCGAAGATACGGTGCTGAAAAAAGTATTGTCCACACCTTTTGTGGAGTTGTTGGGCAAGGCATCCTACATATTTTACCTGATCCATTTGGGTTACATATACGGTTATTTGCACGGGGCATTTGACTGGCTGAACAGCGCCGTTTTTAGTTTATATGATAAATGGGGTATAGCGTTACATTCGCCTTTTCAATACGATGAATTAAACTTGTTATACGCATTCATTTGCCTCAATGCAATTTCAATTTTACTGTTTAAGTTAATAGAGGAGCCGCTTAATCTTTATATCCGCAAGTCGGGTTTTCTCATCAAACCAAAACCCGCTGTATAAATAAGATCATGAGAATACTTTTAATAATATTTTTTTGTTTGCCATTGCTGGTATCGGCCCAAACTGCAGATAATTACCTGCAAAGCGGCAATCAGAAAGCCGGCGTAAAGGATAACACCGGCGCAATAGCCGATTTTACCAAAGCCATACAATTAAACCCGAATAGTTTTTTAGGCTATCATTACCGGGCAAACTCTTACAGCAACATGGGTAAGTATCCTGCGGCGATAAAAGATTACACAAAATCATTGGAGATAGATCGG
>CAHJWG010000055.1 GCA_903642215.1 Sphingobacteriaceae bacterium | reverse complement strand
CTATTTTTTCTTAAACGCTTTTTGCGTTTATGGGTGGCCATTTTATGTCTTTTACGTTTTTTACCGCTTGGCATATTATTAATGTTTAATGTATATGTTAACTATTTTTTTAATTCCTTTATAAAATCATCAATGCGTTTTCCAAAAGCTGGGTCGGGCATCATTTCTTTACATCTTTCGTAAGCATCTATCGCTTCCTGCTTTTGCCCCATTTGCTTATAACTTTCGGCCAAATAAAAGTAAGGCTCCACTTCAGGTTTTTGAGCTATCAGTGTTTTAAATCTTATTATTGCCTTATCATACTGGCCAGATTTCATGGCAAATAAACCCAAATTAAGAGTTGCGGGCCGGTTGTTCGGATCTTTAGCTACCACCTGTAACAACAAGCCGATACCTGTCATTGGTGATGGAGCACCGCCATTTACATCGGCAACACCTAAACCTGCTTTGGCATCCAGGTTATCCGGCTTAAGCTTAATGGCATTATTAAATGCCTCAACAGCCTTAAGTACCATTTCCGCTTGTATGGTTGAATCCTGACTAAACTTGTAGGCATCGTTAAAACGATTGCCTGCATTTAGCCAGTCGTTAAAATCATTTTTTTTACGGGCCAGTTCCAGGTAATAAAAGCCGGCCGGTGCAGATTGATTTACGTCGTCCCACTGTTTGGCCAGTTGCCGTTGCAGGTTTTCCTTCTGCTTTTCGCTGCCGGCTTGTCTCAGTTGCCCTTCCAGGTCGCTGATCTTTCCCGACAAGTTCGCCCCGATGGCAGTTTTGGCTGTTGCCGAAACCATTTCGGCACTTACATTAACCACCGGTTTTGAGCCGGTTACCATACCATTATTAGTATGATCTGTTTTGGGTTTTACCAACCCTTTAACCGGTAACGAGTACAAATAGCTCACAATAGCAACAACGGTTACGATGACAACTATTTGCGTTTTTTTCATTGCCTGAGTTATTTAGCTGATTTTGTTTTGTTACCTGTTCGTACTTTTTCAACAAAAGTTTTTGCCGGTTTAAAACTTGGTACAAAATGCTCTGGTATAATAATAGCTGTATTTTTTGAAATATTACGGGCGGTT
>CAHJWG010000054.1 GCA_903642215.1 Sphingobacteriaceae bacterium | reverse complement strand
CTACCGCTGCACACTCATTGGAAGATGTACAGCGCACACTGGATGCTTACAGCGAAATGGGCGAGAAACTAAAAGCCGGGCACTACCGCGAAGATATGACCATTGCTTAATAAAGCCTTTCAATAAAATAAGAAGCTCCCGGATTAATTCCGGGAGCTTTTCTGCTTTACAGGGATTCTTTATTACACTAAGTACCTAAATATCATGCAGAAAAAATATGGAGCAATCTGCTTATTATAATATCGGTTTAGATGTGATTTTGAGAGCTAAATGCCTAATAATGTGGAAAAAAACCTATTTGAAGTACTACATATTTATTGGTAAAAGTTTTTTTTTCAACAAAAACATTTTAGATTAGCTTTTCTAAAACAAAAAACCTCAAAAATATTTTAAAAAGGAGTAGCTAAATGAAAAAATTCACTGAAGTAAAAAGTTTGATCGCATCGCTTGAAGCAGATGCCGACAAATTTTACAACAAGGGTAACAGTGCAGCCGGTACCCGTGTTCGTAAAGGTATGCAAGACCTTAAAAATCTGGCACAAGCAATTCGTTTAGAGGTTCAGGATGCTAAAAACAAAGCATAGTTAACCATTATAGTTAACCCAAAACCTTAACCTGATTAACGTAAAAAACCCGGCTGCACGCAGCAGGGTTTTTTTGTGTCCTAAAATTTCTGTATTTCTTTGATGATCTTGCCGGCAGTATCGGCAGTAACCTGTACTAAGGGCAGGCGCACGGTATCGCCGCATAGGCCCAGTTGCTTTAACGCGGTTTTTACACCTGCAGGGCTACCTTCAACAAAACATAAACGGGTAAAATCTATCAGGTCGAAATGGCCCTTTTGTGCTGCCTTAAAATCGTTATTAAGGCAAAGTCGTATCATATCAGATGTTTGGCGCGGCAATGCGTTGCCAATAACAGATATAGCGCCCACAGCACCCAAAGCTATCATCGGGAAGCTAACCGGGTCATCGCCTGATATAACCAGGAAATCAGCAGGCTTATCGCGCATGATCTGGTTGATCTGGTCGAAATTGCCTGATGCTTCTTTTATACCTATAAAATCCGACTCTTTTTTTTCGTCAATTTTAAACACTTAGAATTGCAACTTGCTGTGG
>CAHJWG010000053.1 GCA_903642215.1 Sphingobacteriaceae bacterium | reverse complement strand
CCATATAATTTTTTAGCCGCTTTCAACTCGGCTTTAGTTTGCGCAAACACGTTAAAGCTGCATATTATCCAGCAGGCAAGAATTGCCAAAGCGATATATTTAAATTTCATCTTTTCCATCGTATTATAACGGTTCGCTTTTTGAACCTTTATACATATCCAATGAAAAATAATACATCCAGTCTTTACCGGATTGCTCTGATTGTTTTAAAACGATTAGTTTGGCAGTAAAATTTTGTCCCTCCCCTGCGCCTTCAAGAAAGTAGGTTAGGCCGGTATTTTTATTTTCCCATACACGGAATGTTTTGTGCATGCTTTTCTCAGGCTTTAGTGCCCTTCCGTCCTCATCCAGTTCAAATGCCCCTTTTGGAAGTTTGGTTTGTTTAAAAACTATTGTACTCACTTTTCCCAGCAGGTTGATTAGGGTATCTGCCTGCGCCTTGTCATAAAGCATCACTTCGTAAAAAGCCAGCGTCTTTTTATCTTCACTATAATCAAACAATACATAATTTGTATTTTTTCCAGAGGTGCCTGATAGATCTGCATTTTCAAAACGAAGTGCTTTAGGGTTACTGCTTTTGAAAAGCTCGTAGCCCAGCAGCGTTTTATCCGGTTCCGCCTTTGGTTCGGTTTTTATCCCCTGCGCGGCCATAAGGTCAGGTAAGTTTTCATTCAGCCTTAGCTTGGCTAGGTCAAACGGTCCCGAATAGGATGCCTTTAAAGCAGTATTTTTTGCAGAATCCCGATGGTTGCTTCCCTGCGGATTAGATTGACAGGCGGCGATAATTAAGCAAAGAAAAAGATAGATTTGAGTTTTCATAGGAGCTATTGTTACGTTGATACGGGCGGTATTATTTAAAAATGTTTGCTTTGAACTGCACGATATTACAGCCACCAAAATCTATATTTCCGGTGGAGAAATCCCAAAAGCAGTTTTTGGATAGACGCGTATTATCTACAATTAGCAAATCATGATAGTCCGGGGCATAAAAAACAAAACGATGCTGTGCTTTTAAATTCCAGTGAAGGCCATGGTCGGTATCGGGAGTTTTAGTGCCAGGGCCATACAGCTTTATTAATTCCTTTAAAATTGCTGATTGCAACGCTTCTGTTTTGAGACCCAACC
>CAHJWG010000052.1 GCA_903642215.1 Sphingobacteriaceae bacterium | reverse complement strand
GAGGGTGTTGGCAGAGCGGTGGCCGGTCAACGATAACTGTAAAAAATTTAGCAGGTATTCATTTACCACCAGCATGAAGGTTTTCTGGTGATCTTTATTATGAAAGATGGCGTTGCCGTCCCTTGCGAGTTGGTTGACTTCTTTTTTGATGGCGTTTTTTTCGAGTTCCAGCGCCTGTGCTTTCAAAGGATGAAGCAGTCGCCCATTTGCATGCAAACGGCGATACTTTTCGCAGAACTGGATATACCTTGTAATCATGGTATCCAGTGCATCGTCAAAAGCAAGATTTTCGCCAATTTCATTTTTTGCTTGCTGTGCTGAAAGAGGGCTCAGGTAAGATTTTTTAACCATCGCTGGCGTGGCTATTTCGTGCTTCAATTGCAGCAGGTCGAAATGCCTTTCAATATCAACGCTCGCCTGGTTCATCTTCTTGTTGATCTCCTTCCATTTTGAATGGGTGGGTAGTACCAGTTTGTTGATGCTGTCCCATTCTTCCGGCGCAATCTTATAGGAAAAAGAAATCTCCTCCCTTAATCCATCAATGGAAATACGGCAGAAAAGACTGCGCCTGGGATCATGTAACGACTGTCCTTTTTTTAGAAAAAAAAGGACGAAAAACCTTTGTTTGACATTCATACTGCTTCATTTAAAGACTTTAATAAAAATCTCTTTCAAACTCACGGGTCAAATCTTATTGAAAAGAAGTGCGTGCAAATTTAACGCACCTGGCAACGCACTTTTTCAACGCACCTGGAACGCGTTTAGCCTTTTAGGTCACTTTGATGGCGATTGAAACACTTTTTTTTCGGAAACCCTTACTGGGAGCGGGTTTTAAATAAAAAAAGCGCAATTTTTAATTGCGCTTTAGTGACCCGGATTGGATTCAAACCAATGACCTACTGCTTAGAAGGCAGTTGCTCTATTCAACTGAGCTACCGGGCCTGATAGGGGCGCAAAATAACGAAAAAACCGCGAGGCTGGCAAAACTAAAATAGCTTTAATTGGTAAAAAAAGCAGTTGCGGGTTATCTTTATCACCACTTGAAAACATCGCCTATCCTGCTACGCATTTTTTATGGCATTTGCTTTATTATATTTATTATGCAGACAATTAGGTGTGTGTTTTTAACTTTTAATGATATATCCA
>CAHJWG010000051.1 GCA_903642215.1 Sphingobacteriaceae bacterium | reverse complement strand
AAAAAACATGTGCTCAAACATGTGCGAAAGGCCGCTGTATTCCGGGCCTTCGGTATAAGCACCGTTCTTCACTGCTATTTCTACCGTAGCCAATGGAACTTTAGCATTTTCTATTACCACCACCTCAAGGCCGTTCGATAATTTTTTCCAAAAATAACCGGCCGGTAAATTTGGTTGTTGTGCATACAGGTTTTGTGCTGTTAAAAGTATAAATATTAACAGCATACTTAATTTTGTGAATTGTTTGGCCATAATTGTTATTAAGTTTAATATTATCACTAAGGTATTAGCTATTTGCGCTATTTAATAAACAAACTGCAAATGTAATTAGTAAAAATACTATACTGCAGTACTACTTTTTAATATGATGCGAAAAATAGTTCCCTTACCTAATTCAGAATCACGTACAAATATCTGCCCGTCATGGTAATTCTCTACCATTCTTTTTGTTAACGATAAGCCCAGGCCCCAGCCCCTTTTGCGGGTGGTGTATCCAGGTTGGAACACCGTAGCAAATTTAGAACGCGGAATGCCCTTACCCGTATCAGAAACATCTATATATATTAGTTTTTTTGTTTTATTACCCGATATTTCAACGGTGACATTTCCCGTTCCTTCAATAGCATTAACAGCATTTTTCAGCAGATTTTCAATCACCCAATCAAACAAGGGTATATTCAGGCCTGCAATCAACCACTTGTTCCCAATCACATCAAAGTTTATTTTATTACTTACACGAACTTTAAAATAATTAACAAAATCGTTAACTACTTCATAAACCGGGTGCGGTTCCAGCTTAGGTTTTGAACCTATTTTTGAAAATCTGTCGGCAACAATTTCCAGCCGTTTAACGTCATTTTCCATTTCCAAAATCAACATATCTTCTTCTGCATTAAACTTATCTTTTAGCAGTTCTACCCAAGCCATTAATGATGATATTGGCGTACCCAGCTGATGTGCGGTTTCCTTGGCTAAACCCACCCAAACCTGGTTCTGTTCCGACCGGCGCGATGAACTGAACACCGTAAAGGCCAGCAATAAAAATATAGCAATAACCGATAGCTGTACATAAGGGAAAAATTTAAGTTGCGTAAGCAATGATGAATCCTGGTAATAAACCAGCCAGTAACCGGTGCCGGAAAATGTTGTAG
>CAHJWG010000050.1 GCA_903642215.1 Sphingobacteriaceae bacterium | reverse complement strand
AGAAAGAGCAGGTAATTTTGGCGCACCGCTCATATTATTAATATTTTGCGGGATGGATAAAAATAGGTTTTATTTGTTCAGCAAACTTAATGCTCCCGGTCAGGATCAATCTGACCCGTTGAAAATAGTAACACTTTGCCTTAGGTTTGTTGCTTTTCTATTACTGGTTGGGCACGGTTGGCTCAACTTAATATATAAAAAAGGCTTAATAGCTCAATACACATCATTTGGATTTCATGATGCACATCAAATAGCGACAATAATAGGATTGATAGAAATATCGATGGCATTAATAGTTTTAGTAAAACCTGTTAGATCTTTGGTATTACTTTTTTTTGTTTGGAAAATAGGCACCGAGTTATTTTATCCGCATTGGGAGATTTTTGAGTTTATAGAACGCGGCGGTAGTTACGGCGTATTGCTTGCACTTTGGTTTGCAATGGAACCTATAGGTAAAATAAAAAGCAGCTTATTAAATCGTAGTGGCATGATTCGTTCCATGCGATTTTTTAAATTCAAAATGCTGGCTTAGCACCTTGAAGTTTCATTTATAAAAAAATAAATGCCCGGATAACAAACAGAATGGCATTCGGTAAATTTAAAATAAATTTTATTTACAGCTATAGTTATTTAAGCTAATTCAAATCAACGCATTATGGAAACACAGTTTGAACAAATTCGCGAGCAGCAAAAACAATCATGGAATAAATTTTCGGCTGGTTGGAAAAAATGGGATGATTTTACTATGGAGTTTTTACGTCCTATGGGGGAGGCGATCATCACCAAATTACAGCTAAAAGATACTGATGTAGTGTTAGACATTGCTACCGGCACTGGCGAACCGGGTATTACCATTGCCGGCATGGTAACCAAAGGTAAAGTCACCGGTATAGATCTGGCCGAAGATATGCTGGTGATTGCCCTTAGTAACGCACAAGAGCGTGGTTTAACAAACTACGATACCCAAGTAGCTGATGTTTGTGCGCTGCCATTTAATGATAATAGTTTTGACGCCATTAGCTGTCGCATGGGCTTTATGTTTTTCCCTGATATGCAAATGGCAGCCAAAGAAATGTATCGGGTATTAAAACCGGGCGGTAAAATAGCTACATCGGTTTGGAGTACACCCGACCAAAATAACTGGGTAACCACCGTTATGAGTGGCAT
>CAHJWG010000049.1 GCA_903642215.1 Sphingobacteriaceae bacterium | reverse complement strand
CATGTCCTGAAAAAGGAAATAGAAAAGCTGGGTATTATGGTTGGTGTAGATGAAACCCGTTCAATGATCAGCGGAAACGATCCTAACCCGCAAATAGTGCAGGCTTTCGGCGATCCTAAAACCGGCATGGTTGATAAAACAAAGTTAAATACCTTTTTAGGCAATATACAAGCCGCCAAAGATTCTGACCGCATGAAGATACAATGGACAAACTTTGTTGCGCAGATGGTTGAAGCAAAAAAGGCAGAAAAATATATGTCTCTTGTGCGCAATGGCTTATATGTAAACTCACTTGATGCTAAGGATGATTACGAAGCTAAAAACAAACTGGTTAACTTTAAATATGCCACGCTTACTTACGCATCGCTTGCTGATGGCAAAGTTGCTGTAACCGACGATGATTACAGCAATTATTATAACGAGCATAAAAATATGTTTAAAAACCTGCAGGAAACCCGCAGTTTTGATTATGTAAGCTTTAATGCATCGCCGTCAAAAGAAGATTCGGCGACGGTTAAAACACAAATTGATAAGCTGGCTGCCGATTTTAGGACAAGCACTAATGACTCGTTATTTGTACAAATAAATGCCGAAACTAAAGCCCCGCTAATCTATCAGCACAAAGGTCAGTTGGATCATCAAATAGATTCGATAATGTTTGCTGCAAACAAAGGAACTGTTTATGGCCCCTATTTTAGTAACGGATCATATAAAATTGCAAAGTTGGTTGATACCCGTACAGGTCCGGATTCGGTTAAGGCGAGCCATATTTTATTAAATGCAACTACCGAAGGTGGTGTTGATAAGGCAAAGGCTAAGGCCGATTCATTAAAAAAACTATTATCCGGCGGCGCTTCTTTTGCAGACCTGGCTAAAAAATTCTCAACAGATAAAGCTTCTGGCGAAAAAGGCGGTGATTTAGGCACATTTGGCCGCGGTGCTATGGTTCCTGCCTTTGAGGATGCCGCTTTTGACGGTAAAAAAGGAGATATTAAAATTGTTACTACACAATTTGGTGTGCATATTATAAAGATCGATGATCAGAAAGGGTTATCAAAAGTAATAAAGGTTGCTGTTGTTGACAAACCGTTGACTGCAAGCAATACCACACAATCTGCTGCTTATGCCAAGGCACAGGCATTTTTGGCTTCCTTAACAAAGGATAATTTTAACAGCGAGAGCAAAAAAAACAATCTC
>CAHJWG010000048.1 GCA_903642215.1 Sphingobacteriaceae bacterium | reverse complement strand
ACCTTGTGCGCATGTGCCGGTAAAAGTTTTCCATCAGGTAACTTTTCTGGTCGCCAAAAAAATCTTTAACCTCATAGCGGGTAGTTAAAAAATGTTCAGTATCAAAAACTTCATATGGTATATCAAGCCCGCGGCACAGTGTTTTTATTTGTTCATCAACCCGGTACTCATCAGGCAGTTGGTATTCAAATTTTTCAATTTGGTGCTTATCTATAAGCTTGATTATATTCTTGTCAAGAAATTGCATGTTGCCGTCATCGTCCAATTTCAGGTATATAACCCGGTGCCCCTGTTTGGTAAGCTGAAAGGCAAAATTGCGCATGGCAGCAAAAAAGCCCAGTATTTTTTGGATGTGGTGCATCACATACTGTTGCTCTTGCATAACTTCCATCATAAGATAGGTTGCATCTTTATCTGCTTTTGAAAACCAGCTATGTTTGCTGTTTAGCTGATCGCCAAGTATTAAGCGTAATGTTTTGGGCATAGGTTATAAACATTGCGGATAACTTATGGTTTTAAGCGTTGCTTATATCAATTTTTCAAGCCGGGACGTGTATTTAGCAGGCAGGAATACATTTTTTAAATAGCCACGATCCCATATCGCCTAAAATTTACAGGATTTAAATATCTGTTTTATCCAACCAGGGTTGTACATATGCCTGATTTTGGGACAATTGCCAATGAGTTGAACTAAATTTTAAAATTTTTGGGTGGATTTAAAAAGAAATCCTATTTTTGCAGTCCATTAAAAAAAGCATTTGTAGCTCAATTGGATAGAGCATCTCACTACGGATGAGAAGGTTTGGGGTTCGAATCCCTACAAGTGCACCATGAGTTAAGCCTTTCTGTGTAGTACCGAAAGGCTTTTAATTTGAAAGGACGCATGCTAAACTTAGTGTTATTTGGCCCGCCCGGAGCAGGCAAAGGTACTCAATCACAAAAACTTATAGAAAAATACGGGCTGATACACTTATCAACAGGTGATTTGCTTCGTGGCGAGATAGGCCAGGGTACCAAGCTTGGTTTAGAAGCAAAAAAACTGATGGACGAAGGTTTGTTAGTGCCCGATGCAGTTGTGATTGGTATGATAAGTAATAAGCTTGACGCTAATAAAGATGCAAAAGGTTTTATTTTTGACGGATTTCCGCGTACGGTAGCACAGGCAGAAGCATTAGACAATTTGCTGCAAAGCAAAAGCTCGGCCATATCA
>CAHJWG010000047.1 GCA_903642215.1 Sphingobacteriaceae bacterium | reverse complement strand
TTTCCAAACCGAATCTGAAAGTACCTCGGCATCACGGTAGCCATTAGCTTGCATCTTTTCAACAAGCGTTTGTTTATCCTCATCAAACTTATCCTGTTTAAATTTTTTTGAACCGAAAATATGATAGAATTTCTTTTCCCGGGTATCTTTAAGGAAACCTTTAAGCTTATTGCTGCTAAAAGCAGTATTACCTTCAAAAAAAACCTTATTTATCATCACTTTTTTCTTTTTATCAATGGCAACATCCAATATCACGTTATTGGCATCGCCCGGGTCGGCACGCTGGGTAAGGGTAACTGTAGTATTTAGATATCCTTTTTCGTAGTAATGCCTTTTAATAATATTGGTAGTGGTGTTTAGTAAGTTCTCATTTACAATTTTGCCGGTTTTATCACTCACTTTTTTTTGCAAATCCTCAATTTCACCTTTGCGAATGCCGGTTAAATGCATACGTGATAACCGAGGCCGCTCCTGTATAGCTATTTCCAGGTAAATAGTATCAATATTAATTTTAGTAATATTTAACTTAACATCATCAAACAAACCCTGGTCCCATAGATCCTTGATTACCTTGGCTGATGCATCTCCGGGTAAGGTAATAGGTTCGCCCTTGGTAAGTTTTGATATTTGAAGTAATACATCCTTGTCAAGATACTTTGTACCGGCTACGGTAACACCGCCTATAATATAAGATTTTGGGTTAGTGTAACTTAAACTGTCAGCCGGGAGTGATTTAGAAAAAGTTTGCCGGGATTGTGTTACCTGGCCCATTGCAACTGCACTTATTACTGAAAAAAGAATAGCAAAAATATATTTATTCATCCGAATATTTTGGTGGCTAAAAATAGTTTATACAGTTGTTAAAAAGTGTTAAAAGATAAAATTTAGTTTACCTGCTCGCTGGTTTTTCCAAACCGACGTTCACGTTGCTGGTAATCAAATATGGCCTCAAATAAATCTTCTCTGCGGAAATCGGGCCATAATTTTGTTGTAAAATATAATTCGGCATAAGCTATTTGCCATAGCAGGTAGTTGCTTATGCGGTATTCGCCGCTTGTCCGTATCAACAATTCGGGGTCGGGCATATCGGCGGTGTAAAGGCTGCTTTCAAATGTTTTTTCATCAATATCGGTAACCTTCAATTCTCCTTTTAAAACCTTGTCAGCTATTTTTTGGGCAGCCTGCATAATTTCCCTGCGCGAGCCATAGCTTAAAGC
>CAHJWG010000046.1 GCA_903642215.1 Sphingobacteriaceae bacterium | reverse complement strand
TGCAGCAAAGATTAGACGCGTATTTTCGGTGCTGACGAACGCATACTAAAAGGAAAGTATACTACGAAACAATTTTTTGTACTTCTTCATCAGTGTGTACAGAAGCTATAAACATTTTTTCTTCATCGAAAACTTTCTCCAGATGAAACTTTTGGTTGCAAAACCACAAGTTGTTCTATTCTTATATTAAAAGTTGTGATGGTGCCAGCTGATACAAGTTTTTGATGGATATTTGTTGATGAAGACTTGACAGAGAACCGTTCGTTAACGTTTTACGGAAAACTGGGCGCACCGAATTTGAATTGCTAAAGAGTAAATTTGATATAGGCTTTCTGGCAATGCAAAACTACATTGGCTTTGGAAATTTGTAAAGGACGGCTTAACAAAGTCGCATTTCGTGAACAGTTCCCATACAATGTGTATGAAAAGTGTTCAAACCGTTTTATTCCTCAGCGGTTGATCGGCTGCCCGAGATTTTTTGCGGATATGCTAAACTCAGTGTTGGCAATCGATTACAGTTAGTTATAAACACTTTAAAGCTCACAGTGGCTTTAGCCGGGCACAAGTCATAAATCATGGACTCTTCGCTCCATACCGGATGTATGAAGCAACTTTTTAAAAAAATGGTCAAACTTCTTTCTAACTGTAGATTTAGTAACATCTAAGTATGGGCTTTCTAACTGCACTTTTATATTTTCTCGACGTTGCGTTGAACAAAAGTAATTGGTCAAAATGTGCGCATACTGTGCACGTGAAAGTATTTCAATTAAAAATAAACCATTTTGGGGGTGTTCTGGCGACTTCAAGCGGGACATATTTCTACATAATCGACCACGGCCTACAACTTTATATGAAGCTTTCGGAGTGCGCGCGACTCCTACATTTTCAAAAAAAATAAAATGTGGTTTTTGGCAGTTTTTGGTCTTTCGCCTGGTGTCGCTGCTCGGCGACGACTTTTTTCAACAAACTATTGATGGAGTTATAGGGTATGAAGGCTCGCGAGTTTAACGCGCTATCTGGCTTTTGTTTAATCGTAAGGACGCGGACGCAGGAATTTTTTGAAAATAAACTATAGACCTTACCGGAAAAAAGTGAAAGTGCCAGATTGTTCAGAATCGTCCAAAACGTACCGATACGAAGTTTCAGAGTGTTTGGATGAAGGACGAGCGAGAAAAAGAATTTTTTATTTCGCCTGCCGCGCACTCTACCAGTTACCTACAAAATTA
>CAHJWG010000045.1 GCA_903642215.1 Sphingobacteriaceae bacterium | reverse complement strand
ATTTCCACTAATGATTGAGAACTGTGGTTATAGGGCTGATAATATTCCTCAGTTGCAAGACGTGTCCAATTTCTTGAAAGGTATGTTTTCCAATTTTTCATACAATTTTGGAATAAAATCGTATGAATATACAATCTAGTAATCATATTCCTATCCTTTTCATTTTTGTGTTCATAGTTATATTCCCTCCTTTCCTTAATAGCTTTAATAATGAAGGCGTAGGTATTCTATGAAATAAGGGATCGGCCAACTCAGGGAGGGAATCCGGGGGATTTTTAGACCAAAATTTTTAAAAACCTAGGGGGATTAGGTAGGCCCTAATTAGGTAGGGGATAAAATGGCGACCGGAAGCCGAAAAATGGCAGCCGGAAGTCGAAAAATGGCCGGAAACTGGCCATTTTGTTCTAATTTAGCCGTTTTACCCTATTTTAACGCTTAAATTCGGTTTATTTTGCCTTAAATTCAGTTTAAATCCAGTTTAAACGGTTAACAAAATGATGTATTTTCCCGAAAAAATGGCCGCCGCACTTCGCGTGGTGGTGGAAGTCAGGGGGCCCTATTTTTTGCCTCACAATTTTTTTTCGAAACCTAGGGGGGATTTTTTGCCGGAAAATGCCACTTCCTTCTTGCCCATCACTGTATGAAATGGTAACTAAATTGTATACTTCGAAACTCTAAGAGTAAAAGCTTTTATAAGGAGACGATTGTTATGCCACAAATCTTATAAAATCAATCGAGAAATTCATGATATTCTTGAAATATGAACAGACTGTACGGGATTTACGTTGAGACCAGTGGCAGGTTTATTGAGTTCTCGTGACTTTTTGGCCGGACTCGCCTTCAGAGTATTCCAAACGACTCAGTATATACGACATCCGTCGATGCCATTGTACACACCAGAACCGGATGTGTGTCACGAGCTATTGGGGCATGCACCTCTCTTTGCTGATCCAAGTTTTGCCAGATTCTCACAAGAAATAGGTTTGGCCAGTTTGGGCGCACCCGATGAGTATATTGAGAAGTTGGCCACTTGTTATTGGTTTACAGTCGAGTTCGGACTTTGCAAACAAAACGGACATATCAAAGCTTATGGCGCCGGCCTATTGTCCAGTTATGGAGAGTTGGAAGTAAGTCATAAATAATAGCCATTTCATTAAAATATCATAAATAAAAAGTATGTAAAATAATTTTAAAAACGCACAATCCTTAAATTTAATAAAAAGGAAA
>CAHJWG010000044.1 GCA_903642215.1 Sphingobacteriaceae bacterium | reverse complement strand
AGCCGATAAATGCCTGCGAATTGATAGGGCCGCCTTCGCGATCGCTCATTGAAAGCGCATGGTTACTATAAAACGACCGTAACATATTTTCTAAGTCCTTACCCAAAAAAACGTTTAAAAAGGCCGTATAAATAACCAGGCAAATGATGACAATAATGACCCATTGTTCACCTGCCGGCCGGACTTTGCCGGTCTTAAATGCCTCCGTTTGCTTTTTTAAACCAAAAAAAGGAACGTTCATAGCAGTTAATTTATATTTATAAAGATTGGCAATAAACTGATCATCTCGTGATGGATCAGGTATAAGGTAAAACATCGCTATTGAATCGGTCATAAACTGCTCATGGTCAGTTGTGGCTAACGAGTCATTTAGAGGGGCGTAAAAAACTGATTGGGAATTTGAGATTGTATCGTTTGGTGACCGGGTTTTTAGTGAATCCTGTTGGCCATGGGCCAACGAATAAGATAATAAGGTAAGTAAAAGGTAAAAACCTGTAAAACGCATAATTAAATGTGCTGGACACTTATTAGTCGACCGCAAAATTACCCGAATAACTGGTTGTTTTGTGCAACGAATAGCTTTTATTAATTAAACCCGACAATCGTTTGCTATACCAGGTGAACTAACTCTTTGATCTATTTAGGTAGATAACCGCATTTAATTATATTTGAATCATGGATAAAGAACTTGCATTGATAATTTCTGAGATGCTTATTAAGCAGGACGAGACGACATCACAGGTAAAAGATGTTACTGCCCAAATAAAGGAAACAAATCTCAGCGTACAAGAAGTTGCCTATCAAATCAAAGAAACCAATCGCCGTGTGGAAGAAGTTGCCTATCAAATCAAAGAACCCAACGATATACTTAAGGATTTTATAAGTATATCTATTAAATAATGGCAGCAGCAGCAGGTCTTAACGAACGGATTGCTACAAACTGAAAGAAATTAAAGAAGTTCTATCCACACTGACCCAGTTAGATACCCGTTTAAAGGCAATTGAGGAGCGCGAAAGCAAGTTTGAATGCAGGCTGGCTAATGTTGAACGGCTCCTAAGGGTATCGTAAATTTTAGTTCCGTTGTTTTATTGTTAAGTTACAGTGCCTTAACATAAAGGTACAATGAGTTTGCGCATCCTGCCTGACCATCCGGCCTCTGCCTGATTGTTAAAAATTAAAATTCAAAAAACAATGGAAGAAGTGTTTAAAAAAAGTCTACCGATTTGTAGATTATTTAAAACTTTTTACATTTGTAACATGATCACCGTTAAAAAAAGATGCTGTTGCTGCCGGTAAGAGTTACCCCCCCGCTTTTACA
>CAHJWG010000043.1 GCA_903642215.1 Sphingobacteriaceae bacterium | reverse complement strand
AAGGCACAGGTTCAGCATTTTTTGCAATGCATCATAAACCGTAACAAAGTTTTGCCACTGCGTAAGTTACTTAAGCTAAATACCCAACAATTAAACAACGCATTGCAAAAAACGCAAAATGCTATCACGCATGATTACGTGGTAATTGTAATAAGCGATTTTTCGAATATAGATGACCAGTCCCGTCAATCCCTGCTTAAAATAAGCCAGCACAATGATGTGATACTAATACATATTTACGATGAGTTTGACAGAGCATTACCGGATGGCAAAATAATTTTAAGCGATGGTAAACACCAGATCAGTTGGCAAAACAACAAACAAAACCGGGGCAAAAAGTATGCGGATAGTTTTGCAGATCTGCAGCAGCATTTACTGGAAGAATTTAGGCCATACCGCATCCCTATAGTTTTTTTTAATACCGAAGAATCTATTGAAGACCAGGTTATGCATTTGATGGGAAAGATATTAAGGAAATGATTTAAGACTTACCTGATGATAATATGAATGCAATTGATGATCAAGTTGGAAAGTTAATAGAACCTATACCGGTAACCTTCACCTTTGCCACGCCCGGTTGGTATGTAGTTGGCATACTGCTGTTGTTATTACTGGCTGGTTTAATTGTGCTGCTGATAAAATACTATCAACAAAACCGCTACCGTAAACAGGCACTGTTATTATTGCTCAGTACCGAAAAAAAATATACAGACATACAAGCTTTTGATCTGTTGGTTTATGAGGCCTATATGCTGACCAAACGTATCGCAATGAGCCTTTATGGCCGGCAAAATGTAGCAGGCTTACGGCAAAGCCAATGGATCGAGTTTATTAATAGTACCTGGCGCAAAAAATCTTTTGATGCAAATGATGAAATTTTACTCGATCAAACCATATATCAACCCGAAAAATTGATTTCGGCAGATAATGCGCTGGGGTTTACCAATAAGGTAAAGCAATGGATCAAAACACATAAAAGACATGCACATGCAGTTTGAAATTGCCTACAAGTGGGTCTTTTGGCTGGCTGCACTACCATTAGTGGTGTATGTTATTCTGCCGTCTTTTCGTAAAAAAAGCAGCGGGCTTATTGCGCCTTTTTTTCAGAGAGCGGCAACTGTATCTAAGCAGCGTATAAAAGGGCGGGCGTGGGTTAGCCGCAAAAATATTTTGACATGGGCCGCATTAACCATTTGCTGGTTATCGCTTTTAGCGGCGGCCTCTTCCCCACGGTATGTGGGGAAGCCGGCTAAAAAAACTAAAACAGTACGTAGTTTTTTAATTGCTACAGATATTTCGTTAAGCATGGCCACTACAGAC
>CAHJWG010000042.1 GCA_903642215.1 Sphingobacteriaceae bacterium | reverse complement strand
TAAGATGAACCGTATTTGGCGATCAGCGGAAAAATGTTTTTTAACAATTGAGAAGAAATGGCGGTATAGTTTTCCTCCCCGAACAACAAGCCCAGTTTTTTCAGGTTACGTGCCATTACTGAGTTTGATGACGGGATCACTCCATCCATAATTTCCGGTTTACGGGCAATCAGCTGTTCATCACTTTCAGCGGTATAATAAAATATTCCCTGTTCAACAGAATAAAAGTTTTTAATAGCATCATCTGTTAAAATTTTAGCATGGTTAATCCATTTTATATCAAAAGTAACTTCATATAAGGCTGTAAAAGCATCTATAACGTTGGCATAATCATCTAAGAAAGTAACATCACCCCGGCCCTCTCCTTTGGAGAGAGAGTTGTAAATACGGTTTAATTTGCCTGATTTATTTATTAAATTATCGGCAATGAAACCTGCATTTTTTAAAGCAAAGTCAAGGTGTTTTTGTTCATTAAAAGCTTTATACGCATCACATAAACCTTTCAACATTAACCCATTCCACGATGCCAGTATTTTGTTATCTAATCCGGGGCGGATGCGTTTACTGCGTTCGGCCAATAATTTTTGTTTGGATTGTCTTATAACTTTTATTAATTTATTTAAGCTAATACCTAATTTTTCAGCTAATAAATTATCATCGTTATTACGGAAAAAGATATTAGTGGCTTCTTCTTCCCAGTTACCTTCATCAGTAATGTTATAATAAATACAAAACAGAGCGGCATCTTCACCTAACATGTCTTCAATTGCTGTTTTAGTAAAACTATAAAATTTACCCTCTGCCCCTTCACTGTCCGCATCAAGCGCCGAATAAAAACCGTAACCGGGCGATGTTAATTCCCGCTGGATAAATTTTATGGTTTCATCAACAGTATTTCGGTATAGTTCATCAGGTTGCCAGGTATAAGCCTCGGCATATAAGCCTATTAGTTGGGCGTTATCGTAAAGCATTTTTTCAAAATGCGGGATATGCCAGCGCCTATCCACTGAGTATCGGGCAAAGCCCCCGCCTAAATGGTCATATATTCCGCCATAGGCCATTTTTTTAAGGGTAAGTTTTACAACGTTGGCAATGTTTTTATCCTGCATTAAAAAGGCGTAACGCATCAAAAACTTCCAGTTATTTGGCATCGGAAATTTGGGTTCGCTTCCTACCCCACCTTCCAGTTTGTCAAAATAGCGTGTCCAGTTGCTAATTACCTTTTCCAGATCAGCGGTATTATAAGCAGCCTGATCCTTTACAAAACTTACAACTTCGTATTGTTTAATACCGGCAGTTAATTTACCGGCGTAATCCGCGGCTTCGTCA
>CAHJWG010000041.1 GCA_903642215.1 Sphingobacteriaceae bacterium | reverse complement strand
TTTCTTCTGAAGTAATTCAATATGAAAAAGAACAGGAACTGAAACAAAAACTCAGCGATTACGCCGTTCGCCTTGTTTTAACAGCTCATCCTACGCAGTTTTATCCAGGCCCGGTTTTGGGAATTATAAATGATCTTTCAAGGGCCGTTATTCAGAATAATGCGGCGGAGATAAATACTTTCATGCAGCAGTTGGGGAAAACGCCTTTTCTGAAAAAGCAAAAACCCACTCCCTACGACGAAGCAGTCAGCCTCATATGGTATCTGGAAAATGTTTTTTATCATGCAGCGGGAAGAATACTGTCTTCGCTTAAATCTCAGTTCCCCAATGCAGTCAGTGATCAGAATCCGGTCATTCAAATGGGTTTTTGGCCAGGTGGAGACCGGGACGGAAATCCCTTTGTAAAAACAGAGACAACCGTTCGGGTTGCAGAAACATTAAGGGCAGCACTTCTGCGATGCTATTATTTCGATGTTCGCCGTTTGAAACGCAGACTGACTTTTAAGGAAGTGGACGTTATTATCGCTGACTGGGAAGAAAAATTATATCAGGAACTTTTTACGCCGGATCCTTCAAAACCTTTTCACTACAATGAAATGTTGAAGTCGATGCTTAAGATTCGGGAAATACTTATTTATCAGAATAATGGATTATTCCTGAATCTCGTAGATAATTTCATCAGCAAAATGCGAATTTTCGGATTGCACTTCGCTACATTGGATTTACGTCAGGAAAGCACGGTGCATGAAAAGGTGCTTAAATTCATAAGCGCAAGAGATGAAATTTTTCCTGATAATTATGAATCATTGAGCGAAAAGGAAAAAATCAAGGTCCTTACCCATCTGAAACCTGTTTCAAAAATTCCTTTTATTGATGAAATGACAGAAGACACACTGGCTAGTGTCCGCGAAGTGAAAACCATTCAGGAAAAAAATGGCGAAGCGGGATGCAATCGATATATTATCAGCCAGTGCAACAGCGCTAAAAATGTGATGGAGGTATTTGCTCTTTTTCTGCTGGCCGGTTGGAAAAAAGATCAGATCTGTGTGGACATAATACCGCTTTTTGAAACAGTGGATGACTTGCATAATGCAGCAGGCATTATGGAGATTCTGTATACAAACAATGATTATCGGGCACATCTGAAAAGAAGAAATGAATCTCAAACCATTATGGTCGGATTTTCTGATGGAACTAAAGATGGGGGTTATCTCATGGCAAACTGGGGGATTTATAAGGCCAAAGAGGAACTAACCCGCATATCCAAAGAACACGGGATACGCGTTATATTTTTTGATGGCCGTGGAGGCCCCCCGGCGCGTGGTGGTGGAAAAACGCATCGGTTTTATTCCTCGTTGGGGAAAAATATAGCCAATAAGGA
>CAHJWG010000040.1 GCA_903642215.1 Sphingobacteriaceae bacterium | reverse complement strand
TCTATATAAAATTCAGTATGTTCACTGCTGATAGTATTTACATTAACAAGCCATGCAGAGCAAGCTGTGTTTGAGATTTTGTGTGTCAGGCACCTTTTCCGATGTTTTGAGACTAAAAATTTTACCTGAAAAGACTCACCGATGATTGTTTTTACATTTGCAAGCCACGTTTGCATCCAGCCATGTCAGAGCACAAGCTATGTGGGTACTTTTCCATTTTGCGGGTGCAAGCGATAAAGTCGCCAACAACGTACAACCACCGCCAAACGGAATAATTCCAATGGTAACCTTTAATCGCCTAATTTTTGCCTAAGATTTGCACCCGCGAAATGGAAAAGTACTAAATAGTACTTTTCCATTTCAAATGTATAATCGCCAAAAATGTATAATCGCCGCCAAACGGAATAATTCCAATGGTAACCTTTAATCGCCATTTTCAAAAGAAGTCGCGGCTATTCGCAGTAACGTTTTTTTCCTAATACGTCAAAAATGGATGAAAAACCTATGAAAATTTGGGATTTGCCCAAAACAGAGGAAGAATCTGTTAGATTCTTTCAAGCGAAGGGCGTTTTGCCTAAAATTGCTATTTGTGATAAAAATCATGAAATGAAATTGTATGTTTGAGGTTTATTTATGCTTGGAGCGAAGAATTAACTTCAATTAAATGGTGTGAAAAGCAGTTGGAAATCAGTCACGGAACCGTTGTGGACTGGAATAACTACATGCGAGAGGTTTGTGTAGATTCTTTGCTAAAACGTCGAAACGGTTTGCAACGATGTTAAAATGTTCATGCCTCCAAATTAAAAATTTCTTAGAACTAATATGTATTACCTCTTTTTATGTGTATACTGTGTTTTGTCGCCAAAAAATCCGTTTGTCGCCAAAGATTCCGTTTGGCGAGATTTGCGCCGCGAAATGGAAAAGTACCGCTATGTGTTTAGACTTAACGTTACACGCACTTTTTCTGATGTTTTGAGACTAACATTTCAACGTGAAAAGCGGCGTTTGCATAAAATTTCGTGCAATAGTCGCCATTGCTGATGTTTCATAAACGATGAATTAATTTTACGTTATCCCTGCCGTTTCTGGTGTTTTCAGACTTCAAGCTGTGCGCGGTCGTCTCTGTTCTACATGTTTTTCACACTTCCATTTTACATGTGTCTTTGAGATTTTGCGCGGTCAATGGCATTCACGCATTTGAGTTTTAGGATTTTTCACAATTGTCGCCGTTTCCGATGGTTTTAAATTTAGAATTCCCCATGATTGGAGCCATTCACGATGTTATTTTAGATTTTACATTTCGCATGTTCGGTGCCTTGAGCGGGATGTTTTCAAACTGACAGGTGTGCGAGTTTGCAGCAAATTCAAGTGATTCAACATTATCTGTTTTATCACATAA
>CAHJWG010000039.1 GCA_903642215.1 Sphingobacteriaceae bacterium | reverse complement strand
TGAGCCAGTATGATGCAGCAGCCATGCCCCTGTTTGACTGCTTTACTGATAAACCCGATTTTAGTTCCTATACAACCAAGCCCGCACAATCTGATCTTGAAAAACGCAACGTAGCAGTAAATGAAAGCAGCCGCCGTTCAAATATGTTTAACTTTGCAAAGGAAGACCAAGTGCCTGATCTGGATTTGAACGAGGTAATCTGGAAATATGTTAAGGGCGAGGATGCTTTAATGCCCGCCCCAAAACGCAGTGCCTTTGTGATATTAGAAAAGAAAAAGAAACTTGATGACGATTAAAATGTTGTATTTGGTATCTTGGCACAAACCTTTGCAACAGATATGACCACTATTGAAAACGAATACCTTAAAGCTGAAATTGATAGTACCGGTGCGCAGCTATCATCATTAATTAATAAAGCAACAGGTGTTGAGCAAATATGGCAGGCTGCCGAAGCCTGGCCGTGGCACGCGCCTAACCTGTTTCCCATTATTGGTTCGTTAATCAATAATCAGATCATTGTAGATGGCAAACCGTATACGATCCTCCAACGGCATGGCTTTGCGCGGCATTCAGAATTTTTGGTGCTGGATGCCGAAGTTGCACACGCCAAGTTTTCGCTGCCTTACAGCGATCATACCATGGCTATTTATCCGTTCAAGTTTGATTTGCATGTGATATATGATTTGATTGATAATGCGCTTCGGGTAACTTTTAAAATCATTAATTTGGATGATAATGCTATTTATTTTTCGGTAGGCGGCCACCCGGCTTTTAACGTCCCTTTTCATAAAGATGAGCAGTACGAAGATTATTATCTTGAATTTGAAACTGAAGAACCGCTGGTAGAGCACCTGTTGTCCGCAGACGGTTTTTTAAGCGGCGAAACAAGACCGGTAAAACTGGATGGTAAAAACCTGCAGCTTACCCGTGAACTTTTTTTAAACGATGCACTGATATTTAAACACCTGAAATCGCATCAGATAACTATCAGGAGCCATAAGCATAGTAATAGTATTTCGGTACAATTTCCGCATTTTCCTTACCTGGGTATCTGGGCCAAAACAGGGTCGGACTTTGTTTGTATTGAACCATGGTTAGGCCATGCCGATATAGCCGGTGCACCCGTAGAGTTTAAAAAGAAAGAAGGTGTTCAAAAACTGGAACACGGCCATGTGTTTGAAGCTTGTTACTATATTAGCATATAAATATTTCAAAAAATATAGTTGTACAAAGTCCGTTTTTATTTAAGTTGCAGGTATTAACAAATAATAACCTGTAAACCTTTTAAAATGAAATATATTTTTTTAGCCTTATAAATATATTGCTGTTCAGCACGGTTTACAGTCAAAAAATTGATTATCAAAAAAGTTTAACTCAAGCACTTGAAAAAGCAAAAGAAAAAAAATTAGTTTT
>CAHJWG010000038.1 GCA_903642215.1 Sphingobacteriaceae bacterium | reverse complement strand
TGTGCCAGCCCCAACCAAATGTTGATATAAGTGCACCTACCATATTTGAATAAGCTTCGCTCTTGAATAACAGATCCCGTTCTTCTTTTGTTGGATAACCCGGGTGTAAATACAATGGCACGTCTAATTTTTCAGCTTCTGCAAAAATTGGCAGAAATTTAGGATTATCCAAAAACTGCCCGTTTACAGTGCCTGAAATTAGCCCCCCTTTGAGTCCTAATTCGGTCACACTTCGTTTCAATTCCTCAGCAGCAGCTTCCGGTTTGTCCGCCGGCAATGTTGCCAAACCAGCAAACCGCGTTGGGTATTTCCGAACCACTGTAGCTAAAAAATCATTTATATCCTTGCAAGCTGAAACAGCCAATTCCCCGGGAAGCGTTTGCGGAGAATTTCCTGCATCGGACAATATTTGCATATCAATCCCATTGGCATCCATATAGCGTATGCGATTCTCAAAATCAATCAATTTTTCATAGGTCGGTTTCGGATTTTGCATTTCCGGACCAAAGTGTTCATTAAACAACTGTGCTGCCTGAGGTGTATCGAAATGTTCCTCTATGGTGATGATTCTTTTCATATTATAGTTTTAAAAGTTTTTCAGTTCAAGTGGTCGGTTTTTCTTTGCTAGCCCGAAAACAATTACTCGTAGTAGGCAGGAACATTATTTACTTCCTAAAACAAGTTTAGGTTACTCAGGCGTTACATCAATACGTTCATTATTCTTTATCCTTATTTTCCAGCCATTTCTTTGCTTCCATTTTCATACGCTTTTCCAATTCACTTCCTTTGGTGGCAAACACACGCTTAAGAGGAAACCCGCTCTTCTCTAACATATAAGCCAGTGGAGCATATTCGTGCGGATAACGATTCAGAATTGTCGAATCAATTTCAACAAAACCTCGGGGAAAGATAAATGTTCCCATATCGTATATAGATTGACGTTTTAATATCTTCCATATTCCATTACGCTTTTCTAACATATCGTAAAAGCGAAAATACTGTGAGCTACCGTATCCCAGTTTTAGATTTTCACCTGTAGCAATCACATTGGTTTCGGAAATTGCTTTATTACCATTGAAAGTAATTATCGGAGAGCCAATAAAATGCGTACTTCTTGCATCCGATTCTCCCATTCGAGCTGAGGCATCCACAAAGTCACTGAACTTACCTTCAAACCAACTCAATTCAATAATGCCATCAGGATGGAAGAGTTTACGCAGCGCATCCCATTCACCCAAATCACGGTGTATCCAGCCATTCATCAAATTGGCAATTGCTATTTGATCAGCTACCGAATTCTGATTAGGTACTTTTGTCTTTTTTTGTCCGTAAACAAAATTTGCCGCAAGTGTAAAAATCAATATTGCAACTATTAAAACATTATTGTTTATCTTTTTCATTTTTCTGAGTTTAATATA
>CAHJWG010000037.1 GCA_903642215.1 Sphingobacteriaceae bacterium | reverse complement strand
AACGTATTGGAAAGTAAAACCAAAACTAAGATCGCGCTCATCAGCGCCGCTGGCCCAGGCATGTACAACCGCTTGCGCAAAAAGGGTATTTGCCGAAAATATAGCAGTTAAAACAAGCAGGCCTCTTAATTTATTCATTTAGTCCCGGTATAAATTGAACAGATACCAAACGCCATAGAGCGATTTTTGGTATTCTTAAACCCTACTTTATCCATAAGGTTCACAAAGTTTTTCCCATCCGGAAAAGCTGCGACAGATTCTGGCAGGTAACTGTACGCGCGGGAATCTTTAGAAAATATTTTACCAATACCGGGAGTAATGTAGTTAAAATAAAAGTTATACAATTGCTTTACGGGGAATCCTTTAGGCTTTGAAAACTCCAGGATTACCGATTTACCGCCAGGTTTTAATACCCGCAGCATATCAGCCAAACCAATTTCCAGATTTTCAAAATTTCTTACTCCGTAAGCCACTGTAACTGCATCAAACTCGTTATCGGCAAAAGGCAATTTTTCCGAATCACCCAATTTTACTTCAAATTGATTGGAAAGGTTACGTTTTATTATTTTTTGTTCGGCTATATCCAGCATTCCCTGTGAAATATCCACCCCGACAATCTTTTGTGGCTTCAAAACAGACAAGGCCTCGAACGCAAAATCGCCGGTACCTGTCGCCACATCCAATATCCAGGCAGGTTTATCATTTTTTAATTCATTAATAGCCTTTTTACGCCAGATAATATCTATTCCAAGCGACAGGAAATGATTTAGGAAATCGTAAGTTTTGGCAATGTTGTTGAACATATCAGCCACCTGTTGCTTTTTGGTAACTGTGTTATCCTGATAAGGTGTTATTGTTTTGCTCATGCCTTGCAAAGATAGTCAGTTAGGCTGAAAGCAAAAAGCAGTAAGCTTTTGATCTTTTAGCTTTAAGTCTATTATATTCTTTATTTTCGAATAATATGATTAGATCATACTAATGACATTACACACCATAGATACCGGCTTTTTTAAATTAGATGGGGGCGCCATGTTTGGTGTAGTACCTAAAGCCATCTGGCAAAAAACAAATCCTGCCGATGCTAACAATATGTGCACCTGGGCTATGCGCTGTTTGTTGGTGGAGGATGGTAAGCGCCTAATATTAATAGACACTGGTATTGGTAATAAACAAAGCGAAAAATTCTTTAGCCATTATTACCTGCATGGCAATGCTACGCTAAATAATTCATTGCAAAAACTGGGATTTCATCGAAATGATGTTACCGATGTTTTTTTAACCCATCTTCATTTTGATCATGTTGGCGGCGCGGTTGAACGCACCGGCGAAGCCCTTGCCCCTGCTTTTAAAAACGCCACTTACTGGAGCAATAAAAAGCACTGGGACTGGGCCGTATACCCTAATGAGCGCGAAAAAGCATCTTTCCTAAAAGAAAACATGTTGCCTATAC
>CAHJWG010000036.1 GCA_903642215.1 Sphingobacteriaceae bacterium | reverse complement strand
GATTTCTATTGGTATAGTGTAAATTCCGGCTAAATTGACCCCCTTCCGCCATTTCAAATTGACCCCCTAAAAAACGATTTCAAAAAGGTCCTAAAAAAAGCCTGCTAAAGAGGACTAAAAAATAGATAAAGAACTGTTGTATTGTAGAACAAAAATAACGATAAATTTTTGCCCGTTTTTTTTATAAAAATGATTCCATTGTTTCTGTATTTGTTTTTTGTTTTTTTCGCAACGATTCACCATAAAGTTCTATTCGTATAGATTGATGAACGATTCGATCGAGTATAGCATCGGCAAGTGTTTTTTCACCGATTACTTCATGCCATTTTTTTACCGGTAACTGTGCTGTAATGATAGTGGTGTGTTTACCATGCCGGTCTTCAATGATGTCTAAAAGTAATGCCCTGCTTCCGGCATCGAAGGGTTGAACACCAAAGTCATCTAATATCAGGACATCTTGTTTTTCTATCCTGGTTAATTCTTTTAAATGAGCGCCATCTGCTTTGGCCATTTTTAAATGCGACATGAGTTTTGCAGTGTTGGTATATAAAACTTTGTAACCCATCAGGCAGGCTTGCTGGCCGATGGCGGATGCTAAAAAGCTTTTACCCGTTCCTGTACTTCCTGTAATAAAAAGGTCTTCACCTTTTTTAATAAACTCACAAGATGATAAACGCTGCAACTGATTTTTATCTAAGCCTCTTCCTTCTGTATAATCTAATTGTTCTATACTGGCACGGTACCGGAAGTTGGCATTTTTAAGCCCTCGTTGTACACTGCGGTATTGTCTGTCATCCCACTCACTGATGACTAAGTGATGCACCAGTTCATCATTAGTAAAGGTTTGTGGAAGTTCCGTTTCGATACTTGTTTTAAATGCCTGGTGCATTCCTAAAAGCCGCATGCGGCTCATCTTTTCTAAACTTTCTTTGTTCATTGTTTTTTGTTTTTTAAGCCCCCTAACCCCCGAAGGGGGAATAGAAGCGCAGTGATTAAAAATGTTACTTTTATTGGTAATAATCTTCTCCACGTATATTATCATGTAGTGGCATGTTATTGCTGTCTGTGGGTTTGGGTTCATCATCTAATGGAATAAAATCTGCTTTTGATTTTAATATGCGTTCGATGATGCCAAAGTTGTACACGTTAAAACTTTCAGCACGTTTGCAGGCATTGATAAGCCTTGTTTCTCCAACACGTTTTTTATAATTGATAATACCCTGGCAGGCACGGTAATTTTTTTCCGGGTACTCATTCCTGGCCAGTACTTTTTTAATATACTCTACTACCACTGCATCAATAAGTGCAGCATCGGCAATAAATTTTTCCGGGTTCCATTCTGTGGGATATCGGTGCCAGGAGGCGAGGTGATCTTCGTTCTGTATATATTTTTCCTTACCAAACGAGCGTACATGAACCGCTATGATCTCATGCTCACTATAAACCTCCACCTTTGTACGGTTGTACATTAGCTTTATTTT
>CAHJWG010000035.1 GCA_903642215.1 Sphingobacteriaceae bacterium | reverse complement strand
TTGTTTTCTTTACTATAAAAATCATATATCATGTTAAATAAATACATACCTGCCTATATAAAGCTCAGTGCTTTTATTATACTTTTTCAAATAGCAACAATGGGTTTTGCTAAAAGCAATCCATATCTGTATCAGTTAAAAATATACCATTTAAAAGGCAAGGCACAGCAGGATATGATTGATGTGTATTTGCAGGATGCTTACATCCCGGCACTGCACCGTGCGGGTATAACGGCAGTAGGTGTTTTTAAACCGCTGGCAGCCGATACGGCCGAACAATTAATATATGTGTTTGTGCCCTTTAAAAAAACAAGCGACTTTATGGAACTTGATGGTAAACTTATCAAAGACCAGCAATACCAGGAAACCGGCAAAGCTTATTTAAATGCTGTTTATAACAAAGCGCCATACGTGCGCCTGGAATCTGTTTTATTAACGGCCATGAAAAACGCACCGGAATTTTACATACCCAAACTCAATGCACCTAAAAATGAACGCGTATACGAATTACGGAGTTATGAAAGTGCTACCGAAAACATTTCCCTTAATAAAATAGGTATGTTTAACGATGCTGAGATTGCAATATTCAGTAAATTGAATTTTAACGCTGTTTTTTACGCGCAGGTAATATCCGGCAGCCATATGCCTAACCTGATGTACCTTACCACTTATGAAAATAAGGCCGACCGCGATAAGCACTGGGCCGATTTTGGCATCGATTATAAAAAAATCAGCGGTTTACCGCAATATCAAAACAATGTATCAAAAGTTGTAAGTGTATTTGTACGGCCAACAAACTACTCTGATCTGTAATTTCATAATACCAACCTGTTTAACTTAAGTTACATAACAGGCGCCGGTTTCTCCATCTTTATCATTCTGGCGCGGCGGTCAAGGATCCATTTTGCGTAAACCAACTGCTGTTCTTTAGTAAAACTGTGTATAACTGGTCGTCTGCTTCTGTTGCGGCACTTCTTATTTTAACCGCAGTCATCCTTTGGTGTCCAACGCGTGCCTTTTTAACCAGGGTGTCAATCACAAGGCTTACCTTTTAAAATAGCGGTTACCTTAGTTTGTTGCTCCGGGGTAAGGCTTAACCGGGCCAATAAAGGCTTTGGAAGTTGCGTATGATCCTTTTTAGGATGTGCTGACTTTTCGTAAACATTTGCCCCGATAGCTAAGGCAAGTACTGATAAAGTTAATTTTTCCCATATGTTTCGTTTGTACTAGATACCTGAATTTGTACTTAAAGGTTTAATGGTAAAACAATTATAATATTTTAATCCTTTTTTAAAAATCAGGGTCTGTATTATATAATTAAAAACAGAAATTATGAAAACTTTAAAATATTTCATACTGATAGCAGTAAGCGCTGTAAGTTTAAGCTCATGTGTAGTTAGAGAAAGAGGCGGCCTGTATGTTCGCGGCCACTACAATGTTGGTCCTTATGGCGGCAGGCATTGGGTACCTGCCCATTATGAAAATCGATAAGATGCTATTAGCAAGGCGCATACCCG
>CAHJWG010000034.1 GCA_903642215.1 Sphingobacteriaceae bacterium | reverse complement strand
ATAATCTTGTTGTGGCCGTACACATTTTGCAATGGTATATACCAGGGATTTTAATAGTTTTAAAGATGACGAAATCATTTCGGTTGTTGATTTTGTCGTAAGTGCTTCCCATACTGTTGGAAGTGGCGGTGACATGCGTTTCCGAAAAATTGAAGTTATGCTTTATCAAAGCAACTTACTGGCCAGGGTATCCTTTTCAGTAAATGCTAAGGATAGACCAACCGTAATTGCCTTTATGATTGTTAAAGTTGATGACGACATTCTTGTTAATCCCGTAATAGAGACCATTTATGAAAAGTTCTTTATCAAAGATTTTCTAAAATTAAATTCCGATTTGGTTTTGGATAGGGGTGTTTTAGAAACTTATCGTTTTTTTAACGAAGAACTGGATTACTGGAACACAGACAGAAACAAATGGCTGAGGAATGTTCCACTTACGAGTGACTGGTACTGTGTCGAATCAAATAAACCGCTAAAAGATAAAACCAAACAATAACAGCTGTCCCAAGTTAGTTTAATAGTTTAACCCATGAAGCCGGTGCAAAATTAACGTGATTTTTTCCCTCTTAATTATAGTGGATGTTAAACATTCATAGCCGATCCGGGGAAGCTTTAAAAAAAGCTTCCCTTTTTTTATTACGTCTGGGAGATTAATTTGATTTGGTCGCTAATGTTTTGAACATCTTTTTCGGATAAGTTAAAGTCCCCAACAGGCCTATAACTGCCGTTTTTTTGTTTTGTAAGGTATCCATTAAAACAACCATTTACAGAGAGCATGAAAGTTGGACCCGGTTCATCAGGCAGCGATTTTCTGTCCAACTGAATTTCTGTATTCACGGATAATATTTCGCATTCAATTTTTAATCTGTCCATGTCCTAATCCAATATAGGGTTTCTTAATATGGGTAGTTTTGCAAACCTGACTACTTCTAAGCTTGTAAATCCAAATTCCTCAACGACTTTCCCCATCATAAGATAACAGCCAGCGCCTGCGAAGGGATAATTCGGAGTGCGATTAGGAAAGTGCACGGTGTCGAAAAAATTGCCTTCCGCATCAATAAAGTTGCCAAACCACATTCGTTGATTATTTTTGGTGTGTACGGTTTTTTCACAGACGAACATACCCACCATTTTTACAATTTGGCCTACGTGGTTACACAGATCAGTAGCGCCAACCTCTCCCCTGTAATCAGTTGCAAGCAAATCAAACATGGAAAGACTAAGAGGGTAGCCTAATATTTCCAACTCATGGTAAGCATTTTCTAAATCGCTATTAACCAAAACGGGCAAAGTGTAATTTTTAGCTTCGAGGCAAAAAAGCTCGGCGTTAGAATTCTTTTTTATTTTATTACCAATTAATAAATGAATCTTCCAAAGCAATGCCTTTTTACTTTCGCCGGTGAACCGCAATGCTCCTACCCTTATTAAAACTATGCATTGCTCCAGGCTTATTCCTGTGCGCTTAACGAAGTCTTCGAGATTAAGAAACGGCCCATTTTCCCGGCGCTCGTTAGGTATAATGTCCATCCATGTTTCTTGTAACATGT
>CAHJWG010000033.1 GCA_903642215.1 Sphingobacteriaceae bacterium | reverse complement strand
CGATATGTTCGAAATGGGTGACGGGTCGTTAAAAGAACATGAAGCCGTTATCAAAAAGGCCACGGAAACACCGATTGACGAACGGATTTTTATCGGGAAGGATTTTTATGAAGCGGGGAAGTCCATAGTCCATAATCCATCGTTCGGGGATGAAAAAATAAGTTTCTATAAGACAACCGACGATGCAGTAACAGCTTTAAAAGCCGGGCCTGTCAAAAATTCAACGATCCTGATTAAAGGATCACGGGGAATGTCTTTAGAGCGGCTGGTGGAGTTATTTTAAATCAGATAGTTTGGAAAAAAAACTGTAATAAACCGGATTATTATACACCATGTTTTTCCTTGATTTCGTTCACAACAAGATTATGTGAACTAACCCTGCCGTTTTTTAAATCGTCGAGCCCTTCGCTGATAGCCTGGTGAAGATCTAAATCGTTTTGAAGATCAAAAAGGGCATTCTGAAGTTTCGTTCTTTCGGTATTATCTAAGGTTGAAAGGGAAGCCATGATATCATCAAAGGCTAGTTTTACTGGTAATGTTAACATACTTCGAATGTACGATTTATTTGATAGTGAATCACTTTTTGCTGTAATCTTTCTACGGTAAGGAGTTAATCTTTACAGATAAAGATTAAAAGTTTATCTTTATATAAACATAAACAATAATGCCAGTGACTAATCATAGATATCATAACACTTAAGTAAAAAAACTAACTTAACTAATGATACCCACTTATTTATATCTACATGGAAACATTAATAGTACACCCCAATAATAAAAAGCAATTAGCAGCTATAAAAGCTGTTTTAAAAGCATTAGATGTCAACTTTAAGCCGGCAGAACTGAACGATAGAGAAAAGGCGGTTAGCCTTTATGGAAAAGAATTTGTCGAAAAAATTGAACGCGGAGGAGAAGATATTAAGGCGGGCCGGGTGGTTGAATATACAACCGAACAGCTTAAAAACTTATGCTTGTAAAATTTTCTATCGAAGCTGATAAGGACTTTAGATTTCACATCAAGTCGGGAAATAAAGCAATCACAAAAAAATATTTGAATTAATTGAATCGATTAAAGAAACACCATTTGATGGTATTGGGAAACCGGAACAATTAAAGCATCGATTAACAGGATACTGGTCCCGCAGGATTAATTCTGAACATCGTATGGTTTACAAAGTGATTGATCAAATCGTATACATTACATCGCTAAAAGGTCATTACTAAAAGCCGGAAAAAGAACTTCGACGAGAAAAACCAGCTGCTAAAATAAGGTTTTCTGCCTCCCTCCCTTAGGGACAAACACATCATAATTATACTCAGGCATTTCTCTACCCGCTAAAAATCTGTTGCAGGCCATTTTAAACAATTGGTGTATTGACTCCGCCACCTGGCCCTCGCCGCTCATTCGCCGACCGAAATCACTGTCGTTCAGCTTACCGTCATGGCACGATTTTATCATGTTTAGCACTTTTTCGGCCCTGTCGGGGTAGGATTTGTGTATCCAGTCCGTGAAAATTTCCGCAATGCTGCCATTCAACCTAACCATAGTAAAACCT
>CAHJWG010000032.1 GCA_903642215.1 Sphingobacteriaceae bacterium | reverse complement strand
CAAACCGTCAAATACCTTCCCGGAAATAATTCCGGGGTCCTTAAATCACTAAACAGGAGCCCCAAAATAATTCCGGGATAGTAAAAACATCAAAACCGGCGAAAATCTGTCTTTTACCGCTATAAATTGAATGAGTTGCGTAATGCAATAACCAAATACATGAATAAATTTATACTTCAGACAAAAAACTTGTTTTATGAAAATCCAATCAAAAGCCTCACTCGAGTTTACAAACTTAAACGTAGAACTTAAACCAAATTTTGGTACAGGCGTTACCACTAACCTGGAAACGTATGCAGACGAGTTTAAAGCGCTGCCCATTGCAGTTACTGACCTACAAGATTTAAATGCGGTGCTTACCAAAGGCGTTACCGATGCGCAAACCGGCAATCACATTGCCAAATCAGAGTTGATTACAACGGAGAAAAACTGGAACGCCGCTTTTAAAACCACCGCCAACTACGTTACCAGCGTGGCGCAGGGCGATGAAGTTATCATTCAAAAAGGCGGCTTTAAACCTACCAAAAGCGAAAGCGCGCCACCGGTTGCGCCGGGTGCATTGGAAAATTTTCACGCCGTGGCAGAAAATGCGCCGGGCACGGTAACCGTTAGCAGCAAGGCGGCAGATGCAAAGGGTTATTTATTTATCGCCGCACAAAATGGTGCTACTGTAACGCAGGATGGTAACATGATTGTAATAACGGTAGGCGACATAAAAGTGTTTGTGGAAGCTGATACCAACCATAAGCTGATGATGCATAACCTTACGCCTAAAACAGATTTTAATATAAGTATGCTGGCGTTTAACAGTGCCGGTGCCGGCCCGCTGAGTGCAAGCCAGAATTTGATGACACAATAGGTTTTGATTGATTAGAAAATGAGGGCCCTTGCTCTTGCAGGGGCTTTTTTATGCCTGCCTGGTTTTGTGTTGACGCCTGCATTTTTCGCTGCAATATTTTACATTGTTCCAGTTCTTTTCCCATTTCTTTCGCCACGTAAACGGCTTGTTACAAACAATGCAGGTTTTCTGCGGAAGGTTTTCTTTTTTAATGCCTTGCATTTTCTTTCTTTAAAAGCTTCATGGCTTTTTTATAAAATTGTCCGAATGATTTAAAGTAACCGGTTACTTCCGGGAACATCCAGTCGCGTTCATCTTTTACGCCGGGATAATGTGTGAACGCCGGGTGTTCTTTTGATATAAAATTTTCTGCTGCGTTGTTTTGTTCATAGATGTTTTGAAGCGCTGTTATTTCACCACAATACAACTGTATCTTTTTTATGTTTTTTGATAAGGCAATTACAAACTCAATCACTTTACCATTAACCGGGAACTTTTTAAAGTGCGATGGTTCCAATAATAAAACGCGGTTAACATCTTCATCTTTTCTCCAGAGCGGGTCAAGGTTGTAAGAGTTATAAATCAATGTTGGTTTACCGGTATCAATTTTTGGTAAAGCAGTTACCGGCAATGTTGTTTTGAGGTATAGTTTGATTGTTTTATTCAACACTTCCGGCAAATCCATTTTTACCAATTCACTGTATGGCTTATCTAAAAAAGTTTCTTTCTGTTCACTTAAAGTATAGCGGTTAATGTTTTCCTGGTTGCAATAATACTTTTTATGAG
>CAHJWG010000031.1 GCA_903642215.1 Sphingobacteriaceae bacterium | reverse complement strand
TAGTTAGCCTCGGCATGTGCACCGGTAAACCTTGCAAAATATCCGCCGGACGATATGCTGTTATTAACATACACATCAAACAAGTTACCTGCAGCTACAGTTAATAACCATATGGCAGACATAGTTCCTTTCATGGATTTTGGCGATTGCGTATAAGCATACTCTAACCCGGTTATTGATACTAAAACTTCACCGGCCGATAATACAATAAAAGCTAATATTTGCCACCAGACACTTGGATGTCCGCCGTTATCTACTCCCACTTGTATCAAAGCAATAAACACAAAAGATAAGCCTGTTAAAAATAAGCCGGCGCCTAAACGGCGTAAAGGTGTAGTTTTAATGCCTATTTTATCAAAAAACGGATAAACCCAATAATTAAACACAGGTATAAAAAGTAAAAGAAATATGGGGTTAACGGTTTGTACCTGGGCCGAGAGCAGGGTAAAGTGGGTAAAACCCAAGTTGATATTACGGTTTAAATGTTCCAATTGTAAAACCCATTCACTTTCAGACTGATCCCACATGGCCCAAAAAATAGGAACAAAGGCAAAAACTGCTAATACACGCCATACTGCTTTTATGCCTTCAACTTTCTCTGGATTAAATTTATTTTTGGCTACCTCAAGCAACGATTGTCCTTTTTGCTTTTTACTTATATTAAACAGCGCATAAAGTGAGATAAAAACAAAATTATTTTTGTTGATGCCGCTTGGCGGAACACGTACATACTTTTTACGGCCTAAAAAGAATATGATAGTTGCCAATGCCATCAAAATACCTGGTACGCCAAAAGCCCATTTGGCACCATAATTTTGATAAATTACCGGTATCAAAAAGGTAGATATCATAGAACCGGCGTTTATGCTAAAATAAAACCAGCCATATACCTTTGATATTAATTCTTCATTTGATTTATCAAATTGATCGCCCACATTTGAAGACACACACGATTTTATACCGCCGGCCCCAACAGCTATCAGGATTAAACCATATCGAAACCAAGTAAGATCGGTATCAAACATAGATAAGAAAAGATGACCAACGCAGTAAACAATAGAAATGTTTAATATTATCTTGTACTTACCTGTAAACCAATCAGCTACTAAACCTCCAATAAATGGCAGCGCATAAGCTAAAGCAATAAAAAAATGAGTACTTTCATTAGCTTTGGCATTGGCAACTGTTTGCAAGGCAGGATTATGAGTAGGGTTAAAAAACTGCGCAACTAAAAACAGGGTAAGGATGCATTTCATCCCATAAAAGCTAAATCGTTCGGCCGCTTCATTACCTATAATATAAGGAATTGCACGAGGGAATTTAGCCGGTGCCTTGGCAGGTACAATAAGCGTGTTGTCAGTCATGAAAAACAGTTAAATTTTTCTAAAATACTATTTATCTTCTAAATCGAAAGGTTTTATTAAGCATGAAAGCAAGAAATATACAATGCTACTAATTCCCTTTAACCCCAGAAAGTTTTACTTTAGCAGTACCCGCCTTTTTTCCTGGTTCAATATATTTTTCGTCAGATGCATCTGGTACATTCTTCATATCCAGTTTTTCTATATACTGCCAGCGGCCGTTTTTTAATTTGTACCCATCATAAGTCAAATCCGGACCGTAAGTTT
>CAHJWG010000030.1 GCA_903642215.1 Sphingobacteriaceae bacterium | reverse complement strand
AATATCAAGTGTTCCGTTTAAAAAACGAGAACCAGCACAACCGGTACCATATTTGTCTATAGCTTTTTTAGAAGCCTCTATAATAGCGGGATGATTGGTTAAACCTAAATAAGAGTTTGATCCAAACATTAATACCCGCTTGCCATTGATAATAACCTCAGTGTCTTGACCAGATTCAATTGGCCTGAAAAAGGGATATATACCTGTTTCCCGGGCTGCAGCTGCCTCCGTAAACTGAGCGATTTTATCATGTAGTTTTTTACCCATGTATTAACTCTGCTTAAATTTTTTGTAAAAATACCATGAAAAAGCTTATAACTTATACTTGGCGTGTAATTTTTTTGCACATCATTACGTAGCGTAATAAAATACCAACGGGCAAATTAATTAAAAATTTATTTTATCCTGTAATCTAAAACAAAATATTTTCTACCCTAAAAGTAGTTTTAGATTCGTTTGGCAAAGTTAAAATCTTCTATGTTTGGGTATTGTAAGTTTTTTAAGGTTTATTTTTTTTAGATAAACTAATATTGTAAATATGTGTTTCTACAGCATCAACCACCTGCATGAAAAAAACATACTACCCATTATTTTTATTTCTGCTGTTAATAACTAACCGTACCTGGGCGCAAACCAGTACTGATACCCTTAGCAGTAATTTAACATTAACGCAATGTATAGAGTTTGCGTTACGCAACCAACCGGCCGTAAGGCAAGCCGCCATTGACGAGCAAATTAACGAACGTGATATCCGGATTGGCCTCTCAGGTTGGCTGCCTCAACTAACAACGAACGGGAGTTACAATTATTATTTCCAAAGCGCAGCACGTACGCTTGCTACATCCGGCGGCACATCAACCTCAACCGGAAGTGGCACCGGCACAAATACAGGAGGCACAGGAACAGGCGTTGGTACCGGCACAACAACCGGTGGCACTTCTGGTACCGGCACATCCACAACAACACCAACATCATCAGTGGGTGGTATAGCAAAAAATGTAACAAGCGTAACTTTTCAGGCCAGCCAAACTATCTATAACAATGATGTATTTCTGGCCTCACGTGCTGCTAAATACTCCAGGCTATATTATAAAGAAGGGACAGAGGTGAGCCAGATTGCTGTTGTTGCCGATGTTAGTAAATCATTTTTTGATGTACTGCTCTCAGAAAAACAACTGGATATATTGAATGAAGATATTGTACGGCTGCAACGGAGCCAAAAAGATGCTTTAAGCAGGTATCAGGCAGGCGTATCAGACAAAACAGATTATAAGCAAGCTACCATTTCGTTAAATAATTCGATAGCCAGCCGTAAGCAAACCCAGGAAGCCATTAAAAGTAAAACCGCCTTTTTAAAGCAGGTGATGGGTTTACCGGGAGAAAAACCGTTGAGCCTGCAATACGATTCAACACGGTATGTTCAGGAAGCTGTTATTGATACCAACCAAACATTGCAGGTAGAAAACAGGGTAGAGTATCGCCAATTGGCAGCTCAAAGAAATCTGCAACTTTTAAATGTAAGCTATTATAAATTCGGCTGGTTGCCATCATTATCAGCTGTTGGCAGTTATAATATGTTGTATGCTAATGATCATTTTTCTGATCAATATAATAATAACTTTCCAACCTC
>CAHJWG010000029.1 GCA_903642215.1 Sphingobacteriaceae bacterium | reverse complement strand
AAGGCTTTACCTGTATTTCTTTTTCATCAAAATAAATTGCGGCAATAGCTTGGTTTGTGCAAGCTTCAATTAATAATTCAGAACATTTACCTCTTGTTTTTCCTTCGCCATACATAGCAACAAGAAGTGTATGCTTTGGATAAATTGTAAGATTTGTTTCTCTCACTGCCTTTTCGGTAACAAAGTCCGTAGCTTCTCTAACATATCCATCATTTAGCGCTCCACTAGTAACCCAAGGAATATTGCCGTTATAATATTCCATTTTAGATTTTAACGGTGTTGCGCCTGTTCCAACAGTTGCAACTTCATCAATACTTTTCATCTTCCATCCCTTTGGCAATTCACCATCGTTTACATCATCATTAGTTAGCTTTCCTTCAAATGCCCATTTTAATACAGACTGCCGGTAGGTTTTTAATTGCTGTTGTGCAGTTTTTAATTGTTCTATGCCTTTGTCCAACTCACTAAAGAGTTCTTCTATTTTCAAAACAATGGCTTGTTGTGTGGGTTTGGGTGGAAGCGGAACTTTTAAATCTTCAATATGATTTCTTCTCAAATTGTTTATTCCAATTCCTTTTGAAATTGACGAAACATAATGTCGATAATTTCTAGTTTGAAAGAAATAACCAAAAAACTTTTTGTCAATTTTATCATTGGGTCTTATAAGTCCGCAGAAGGTTCCAAATCCAATCTGATAATCTTGTTTAGCCTGCGCAGCTTTACCAACTAACTCTTTACTTCCGCTAGACATGGCGAGTAGAATATCACCTTTTTTAATGAATTGTTCTTCCTTTATTAATTTTTTAGGAACGTAAACAAATTCCTCGAGCACTAATTCTTTTTGAATATTTGTTGCACGCATTAATGGTATTAATCCTTTATCTGCGTTATTGAAAGCATATTGCTTATCGTATGAAACCCCTCTAATAAGATTAGCTATCTCATTAAATTTTTCCAACTTCCAATCTTTTGGTAACTGATTTGCGATATGATTATTTTTTTCAGTCATTTTTTATTCTTACAAATTTGAACAACACCATAACAACACCGATAAAACACCAGGTCAACAACCGAGAGCATCGGCTTAATGCGGTGCCGGTGCTGCATTTTATTAAGGCGCCTTTCGGAAATTTTTTGCATTATTCGGAAAAGCACCTGTCGCAATTCGCCGCGCCTGCCGCGGAATTCGGAAAATATACGGCAAAACATCCCGGCGCCGGAGGGTTTGAAAATCAACCTGTTGATGGCGCCATCATCCGGAATTCGGAAATTTTCCGTGTTATTCGGAAAATCATCCACCCAAATCTCCGGCGCTATCTGAGGATTTGGAAAATTATCCATATTTCGCCAGTTGCTCTTTACCTATACCTGTTAATTCATAATCCCTGTCTTTAGTGGCGCCGGTGCTTTTCACCCATTCGTTCCGCACCAGCACATCTAAATCGTTACGAACCGTACGTGAAGTAGTCGCCATTTCAATAGCCGCCTTCTCCACATTAAATGTACCTGCAAGCATTTGCCTTAAAATAAAAACGACCCGGTCGCTTCGCTTATCATTTAGTTGTAATGCTGTTTTTACTGCTTCTTTAAAATTATACCGCCGCATAGATATGGTAAAGAATCCATCAAATTGAAAATCGGGTTCAGGCAAACCGGCAGCATTCATTTCCTGCCTT
>CAHJWG010000028.1 GCA_903642215.1 Sphingobacteriaceae bacterium | reverse complement strand
GGGGGCCATGGAAAAATCCTCCGAAGTCGGATTTTTTAAAGATTTAAGGAATGGAAAATGAAGAAGAAAACAGGGAACGCAAAGTAACCACACGGTTCAAGCCAAACGAATTTAAAGTAATTGATACTCGCTTTAAGAAAACAAGATTTTTAAAAATGAGCGAGTACATCAGGGCTGTTTTGCTTGAAAAACCAATCACCGTAAACTACCGGGATAAATCAATGGATGATTTATTGGAAGAGCTTGCTCTGCTGCGGAGAGAACTGAATGCTATTGGTAATAATCTCAATCAGGCGGTACGCCAAATCAACAGTGCCCATGGAAATGCAGATAGCCGATTATGGCTCAATCTACTATCGATTATTGGAAGTAAGGTTGATCCGGCAATTACTCAAATCAAAGAGCGGATGCAAAATTTCTCAGAATTATGGTCGCAAAAATTAAAACCGGACGAAGCATCATCGGTGCATTAAACTACAATGAACATAAGGTGGGATTGGGCAAAGCAGAGCTGATTTCAGCACAAGGTTATCTTAAAGACCCGCTCGATTTAACATTTAACAACAAGTTGGAAAGGCTGACAGATCTTGCGAAACGTAATCAGCTTACCCTTGTCAATACCTTGCATGTTTCGTTAAATTTTGCAGTAGGGGAAAATTTGGATAAAGATATTCTTCAGCAGATTGCAGATGACTACATGGAAGGCTTGGGTTTTGGAAAACAACCTTATTTAGTGTATCAGCATCACGATGCGGGACATCCCCATTTACATATCGTAACAACTAACATTAAGCCCGATGGTAAACGAATCAGCTTTCATCTATTAGCAAATAGAGCATCTGAAAGTTCCAGAAAACAAGTTGAGTTAACCTATAATCTTGTTAAAGCGGAGGATCAGGGTAAGCAACAAAATAACATTGGCAAGCCCCTGGAACAAGTAAGTTATGGCAAGTCAGAAGTTAAAAGATCAATCACGAATGTTGTAAATGAAGTGGTAAGAGCCTACAAATTTACCAGCATTCCTGAACTGAATGCCGTACTCAATCAGTACAATATCACCGCAGATCGTGGGTCTAAAGATTCAAGAATGTATGAAAAAAATGGTTTGGTTTATTGGGTTTTGGATGGAAAAGGTAACAAACTTGGAGTGCCTATTAAGGCGAGCAGCATCTATGGCAAGCCCACATTGAAGACACTTGAAGACCGTTTCCGACTAAATGAGATGCTTCGTAAACCTTTAAAAGAGCTGTTAAAAACTAAACTGGATAAAGCTTTATTAAAGCCGCTGTCAAAATCCGCGTTTCAAAAGCAGTTAAAAACGGAAGGTATTCAAGTCATATTTCGGCAAAATGACGAAGGCAGGTTATATGGAATTACGTTCGTTGATCATAAATCAAAGGCTGTATTTAACGGCAGTGATCTTGGTAAAATTTATAGTGCAGCATCACTCACAGGTTGGTTCAAACACGAAAATGATACTCTGAAAGAACCGAATAAAGATTTCCAATCTCAAAAATTTACTGACAATTTTTCAGGTTCTGCATCTTTCGATAATAACGGAGATTCTTTATTGGATATGCTATTTAAGGAGGAACAGCAGGACCTGGCGGCTATCGGCAGACTTAAACAAAACACACGGAAGAAGAAACGAAAAGGTCATTCACTTTAATTTTTAGATTATGCAAACCGGAGAAAATGAACAGGCACTAAGAAAGATAATTGACTTTACAAGGTTGTTGAGTTTAGCAATATTGATCGTGCATTTTTACTTATCATGTTATCCCGCTTTTCAGGAA
>CAHJWG010000027.1 GCA_903642215.1 Sphingobacteriaceae bacterium | reverse complement strand
GAACACCGCCAAGTACCATTCCTCGACTTGCGAAGGCGAAAGCCCTGCCAGCAGCGCAAAATTTCCGGTCACCATCAGGCGCTGTATGTGGTGCGCCCAGGCATTTTTCAGCGATTGTCCCAAACATTTGTTCAGGCAATTCATTTTAGTTTCACCTGTCCAAAACCAAACGGGCAATTTCCGGGTGTTGTTGAAGTAGTTTAAAGTGGCAAATTCCGGCATTTTAGCCCAGTAAACTCCACGCATAAATTCGCGCCAGCCAATTACCTGCCTTATATAACCTTCCACCTGTTCAATGCTTATTTTATGCGCATTGGCTTTCCAATGCTGCACTACCTTTGTTACCACCTCGTTAGGGCTTATCATTTTTGTGTTTAAGGCAAATGACAGCCGCGAATGAAAGAGACTGATATGGGCTTGTAGCATGGCATCTTCATAAGTACCAAAATATGGCAGCAAATGCTCGCAAAAATTGTCCAGGGTTATCATTGCTTCATTGCGCGATAAAGGCCACGCAAAGTGCAGGGCATCGATATTACCAAAATATTTTACCTGCATTTTATCAATCATTTGTTTAAGCAAACTTACGTCATGATCAAATATTAAAGTGTCAGGCAGCGGCACTTTGCCGTCGTATTTTTTACGGTTTTCAGCATCAAAATTCCAACGCTTGCCCACAGGTTCATCACCCTGCATTAATATGTTTAAACGAACACGCATTTTACGGTAAAAGCTTTCCATCAAATAGCTTTTACGGTCGCCAAAAAATCCTTTTACCTCATACCTGGTGGTTAAAAAGTGTTCGGTATCGTAAACAGCGCTGGTTACACCCGTTTTATGCGCAATTTCTTTTAACTGCTCATCTAAACGATATTCATCCGGCAACATGTATTCAAAATTTTCAATTTTTTCCAGCTTTATCAATTGAAGCAGGTTTGTTTCAAAACTTTGCTGGTTGGCCTTATCATCCAAATTAAAATAAATAACCTGGTGACCTTGTTTAGTTAGCTGATGTGCAAAATTGCGCATGGCGGCAAAAAAGCCTATTACTTTTTGTACATGGTGCATAACGTATTGCTGTTCTTGCATAACCTCCATCATAACATATATTACGGTGTTATCTGTTTGTTTGAACCAACTATGCGCATAGTTTAGCTGATCACCAAGAATTAAACGTAAAGTTTTATGCATGTTTTTTTAACATACTGCCATTGCATTTGTTCTGCACACCATTTAAATGTAAAAGTTACGGTTAAGCGTAGTTTATATAATAAGCTTTACTTTCTTTGCAAATAATTAAATATAGCTATGAGCATTCAAATAGGCCAGCAGGCACCCGAATTTACCTTAATATCCGACGAGATAAAATCAGTTGCATTAGCTGATTATACGGATAAAAAAGTAATTATCCATTTTTTTCCGTTGGCCTTTACCGGCGTTTGTACTACACAGCTATGTACCATGCGCGATAATTTTGGTTATTATGATGGTTTTAACGTACAGATATTAGGTATCTCGGTCGATTCGCCATTTACGCTTGCCAAATTTAAGGCCGAAAATAATTACCAGTTTCCTTTACTGTCCGACTTTAATAAAGAGGTATCCGCAGCTTATGGCGCTTTATATGCCGAATTTGTAATGGGCCTTAAAGGTGTATCCAAACGTTCGGCCTTTGTGCTGGACAAAGACCACAAAGTAATTTATGCTAAAGTGTTAGAATCAGCCGGTGACTTGCCTGATTTTGATGCAATTGCAGAAAAGGTTAAGTAAATTTAAAAAACATTTCAACGGGCTGTAAAATTATTATATTTTTGCAGTCCGTTGAAAAAAGCACTTGTAGCTCAATTGGATAGAGCA
>CAHJWG010000026.1 GCA_903642215.1 Sphingobacteriaceae bacterium | reverse complement strand
CGATGTTGACAATATTAGTTATGTGGATATCTATAAATGAGCTACTCAAATTAGGTTTGACTTTAAACCTGATACGGCTGATTTTTAAACTAGATTGCAGCAGCAATTGACGAAAACTTTATAATATATATAACGTTAAAATTTACATTGATTATGGTCAAAAATTATTTCTTGATGAGACATTATAAATCTGCTTATTTTTTCATTTTTTTCGTTTTTTCGCTGAATGTATCTGCACAAGTAAGCACTACCCTACCACCGGCTACAAAAGTAACCGACACAGTCAAGCAAACAGATGTGATAGATATTTTAGTGAAATTACTTAAAATCAAAAGCTCGGCCGACGGCAGGCAGGTGGCTAAAAAGGCAAATTTTTCGGTAGTTCCTAATGTCGGTTACTCACTTACTACAGGTTACCTGGCCGATATTAGCGGTAATGTTGGTTTTTATACCAGTGCTGACCATGCCCATCAAAATCTGTCAGACCTTGACGAAGATTTGGATTATGACAGCAAAAATCAAAAGGTTGCATTGATAAGAGGCGAAATATGGGGAAGCAATAATAACTATAAATTAGTGACCGATGTGCGTTGGGAACAATTCCCCGAAGATACTTACGGTTTAGGGACTTTAACAACTGAAAGTAAAGCCAACCATATTGACTTTAAATATCAGCGCACATACTTAACGTTTTATCGTAAAATTGTACCTAATTATTACGTGGGTATAGGTTATGCCCTGGATTATCATTACGGAATATCAGAACAAGGGCCACTTGACAATTCTGTATCAGATTTTAAAACTTATGGGGAGCCAACTCATTCTACATCATCCGGTGTAAACTTTAGTTTTTTGTTTGATAATCGTAAAAATCCTATCAATCCTAAAAACGGTGGTTATGTTAATTTGACGTTCAGGCAAAATATGGATTTTTTAGGTAGCAATGCACCATGGACATCAATTAAGATAGATTTGCGCAGATATTTTAAATTATCACCGACATCTAACAATGTATTGGGATTTTGGAGTGTAGCCTGGCTTACCCAGGGCAACATTCCGTACCTGGATATGCCCGGCACTGCGCAGGATATGTTTAACAATAGCGGCCGCGGGTATATACAGGGCAGGTTTACAGGTAAAAACATGCTTTACCTGGAAAGCGAATACCGCTTTGGTATCACTAAAAATGGTTTGCTGGGCGGTGTATTGTTTGCCAACGCCGAAAGCTTATCTGAATTGCAGACTAATGCCTTTAAAGCTGTAGCACCTGCAATTGGTACCGGTTTCAGGGTGAAATTTAATAAACACTCCGATACCAATGTTTGTATTGATTACGGTTACGGCTTTAAAAACTCAAGTGGTTTCTTCCTTAATTTAGGCGAAGTGTTTTAAAAATCATTTTACTTTTTTCCAGTATTCCTCAACGGCCATCCCGGTAGGTAGTGTACCCTGTAAAACCAATGTATCTTGCCTGATAAGATAATGGTACCTGATTGTTTTGCCGGTAAGTTGCGATGGTTGTGCACTAAAAGTTTCCGTTTCTAAACAGCTATCCTGTTTTATTTGGTAGTTGCCGGATTGATACTTTTGAGGTTTAGCACCTTTTTCTAATAAAAAGGCGTCAAACTTATTAGCTTGATATTTTCTTTGCAGCATATATTCTTTGGGTGCTCCTTCTTTTTTTCCATGATATATACCACCCTGAAATATCCAGGTACCTGCAAGTGTTGGCCCATTAATAGTGAATGATGAGCTACAAAATATGATAAATAAAGCAATTACAATTTTTTTCATATCGTTTACCAGTTAACACCTTTTTTTAACAGGGATAAAGTTCTTTCTTCTTCGCTGCCGGTTTCGGGCTGAT
>CAHJWG010000025.1 GCA_903642215.1 Sphingobacteriaceae bacterium | reverse complement strand
TTGCTTACATCTTCACCAATATTTTCCTGCGCTTCTTCGGTTGAACCACCAATATGCGGCGTAAGAATTACATTACTTAACCCCTGCAACGGGCTGCTGAATTTATCGCCATTCTTTTCCGGCTCAACAGGAAAAACATCAATGGCAGCACCGCTCAATAAACCATCTTGTAAAGCCTTGGCTAAAGCAGGCAATTCAATCACTTCGCCACGTGCATAATTTATTAAAATTGCTCCCTGCTTAAACTGTTTAATATTATTTTTATTTATGAGATTTTTTGTCTGCTCTGTTTCCGGCACATGTAGTGTAACAATATCAGCTTGCGACAATAACTCTTTCAGGTTTCTTGCAGAATGCGCATTACCTAATGGCAGCTTGGTTTCAACATCATAAAAAATCACTTTCATGCCAAGACCTTCTGCAAGCACGCTAACCTGTGAGCCAATATTTCCATATCCAATTATACCAAGCGTTTTGCCACGCAGCTCGTAACTGCCTTTTGCTTCCTTCATCCAAACACCTTCATGCGCTGCTTTGTTTTTATCCGGTATGCGCCGGATAAGCACGATGGATAACCCGATTATCAGTTCAGCAACGCTTCTTGTATTACTGTAAGGCGCATTAAAAACAGCAACACCTGTATGCGTTGCAGCATTTAAATCAACCTGGTTTACACCAATACAAAAGCAACCTATTGCCTGTAATTTGTTTGCAGCGTTTAAAACATTTTGCGTGATGTGTGTTTTTGAACGGATGCCAAGCAGGTGCACATCTTTAATCTGTTTAATTAAATCTTCTTCAGATAAAGCGGCGTTTATTTTTTTTACATTGATATAATCGTTGTTCTTAAAAAAAGCAACAGCTTTATCGCTGATATTTTCAAGGAAAAGAATATTTATTTTTTCTTTTGGATAAGAAGTTTCGTTGCTCATATTTTGATTCGCAAAGGAAAATATTTAGTTCATGTAAAAATGAAAGATTTGCTAACAAAAATCCCCCCGAAGCCGGAGGGATTTTTTTATTTAGTTTCTGTTTCGGTAACCGGTTCTTTTTTTGCGTAACGCTTACGAAACTTATCAATACGACCGGCGGTATCTACCAGCATGTTTTTTCCCGTATAAAAAGGATGCGAGGTATTCGAAATTTCCAATTTTATTAAAGGATATTCTTTACCATCTTCCCATTGTACAGTTTCTTTTGCTGAAGCTGTTGAACGGCTTAAAAATGTAGTTCCGTTACTCATGTCTTTAAACACAACGAGTTTATAATTTTTTGGATGAAGTTCTTTTTGCATATCTAAATTTTTAACTACGGTTCTTGCCGTATTGTTTTAAAGGAGCGCAAAGATAAGCGCAGGCAGCTTTTAAGCCAAATGTTTTACAATCCTCTATACAGATTTACCTGAAAAACAGGTAGCCAATAAGAATTGCCGCGATCACACCAATAAAATCTGCAACCATACCAACCCAAACGGCATAACGAACTTTCTTAATACCAACACTGCCAAAGTACAAAGCAACAATATAAAAAGTTGTATCAACAGAACCCTGGAATGTGCAGGCAAGTTTGCCAACAAAACTATCCGGCCCGTAAACTTTCATCGTATCAATCATCATTCCCCTGGCGCCGCTGCCGCTGAACGGGCGCATAATGGCGGTTGGTAAAGCTGGCACAAAATCAGTGTTTAAACCGGCCGCTTTAATTATATAACTTATGCCATCAGTAATATAACCTAACGCACCGCTATCTCTAAACACACGAATGGCTACCAGCATCCCAACGAGATAAGGTATTATTTTTATGATAACATCCCAGCCGTTTTTTGCGCCTTCAATAAAAGCATCAAACACAGAAACTTTTTTATAAACAGCGGCAATTAAAATTCCAATTATCAATAACAAAAGAATT
>CAHJWG010000024.1 GCA_903642215.1 Sphingobacteriaceae bacterium | reverse complement strand
CATACTGCCAGGTATTTACTGGATAAAGGGTATTAATGGTTCTGGTAAAAGTACTTTGCTTAAATCAATTGCCGGTATATTATCTTTTAAGGGCGATATCATATTAAATAACAGTATCAGCATTAACAAACAGCCCGTTGCCTACCGTAAACTTGTCAACTTTGCCGAGGCTGAACCTTTGTTTCCTGAATTTTTAAGCGGGAAGGAAATGATCAGTCTTTTTGCCGATGCCAAAGGGGCACCTGCAGGACAGGAGGAGGAATTAATTGAAAGTATGTTAATGAATAATTATATTGATCGCCCGGTTGGTTCCTATTCCAGCGGGATGATGAAGAAGTTGTCGTTGCTACTAGCGTTTTTAGGACAACCTGATATTATCCTGCTTGATGAACCGCTGATTACCATTGATACGGCCTCATTAAAAGTACTGTATAATTGGATGGCCGAACGGCACAAGGAACAAGGTACAAGTTTCTTGCTAACCTCGCACCAACCGCTTGACCCTGCTGAATTACCCGCAGCTACAGAGTTATTGGTGGAAAATCAAACGCTTGTCGAGCTGAAAGCTAAAAACTAAGCACTTAATTAAAGATCTAAATAGGCTAATATGTACACAAATGTTGAGGTTGTAAGGTATAATTAATTTTGTGCGCCCAACTGTATGCTTTTAAAATCACTTTATACAAGATTTGAAGAATTTAGCAGCGTATAATTTTGTTATGGTTCGATACTTTTAGGTAATTGCCTCCTACGTTAAATTTTTTTAACTTCTTTATCTACTTGCTTTTCTGATTCCTTAGCTTTTTTTACCTGCGCTTTTTTCAATTTACGCTGTTCTTTCTTTGGTTTCTTAGCATCCCGCTTTTCATCACGAACGACCTTATTGATTTTGCTGTTGTATAAAGCCGTTAAAATTCCCTGTCCTTTTCTACTAAAAAACTTTAGTTTCGGCTTCTCGCTTGTTCCTGTTACTGCAATAGGAATACCGATTAAGCCGGCAGGGGGCAGCCCCACTCTTACCAAAATATCCAATAATCCGTTGAAACTGGTCGTTCCGCTAATACTCGGGCGTAGAATTGAGACTTTAAACGTGAACTTATCAATGTGGATTAGATTATCCTTAATATGAGTAACAATATTTACCCCTTTCATATCCGGATGGTTAAAGGCATCAACTCCTGTGTTATCGCCAACTACCGAAAGCATTTTTAAATTTTTCACCGCTACGTCTCTGAGGTTAACCACACCTCCGCCTTCTAAAGACGGATAAATAGGCGTCATATTTTTATCGAAATCGCCTTTCAGTTTATAATCCAGCGAAACTGTTCCGCTTACATCCTTTGCAGAAGTAGCCATTGTCCGCACCATGTCGATTTCCTTAAATGCCCTTTGTACATTAAAATCCATTACTTTAAATCCAATATCAAAGTTTGCAGTTAGCGGCGTTTCATCTTGGTAGCGTGCATCAATTGTCATTCTGCTCCCAATAATGTCAAATGATGTATTTTTTAAAAAGATCTGACCATTTTTTATAGCAGCAGTTCCCTGTAGCTGGTTAATCTGTAATCCTTTAAATCCAACTTTTTTCGCATTAACTTCTAATGCGACGTCCAGATTTTTGGGCACAATGACAACACCGCTGCTTTTGGGATTTTCGGCTTTTGCGTATGTTACGTCTAATGATTTACTGTCATTATCACCATTTTTCAGCGCCATAAATTCATCAATCAGAATATTATTGGAATTCAAGGCAAAGTTTCCGTGAAGTGTGCCTTTCCGCTCGATAAAATAATTGATGGTATTTAAAAGATAACCATTCAGCGCAAAATCAGATTTTCCATACGTGGCGTCAAACTTCCTGAACCACATTTTTTCGTTCTCAAATTGAAAGCTGCCGTCTTTTAGATAAAATGGCTTAGGCAAATAAGTGGTATTAGCTTTGATGTTTTTTAAAATTAAAATGCCTTTATTATCTAATT
>CAHJWG010000023.1 GCA_903642215.1 Sphingobacteriaceae bacterium | reverse complement strand
AATTGACCTGGTCGAGCTGTCAAAAAAAATAATATAAAAAAATAATATATTATTTTGATATCAAGATTTTATTTTAACTTTATTAACTTTTAAGAAATTTACCCCCGAAATAAATTAGATGAAGACACTTGGAAAAAAAATCAGATTGCTACGCCATCAAAAAGGATGGAGCCAGGAAGATGTTGCTAAAAGATTAGACATATCTATACCGGCTTTTTCTAAAATTGAAACCGGTATAACCGATATTAACCTATCAAGACTTGAGCAAATTTCCTCGCTGTTTGATATGACTGTGGTTCAGTTACTTACTTTCAATGATGCAGAACAGGAAAAAACTTTTGTAAATGAGCTGGAAACGGTGAATAGAAAACTGATGGACCGCGAAGTGGAAGTTATTGATCTGCAAAAAAAGGTCATCGAATTATTTGAAGAACTAAGACAGTCCAAAATTACTGCTTAACAGCTGCTTTATACCGCTTTCTGGTTAAAAACGTACCTCATTGTCAAATGCCTCTTGCTGAATTTGCCGCCCATGCTGTGGTGAAGCGCCATCATTTTTTCATTAAAATCGCCAACCCAGGATAGTTCTAGTTCTTCGTACTGGTTTAAGGGCAAAACATACTCCTTTACTTTGATAAACATCGCCGATTCGAGGCCGTGTTTCTGGTATTTTTGCTTGGTGCCCATAACTATGGCCCGCATGCGCGATACGCCCCGCCATCGGTAATACAAAAATTTAAGCTTCCCTATCAGGTTAAGTTTGCCGTTTATATGCTTTATTATCTGGTTGGCATCAGGCAGGATCACTACAAATGATACGGGCTCGCCGTTTATGTACGAAAACCAGATCAGTTTTTCATCTAACAGGGGCTTCATTTTCTGGAAACTTTCCAGTATGGTGGCATAGGTAATGGGTACAAAGTTGTCAAAATTGCGCCATGCATCGTTGTAAATCTCTATAAAATCCGCCGCGAATTTGTTCATCTCCTTTACCCGGAAGTGCTTGAACTCATATCCCGGTTTCTGTGATACCCACGTTGCAATTTTGGTAAACCTTTCCGGAAAAGGATCGGCCACCCGTAAAAAATTGGTGATCTGTTCGTATTGCGTTTCAAAGCCGTAGTTTTCAAAAAAAGCACGGTAATAAGGCGGGTTATAATTCATGCCGTACGAAGCTGGTTTAAATCCTTCTACCAACAGCCCCCAAAAGTTATCGTTTTCGCCAAAGTTGATAGGGCCGTCCATGGCCTGCATACCGTATTGCTGTAGCCATTGTTTTGCGGTGTTAAACAATAAAAAGGCGGCTTCCTGGTTGTTTATGCACTCAAAAAAACCGCATCCGCCGGTAGGCTGCTCATAATTATAAGCTTTATCGTTATTAATAAAGGCGGCAATGCGGCCTAAAGGCTTTCCCTGCCCGTCTGTTAATACCCAGCGGGTACATTTACCATGCTGATGGAAATTGTTTTTAAGCGGATCAAACACCGCCTCAATATCATTATCGAGCGGACAGATCCAGTTGAGGTCGTTCATATAAATTACCCGCCCTGCGTCTAAAAATAATTCTTTTTGTTTTTTGGTGGTAACCTCGGTTATGGTCATTATAGTTTAACTGCCGCCATATGTAAAAAAGCATCCGGTAACGGCCCGAATACTTGTGCTAAGATATTTTATGCTAAGGTAAAAAACTTATCTGATCAGTAATCGTCCTCGTCGTCATAGCCGTCAAAGGACTCATACCTGCCCAGGTCTTCTATGGGAATGTCGAAATCCTCGTCATCTTCATCGTCCACAACTCTTTTTTTGGCAGGCAGGTCAACAGAATTATCATCTGATTTTTTTGCGCCGGTGCTTTTATCAGCAGCCTTGTTTTTTTCAGGTTTTTTTGGCGTTCCCATGATGAAGAATATATATTGTTAAACTTAAATGGAGTTAACTTAATGGATTTAAATACAAATTTATTATACACACGCCGGGCAACCGTTGCCTGCGCGACATATTGCTATACCAAAAATAATTAAAATCATTTTTATTGAAAAAAGTATTGAAAATTATTCTGACTCCCCGCCAATGGAAACAGAGTTATTGGTAAACTCTTTTATTTGAGGTAGTTCGCCTAAGTTGTTAATACCAAAATAGTCCATA
>CAHJWG010000022.1 GCA_903642215.1 Sphingobacteriaceae bacterium | reverse complement strand
CGTGCACCACTAATTGTATAGCTATTTTATCCGCTTCTGAAAAATCCTTTTCAGAATCTTCGACAGATTTTTTAAGGCTATCGTACGATGAATCGGTAAAAGTAAATTGAGGGCCAACAGAATTCATTACCGTATTGCGCTGATCGCGAACGGCAGCGTACTGCTGTTTTTTTAAACTCTCCTTTTTAATGTAAACCTCTGCAACTATTACATCGCCGCTTTTATAAGCAACCAGCTTTTCAACATCATGTTGTCGCAGCATCGAGGCTTCAAATTCCTGATAACTTATTTCTTTTGCGCCGGTACCGTTAAGTATATACGGTACAACCAGCAAGGCCACAATTATTACCGCATAAAACCACATAAAATTTGGTTTTGGAGTTTTTGGGCCTGTTTTTTTATTAGGTATTTTCCGTACCAGTTTTGGTTTTTCCAATTTATTTTCTTTCATTTTGTCGTAAGCTTAAACGCTCGGTCTATTTTAAATTTTAATAGGGATACAAAACCTTGTGTTTAAGCACTTTTGTAATTTTTTATTTCCGCATCCCCCCACAAATCCTCCATGCTGTAAAACTCTCTCTTATCTGTACGGAAAACATGTACTACTACATCAACATAATCAAGTAATATCCATTCGGCAAATTCCAGGCCTTCTTTTCGCCATGGCTCCTGCCGCGTGGCTTTATATATTTCTTCTTCAACACTATCGGCAATTGCTTTTACCTGAGTGCCAGAATCGGCATTGCAGATTACAAAATAATCGGATACGGAACTAAATATTTTCCGCAGGTCTAATCGTACTATGTCGTTCCCCTTTTTTTCTTGAATTCCGTATATGGCTAATTCAGTAAGATAAGCCGCCTCTTTTAATACTTTACTTTTTACCATTAAAAAGTTTTATTTTTAACCAGATTTCTTGATTGTTAATATCAATTGCAAAATAACATAATTTCAGCATTATTTATCGGACAAAGTTTTGTCACTTTAAAAGAAGCCGATTCTACAAATAACTATTTAAAGGAATTACTGTCAAAATCCAAGCCAGTCAATGAGGGAACGGTCATTATGGCAGAATCCCAGTATGCCGGGCGCGGGCAGCAGCAAAACCGCTGGCATAGTGCACCCGGCCTAAACTTGACATTTAGCATATTACTAAAACCAAATTTTTTATCTGTACAGCATCAATTTGATTTAACACGGATTATCAGTTTGGGGGTGGTATATGCATTACAAGCTGTAACCGGGCAATCCATTAAAATTAAATGGCCTAACGATATTTATTATGGTGATAAAAAATTAGGCGGTATTTTGATAGAAAACATAGTGCAGGGCAGCCAGCTAAAAAACTCAGTTATTGGTATTGGCTTAAACGTTAACCAAACCGAATTTCCGCCCGAAGTTCCTAATCCTATATCCATAAAGCAGATATTACAAAGAGATTGTGATTTAAATATTTTAATAGCACAGATTTGCAATCATATAGAAGCTTGGTATCTTAAATTAAAGGCCGGTAAGCTTAATGAAATAAGAAAACAATACCTGGCCAATTTATATTGGTTTAATCAGGAAAAAAGTTTTCTTGCCGAAGGTGCAATTTTTAAAGGGACAATTATTGCTGTAAGGGATAACGGTTTTTTGGTACTAAATACTGAAACCGAAGAAAAAGAGTTTAATTTGAAACAAATAAAGTTTTTAAATAAATTATAAAATAAAAATAAATGAAAAAGCTGTTGTTATTACTGGTAATATTGCTTGCAGGACGTACTGCTTTTGCTCAAATTGAGGGCCATGTAACCTGGGCGTATGCCGCAAAAAAAATAAGCCCTACAGAAGCGGTAGTGTTATTAAAAGCCACTATAGACGATACCTGGCATATCTACTCGGCATATATTAAAGAGGGTGGGCCGATAAAAACATCCTTTAAATTTATTCCGTCAAAAGACTACGTGCTGGACGGCAAAATAACTGAACCAACCCCGGTAAGTAAGTACGATAAAAATTTCGGTATGAATTTGACATTTTTTGAAAACGCGGTAGTATTTCAGCAAAAAATTAAATTGAAAACAAAAAAGAGCACCATTAAAGGCAGCCTGGAATACATGACTTGTAACGACCAGAAATGTTTGCCTCCTGAAACGGTTGCATTTGCTGTTAATGTAGTATTGTAGCTAAAGCTTAAGG
>CAHJWG010000021.1 GCA_903642215.1 Sphingobacteriaceae bacterium | reverse complement strand
CCGGCAATCGACTTGGAGCAGTTCGCATATTGTCCGGATACACATATTCTAAGTTTGGAAGATCAGTATTCTTATCGTCAATGCACCGGTTACAGGAAACGCCAAACTTATAATGATCCATTGTCTCCAGGTATTTTACCTGGTCCAATTTTTTTATATCTTTATAAATTTCCAGCGCTGTCTCGATTGAACTCTCAGGAGCCAAATTATAAATAACATCAGCGAAAATTCTAAATTGATTAGGATCGTCGATATCTAAATCCAAAGGCAGATTGGTAAATGGTATACTCGAATGTTCTGTAGCTCCCAGATCAGCCTTGCCAAGATTCATGCTGTCGTACAACGGCTGCAAAGCATCTTCCATCTTCTTTTTATTCAGCAGGAAATCAAGATCAGCTTTCTTCTTTTTTTGAGCAAGCGGATCCATGCAGGTCGCGGTAATGTCAAATGGCTGCTTTTGAATAATGGCAGCAGCAGCATTTAGCTTCGATGGAATCATTCCCAAAGGCTCCCAGTCTATATTTGTCTTATCCCATCTCCTTTTATCAAATTCAGGAACACTTGGGCTGTTTTGTAATGCACTTTTTTTCTGAAGGGATTTGAACATACGCATGTATGGGCGCATATCAAAAGTTCCGGAAGCATATTCTTCTATCTGTTTTACATTTTTTCCGGCTAAAAGAGAAACAAGGTTGGAATTGTAATAATAGAAATTTATCACTTCATTACAAAATGCCGAGGTGAGTTTGTAGGCAGCAGGCTTGAAGTGAAGGCTTGGAATAAATGCCATCAGTAAAGCTAAAAATCCACTAGCTTACTGGTGGGTGTGTTTTTATGTTAATATGTGTACTATCGACTGAAACTGTTCAATACTTTGGCTTTTTTTTGTAATTCAGTTTCTTTGGTTGATTTTAAAAATTCTGCTTTCGCCATGATGTCTTCGAGGAATGCTCTCTTTAATAAAAATTTATGAATATTACCGTCAATCCAATCACCAGGGATAGATAACCACATCTGTGCCATTATCTGTATTTCAAAAACTGACAATAACTCAGGCGTTTTCTGTTCTATCTTTTTTACAATGGTAACAATACGTGGAAAACGGTACTGTACCTGCACCTGGTTTATCTTCATAAAAAGGTCGATGTACTTTTTATAAAACCATTCTGGAAGATTTGCATCCTCCATAGGCGCATTCATGAAATCATCCATTTCCTGGTTAATCTTTCTCTGAATTTCCTGCTGCTGCTGACTCATTTTGACTTCCTTGATTTAGTGGTTGACTTTACTTTTGATGGCAATGATTTTTGATCCGTAATAGCAGACCATTTTTTACAATCAACTTTACCACCAAATCCGTTGGATGCATAGCAGGCTTTTTGCTGCTGTCTACTGCGAAAGGGCATACTATTTTGATTTTGAAGTTTTATTTAAATCACCACCTTTTTTAAAACGCATGGCAAGATTGTATTGTGGTGAACCCTTCGGGCATTCTTTACTACCAGGATTTTTGCAACGACCCGGATGCTTTACAGCACCCTGTATCCAATTCTTTTTTGCTGCCATAAAAGTGCTTTAAAAGTTATTTAAAAGTAGGCTGTTTCTTTGGTTTTTGTGTTGGTAATGTATTGCGCAGACCAGGAATATCTTTTTTGATATTATTCCATACAGGCTCCCAGAATCCCTGGCCACTTACTGAAACTGGTCTTGGCTTACCAGATTTATCCTCATCAAAATGTTCTGCTACATTTTTAAATCCTGGCACCGCACCCGATACTGCCTTCTGTAGCTTGTACTCATCCCCGCCAATTATACCCTTACCTAAATCAATAGCACCGGCAAAAGGCATTCTCTGTACAACCTCATTAAGTGAAGATGTAAACGCCTTGTATCCCTGATCCTTTGTCTTTGATTTACGCCCTATCTGCTCATGGAAATCAGCAGCCAAAGAAGTTGGTAAAGCATATGGTGAGTGATTAAGCAACAAGTCAACTACTTTACCTGAGCGGTGGCCAAAGAATTCCCATTCTCCATATCCGAGCTCTTTACCATCACTACCTTTTACACGGCCATACACTGTATGAAATGGATCGTTATCATTGTAGGCACCTCCATACTTTATATTTCCATTGGCCATTAAAAAACCTATAACCGCATACTGGGCAACACCACCCAGTGAACGGGCGAGTAATGTGTTGATGTATTTTTTTTGCTCCAGGGGCAGGCTATCGAAACCTCTTTCCATACCGCTGATATACCTGTCAGCAAAATTTTTAAATTCCATTCCATCCGCTTCATTCAATTTCATTCCTTTGAATGCATCCTTGCCCAGCGTACGAGCAAACAACTCTACAGGAAACGCTCTATCGAGTCCCTGCTTTGTAATGTTGATGGAAATTTTAGCGACCGGTAAAAGAAAATTTGAAAGATTACGAACCCCAGAATATTTTGAATTTTTTACTTTGGCCAGGAATTCAGCCAGCTGGGTTTTTTCACCAAACCGACCAATCTCATATTCTGATAAAGCAGCCATGTTCCATGCCTTCAACCGGAG
>CAHJWG010000020.1 GCA_903642215.1 Sphingobacteriaceae bacterium | reverse complement strand
ACATATTTGTATTGCGTGTTACCAGCCTCAGCACCATAAAAATCAGATGCTGAATAATTATCCCAAAGTATCCCATAGCCCCTGGTTGATAACATAACAGGTATTGCACCGGTCATATATTTGATCAGCATACTTTGGTTACGGCCTTTGTAGTTAATGGAAAGCGTATCCTCTGGGTGGCAGCCTAAACCGAAAAGAGCCTCATCGGGTGACGAGTTAAATGCAGTGGTACAATTATAAGTAGCCATGCCTGCTATAGTCACGGGCTTCATCGTGTTGTTTTCGTTGGTTTGCGAAGTGATAACTACTCCCTTCAAATCAGTATAGATTATGGCATTGGTAGCTTTATTTATGCTGATCTTTAATTTAGCGGTGGTGATAACTACCAGGCCGTTACGCTCGGCTACTGTGAATGGTGTTTTTTGGATCCAGGGATTGTTTACGACTAATGAATTCTTAACCGGAACAGCGTTGAAAACCGTGTACTTTACCTCTATGATATCGGCCTTGCACACCCTTACGTTCATTAAGCCTTTATCCAGCTTAAAGACAACACCGCCGGTGCTTTTTACAAAGGATACGACAGAAGCTTTAGCTGAATTTGAAAATATTAAACCTATTATGACAAGAATTAAAAATTTAATTTTATGAGGTTTATTTAAGCATTTATTCATTATTTACAACTTAGAAATTTTAATCGGTACTATCGTCAAATGCCGCCACGGCAAAGCCACATAAAAACTATGTAGTAGCCTGTACCTAGTACACCGTAAAGGTACTTTGCTATTTTTTTAATGAATAAGCTAATTGGGTTAAAACATAACACAAATGTTAATCAAGGGCTTTTGCCAGGTAACGTAATGATGGATATCATCACCCGGCGATCAGCGTATGTTTCAAAACGTCATCAATGTTTCCTTTTCTTTATTGCGAAATTCAATGATGTATTCGGATGGAAGGATACCAAATTCTTCTTTGAAAACTTTAGCAAAATATGCAGGGTTATTAAAACCAACTTCGTAACCGATATTAGCTATGCTTAGTTTGCTTTTTTCCAACAACTGCAATGCTCTTTTTAACCGGATAGTCCTAATGCAATCGACAGGGGTTTTGCCGGTGAGCGCCAATAGTTTTTTATAAAGGGATACCCTGCTCAAATTCAAATGTTTAGCCAATTCTTCCACCGAGAAGTTCGTATTTGTGATGTTAGCTTCAATGTAGGTTAAAGCACTTTTCATGAATTTATCATCTTCTGATACTATCGCTATGTCACTTGCCTGAATTTCCACTTGTTTTTGGTAAGTTTTTTTTAACGTTTGCTGCAACTGCAATAAGTTTTGAATTTTCGACAGCAAAATTTCAAAGTTAAAGGGCTTTACAATATAATCGTTGGCCCCCTTTTCCAGCCCGGCTAGCTGTTCTTTATGCCCGGTTACGGCAGTAAGTAATATTATAGGTATTTGAGCTGTACGGGTATCTTCTTTAATTTTTTTACAAAGGTCCAGGCCGTTCATTTCGGGCATATTAACATCGCTGACAATTAATTGAGGATGGAGCGCGAGTGCTTTTTGCCAGCCATCCCTTCCATTTACGGCTTCTATTACATGGAAACTTTGTTTTAAATTATCCTTCAGGTAAAACCTTAAATCATCATTATCTTCAACCAGCAAAATGGTTGGTTTCTTAATTGAGCCCGAAACTGGCCGGTCAATTCTAGAAGCAGAAGCGTGTATCTCCAGCTCTTGTTCTTCCTGTCCAATTTCGTTTAATTGATTATTAACTTGCCCGCTAACCGGTATGGTTAGGCTAAAGCAGGTGCCATAGCCCGGCTCACTTTCCATTTCAATTATTCCGCCGTGCATTTTTACAAATTCCTTTGTAATCGAAAGGCCAATTCCGCTTCCCTGATTTAATAAACTCTCTGGCATATTAACCTGGTAAAACCGCTCAAATATTTTTTCATGATTTTCTTTTGGTATGCCTATACCAGTATCTAATATTTTGACAGATAAAATTTTTTCGTTAGGTGTTAAAACGTCTGTACTTAACAAGCTTAATAAAACACTGATATGGCCTCCGGAGGGCGTAAATTTAAAAGCGTTGGACAGCAGGTTAAAAAATATGCGTTCAATTTTATCATGGTCAAAATTTGTTATTAACGAACATGTTTCACATTCAAATACATATTGGATTTGTTTTTGATGCGCAACATCGGAGAAGGAAGATGATACTTCTTTTATGAATTTTATTATATCTCCCTCTGTCAAGCTTAGCTTCAGTTCGTTATATTCCATTTTACGGAAGTCCATTAACTGGTTTACCAGGTTAAGCAAACGCTTTCCGTTTCTTTTTATCATAGTAAGCTGATGCTGACTGCCCGGACTCCCGGTGTTTTTTATCATATCGTCAATCGGAGATAAAATTAAAGACAGCGGAGTCCTGAATTCGTGACTTACATTTGTAAAAAATTTGATCTTCATTAAATCAAGCTGGTGCATTTGCCTGGCCTGTTCCCGCTCATTAGCCAGTTTCCGTTCATCTTCTATCCTGCGCTGCTTTAACTCAAACTGGCGTTTTAACTTGGCGATGCCCCGGTGGCGCAAATAAAACACGAAACTTACCGCAATTAGCAAATAAATGACATACGCCAAAGGTGATTTCCAAAAAGGCGGTAACACTTGTATTTCGAGTGTTACTACACTTTCATTGTTTTGGTTGTTTGTATTCTGAGCTTTTACTTTAAAAAAATAATCGCCAGCGTCAAGGTTAGTATATATTGCCTTGCGGTCGGCCACCGGAGATGTGTTCCAACCCTTATCGAAGTTTTCAAGGGTATATTGATACTTGATTTTATCAGGACTGAAGTAATCGCATGCTGAAAATTCAATGCTGAAAACGTTTTGATCATGGTTTAATGTGATTTTCTTCGTTTCAGAAATGGACTTTTGTAAAATTACTCTTCCGTTTATAGTGTCG
>CAHJWG010000019.1 GCA_903642215.1 Sphingobacteriaceae bacterium | reverse complement strand
TGTTTGTCGGTCTATTAAGCATAAATATCTGCAAGCTTTTGATATCAAAATCGGAAAAACTTGCAGATATTCAAAGTGTATTTTATCAACAATTTGTTGATAATCAAATATTTAAATGCTTCTTAAGGAACGACTATTTAGTACTTCTTTCAGGCGCAAATAATGGCAGTAATATAACGGCTATTAAGGCGGCAACTTCTAACACAACTAGCATTGTAATGGATTTAAGTAAATAATTAAATTGATAATTAACCTAACGGTGTAATATAAAAATCCACACAAAACATGCCACCTCCAACTTACTTGTAAAAAGCAAAAAAATGAAAATTGATTTTAGCAGCACCTTTTTGATTTAAAGGCGCAGTTTGTTAATAATTCGTTTTATTTTTACATTAAAAGCTAAGAATTGAAGGTTATTTGCCTATTTTATAACTGAAAGTGTCCCGAATGTTAGTTTTGACAGAAAAAAAAAGCTGTCATTTCTATTTTTCATTGAAATAATACAGCGCTTAAAAAACTCAAATAGAAATAATATAGTAGTAAAAAAAATGTGTGTTGTACAATCGCATCCGTTGCTTTTTCCGCAGGGTTTAGCTCCATTAATAATATTTTTTCTTCAAAAATAGGTTTTTGTCAATTTGTCAGCTCGGTTTCAATTTCCGGGTGTCGTCTTGATTTAACGACGATGTGTGGCGGACTATGCCAATGTGGCTAATAATTTCTACAGTTATCAACCCAAAAGCTTACGGTTAAGCAGGTAAAATGACTATGAACTCAGTGCCCTTACCATCAACGCTGTTAACCTGTATGCTGCCCCCATGCCCCTTAACCACAATATCATAACTTAAAGACAAGCCCAGGCCGGTACCTTCACCTGTTGGTTTTGTTGTAAAAAAAGGCTGCATGATCTTGTCTCTGATAGCATCGGAGATGCCAATGCCATTATCCTTCACTTTGATAACTAACTGGCCGTTTTCGGCCGAAGTACTGACCGATACTTCAGGTTTGTAATTAGTCGCCCCAGTTTTCGATTTCTGGTTCACCGCGTAAAAGGCATTGTTGAAAAGGTTAAGCATCACACGGCCAATGTCCTGTTGTGATACGTTTATTTTCGGCAAATCCGGATCAAAATGCGTGGTCAGCACGATAGATGTCGGGACAGCATTAAACGTTTTATCCTTTGCCCGCAAACCCTGGTATGATAGCTTTAAAAACTCGTCGCAAAGCACATTAATATCTGTTAACTGCCTCTCTCCGGTGTTGGTGCGGCTATGCTGCAGCATGCTTTTCACAATCGCATCCGCCCGCTTGCCATGATGGTTTATTTTTTCCTCGTTTTGCTGAAGGTCGTTCGCAATCGCTATTACTTCATCCAGGTTTCCGCCCCTCAGTTCCACTTTTAATTCTTCTATCATCTCCTGGTTTATTTCCGAAAAATTATTCACGAAATTAAGCGGGTTCTGTATCTCATGGGCGATACCGGCCGTCAGTTCGCCTAATGAAGCCATTCTTTCGTGGTGGATCAATTGCGTCTGGGTGGCTTTTAATTCCATGAGTGTTTTTTCGAGAATGATCTTTTGATCGTTAATTTCTTCTTTCTGTAATTGCGAAAGGTTGTAGTCTTTTTGCTTGTTGCGGTATGATAGCAAAAAGTAGATGATAAAACCGAACAGCAAGGCAATAACTATTATTCCTGCGAATAACGACACTGCTACGTCTCCGGAAATCAATAAAAAGTGGTCAGTCATCGCTTAGCTAAGGTTTTTTGGTTAGAAAGATAATTCAGCAGGACAGATGCTGTAAAAGCCAGGTAAAGCAAACCGCTAAACAGCAACAGCAACTGATAAATTACGCGCGGAGGATCTTTTAACCGGTAAACCAGACTATGCAGGCCCCAGATAAGTACATCGAATGCGTAATATATTAAAACAGCGCTGTTGAACCAGAAAACACTTTCCTTTAAAACATTTTCGTAAACCGGCTTTTCGCTGATGGTGATGAAAAGTTTAAGCGATAATACAACAAGCAGCACGCCTTCGGCATTCATTATATTGGTCGGGGTAGCCAGGCCCTGGATGAATTCGGTATTCACCGCCTCCAATATTATTAAACATGCAACGCTTGCAAATATTATTTTGGTCCACAATTTATCAGCAAGGAATAAATTAAAGATAACCGCATAGATTAAATATTCTACAGGTGTGAATATGATATAGACGATACCATTAGGTTTTCGCTGTAAGGAGAAGTACCTGGAGATCAATTCACTGAGCAGTGTTAATACTAAAAGTACACATAACCAACGGAACGTTTTGTTTACCCTGCTAAAAAACAGCAGCGAAATTCCGGTTGAAAACAGGAGAACAGTGTAATAAAACGCCCGGTAAAAATCTGTGAACATTTATAACTGATGCTACTTACATGGGGGACAAGGGTCTGCCTTATCAAAAATTGACGCGTTACCTGTGCCGTCGGGCTCTATGTTTCCTCCATGTCCTCTCACCGGGATGGCGTTCGCATAATCGAGCAGCCTGTTGTTTTTCATCCCGTATGCGATAACATGCCACCTGTTTGTACCCATCACGTCCTCCAGGCCCAGATAAATCACCAACCTGTCGGGCGATTTTTCTCCGCTCGCGTTGCTGTTGATAATCTCGTTAATTTGATCTGCATCAAAGCTGAACCCATATAAAAGTATCTGATTTTCGCTTTTATCAAGTGTGTTTAATAAGGCGGAATTTTCGTAAAGTGACCGTAAACCTTCCGCTTCGTTCTTTTTAATGCGGGTATTCTGACCGGAGCCCGAAAAATCGGCATTAAAAAAAATGGCAGGATCACCAGCTGTTTCATCGTCGCTGTCGAGCAGGTTATCATCTTTTATCCCGTAAGCTATCAGGTGCCATCTTTTACGGTATTTACGGTTTAAACCGAATTTAAACGCTACTTTATCTGGCGTGCCGTCACTAACATCGATCCTGGAAAGTATCTTCCTGATATCACGGGTATTAAAGCTGAATTTTTCCAGGGCAGTTTCGTTGCCATTGTTATCAACCGTTTTTAAAGCAGCCCCGGAAGTTTTGTAATTGGCTATTAAGGATTCCGCGGCGGCTTTATCGAGTCGCTCACTATTCAGCAAATCATGAGCGGCTTTATTAACATTGCCGGTCCTGCGGAACGGAAAAGGTTTAAAACCAATCAAGGCGACACCACAGAAGATTATCCCGATCAAAATTTTGGTGAAATTAAGTTTTGAGCCCATAAGTCAGTTTATTAAAATGAAACCATATGATTATTTATAAATAATAAAGACGTATCTGGCGTACTGTTTTGTTGGCGGCAACAGTTGGTTCAACGGTTTTAAAGAATTCACAACCATTATATTATCAAAAAAAATTACCTAACGAAGTTAGATTTTTTTTAAGTGTTCCGCGCTAAACATTTATATTATATATTACAATGCAGATGTAATAAGGCAAGTGAGGCTGCTAAAAAAGTTTTAGCTGGATTTAATAATATGACGGTTAGCCCAAGGAGCGTAATGATTATTTACTGACTCAATAGTTTCTTTTTTTGCATATCATATTCCGCCTGCGTAAGGGCACCGGAATCTAACAGGTCCTTTAATTTTTTAAGTTCATCTGCAACCGAACCGACCGGCTTTGCAGCGGCGTGGCCGCAGGGCACTACTTCGCAGGCCATTATGGCATCATCAATGTATAACGAGAAATTGAACAGGCCTCCTGCACTAACAACCAAATCGTACTTTAAAAGGCCGCTTCTTTTATGTGTATTTATTTTTTTAATGATGACGCCACCATTAGTAAATTCTTTAGGTAAAAAACGTGTGTGGCCCGGCGAGGGGATACCCCGCTCCTCCACGTACAAAAATTCGCCGTTGGGCGCGGTACCCCGGCCAAGCTTAACCGTATCATTAAGGTGATAGATGATACCATTAGTGGCTTTGTATTCAGTGATTTGCGCAAGGCTAGCAAAGGAAAAAAAATTATCCATGCGGCTATTAGTTTCTTCATATCCATTTCAATTATTTTATATACATCGGTTCGGCCCGGATAATATATATTATAAGCACCTAATCTAACGTGAGTTCGGGACAAGGATGGAAATATTTTATAAAATATTTTATTTATAAG
>CAHJWG010000018.1 GCA_903642215.1 Sphingobacteriaceae bacterium | reverse complement strand
TTTGCGTTTGCGCAATAACGTTGGCAATGGTAAAGGTTTTACCCGAACCGGTAACGCCCAGCAGCGTCTGGAAAGTGTCGTTATTGTTCACACCCTCTACTAATTGTTTAATAGCAGTTGGCTGATCGCCTGTTGGTTTATACGCTGATGTTAATTTAAAATCCATGTTAATAAACAAAAATACGAAATAAAAACCAAGCCAAAAGGGCGGGCGAAGCCACATTTAGGTCATAAAAAGTTATTATAAGCTATTAAAAAACTTTGGTAATAACTTTGTTCTGCGCATAGCTATAAGTAGTTAATGAAGCAATAAAAGCCGGACTAGGAAAAACGTTCCCACAAAAACTCTAATATAAATAAGTGATAAGGTTAGGCTGTGTATCTCTGATTAAATATTTGTACTCAGGTGGTAAAACATGCTCTGGCAAAATCCTGCGGCGTTTATCCGGGAAGTTTTTTATTCAATTTTTTAATACCGCCTCATTACTAATGGTTCCGGAAACTTAACTGTGTGGTATAAAACATCTTCTTGATCGGCCATTACTTTTTTATAATAGATAGTATAATAAGCCTTTGTCATCAGGTCTACCTGGTACTTAAAACCATCGTTTTTTACAGCATTGGGCATCAAGCGGCTAAAAATCATAAGGTCAAAATCTTCAGGTTGATAATTTGTAAGTTCGGCATTTTTTACCCGTTTATAATTAATCCATACGCCGTAAATTTTTGCATCCTGCCATTGCTGTAGCTGGGCAGCTGTAACCTTATTTTTAGCGAATGGCTTCCCCGCTTTTAAAAAACGTACATATTGAGCATCCTGCTGGCGCTTGCTCATTTGTGTAAACAAGTTATGCAATTCGGTTTTATCTTCGGCTGATATTTGATCTGTTTTACCCCCGCCTTCAACAGAAAGGATGTTATATTTTTTAAGTAAGGCATTATAATCGTCCATCACTTGCTGCGGGGCGTCGGTAACACTATGTTTTGTCCGCGCCTTATCAGGTATAGCAAACATTATTGGCCCCTTATTGGCTTCTTTCTGAACTGAATCTGTAGACTTACCATTAACCGGCTTCGCTTTTTTTGAAGCTGTTAAATCATTTTTTACAGCCGGAAGCTGTATTTGTGCCATAATCTTATTACAAAATAAAAGCAAAGCAATGGCAAGTATGGGCAGTAAAGCGAGGCGTTTATATATCGCTATTTTGGCTGGGGTGGTCTTGGTCATCATAATTAAACGTTTTTTGGTGGTTAAATAATTAAATTGACTTGTAAGGTATAAACCGTTACCCTGTACGGCTTTGGCCAACAGCAAATGCTGATAGGCGGGCGTGTCCTCATAACTTTTTATCACGGCCTCATCTGCTAAAAACTCATGGTTAAGCTGCATAGCCCTGCAATAAAAAGGGATAAACGGGTTAAACCAGTATACTATCTGCAGCAGCTCAATAATGATCACATCAACCGAGTGCAACTGGCGCACATGGGTTTGCTCATGGCACATTATCTGCGGCTCAACCGCTTTTTTATCATAATCATGCTTGCTTATAAACACATAGCTTAAAAAAGTATGTGGCGTAACATCCTCATCCAATAAAACCAGTCGTGTATTACCATGATTGATAATGTTATTATTGCATATAGTACGGTATATGTTAAAGGTTATGCGTAAAAACCTTACCAACAATATTAAGGCTATTAATAAATAGACAGCCAGTAATACCCCGGGCAGGTAATTATATGACTGTATTTGGTGTGTATTGCTAATAACAGCATTATTTGCCGCAGCTAACGGTGCCTGATTTACTATTTGCTGTTGTACAGGTGCGGCAATTTCGGGCGGGGCAATTTGTTGTTCAATAACGGGTAGCTGATAAGGCAGTTGTATGGATATTACCGGCACTGTTAACGAAAAAAACAGGCTGAACAATAAGTAAAACCGGTTAAACCGGTATAGATTTTCTGAACCCAAAAACACATGGTAAACCAGCAGCAGCAGGCCCGAACATAAAACAAAGTTTAACAGGTACGTTATCATTTTGCCCTCCTTTCAATTTCCTGGTCAAGAATTTTTTTAAGGTCCTCCAGTTCATCAGGCGTGATATTGCTTGATTTGGTAAAGAATGACGCGAATTGTAAAGCTGAGTCATTAAAATAGTTTTTAATAATCCCGTTAACCTCTTTCGAGAAATAGGCCGACTTTTTTACCAGCGGATAATATTGCCTCGAGTTGCCAAAGGTGGTATGGGCAATAAAGCCTTTATCCTGCATGCGTTTTAGCAGGGTGGCGATGGTTGTACCCGCAGGTTTCGGATCGGGATAGCTTGACAGGATATCTTTTAAAAAAACTTTTTCCTGCTGCCATATCAGTTCCATTAACTGTTCTTCTGATTTCGTCAGTTTCATATTCTACATATTTAGAGTTTACTCTACAAGCGTAGAATAAATATTTGTATAATCAAAATAAAAAATGAGGTTTTAAAAATTAGTTTAAAATAAGTTATAATCTGCACGATTATCCTCCTGTTTAAAACTGCGGATGAATTATGCTTCTAATAAAAGCATTGTGTATTTTTTAAACAGTTTCTAATTAAACCTTGATGTGTTTGGCAAGTCAAACCAAAATAACCGGTTCAGTATTTCTATAACTTTTTTTAACGGGTTTAAATTTTCAAAATGATCTTCATATTGAATAAAACCGATACTTTAGGTAACCAGTTTTTAGCTGAGCTGCGCGATGCTACCCTACAGCAGGACAGGCTGCGTTTTAAGCGCAACCAGGAACGGATAGGAGAAATACTGGCCTACGAGATAAGCAAGAAACTTAAATACGCCGGGTGCGAGGTGCAAACCCCTTTAGGTACCGCCAATGTTAATGTGCCTGTGGAACAGCCGGTGCTTGGCACCATATTGCGTGCCGGATTGCCGTTTCACCAGGGTTTTATGAATTATTTTGATCAATTGTCCTCGGCGTTTATAACGGCTTACCGCAAGATTAAAAAGAACGGCAATTTTATAATCAGGATTGACCATATAGCAACCCCATCATTAGATGGTAAAATATTTATTTGTGCGATACCATGCTGGCAACCGGCCAAAGTATAGTGGAAGTTTGCAAGGAGCTTTTAGCGCAATATGATATTAAAGAATTACACATAGCAGCCGTTATTGCCAGCACCGAAGGTATTGAGCATGTACGGGCCAATTTGCCGAAAGCTCATTTATGGCTTGGCGCCGTGGATGAGGAAATGACATCCAAAGCATTCATTGTGCCCGGCCTGGGCGATGCCGGGGATTTGGCTTTCGGGGAGAAAATGTAATTTGGATTTTAGTTTACAATTTTAAAATGAATAATGATTTCGAAATAGAAAATCAGACCTCCGAAATAAAATACCGCCACATCTTCTTCGATCTTGATAAAAATACGGAGGAAACCTTGCACTAGCTTTACGGCATTTACAGTTAAGGGATTCAGGCCTGCACTCTGCCGGTCTGTTCATAGAAACTTATAACCGCAACAATCACCGGTTCTGGTAAGCAGTATTATTGTTTATTGCTTTATCCGCCGCAGCCATTTAAAACGCAAGGAAAATATAAAAAAGTTCGAGCTTTTTAAGAATGAGAAGGAACACTAAGTATATCAGGTAAAATTGACTTTTTATCCTTTTCAAATTCTCCTAAACCGGCATAGCTGCCGGTAACACCGGGGATCTTTTTATCTAACAAAAGTAGCTTATCCTTAGAAATGGTATTTATTATTTCGGTTGCGCTTTCTTCCCGTTCGCACAAATGCGGTACAATCACGTAGTGGAATAATTAACATATGTTTCCTGGAAAAAAGTTTTTGTACATGCTATAAAAAGAAATTTTATAAAATTGGCAGGCATATTTAAACCGCCAGCTCTTTATACCTGTAATATTAAATGGCGGCATGACAGTTAAATAAAAATTATTAAAGATATTTGGTACCGGCAGCCATAAAAAAGCCCGCCGGTTAAAACTGAAAAAATTACAGCTTAGCATAAAAATTACTATACAACCCAGTTTGCTTCAATTTTATAAAATTATGAAACTTAAAAAACTTGCGCTTTTAACACTTCTGGCAGCACCGGCAACTTTATTAGCCCAGCAGTGGCAACCTAAAAAAGCCGCTTTGATGACCGCATATGCCAAAGATATTAAGCCTGGTAATGTTTTACAGAAATACCCCAGGCCGCAAATGGTACGGTCGCGCTGGCTTAACCTGAACGGGCTATGGCAATACCAGCCCGGCGAAGCCGGACATCGCCGGCGCGTAGGTGCGCATGTCCGAGAGCGGGCCAAACTGCCCGGCGCCCGACATC
>CAHJWG010000017.1 GCA_903642215.1 Sphingobacteriaceae bacterium | reverse complement strand
ATCTATCACTATGCAATTATGAAAACTGCCATTTATGAACGTAACAAAAAAACATCATACATTTAAGAACAGTACCAAATTTTTTATAAAAGCGATGGTTTGTCAGGCCATCGCTTTTTTTTTATTTTAATGAACAAATAGTCTTGCCGGCATGTCTGCTTGATAATATATGCTGTACCGAAATTAGATATGAGATTTGAAAATAAAATTTGTTTAGTAACCGGCGGCGGATCCGGAATTGGCAGGGCAACATGTTTACGATTAGCATCAGAAGGAGGAACCGTAGTTGTTATTGATTTAAATGAGCAATACGGTAATGAAACCGTAGAAACTATAAAGCAGCACAAAGGCAATGCTGTTTTTATGAAGGTAAATGTTGGAGTGGCAGATGAAATAAAAAGCTGTATAAAAACAGTAACAGACGAATATCATCGGATCGATATTTTAGTTAATAATGCTGCTTTTATGACTTTTACAAAAATTGTTGACCTGGAAGAAAATGATTGGGACAAGGTCATGAACGTCAATTTGAAGTCGGTTTTTTTGTTCTGTAAATATAGTATCCCGCACATGAAGAACGGGGCAGTTGTTAACGTAAGTTCTGTACATGCTTTCCAAACCACGCCCGATGTTTTACCTTATGCAGCCAGCAAAGGCGGGATGGAAGCTTTTACACGTGGTTTAAGTTTAGAATATAATCCGACTCAGGCAAGGTTTAATTGTGTAGCTCCGGGCGCAGTGGATACACCAATGTTGTGGGCAAACCCCAATATCAAAGATGGTGTAGAACGGATGGATGGCATTATAGGAAAGCCGGAAGAACTGGCTGCTGCAATCTGTTTTATGGCTTCCGATGAGGCTTCTTATATTAACGGTACAACGCTGGCTGTTGATGGTAACCGGTTAAATATTTTATAATCCCTGCTTCCTAACCGTATGAAAAATACATTTATGTTTGCCACCGGCATCGAAAACAGTTATCCTACTGTTTTTATCGATGGAAAAAAGGTAAGGGTAGACGAACTTGAGAAAACCGGCCATTACAAAAGATGGCAGGAAGATTTCCAATTGGTTAAAGAAATGGAAATTGAGTATTTAAGGTACGGACCGCCTTATTTTTCTACACATATCGGGCCGGGACAATATAATTGGGATTTTGCCGATGATACTTTTTCGCGTTTAAGAGAACTCCGTATTACACCGATTGTAGATCTTTGCCATTTTGGTGTTCCGGATTGGATGGATAGTTTTCAAAACCCTGATTTCCCGGAATATTTTGCAGAATATGCTTCCGCATTTGCCAAAAGATATACGCACTTAAAGTTTTATACACCGGTTAATGAAATTTTTGTAGCGGCCTCATTTTCCGGGCAATACGGCTGGTGGAATGAAAGTTTAGCCGGTGACAGAAGTTTTGTAACCGCTTTAAAACATTTGTGTAAAGCCAATGTACTGGCTATGAATGCTATCTTAAAAGTACAGCCGGAAGTAACATTTATACAGAGCGAATCCTCAGAGTATTTCCATCCCGAAGATCCTTCCTGCCGTGAACTGGCAGATTTTTTAAATTTAAAACGTTATCTGTCGCTTGATCTTTCTTATGCGCATCCGATTAAAGTTCCGCATTATAAATATTTGATTCAAAACGGAATGACAGATGCAGAATACGAATGGTTTATGAACAATAAGCTTCGGGCAAACTGCATTATGGGAACGGATTATTATGCAAGCAATGAGCATATTGTACATGCGGATGGTTCTACCAGTGCCTCCGGCGAAGTTTTTGGCTATTACGTAATTACACAGCAGTATTATACCCGTTACCGTTTGCCGGTTATGCATACAGAAACCAATATTGCCGAACCGGCTTCTATTAACTGGCTGTATAAAGAGTTGGCAAATGTGTATCGTTTTAAGCAGGACGGGTTCCCGATTGTTGGTTTTACCTGGTACGGTTTGCTTGATCAGGTAGATTGGGATACGGCTTTACGGGAAAATAACGGAAGGGTAAATCCTTTAGGTTTGTATGATTTGGATCGAAAAATACGCCCCGTTGGAGAAACTTATAAAAAAATAATTAAAGACTGGCGGCACGTTATGGAAGATGAATCCTACGGCTTTATTAAAATCTAATTTTTAGCTGCTAAAAGAAGCATTACAGTTTTTAGAAACACGAAATTTGAATCAGGATCAGAGGTATCAACTATGATGTTTTTTGTTTAACCAATGCAAGCATAAAATTGTAAAAATAACAAAGCCGAAATGATTTCATTTCGGCTTTGTTATTTTTACTTCTTTTTAAAAGAAAAAGTAAGTCTGTTTTATTTCTTTTCAATTGTATCTTTTGGTGGTACACCATTTTGTATGTTGTTGGTACTATCGCCTGCATTAACTGTATCTTTTCGCTCTACACCGTAATTTTTGTGTTTTTCATTACAAGCTGTACTTGCACAAATTATAATTAATGCAGAAAATAGGATTAATTTGTTTTTCATGATGCTTCTTTTACCGGTGAAATATTAAAAATAAATATGATAATTCTAATCCATTAACAAGTCAAAAACAAAAAGGTTAAACCTGTTATAAAGTTATTTACAATTAACGGATTACAGTTACATAACCACCGTAATTTTTGGTGCCGTCTTTCAGATTCAAAACATAATAATAGGTTCCAACCGGCACGTTTTGTCCGTTAAAGCGGCCATCCCAAGCAGTGCTGTAACCAACAGAATGGAACATTTGTGCACCGTACCGATTATAAATATCCATTACACAATCAGGATAACGGTCTAAATTTTTAATATTCCATACATCGTTTACACCATCATTATTAGGGGTGAAAGTATTCGGGATTACCGGAATTTTCAGGATATAAATGGTAACGGTATCGGTAGCGGTACAACTGTCTTTTGAAGTTACGGTAAGCCTGTACGTAACATCATCGGCAGGGGTAACAACCGGCCTGGCAATACGGTCATTGCTTAAACCAACTGCAGGTGTCCATTGATAACTTAAAATATTGCCGGTAACACTTGGATTAAGCTGAACGGATTCGCCGATGTGGATACGAACATTTTTACCTGCATCCAGCACAGGCGTTGGTGTTACGGTGATGGTTTGCGAAAGCGAATCGGCACAACCGCTTGAAGAAGTGAATACGTATTTGATCACATGTGAACCAACGCCAGCGGCAGCCGGGCTAAACAGGCCGTCAGCATTGATACCCGCACCGGAAAAAACGCCTTTACCAATTGCGCCGCTTGTTTCTGTTGCCTGTGTTAGCTGGAAAGGAGAAACTTCCTGACAAACGCTTCCTAATGCACCGAATACTACTTTTGGGTTAGCACTGATGGTGATCGTTTTTTCGATAACATCCACACAGGTAATACCGGAATAGGCAACCATCCGAACGGTAAAAGTTTTTGTAGCCGGGCTGGTAAAAACATCGTACTGATGAACGTATAACTTACCCGCAACTGGGTTTTCATCTGTTAAAACAACTGTTGGCTGATTCTGATAATCAAAATACCATTCGATTTTGGTGATATTACCTACATCAACACTGGCTTCATTTTGAAAAGTAACCGCTGATGTGCTACAGATACTGCCGGTTGTAACGATGTTAAAAGCGGCTTTCGGCATAGAACCATTTACCTGGAAAGGTTTGGTAATGGTAGCCGAACTGCCATCATCGGCGGTAACGGTTTCTGTAATCTGATAAGTTTGCGGTTTGCCGAAACGGTGTGCCGGATTTTTATCTGTTGAAGTATTCGGATTAGCAGCTGTTGCATCCGCATCACCAAAATTCCACAAGTAGGTAAGATTTATACCTGCGGCAACACTATCAGCAGTAATATCTAAAAATTGAGCGGTTAAATCATTAGAACAAACCCCCGGTAGTTTAAAATCCGGCAAACTACCCAATTTTGCCAAAACTGTTTGTGTAATTGTACTTGTACAACCCTGATCGGACGTTACGGTTAGCGTAACTTTATAACTGCCGGCTGCAGGATAAACATGCTGGAACACGTTTGCATTGGTATGGATTTCTGTTGTGCCGTCGCCGAAATCCCAGGCCCATTTTACGAGTGTGCCGGTTGCTATCGTGGAAGCATCTTTCAGCATCACCGCAAAATTTCTAAACGGAGAATTTGTATAGGTAAAAACAGCAACAGGCAAATTGTTGATTTTGATATACTGCTGCGTGGTGCTTTGGCAGCCGCTCGAGGAAACAGAAGTTAAACTAACGGTATCAATGCCCGGCGTAGTGTAAGTATGTACCGGATTTTGAAGTGTAGAAGTAGTGCCATCTCCGAATTTCCAAATCCAGCTTTTAATTACTTTTCCGCTGTCTAAACTCTTATCGGTAAAGGTAACAGCCGTACCCGCGCAAACACTTGCCGGTATGGTAAAATTGGTAACCGGGGCAGCTAAAACGGTAAACGGAAAATTAAAATTCTGATCGCCCAAAGTACAGCCGCCGGTTGAAGGCGGCAAATCTGCTACGATGTTTACAGTATAAACTCCGGCTTTGTTGAAAATAGCAGGTTTCGGAATTTTATAAACGTAAAAAGGCTGATTGTTAATAATGGTATCCCGCTGAGCCGGATTTACCTGATCAATTACGGTGCCGGAAGGATTGATTTTCCAAACGATATGCTTGGTAGGCACGTTTAAAGTGAGCTGTAAAAAGTAATCGTCGTAAACGCAGGCAGAGGTAATGGATAAATTTGAAATCGGGTCAACCGCGGTTGCCGTAAGCGTGGTTGCCAGATTGGTTCCTGCCGAGTAAGCGTAAGATTCTACACCGCCAAAGCCGTAAGCAATCGCATTAAAACCATCGTCGGCAGTTAAATTAAAATTATTGGTTCGGTAACCGTTCAGGTTTAGCTGAAGATAAGAATAACCCGATAATTGCGAAAGCGGTGCAAACGCAGTTGTTGGTACCGCACCATTGATGCGAAAGCTTGAGGCATATGCTGTTTTTATCAATACATTTATGTATTGCTCAGAAATATTTTCGCGTGTGGAAGAATAAACCGTAATATTTTTGATACTGTATTCGATCGGATTTAAGATTACCATATCCGGATCGCCTAAAGTTCTGTTGCCTGGAGCCCGGTCAGAACAATCTTGTGTTAAAGCAAATTGTGCCACACTAACCGGCTTATCAGCAGAAATACTGGCAGGCTGGTTTAATGGGTTTGGGGAAGAATAAAACTCGCCGGCATTTAAGGTAGCTACAGTTGTTCCATCAATTTGCACGTTTGTATTATTAGTTTGTGCAACAACCCTAATATAATCGCCAAGTGTTCTTTCGGAAGCAATATTACTGTTAGGCGGTTTCATACTAAAAGGAATAAAACCATAAGTTCTGCCCCAGCTTTCTATCGGATAATTTTGCTGGTACAATGGGTCTGCTGATCTGGGTGAGCAAGATGCAGTACCAATTAACGCAGCACTGCTTCCCGAAAACATGGCAAAACGCTTGCAGCCAGATGTAGCAGGATCAACGCTTACAGAAACGCCTGTCAAGTCGTTAGTAGAAAGATATTCGTAAACATCACCCGTATTGGCAAGGGTAATACCATTAGCAACTAAGTCTGTTGCTCCCCGCTTGATAAAAACTTTTGTATTAGGCTCGCTCGCTATAATGGTTATAAAATTTTGACCTCCAAAAAATGAATCTTGTGTATAGTTCATACTAAAATACTGCTGTCCTAACGCTTTTACCGGTAAAATCAGAGAAGCTGCCGAACGGGCACCGGCGAAAATATGTGCATAAACTACAACTGCCGGCTGGCCTGCATCTACCACAATATGGATAGCACGATTAGCAAGCACCCTGTTACCTTCCGTGTCATTTATATAAGCATTGGCTCTTGGAACCTGTACTTCTGTTACGGTATTGGCAACAACGGTAAATCTTTGTGAAAAACGACCAACAGATACGGTACCTGTAGAAGCCGACCTGCTTGTAATAAAAATACTAATGTTAGCCAGCGTTGTATTTGTGTTTTGAACGTGCGTTGGGAAAACTGACCAAAATTCTAAACCCTCGTTGGATACGGTTTGTGCTTTTACCAAATTTATAGTTGATAAAAGAAGTATTGAAAACACCAGGAAAAGTTTGGGTAATTTTTTAATCATATAATTTTATGGCATTACCGGCATTGCTTTTTTGCAATATTACTTTCTAAAAATTTTTACTTACGAAATTGTTAATATTTCGGCTTTCATTCCTAATAACGCAACATTTTCAATACATATTATTAATAACTAAATAGTTATTTATCTTCACTGTTAATCAGCCAATTATATGTTTAGCTAATGGATAAACTGCTACTCTGCTTGCTATTTACCTTGCTGTCGTTCAATGTATCTGCACAACGCTTGTATCAGGTACAAGGAACGGTGCAGGATTCTCTTGGCGTACCATTGGCCGGAACGATTGTTAAACTGCATACTGCTGCCGATAGTTTGACTACAGTAACAGATAATAACGGAATATTTAATTTTAGCAAGGTAAAAACAGCAGGTTTCAGTTTAACTTTCCGGCTGATTGGTTTTAACGAATATACAAATCGTTATCAGATTAACAGTAAAACTGATTTATATAAAATTCCGCCGGTTCATCTTAAAGAATCTCTGCGGCAGCTTAAAGCGGTTAATGTGGTGGATGTTAACCCGATAACTTTAAAGGAAGATACTGTTGAGTACAAAGCTTCGGCTTACAAAGTTAGGGAAGGTTCGCCGGTAGAAGATCTGGTAAAAAAACTGCCGGGATTAACGGTAGATAAAGACGGCAACATAACCGCACAGGGCAAAGCGGTAACTAAAGTGCGTGTAAACGGAAAGGATTATTTTGGCGGAGATGTGCAAACCGCCACGCAGAATTTGCCGGCAAATATTGTGGAGAACATTCAGATTATTGATGATTACGGCGACCAGGCAAATTTAACCGGCATCAAATCCGGCGATCCGGATAAAATCATCAACATCACGATTCAAAAAAATAAGAATAAAGGTTATTTCGGACAAGGAACTGCCGCCGTTGGAAACGAAGGCCGTTATGCGGCACGTGTTTCTGCCAATGATTTTAAAGATGCGCAGCAGGTTTCTTTGCTTGGTTCTATCAATAACACCAACTCCAACCTGTTTAATTTCGGTACAAATGCCAGCGGCGGAAACGGCGGCGGCCGTGGCAACACAAGTGGAAACGGCATTACGACAGCAAGTTCTGTTGGGTTAAATTACCGGAATGATTTCGGGAAAAAGATTACCGTTTATGGCAGCTACAGTTATTCTAAACGGGATAACAACACGATCAGCACTTCCAGCGAGCAGCGTTCTTTCCAGGATTATTCTCAATTTAATTTAGATAACGGGCAGGATTTGACCAACACGGCAAACCATCGTCTGAACCTGAATATGGAATATAAGGTAGATTCTGCCAACTATCTTAAAATTATCCCAACGCTTTCCTTCAGTTCTTCTGCGGCAACCAGTACCGATATTATTCAATCGGCCAAACCAAGCGTTGCTTCGTTTCAGAATAATTTTTCGCAAAACAGTTCTACCTCTCCGGATGCCGGTTTGAACGTTTTATACAATCACAAATTCCATAAACGCGGCCGGAATTTGAGTATTAATGCAACCATTGATCATTCCAGCAGAAATCAGGGCCGCGATGTAAACAACAATACCAATACGCGCGATTCTACCGGAACGTTGCCGATGGATTTGGTACAGCTGCAAAATCAGCACATCGAAAACGATAACCAAAATACGCGTACCACGGTTCGGGCGGCATACATGGAACCATTAAATAAAGTTTCGTTTTTAGAAGCGAGTTATACTTACAATAATTCTGCTACGCAAAGCCTGCGCAATACGGATGACATCGACCCGCTTACCGGTATCCCTGCGCGCAACAGTTACCTCAGCAATAATTATAAATATAGTTTTGTAACGAACAGGATTGGGTTGAATTTACGTGTGATCCAGAAAAAGTACAATTACACAATCGGATTAGTGGCGCAGCCCGGACAGTTAAACGGCGAATCCGTTGGCAAGGATATTTATACGAGCAGCCGCTTTTTCAATCTCATCCCAACGGCACGTTTCGTATTTAACTTTTCGCGGAGCCATACGCTAACTTTCAGTTACGACGGATCAAATTCGCAGCCCAGTTTTTCGCAGTTGCAGCCTATCCGCGACAGCTCTAACCTGCAGAATATCATCGTCGGAAATCCTTATTTAAAGCCTTCTTTTACCAACCGTTTAAGTTTGCAGTATAACCAGTTTGATATAGCTTCCGGTAATTCCCTGTTTACTAATGTGTCTTTTAATGAAACGCAAAACCAGATTGTAACCAATAATATTAGTGCTAAAAACAGTACCGGCCAGGAAATTAATTACCTCAATACCAATGGTTTTTACAACGTAGCTGGTTTTTATTCGTTTTCCAAGCCTTTTGCCAAACGTAAATACACGATCACTTTTAACGGAAATGCCAATTACAACAACAATATTTCTTACACCAACAGTCAAGAAAATATAGGTAGAAACTGGGTTTTAAGTCAGGGCGCACGATTTCGTTTGGATCTTCCTGATATAATGGATGCAGATTTTAACGGCACTTACAGTTACAATACCACGCACTATTCCATCGCGACTACGCCCAGCACCAATGCAAAAACTTTGGTACTAGGCGTAAACGGCAGAACTTTCTTTTTTACGGATTGGACGCTGGGTTACGATCTCACCAAAACCATAAATAACGGTTACAGCAGTACCATAAAAGCCAACCCGACTTTGTTAAGCACTTATATTGAGCGGCGGTTTCTAAAAAATAATTTGGGTGCGGTGCGCATTCAGGGGTTTGATTTGTTTAACCAGAATACCGGCATTTCGCGTACTGTTTCTGCCAATTCCATTACCGACAGCCGCAATAACCGTTTGGGCAGATATTATTTGCTTTCGTTTACGTACCGCATCCAAAAATTTGCGGGCAGAAGGCCGAGAATGGATTTCGGTGATCCTAACAACAGGGAAAATGGCGGCAGGCGGGGCGGTGGCGGCGGCAATAGAAGTGGCGGCGGCGGCCGTGGAAGAAATTAATAAATTGTATAATTTAATCCCGAAGGCCAGACACAAAAACGAAGCAATAACCGCTTACAAAATTAAGAGGAACGGTAATGGTAATTACATCAATGTAAACATTGATAGCCATGAAAAAACTCTTATTCATAATCGTCCTTTTCGCCTCCTGCAAAGTAGAAAAATCATACAAATTTAAACCCGGGGATACAGCTAAAATACGGAACGTCAGCTTCTTAATTCTGGATTACAATAAAACCCGACCAGGTTTTTATTACAAAGCCAAAGATTTAAAAAGAGGTTTTTATGTTGAATATTTTCCACAAAAAGGATTGAAAAACGTAAAATCAGTTACCCAGCAAAACAAGCAGCTGGCCAACAAAAATTTCTGATCATCAGTATCGAAAAAAAATATTTTTATTCGGTTTTCAACGTTTTTTAGGCGATAAAAGAAGCATTGGTTCAGTTTTCACTGATGCTTCTTTTACGGCATAAAAACTTAGTTCCTGCGGTTTTTTATGGCTAAACAATTATAATATCTTTGCGGCTTCAAAAATTACCTGATAAAAGAAGTATTCTTCCTTCAAAAAAAGGTATAATTAAAGCATGACAAAAAAGCGATACTTTTTCCTGATTCTGATCCTCGGTACTTTAACTGCTTTAGGCCCGTTTTCCATCGATATGTATTTGCCGGGTTTCCCCGCTATTGCAAAATATCTGCACGAAACCGTTGCCCGCGTAGCCCTTTCTTTATCCAGTTTTTTTATCGGGATTTCTGCCGGGCAATTACTTTACGGGCCGTTGCTGGATCGTTTCGGTCGCAAAAAACCATTATACATTGGCTTGGTAATTTACATTTTGGCTTCGTTCGGCTGCATGTTTGCCCATCGTATTGAAGTTTTAATTGTGCTGCGGTTTGTGCAGGCAATCGGCAGTTGCGCAGCAGGCGTGGCTGCCGTGGCGATGGTTCGGGATCTGTTTCCGGTGCAGGATAGTGCCAAAGTTTTTTCCCTGCTGATGCTGGTTGTCGGCGTTTCGCCAATGATTGCGCCCACAGTTGGCGGATATGTAACTGCGGCTTTTGGCTGGCAATCCGTTTTTTTGATTCTGGCGATAATCGGTATGCTTAATCTTTTTGCTTCCGTTTTCTTTTTACCCGAAAGTTACCAACCGGATTCGTCTGTCTCCTTAAAACCAAAACCTATTTTACTGGGCTATTGGTCTGTACTGCGCGAACCGCAATTTTATACTTATGCCCTTGCGGGTGCAACTGCTTTCGCCGGTTTGTTTGCCTATGTTTCCGGTTCTCCGTTGGTTTTTATGGATATTTTTAAAGTAAACGGAAAAGTTTACGGCTGGATTTTCGCCTTTCTTTCCATCGGTTTAATTGGTTCGAGCCAGTTTAACGGCTTGCTGCTAAAAAAATACCGAAGCGAACAAGTTGTATTGGTTACATTGATTTGCCAAAGTTTAACCGGACTCATCTTTTTTACCGGCTCATTAAACGGATGGTTCGGTTTGTACGGAACGATTGCCATGCTTTTCCTATTTCTATGCTGCTTAGGTATCGCTAACCCAAACGCTTCCGCTTTATCGCTGGCACCTTTTTCTAAAAACGCCGGCAGTGCATCTGCTTTAATGGGTGCGTTACAATTAGGAATGGGCGCGCTGGCTTCAATCGGCGTAAGCTTATTTAATACCCGTTCTGCGTTGCCGATGGTTGCGATAATTGCCGGCACAACTTTGTTAGCTTTACTGATTTTAGTTTTTGGAAGAAGGCAGATTAAATATCAAATTGAAGTTCCGCAAGGGCAGGAAGCCGTTGTAATGCACTAAAATTCCTTCAATTTCATCATTATCTTCACACAATCAACCACAACCAATCATCGTCACATTTCCTCCGGTTCCGTTAGCAAACTGGCAATCACACTGGTGATACCTAAAGCCAGAAAAGTACTTCGGGCATTTTTATTTTCGGCAAATTTAAAAAGCCATGGCGCAGCAAGCGTAAAAATCCCGGCAGTAAAATCGGTTAATAAATGGATTTTGAACGGGATTAGTTTAATTACTCCCCATTCGGCACGGGTAAATAACGTATAGGTAAGGGTGCCGCCGGCAATAATGCGGCATAAAATTTTTGCTTTTTCTTCCTCTTCAAAATTGGCTAATTCTGGTAAAGCGGCAGCAAGTGCAGCATAAGCATAATCTGCAGCACCATGTGTTTTTCTTGAAATTGGCTTTTTCATTATTGATATATTGAGAATAATTAGTTGAACATTTTTATGGTATAAAAGAAGTACGGCTTATAAATTTTGGTTGCTTTTAATCAGATTTTATAAAGCGGTAAAAATTTGTCATCATTAAACCGGCTATTACTAATTTCTTTTACAAATTAAAAAATGTTTTGTTGCCAGTTTTATCTTAATAAAAGAAGTATTTAACCTTTAATCATCGAATTAAAGTTTATGCTTCTGCAAATATTTTATCAGGATAAAACAAGCCTCCTGTTGAATATTTTTAGTTTCTTCGTAAAAAAATGGTATGATTTTAGTCTTGCCTTTTTAAACGAATCATTACTATGAAGTTTAATTTTAATTCCATTTCTAGCAAAGCAAATAATTTTACAGGTAGCAGCAATGGTATTATTGTAGCAACTTTAACCATGGTTGCCTGGGCGATTTACGGTTTTTTTGATCATTACTCCGAAGCATCTCAAATGGTGCTGAACACCGGCACATCTATTGTTACTTTTGTGATGCTTTTTCTCATCACCAAACAGCAAAATAAAGATACTAGGGCTTTAAATATTAAAATTGATGAGTTGATTAAAGCGATTGAAACGGCCGATAACAACAAAATTGGCGCAGAGCTTTTAGACGATGAGGAAATAGAAAAATTACGAAGCCTGTGATGGCAAGTGCTTAAATTTAATCTGTAAAAGAAGTAGCCTTTAGATTTAAATATAGCTGAAAACCCAAAACCAGCAGTTGATAAAATCCCGAAAAACTAAACTTTCGGATAAATCATTTCAAAATAATACCGATAAAAGCAGCACGGGTAATTTTTATTTGTAATTTTATACAACCTAAAAAATCAGTACCGTGTTGGCTTCCTGTTTGCAACGTTACCTGTGCAGGTATGTTTTGTGGCTGGCTATCTTTTGGCCGGCTGCAATTGTTTTGCCGGCCTGTGCCCAAACTTTTACAATCCCGGCACATGAGCATAAAGTTGTAATTCCGTTTCATTTCATCCGGAACATGCTCGTGATACAACTAAAGATCAATCATTGCGGCCCTTATAATTTTATCCTGGATACCGGTTGCGGCGCAATGCTGATTACCGATCCGTTGCTGGTTGATTCTCTGAATATTAAATACAAGAAAAAAGTAAAAGTAACAGGATTGGGTGAAGGCAGCGATTTAAATGCCTGGATGGTACCCACGCTTGATGTAAATATCAAAGGAATTGAAGCTAAAGGTTTATCGGCAGCCATCCTTACCAAAGATGTGCTGGAAATTTCTGCCTTTGCGGGCATTCCGATCCACGGTTTAATCGGGTATGATTTTTTTAACAGTTTCCCCGTAAAAGTTAACTTCGCCGATAGTACCATTACTGCTTTTAATCCTGAAAAAACACCTGTTTGGCGGAAAAGCAATCCGGTTTCGCTGTTGATTGAAGGTAAAAAGCCATACATCAATGCTAATGTCAGCTTCAATCAAAATATAAATTTGCCCGTAAAACTCCTGGTTGATCTGGGTGCCGGCCATTCTTTATCCATAGAAAACGGTTGGAATAATTGTAACTCCATGCCTGCAAAATTTATTACGGCCGCTAATTTGGGCGTTGGTTTGAGCGGGCCAATCAATGGTTATATGGGTAGGATAAATCAAATGGCAATCGGTAATTACAAGTTTCAGCAGGTAATTACTGCGTTTCCTGATTCCTGCAGTGCGATGGATAAAGTTTTTACGGTTAAGCGGGATGGCAGTATCGGTGTTGACGTGTTGAAAAGGTTTTTGATCTTGTTTGATTATCCGCACAATAAGTTGTACCTGAAGCCGAATTGTGCTTATAAAACACCTTTTGAACACGATATGAGCGGTATGGAATATTACGCTGCCGGAGATAATTTTAAAAGGATAATTGTTTGCCGGGTAGAGCCTGGTTCGGCAGCGGATGGTATCGGTATTGAAAAAGACGATGAAATTGTAGCCATTAATTTTAAAGAGGTAGCCCGAATGACTTTGCAGGAGATTGATCAAATATTTCGATCTAAAAACGACCGTACTGTATTGCTGCAACTGATGCGCCAAAATACAATGGCCAAATTACTGCTTACCCTAAAAAGGCGCATTTAAGTTGATTTTTTGAATTGTGTTAGATGATTGATTCAATTTAAAATTCCGTGCAAAACGGGTGTACTAACTTGTTTTATTAAAACTCTGGTTTGGAATCAGAAAAATAAATTCCTCCGGCATTTAACTTATCGATGGCTTTGATTTATTCTTCTGCAAAAAAGCCGATACTTCTTTTAATGCTGTAAATTTGATGCGTTAAAAAGAGAATGTTTTATAACTAAAATCCGGCTTTGTCTTTAGAAATTTTATTTCGTGATGATCATCTTATTGCTATCAATAAACCGCATGGTTTGCTGGTGCATCGTTCGCCAATCGCTCGTGATGCAGATGAGTTTGCTTTACAATTGTTAAAAAATCAAATCAATCAATGGGTAAATCCGGTGCATCGCATCGATCGTAAAACGGCAGGTATCTTACTTTTTGCGTTGGATAAGGAAACCGAAAAAGCCATGCAGCAGCAATTTGCAGAAAATAGGGTGCAAAAGAAGTATCTGGCAATTGTACGCGGCCATACACCGGAAAAGCAGGAAATTGATTATCCGTTGCGAAAGGAAAACGGAACATTGCAGGAAGCTTTTACAGCTTATGTTACTTTAAAACAGGCAGAACTGCATGTTGCTTTAGGATCACATCCAACTTCCAGATATTCAATGGTACAAGCCACGCCAACTACCGGCAGGATGCATCAGTTGCGCAAACATTTCAGTCATATTTTTCATCCAATTATTGGTGACCGTACGCATGGTTGTAATAAACAGAACCGAATGTTTAAAGAGAAATGGGAAATGAATACCATGTTATTACACGCATCAGAACTATCGTTTCAGCATCCGGTTACAAAATTACAAGTTGCTATTAAAGCACCTTTGCAACAGGAGTTTTTGCGAATGATAAATTTAATGGGTTGGTGATTAATACAAGGTAAATTTAAAATAATAAGTTTCGATTTTGAGAATTGCAGATTTGGATTTTAAAATCCACAAAAGAAAAGTTTATAATTTTATTTTTTTGTGTTTGTTGGTAGTCGTATTTTTTGCCTGTAAAAGAAGCATCCATCAGCAAACACAACGAGAATATGATACGCGTTTAGTTGCTGCCTTACAAAAGCTGGCACAGAAATATGCTGATAAAAAAGTTAGAATAAATACCTGGGATAAAAAGGCGGATGCATATCAGGATTTTATGATTGTGAATGATGAGGAACAATTAACAGAAACTTTAACGATAGGAGACAGCGTTCAGTTTATCGCAATTGATCTAAGTCAGCCGGATGGAATTCGTGCAGAAATAAAATCTCAAAACGATAAAACTGGTTACATTCCGTATTTTAAAATTGAAGAATTTGAACCGGCTGTTTTAATAGATCCCGATTTAAAAGATTAACACTAAAAAGCTGCTTACAAGCTTATGTTTTATTCAAAAAAATCAGTAAAAACACGTATAATACACATCATCTATTTAGTATTTTTACGTGTTGTAAAAAACTTCTATATTTTATCTTTGTTATTGTAAAATAATAAAAAATACA
>CAHJWG010000016.1 GCA_903642215.1 Sphingobacteriaceae bacterium | reverse complement strand
AGTCATGCCGAACTTGTTTCGGCATCCAACACGCAAGGTCTGCTATTTTTACTGAAACAAGTTCAAGCTAACCAAACTCTATTTTAGGTGGATAAAAGAAGCATCAGTCATGCCGAACTTGTTTCGGCATTCAACACGCAAGGTCTGCTATTTCTATTGAAACAAGTTCAAGCTGACCAAACTCTATTTTAGGTGGATAAAAGAAGTATTTAGTCATGCCGAACTTGTTTCGGCATCCAACACGCAAGGTCTGCTATTTTTACTGAAACAAGTTCAAGCTAACCAAACTCTATTTTAGGTGGATAAAAGAAGCATCAAATTTTTTATTCATAAAAAAAGCCTTTCCAAAAAAGGAAAGGCTTTGATATTAAAAAAGAGGTTCAATTATTTTTCTTCTGATTTACCGGATTTACGTGCATCACTTTCTGCACCTTCCATCTGCTCTTTTAACTGGGCTAAAACGCTCAAATCGCCAAGGGTAGATTTTTCAACAGATTCTTTCACTTTCTTAACCGCAACCGTTGAAGCTTTTGCTTCTTTTTTACGTTTATCAAATTCTTCCATACGGGCTTCTGCACGGGCATCTTCCCAAATACGTGAATGTGATATCACGATACGTTTGCTGTCTTTGTTAAATTCAATTACTTTAAACTCAGCAACATCTTCTGTTTTAAGTGGTTTTCCATCTTCCTGAATAGCATGTTTTGTCGGAACAAATCCTTCAACACCATAAGGCAAGGCAACGACAGAACCTTTATCAGTAACTTTAATTACGGTTCCCTGATGAACGGAATCTACATTAAAAATAGTTTCGAAAGTATCCCAAGGGTTTTCTTCCAGTTGTTTGTGGCCCAAGCTTAATTTGCGGTTATCAACGTCCAGTTCTAAAACTACAACATCTAATGTTTCGCCAACTTTAGTAAATTCATTCGGATGATTTACTTTTTTAGACCAGGAAAGGTCGGAAATATGGATTAAACCATCAATTCCGTCTTCCAATTCAACAAAAACACCAAAGTTAGTCATGTTTTTAACAACTGCTTTATGCTGACTGCCAACAGGATATTTTGTTGCAGCTTGCTGCCAAGGATCAGGCGTTAACTGCTTGATGCCTAATGACATTTTACGCTCATCGCGGTCTAATGTTAAAACCTGTGCTTCAACTTCATCACCAACTTTTAAGAATTCCTGCGGACTGCGTAAGTTTTGAGACCATGACATTTCTGACACGTGGATTAAACCTTCCACGCCCGGAATAATTTCCAGGAAAGCACCATAATCAGCAACAGTAACAATTTTACCTTTAACTACAGAGCCAATTTGAAGATCCTGAGTTAAGCTTTGCCAAGGGTGAGGCGTTAATTGTTTCAAGCCTAAAGCGATACGTTTTTTCTCATCATCAAAATCTAAAACAACAACGTTAATTTTTTGATCTAATGATAAAACTTCGCGCGGATGCTCGATACGGCCCCAGGAAATATCTGTAATGTGCAATAAACCGTCAACACCGCCTAAATCGATAAATACACCGAAATCAGTAATGTTTTTAACGGTTCCTTCTAAAATTTGTCCTTTCTCTAACTTGGCAACAATCTCAGTTTTTTGGTTTTCCAAATCATCCTCGATCAATACTTTGTGAGAAACGACAACATTTTTAAACTCGTGATTAATTTTAACCACCTTAAACTCCATCGTTTTACCTACATAAATATCGTAGTCGCGGATAGGTTTAATATCGATCTGAGAGCCTGGTAAAAAGGCTTCCACACCAATGATATCTACAATTAAACCACCTTTGGTTCTGCTTTTTACATAACCTTCAATGATTTCATCTTTTTCTAAAGCTTCATTAATACGTTCCCAAGAGCGTTGGGTTTTGGCACGTTTACGGGACAGAACTAACTGACCGTTAGCATCTTCCTGAGATTCAACATAAACATCAACGGTATCGCCTTTTTTCAAATCAGGCATATCGCGAAATTCAGATACAGAAACCAAACCATCAGATTTGAACCCTATATTTAATACCACATCTTTTGAGTTGATGGTAACTACCGTACCACTGATAATTTCTCCTTTGTTGATCGAATGAAATGTGCCATCATAAAGATGTTCTAATTTTTCACGGTCTTCGTTAGAGTAATTACCGAATTTCTTTTCATCAGCATCCCAGTCAAAATCGCCGGCAGGCTGTGCCAGATTAGATTTGATGGATTCGATTAAGTTCGAATCTGCTTCTGATTCAATGTTTTCTTTCTCCGATTGCAGGTTTCCTGCGTCCTGAAGTTCAGCTTGTTTTGCTTGTAATTCTTTTTCTGCTTCTTGTTTTTTTGCCATTAAATAATTTATCTCCTTTTCCCAAAAATATTTGGACTGCAAAAATAAAAAAATTATAGCTACATCAAAAAAAGTTTTCAGCTATTTGATTGATTTTGAACTGATTTTATTTTCAATCCAACATTTTCTAAGCAACAGGAATCAGGGTTTGATCAGCAGCAGCTCAATTTCTTCAAAAATCAACATAAAATTGGCCGATAAAGCATTACGATAAAGTTCAACCACTTCGTTTACAGCTATTTCCTGCGATTTGGTAAACGGATTTTTCCAGATGCGCAGGCAAATTCCTTTTAAAGCATGTACCACGCTGTTTAACTGCGTGTAGGAATACAGATATTTTTCGTTGATAAATAAGGTATAGAATTTCAAAAATTTCTGCGGATCAACATTGTTCAGCTTTAAAAAAGCAGCAATGTGCGCTTCATCGGCAGTTTTTAAGTGATCATAAAAATCATCTGCAAAAACAGTATGGGTAGTTAGCAATAAATTATCCAAAATCAGTTCTAAAGCAATATGGCCTAAAAAAAATGGTTTTACTGCCGAGCCTTTAACCGCTGGCGTAAGTAAAATTTTAAGCTGATGGGCGTGATGTTTAAAAAAAACGGAAGAATGAAAATGCTGGTCAATCTCCAGGTGTTTCTTCCAGCCGGTAATCAGCGAGTAAATGGCGGCATCATTTTGCGGCGGCAAACGTTCTGGTTTTATCTGCGCTTCCTTATCTGCATTGCGCAACAAATCCGGCATAACAGAACCTAAAACGTGGTAAGCGTCGTTACAATCGCGGTCAAAATAAAAGTGAGATAAAAAATTCATTACCTGTAAATATACAATTTCAGTAACAGCAAATGCTCATTTTTACCTGGTAAAAGAAGCATTATGCTGATTGTAAAACGTGCTTTTCCACGATTCTGTTATCTTTGCCGCCTTTAAATAAAGTACGTTTATGGATTTTTTGGAAGAGTTGCGTTGGAGAGGAATGCTGCATGACAGCATGCCCGGAGTAGAAGAAAAACTGCAAAACGGTATGGTTTCCGGCTATATCGGTTTTGATCCGACAGCGGATTCGCTGCATGTGGGCAGTTTGGCGCAAATCATGACGCTAATTCATTTTCAACAGGCCGGCCACAAACCTTTTGTGCTGGTTGGCGGCGCAACAGGCATGGTTGGCGATCCTTCCGGGAAATCTGCAGAGCGTAATTTACTTTCTGCAGATGTTTTGCAGCATAATTTAAACGGTATCCAGGCGCAATTAGAAAAGTTTCTTGATTTTAAGAGCGGTGAAAACAGAGCGGAGATTGTTAACAATTACGACTGGTTCAAAAATTTCTCTTTTCTGGATTTTATCCGCGATGCCGGCAAGCACATCACCGTAAATTATATGATGGCCAAAGATTCGGTTAAAAAGCGGCTGGAAGGCGATGGCATGTCGTTCACTGAATTTTCTTACCAGTTGATCCAGGGTTACGATTTTTATTATCTGTGGAAAAACCGCAATTGCGTGCTGCAAATGGGCGGTTCGGATCAATGGGGAAACATGGTTACCGGCACAGAATTGATCCGCAGAAAAGATCAGGGCGAAGCGTTTGCCTTGACTACGCAGCTGATTAAAAAGGCGGATGGCAGCAAATTTGGCAAATCTGAAAGTGGAAACATTTGGCTGGATGCTGAAAAAACTTCGCCGTACCAGTTTTACCAGTTTTGGCTGAATGCAGGCGATGCAGACGCGAAAAGCTACATCCGGATTTTTACCCTGCAAACGAAGCATGATATTGAAGCTTTGGAAACGGAACATGATGCTGCGCCACATTTACGCGTTTTGCAAAAGGCTTTGGCAAAAGATATAACCATTCGTGTTCATGGTGAGGAAGCATTTAGATTAATTGAAATCACTACTGATTTTACTTTTGGTAATTCTGTTCAATGGAAAGATTTATTGAAGCTTACAGAAAGAGAATTTTTGACAATTTTCAGTAGCACTGCTACTTTCTACGTTGAAGGTAATACATCATTTCATGAACATATTATACAGGATAATATAGTTAACCTTCTTGCTGAAATGCAGAGTTTGAGTTCTGATGATAACCGGACATCAAAATCAGAAGCTAAAAAATTGATTAAGAATGGTGGTATTTACATAAACAAAATCAAAGTTACTGAGGATCAAAAGTTATCTAGTTTTGACCGGTTTAATGATAAATATCTATTTATACAGAAAGGGAAAAAGAACAGTGCCTTAGTAGTATTTTGTGATGATATTCAACTCGAAATAGAAAGAATAAAGAATTTATTAAAGTAAAAACTAATTTTAATAAAGCTGGAATTATTGAGTGAGTTACAATTCACTCAACAACTCCAATTTCTTTTGATTATATTCTTCCTGGGTAATCAAGCCGTTGTCAAACAGCATCTTCAATTTTTTTAATTTTGATGTCAGCTCGTCTGGTTTAACTTCTTCTGCCGGTTTTGGCACAACTATTTCCGGTTGACTTTGGGTGGAAGTAAATCTTGGCAAATCAGTATGAATTGTTCCCGAAGCGGCGCGTTTTTCTTCCAGGTCGCGCTGGCGGCGTTCTTCGCGTTCGGCTTGCTCGCGTTCCTGTCCGTATTGATACAGTTTTCGCGCTTGCGTTTTCGGCAAAAAATCACCGCTTGTTTCAGCTCCGTTTAAGGTTTTTACGCTGAAAACGGCACCTAAAAGTTCTTCTTTAATTTTTACTTCAACTACATCTTTCCAAACAAAATCAACAAATTTGATCGACAAACCCAGATTCACAGCTGTAAAAAAGAAAATACGTTTGTTGGTAATCGCTATACAATCCGGCGTGATATTTACCAGCGGTTTCTTTTGCACGGCGATGTAAATTATTTCTTCGCCTGCGTTCAGTAAATCGTTTAAACGCGAATAAATTTTTTCAACTGCTTTCGGTTCTTGCTGATCTTTTAAAAACTGCTCAATCATTTTGATGAAAATTTGTGGGGCAAAAATAGTATTTCAAGCTTAATTTTCAGTTGATAAAAGAAGTATTCTGTTGAACTGTCATGCCGAAATTTATTCGGCATCCCACAAAACCGGTTTGTTACTTCTCATGAGGAATCCTGAAACAAGTTCAGGATGACAGCCCAATTTCAACTCAGATTTTTAGTTGATAAAAGAAGTATTCTATTGAACTGTCATGCCGAAATTTATTCGGCATCCCATAGGACAGATCTGTTACTTCTCACGAGGGATCCTGAAACAAGTTCAGGATGACAGCCCAATTTCAACTCAGATTTTTAGTCGATAAAAGAAGTATTTTGTTGAACTGTCATGCCGAAATTTATTCGGCATCCCATAGGACCGGTTTGTTACTTTTCATGAGGGATCCTGAAACAAGTTCAGGATGACAGTACGCATGTTTACTTTGTCATGCCGAAATTTATTCGGCATCTCACAGAACTGGTTTGTTACTTCTCACGAGGGATCCTCAAACAAGTTCAGGATGACAAATTCAATTTTATACCGATAAAAACAGCATCAACCAACCAGCAAATTACAGCCGCGAATGTCCGAAAAATCAAATCGCCCCAAAACTTCAAACATCTGGTTTGGATGGATTTTCCCTAAATCCTGTGTAGCAATAAACGAGCAGGAATTAATATTGGCCAGATCGATTACGTTGATGCCGCCGGTTTTTCCGTTGGGAAGCAAGGTAAACGGATCATTCGTATCGCGAACCAAAACTTTCATCCAGGGCACACAATTAAACAAACCTTCACCTAAAGAATAGGCTTGGGAAAGCAGTTCCGTCATGCCATATTCCGAGTGAATTGCCGGAACGCCAAAGCCGTTACAAAGCTTGTCGTGCAGTTCTTCGCGGATCATTTCTTTGCGGCGGCCTTTCATGCCGCCGGTTTCCATGATAATCAGTTCCGGGAAATCAAGCTTGTACTTTTCGATGAAATCCAGCAATGCAAACGTAACGCCGATTAAAATTGCGGGTTGATTTTTTCGCTGCAAATCCATCAATTTATCGTACAAATCTTCAATGTTATACAAGTAAAAACCGCTGTCAGAATTTTGAGTTTCGGTGATTAAATCTTCCACCATATAGATAAGCGAAGAGCCGCCCCGTTCCAGATAGGAGGGAAGCAAAGCCAGAAAAGCATAGTTTTTGATGTCGCCGTAAAATAGTTCAAACCCCTTTTTAAAGCTGTTTTGATACCAGGAAACATCAGAAACCAAATGCCGGCTGGTAGTCATTCCGGTGGTGCCGGAGCTGGAAAAAGTAATTTCGGGGTTTTGATTTTGGCTGAGAACTGCATGAGATTTAAAAAATTCTATTGGTAAAAAAGGAATTTCTTCGAGCGTTTTTATTTCCTGCGGGTTGATATTTAAATAAGATAAATATGTTTTATAAACCGCACAGTTTTCCGCCTGAAAACGAAAAATCTGCAAAGCATTTTCTAAAAATTCTGCTTCGTTTGCAATAGAAAAAATAGCGTTTTGCTGCGGAAGGATCATTTGTAAAGATAAAACGGAAATTTAGGTTGTAAAAGAAGTATGAACTAAACCTAAATAAAAAGTGAGACCAATTAGCCTCACATTTTTATCATTTATTGTATTAATTTCAGTTATAGCAATTCAGCATCTATTGTAATCGTAGCTCCTTTTAACACTTTAGAAACCGGGCAATTTTCTTTGGCATCAGCAACAAGTTCGTCAAATTTTTCCTGGGATAAACCGCTTGCCTTTACTTTTACGGTTAAATGGATCGTATCGATTTCTCCTTTTTCCGGGTTCAAGTTTACATCTGCTTTGGTGTTGATTTCTTCCGGCGTAGTACCTTCCGCAGAAATATTAAAACTTAGTTTCATCGAAAAACAACTTGCGTGTGCCGCAGCAATCAGTTCTTCCGGGTTGGTGCCGATACCATCTTCAAAACGGGTTTTGAACGAATATTGATTATCTTTTAATACGCCGCTCTGCGTGCTTACTATTCCTTTTCCGTCTTTTCCGGTACCGTTCCAAACGGCAGTTGCATTTCTTTTCATGTTTAAACTTTTATAATTTTTTGCTGATAAAAGTAGTAATTCGGAAATATTGTTTAAAGTATTTTCCTCATTCAATGCTCAAATAATAGTTTTAGGAAGCAGCTTTTAAAATTAACTCTTTCACCTGATCGGTCATTTTAATTTTTAAGGCTTCCTCAATTCCTCTTGGAGAAATCTTTTTCAGCGTTTTCCTTAAAATATCAATTAGTTTTTCTTCGCTGTGCTGTTTGGCAAAATCATCCAGGTAATATTCCACAAAAACTAAGCAGATTATATCTTCAATTAATTGTGTATCAGGATTTTGGTTTAAGTTTTTCTTCAATAACAAAGCCTTTACTTTGGTAATCGTTTCTTCATCATAACCAATAGCTGCCAAAATCGGTTCGGCAATTTTGGTATGATGCAGCTTCAATTGACTACGCCACATTAAATATCCCGGCCGGTCCATCGGATAAGAGTTTCGCGCAATTTCCCAACGGCCAATGTGCTGGCAACGAACCGCCAACTGCATATATTCCGGTGCATCCGGCGCATAATCATTCAACTTTTTCGTCATCCGCTCAGCGTATAATACTTCTTTTGGATAGGTTTTTCCTTCGGAGATTTCCCGGTTCGGATCAGTTGCGTTATAAGTATCGAACTTAAAAAATGCCGCTTGTAATTTTTCGGATTCCTGCATTGATAAATGTACAAGATTTAAAAACGATGATGCTGTTTTTACCGGTAAAAAATCGATGTCAAATAAATTATCTCGCTTTCAAAACCTTAACTGTTACCAAAAGCTGGCCAACATGCCGCTGCGTATGTTCGGCAGCGTGGATGAGCAAACCAAAAACGGTGGAAGGTAATTGTTGCCGGCCAACGCCGCGTGGTTCGGTCAAGGTTTTTAAATCAATATTTTGAAGTTTTTGAAGTGAGATTTCGATTTGATGATTGAAAATTCCCACTAATTCTTCAACAGAAATCGGATTTTCCCGGATTTTCCCTTCCTGGTTCAGCCAATTTAATTGTGCTTCGTTTAAGGGTAAATTTTCGGCATAAGTAAACATTCGGTCTAAAACGCCACTTAAATGCTGCAAATGGAAAGCTACGGAAGCGGCACCGCCGGGCCGTTTGTAAAGCAAATCATCCGCGAAATCAACCATAAATTTATTAACATCTTCCCGCGCTTGCATCAACGCAAAAGCAATGGGTTGTAATAAAATTGGGAAATCAGGTAGCGGGCCGCGAAGCCAAACCTCCGGCATTTCATTTTCTGCCATAAAATTTAATCAAAAAATATAACGGATACCGCACCACGGGATTTCCTCCGTCAGGATATTGATAAACGTATCTATCATTCTTTTTTTCAGTTTAACTTTATAGCGCATATTGATGCCGCCAAACATGCTGCGCTTGGTTTCCTGGAAATCGGGTGTCCAAAGCAAATCTTCTGCTTTCGGGTTGATGCCGAGGTTAACAATATGCTGCGCTTCGTTGTGCGTTAAAAAAATTACCTCGCATTGCATCTGCACTTTTACATCGTTGCGCACTATTTCGTTTAGCTGCCTAAAAAGCTCGCGGTAATCATCCCGCCAGTCGCGGTTGGTATTACCGATTTTATCATAAACAATAACCGGCGAAAAGTTAACATGCACATCGTATCCGGCATCGTAAAAATCATTGATGGACAGTAATCTTTTCTCGATACTATCCGTCCGCACATCAACTAATTTGCTTACTTCGGCAGGCATCAAACTTAACCGTATCCGTACTTTTTTCTGCGGATTAAATTCCAGCAGATCCCGGTTTACAAATTTGGTAGCAAAAGTAGCTTTGGCGCGAGGATGATCTTTGTAAAATTGCAATACTTCTTTTATGCCCTTATTTATGGCGTAGTCCACAGAAAGATCAGAGTTGCAGCCGATGTCATACGTATAAAAAACAGGGTCAGTCTGGTTCGGGATTCTCGGCCAGGGCTGCTTCATTATATGCCGGTCAACTGCGGCAACAATCTCATCTACATTAGTAAAAATCGTGATCGGGTTAATGTCTTTATGCCGGTCAACGTAGCAATAAGCGCAGCCGCCGTAACAGCCGTTAGCCAAACTCGGCGCAATAAAATCAGAACTGCGGCCGCTTTCCCTGATCGTTTTCGTTTTCAATTTGCCCAGAACCAGCAAATCCGATTTGGCTTTGTAATGTTTCAGGCCCATATCCGGCAGCTTATTGTGCTGCTGCACTTCCTGCAAAGTTGCATCAGGAAACCGGCCGGCAAGTTCTTTGGCGCGGTCATTCAGCGCATCCGGCGTATAAAGTATTTGTTTTGGATTAAAATCTGGCATAACTACATCGGTTTATCTAAAATTGGTTTTTGCGGCGTTTGCGAAACCAGCCAACCGGTTGCATACATCCACTTGGCCATTTTTGTTAACTTAACAATATCGATGCGCGAAGGTTCATCTCTCGGCGTATGATAATCCGGATGAAGTAAAGTAGTAAAAAATATTGCCGGAATGCCAGCCTGTGCATAAGGCAGATGATCGCTGCGGAAATACCAGTTTTCAGGGTGGCCGGCATCGTCCCAGGAAAAATCAACTTTAAAATGTGTTTGCTGCGCGTTTGCTTTCATGGCCATATCTACCAATTGCGTAGAATTTTTATGGGAAGTTGTGCCGAGTAAAGCTGCCGAATCCGGTGCGTTGCGGCCAATCATATCGCCGTTTAAAACCGCAACAATCGCTTCTTTTTTTACCGTTGGATGTGCGGCGTACCAGCGCGAACCCAGCAAACCGCGCTCCTCTGCGCCGTGCCAAATAAATAAAGCCGAACGTTTACCCGGTTTGGCCGACCAGGCGCGGGCAATCGCCAGCATACCAACCGTTACCGAAGCATTATCATCGGCACCGTTCCAGATCGAATCCCGGTCAACCGGAACGCCAACGCCATCATGATCGTGGTGACCGCTAAATAAAACGTATTCATTTTTTAAGTTGACATCTGTTCCTGCTGCTTTTGCCACCACGTTTACAGAAGGATATAAATAAGTTTCTGTGTGGAAATCAGCTTTAACAATTGCGTTTGCCTGCTGCAAATCTCCCATAAAAGAACCTAAAACTACCATAACCGGGATTGGTTTTTGAGTGTAAGTTGGCGTGCCTTCCAGCTGGTACAAACCTTCCTGATAATTGTGGCCCACAAATCCTAACGAAGCTTCCGTGAGTTTATCGGCAACCAAAATAATGGCAGCTACGCCTTTTCTGCGCAAAGCCAGATTTTGCTGGCGCACGGCAAGCGAAGTGTAACGCAATCCCCATAAACTCATCCAGGAAACCGGCAGCGGCAACGGCGGAACAATTTTTACGGCAACTACTTTTCCTTTTAAATCCTGGGTGGTATCAGCCATAGATTTCAGCCACACAACCGGTCCGTTTAAATGAGCTTCTACGGGTTGTGTAAGCCAAACATCTTTCCATAACAACAAACTTTTATTGTTGATAAAAAAAGTACCGTTGTTGTCGGTAATCGTTCTTTTCAGATTATAAAATTGGAAGTACGTGCCATCGTCTCCGGCAGGTTTTAAACCGGCTTCCATTGCTTTTTGGGCCACCCAAACGGCTGCGTGCAATTCATCCGGCGTACCGGCGCGCCTTCCGCGGAAAGCATCACCGGCCAGTTCAAAAATATCTTTTTTAAGCTCTGCTTCTTTTATCAATGCTAATCCGGGCGGATTTATGGCCGAAGAAGTTTTGGCAGCCTGACTAAAACCTTGCAAAGAAATGCCTGCTAAAAACAGTATGGTAAATATTTTTTTCATGTTGAAAAGATTTATTTTGAGGCAGATCAGTTTTACTGTTCGTGGTTAACAGGCAAAGAAACCGGAGCCTGATTATTCATCACTTCAAAAAGTGCTTCCCGTTTTTCGCGTAAACCTTTTGCCTGGCCGATCGGTGCTTCAAAAATATCGTTTTTTAAAGCTTCCATCGCTTCTGCAATAAAATCTGCAATCGGCAAACCGCCATGCGATTGCGTTTTATCTTCCCGCCGGTCATGGCCTAATTCGGTATCTACAGCCGGCGGAATCACCTCAAAAACCTTTACAGAAGTTTCTTTAAATTGATGGCGGAGCGATAAAGTTAGCGAATGTACGGCAGCTTTTGTAGCGCAATAAACCGACATAAAAGCAAGCGGCGCAAAAGCCAAACCGGATGAAATATTGATGACAGCCGCGTCAAACTTCGTACTTAAATGCTGTGCAAATAAAGATGTTAAATGGATGGGCGCAACCACATTGGTTTCAATTTCTGTATAAACTTTGCTTAAATCAACCGGTTTTGTCATATCCAGAACCAGTTGTACGCCGGCATTATTCATCAAAATATTGGTTTCCGGGTGATTTTGTAAAACCCAGTTTGCCAGCTCTTCCCGGTCTGCAGCTTTGGCCACATCACAAACTTTAGTTATTAGTTGCGGATGTTTTTTGCTGAGTTCGTTCAGCCGTTCTTCGCGCCGGCCGCAAATGATGACTTTGCTACCTTCCACCATAAATTTTTCGGCAAAAGCCAAACCGATTCTGGAAGTTCCGCCGGTAATTAAAATAGTATTGTTGGATAATTGCATATGCTTCTTTTACAGGTAAAATTTATGTAAAAGAAATAAATTAGCAGCAGGATTGTTTTGTAAACAAGCTAATCGTTTTACCTGTTCGATACAGATTTCTATCGGTATAAATGGATAAACTTATTTTCCGGATCCTGATTATAAAAGCGTTTGCCGTTAAAATCTAAAAAGGGCTGGTTGCAGGTAGAATTTGCTACAATACAATCTATATTATCCAAATCCGTTTTGCAATTTTTGGTATAATTATTAACGTTTATATAAACCGGATTTATTGGTTTACTGTAACAATCCGTAAATAGCGGATACTCCGGATTACTGTCATCCATAATCAAACCAACATTTTTATAACTGCTTTTTTTGATGGTTTCATTTATTCCCTGATACTCTTTAAAAATAAACGGGTTGGCTAAAAAGTATTTCTCGTACCTGGTTTTCTTAATTGTTGCATTGTAAGGCGCACTCATATTTGCAAAAATTACCATCACTGCATATCCTAATAAAAGCGGATTGAGATAATAAAAAAACTTTTTAACCTGATTGCCAACAATTTTTACAGCATAACATATTAAAGGTACGGCAAGCAAAAAAATTGAAGTATGGAGCCGCGTATGATATGGTTGCCACTTGAGATAAAAGCAAAATAAAAACCACTGAAATATTATTGTTAAAAACAGCAGCAAAACGTACAAGTTGATCTTTTTTCTATTGAACAGCAGTATCGTAAATGCGGTAAGAATCAGGATTAGGTGGATAAAATTTGGTGCGAGATCGGGATGGGCCGGAAAATAAATGGTTTCGTATTTCTGCTCGTTAAAATAATTGTTAGCCGGATCATTAATATCAATACCGGCTGCCTGATTTATTTTAATTACGGTTTCCGCAGAAAATACAGACAATCTTTTAAAATGAAACAAACCAATGTGATTACCAACGTTTTTTAAGATGCTGGAAAATAATATGCCGGTACTCATTTTTTCATTTGAGTATGATTTGTATTCCTTTCGGTCAACGCCTAAAAAATTATTGGCAAGTTTATAATTTCGATAGTAAAAGCCGAAGTTGATAGTCAGAAAAACCAACCCGAAAAGTAGTGCGTGCCACAAATAACGATAGTTTTTTAAAGTTAATAAACGCAGAATCAGGGTAACGCCAAATATCATTACCAAAGCAGGCATATAAATATAAGCTGTTGCTTTGGTGAGGATGCCCAATCCAATTGCAAAACCAAAGAAAACTGTGTTTTTGGTATCAAATTTTTTGATTGATCTGACGGCAAAGTAAAAAGCCGTAATCACAAAAAAGGAAACTACAATATCATTTTGTGTAGTTGTGGCTTGTAAAATAACTTCGGGGATGGTTAAACTTAATAACACAGCTAAGATTTTGTACGACAGTGTTAAACCAAAAATTTCTGTGATGGCAACGATCCCAACAATAGAAAAAAATAGAAATAATAATTGTACGCAGTTAGAAAAGTAGTCGTGTTTGCTTAAAATATTGAAATGCAAAATCACAAATTCTGCAAACGGCGGCTGATAAATCTGCCTGACTACGCCGGTTGGATAATGTGCGACAGACTGATGGCTGATCCAGCTTGGAATCCTGGCTAAATGGTAATTGAGAGCATCCATGGAATTTGGCGGATAAATGATGCCTTGCACAAAAACCAGAAGTAAAATTAACCCAACAAACAGTAAAAGGCATTTTTGATAAATAGTAACACCTTTTAACTTGAGGGACAAGTATTTAATTTCAGCTGTTAGCTTCTTTATAAATATTAAAAGCGATGCTTTTTTTATCGCTAAAAAAACAAGGTTCAGCAATAAAATTCCAATCCAGGAAAACAGGATGCTATAAAAATTTAAAGCTCTAAATGCACTCGTTAATTCGGTAATTAGCAATACAAAGCCGCAAAAAACAAGTACCGTGTTAAGTACAAGTTCTTTTATCGTTGCCGAACTTATTAAAACACCAATACTAAAAAATAAAACAATAAAGGAAATTGGAAGTACAAGTATTTCCATCATAACTTGGGTTAAAAAGTAAATTGCAGGGCAATTAATAATTGGTTTACATTTAACTAATACGTAAATGCCAAACGTTTGGATGCAGTAATTTTTAATAAAAGCATTTAAATCTGCATGTTACAAAATCTTATCTTTGGCAATCCATGGCATTCCTTTATCCTTCGTTTTTGTTTGCTTTGTTCGCGCTGGCGGTGCCGGTTATCATCCACCTGTTCAATTTTAGGCAGTACAAAAAGGTTTATTTTTCCAATGTCCAGTTTTTAAAGGATGTGCAGAAGCAGCAATCCTCGCGCAGCAATCTTAAAAACCGGTTAATTTTGGCTGCAAGAATGCTGGCACTGTTTTTTTTAGTGCTTGCTTTTGCACGCCCGTACCTGCCTGCTAAAACCGCAGATGATGCAGGCAAGCAGCATTTGGTTAGTGTTTTTGTTGATAATTCCTATTCCATGCAAACCTTAAACCGCGAAGGTTCTTTGCTGGACGAAGCAAAACGGCGCGCAAAAGAAATTGCTTCGGCTTATGGTTTAAATGATCGTTTCCAATTAATTACGCAGGATTTTGAAGGTAAGCAGCAGCGTTTTCTCAATCGGGATGAATTTAATGAAGCGGTGGATGAAGTAAAAATCAGTCCGCAAAGCAGAACGCTTGCACAAGTTTTAGAGCGGCAAAAAAGTTTGTTCAGCACCCGGAAAAGTTCGCCTGCAAGCAGTTATTTAATTTCTGATTTCCAAAAAAATACCGGTAAAAGAAGCATCCGCGCAGATAGCAGTCTGCAAGTTCATTTGGTACAATTAAAAGGGGCTTCGCTGCCAAATATCGCTGTTGATTCTGCCTGGCTGGTTTCGCCTTTGCATCAGCCAAACGCTGCCGAAAAAATGGTGGTACGTTTGCATAATTATGGAGGAGAAAAAGCCGAAAAAGTTCCGGTTAAACTAATCATCAACGGGCAATCAAAAGCTTTAGGCAGTTATGATTTGGAAGCCGGCAAATTTCAGGATGATACGCTGCGTTTTTCGGGATTAAAGGCAGGCTGGCAAAATGGCGAAATCGGGCTGAACGATAATCCGGTTACGTTTGATAACCGCTTTTATTTTACTTTCCGGGTGCAGCAGCAATTGCCGGTTCTGCAGATCGGCGGCAGCATTTTCAATAAATATCTACAGGCAGTTTTTGCTTCGGATGCTTTTTTTAAGGCTGATTTTTCTTCATCGGGCAACGTAAATTATGCCGGTTTAAACCATTATCCGGTTGTATATTTAAGTGATGTAAAAGAAGTATCGGCAGGTTTGGCGCAGCAGCTGCAGGCTTATGTAAAGCAGGGCGGCACGCTGGTGGTTTTCCCGGCGGCAGATGCGCAGCTGCCAACTTATCAAAATTTGCTGCAGCCTTTAAGTGTGGATTTTCCGCAGAAATTAGTAACGGATAGCACAAAGGTGAACACCATCAATCTGCAAAATCCTTTTTTTAAAGATGTTTTTGAGCAGATGCCCGAAAAGCCGGATTTGCCTATAGTTAAAAAGTATTATGCGCTGAGTGCTGCCAGCCGAACCACTAAAACCAACCTGCTGGAGTTGCAGGGAAAAACCGCTTTTTTAAGTTTTTACAGCAGCGGAAAAGGGAAGGTTTATCTTTCGGCGGTGCCGCTGGATGAAGGTTTTAGCAATCTGCCGCGCCATGCACTTTTTGTACCTGCCATCTTTCGGATTGCGTTGTTAAGCGGCCATAATCAGCCTTTGTTTTATACTTTGGGGAAAGATGAGCAGCTGGAGATTCCGCCGATTACACAAACTGATGAACAACCTTTGCACCTGCAAAAAGGTAGTTTTTCATTAATTCCGGATGTGCGGCAGCAGGAAGGAAATACGCTGCTTTTTGTGGCAGATCAAATTAAAGAAACCGGAAATTACAGTTTACTCAAAAAAGATAGTTTGCTGGCCAAAATTGCTTTTAATGATAACCGGCAGGAATCCGACCTTACTTATTTTACGGAGAATGATTTGCGTACTCTTTTTACAGGCATAAAAACAGTAGATTTTTTATCGGCCGGGAAGCAATCTTTAAAAAATGAATTAAGCGAAGTAAATTCCGGCGTGCAGTTATGGAAACTTTGCCTAATTTTGGCACTGATATTTTTGGCTGCAGAAGTGCTGCTGATCCGTTTTTACAAGGTAAATCAGCAAAAAACAACCTTAGTTGTTTAAGCCAAACATCTATCAAAAAAAGTAAAATTTAATGAATTTGCTCCTCAAATCTGTTTCCGTTTCTGATCCGAATTCCACTTTTAACCGGCAAATTTGTGATGTTTTAATTGAAGACGGAAAGATTGTAAAACTGGCAGAAACCATCCAATCGGATGCAGAAACAATTGATGGAAAAGGTTGCTTTTTATCGGCTGGTTTTTTTGATTTGAACTGTAATTTCGGCGATTTAGGTTTGGAAACCAAGGAAGATATGCAATCCGGAACGCTGGCCGCATCAGCCGGTGGTTTTACCGGCGTAGCGCTGATGCCGAATATGCAGCCGCCGGTTCATTCAAAATCCGAAGTACAATATCTCATCAATCAATCCCGCGGAAACCTGGTAAATGTGTATCCGCTGGGCGCGATTTCCCACAAAACCGAAGGAAAAGATCTGGCGGAAATGTACGACATGCACACTTCCGGCGCGATTGCTTTTACCGATGGCAGCAGTCCGGTTCAGGATGCAGGTTTGATGGAACGCGCTATGCTGTATGCACAGGGTTTTAACGGCTTAATTTTTTCGTACCCGGAAGATGTTTCCATCGCCGGAAAAGCGAAAATGCACGAAGGTGTGGTGAGTACGCTGCTGGGCATGAAAGGTATCCCGGCTTTGGCTGAGGAACTGATGATTTCCCGGGATTTGTATCTGGCAGAATACACCGATTCCAGGATTCATTTTACCACGATCTCAACCAAAAGAGCTGTAGAACAGGTGCGAAATGCAAAAACAAAAGGGTTGAAAGTTACCTGCGATGTTGCCGCGCATCATTTACTGCTGACGGATAACGTGCTGATGGGTTTTGATAGTTTGTACAAAGTAAAACCGCCGCTGCGCACGCAGGAAGATGTAAATGCTTTGCTGGCAGGTTTGCACGACGGAACAATTGATGCCATTGTTTCGCAACATACGCCGCATGAAATTGAATTTAAAGAAGTAGAATTTGAAGTAGCCGAATTTGGTATGATCGGCCTACAAACGGCTTTTTCTATTTGTGTGCAGGCCGGTTTAAATATCGATTTGATTATAGAAAAAATGGCCATTAATCCACGTAAAATAACAGGCATAAAAACAGCATCAATCGCCGAAGGAGAAATGGCAAATCTGGTTTTGCTCGATCCAGAAAATAAATGGAATTACAACCGGGAAAACAACTTTTCCAAATCCTCCAATTCGCCGTTTTTAGGGCAGGATTTGATGGGAAAAGTGCTGCTCACCATCAATAATAATCAAATTTATAAATCCGCATAAAATGATCGACCCTAAAATAAAAAAGGCTATTGAAGCCGCGTTTAATTACGTTAAACCGGTAAACCCGACCAATGCGGAGCCGATAAAAGGACAAATTTTAACTGTTTTTGATTCTGAATTAACGTTTTTGCAGAAAGTGAAAGGCACGGATGAAGTGTTTGATTCCAATCCGAAGCTGGAGCATCTGCGTGAAATTTTCTTTGATCTGTTACTCGTTAATTTTTTTAGTGCCGATGTAAAAAAGCTGGATGAGGATTACCTGGATTCGCCGGAATGGGAAAAGATCGAAGTAGAAACACTGGATCGCGGTACCGAAATGCTGAACGTTTTATTGTATCTGAATGAATGCGAGGATGAAGACATTGAGCCGGAACTGAGCGATTATCTGACCGAATTTTTGCTGGTTGATGAAGACGAGTTTCAGGATGAACATCGCATTTACGAACCCGTGATTGCCAACCAAATTTTGATGGACAGCGGCATTGAGGAAATTGGTAAAGTTGCCTGCAACCTGCCGGAAGATGAAGAAATTAAAGAATTATTTTATCCGCTGATGTGCTTCTTTTACGACACAAATCCTGCGGATGAAACCAAAAAAGCAGCAGCAGAAAACGCCGTAGAACCAGAATTTGACCTGCCGGTTCTGGCAATCATGCTCAACTTTAATGCTTAAAAAACGGATTTATTTATGCAGGATTTAAACCGGCAAATCAGAATAAAAGGAGTAAAATATGGTGCAGTGCTGGGCGTAATTATCCTGGTTTTGCACTTAATTTCCTATTTTTTGATGGTAAAAGTAAGTACGCCTTTGTGGATTACCGCTTTTAGTCCGCTAATTTTTACCAATATTTTCCCGATTGTTGCCGCTGTTTTTTTGTGCTTGCGGCTGCGAAAAAAAATTGGTTATCACTGGGATTTAAGGCAGGCGGCTTCGGGTATATTTGTAATGTTTTTAACTTCGTACTTCATCTTTTTTTTCGGTTTCCTGCTATTTTCCAAAGTGATTGAACCCGCAACAGATATAAACCTTCAAAACAAAATAGAATCGGTAAAAGCAGCAATCAGGAAAGGGCAAGGTATTAGTATGCAGCATATTAGCGAGGAAACCAAAGCTTTGCGCAAGGATTATAATGACAGGCAAAACTCCGGCTTTTGGGGATTTGTACAAAGCTTTGGCATTGTGGTGCTGCTGCTGTTTCTGGCTTCGCTGATATTTGGCGCACTGTTTAAAAACGAACCGCCGGTTTATGTTGCTGCTGATAAAAAACAATAATTTTATACGATAAAAGAAGCATCGGCACCAACCGCTGATCGGATATAAAAAATGGATATTTCAGTAGTTGTGCCTTTGTTTAATGAAGCAGAATCATTACCCGAACTAACGGACTGGATTAGGAAGGTGATGAAAGCACATCAGTTTACCTATGAAATAATTTTGGTTGATGACGGCAGCAACGATGGTTCCTGGGAAGTGATTGAAGGTTTGTATGAAAATAATCCTTTCATCAGAGGCATCAAATTCCGTAGAAATTATGGAAAATCTGCTGCGCTGAACGTTGGTTTTGCAGCAACCAAAGGCAACGTAGTGATTACAATGGATGCGGATTTACAGGATTCGCCGGAGGAAATCCCCGAATTGTACCGCAAAATTACGCAGGAAAAATTTGATCTCGTTTCCGGCTGGAAAGCCAAACGTTACGATCCGATCAGTAAAACTATTCCTACAAAACTGTTTAATGCGGCCACGCGCAGCATGTCGGGCATTAAAAACCTGCACGATTTTAATTGCGGATTGAAAGCTTACCGCAAAGAAGTTGTAAAAAATATAGAAGTTTACGGCGAAATGCACCGTTACATTCCGGTGCTGGCAAAATGGGCCGGTTTTACTAAAATTACCGAGCAGGTTGTAGAGCATCGCGCCCGGAAATATGGTGTAACTAAGTTTGGTTTCAGCAGGTTTATCAATGGTTTTCTGGATTTATTGTCGATCTTTTTTGTCGGCAGGTTTTCCAAACGGCCGATGCACTTTTTCGGAACGTTAGGAACGCTTTGCTTTTTAACCGGTTTAGGGATTATCATTTGGCTAATCGGTTCTAAATTATTTGATATTTCTAATCATGTAAAATATCGGAACGTAACCGATAACACGCTGTTTTACATTGCAATAGTAGCTGTAATTTTAGGTTCTCAGTTGTTTTTAACCGGTTTTGTGGCCGAGATGATTTCGCGCAATTCATCGGAACGAAATAATTACCAGATTGATCGGACGATTTGAAATATTTGATACTTCTTTTATCACCTAAAAAACTGAATCGAAAGCTTATCTAAACAGATGTTCTTCTCCATCATCATCCCGCTTTACAACCGTCCGCAGGAAATCCGCGAATTGCTGGAAACCCTGGTTTTGCAAACGTATAAAGCTTTTGAAGTTTTGGTGATTGAAGACGGATCTGTTAAAGATGCAGCCGCGGTTATTGAAAATTTTAAAGATCGCCTCGACCTAAAATATTTTGTAAAACCAAACAGCGGACAAGGTTTTAGCAGAAATTTTGGTTTTAAACGTGCAAACGGCGATTACTTCATCATTTTCGATTCTGATTGTTTGATTCCTGCCGATTATTTAGAGATCGTAAATCGCGAAGTTATCGCCCAAAAACTGGATGCTTACGGCGGCCCGGATGCTTCACACGCTTCTTTTACGGCAATACAAAAAGCGATTAGTTATTCCATGACATCGCCTTTTACAACAGGCGGAATCCGCGGCGGTGAAAACCGGATCGGCGATTTCCATCCGCGCAGTTTTAACATGGGTTTATCTCGGGAAGTTTATCAAAAAACGGGCGGTTTCATCATCACGCGTTTGGGCGAAGACATCGAGCTGAGCATCCGCATCCACAAAACGGGTTTTAAAACCGGCTTAATCCCTCAAGCAAAAGTTTATCATAAACGGCGCACCAGCTTTTTGCAGTTTTACAAACAGATCCACTTTTTTGGCCGGGCACGCATCAATATTTACAAGTTTTTCCCTTCGGGATTAAAACCCGTTCATTTTTTTCCGACTGTTTTTACGCTCGGATTAATTTTCTCCATCTTGGCCAACCTGTTTAACTGGCCAATTGCACAGCTTTGCAATTTTTTATTGGCACTGCTGATTTTGTTAATATTTTTTCATTCCTGGATTAGCAATAAATCAGCAAAAGTTGCATTTTTGAGCATATTTGCGGCTTTTATTCAGCTAACTGCCTACGGGCTTGGTTTTATGCAGGATTTTTGGAAAAGGATAATATTAAATAAGTCACCTCAATAAGCTATGTACCATCCATTTTCCATTGCAGCAACTTTTAAAACTGCATGGGATGTTATCAAAAAAAATTTTTTAACCATTGTAATTTTTTCGGCAATTGTTACGGTAGTGCTTGGTTTGATACAGTTTTTTAATGCTTTTATAGATGTTGGTTCTGATAATTTTACACAGTTTCTGGTTTTTTTAGTGCTCATGATTATCCAAACTTACGCCACTTTAGGTTTGTATAAATTAATTTTTACACTGATTGACAGCGAATATTACGAGTTTGAATTTTCGCAATTAGTGCCAACCATTAAAATGGTTTTCAGCTTCATCGCCATTTGTCTTTTCCTGGCATTTGTAATTGTAACGCTCAATTTAGCTGTCGAAACAGGTTTGGTAAATTACCCGGAAACCATGAAAATTGTAGAAACTTTGGAAGTAATGCTGATTTTATATGCGGCATTACGTTACATGTTTTGTGCTTGTTTTATTGTGGATGACAACTCCGGCCCGATAGAATCTTTGCGCCAAAGCCGGTTGCTTACCAAATCGCACCTATTGCATTTGCTGGCTTTGCTGGGCATTATGGTGCTGGTAATTGCCATCGGTTTTTTGGCCATCGGCAAAGGCATCCTCATTTTATATCCGTTTGTAAATGTAGTGCTGATTGTAACTTACCGCAAATTGGTTTTCAGCAACCTGGATGTGGATGATGACGTAGCCGAAACGCACTGATTTTATGGCCATAAAAGCAGCATTGAGCAAACCATTCGCTTTTTTAATTTCTTTTCAGATCAATAAACTTCGGAGGAATGCAGTTCGTTTTCAGGACGAAATTTTCCATCAACTGATAAAAACAGGTGTAAAAACAGCATTCGGCCGCGATCACAGTTTTGATAAAATTCATTCCTACGAAGATTTTAAAAAGCAGGTTCCGATTAGGGATTACGAAGCTTTAAAACCTTATGTTGATCGTGTTATCTGCGGCGAAGAAAATGTGCTATGGCCGGGCAAACCGGTTTATCTGGCTAAAACTTCGGGTACAACTTCCGGCGTAAAATATATTTCGATTTCTAAAAATTCCATGCCGCAACATATTCGCGCCGCCAGAAATGCCTTGCTCAATTATATTCACGAAACCGGCAATGCTTCTTTTACCGATGGAAAAATGATTTTTTTGCAGGGCAGTCCGGAGTTGCAAACCAAAGCCGGGATTTATTTTGGAAGATTATCCGGGATTGTGGCGCATCATGTTCCAAAATATTTACTGAAAAACCGGATGCCGAGTGATATAGTGAATAGGATGGAAGATTGGGAAGCCAAAGTGGATGCGATTGTAGAAGAAACGATCCATCAAAACATGACTTTAATCTCTGGAATTCCGCCCTGGTGCCAGATGTATTTCGATCGTTTGTCGGAAAAATCAGGCGGGAAAAAGATCAAGGATATCTTTCCAAATTTCAAATTGTTCGTTTATGGTGGCGTAAACTACCAGCCATATCGTGCTAAAATTGAGGAAAGTATTGGTTTCCCGATTGATTCTATCGAAACTTATCCGGCTTCCGAAGGCTTTATCGCTTATCAGGATTCGCAAAAAAGTAACGATCTTTTACTTTTGGCCGATGCCGGAATCTTCTTCGAATTTATCCCGACGGAAACTTATTTTGATGAAAATCCGGTTCGCCTCAACCTGAAACAAATTGAACTGAACAAAAATTACGCCCTGATTTTAAATACAAATGCCGGCTTATGGGGTTATAGTTTGGGCGATACGGTCAAGTTTACATCGATCAATCCATACAAAATTGTAGTTACCGGCCGCATCAAACATTTTATTTCTGCCTTCGGCGAACATGTAATCGGCGAAGAAGTGGAGCAATCATTGATGCAAGTTGCAAAGGAAGAAGGTGTAGAAATCACCGAATTTACCGTTGCGCCGCAGGTAAATCCGCCTGCTGATGAACTTCCTTTCCACGAATGGTTTATCGAGTTTGGCAAGCAGCCGAAGGATTTATTAGCTTTTGGTAAAAAAGTTGATCAGGTGCTCCAACAAAAAAACATTTATTATTTTGATTTGATTAAAGGGAAAACGCTGCAATCGCTTAAAATCCGTCCTTTAAAAAAAAATACTTTTATAGATTACATGCGTTTGCAAGGCAAATTAGGCGGCCAAAATAAGGTGCCGCGTTTGGCAAACGACCGTACAATTGCAGCACAGTTGGAAAGTTATATTTTATTGTAGATTTTTGCAGCTTATAAACCTACGTGCAGCTAAATGTTTATCGAGATATTGAAAAAATTATACCTTACAAGTAACCGGTTTTGAAAAGTATTGCCCTTTTAGGTTCAACCGGCAGCATCGGTACACAAACTTTACAGGTGATACGGGAAAACCCGGATCGATTTCGGGTTTGCTTGCTCACGGCTCAAACTAACGCTGATTTATTGATTTCCCAGGCACTGGAATTTTTACCGGAATACGTTGTGATCGGTCAGGATGACTTATTTTATACGGTAAAAGAAGCATTGAAAAATACTGCAATCCGGGTTTTAGCCGGCGGCAAATCTATTGTTGATATTATTACAGCACCCGAAATCGACATCGTTTTAACTGCTTTAGTTGGTTTTGCCGGTTTGCAGCCAACTATTGCAGCCATAAAAGCCGGCAAGCACATTGCGTTAGCAAACAAAGAAACTTTAGTGGTGGCCGGCGAAATGGTGATGAACCTGGCCAAAGAACATGGTGTAAATATTTTACCGGTTGATTCGGAGCATTCGGCCATTTTTCAATGTTTAGCGGGAGAAGAACCGGATTCGGTAGAAAAAATTATTCTGACAGCTTCCGGCGGCCCGTTTCGTGGGAGAGATTTGAAATTTTTATCCACAGTAAAAAAAGCCGATGCGTTAAAACATCCGAACTGGGTAATGGGCGCGAAGATTACCATCGATTCTGCTTCGCTGATGAACAAAGGGTTGGAAGTAATCGAAGCGAAATGGCTTTTTGATTTACAAGCCGACCAGATTGATGTAATTGTGCATCCGCAATCTATTATTCATTCGCTGGTGCAGTTTAAAGACAGTTCGGTTAAAGCGCAAATGGGTTTGCCGGATATGAAACTGCCCATTCAGTACGCTTTAACTTACCCGAACAGAATAAAAAATAAGTTTGCACGTTTCAGTTTTGCTGATTTTCCGTTGCTTACTTTTGAGCAACCCGATCTGAAAACTTTTCGTAACCTGGCTATCGCTTTTTCGGCGTTGGATACCGGTGGAAATATGCCATGTATCATCAATGCTGCCAACGAAATTGCTGTGGAAGGTTTTTTAAAAGAACAAATTAGTTTTTTGGAAATGAGTGATGTAATTGAAGATTGTATGCAGCGTATAACTTTGCATAAACAGCCCGGACTGGAAGATTATTTTCACACAGACTTGGAAACAAGAGTATTAGCTAAAAATTTAATATTAAAAAAAGGTGCTTAAAAACAGCATCCGTAAACTGATAAAATTTATATGAATGTTTTAATTATGATTGGCCAACTGATTGCCGGCTTATCAATCCTGGTGATTCTGCATGAAGCCGGTCACTTTTTTGCCGCTCGTGCTTTTGGGATCAAAGTAGAAAAATTTTACCTGTTTTTTGATGCCTGGAACATCAGTCTTTTCAAATTTAATTACAAAGGTGTAGAATATGGTATTGGCTGGCTGCCGTTGGGCGGTTATGTAAAAATTGCCGGCATGATTGATGAATCCATGGATACCGACCAAATGGCTGGTCCGCCGCAACCCTGGGAATTTCGTTCTAAACCTGCGTGGCAACGTTTAATTGTGATGCTGGCCGGAATTACAGTCAACATTATTTTAGGTGTATTTATTTTCTGGATGCTCACCATCAAATACGGCGAAAGTTATATCCCGAACCAAAGTGTAAAATACGGTATCGTTCCGGGAATAATCGGCCGCGAAATCGGCTTGAAAGCTGGTGATAAAATTACGGCTGTAAACGGAAAAAAGATTGTTCGTTTTGAGGAACTGATCAGCTCGAAAGTATTGCTGGGCAATTCGCAATTAACGGTTGACCGCAACAATGAAGTGGTTAACATTACCGTTCCGGGAAATATTTATAACGAAGTTGCCGATTACGGTATCGGAGAATTTATCCAGCTGCGCAGCAAATTTATGGTTGATTCTGTGGTTACCGGGAGTAATGCACAAAAAGCCGGACTGCAAAAAGGCGACAGCATTAAATCAATTAATGCACAGCCGATTGTGTTTTTTGATCAGTTTCAAACTTTAATCAAAGCAAATAAAAGCAAGCAGGTAAATTTAGTGGTTAAAAGAAGCAATCAATTAGTGCAAATTCCGGCTAAAGTAACGGCTGAAGGTACGCTTGGTTTTGGTGCTAAATGGGATGAACCGGTGATTCAAAAAGCAAATTTCAGCTTCTTTTCTTCGCTGCCCGTTGGTGCTTCTAAAGCCTGGAATTCATTTTCTGATAACGCCAAAGGAATCGGGCGTGTGGCAACCGGCCAGATCAAAGCTAATCGTGCTTTTGCCGGCCCGGTAACTATGGCAACGATGTTCGGCAATCATTTCGATGCATACAAGTTTTGGAGTTTAGTTGGCTTGTTATCAATGGCTTTGGCTTTGATGAACCTGTTGCCCATACCGGCTTTAGATGGTGGACATGCCACTTTTTTAATTATCGAAATGGTTAAGGGAAAACCGTTAAGTGACCGTTTTATGGAAAAGGCACAAATTGTTGGTTTCTGCATCCTGATTGCACTGATGGTTTTTGTTTACGGAAATGATATTCTGCGTCATGTTATCAATAAATAATTCGGCCAGAAAATGAATTACTTTGAATTTTATGGTATTCCGGAATCTTTTGAAATCGATGCCGTTTCCCTTAAAAAAAAGTTTTACGAATTGAGTAAAAAGTATCATCCTGATTTTTACGCCGCAGAAAGCGCAGAAAAACAGGAAGAAGTTTTGGAGTTATCAACATTCAACAATAAAGCTTACCAGGTTTTATCAAATGCTGATAAGCGAACAGAGTACATTTTGCGTCAGCATAAACTCTTGGCAGAAGGTGATAAATATCCGCTGTCTCCTGATTTTTTGATGGAGATGATGGAACTGAACGAGCAGCTTATTGATGCAGAAGATGAAGCAACCATCAATACCATAAAAGTATCGGTAAAAGAAGCATCAGACAGTTTAAATGAAGAATTAGCGCAGCAAACACAGGATTTTAGTGTTAAAACTAATTTCGATCAGGAGATTGCTTTTAAGCAGATCTTAGATATTTATTACCGCAAAAAATATTTGTTGCGAATTCAAGAGAGTTTAAATACATTTGCAACCCGCTAAAAAAGCAATGCCCAGCTGGCGGAATTGGTAGACGCGCTGGTCTCAAACACCTGTGGGAAACCGTGCCGGTTCGACTCCGGCGCTGGGTACACATAACCGGATTGAGTTCCCCCTTTGGGTTTTCATCCGGTTTTTTCATTAAGATAAGTACCGAAAATTTGATAGACAAGGTCAGCGGCTGCATTTACCTTTTAGTTTTAACTTGTATTATAAATATAGAAGTGCAGCCTTTAAACAAAATTAGGTAATAGCTTTACAACTTTAAGGTTTAAATAACGTTCATTTCATAGTTATTCCTGCAACAATCACGTTACTTCCTAAAGTAAGTACTACTTGTAAAATATAAGATTGTTAATTTCGTAAAACCTTAAAAGAGTAATAAGAATTTCAGGATGTTCAAGCTAAAATCAGTTTATTCTTTATTTATTTTAGCTGCATTATTCTTTGTTGCAAAGCCTTTTATTGGCTTCAAATTAAAACAATCTCTTTTTGCTTCTTCTAAAAATACCTCTTTATTGGTAAAAGTTTTCACAAAAAGAAAACCGGAATATTTTGAAGAAGCCAATGCGAGTAAAGCTACCGTTTCCGCCCAGCTTAATAATCCCCCTGCAGAGCTATTAGTTACCCTTTTAAGCTTGCTCAGCATCCTGTTTCCATTAGAAATACTGATTGATGGAAATAAGTTTTTAACTCAAAGACGCTTTCAGGATGATTCCAAAGTTTATCTGCTAACCAGACAGTTAATTATTTGATTAAAAATGTTTTATAGCTTTTTAGTTTATTAAATAAAGAGCTTTTAACCCTAAAACATTTATAACATTTAATTCAATTTTTATGTCGGGCTTTAAAAAAGTCTGGGTTGTTAATGTATCGTTGCTGTTACTCGTTGCACCTCGTTTACTTGCCCAGCAAATTTCTCCCATTACTTTAAAATTATTACTAAACCGCGTTAACCAAAATGCGCCTTCTTTAATAGCCGATTCTGCTGCCATCCAAATCCGACAGGCAGAAGCGAATGAAACACGTTACAACTGGTTGCCAAACCTCAAACTAAATTATCAGGCCGATATCGGTACAAATAACAATACGGCAGGCGGATATTTCGGTTTTGGCATTATTCCGTCCAATTCGGGCGGAAGGCGCAGCACCGGCAATACAGATGCAGCTTTAACCAATTTAGGAATTGCTTCGCTGGATTGGGAAGTATATAATTTTGGTGCTTACGGTGCTCAAAATAAAGTAGCAACTTTTGAAATTAAAACAGAGCAAAACCAGTTTGCACGATCTAAATATCAATTGCAAATTTATACCATAAGTAATTATCTGGAGCTATTGCGTTTGCAAAAACTGCTTTTAATCCAGCAAAAAAACATTCAGCGGAATGAGGAAATCAGGCGTTCTATTTTGTCTCTTGCACGAAGCGGAGTAAGAGCTGGTGTAGATACTTCTATCGCAACGGCAGAACTTTCTAAAGCCCGTTTAAATTATATCGAGCTGGACAATCAAGCTAAACAAGTGCAGATACAGCTTTCTGCCATCAGCGGAATTGCTTCTATTAACCTGGTTGCTGATACTAATGCTGTTCCTCAATTAATTACTTCCACGCCTCTTATGGTTTTGGCAGGTGCGGATACAATAAATCATCCTTTAATTAATTATTACAAATCAATTTATCAAACCAATCAGCAAAGAGAATTACTGGTTAAAAAGAGCTATAATCCTAAAATATTATTGGAAGCGGCTGCATGGGGACGAGGTGCAAGTGTGGATAACAATGATAATTTTAATGCACCGTCAAGCGGTTGGGGCTTTCAGCGAAGTAATTATTTAGTTGGGATTGGCATCAGCTATAATATTTTTGATGTGAAGCGAAAGCAGCTACGGCTTCAAGTGCAGAGAAGTGAAACGAACTATTCTTTAAAGGCTTTACAGGAACAACAGCATGCGTTGGTGCTAAGTTCCGGACAGGCTGATGCAGAATTATTTACAGCACAAGAAAGGCTTCGCGAAATTCCGGTACAATTACAGGCAGCCGAAGCGGCTTACAGGCGTAATTTATCGCTCTATAAAAATGGCCTCACCAATATCGTAGAACTGGATGCTGCCTTAAATATTCTTTTTCGTGCCGAAACAGATTATACCAATGCTAAAAGTGCTTACTGCCGGGCTTTGTTCCAAAAAGCTATCGCCCAAAATCAGGTTAACTTATTACTTAACATTTTAAAATAACAAGTATATGTCAATGGTCACCTCCGCACTTAAAAGGCCGATTACCGCGATGGTAATTACGATGAGCCTTTTACTATTTGCAGTGCTTAGCGCAATCAAAATACCTATAGATATTTTTCCTCAGCTTAACCTGCCTACCATTTATGTAATTGAATCTTACGGCGGCATGTCTCCGCAGCAAATGGAAGGTTTCTTTTCAACAGGTTTACAAAACCAGTTTTTGTATATCAATGGGATAAAAAATATCACCAGTAAAAATATACAGGGCTTAACCATGATTAAGCTTGAATTTTACGAAAGTACAAACATGGCCGAAGCTTCTGCTCAGGTAGCTTTACAGGTAAACCGGGCAACCAGTTTTTTTCCTCCCGGAGCTTTGCCACCGCAAGTTATCCGTTTTGATGCATCTTCTTTACCGGTTGGGCAGCTTGTTTTTTCAAGCCCTTCCAGAAGTTTAAAAGATATTTACGATTTGGCTGCAACGCGCGTTAGGCCGATGTTTGCAACCATTCCCGGCCTTTCTGCACCTCCGCCGTTCGGAGCCAATGCGCGAACAATTACTATAAATGTTGATCCGGATAAACTGCGCAGTTATAATTTAACACCGGATGAAGTTGTGGATGCCCTTTCAAAGTTTAACACCATGTCGCCTTCAGGTAATTTGCGGTTGGATAATACTATTTATTTAACTACCATGAATTCCCTGATTAAGAACTCGGAAAACTTTGGTAATATTCCGGTTAAAACACAAAACGGCGTACCCATTTTTGTGAAAGATGTAGCCAGAGTAGCAGATGCAGCTGATGTTACAGTAGATTACGCTTTAATAAACGGTAAGCGTTCGGTATATATTCCGGTGGTAAAAACAGCAGATGCTTCTACCTGGACAGTAGTTCAAAACCTAAAAAGTAAACTGCCCGAAATGCAAGCACTTTTACCGGATGATGTAAAAATATCTTATGCCTTTGATCAATCAGTTTTTGTGGTAAACTCAGTTAAGAGTTTAATGACAGAAGGCGGCTTAGGTGCTTTGTTAACCGGATTAATGGTATTGCTGTTTTTACGCGACTGGCGCAGCAGTTTAATTGTAGTTATTACAATTCCTGTTTCTATCCTGATCGGTGTGTTATTGTTAAGCCTTTTCGGGCAAACCATCAATATCATGACTTTAAGCGGATTGGCTTTGGCCATTGGTATTTTAGTTGACCAGGCAACGGTTACTATTGAGAATATCCACCAGCACCTGGAAATGGGAAAATCCAAACGACTGGCAATTTATGATGCCTGCGAGGAAATTTCCTTCCCGCTTTTACTCATTTTATTATGTATCCTTGCTGTTTTTGCACCATCTTTTATGATGAGCGGCGTGCCTAAAGCTATGTTCCTGCCGCTTTCAATGTCAATCGGTTTAACCATGATTGTATCTTATGTGCTGGCACAAACCGTAGTGCCAATACTAAGTAACTGGCTGATAAAAGCCGAGCAATATCAACATGGCCAGCATGGGCATATTCATGCTCATGCTGGCGAAACTTTAGATCGCAAAGAAGAAATACAAGTAAACCGCGATGCTGCTACTGAGCAGGAAGAACCGGAGAAAAATGACTTTTTTGAAAAGATAAAAATCCGGTTTACCGCTATCCTTAACCGGTGGATGCCACAAAAACGTTTAATTGTATCTTTTTACCTCGTAACCGTAATCGTGCTGGCTGGCTTGTGCTTTGTTTACATCGGTAAAGATATGATGCCGAAAATCAACAATGGCCAGTTTCAGATACGGATTAAAGAGCCGGAAGGAACACGCTTGGAACGTACGGAAGATAAGTTTAAGCAGGTATTACAGATTATTGATAAAACAGTAAATAATCATGTTGAGATTACTTCAGGTTATATCGGGCTGATTCCAAGCAGTTATGGCAGCAGTAACCTGTATATTTTTAATACAGGAACGCACGAAGCTGTTTTACAAGTTAACCTGGACGAAAACTACAAGGTAAATATGGATGAGCTGAAGGATGCACTGCGTAAAAATATAGCCCATACAATGCCTGAACTGCTAATCACCTTTGAGCCGATTGACATGACCGAAAAAATCATGAGCCAGGGCGCATCAACACCTATTGAAGTACAGGTTGCCGGGAAAGACATGCAGCAAATTGAAGGTTATGCTGATAAGGTAGTAAATAAACTCAAAAAAATTAGTTACCTGCGGGATGTACAAATTGTACAACCACTCAAATTTCCGGTCATAAATATTACGCTCGATCGGTTAAAAGCGGCACAATTAGGCTTAAACATTAAAGAAATTGCACGTTCTGTAACAGCAAGTACGTCATCCAGTCGTTTTACAGAGAAAAACTTGTGGCTGGATGAAAAGGGAGCTTATACTTATCAGGTACAAGTACAAGTGCCGGAGTATGTAATGAATACGATGGATCAGCTTAAAGAAGTTCCATTGGTTAAAGGACAAAGCAGCCCGATACTTGGCGATATTGCCACTTTTAAAACCACTTATGTTCCGGGAGAATATGACCGCAGCGGGCCACGACGCTTTCTAACAGTAAGTGCCAATATCTATAAAACAGATTTAGGGCAGGCAACTTCTGATGTTAAAAAAGCGGTAGCATCTCTGGGTACGCCGCCAAAAGGATTATTAACTACAATAGGTGGCATGTCTGGCCTTTTGGTTGATACTTTATCCAGTTTGCAAAACGGCTTGTTGTTCGCCATCCTGGTGATTTTCCTGTTGCTCGCAGCTAATTATCAATCGTTTAAAGTTTCGTTAACAGTGCTCTCTACGGTTCCGGCAGTAGTTTTCGGCTCGCTTATTATGTTACTGATAACCGGTTCTACACTTAACCTGCAATCTTATATGGGTATGATCATGTCTGTCGGAGTTTCGGTAGCAAATGCTATCCTGATTGTAACGAATGCAGAAAACCTTCGGTTGGAATACCACGATGCAACCAAAGCTGCTGTAACCAGTGCTTCCATTCGTTTGCGCCCTATTTTAATGACTAGTTTGGCCATGATCGCAGGTATGATTCCAATGGCATCAGGTATGGGAGAAGCCGGCGAACAATCAGCTCCGCTAGGCCGAGCCGTGATTGGCGGTTTGCTTGCATCAACACTGGCTGCCTTATTTATTCTGCCGCAGGTATTTGCCTGGGTACAAAACCAGACTACTTATGAATCGCCGGCACTAATGCCAGACGAGAACGAAATTGAATCAGAAACACAAGTTGAAACTAAGTTTGAACCTATTAACGCCTAAAATATCATGAAATATAAAATCGTTTTATTAACTGCTATCAGCTGTTTGTTTTATGCCTGCTCGGGCAATCAAAAACCAGTGGATATGACTGCCGGTGAAAAAACTAAACCATCAGCAGCGCACGAATTAGGCACCGTTACAGAAAAAGCATTATCATCTTCTGCACGCCTTCCGGGCCAGTTAAAACCTTTTAATGAGGTTAACCTGTTCCCCAGAGTAAACGGATTTGTTAAACAGGTTTATGTTGATCGTGGGTCAATAGTTAAAAAAGGCCAGCTCCTGGTTACACTGGAAGCACCCGAAATGCAATCGCAAGTACAAGCTGCAGATTCCCGTTATTTACAAGCGCAGGAAAACGCAACTGCCAGTAAAGAAAAATATCAGCGGTTAAAAGAAGCAGCAACTGAGCCGGGTTCTGTTTCACCGCTTGATTTGGATAATGCCTCGTCCAGAATGAAAGCAGATGCAGCTATCGCTAATTCTGAACGTTCTAACGTAGCATCTGTTCGCACCATGTTGGGTTACCTTAATATCCGTGCTCCTTTTGATGGTATGATTGTTCAACGTAATATATCGCCGGGCGCGTTGGTTGCTCCCGGTAAAGCAACGGATCAGCCTATGCTGATTTTGCAGGATACCAGAAAGTTGCGATTGCAAGTTGATATACCGGAAGATTACGTGGATAAAGTTGATTTAAAAAACCCTGTTCAGTTTACATTTAATGCCATGCCCGGCCAGCAACATACCGCTAAAATTAGCCGTTCTGCTAATGCCTTGGGAAGTATGCGCCAGGAAGCGATTGAAATAGATGTAATTAACACAAATGGACAACTTAAACCGGGCATGTATGCAGAGGTTCATATTCCAATGCTATCAGGTTCCAAATCTTTATTAATTCCAAATACGGCTATTGTGCGTTCAACAGAACGTAAATATGTGGTAGCGGTTCGTAATGGTAAAGCTGCGCTTGTTGATGTAAAAGAAGGATTAGCCGGCAATGATTCAACCGAAGTATTTGGTAACTTGAAAGCCAATGAAAAGGTGATTATTAATGCCGGTGATAATATACGCCAAGACGATAAAATTAAGTAAACACGATGATGCTGATTCTTTACAACCAGCAATAATTTTTGTGATCAATAACCATTAAATGAAAGTATTCCCTTGCACCATCATTTCTTGACCATGTATGAATATTATTATAATCAGTCGAATCTAAAGATTTTGAACAGTCTATTTTTGTTGTCCATATTACAATGAGTTTCCACCGTAAAAAGAAGTACCTCCAGTTCATCGAACTTTTACAAAGCTTTAGAAAGGAAAGCCTCCTCAAGGCCAAAAGTTACGAGGTGATCCTGCTTTGGATCCGCGATAACCTGTCGCGCAGCCAGTTTTTACTGCTTTCGGGTATGCTGGTCGGCCTGAGTTCCGGCCTGGCCGGTGTTGGCTTGAAAATGCTGGTGCATTACATCGAATACCTGGTTCATGAT
>CAHJWG010000015.1 GCA_903642215.1 Sphingobacteriaceae bacterium | reverse complement strand
AAATACAAAGTTAATAAAGCACAAAGTTGCTGGTTTAGTTTGTCTGGCGAATTTGTTCGGAAGTTACCGCTAACGTTGAAGGCTTGGCGAAGAACTGGAATTTGAAACCCGTCAGCCCAAACCACAACCGAAGATAAAAAGAATTACAAAAGTTCAATAACTTCCGTCCGCCAGTTTTTTGCCAAACCAATGTTGGTGGCAGCTCATTTCTAACTTTGAGATACTGTTTTTACAAATAAAAAACTTGAACTTGTCAGATGATACTTTGAGTAACTTAGACTTGGATTATATTTTTTCAAGTCTGCCGGAAGGTTGCCGAATTAAAAAGCCGCAAAGTTCAGTTTCCCGTTTTTTCAACTTTGTAAACCGGAAAAATAAAAGTCCGCCGGCAATACTGCTTTTACAAGCCAAAATCAGTTTACAAGTTTTACACCGATAAAGATAACATTCCGGAAAGCCAGCTTTATAAAATCGGTCAGCTTTTTGGTTTTGTCTGGCACGCTTTCGTCGGTACTTTGTTCGGCGGAGTTGCCACCAACGTTCAAGGCTTGGCGAAGAACTGGAAATTGAAACTCGTCGGCCGAAACCAAAGTTAAATTAAAGCTCAAATGTCCAATACTGTTTTTAACAGCTAAATTTGTTGTTCCGTCCGCCGAAACTGAAGCAAAATAGCAAAATAAAAGTTGATGTTTAATTCGTCCGCCAGTTTTTTGCCAAACCAATGTTACGTGTAGCTTAATTTTTTATTACAAAACTGAACTTTTCATTTTGCAAATTAGTCTGCCAAACCAAACTTTACTGAGCAATTATTAAATTTAAAATTTCCAAGTCGCAAGTTTTGCTTGCATAAAAGCCACAAACATATTTTTTGCAAACTTTGCTTTTTTGATCATAAAAGAAGTCAGCAAACTATGCTGTTTTTACGAGGCAAATTTAGTTCTCCGAAAGTCTGCCAAAAAAGTTTGCTTAAAACAGCATAATAAAAAGTCGGCGAAAATTAAAAGTCAAACTTGCAATTATTAAAATTTCAGCTTGCAAGTCATTCGGCGTTTTGCAGGTCTTAAGTTACACGTAACTATATAATATACGCACCTTTCGGCATGTCAGTTACAAAAGTAAAATTTTTATCCAAGGAAAAAATTAAAACTAATTTTTTTGATAATGTACTTATTTCCAATCTACTACCTCTTTTAATTACATTAAGGGAAACCGGTTTTAAACGCTCAGCAATACCAAATGCGTACTTCGCTTTTTTGTATTGCCGAAATTGAGCAATACAAAATGCGTACTTCGCGTTTTGTATTTATTACAGCATATCTAACGGACTTTTAATGTTCTTCATCGATAGCCTGGTTACATGGATGTAGCGCAGCGTGGTTTTAATATCCTGATGCCCCAGCAGCTCCTGGATAAATTTGATATCCGTGCCGTTATCCAATAAATGGGTTGCAAAACTATGCCTCAAACCATGTATGCCAACATTTTTATTAATCCTTGCCTTTAGCATGGCATCTTTAAAAACCTTTTGCGCACTCCGGATGCTGTAACGGTCGCCGTACTGGCCTTCAAACAAATATTTGCCCGGCTTATAGGTTTTGTAATATTCGCGGAGCTGCTGTAAAATACTTTCGGGCAAATTGGTATAACGGTCTTTTTTACCTTTGGCCCTTTCAATAAAAACCTGCATGGCTTTACTGTCAATATCGGTAATTTTAAGGTTGGTAATCTCACTTACCCGCAAACCCATCCCGTAACATAGTTTCAACATCAGGTTATGCTTCAGGTTCGGGGTTATTTCAAAAAGCTTCTTAATATCCTTTGCAGAAATTACCTGTGGCAACAGCGTGGGCTTTTTTGGCCTCGGGACAGCAAAAAATAATTTTTCTACATGCAGTACCTGCTCAAAATAAAACTTGATAGCGTTCATGCGGCTATGCAGCGTATTTTCAGAAAGTTTTAACGTATTGGTACAATATAAAAAGTAGCTGCGCAGTTTTAAAGCATCCAAAGTAGCTACCGGTATGGTTTTAAGCAGGTAAAGCAGTTGGGCAAATTCGTTCCGGTAAGTTTTAATCGTACTTGCGCTGTAAGCTTTTAACTGTAAAGTTTCTACAAAAAGCCGGAGGGCGGGCCGGTTCTCGGCTTCAATATGCGCCAACACATTTTTCCCTGCCGGTTCGGGCTGTAAACCAAATTTTTCACGCTGATGTTGATTATCCGCCACATACCAGGCTTTTGCAGACTGACTCCACTTAATGCCGGCCAGGTTTTTAACATCCTGCCGGGTTTGGCTGTTATGTTCAAAGCGGATAAATATTACAGCTTTATCCCGATGAACGGCCGTTTCATATTCAACCTCAGCTTGGCCGGGCGATAGCGTTGATATAGAATCAGTTGTTGGCAGTTTCATCCGGTTTTTTATCCAGCATAATTAATTGTTCGGCTACAATTTCTGTGGTGTAGCGTGTTTTACCTTCCTTGTCCTCAAATTGCCTTGTCCTTAGTTTCCCTTCCAAATAAATCAAGCTTCCTTTATGCAGATATTTTGCCGCCAGTTCGGCCAGGTTTCTCCAAAGTACAATTGTATGCCATTCTGTTTTTGAGGTTGATTGTCCTTTCTGGTCTTTAAATATTTCTGTAGTTGCCAATGCAAACTTTGTAACAGCAATATTCCCTTCAAGCTGCTGCATTTCCGGGTCTTTGCCTAAATTGCCAATCAGGGTTACTTTGTTCAGGCCACGCATAAATACGATTAAGCCATAAACTTAATTAATTATTAGTTAATTTTTAAAGAAGTTTATTTTTGATTGCCGATAAACCAATTTTTAGTCGATAAAAGAAGCATCAACCTAAAAATTGGATTGAATATTAACCGTATTTGGCAAAAATATAATCAATCAGCAAAGCCGCAGAAATAATCATCAACCCAAAAAATTCCCTTGCTTTTTCGATGTAAAGTTTATTTGCCTGCATCGTTTCTACAATACTTGGCCGTTTGTATTTAAAAATCCAATCTTTCAAACCATCTTCCGAAAAGAAAATAATAACCGCATAAACCAGGTAAAAAGCAATGAGCAACAAATAAATATTCGGATAAAACTTTTTAAATGCAGCAAGCCCGCAGCAAATACAAACGGCCATATAAATACTTACCCAAAGCCAGGCATCGTCATCATTTAGGTTTACGTAGGCGAACCCAAGAAACGAGATACAAAAAATAACATTCAGCGCAGTTAAAATCATATTTTAAGTTGAAATTGTTTAAATTTTATTTGGTTTTACGTTCTTTTTGCTTGATCAAAAAGAACCAAAAAAATCAAGAATCTCGGATCCCTCATCCGAGCGGTCTTCAGCCCCACGCACCAAGGTGGCTATCTGCTTGGTGCCGACCTTTCTTTGTCAATATCAAAAAACACAAATCTTATATGCACATTGTATAGCCGGGTGCAAAGTCTGCGCTCAGGAGCGCAGGGCTGGACAGACGCCCGGAGGCGATCGTCTGTCCTTGATTTTTTTGGTTCTTTTTGATCAAGCAAAAAGAACTAAAGGAGGGCGAAAGCCCGATTGAATAATTCCTCCAATCCGTCCTATTAATAAAATTTAAGTATATTTTTCAAAATTTAGATATTTAACCTCTTTGCATAAAAGAAAGTTCAAACAACTTAATTTAATGAATTGCTATTTTAGTAAATACAGTTCATAAATACTTTAATCTCCAATCGCTTATACTTACATCACCCTAACCTTTAAAAAGCTGGGATTTTCTTTGGAAGTATAAACCTTTTGCGTTGCTTTTTTAAAATCTTCCGGTTTCGCTTTCATTATATTCATAAACTGCTGCGGGTTGCGGTCAATCAGCGGGAACCAGGTACTTTGCACCTGCACCATCAACCGATGGCCTTTTTTAAAAGTGTGCAGCACATCCTGCAGTTCAAAATTAACGGACGTAACTTTGCCCGGCACAAAAGGCTCGGGTTCAGAAATACTATTTCGGTATTTGCCGCGCATCGCTTCGCTCCTAACCATTTGCTCGTAATGCGAAAGCTGCACATTTTGCCCGGTAAAAGAAGTATTTTTGGTCGAATCCGGATAAACATCAATCACTTTTACCACAAAATCTGCATCGGTTCCGGTGGTAGATACTTTTAAATTAGCCCAAATATTTCCGGTGATCGTTAAATCCTGATTTAAAATTTCTGTTTGATAAGTTAAAACGTCTGGCCGCGCGGCTGCAAATCGCTGATCGGCCGTCATGTATTCCCGGTCCATATCCATTGAATTGCCGTTGATAAAAGGCACCGGTTTGTTCGGATCAGAAATATAGCTGTTAAAAGAAGCATTGGTTTTCGGCGCATCAAAAGAAAGTTTCCCGTTGGGGAGGAAATATAAATTCTTTTCCTGCGCTTCTTTCGGCGGCCAGGTTTTGTAGTTTTTCCATTGGTTTGCGCCTGTTTCAAAAACAGAAACCGGCGGCAAATCCAAATCCGTTCCTTTCAAATAGTGACTAAAAAACTTAAACTCAATATTTTCCCGATAAAAAGGGGCAGTCGGCCCGCCAAAACCAACATCACCTAAATGATCGCCGTTTCCCCTCGCCCAGCCGCCATGTACCCACGGCCCCATCGCAAAATAAACCGGCGTTGCAGGGTTGTTTTTCGCCAAAGTTTTATACGTGTTGATGGCACCGTATAAATCTTCGGCATCGTACCAGCCGCCGGTTACCAATGTGGCAGTTTTGATGTTGGTTAAATGTGTAAGCACGTTGCGGTCTTTCCAATGCTGGTCGTAATCCGGATGATCCAGCATTTCGTTCCACAAACGGATCGTATCTTTATAATACATGTCGTTTGTGTTTTTCATCGTAGCCATTTTCATAAAAAAATCGTAGCCATCTTCTGTTCCGGCATCAAAACGTGCGCCTCGCCTTTGCGTTGGTTTATCGTCCTGCCGGTTGGTAAAACCCGGATAAAAACCGAAATTGGCTACCAGCATAAAAGCACCGTTGTGCCAGCCGTCATCCCGCCATAAATCTGCAATTGGTGCCTGCGGAGAAGCGGCAACCAACGCCGGATGCCGGCTCAATAAAGCGGTTGTGGTATAAAATCCAGGATAAGAAATCCCCCAAACGCCAACTTTTCCATTATTATTGGGCACGTTTTTAAGCAGCCAATCAATCGTATCGTAAGTATCGGTGCCTTCATCGGTGTCGTTTTTGGTGGGATGAACGTCTTTTTCGGGTGTCATTTCCTCATAAATCCCTTCGCTCATCCATCTTCCGCGCACATCCTGATAAACGAAAATGTAACCGTCGTGCAAAAACGAAGGCGACGGGCCTAAACTTCCTTTGTACAAATCAACACCGTAAGGCGCAACGCTGTAACAAGTGCGATCCATCATAAACGGATACTTTTTTGACTGATCTTTCGGCACATAAACCGAAGTAAACAGCTTTTTGCCGTCGCGCATCGGGATTTGGTATTCGTATTTCTGATAGTTCGCCTTCACATACGCCGCATCCGTATTTTGGTTTGGCTGCGCCGATACCTGCATAAAAAATAGGCATAAAAGAAGTATGGGAATGATTTTTTTCATTATAAATCAATTTGAATGTATAAGCAGCATTTAAATATATTTGTTCTGATGCAAAGAAGAGAACAAATTATATTATGGTTAAGAGAAATATTGGAAAAAAACCTTTCCGGCTTAAACTATCGCGCTTTTATTTTTGGTTCTCAGGCAAATTTAGCAGAATTAAAACGGGCTGATATTGACATCGGCTTAATTGGAAATGAGCCGATACATCTGCAGCAATTAGCGGATATTAATGAAGCAATAGAGAATTTACCAATGCTATATAAAATAGATTTGGTTAACTTTAATGAAGCAGATGACCGTTTTAAAACAATTGCTTTTAAAAATATAGAATGGCTGTGAACGACTATTTTGAAGAAAAACTTGCAACTTTTGAACAAGCGTTATCAACATTTAAAGTTGCGTTGCTTTCACAACCGTCAGAATTAGAAAGAGATGGAGCCATCCAGCGTTTTGAATATTGCTTTGATCTTTCCTGGAAAACACTTAAACGTTTTTTAGAAAAACGTGGTTTAATGGATTTAAACAGTCCAAGATCAGTTTTTGCACCTGCTTACGCAGAAAACATAATCAACGATGAGTAAATCTGGTCTGCCATTATTTTAAAACGCAATGTTTCCGTTCATACTTATAATTAGGTTTTGGCGAATGAATTATTCCTTTTATTACCGCAGTATTATAAAGTGATGACAGAATTACTAATAAAAATGAAGTAGTTTTTCAAGCAAAAGCCTTCACCAAATCGGCAAAGGCTTTCCTTATTCATTTTTTTTATCGATAAAAACAGTATCAATCATTTATCGCTTTTACGCCCGGCAACTCCTTGCCTTCCATATATTCCAGCAGCGCGCCGCCGCCGGTAGCATTAACCAGTAATAGTTGACAAATGATAAAAAAAGTTTACTACATCTTCATGTATCATCTCAACACTCATGTTAATAGCAACTTTCTCACGATTAATTTTAAGATCGTTTATATTTTTTAATCTTTGAAATAAGGATTCCGAATTTTCAAACAATATTTTTTTTCCATCTACTACCTGAAAAACATTAGCTTTCAAATTTATCCAAGTAAATCCTTTTGGTAAATTCAGTCCTTGTTCTTCAAAGAAGTTATCTATAATATCTTCGTAAGGCTTATTAAATAAATCATTACTGCTAACGTTCAAAGTATCAAAAACGGCTTTATTCCAAGCTTCAGGAATTAACAAATAGTTTTCGATATTTTTTCTCTTCCATTCTCGCATAACTAAATTATCTTTTGGTGGATGATATCCTGAATCAGAATCATAGTCAAATAAAACTACACGTTTAACATTACTATTGATTTGTTTAAGTGCTTCAAAGTGTGAATCGGATCGCTTTTTCATATCATCCTTTGTGGGGCCACCGAGAAAAAAGATATGAAATTTATTTAAGCAATCAGTTTTGTTTAAGGTATTTGCCCAAGCAGATAGTATTCTTTCATCATCTTCTCCTTCAACATAGAGAATATAAGGTGATTGTTTTGTTTTAATCACTACCATATTATCAACTTCGCTCATTGCTTTTACAACTGGCTCAGTTGCATTTATTCTTTTAGGTTGACCAGATAATATTGAAATTATAGAAGTAACTTCTACACCTCTTATAAATTCTTCTGCATGAGTAGCAATAAGAAATTGCATTTTCTTTTGTTGCTTAAAATAACTTAAAATCTTTTTTTGAAGATTCACGTGTAGGTGTGCATCTGGTTCATCAAATAAAATAGTTGTTATTCCAGGATAACCGTAAAAAAAGGCTAATAAAGTAAGTATCTGATGGAATCCACTTCCACCTGAAATTATATCAAAATCTTTATTGTTTGATTTATAGCTTAATTCTATATAAATACTTTCACCTTTTTCATATATTGGAGGATTAAGTTGAACACCAAACCAATCTTTAACTTTAGCTACAATCTCCTTCCAATCCTCATTATCTTTAAGTAAAACATTGGGTTTATCTACTACTCGATATAACAAATTTCTTAAGACAGAACCTGGTTGAGCCTTTCCTACATTTTTACGGACGTTTGCATCATCGTACCAGATTTCAGTTGGTTCTAAACCAGAAAATGGCGGAACATAAACAATACGAGGAAAATTTTTTTTATCTAAATTTTTAAAGTCTGCCCACCCACGCCCAGGAATTGCATAAACTGACTGTGGCGTTTGGTAGCGCAATTGTACATTTAAAGATTGCTCTACATTTTGTAAATCAACCCAAAAAACTTCAATTTCAACTAAAATAAATACCTGCTTTTTTTGTCCTCCGATTTCAGGGTAGTGCCTTTCAGTCTTATTGTTCCATAATAGTGCAAATTCGGGCAAAGGAAGTGCTGTGAAATTTGGTAAAACTATTTGAATGCCACTATTGCCACTTCTTTTAGACCTACTAAATTGATCTACACAATATTGCCAAATTGCTAAAGCTTGGAGTGCTGTGCTTTTTCCACTATTATTTGCGCCTACTAACAAGTCAAAATCAGTTAACACAAAGGTCTCATCTTCTATTCTCTTAAAATTTTTAAGCTTAACCTTCTGTATCATATTGACTTTAAATTCAACTAATTTTAAATTTATTTTAATTTTTTATCGATAAAAACAGCATCAATCATTTATCGCTTTTACGCCCGGCAACTCCTTGCCTTCCATATATTCTAGCAGCGCGCCGCCGCCGGTAGAAACGTAACTTACCTGTGAAGTTAAATTAAATTTAGAAATTGCTGCTGCAGAATCACCACCGCCAATCAAGGAGAAAGCACCGTTTTCTGTTGCTTTTACAATCGCTTCGGCAACGGATTTGGTTCCTTTTTCAAAATTATCCATTTCAAAAACACCCATCGGGCCATTCCACAAAATAGTTTTTGATTCCTCTATCACTTTAGAAAATGCTTCTACCGAATCCGGGCCGACATCCAATCCCATCCAGTTATCTTCAATCTGGCCGGTTTTAGCAATTTTGGTTTCAGCTTCATTTTTAAAAGCATCCGCTACCACGTTATCAACCGGTAAAAAAAGCTTAATACCTTTATCTTTAGCCTTTTGCTGTAAACTGGTAGCTAAATCCAATTTATCCGTTTCCACCAAAGAAGTACCAATATTGCCGCCGTCTGCCTTGGCAAAAGTGTAAGCCATGCCGCCGCCGATAATCAGGTTATCCACTTTATCAAGCAAACGCTCAATCAGTTTAATTTTGTCGGAAACTTTAGAACCGCCCATGATTGCCGTAAACGGCCTCGTTGGATTGTTCAGCACTTTTTCTGCGTTTTCAAGTTCCGAAGCCATTAAGTAACCGAAGTATTTGGCATCCGGGAAAAACTGCGCAATAATTGCCGTGGAAGCGTGTGCGCGATGCGCCGTACCAAAGGCATCGTTTACATATATGTTGCCCAATGCGGCCAGTTTTTTGGCAAATTCTACATCTCCTTTCTCTTCTTCTTTATAAAAACGCAGGTTTTCCAGCAATAAAACTTCGCCGCTTGCCAGTTCTTTTGCTTTGTTGATAGCTTCCTCCCCGATACAATCATTTGCAAATTCTACTTGCTGGCCTAATAAATCCGACAGATGCGGAACAACATGTTTTAACGAATATTTATCCGTCGGCCCGTCCTTTGGCCGGCCCAAATGCGACATTAAAATTATGGCCCCGCCATCTTTCAAAATCTTTTTGATGGTTGGCAAGGCAGCCGTGATGCGGTTATCATCTGTAATTTTAAAGTTTTCATCCAGCGGAACGTTAAAATCTACACGGATTAAAACTTTTTTGCCGGCAAAACTGGCTTGGTCAATTGTTTTCATATGGATATTTTAAAGTCGGAAATGTACAAAAATTGCTGCTGATCGCTTCTTTTGGGATCACATTTTAACAAACGCCTTTTTGCGGATGCTGTTTTTATCACCTAAAAATTGCTGCTGCTCAATGGGTTTTGAGATACATTACATAATGCTGGCCGATTCCGGGAACATCAAACTCATCAGAAATAATTTCAAAACCAATGCTTTTATAAAAGTTAACGGCAACTTTCCGGGCGTTGCACCATAAATAATTTGCCTGCTGCCCGCGCAGGTAAACAATAGCGAAATTGAGCAGCTGGTTGCCCTTTCCTTTTCCCTGAAAACCCGGAAGCGTAGCCATTCCGCGCAGTTGATAGCCTAAGCCGGCGTAATTTTCCACGTTTTGGGGATGGAATGAGCCGATAGAAACGAGAATATCTTCCTCAAAATTCCCCAGATGGAAAGCGTTTGGCTTTCCGTCAGACGGGAAGCGGCATTCGTTTAGGGATAATTTTCCGTTGCGCAGCACCTGGTTGCGGACGGGCAGTATTTCTTCTGCGGAAACAAATTTGATCATCACTTTTGCTTTATTGCCGGCAGCCTTAATCTTTTATCGCTGCTTTTGCCGGCCTTTTCTTCCTGCGAAATAACCGCTTTTTTTCTTACTTGTTTTTTGCCTGCTAAAAACAGCACCGCCGGCTTTTGATTTGCTGCTCCTTGCTTGCTGGCATTTTTATTGGCTATCTCTCTGCGGAATCAATCAAAAATTAAAAAAACTTATCATGAAAAAAGTATTACTCTTCGCCCTAACCCTGGTAACCCTTGCCAGCTGTAAAAAAGACAAAAACCAGGGTTCGTCCGCTTCAGTACCGGTTGGCGAAAACTACGCCGCCTTAAACATCCGCACCACTGACCAGGTGGTAAAGGTATCTACTGCTGCGAACGTACTGAACATGTTTTACAACGAAGACGTTACGCTGATTTTGGATTCGGCCAAACTGGGCGGCTCCTGGGCGGTACACTTAAAAGAAGATTTTACCGGGACACAGCTCGCCGCCTACGATTACCATTCTTTGACCAAATACGGCGTAAACGCAACCAACTGGGTGGATGATAACCTGAACAACATCGTGCTGCACAGCAGCAAGGACACGCTGATCGCAGGCCGGGTGTTTGTTAAAAAACGCATCACCCGCACGTTCATCTACCAAAAATCTTACGCTTCTGCTGCCGATGCCGCCGGGGTGATGAACCAGCTGCTGCAACAAACCGACATCATCGCCTTTAACGCCTGGTTTACACCCACCGAACCCGATGAGGCCAAAACCGTCAACACCGCAAAACTTATCTACGTCAAGCTGTAAAAAAGAAAACCAATTATAAACCTAAACCTAATACCAGTTGATTTTTTAGTAGTGATTCCAGGAGAGCGGTTAATTCCGCTTTTCTGGTTTTTAGTTTAAAAGGAATTAATTAACAGATGCTTCTTTTAAGGCAGCAATTTTTTCTACCAGATCTGATAAACGGCTGGAATATCCCATTTCGTTATCGTACCAGCCAACTACTTTTACCAGGCTGCCAACTACAGAAGTTAACTGCGCATCAAAAATACAGCTGTGCGGGTTATCCAGAATATCTACAGAAACAATCGGATCTTCCGTGTATTCTAAAATATTTTTAAGGAAACCATCCGCGGCGTTTAAAAATGCGGCATTGATTTCGGTAACTGTTGCGGGATGGTTTAAAGTACAGGTAAAATCTGTTAACGATCCGTTTAAAACCGGAACACGGATGCCTGCGCCGCCTAATCTTCCTTCTAAATGCGGGAAAATAGAAGTAATTGCTTTTGCCGCGCCGGTGGTAGTTGGGATAATCGAACTGGAAGCTGCACGGGCACGGCGTAAATCTTTATGCGGCGCATCATGTAAATTCTGGTCGCTCGTCATGGAATGTACCGTGGTAATGTAGCCGTCTTTTATTCCCCAGTTATCATCTAAAACTTTAACCATTGCTGCCACATTATTTGTGGTACAGGAAGCGTTGGACAGGATCGGCGAACTCAGATCAACCAAATCATCATTAACACCCAGAACAACAGACGGAATATTTTTATCCGGCGATGGTGCCGAAATAATCACCTGTTTTGCGCCGGCCTGCAAGTGCAAAGCAGCTTTGGCTTCAGTAGTAAATTTGCCGGTAGATTCGATAACCAGATCAATTTTCAGCTCTTTCCAAGGTAAATTTGCCGGATCTGATTCCTTAAAAACACGAATCACCTGGTTATTAATGATCAGATGGTTTTCATCGAAATTAATATTTCCTTTAAAACCACGATGAACAGAATCATATTTAAATAAATGGGCAAGCGTTTTTGTATCCGTTAAGTCGTTTATCGCTACAACTTCCACACCGTTGCGCAGCAATATGTTCCTTAAAAAAATCCGGCCGATACGCCCGAAACCGTTGACAGCAATTTTCATTTCTTTTTCTTTATTCAATGCAGAACAAAGTTATCGAAAAGATAGCGCGAAACCCTAACTAACCAAGCTGCCAACCGGAAAAACGAGTTTGGCTTTTACACGCAGTAACTGGTTAATCACTCCGTTAAACATAAATAATATAGCCGCAAATAGCAGCAGCATCAGCTGGTTATCAGCATGGTTAAGCAAAAAGGCAAGCCCGATAAACAGCAGGTTTGTAAAACACAATATAAAGGTGGTTTGCATGTGTGTTAAACCCAAACGAAGCATGCGGTGATGAATGTGGTTTCTATCGGGTTTAAAAGGAGATTTTTTATTGATAAGGCGAGTAAAAATTACGCTGCAGGTATCAAAAGTTGGGATGATTAGTACGGCCAGCGCGAAAGCAGGCGCAGTTTGCAGGTTTAAATTTGATGATACTTCTTTTATGGTAATAAATTTTATGGCGAAAACAGCGCAAAGCATGCCGAGAAACAAGGAACCGGCATCACCCATAAAAATTTTGGCCGGCGAATAGTTGTAAGCTAAAAAAGCAACGAGCGCACCGGCCGTTGAAAAAGCTAAAGCTGCCAGTGCAGTTTGATTGGTTAATATAAAACAACAGCCAAAGGTGCAGCAGGCGATCACGCCCAGCGTGCCGGCAAGCCCGTCGATGCCGTCAATCAGGTTAAAAGAATTAATAATGAACATGATTACAAGGACAGAAACAAAAATACTCTGCACGTACGAGAGTTGATACAAATTAAAAATACCGTGCAGATTGGTAATCCTGATATCGCCCGGAACGGTAATGATTGTGGCAACTACTGCCTGAACGGTTAACTTGGTATGAAAATGTACGCCGGTTAAATCATCCTTAACGCCCATTACAAATAAAACGATGGTTGCCGCATACAAATCATACATGGGTAAACCCGAACCGTTTTTGGCAACTAATAAAGAAGTTAAAATAATGCTGAGGCAAAACGCTACGCCGCCCAAACGCGGGATGCCGTAGCCATGTTCTTTTCGGGATAAAGAATGATCATCAAATAAATTTTTTTGCCGGGCAACATGGATTACTGAAGGTAATATCATCAAAACAAGCAGCACAGCAATAGCGGTAACACACAAATAATAAATCGCAGGAAACATATTATCTCAATAAATATTATCCAAAGATATAAATATTTAACTTTAAATTAATAATAATTTATAAATATTGAATTAATTTTTGAAGCGGCTTTAAAAAAACTGCGATAAAAGGAGCACGTATCCGGTGCATTTTCATCGCTTTTAAATCGTTTCTGTTTCCTGTTACGTGATTTAAAAAGCTTTTGTTACTTATTCCGCCGGTTAACATTTTTGTAAAAACTGCATTTACGTAGCAAGTTTTTATACTGTGCCGATAAAAGAACCTAAGTATCAGTTCATAATCTGCCGCTGTACCGAAATCCAGGCGATAATTTCCGTACTGCTGATAAACTGATTTTTTGATGTATAAAGTGGGATGTGCCGGCATCCAGCCCAGTTCGAGCAGCAGGCGGCTGCCGGGTTTAGATTTCCATTTCCGTACAATATTACCGTTGAGATCGGTAAATAATAAGTCGCCAAAAATAGCATCTGCCTCATTTTGCTGTGCAGTTTTTGCAATCAGGCTTAAAATTTGGTTGGAAGCAAAGCAATCATTGGCGTGGAGCAGGCCGATAATTTCGCCGGTTGCCAGGCTGATTCCTTTGTTAATCGCATCATACATACCTAAATCCGGCTCAGAAACATAAGCAGAAATGTAAGCAGAATAACGTTTAACAATCAAATCCGTACCATCAGCAGAAGCACCGTCTATAACAATATACTCTACATCTTCGTAATCCTGGCGGATGAGTGAAAGTATGGAAGACTCGATGGTAGCAACTGCGTTACGGCAAACGGTGATGACAGAAATCTTCATAAATTATTACAAACAAAAAGAATATTATTCAAAATATTTGGCATTCCGAATATTAACTAATAGTTTAACCCGCCGTTTATGAAAGCAATATTTAGTATTAATTTTAGCCGGATGCTTCTTTTAGCATTATTTTTTTTGAATTCGTGCGCATACAAACAGCAGCACGTATTATTTAAAACAGATGTGCCGATACCAACGGCTCCACCAAACACAACTTACGCCACTTACAAAATTAGTCCGGATGACATTTTACAAATCCGGAACCTGCAAAACATAAAATACATTGCGGATGATCAGCCTGTTGCTTCCGGCAGCGGGCAAAACCCAACTTACCAGGTTCAGGAAGATAGTACGGTTGCACTGCCCGTTATCGGCCGCGTACTCATCGGCGGTTTAACCAAGGCACAGGCCACCAAAAAAATTGAAGAATTATACAGGAAGAATTTGTTAAAAGATCCTATTATCGACCTTAAAATTATTAATCTAAAGGTAACTATCCTCGGCGAAGTACGTACACAGGGAAATTACTTGTTGTTGAAAGATAAAACTAATCTGGTGGATATAATTGGAGAAGCAGGCGGATTGACAGAAAAAGCAGATGAAAAATACATCAAGATTGTTCGTGGCGATAAAGCGCATCCGCAAATTATTATTGCTGATTTAAACAATATCCGCACGCTGGCCAACCCGAAATTGAACCTGCAAAACAACGATATCATCTATATTTCCCAAAATAAACGCACCGTTCGGACGGAATCACAGCAAAACATTTCAGGCATCATCCAGTCGGTTTTAGTTTTTGTAAATACAGCATTGATTATTTACACACTCACCCGAAAATAATGCAAAATCCTGATCCCATAAACTTACAAAAACCGAATGACCAGCTAAATTATGCCCGGTTATTTCGTGTTGTTTTAAGCCGATGGTATCTGGTTGCAGTTGCGGTAATCGTTTGTTTTTTACTGGCTCGTTTGTATTTATGGTACACGCCAAAAGTGTACGCCACAAATGCGATTATGAAATTTGATGAAAAAAAATCAGAAATTTCCGAATTGGTTAGTGTGATCAATAATGCAGACCGAGCTACGGCAAAGGTGCAAAGCGAAAGTTTTGTGATCAAAAGCCGCAGCTTAATTATCAGTGCCGTAAAAGATCTGGATTATAAAATCAGTTTTTACATTGCCGGCCGGGTTCGCAGGTACGAAACCTACCCGGATAAACCTTTAAATATCGAGCTTTTAAAAGAAGACAGCACCTTGCTTTACAAAGATTTGATTACATTTCAGGGCATCAACACCAATAACTTTTCACTAAATTATAAAATTGGCAGCCAGGAAATAAAAAAAATTTATCCTTATAACCAGCCGGTTACCATCGGCCATACTGTTTTTATCATCCATTTTTCTGATGTTGGTTTGAAAGCGGTTTATCAGTTTAAATTTAATTCGGCAGAAGATTTTTATCCGCGCGTGGCCGGCGGTTTAAACACCAGCGAAGCGATCAAAAACAGTAACGTGATCAGCCTGGAACAAACTGATTCTAACCCGCAGTTTGCTGCCGATATTTTAAATGCTTTGATGAAAGAATATCTGGATTTTGATAAAAACCGCAAAATGCAGTCGGCTTCGCAAATGATTTCTTTTATTGATAATCAGCTCGATTATCTCTCCAAACAGGTTAAAACTTCCGAAAAATCGCTGGAATCCTACAAAAAAAATTCAAAAGTTTTTGATGTAAGTTCTTCGGCAACGCTGATGCTTACTAAAGTGCAGGAAGTTGAGGCGCAAAAATCTTTGCTAAATATTCAGCTGATCGCTATTAACCAACTGAAACAACAGATCAGCAATGAAAAAAATTCAGTCAGCCTAAACTTTAATATGCAAGGCACGGTTGATCCGCTTTTAAGCGGTTTACTGCTGCGCTACAATGCGCTGCTTACCGAAAAGGCTGCTCTGCTTAAAACATTTATCAATGATTCTCAACCGGTTACAGAAATTAATAAACAACTGATCCAGGTACAAAATGCTGCGCTTGCCAATATTGATGCTTCCGTTAAACACATTAGTACAACGGTTGATTATTTAAACGGACAACTACAAATGGCGAACCAGCAGGTTGCCGCTTTGCCAACTGCAGAACGCGATATGGTTAGCTTAAAGCGCGATTTTGAGATCAACGAAAAAGTATATTCCTTTTTATCCGAGAAAAAGCTGGAAGCGCAGATCAGCCGTTCTTCCATCCTGGCCGGCGCAACGATTATTGAGCAGGCACAAGCTAATTTTAATCCGGTTTCGCCGGATTCGAGCAGTATTTATCAGAAATCCATTTTTTTAGGTTTGCTGATTGGTTCGGGTTTAATCCTGCTGCTGCGGATGCTCAATCCGTATATTTACGATAAGGAAACGATAGAAAGTTTAACCAATGTGCCCGTGATCGGGATGATCAGGAGGTTTCCGTATAAATTAGACCAGAACAATACACAAATTCTGGCACTGGTTAAACCAAAATCCATTTTTGCCGAATCCGTCCGTTCTGTTCGTACAAATTTAAGTTTTATGGCTTCGGATAAGATGAGCAAAGTTATTTGTATCACTTCGGAAGTTGCCGGCGAAGGCAAATCTTTTATCGCCGTAAACCTGGCCAGTACGCTGGCGATGATCGATAAAAAAGTAGTTTTGATTGCTGCGGATTTACGCCGGTCTAAACTGCACCATGTTTTTAACCATAACAATTTAACAGGTTTGAGTAATTATTTGGCCAATCAGCTAAGCTTTGAACAGTTGATTTTTAAAACGAATTATGAGAACATCGATTTTATTCCTTCCGGGCCGGTTCCGCCAAATCCTTCAGAATTGCTGCATCACCCGAATATGAATTTGCTGCTTGAACAGCTTAAAGAAAAATACGATGTGATTATGATTGATACGGCACCGGTTGGTTTGGTTTCTGATTCGATCCCGGTTATCCACCACAGCGACGTTAATATTTTTGTGATCCGGGCCGGAAAATCCTCTTTTCATTCGGCAGAAATCCCGGGGCAACTCGCCGGAAAGTACGGTTTAAACAATACGGCAATCATTTTAAATGCTTACGCGGAAGAAAGTTTCCACTCGCGCATTTATACTTCGGGCAAAAAAAACCAATCCGGAAGTTATTATCATACAGATTACAACGGTTACACACATTCTGGTTATTACACGGATGAGGCCGCCTCAAAATGGTGGCAGATGAGCCGTTGGATTAATTAACACATCTATTGCTAAAAAACAATGCTAAAAGAAGCATCATCAAAATGGTACCCGGTTTATACGCGGTCGAGATCCGAAAAACAGGCTTTTGAACTGCTGCAAAAAAAAGGAATTGAGGCGTATTTGCCTTTACAAAAAACGCTGAAACAATGGAGCGACCGTAAAAAATGGATAACCGAGCCGCTTTTTAAATCTTACCTGTTTGTGCACATCACGCAAAAGCAGCAAACAGAAGTTTTGATGACGAAAGGTATTGTACGTTTCCTTTATCATTCCGGTAAAATTGCCAACATGCCTGATCAGCAAATTGATGAAATACAATTGCTTTTGGCTAACGATGTAGAACTGGAAGTAACCTCTGAACATATTTCTCCCGGAGAAAAAATTATAATCAAAGCCGGCCCGCTGATCGGTTTAACCGGCGAAATGGTAAGTTACAGGTCGCAAAAACAGCTGGTCATCCGGTTAGAAAATTTGGGGCAAACTATTTTAGTGAATGCCGCTGCCGCTTTGGTAGATCGGCTGTAATATTTTTCATCTCCAAAAATCAGTTAGTTGCAAGGAATTGTAACTGACGGAGCGAAGCTGTATAAAATCAACAGCTATTTATATGTGTAGAATTGCAGGCCAGGTTTCTTTAAATACCAATGCGGATACTAAACGACAGTTGATTGGCCGGATGTGTTTGGCGATGAAACATGGCGGGCCAGACGGCGAAGGGCTATTTTTATCCGATAAAAACAGTATCTGTTTTGGGCATAGAAGGCTGGCACTGATTGATCTTTCTGCCCGTGCCGCCCAGCCGATGACGGATGTTACCGGAAATTATACGATCACCTTTAACGGTGAAATTTACAATTACCAGGTGATTAAAGCAGAACTTCAAAAATTGGGTTATCAATTTAAAAATCAATCAGATACGGAAGTTATTTTGGTAAGTTATGCGCATTGGGGAACTGCCGCTTTTGCACGGTTTAACGGTATGTTTGCTTTTGCTTTGTTTGATCAGCTTTTGCAAAAAGTATTTTTAGTGCGTGATCAAAGCGGGATGAAACCGCTTTACTATCAAACGAAAAATAAACAACTACTTTTTGCTTCGGAGATCCGGGCTTTCCGGAAGATTGGCATTAACCAGAACCAACCTGACTGGCAAATACTTTTTTTAGCTTTCGGTTTCATCCCGGAACCGGTTACTATTTTAAAAGATGTTTATATGCTGCCGAAAAGCAGTTTCTTGGAGTGGAATATTGCTGCAGAAACTTACCGGATCGATACTTACAATCAGCCAAAAACTACTACGCAAATCACAGATTTGGAGGAGGCAAAACAGGCGGTTCAGCAACGACTGCAAGCGGCCGTCAGCCGGCATTTAATTGCCGATGCACCGGTTGGCGTGTTTTTAAGCGGCGGGATTGATTCCGGGATTATTGCCTTATTAGCTTCAGAAATTAAAGGTGCAGGCTTACACAGTTTGTCGCTTACTTTTGATGAAAAGGATTACGATGAATCATATTTTCAACAGATTTTAGTTCAAAAAATGAATGGACAGCATCATGATCTGCATTTAACAGCAACAGATTTTAACGAGCAGTTAAGCGGAATTTTAAAAGCCATGGACCAACCTTCTGCCGATGGAGTAAACACCTGGTTTGTCTCGCAATCAGCAAAAAAACAAGGTTTAAAAGCGGTACTTTCCGGCCTGGGCGGCGATGAATTATTTGGCGGCTACCCATCTTTTAAAAGAATTAACCTGTTAAAAAACCTGTCACTTTTACCGGATAGTGCGTTAAAACTTTTTCGGCTGTCACCTAAAGAAGCTTTTCAGAAATTAGCTTACTTGTCTCTCCGCTCCGATTTGGGTTGTTATTTAGCTTTACGCGGTTATTTTGCGCCACAACAAATTGCAACTGTCTTAAATATATCGGTAAAAGAAGTATGGGTAAAATTGAATAGCTTTTATTTTTTACCTTCTTCCGAAAAAAATAATGCACTGTTTACGGCACATTTAGAACAGGATTTTTACATGAAAAACCAGCTGCTGCGCGATACCGATGCGATGAGCATGCAACACGGAATCGAAATTAGGCTACCTTTTTTAGACCAGGAGTTTTTAACAACTGTTAACCGTATCGATCCGAAAATACGTTTTGATAAAAAGCTATTAAAAGGCTTGCTGATCCACAGTTTTGCCGATAAACTTCCAACAGAAATTTGGAACCGAAAAAAAATGGGATTCTCTTTTCCGATACAAAAATGGTTAAAGCAACATCCGATTATACAACAATTGCAGGCAAATAAAAATACAAGTATTACTTTTTTTACACAAGGTTTTTTAGGGGATAAAGTACATTGGTCTAAAATTTTGGCATTGCATACCGTTACAAATTAAGTTGAGAGCGATACTCCTTTTATCGATATAATTTTTGCCTTTAACTAAATCCATGAAAAAACCTTTTTCTGCCGAGCGGTTAGAAACACATATCTTCAATTTTACAGCAGTTGAACATTTACACCGTTATGCAATGGCGAAAAAACTTTGTGTAGGAAAACAAGTGCTGGATATTGCAAGCGGAGAAGGTTACGGCAGTAATTTACTTGCACAAGTTGCAGCAAAAGTAACAGGTGTAGATATTGATGAAACTGCTATTAAAAAATCAAAAGAAATTTATAAAAGTGCTAATCTTAATTTTAAAGTTGGATCATGTTCTGCTATTCCGCTTGAGAATAAAAGCATAGATGTAGTTGTAAGTTTTGAAACAATTGAACATCACGATCAGCACGAAGAAATGCTTGTTGAAATTAAACGGATTTTAAAAGAAGACGGCTTACTGATTATTTCTACACCAGACAAAAAATATTATTCTGATCATCTTAATTACAGTAATCCTTTTCACGTAAAAGAACTTTACAAAGCTGATTTTGAAAAGATAATTACTAAATATTTTAATTTTTATCAGCTTTATTACCAAAGATATTTATCTGGCTCTTTGATAATTAATGCAGAAATCCATAATGGTTATGATGAGTTTTCAGGAGATTACAACATGATAGAAAAAAAGAACCAGTTACATGGTTTGTATCTCATTTGCATAGCCGGGAACCATGAAATTGTAAGTCTGAATACTTCAATTTTTACAAGTGAAGCTGCTGTAGAACAAGCAGCACAGGAATTGGTAAAACGGATACAACAATCCAACAGTTACAAATTAGGCCACTTTTTACTTACACCAATTCGTTTTTTTTCTAAGTGGATCCGATAGTTTCTGTTATTGTTCCAAACTACAACCACGCAGACTTTTTAATAGAAAGGATTGAATCTGTTATTCATCAAACTTATTCTGATTTTGAAGTTATAATTCTGGATGATGCTTCAACCGATACAAGTAAAAATATTATTGCTTCCTATCAAGATCATCCAAAAGTTACCAATACTATTTACAATTGTAAAAACAGTGGTAATCTATTTTTACAATGGAAAAAAGGCGTTGAACTTGCTCAGGGAAAATATATTTGGATTGCTGAAAGCGATGATATTTGCCAACTTAATTTTTTAGAAACATTAGTTCTTTTACTTGAAAATGACCCTCAGTTGATGTTAGCTTACACAGATTCTGAATTTGATAACTTAAATTGGATAAAAAATCTACAATCCAAAGGTGTAAAAAAAGTTACTTATGAAGGTAAAAAATTTATACTGCAAAACATGTTAACCAGTCCTGCAATTATAAATGCAAGTGCGGTTTTAATTAGAAAAAAAGCTATCGGGGAAAGTATTTTTACACAATGCGGAAACTATAAAACAACTTTCGACTGGCTATTTTGGTGTAATATTGCTATGCAGGGAAATGTTACTTTTTATCCTGTAAAACTTAATTTTTTTAGGCAGCACTTGCAGAGTACCTCTTTAAAAGCTACTCAAAAAGGGTATTTTGTTACCGAAGGTTTACAAGTTATTTCTTACCTCAAAAAAACTTACAACATCAATTTAAACATATCTCAAAGTAAAATATGGTCATCAGTTTGGGCACAAACAACTTTAATTACCGGTTATCAAAGGAGTATGTTTTTTAAAAATACAAAGCTGGCATTTATAACTTCACCTCAAATTTTAATTTACTTTTTTTATTATATATTAAAATTCAAGTTTTTTTCGACTATAAACATTAAAATACCAAAAGCTTAATGATTAATTCTCAAGCTACAATTTATACAGTTGCAAAAGGAAACTATAAGTTTGGGGCTTATGCTTTGATTAATTCTCTACGTGCCTGTGGTATAAGTAATCCAATAGTTGTTGGTACAAATGTACTTTTACCGGAATTGGAAATGGTAGAAAATGTAATACAAGTTGTTCTTGATTCAACTTGGAACGGGATTAATTTAAAACCCGTTTTACTTTTAGCATATCCTGCCGAATATTTTATCTATTTTGATGCTGATATTATCATTCATAACGGAGATTTGATTAAAGAAGTTGAAATCCAAATATGGCAGGAAAAGTTTTTTACTTGTATAGATGGGATCGTTGCGGAACAAGAAATACGAAGAAGCTTTTGGCAGGAAATTTATCCATTAAAAGAAGCATCAGCTTTGCCAACTTACTGGTATTACAATTCAGGCTTTTTTGCCGGTAGTTATGCAAAATATAGTTGGATTTTAAATGATTGGAAAGAACTTAATCAAAATCACTTGGATCCTGAAGCATATTTGTTTAATCATCCTAAATTACCTATGGGCGACCAGGATACTTTTAATGCAGTTTTACAAAGTGTGCCATTAAAACAGCTTGTTTCCATCCAAATGCCAGACTGGTTAGCCATGAGCCAACTTCATCATCCGTTTTTCCATATTGGCAATTTTAGGCCAAATGCTTTTTTGCATTGTACCGGAAAAGAAAAACCTTGGCTTTTTAAGCAAGTTCCACAACGTGCACCCAACACTTATGATGATCTTTGGTACCAATATATTATTAAATTACCCCTACCGGTTGTTTGTAACTTTAAAATTTCTTACCTACAAAAACAGTGGTATGAAAGAAGCATTTTAAGTAGGATAATAATAAAACTTAAATTACTTGTTAGATGATAACATGTTAGTTTCCATTATTATTCCTGCTTACAATGCTGCAACAACAATTGAAGCAAGTATTCAATCTGCTTTAAAGCAAAAGGGTAATAATTTTGATTTAGAAGTTATAATCATAGATGATGGTTCGACAGATGAAACGCCTGGTATTTTAAAAAAATACCAGAATCACTGTATAATTATTACACAACCTAATGCAGGTGTAAGTGCAGCAAGACAAACAGGTTTTGAAATTTCCAAAGGTCAATTTATTCAATACTTGGACAGTGATGATTTGCTAATCAAAGGGAAAATAGCTGTACAATCAAAAGCTTTAATTGTACAACAAGCAGATATTGTTTATGGAGATTTTGAAAAGTTTTATGAAGAAAACGGTCAATTAATAATCAAAGAACTGGTAAAAGGAGAAGTAGAAAACGATCCAAGTATTAGTATTTTTAAAAGTTTTTGGCGTCCTCCTGCTGCAACTTTATATTCAAGAAGCATTGCAGAAAAAATTAAATGGAGCACAACTTTACCGGTTATCCAAGACGCGCGCTATTTATTAGATGCTGTTTTTATGAGTGGAAAATTGGTTTATACGCCAGGTGTTCAGGCAAAATATCGAGTTAATCAAAAGCAATCACTATCGCAACGCAACAGCCATGCTTTTATAAAAGATTGCTTTACAAATGCTGCCGAAGTTTATCTGATCTGGAAAGATGAATTAAAATTTCAACCTGAAAAAAAAGATGCTTTAATCGATGTTCTCCGTTTTTGCATTCATGAATTTTCCTTGCTTGATCGGCAACTTTTTAACAAAGCCATTAATCTGCTTTTAAAAATATCACCTGGTTATATTCCGGAAAAATCAATTTCCCTTAAAGTAACCAGTCAGCTTTTTGGTTATCGCAATGCCGAAAGAATAGCCGGTTTGAAAAGAAGATTTTAACTTGAGGATCCTGTTGGTTTCAGAATATTTTTATCCACAAAGCTCTGGTGGAACAGAATTATATGTTTATAATTTGGCTGTATCCTTACAAAAGCAGCAACACGAAGTATTTATTTTAAGTGTTAATAACGAAATAAAAGAAAATTTTACTTACAAAAGTTTATCAGTTAGTTACATTCCTTTTAACCAAAACTTTCAAACTTCTGTAATTACCGGCGAACAACCTGCAGACAATTTATCCCAGTTTTTAGCTATAATCGAAGCAATAAAACCTAATATTATACATTTTCATACACTTACTACATCGATTGGTGCTTTCCATGTTGAGATAGCTAAAAACGCAGGTTTTAAAGTGGTACTTACTTCGCACATTGCCTCTCATACTTGTATCAGAGGTAACTTAATACAATTAGGAAAGTTGATTTGTGATGGAAAAGTTGAAGAAAAAAAATGCTTAACTTGTTACTTACAACACCGGAAAATCCCTGAACCTTTTAATGTTATTGCTTCATTTGGAATACGTTTTACCCAACTTCCAAAGAACTATGCAAGTATTGTAAAACATAAGCAAAAAGAACTTTCTATACTTAAAATATCTTTAAATCAATTAATTGTAGTAAGTAATTGGCAGCAGCAAATTTTTATAAAAAACGGTTTTGATCAACAAAAAATAACTTTATCCAGACAAGCGATAAACATTAATAAAACTTTAAAATCAAAAGAAACCATTTCTAAAAAACTGGTACTTGGATTTATCGGGCGTATCTCAAAAATAAAAGGTTTGCATGTATTACTGGCTTCGCTAAAACAAATTTTTACTGAAAATATAGAATTAAGAATTGCTGCTATCCAGGTAAAAGATGAATTGGATTATTATCATCAGCATAAACAACAAACTGAAATATTACCAAATTGTATTTGGATAGAAAATTTACCAAATGAAAATATTGGTGATTTTATACAGCAATTGGACATTCTTTGCGTTCCTTCCCAAGGTTTGGAAACCGGCCCTTTTGTAGTTTATGAATCTTTAGCACAAGGAGTTCCGGTTTTGGGAAGTGATTTAGGCGGAATTGCCGAGCTAATTTCAGAAGGAAAAAATGGCTGGCTTTTTCCTCATCAAAACGAGAAATATTTGGGTTCGCTGCTTACTTCTTTTATGGCACAAAAATTAGAAGGCAAGCTTTTAAAAGACGTTAAACCTATAAAACGCTCAATAAAAAATCTTTCCGAAGAGATGCTAGAACTTTACCAAAAGCTATGAAAATAGCAATTATTACAGATCCTGAAATCCCTGTTCCGCCAGTTTATTATGGAGGCATTGAACGTGTTATAAATTTATTAATTACAGGATTGAAAAAGAGCGGACACGAAATAACATTGTTTGCACATCAAGATTCTAAAACGTCTGCTGATCGTTTTTTTAGTTACTCCGGCACCAACCAATCTAAAATCAGCCTGCTCAAAAACACCTTTTTGGTTAGTAAGTTAATGTTTTACAAACCTGATGTTGTTCATAATTTTGGCCGCTTGGCTTATTTAACATTCTTGATGCCTTTTCGGGTTCCAAAAGTTATGAGTTATCAGCGGGAACCAACTATTTCGCAAGTAAAAAAAGCAATAAAATTTAGTGCTAAAAACAGCATGTACTTTACAGGTTGCAGCAACTATATTACAAATCAGATTAAACCTTTTACACCGGCAAGCACTGTTTACAATGCTGTTTCTATGGACGATTATCAATTTCAAAAAGATGTTTCTTCTGATGCACCTCTTGTTTTTTTAGGAAGAATTGAGCCGATAAAAGGTGCACATTTAGCTATAAAAGTGGCACAACTATCCAATCGAAAATTAGTTATCGCCGGAAATATTCCCCCACAAGCTCAGCATTATTTCAACTCGGAGATTGCCCCTTTTATCGGTCAAAACATAAGTTATATAGGCAGTGTAAACGATCAAAAAAAGAATGAATTACTTGGAAGTGCTGTTGCTTTATTAATGCCTATTGAATGGAATGAACCCTTTGGAATTGTGATGGCAGAAGCGTTGGCTTGTGGCACGCCGGTTATCGCTTTTGCACGTGGCGCAGCAGTAGAAATTGTTGAAAACAAGATGAACGGTTACTTATGTAATACTATTTTAGAAATGGTAAATGCCATATCAAAAGTTGATCAGATTAGTAGAAAGGTTTGTCGCAACGATGCTGAAAACCGCTTTAGTGAAACTGCGCTAATTAGGAATTTTGAAGAAATCTATTTCCGTTTAACCACAAATTAATGTATTTCACAAAGTTGTTTCACAAAGTAAAATTATTCCGGGAGATTGCAAAAAAGCTGGCAAAAAATATCACAATTAAACAGCGGTTTTATCAGGGGATTATCTGCTTAAATGCTGTTGAACATTCTTGGGCTTGGACCAGTAAAAATCGTTACGAAACTTTTGACTTACAATTACAAAACGCTATTTATTATGCTTCTTTTACACACAATTTATTGATAGATATCGGTTGTAATATTGGTGTTATGTCAGTTGGAACATTGCTGCACAATCCTAATATTAAAGTAATTGCTGTTGATCCAAATACTTTAGCTAATAAACTACTAACAAAAACCATCCAACTTAATCATTTAGAAAAACAATGCCAACTGATCAATGCTGTAATTGGAAAAGAAAACGGTATTGTTAAATTTGACGAAACCGGATCTGTTACTGGCCATGTTTCTATACAAGGCAGAGAAATTAGACAGTTACGCTTAGCTACACTTTTAAATCAAAACCGCCAGCAAAAAACATTAGTTAAAATTGATGTAGAAGGTTACGAAACTTTGTTAGCAGAAGATTTTAAATTTATTGAAAATATTGCTGATTTTACTTTTTTTATAGAAGTCCATGCTTTGGGTTTTAACAGTATTGGAAATCCAGAAAAGATTTTTTCTATTATCAAAGAAAACAACGGCATAATAACTGATCTTGAAGGTCGGACTATTACTTATTTACATCCAGAGTTAATTACACAAATAATTGTTGAATTTAATGCAAGCTGATCTAACAGTTGTGATCAATATTGCTGCAGGTGATATTACTTATGCTGATTTAACGGTTACCAGCTTAGCAAAAGCACACCGAAAATGTGCAAAAGAAATTATTTTAATTGTTGATGATACCAAGGCACAATTTTCTGATTTTTATGATCATCAGAAAAGATATCACGAACCGGAATTTTCTCAAAAAATACAAAAAATAAAAGCAATTACCCAACAATTAAAACAGGATGGTTTAGTTGACAAAGTAATAAATACAAGTGATTTTTCGGCTAGAAACCTCTCTAAAAAATATTCTAAAAACTTCGTTAAAGCAACACACGATTTTCGCGGTGCACCAATTATAGCTTACTTAGTAGGGTTTGAAATATGTACAACACAATATTTAGTTAGATATGATGGTGATATGCTATTATACCAACCCAACACTGATTGGGCATTAAAAGGCATTGAATTGTTAAAAAAGTATCCGGATTGTATTGCCGTATCACCACAGCCTTCTCCTCCAAATCAAAATCAAAAAAACGACTTAAATTTTGATCCGACTTATTGGTTTAGCACACGTTGTACCTTGTTTGATCAATTTAAACTAATCAATACAATTCCTTTTATCCAAGTAAAATACGGCATAGAATTACTACTGCGAAAATGGTTAAACAAAACTTATCCTCCGGCTTTTGAAACAATTTTATTTCAAAGATTAAAGAAACTCAACTTTAAAAACTATTATCTTGTAAATTATGATTGCTGGCTGCTACATCCGGAAAATAAGAATGAACTTTTTATAAATCTTTTACCGGAAATTTTATCAGCCATTGAAAAAGGAAATTACCCAATTGAACAAGCAAATCAGGAAACTTTGGCATTGGATATCTGGCAAAAATATTTCAAATTAAATGCAAGTTGAAAGGCTGTTTAGCTAATCCGGGCGTTAGCCCCCATGTGCAGGCTACGTTAAAAGCTTATCAGGATAATGGTTTGCTGGCTACCTTTTATACCACTATTTATCACAAGTCTGAAATTTATTTTAATAATTTTTTTAATAACTATTTCCCCGGATTTAATAAACAATTACAGCGTAGGCAATTAAAAAATATCGAAGGTTTAAACGTTAAAAGTTTAGCTTCTTATGAAGTTTTGCGAATACTTTCTGCTAAAATTTTAATGCCGGCAATTACAGATTTGATTTGGGAATGGGGAGAAATAGCATTTGATCGTTGGGTTGCAAACAATTTAAATACGCAAATTCAATGGATACATTGTTACGAACATTGCTCAATTGCAACTTTACAAAAAGCTAAAAGTTTGGGTATCAAATCTTTTTACGAACAGCCAAGTCAGCATTATTCTTTTTTTGAAAAAATAGCAAAGGAACAGATCAAGAAATATCCGGAACTTAAAAGTGTAGAAACGTCACTCCTGATTGACAAAAAATCTGAGAGAAGAAACTTTCGGCGCAATCAGGAATTAAGTATTTGTGATTATATAATTTGCAATTCAGCTTTTACTAAAAAAACGTTGATTGCCGCGAATGTGGATTCCCAAAAAATAATTACAATTCCTTTGGCTTTTCCGGAAACTTTAAAAACTATCGATAAAAGAAGCAACCTAAGAAAAACTGTTTTTTTATTTGCAGGCAACCAAAGCTTGCGAAAAGGAACACATTTGCTTTTTGAAGCTTGGAAGAAATGCAATTTCAATCCAAACATAGCCGAATTATGGTTAGCCGGAAGCAATCAATTACCTTTAATTATTAGAAAAGGTTTGGGCAACGAAGTAACGTTTTTACCAAATTTACCTCATGCTGATTTGATGCAACTATTTACACAGGCAGACATACTGGTTTTACCTACGCTTTGCGACGGCTTCGGGATGGTAATTACAGAAGCAATGGCACAAGGATTACCTGTTATTACTACTTATAATTCGGCTGGGCCAGACGTTATTACCGATGGTGAAAATGGCTTTTTGTTAGAAGCCGGGAATGTAGAACAGCTTGCCAACAGATTAAAATGGTGTGTGGAGAATAAATTTCAGCTTAAAAATTTAGGTAAAAATGCTTTAGTAAAAGCAGCATCTTATTCCTGGCAAAACTTTGGTAAACATTTAGTTAAAGAAGTAACAAGCAGAATTGAAAGTAACTAAAAAAAAGATTTGTTTAATTACACCGGGCCACATTGCCAGCAATCCTCGGTTGGTAAAAGAAGCACAATTTCTCACAAAAAATGGATTTGATGTGCAATTGATTTTTACGCAATATGTTGATTATATCATTAATTTCGATTCGGTTATTTTCAAAAATAACCCAACCTGGACTTGCCAAATTTTAAATCGTACCACTAAAAATATAAAAACGCGTTTTCAAAATTTTACTACTGCCCTTCTACATAAAACTTGTGCAATGCTTCTTTTAAGAGGTATAAAATCGGAGTTCATTTTTGCACACGCCATCAACCGGTATTTTTCTTGGCAGTTAAAGCAAGCCGTTCTGGCAAAAGCGCATCTTTACATTGCCCATAATTTGGCAGCTTTGCCGGTTGCTGTTTTAGCCGCAAAAGTAAATAAAACAAAATGTGGTTTTGATGCGGAAGATTTTCACCGGAATGAAACTACCGATGATCCGAAAGATCAGGATGTATTACTAAAAACTTTTATAGAGGAAAACTATATACCGCAAACCAGTTATCTAACCACTGGAAGTTTGCCGATTACAAAACTTTATCTAAAGCTGTTTCCAGCTAAAAAAATCATCACAATTTCCAACGCTTTTCCTATTGAAAGAGATTTAAAACAACCTGTTCTTAAAATGAATGAGCCTTTAAAACTGTTCTGGTTTTCGCAAACAATTGGCTTAAACCGAGGCTTGCAGGATATTATTTCTGCTTTGAAAATATTAGAAAATGAATACTTAGAACTACATTTATTAGGTTTTTTAGCCGATAAAACAAGCATCAGCCTGGATAAAATAATTAGTGGTTTACACTTTAAAAAACAACTAAATATCTTCTTTCATAAACCAATTCAGGCGGAACAGATTCCCACTTTTGCCGCTCAGTTTGATGTTGGACTTGCTTTAGAAACCGGCTTTTGTTTAAATAATGATGCTGCTCTTAGCAATAAAATATTTACTTATTTACAAGCCGGTTTAGCTGTTGTTGCCAGCAATACAATTGCACAAAAAGAATTTATTTACCAAAATCAGGATTTAGGATTTTGTTACGAAAAAGGTAACGCCGTACAATTGGCTTCAGTTTTAAAACGTTTTATTGATGAGCCAAATCTGCTGCTGGCAACCAAACAAGCTTCTTATCAGGCAGCCCGAAATCAGCTAAACTGGGAAACCGAAAGCCTCAAATTTCTAAAAGTTGTAGAAGAAACGCTTGCCGATTGAAACGCGTTTTAATCATTTCTCCACACTTCCCTCCTACTAACACAGCTGATAGTCAGCGCGTAAGAATGAGTTTGTCTTATTTTAAAGATTTTGGCTGGGAAGCAGAAGTGGTTAGTGTAGATGAAAAATATACGGGAATGCCGAAGGACCAATTGCTACTGCAAAGTATTCCTGCAAATACAATCATCCACAAGGTTAAAGCTTTTTCTAAAAGATGGACTTCCAAATTTGGATTGGGAAGTTTGGCTTTACGTTCCTTTTGGTTTTACCGGAAGCAGGTTGTGCTTCTTTTACAGGTAAAAAAATATGATCTGATTTATTTTTCGACGACGGAATTTCCGGTTTGCGTTTTAGGTGCTTATTGGAAAAAACGGTTTGGCATTCCGCTTATAATTGACATGCAGGATGCTTGGCATTCACATTATTATCAAAATAAACCAAAACAAGAACGTCCGAAAAAATATTGGTTTTCTTACCGTTTGCATAAATATCTGGAGCCTTTGGCCATGAAAAACTGCGACGGTTTGATCAGTGTTTCGCCGGACTACATCAAAACTTTACAACAGCGTTATTCGCAACTTCAAAACAAACCTGTAGCAGTAATCCCTTTTGGGGCATTTGAAAAGGATTTTGAGATAGCTGAAAAAAACCTCGAAAAATGTCCTTCAGCTATCAAATCCGTTCCAAATAAATTCAATATTGTTTATGTTGGCCGCGGCGGTTTGGATATGCAACCCGCTATAGAGCTTCTTTTTTACGCTTTAAAAGAAGCATTAGAAGTTGATTTTAACCGGTTTAGCAAACTGCATTTTTATTTTATCGGAACCAGTTATGCACCGAAAAAACTGGCCAAACCAACTATTTTTCCAATCGCAAAAAAGTTTGGAGTTGAAAAACAGGTGACAGAAATTACAGATCGGATTGGATTTTACAACACCATAAATACTTTGCTTACTGCAGATGCTTTATTTGTTCCCGGTTCGAATGACCCGGAATATTCACCATCAAAAATTTATCTTTACTTACTCGCACAAAAACCGTTGCTGGCCATTTTTCATCAGCAAAGCAACGCGGTTGATATTATCCAGAAATGTTCTCCACAATGTAAAGTGGTTACTTTTTCTGGGCATAAAACCGAGTCTTATTTTCAGGTTAGAGAAATTTTAAACCATTGGGCAAATTTTTCTACAACCAAAATTTTCCTCAACCGTAAAATATTTGAAAAATTTACAGCAAAGCAAATGACTTTTAAGCAGGTAGAAACTTTTAATGCGGTGATTAAAAAATGAAGCGCCTGGCAATTATCTGTACGCATCCCATACAATATTATGCGCCGATTTTTAAGTTGATGCACGAACGAAATAAATTGAAAATAAAGGTTTTTTATACTTTGGGAGAAAATAATTTAAACACATTTGATCCCGGTTTTAATAAACAAATCTGTTGGGACATTCCGCTATTGGAAGGCTATAATTTTCAGTTTGAAAAAAACAATGCAAAAAATCCTAATTCGCAAAGCTTTTGGGGGATTAAAACTCCTAAACTTATCCAAAATATAATGGATTGGCAGGCCGATGCTTTGCTGGTTTTTGGCTGGGCTTATCAAAGTCATTTAAAGTCTGTTATTTATTTCAAAAACAAAATCCCGATTTTTTTCCGCGGAGATTCTACTTTATTTAACAAAAAAAATAGTCTTAAAAACAGTATCAAAATTTTCCTGCTTAGGCTAATTTACAAACATGTTGATCATGCTTTTTATGTCGGCGAAAACAGTAAAGCATATTATAAAAAGCTTGGATTAAAAAACGAAAAACTCAGTTTTGCACCGCATAGTATTGATAACAAAAGATTTGCAGAAAATCAGTTTGTAAAAGCAACAGCACTCCGCGAAAAATTAGGCGTTGGAGCAGAAGAAATATTGATACTATTTGCAGGTAAATTGGAACCGGTAAAAAATCCTTTTTTTTTATTAAATACTTTTGAAAAGCTTGATCAGCAAAACTGTCATCTGGTTTTTGTTGGAAACGGGCCGTTAGAAATAGCCTTAAAAGCACAAAAAACAGGCTTAAAAACAGCATCTAAAGTTCACTTCCTTGATTTCCAAAACCAGCTGGCCATGCCTTCCATCTATCAATCCTGCGATTTATTTTGCCTTCCTTCCAAAAGCGAAACCTGGGGTTTGGCCGTAAACGAAGCAATGGCTGCCGGGAAAGCAATTTTGGTTTCCAACCAGGTTGGCTGTGCTGTCGATTTAGTTTTTGAGGGAAAAAACGGTGCCGTTTTTCAGTCTGAAAACGAAGCAGATTTAGTTCACAAACTACAACAGTTATGTCAAAAATCTTTACTAAAAACTTATGGTGCTGCTTCAGCACAGATTATTGAAAGCTGGAATTTTGATCATACCGTTACTGCCATGCAGGATAAAATATTGAGCTATGTTTAAGGGCATTCGTATCGAACGCTTTTTTGTGCTTTATCTTCCCTGGATTTTCTCCTGGCTGTTAAATTTTTCGCCTCAAAATTCATATTTAATTGCCTGGGTTGGTTCGTTCTTTATCTTTTATATCACGATGAGCGGCTGGGTAAAACCGATATCGAACGACCGCATTTTAAGCGAACAACTAATGCGACCAATATTTTTAACCCAAATTATTTTTGCAGGTTATATGTGCTGTTCATCCATATTTTATTATTTGGATGCCTTAGGTTACGAAAACTTCCAGCTACTTCATTTATTAGTTAAACCAGACCTAAAAAAGCTGATTTTAATTGCACAATGCCAGCGTTATTATTGCCTCGGCCATGCTGCATTTGTTTCCGGAATTTTACTTTTTATGGATTATCCCATTCAAAAAAAATATCAGTTGCAAACCCAAAACTTGGCCGATCTATTACTGTATTTATCGGTTATTTTTATTCCTGTTTCTATTATTTTCGCTGTTGTTCCCGGTTTAAGTCAGTTCTCCACACAATTTAATACACTAAGTTTTATCGCCGCCACGCTGGCTTTAGCATTCGCTATTCCGTTACGAAAATTACCTAACATTTTCATTTCCGGTATTCTTTTCGGAATAAATTTTTATAAATCCTTTTTGTCGGGTTATAAAGAACCGATCATTATCAGCCTTTTAGTGTTAGCAATATTTTTATATCCGGCTTATAAACGCACGGTAACGCTTGTTTTTGTGCCGATACTACTGCTTGTTTTTATGATTTTGCCAACTTACAATCAGGTATTCAGACAAAACGCGTGGTCAGGAGATCTTTCTGCCGAAGATGCTTCTAAAGTGGCAATAGATGCTGCTTTAAATAATTCCACGCAAATAGAAGACAGCAACTGGAGTTTCCTGGTTTACCGGTTAAGTGAGATTGATATGTTTGCTAAATACATTCAATCCACCCCAAAATATATCAATTTTTATGGCTTGCAAATGGTTAAACAATCGGTGCAATCTTTAATTCCGCGTGCTTTTTGGCCGGGTAAACCCAATACAGAGGATTTGATTATGGAACGCGTTTTTAATGCCGGAATTACGGCTAAAGGCGTAAATGTTTCTGCCAAACCTGCCTTGGTTGCTGATGCTTATCTGTTTAACGGCGAAACAGGGATTTTTTTTGTTTTGTTTATTTACGGTGCTGCTGCCCAATTGATTAACTTAAAATCCGAAAGTCTTTTTGGCGGATACGTTTTAGGAACGACATTGATTTACTCCGGATTGTTCCAGATTTTTTGGCGCGGACTGAGTTTTGAATTTCTCGCCAATTCGGTTTTCTGGAGTTATATCAGCATGTTGATTATTGCCCGTTTGATGTATGGTTTACGGATTTTAAAACGCGCAGATTGAAAATTATTCAAATCAGTGCTTCCTATAAACCGGCCGTAATTTATGGCGGCCCAACCATGTCAGTTTCCAAATTAAGCGAACAACTTTATAATAATGGTATCGATACAGAAGTTTTTACAACACTGGCCAACGGCAAAAACGAACTTACTTTTCCTGCGGGAAAAATAACCTGGATCGACAATGTCCCGGTTTGGTTTTTTAAGCGGCTAACTAAAGATCATTCTCATTTTTCGCCATCGCTGTTAAAACATCTTTTTATAACCATCTCAAAAAATAAAAAACCTTTAATCATTCACATTCATGCCTGGTGGAACTTGGTTTCTATTTTATCCTGTTTATTGGCAAAAATAAAGCATGTTCCGGTTGTTTTATCGCCGAGAGGAACCTTAAGCAGCTATTCTTTTAGCAATAAACACAACTTTTTCAAAAAATGGATACATCGTTTAGCAGGTAAAAAACTGCTTTCGTACTGCCATTTCCATGCAACCAGCAAACAGGAAAAACAGGAAATCCAACAATTGATCCTGCCGAAATCAATCACAGTTATTCCTAATTTTATAAATCTTCCAAAGCACTATAAATCAATAGAAAACCATCAAACTGATTTATTAAAACTGCTTTATTTTTCGAGGATCGAACCTAAAAAAGGGTTGGAAATTTTACTGGAAGCTTTAGACGAAATCAACGTAAAGTATCAATTAACGATTGCCGGAACCGGCGAACCTGATTACTTAAATTCACTAAAAAAAATAGTGCATAAAAGAAGTATGGAACGCTTTGTAAAATGGATCGGTTTCCAGCATAACGATACTAAATTTGAAGTTCTGCAAACGCACGATTTGCTGGTGTTACCTTCCTACAACGAAAATTTTGGCAACGTGGTGATCGAATCTTTATCAGTTGGAACGCCCGTTTTAATAAGCGACCAGGTTGGTTTGGCAGATTATATAAAATCAGAAAAATTAGGCTGGACTTTTGTAAACCAGCCGGAAAAATTACAGCAACAATTACAGCAAATTGACCGTAACAGGCAATGGCTCGAAGAAATACGCTTGCGTGCTCCAAAACAGATCAGGCAGGATTTCGCCGATGAGATATTAGTTAAAAGATATATTAATTTATATCAGGATTTAAGTTTTAATGACTGATTATCAAGATTATGGCTTCCCGGATACAGCATTAAGCCACGCACATCAATATTTGTTACCGGCATTATTACCGATATTGCATCAAGGAAAAAAGATACTTGATTTAGGTTGTGGAAACGGTGCGCTTGCCATCAAACTGCTGCAATTAAACTTTGATATTTATGGCGTTGATGCTTCGGTAGAAGGTATTAATCTGGCAAAAGAAAATTACCCGGATCGTTTTTATTTGCAGGATTTATCGACTGATCATTTACCGGCCGAACTTGCCGATACTTCTTTTAACACCATAATTTCTACAGAAGTAATTGAGCATCTGTATGATCCGAAAAAATTTATCCGGTTTTGCCGAAGTATTTTATCTCAATCAAACAACGGCGAATTAATAATTTCCACACCTTATCATGGTTATTTAAAAAATCTGGCTCTGGCTGTTTCTAATAAATTTGATACGCATTTTGATCCGTTATGGAGCGGCGGCCACATAAAATTCTGGTCGCAAAAAACATTAGGCAAGTTATTGGAAAATGAAGGTTTCGAAGTTGTAAAATTTAAAGGCTGCGGCCGTTTTCCCTGGTTCTGGAAATCCATGCTGCTTAAAGCGCGTTTAAGATGAAGCTGTTTTCTTTCGTTATCCTTACTTTTAATGAAGAAATACACCTGCCGCGGCTGCTTCAATCGATCCAAATTTTGGATGCGCCAACGTTTGTTTTAGACTCCGGAAGTACCGATCATACTTTGGAGATTTGCGAAAAACAGCAGGTAAAAACAGCATTCCATCCTTTTGAAAACCATCCGAAACAATGGGATTTTGCACTAAAAACCTTCAACATTAAAACGCCTTGGGTAATTTGTTTGGATGCTGATCAGCAGGTTTCTCCGGAGCTTCTTTTACGGCTAAAAAACTTTGATGAACAGCAATTTGCTGATGTTAACGGAATCTACTTCAACAGAAAAAATTATTTTAAAGGCCGTTGGATTAAACACGGCGGTTATTATCCGTTTTATCTGCTTAAAATGTTTCGGCGCGAAGTCGGATTTTCAGATTTAAACGAGAACATGGATCACCGTTTTATCGCTCCGGGCAAAACCGCGATCTGGAAAGACGGTTATTTAAATGAAGAAAATCTGAAGGAAAACCAAATTAGTTTTTGGATTGCTAAACATAACATTTACAGTGGTTTAGTTGCCGGAGAAGAAGTAGAACGACTACAAAAACTTCGGCAGCAAACTTTAAAACCAAAGTTTGGAGGAACGCCGGATGAACGTACCGCCTGGCTCAAAAATATTTGGTGGAAACTGCCGCGTTACTGGCGGCCAACGTTGTATTTTTTATATCGGCTAATTTTTCAACTCGGTTTTTTAGATGGTAAAAAAGGTATTATTTTTCATTTTTTACAAGGATTTTGGTTTCGGATAATTGTAGATATAAAAATAGACGAACTCCTTGAAAAACAAGCTGTTGAATCTAATATAACGAAGCAAAAAAAACCTAATAAACCGATTATTCGCTTTGCGGCAAGCTTCCTGTTTCTATTTGCTTTATTCTATTATTTCAACTTATATTATAATGGATTGATGAAGCCCGGCGGCAATTACAATACTTTTTTATCGCAGCATTTTAATTACATTCAATGGCTGCGTAACTTTTTGCTGAATAGCAGCTCTGCGGGTTTACAATTATTGGGTTATCAAACTAAAATTAATGATTTATCGCTGCTTGCTGTTGGCCACGGCAAAATAAATCTGGCTTATGATTGTTTGGGATTAGGCGTGATGAGTTTTTTAACCGCTTTTGCCATCACTTATCCGGCAAAAGCTACAATTAAACGGAAACTTTTGGTTGCTTGCATAGTAATTTTTCAGTTCCTGAATATTTTACGTTTTATGCTGCTCGCTTTATATTGGAAAGGCGCGGGAAGCAGCATCAATCACCACACCATTTTTAACCTGTTTATTTATACGCTGATTTTAATTACGCTTTATTATTTAATCGAAAAAAGTACGGTAAAAGAAGCACTTACTTAATGGCTGGCAAAACTGATTTGGCTGCTTATCAAAACCACAACTATCAACCCGGAGCCGGCTGGCTAAAAAGAACTTTATGGTTTTATATAAATGCTTTAATTTTCAAAACATCTGTCTTTCCGTCATCTGGTTTTAAAGTATTTTTACTGCGGATTTTCGGTGCTAAAATTGGAAAAAAAGTTATTCTCCGGCATCGGCTAAATATTAAATATCCCTGGTTTTTAATTGTGGGCGATTTTAGCTGGATCGGCGAAGAAGTATGGATCGATAACCTGGTTCCGGTAAAAATCGGTACACACGTTTGCCTGTCGCAAGGTGCAATGTTGCTAACCGGGAATCATGATTATTCTAAAAAAACATTCGATTTGATAACCGGCGGGATTGTTTTGGCAGATGGCGTTTGGATTGGTGCAAAAGCGATTGTTTGTCCGAATGTGATCGCTGCAGAACATGCCGTTTTAACTGCCGGAAGTGTTGTCGCAAAAAATCTGGAAGCATACTTCGTTTATCAGGGAAATCCTGCGGTAAAAGTTAAAAAGCGGGAAATTGAAGTTGAAGTTGAAGGTTTTTAGTTGGTAAAAGAAGTATGCTGCTGTCATTCTGAACTTTATTCAGAATCTCTCTTGAAAAGTAAAACCAATCTTGTGGGATGCCGAAACAAGTTCGGCATGACTAAAATAGTTTTTCACTGATAAAAGAAGTATGCTACTGTCATTCTGAACTTGATTCAGAATCTCTCGTGAAAAGTAAAACTAATCTTGTGGGATGCCGAAACAAGTTCGGCATGACTAAAATAGTTTTTCACTGATAAAAGAAGTATGCTATTGTCATTCTGAAC
>CAHJWG010000014.1 GCA_903642215.1 Sphingobacteriaceae bacterium | reverse complement strand
AGCATTATCCGCAAGTTCGACGATACCGGCACCTGGAACCTGCCGGTTGTGGCCGGCGAAAAGTTTGTCGGCTTTATTTCTAAATCCACCGTTTTAAACCAGTACCGGGAGTTGTTAAAAGGGTATTCCGTGTGAAGGAGGCTTGGGGGTTGAGGCACGGGGTTTTCGCGCAGACGAGACATCGCTTTATCTCCCTCTCTTTTGGAGAGGATTGGGGTGAGGCTTTGACAGCGTTTTGGGGTGAGGCTTTTAAACTTTTTCCCCGCTTTTTAGTTGGTTTACTATATTTGCTTTTTAACAAACAGTTTAAAAGGACTTTATAGAAAACATGTCTGAAAATACAGAGAAACCCGAAAAAGTACATCAAGCAGTTGTAACGCCCCAATCCCTTTCTTTTTTAGAAAAATACATCAACAATTCTTCGCCGACTGGTTACGAAGCGGAAGGTCAGAAAATGTGGCTGGAATATTTGAAGCCATATATCCACACACAATACGTAGATAATTACGGTACTGCGGTCGGCATTATCAACCCGGATGCGCCTTACAAAGTAGTTATTGAAGCGCATGCTGATGAAATTTCCTGGTACGTAAACTATATCACCACTGATGGTTTAATTTATGTGATCCGTAACGGTGGTTCCGATCATCAGATCGCACCTTCCAAACGGGTAAATATCTACACTGAAAAAGGGGTGGTAAAAGCAGTATTCGGCTGGCCGGCAATCCATACACGCAGCGGTGCAGAAAAAGAAGAAGCACCGACTTTAAAAAATATTTTCCTGGATTGCGGCTGTACCACAAAAGACGAAGTAGAAAAACTGGGCGTACATGTTGGTTGCGTAATCACTTACGAAGATGAATTTATGGTGCTGAACGACCGCTATTATGTTGGCCGTGCGCTGGATAACCGGGTTGGTGGTTTTATGATTGCCGAAGTTGCCCGTTTGTTAAAAGAAAATAATGTAACGTTACCTTTTGGTTTATACATCGTAAATGCGGTGCAGGAAGAAATTGGTTTAGCAGGCGCAGCGATGATTGCCGAATACATCGAGCCTGATGTGGCCATCATCACCGATGTTACGCACGATACGCAAACACCGATGATCAACAAAGTTACGCAGGGAGATCTGGCTTGTGGCCGCGGTCCGGTTATTTCTTACGCGCCTGCCGTTCAGCACAATGTGAATAAATTACTGATCGAATCCGCAGAAAAAAATAATATTCCGTTTCAGCGCCAGGCATCTTCGCGTTATACCGGCACCGATACAGACGCTTTTGCATATTCCAACCACGGCGTTCCTTCGGCATTAATTTCTTTGCCGCTGCGCTACATGCACACCACGGTAGAAATGGTGCATAAAGAAGATGTGGATAACGTGATCAGCCTGATTTATCAAAGCCTGCTGAACATTAAAGACGGACAGGATTTTAAATATTTTAAATAAGCATAACTTTTAGTCGGTAAAAACAGTATGATGCTTCTTTTATCGACTTAAATTTAAACTAAAATTCAATTCAACATAAAAAAATGAAACCAACCTTATTAATATTGGCAGCCGGAATGGCAAGCCGTTACGGCAGTATGAAACAAGTGGACGGCTTTGGCCCGAACGGCGAAACGATTATCGATTATTCTATTTATGATGCGATTAAAGCCGGTTTCGGCAAAATCAGTTTCATCATCCGTGAAGAATTTGTGGATAGTTTTAAATCGAAGTTTGAACCGAAACTGAACGGTAAAATTGAAACGGAATACGTTTTCCAAACTTTCAACCTCAAAACTTATGGCATCGACCAGGAAATTGAGCGCGCCAAACCTTGGGGAACGGCACATGCGGTTTTAGAAGCAAAAAGCCAGGTTCAGGAACCATTTTGTGTGATTAATGCGGATGATTTTTACGGTTACGAAGCTTTTGAAAAGATGGCAAAATTTTTAACTGGTGATGTTACCGACAATCATTTCTCCTTAATGGGTTACCAAATGGATAAAACTTTATCCGAAAACGGTTCTGTTTCGCGCGGTGTTTGTAAAGTTGACGGGAACAATAACCTGATCGAAATTAACGAGCGTTTAAAAGTTTATGAAAAAGACGGACAGATTGTGTACGAAGAAAATGGTGTGGAAACGCCGCTGCATGAAGATCCGCGGGCTTCTATGAATTTCTGGGGATTTTCGCCGGCAATTTATGGTTTGATGGAACCGCTGTTTAAAAAGTTTGTGGAAGCAAATGCTGCTGATCCGAAATCAGAATTTTTACTGCCAAAAGCAGCTGATGAACTGATTAAATCCGGACAGGCATCTTTTCAAGTAATCCCGACTTCGGCACAATGGTTTGGCGTAACTTACAAAGAAGACAAGCCGATTGTACAGCAAAAAATATCCGAATTGGTAAAAAACGGAACTTATCCAAGTAATTTGTGGGGATAATTTTTCTATTTGTGATGCCGAATTTGGTTCGGCATCTCATCAACAAAGTTTAGTTATAATTATTAAGCCGGTAAAAGAAGTTTTGTCATACCGAACTTGATTCGGCATCTCATCAAAAAGTTTAGTTATAATTATTAAGCCGGTAAAAGAAGCATTTGTTAAATGCTTCTTTTACCGGCTTTTTTTGTGCCTCACCCTTGCTTTGTCCAAGGGAGAGGGAGTAGCTGCACTTGGTTTTTAACTCCCTCTCCTTTGGAGAGGGAGTTAGGGTGAGGCTTTTGTATGAGGCTTTTTATTTCCGCATAACTGCCCAGCCGCTCACCAGTGAAATCAAATCTTCAATGCCGCCGACATAAGAATCTTTAGTGTGCGTTTTTTTATCTACATACTTCCGAAAATAATAACTGGCGAAAGTTACCGCTAAGGCAGATGCGCCGCCTAAAACCAACCCTTTTGCAATACCGGCTTTATTGGCGCGGAACAAACCTGCGCCTGCTAATGCGCCGGAAGCCACGCGCGCTGCAACTTGCGGCAAAGCAATCCGGTTGCCGGTGTTGGGCAATTTATCGCCTGTAAATTCTGCAGCAGTTAAAACTTTGGTGATAACTGCCGTAACCGGAGACTGTAAAAAACTTAATTTCGATCTGCCCAGAGCTTTGCTTGGGTGCTTGCTTAAAAAATAACTCAACACGGTTGGCGCAACAGTTGCCCGCATCCCGGAAATGGCACCTAACCCAATTGCCTTGGCTATAATCTTGTTTTTATTTGTCATGATTTGTATTGGTTTTGAAACCTAACAGGCAGCAAGCATGATAAGTTTTCTTTTTAAGATAATGGATTAAAATAGGAAGCAACACCGTATTGACTGAGAAACTTTTTTAAATATGGAAGCAACTCCGGTTTTTATTACTTCACTGTTTACTATTTGTACAGTAATTGAACTAATTAACAGTCAATAATTTATCCTATAAAAGAAGCATCAAAAGCTGCAGTTAAATAAATTTACTGGTTTTGCTGTTATAATTAAGTTTTGATTTGCAAGTGATCAATCCTGGTGCAGCTTTTGTAAAATTAGAATTCCTCCACCGAAGAAAATTTATCTGTTTTATTAAAACTGTTGCATTATGAATATCGAACACAAAGAAAACCAGTCAGTATCTGCAAATATTGTTTTTCTGATCATATTCCTGATGATCATTTTAGGAATGATTAATAGTTAAACAGCTTGATAAATTTTTTATGACGATAAGATATAGGATCTATATTTTATTGAAAATCCTGCTATCTGTATAGAAGCAGGATTTTTTTGTTTTTACAATTAAAAATCAGCACCGGTCAGGAATTTAATTTAACAAAGTTTCTAAATAAATTTTCTTTAGTGATTGATTATCATATATTTAAAAAATTATAGTACAACTATAAAAAATCTTCTATAATCCTACTTTTTAAATCAACTATTTAATACATGGCCAGGATTTCTACGTTTATTCTTTTTTTACTAATAGGCTTCAGTTGTTTTGCACAGCAAACAAAGGAAGAAGAATTGCTTGCAAAATTGGCGACGGCAACAGTAGATTCTGTAAAAGCAGATATTTATTTGGACCTCCATAACGTGGTTTTTAAAACTGATTTAAAAAAAGCTAAAGAATATGCTGAAGGAAATTTAAAATATGGGTTACTTGCCCATCGTTGGGGAAGGGTAATGACTGGCTATTTAGCTTTATCAAGATGCGAACGCAAAAGTAGAAATTATGATGCTGTTCTTCCTTATGATTTTAAAGCTTTAGAGGCTGCTAAAAAGCTGGATAGAACGGAAGAACTGTTGAAATGTATAAATCAAATTGCTAACGATTATATGGATGCTGGAAAAAGTGAAGAAGCTTTAAAATATCTATTTTATTTAGAGGAATTTGCCATTCAAACAAAAAATCCAGTAATTATTGGTAAAGCACAGGAGAGCGTTGGATTTTATTACAATACCGTCGGGCAACCCTCCAAAGCAGTAGTGTATCTACATAAAGCTATCAGAAATAGTACATTAGGTTCAGATTTTTATCGTGCCAACAGGAGCAGAACCTGGCTTGCACAGTGTTTGGTCCAATTGAACCAGACAGCAGAAGTGCCTGAAATGATTTCTACCGCATTGGATTATTTCAAGAAAGCAAATCTGATTTCGAGTCAGATGGATTGTTATAAGTTATTAGGCTACAGTTATCAAAATAACAGCAATTCAGTTCAGGCTATAAAAAACTATTTGCTTGCCCGGCAGATAGGTGAAACTACTGCTAATAAAGCTGACCAAGGTTTGGTTGATTTAGAGTTGGGCAGATGTTACATTCGGAACAAAGAATACGGTAACGCAAAAAAAATTATTACTGAAGCAGAACAGTTGTTTGAAGGTTTGAAATATGAACCGGGCTTAACCGATGTAAAAACACTTTGGGGACAATATTATACCGAAACCAAGCAAAATAAAACGGCAGAACCTTATTTTATAACTGCCCAGAACCTTTTAAAGAAAAGTGAAGATCAGGATATGCTGATTCAGAATGAAATGTATTGGGCTGCTAATGCCTACCGGCAGCAAAAGAATAAATTGGGAGATTCTTTAACTTACGATTACTCTAAGCGGATTGTTGCCAATAAAGAACAAGGTGTGATTAATAACACATTAGCAGAACTCTGGTATCAAAATAAGCAAATGAGCAACAAGGCTTTTACTACCTTGAAAATCCTTTATACAAAGGGTGGTGCAATGCAAATCCAAAAAAAGTTAGGAGATAAAAGTTTGAAAACCATTATACCGATGATTGATAGTTTGAATATGGCATCGCCTTATTCTAATACTAAAACCGACAGTGCTGTCAATAGAAGGTTCAGTAATCAATTGCTGAAGATGGAAACACAATTTCATACCCGTGTTAAAAATGACAGTTTAAAATTAGAACGGCAAAATACAACGATTATAAAAGATACCCTTAAATCTAAAAACTTTTGGCTGGTAGGAAGTGCAGTTCTTGTATTTCTTTCTTCAGGTGCATTTATCTTACAAAGGAATTATCGAAAGCAAGCAGAAGCTGAAAAAGTTCGTGCTGAGTTGTTTAAAAATGAAATTCATCATCGGTTTAAAAATAATCTTGGTGTAATTACTCGATTAGTAGATGTTGCAGAAAATGCTAGTGTTGGCACTATTCCTTTAGCCTCTTTAAAAAGTCGAGTGAAAACTATAGGATTATTACATCAGCATTTATATCAGGATAAGCAGATCAATGAAGTTAACATGCAAACGTATCTAACAGAACTTGTTGTTGCTATTAAAGACACATTCGAAGTAAACCACTCGGTTATAACCGAAATTGATGCGCCTATTATTTTATCGGCCACAACAGCAGAAACAATCGGGCTGCTGGTAAACGAACTGGTTACCAATAGTTATAAATATGCTTTTAATGGCCGTAGCCGGGGTTCTATAAAAATAGCTGCTAAAAGAAGCACCGGCAATAATTTTGAATTGGCTGTTGCCGATGACGGAATAGGGATGGATACACCAAATAACACCGAAAGCTATGGCATGAAACTAATTGCCGGTTTATGCCAAGAACTGGATGGTACGTTTAGTTTTAGCAATAATAACGGGATAAAATTTGAATTGACATTTACTAACCGGGTTAAAAAATAAGTTATGGATTTTTTATCTAAAAAAAAGATCATTATTGTTGAAGACAGGTACATTTTGTATGAAGAGCTGGTAGCTTTTTTTGAGGAAAAAGGTTATTATGTGATCAAAAACCCGTCAGGGAGACCGGTTGATAATTATGATGATGCCGTAAGTTTAATGCGTAAGGAAGCACCCGATGTTGCCGTTCTGGATATCGAGTTAAAGAAAGGCAGCAAAGATGGCATCGAACTAAGTGCCTACATCAAAGCCAATTATAGTACGCTGATTGTTATTTTAACTGATCATGACAGTTATGAAAACCTGGAACGTGCCAAGTATTTAATTGCGGACGGTTTTATTATTAAAGAGGATAAGCCGTTAAATAAAAGGCAGCTTTGGGCAACCATCAATTTGGTGTTGCCGAAATTTGAGATGAAAAAAAAGCAAAAAACTTTAGGCAGCTTTTTTAAAGTAAAAGAAATAGATATAAAAAACCTGTCAAGCAGTTACAAGGAACCTAAACCGGAAGTTTCATCAGCTATTGACCTGGAAACTTTTATCAAATGGGAGTGCATTACTTACATTTTAAGTTACAATTCTAAACAAGTCGAAAAAGGTAACAATAATGTTTTAATGTACACCAATTTGCAGAATAAGGGTTATATATACCGAACTACGATTGGCAGTTTAATAGAACACTTACCCGATAACTTTGTGCGCTTTGACCAATCCACCATTGTAAATGCCTACCATATTACTGCCCGCGGCAAAGGGAATAGCTTGTATTATATCGGCAGCCGCTCTTTTAAAATCAGCGATACTTATAAAACAGAAGCTATTGAAAAGCTGGAAATTTTGATCTTAAAAGAAGCATAAGGTTTTTATCCCGCCACAAGCCCGAAATATCCCACATTTATATTATTTTAAATAAGTATGTAGAGATTGGTACAGTTAACCAATTATCTACTTATGAAAACTAAATTACTTGTTTTTTTGATGTTGCTGGCGTGTTTTTGTAACGCACAAACTCGTTATTCACGAAAATCTACAGAAAGTACAGCTGCCGGTTCGGATGTATTAACAAATGCAAACGTAGTGGCAATGGTTAAGGCAGGTTTGCCAAAATCTGTTATTTTAAATGCAATTCAAACTTCAAACACGAGGTTCGATGCTTCTGCCAACTCCATGATTACTTTAAAAAGACAAGGTGTTTCTGATGAACTTCTTTCAGCGATGGCAGCAAAATTAGGTAATACAAATACTTCTTCAGTACCAAGTAATACTTATACTGGAGCTTCAAAAAGCGAAACAGGTTTAAGTAGGCTTGATCCGGGAATTTATTATTCGGATGAAAGCAATAACAAACAAGCCCCTTTAGAAGCCAGTGTGTTTTCACAATCCAAAGTGGGGTCTGGCTTATTATCTGGTTTAACTTATGGTATTGCGAAAACAAAAGCTAAAGCTGTACTCAGCGGTGTACAAGCCAACCTGCAGGTTAATAATTCGAACCCTGTTTTTTATTTTATTTTTCCACATAACTCGGGAAGCAATATTGGAAATGAAAGTCTTTCTTCTGGCGGATGGTACAGCAATGCCACAAGTCCGAATGAGTTTATATTGGTAAAATTTAAAGTTGTTAATACCCCAAAGCAAAAAGGCCGTGAAGTTGTAACAGGTTCTTTTGGCACTTATTCTGGTTTTTCTGGTGGGATAGATGATGAAAATAAAGTTACTTACCGGTTTACAAAACTAACATCAGGTGTATATAAAGTTTATTTTGAAAGTCCATTAAAAGAAGGTGAGTATGCTTTTCTTTTTGCAGGTACTGCTGCTACGGCAGTAGGTAGTACAACTTCCCAAAAAGCATTTGACTTTTCTATCATTAAATAAACACTTAATAATCAAGTTACTATTATGAGAAACTTTATATCAATTATACTATTTTTTATCTTATTAATCGTTTCAATTCATATTAATGCCCAAGATAAAGTTGCTTATGAAAAAGGTAATCAACTGCTACAATTAGGTTTTGGTGTCGGTGCAACATTTTCAAGCGGTACTACGCAAGTACCACCGGTTCAAGCCCGTTATGAATATGGTTTCAGTGATGAAATTTCCGGCGGCGCAATTTTAGGTTATGCTTCATCTTATGTTTTTTATAGCGGTGGCAGCATAGATTATTCTTACTTAATTGCTGGGCTAAGAGCTAATTATCACTTTGGAACTTCTAAAAAATTTGATCCTTATGCTGGGCCTACCTTGGGCTATAATAAAGTTAGTTTGTCAGATAGAGGAGGGTACATTGGAACAATTGCAGACAGTGAAATTATCTACGGGGCACAGATTGGAGCTAATTACTACTTCACGAAACACATAGGTGCATGGGCCGAAATTGGATACGGAGTTGGGCTACTCAATTTAGGAATAACGTTTAAATTGTAACATTAACATCAAATATAAAACCATCATGCAAACCATCCAACTTAACAACAAAAATTACGAACTGCAATCTACCACAGGTAAAGTATTGAGTTCTGGTAAAAACATGGAAACGAAAGTTAGCGGCGGCGGTGGCGGCGGTTATACAAGCCGAGGTTCTGGTTATACGGCCCCGGTTAGTATTACCTCTAAAACAACTGTGCACGACCAGTTTTTTTTGGAAGATGCTAACGGAAAAGAACATGCTTTTCAGTTGAGTGATTTTAATCTTGCCTGCCGAGACGGGAATATTTTAACAGTAGTTTCAGCGATTAACAAAAAGAAAGGTAGAGGGCCTTATGTTTCTGTAATCAATCATTCAACAGATAATGTTTATTTTGATCCGATTGCATTAAAAGGTATCTGTCAGCCTAACAAACCCCTGATTGTGTTAGCTTGTATTGTATTGATATTTCTTTTTGTGAAAGTGTTTCAATGGGATGGGATGATTTTTTCTGTATTACCAATTGTTGCTGGTATAGCCTACTTTTTTATAGCAACTAATAATAACACGAAGCAAGTTAAAAGCTTAATCAAACCGGCAGAATATTTTCAATTAGCAAGTTAAAATTGTTGCGAATAATCAATGGATTATAGTTTTTTATAATCCATTGATCTGTTTATATAACCCACTAACCAATCACCACCCATGAAAATTTCTACTTCTCTCAAACTACTGTTTTTAGCAGTCATATTTTTTACAAGTAAGCCGCTGTTGGCTACAACCCTGCGTATCAACAACAACTTAACCACCGATAAAACCAACAGGATTTACGCCAGCTTACAGGAAGCCAACGATGATATTGCCACAAAAGCAGGTGATACGTTATTGGTAGATGGTTCGATAAAAATACATCCCGATTTTAACTGTACTAAAAAATTAATAATTATAGGCCCTGGTTATTTTTTAACACAAAATGTAGGTCAGGCCAGTACAATTCCAGCAACTTTGCAGTACATAAATTTTTTGTCTGGGTCAGAGGGTTCAGTTATTATTGGCTTAACTTTTTCCTCCAATAATCCCAACTACTCTCCTCACATATATGTTAATGGCATTTCTATTATAAGATGTTATTTAACAAATGGCTTGACCATAATGTCCAGCATCAGCAACATGATTATTATTCAAAATTATTTTCTATCAATGGGTTCTGTTGGCATTTCTGTAAATAATCCTAATTATTCTTTTAGTGGAATAATTCTTAAAAATAACATCTTTAATGGCGATCTATACATCAGCAAGTCATCCAGTTACATCAAAACGATTTTTTTAAACGTTGAGCATAATATTTTTTTAGGAAACGTTCAAATAGAAACTAGTAACTTCAGAAGTAATATAATTGCTTCTACTACCTCAACTTTAGATATTGTCTCACCCTCCATCCAAAACAACATCACTTTAGGAACCCAATTTAGTGCCTACACAAGTAACCAAAGCTACAAAGACAATACCCAACTTTTCGTAGGCCTTACCGCAGCAAACAATAAAAGTCCGGACGGGCAGTACAAGTTAATCGCCGGAAATGCTTTTGCAACGGCAGGTTATAATGGCGAAGAGCCGGGTATTTTTGGCGGCACAGAACCTTATGTACTTTCGGGTATCCCAACTATCCCAACTATTTACGAATTACAAGCTGATGCCGTAGCCAATAAGCAGGACGGTTTAAATGTAACCATCAAAGCACGGGTAAACCCATAATCGTTTTTACAGAATACTTATTCCATTAAGATTATGCGACATCTACTTACATTGATGCTCCTGCTTGGTTTGTGCACGTTTGCTGGTGCGCAGGTAAAGCAGGCAGAGTATTTTATTGATAATGATCCGGGGTTTGGAAAAGCTACTGTTGTAAGCTTTACCGCGGGAAATGATTTAACTAATAAGTTTAACATTCCGCTTACTAACGTGGCAACGGGGATGCACACTTTGTATTTGCGTGTCCGCGATGCGCAGGGCAGGTGGTCGCTTACCAATTCAAGTATCTTTTTTATTGGCGAAGTTGCCATCAAAAACAAAGTACTCAAAAAAGCAGAATATTATGTGGATAACGACCCAGGCTTAGGCAAAGCCACTACTGTTGTAGTAACCGCCGGGCAAAAAGATGCTTCCATCAATTTTAAGGTGGATGTTAAAAGTCTTGCTGCCGGAATGCACACTTTAAACGTCCGCACGCAGGATAACGCAAACTCCTGGTCGTTAACCACGCAACGGATGTTTGTGGTAAAAGACGGTGCGCTGCAAAACATCGTTTCTTTGAAATATTATTTCACTAAAACAGGTTTTGTTTCGGATACTTACACTTATGCGGTTCCTGTCCCTTCGCCTTCCATCTCCTTAAACTTCAAAGCTAATTTAAGTCAGTTAACTGCCGGTCAGGATTATACCATTCAAATTTATGCCGTTTTGGCAAATGGCGCACAAAGCGAAATTCAGTCCAAAACTTTTAGGATTGTAAGTCCCCAAACCATCACTTTCCCGGCAATTACCAGCAAAACTTATGGCGATGCTGATTTTGATCCCGGTGCAGCTACAAGTTCAACTTTACCGATTACTTATACCACCAATAACCCTGCGGTTGCCACAATCGTAAACGGCAAATTGCACATTACAGGTGCCGGTACGGTTGTAATCACGGCAAGCCAGGCAGGCACTCAGGATTTTACTGCGGCTACGCCGGTTAGCATTAATTTAGTTGTAAACAAAGCATCACAAACGATCACTTTCCCAACCATACTTTCTAAAAATTATAAAGATCCGGATTTTAACCCCGGTGCAACCTCAAGTTTGGGTTTGCCCATAACTTATACCAGCAGCAATGCGACTATTTTAACAGTAGTAAACGGGCAGCTACATATTGTAGCACCCGGAACAAGTACCATAACGGCAACACAAGCTGGTAACGCCAATTATCTTGCTGCCGCTTCAATCAGTCAGGATATTCAGGTTGTTTTCTCGCTTCCTGCAAATAACTTTACTACCGGCACCATTAGTGTAAGCTGCAAAGGCAGCAGTAACGGCGAAATTAATGTTGTTGCTGCAAGTACCCAGAATTATATGGCAACGGTAACATCGGGTACAATCAGTACAACTTATCCGTTTACCGGCACTTTATCGGTAAAAAACTTACCGGCCGGCACTTATTCGGTTTGTGTTACGATACCAACTTATCCGGCTTATAAACAGTGTTTTGATGTTGTGGTAACCGAACCTAAAGACCTTTCTGTTTATTCGGTAGTCAATCCCACATCGGGCACCATAAATTTGCATATGGAAGGCGGCGGTATTTATAATATCAGCCTGAACGGAACCCTGTTAACAACCACGAAAAGTGATATTATCGTACCACTTGCATCCGGACGGAATATTTTAAAAATAACCACCACCAATTTATGCCAGGGAGTTTATGACAGGGTAATCAACATGCCGCCGGGGATTATGGCTTACCCGAACCCTTTTGAAAAAGTATTGTCTTTGTCGGTTGGTAAAGATTTATCAGCCGCGGCAAGTGTAGAAGTATTTGATATGAAAGGACTAAAGGTTTACGCCGGTAAAAACAGCATCAATCAAGGGCAAACATCTGTAGATCTAAGTACGCTTGCGACCGGCAGTTATGTGCTCAAACTTACTTTAGATAATTCTGAAACCCATATTAAGATCATCAAAAAATGAGGAAGAATAAATTAATAATCCTTGGGTTGATCCTAAGCCTGCTTTTTGCCTGTAAAGGAAAGAAAAGCGACCCGGTGCCTGCAACGCCGCCTGCACCATCGAAAGCAATACTGTTTTTACCGGCACAAAATGAAGTTTGTGCTACGGGCGAAAACCCAACCGCCACCCAAAGTACCGTTTTGTTTGATTGGAGTGATGCCGCAAATGCAGACAGTTATGTGCTGTCCTTAAAAAATCTGCTAACCGGTATCATATCCGAGCAAAATAGTTCTGTATCAAATTTAAAAATAACCATCCCCAGGGGAACACCATTTTCCTGGTCGGTTACCTCTAAATCTTCTAAAAGTACAGTTACGGCAGTCACCGATTCCTGGAAGTTTTATAACTCCGGTGTTGGGCAACTTTCTTACGCGCCTTTCCCGGCCACGCTTACTTATCCAACAAACGGACAGGTTATTATGGTTATCGGAACCAATGTTACCTTAACCTGGGCAGGTGCCGATGCGGACAACGATATTACCGGTTATGATATTTATTATGGTAAAACCAATGCACCAACTTTGTTAACATCTAATAAAGCAGATAATTTGAGTTTATCCGTAGCGGTAACACCTAATACTATTTTTTACTGGCGGATTGTAACCAAGGATGCAAAAGGAAATACTTCGGATTCTGGTGTTTATCAGTTTAAGGTGAATTGAGTAATTTTAATGCGCAAACGATGAAGCGTAATTAAAAGTAATGCTTCTTTTATCACTATAAAGTTTGTGTCGAACAATTATTGCAACCGGTTTTTTTAGGTGATAAAAGAAGCATTACATTGTTAAAATATCTACAAAAGGATTTAGTTTATAACTGGTATTTTACTTAACATTGAAATCTTAGCTGCAAACAAATAATACAATAGTTGCAGCCCGGATTAACAATGCAATTTATGATGAGGAGAAAATTTACCAGTTCAATATTTATCCTCTTTGGCTTTTTTGCCGCAATTATCTTTTCTGCCGAAATTGCATTTTCGCAAACTGTACAACCTTTACTCAAACCAGTTGTAAATAATTATACAAGTTTCTCAACCAAGCAAACCCGTACACAAAAACCGATTTCAAAAAACAGTGCTTTCAGCATTAATACAGATCGGAATAATGCAGAAGATTCGGGTTTGCCAAATCCTAATGCAACTGAAATTGTATCCAAGCGTACCATCAACACTAAATATTTTATTGATAAAGATACCGCCACTAAGTTTTACAAGTTGGTTTCTTACGGCGGTAATTTGCATTATCAAAAAAACGGTAGGTTATTAACCATAGATGAACGGCTGGAACCTATGGCCAACGGGTTATTTGAAGCCGATAACCAGCAGGAACCGGTTGGCTTCAACATCAACTTAAAAACTGCTTTTATTGAAACCGTTGCCGGTAAGGTAAATTTTAACAACTGGCGTTTGTATGGTGAAAAAGCAGGCATAAAAACAGTATTGGCTGCTGCGGATTGGTCGCATTATACCGCCGGCGATGATGGCTTAATGGTTTATAACATTTTTCCGGGTATTGATGCGGAAATGAAAGTGCAGCGCGGTGCCATCAAAACTAACTTTATTATTCGCAAAACCCTATTTCCTGCTGTTGATAAATTAATTTTTGCGGATCGTTTTAACACAAATCAAAATTCAGGGATATTAACTTATTTGGGAAGTTCAGGCGAACATTACAAAGCAGCGTTTTTATTAAACAATAAAGCTTGTTTAAATATCAACAGGGCTATCGCTTATACCGAGAAGGATGCGGCAAAAAATTATTTGTATTTGGATTATACAATAAACAAAAACGAGCTTTCTTTTAGTTTGGATGCGGCCTATATTGATAAGCATTTAATTTCCGGTAGTGTTATAATTGATCCTCTTGTTGAAGCTACGGCAACACTTGCCCAAAATGCTATTACGGGTTCCATGAATTGCGGAAGTTACGCCAATTCTTGTAATTACAAATTTTCAGTTTCTACACCGCCACAAACAACCCTTACGAACGTAGCTTTTAAATGGGGATTTTATGCCAATGCACCAAGTGGGCAGAACCAGGGGTTTTTTTCCTTAAATAGCGGAACTTGCTCTACTGGCAGTATCGGTGTTGTAAACCCTACTGTTAACACTGGGCCCGGCTCGGTAAGTACAATGGGGAATTTTAATTACGCAAGTTCTTTAATCCCCTGTTTGCCGGCACCATCTTGCCAGTCGCAGGATGTAGCCATAGAGCTTCGGTTTTACAATATTTATTGCGGGGCTGGTACTGGTTGCAGTGATACCTACGTTAAGGCAAATGAACCGCTGGTTATCAAGATTGAAGGCCATACCCTCGAATTAAATACAATAACTTCTCCTGTTGCCATTTGCAACGGATCATCAGCTACTTTAGGTGTAACTGCACAATATGGCGTGCCTCCATATACTTATAAATGGAGTAACGGCGCAACAACCAGCAGCATAGTTGTATCACCTGCAACAACTACAAATTACGATGTGGTTGTGACGGATCAATGTGCAAATACAATAAACAGCACCACTACTGTTACGGTAAACCCGGTACCGGTTATCCAATCCATCACCAGTAATAGTCCGCTTTGTACAGGCACACAATTAAACCTAAGCGTACCGGTTGTTAGCGGTGCAACTTATAACTGGACGGGCCCCAATAATTTCACCAGTAAAAACAGTAATCCATCTATACCAAATACTACAGTTATCCAAAGCGGGACTTATACCGTAACGGAAACTGTAAACGGCTGCACATCGGCACCTTTAAGTGTTAATGTTGAGATTGGTACGCCGGTAACGCCAAGTATCAGCATTACAGCTTCGGCAACAACAATATGTGCAGGTACTAATGTTGTTTTTACGGCAACAGCTGTTAACGGCGGCAATACTCCTAAATATCAATGGCAGTTAAACGGCAATAATGTTGGGGCGAACAGCAACACGTACAGCAATACCGCGCTTGCAGATAACGATGCGGTAACTTGTATACTAACCAGCAGTGCAGGCTGTACAACTACACCTGCTGCAACATCAAATAGTGTTTCGCTGAAAGTAAACTTGGTTGTTGTACCGTCCATTAGTATCCAGGCAAATAATGCAACAACAATTTGCGGCGGCACTACAGTTACTTTTACCGCGACGACTGTTAACGGCGGTAGTATGCCATCTTACCAATGGTTGCTTAACGGAAATAAGGTTGGAACGGATGCTGCAATCTACACAAATAACACCCTAAATAATTTGGATGAAGTAAGCTGTGTTTTAACCGGCAATGCTGTTTGTGTAACTTCAGCAACAGCCGCATCTAACAGTATTAAATTTAATGTAACCCCTTTAGTAACCCCTGATGTAACCATTACAGCAAGTGCAACTGCTATTTGTCCGGGCACTAAAATCACTTTCAATGCAACGCCTGTAAACGGTGGTAATGTACCGGCTTATCAATGGAAATTAAATAATACAGATATAGCAGGTGCCAACAGCAGTAGTTACGAAAGTTCAACTTTAAATAATGGCGATGTAATAACCTGTATCTTAAAAAGCGATATAACCTGTGTAACTACGCCTTTTGCAACTTCAAAAAGCATTGCAATTGCCGTAAGTACGCCGGTAACACCAAGTGTTAATATAGGGGCATCGGCAACAACTATTTGCGCAGGCAGTACCGTAACTTTTACCGCAACAGCTGTTAACGGCGGAAATATGCCGGCTTACCAATGGAAAGTTAACGGTGTTAATGCCGGGACCAACAATGCTGTTTTTAGCAGTACTATTTTGAATAACGGCGATGTAATTAGTTGTGTTTTAACAGGCAGTACCGCCTGTGCCACTGCAAATACGGCAACGTCAAACAGCGTTAATATAGTTGTTAATCCGGTGCTGGTGCCTTCAGTTAGTGTAGTTTCTTCAGCAACGGTAATTTGTGCAGGCACGCCTGTTATGTTCACAGCTTCGGTTGTTAATTGCGGTAATTCTCCACGATATAATTGGCGCATTAACGGGAATAGTGCCGGCGTTAACAGCACAAATTTTACGGGTAATACTTTGGCAGATGGCGATGTAATTACCTGTCTGGTTACGCCAACCGATAATGGCTGTTATACAACGGTTAATGCTGTTTCTACGGGTATAATTATCAAAGTAAACCCTTTGCCGGTGGTAAGTGCCGGTAAAGATACCGTTGTTTTTAGAGGAAGCAGTTTTGTGTTGAATGGATATGCCGGCGGTAATATTGCGAAATACTATTGGGTTCCTACAACTTATTTAAGTAACCCCAATATCCAAAATCCGGTAATAACGCCGCTGGTTACTACAAAATATACACTTCATGCAGTTAGCACAGCTAATTGCGAAGCTACTGCGGATGTAACGGTAAAAGTATTGATTAAAATAGTGGTGCCGAATACCTTCACCCCAAATAATGACGGCATAAACGATACTTGGGCAATTGCCGGTTTGGCTGATTATGCCGGTGCTACCATTGATGTGTATAACCGCTATGGCCAACTGGTTTTACATTCCAATACTTACCAACAATGGGACGGAACCCTGAATGGCAAGCCGCTGCCGGTATCTACCTACTATTACGTAATCAACCCGAAAAATAATATGGCTTTGATTTCTGGCTGGGTAGCTTTGGTAAGGTAACATGCCACAATACTGTTTTTTATCAACCTAAATTTTGTTGCTTTTTAAGTTGATAAAAACAGTATTTACAATCAATTTCCTATTTGTTCCGCCAAACATTATCCTCCCAATTCACATCAGCTAAACGATGGGTTGGGTCGATTTCAATCCAGGCCAGATCAGCTAAGTTTCCGTTAAATTCGATGGTATAAGTCGGATGTGTCCATTTCCAGGGTTGCTCAACAATACGTTGTTGGCCGATGGTTTCGGCCGGTTTCTCCCCAAACATCAAATAAGTAGGAATGTAATGAAGCACTTTTTTACTGTTTTGAAAAGTGAGCTGCAAATCAATCGGCATCGGCATTTTACCTTTATTAATTAGCCTGATTTTGGTTTTGCCACCTTCCTGCCAAACGCTGTCGATACCGTAATCAATGGTTTTGGTAGTGTTGATCCAGTATTCTTTGTACCAATCCAGCTGTAAACCACTTACCTTTTGCGCCACCACTATAAAATCATTTGCATTGGGATGTTTAAAGTGCCAGTCGCGGTAATATTGCAGTAAAATCTGATCGCGGACTTTTGCCCCGGTAATATAACCCAGCTGCTCTACAAAAACTTCTCCTTTGGAGTACGAAGAATTGCTGTAACCGGCATTGGTTTCGTAATGGTCGGCGTGGGTAGTTAACGGCTCTTGCAATCCACTTTTCACCAACGAAAAATAACCGGCATAAGCACTTGCATGAGGCTGTAATTGCAGCACCGAATCCAACACCTTTAACCGTGGATCATTTGCATTAGCTGCGGCCATTTTATCGTAACGATATTTTGTATAATCACGCGTATTCAAATTCTCTGCATAGCTGGTAAAACCTTCATCCATCCACGGGTATTCGCTCTCGTTTGTACCCATCATACCCTGGTACCAGCTGTGCATCCACTCATGGAAAACCGTGCCTAAACTTGGCCCGTTAATCAGCGTTGCCATCGGATATTCCATGCCGCCATCGCCGCCGTGCACAAAAGAGTATTGTTTCCAGCCGTAAGGGCCGAAAGTTTTCTGGATAAAAGGCAGTTCTGTTACGGCGGCGTTCAGCACTTCCTGCCAGCGGTCGTCCCAGCTTTTGATATAATTTTCTACGTTTTGATAACGGTTTTTTTGTGCTGTTTTTAGCGTATCAAATTCTTGTTGTAACTTTTTCAGGTCGCGGTTATAAATTACGTTGATGGTTTTGCCGTCTTTAGTTAAAGCTGATAAATGCCTGTAATCCGGATCAGCCGCCCACATAAAATCGTGCACATTCGGTGCTAAAAAATGCCAGGTTAACGTATTGCCGGCAGGCTGAGTAACATTTGTTCCCGGTACTTCATATCCAAAACCGATTTGCTGCGGGTTTTGCAAATAGCCTGTTCCGCCGATCAGATATTTTTTATCAATCGTGATCTTCACATCATAATCGCCCCAAACACCATAAAATTCGCGGGCCACGTAAGGCGTTGGATGCCAGCCTTCGTAATCATATTCGCACATTTTCGGGTACCATTGGCTCATGGAATAACGCACGCCCGTTTGCGGATTATCGCGGCCGCTTCTACGTATTTGCAGCGGAACCTGGGCTTCAAAAGTCATATCGAAAACCGCTTTTCCATACGGTAAAATTGGTTGCGATAAATTAACCACCAAAATAGTTTCTTCGGTTTTATATTTTTGGGTAACGCCGTTCATCTTTAACGATAACACTTTCTGATAGCCGATTTCCTCAGGTTTCAGGTTTAAAATACGGTCTTTCACGCGCGGGTCCCAATCCTGTTTTTTGTTGATAATCGTTTTGCCCAACTCTCGGCTGCGCGTATCCATCATGCTGTTCGGCTGGAAAGCGTTCCAGTACAAATGGTAAAAAACGCGTTTCAATGTATCCGGCGAGTTGTTGGTATATTCTAATTTTTGCGTGCCGCTGAAACGGTTGGTTTGCACGTTCATGTTCACATTTATGGTGTAATTAACGTGTTGCTGCCAACGGTTCGGCTGTGCAAAAAGCTGGGTAGAACAAAAAATCAGTGCTAAAAAAAGTATGTTTCTTTTCATTTTCTTTCGGGGCGATGCTGTTTTTATCAACCTAAAACCAGCTTGTGGCTAAAGTAGTATAAGCTGTTTGTTTGTGCAAACCGAAACCCCTTTTTTATAAATTTTTAAGTTGAGGCCAAAAACCAATCCGCCTTAATTAACTTTAACCAGCAACGATGAAATACCAATATATAACCGCATTCGTCATACTGTTTTTAGCAGGTATTTTTAAGAGTTACGCCCAAACCGAAACGCAATATTCCGGCTGGCTGGCTTTATATCATCAGCAAAAAATAGCCGGCAAATGGGGTTTTATGTTTGATACCCAATATCGTACTGATAATCAATTTAGCCAAACCAGTGCTTACTTTTTCCGGCCCGGAATAACTTATGAAATCATTAAAAATCAATCGACTGGCACAGGTTATATGGTTTTTGGAAGTTATGAAGAGGAAAACAGCAGTCGTATTTTTTATGCTGAGAACCGTATCTGGGAGCAATATCAGATTAAAGCAAAAATAGGAAAAGCCTCACTATCTAATCGTTTACGCTTTGAGCAGCGTTTTATCAATACCGAAAATGGTGGTTTTTCGCAGCGGTTGCGTTATTATATCCGCAGTCAGATTCCGTTGGTTCGGGTTGATTCAAGCTTCAAAAAAGGGATTTACGCTGCCCTGCAAAACGAATTGTTTGTAAACGTGCAGCACCAAGCGCGTGCAAGCAATAGCTTCCTGGATCAAAACCGCTCGTATATTTCTTTCGGTTATCGTTTTAGTAAAAAGATTGATGTAGAATTGGGTTATCAGTTTGTGTATTCTAAAGATCGCGACGGTAATCTGCGCAACAATGTTTTCCAGCTGGGGATTTATACTGATTTTTAAAATAGGTGATTTTTTTCAGAAAATCACCTCATCATTTTATCATGCTTTTTGCCATAAAAAAAGTAGGTAATAGCCGTTGGGATCAGGATAATGTTGAAAATGGTTTCGTAATTCCATTCAAAATGATTGGAAGCGGCATTTGCTGTTCCGTTTGGCAATTTTGGCACCCAATTTAACAAGGTAAAAACAGTATCAACAAAAAGGGAAGTAGCTAAAATACTGATTGTTAAAAAGATGAAAAGTGTAATCATGGTTTTGGTACCGAAGTAATTACGGTAAACCAGCAACATCGGGATGGTAATTAAATCACCCAAAATAAAAGCGATAATGCCGCCAAAACTAATCCCGCCGTGCCATAAAACCGAAGCCAAAACAATGTTGCCAACCGAACATACAAAGGCAAAAATGGCAATTACAATACCGATTACAGAATTATAAACCAGCACTAACAAGTGTGGCAAACTGCTGTTGTTTTTCAGGAAAAGCGCGTTCCACCATTCTTTTGGCACCAAAACGGATAAAATTGAAGCGATGGCCACACCAATCAAAATATCTTTGCCAACCATTAGTACATCCATATGGAAATAACCGCTGGCGGCCTGCAGTTTTTCTTTAAAACTCTGGCTTTTTACGTCATCTGCGGTGCTGTTTTTATCATCTTTTTTTTCGTCTGCATCATTGTTTCCCATCGAACTGTCGTCCATCTGGCCTGCATCTTTTAAGTGTTTACGGCCATCTTCCATTACGTTTTTAGGATAAAATTTAGCAATTAAAACGGATGCCAGCACGATAAAAAACAGACCGCCAATCAACTCTCCTCCAAAAAAAGCCCAGCCCAGCAAGCTTACAATCACAATAAAAATCTCGAAAACCATATTGGTGCTGGCAACCATAAAAGCAACTGCATTTGGCCAGGTGGCACCTTTTACAATCAGTGCGCGCGCCATGGAAGCCGCAGCGTAGGAACAGGAGGAAGAAATAGACCCGAAAAACGTAGATAAACCAACTGCGCCAGGCGTGTTTTTACCAAGTTTAGCACTGATGGTTGAGGTAGAAATAAAAGCGCGGATGATTGACGAAAGTATAAATCCGAAGGCTAATCCCCAAAAAATATCCCAGCACATGTGGGCAAAAGTGAGCAGGATTTTGATAATAATTGACCACATACGCGCTTTGGATTTTGATTAATAATAACCTAACACGTTGTTATAATGATAGTTTTAAATTAACAGATGCTGTTTTTATCAGCATAAATTAGCCGGTTTGTCATCCTGAACTTGTATCAGGATCTCTCGTGAAAAGTAATGGATTTGCTTGTGGGATGCCGAAACAAGTTTGGCATGACAGAAAAAGAAGTTGATTCTGCGCTTTGTCATCCTGAACTTGTTTCAGGATCTCTCATGAAAAGTAATGGATTTACTTGTGGGATGCCGAAACAAGTTCGGCATGACAAAAAAAGAAGTTGATTCTGCGCTTTGTCATCCTGAACTTGTATCAGGATCCCTCGTGAAAAGTAATGGATTTGCTTGTGGGATGCCGAAACAAGTTCTGCATGACAGAAAAAGCAGTTGATTCTGCGCTATGTCATCCTGAACTTGTTTCCTGATCCCTCGTGAAAAGTAATGGATTTGCTTGTGGGATGCCGAAAAAAGTTCGGCATAACAGAAAAAGAAGTTGATTCTGCGCTATGTCATCCTGAACTTATTTCAGGATCTCTCGTGAAAAGTAATGGATTTACTTGTGAGATGCCGAAACAAGTTCGGCATGACAGAAAAATCAAATCCCTAAAACCAGCTTCAACTTAGCGTAACCTGCTTTACTAACCGGAATTTTTGCACCGGATTTCAGGATCAGAATATGCGTTTCCTTTTCATACGGATCAATCCGCGTAATTTGTTCAACCCGAACTAAATAGGAACGATGCACACGCGTAAAAAGGTTTGGGTCGAGGATCTGCTCAAAAAAGCTCATTGTTTTATTTTTGAGGAAAGCTCCATTTGCTGTATGAATATTTACATAATCGTCCGCAGCTTCCAGATAAATTACTTCCTGAACCGGAATAACCTTGATTTTCGTTCCGGTTTTTACCACAATCCGGTCGTGCTGCGCCGGCGAACTGGCTGCCGTTTCCAGCAAAGCCGTTGTAGCTTCGGGTTTTTTAGGCTGATCCAGGAACTTTTCAATCGCTTTGTTAAAACGTTCTTTGCTGAAGGGTTTAAGCAGATAATCAACCGCGTGTGCTTCAAAAGCTTTCAACGCATATTCATCAAAAGCAGTAGTAAAAATTACGGCAGGCTGCTGGTCAACCAGTTCCAGCATTTCAAAACCGTTGATTTTCGGCATTTGCACATCTAAAAAAATCAAATCCGGCTTGTGCTGTATAATCGCTTTAATGCCTTCAAAACCGTCGCCGCATTCTTGCGCCACGGTTATCTGCGGATATTGCATCAAATATTCCTGCACGATGGAGCGTGCCAGCGGTTCGTCATCAATAATCAATACTGTTTTTACCGGCATAAATTAAGTGTTGGGTTTTAGGTTTGAATCCTCCGTTTTTAAACTTTGCGGAATTTTCAGGGTGATACAGAACACTTGGTCTTTCGTTTTTACTTCCACCAAATCATGGCGGGCAAACAGCAAATATAATCTGCGCTTTACTCCCGTTAAGCCAAAACCCGTTCCGTGCCGCGGATAAGCCGTTTCCGGATCGTACGGATTGCTGATGGTAACCTGCAATTGGCCGCCAATCACCAATGCATCCAAACTAATTGTTACCTGGCCGATGGTATCGTATAAGCCAAATTTAATGGCGTTTTCTACCAATGGCTGCAATAACATGGTTGGGATCAGCATTGTATCAGCTGCATCATTATGTTGTAAAACGGCCGTTAAACGGTGGCCGAAACGTACTTTTTCGATATCTAAATACAACTGTAAATGTTGCAGTTCGTGCGAAAGTGTAACCCATTGCTGTTCTTCTTTCAACGTTCCGCGAAGAAAATCTGACAACTGATGGATCATTTTCCGGGCCTCATCCGGCTTAAAACCAATGAGTGCACTAATCGAATTTAGGCTGTTAAACAAAAAATGAGGTTGTAATTGCTGGCGCAGTTTGTATAGTTCTGCATCGCGTGCCAGCGTTTCGGCAGCCAACTTGCGCGCTTCGTTGGCTTTCTGGTCTTTCTGCATATAACGCAACGCGCTAAGCATCGCCATACAACTGATAATTAAAAACGAAATACAGAAACGGATGGTTAAAGACTGGATTAAAAAAACTTTATAAGCCGGGTCTGTAAGTAGTTGCGGCAGCAGCCAGCGGCAGGCACCCAGCCATAACAAACTCAAAACCAAGCATAATGCCAATATAAAAACCGACCGGCCTTTTTCCGGCTGGTAATATTTAAGGTTATTACTGATGAGCAAACAGGCGCCGGCAAGCAAAACACAAGTTGTACCAGCATCTATATTGGCAACTTTCCAGCTAAAGCCAAAATCATGCAGCAGGTAATTTTGTAAACTAAATAACGCCAGCAAACCTGCACCAACTACAGCACGGAACCTGTTAAATAATGAAGTAGCGTTTTCCAAATTTGTAGGTTGATTTAATTAAAATTGATGCTGTTTTTATCGGTGTTTTTTTAGCCTCACCCTAACTCCCTCTCCAAAAGAGAGGGAGTTAGCTGCGCTGGTTCTTTAAGTTCCTTTATTTGAGAAAGGAGTTTAGGGTAAGGCTCAAAAACTTTTAATATCCACGCCGCCAAAAATGGATGCTCCTTTTAGCACCAAAACTTTCCCACTGGCGGCAACATCAGCATGCGGAATCCGCTTATCGTTTACGCCGCCAAAAATTGCAGCCACGTTAGAAACCACTTGCCAGTGCGGCGGAACGATTAGTTTGGTACCGCCAAATAACTGTATCACATCCACGATTACCTGTCCTTCGATATTTGCATGACTGAAATCAATATCTGAAGCGCCAAAAATATTTACAACTTCGCCGCCTTTAAAAGTTTTCGACATGACGTTTTTTTTTACATTTCCAAACAGCGAAAAAGCACTCAGGTAATCTTCATTGGTATCTGTTTTAAATTGGGAAGTGTTTTGTGGTTCTTTGGTTGAAGCGTCGGGATTCAAAAAGTCATTATTTACGAAAGCTTCTTTAGAAAAAGTATCACTATTATTTACCGTTTGAAAATCCTGGTTTCTACGGAAAATCATCCATAATCCGGCAGCAATAATAATAACCGGCCAGCCGAAATTAATAACTTGCTCGCCCGGAAATATTTTCTCGATCAAAAACAGGCAGCCAATTACGATCATAATTAGTCCGGTTGGGTTATTGTGCCTGTCTTTTCCCCGTCTCGCCAAACCCACGATAATTAGGATCATTGGCCAGCTGAAAATCCACGATGGCAGGAAAAACCAATCGAACTGTTTTAACAGTAGTAGCAGGCCGATTGCCATCAGGAAAAAACCCGCTATTACTTTGCCGGACTGTTTGGATGATTTATGCTGGAAATTACTCATGTTTTATTTAAAATGATGATACAAATGTATCCGAACGGCTCGAACTGTAAAACAGCAAACAGGCAGTTGTTTGCAATTACTCGGTAAACAACCTAAATTTCCCGGCGAGTTTTTTTATGGTTTACTGGTTTTCCCTTTTAACAATTAAAACTTCTTCTTCGCTTAAAACCAGGTAGCCGTAATCATAGCAAAAATTATACATATTGCCGGTTTTAGTTTGATAAACGCCTGTAAAATAATTAAAGTTGAAGCCAAGCATATCCAGTTTTTTGCGGGAAGTTTTAGTTTTGCCGGTTGGGTTTAATTGCTGCATAATCCGCCGATTACGGCGTAAAATGTTGTTGATGTTACGCACCAGATTATGGCTGTCGCTATTAAGCTGGTTGTTAAAATTACTGCGGCATTGGTCGTTACAAAACTTTTTATCGGCGCGGCCGCGGATGGTTTCTCCGCAATCTAAACATTGGCGTTGGGTTGTGGGCATTGAATGTTTTATTGGGCTTGGTAGATAAGTGGAATTTGAAATCTTCCTACTTGTATCAAAGATAAATTTATATTCAAATGCTGATGCTTCTTTTACCGGCTAAATTTTGTTCCTTTTGCTGAAACTGAAGCAAAATAGCAAAACAAAGGCTGATATTTATTCCATCAGCCAGTTTTTTGCCAAACCAATGTTGGGCGGCGCCTTTCTTTATGTTAGTTGAATGTATTCGTTTTCAAGTTTGACGTTGAAATTTACTTCCGCTTTCAAAGCTTTAAACACTTTTAAAATAGTGTCAACTGTTGCACTGTTTGCACTACTTTCCAGTTTAGATATTTGCGATTTTTGAACACCAATCAATTTGCCTAACTGTTCCTGAGTCAAGTTACGTTCTTGTCGCGCCATTTTTATCATTCGCCCCAAAACGTCCATGCGAAGCTCATACTCGTAATTATCTCTATCAATAGTTCCGACTTGTCCGATATATCTGTCTTTCATTTCGGCAAGCGAATATGATTTAAGTTCTTTCTTAGCCATAATCGTTTTTTCTTTTTGTTGTTGAAATATTGTTCCCTAATCCGCTCGGCTTTATCAATTTCTTTTTGAGGAACTTTATTGTCTTTTTTCACAAATCCGTGAGTTGCCAAAACCAAAGTTTCCATGGATTCTGTTTTATCCCAAAAAGCAAGAAGTCTGTTTTGATTACCAAAATACTGGCTTCTAAATTCCCAGATTTCGTTTTTAGCTTTTTAAATAGTTTGGGGTCATTCGTTTGTTCTGCCAAATCAATGTTGTAGAAGACTTTTCATGCTGATTTTTTGTCGAGCCTGGCAAGAAATTCGTCAGCTTCTTCTAAAAACCTTGTTTCAAAATACTTCACTTAATTTATTTTGATCAAAAGTAGCGAAAGTTTCTAAATTTTGAAACTTAACAAGTATTTCATGGCGGTAGGTTCTTCAAGGTATCGTTCAACGGAAAAGGCTCGGCGAAGAACTGATATTTGAAATCGGTTTGTGGAAACCAAAGTTAATTTATAATAAATGTTGATGCTTCTTTTACTGGCTAAATTTTGTTCTATAAGCTGAAACTGAAGTAAAATAGTAACATAAAAGCTGATGTTTGTTCCATCAGCCAGTTTTTTGTGAAATCAGTTTTAACGGAAGGCGTTTTATCCGAACAGTAAATTAATTCGCTTTCCAAGTCCGAATTCAAAAATTCTATAAAGTGTTGAAAGCTGAATATCACATTTGCCATTTTCAAGTCTTGAAATATAACTTTTCTTTGTTCCAACTTTTTCAGCCAATTGCTTTTGTGTCATATTAGCTTCTTTGCGGGTTTCTTTTAACATTTCACTAATAACGAAATACTGTGCTTTTTCTTCAAATTCATCTCGCTTTTGAATGCCTATTTTTCCGTATTTAATATCTAATAATTCGTCAAAGTTTTTAGCATTTTTAATGTCTTCTTTGTTCATTGCTTTTTCTTTTTTGAGTTAAAATATTCGTCTTTCAATTTCAAAGCCAGATCAATTTCGCTTTTTGGTGTTTTTTGAGATTTTTTCTGAAAGCCATTAAATAAAACCACTAAACTTCCTTTATCAAAACAGCAAAATATTCTATAAATGTTGCTTTCAAACTCAATTCTTATTTCATAAAGTCCGTCAGTTTCCGTTATGTGGTCAAGAAATTTTTTCGGAACATTCTGAACAGTTCTTAATATTTTAAAGACATATTCAATTTTTACTTGCACTTTTTCCGGTTGTTCAAAGTAGAAGTCCGTAAAATAGTGGCCGTAAAAAATAATATGCCTCTGCGTATTCATTTAGCAAAGTTAACTCAAAAGTTATCAAAAGGCAAATTATCTTAAAGTTGAACTTTTAGGTGACGCTTATACCAAACGTTCTAACATACACACTTATCTCCCGTCTGCAAACGCTTACAAACGTTAATATCCAGTTATACCCGCTTACAATCCGACTAAGTTAATCATCCTGCCACACCTTTGTAACATCAATTTAAAACAAAAAATAAAACGATGAGCACCTTAAAAAACAGTGTACGCTTGGTAGGAAACCTCGGCGCAAACCCGGAAGTAAAAAGCTTCGATCAAAACAAAAAACTGGCTAAACTTACTTTGGCTACCAATGAAACTTATAATAACCAGAAAGGCGAAAAGGTTACCGAAACGCAATGGCATAACCTGATCCTTTGGGGCAAGCAGGCAGAAACTGCCGAAAATTACTTGAAAAAAGGCGACGAGATCAGCATTGAAGGCAAATTGGCTTCCCGAAATTATACCGATAAAGAAGGCATCAAACGCTACGTTACCGAAATTGTAGTAAATGAAATTTTGATGCTCGGCGGGAAAAAGTGAGAAGGGGCGGATAGTTGATGGTTGATAGTTGATGGTTGATGGTTAATGGTTCATGGTTAATGGTTCATAGTTAATGGTTCATAGTTAATGGTTCATAGTTAATGGTTCATAGTTAATGGTTCATAGTCTTTGCCACTACCTTCAATTTTCCACCATGAACTATCTACCATGAACTATAAACTATCAAATTCTTTTCCTTTCCGCTTTCCTTAAAAAACGATTTGTTAACCAATTGCGGACCGGTTCATCATACAATTTTAGGCAGGCATAAGCGATAGTAATACTTACCATAACCAGTAGTAAACCAACCCAAATCCCTTTTTCAATCGGCACTTTATTATTGGTTACCCAGGCTACAAAAGTGTAAATAAGCGGGTAATGCGTAATGTAAATCGGGTAGGAAATATCGCCTAGAAATTTATTGGTTTGGGTTGAATGTTTACCGTTTAAACTGCCGCCTGCACCTATAGAAACGATCAGCGGAAAAAGTACAATGATGCAAAACGATTCGTACAAACCATTCATCCACAAATGTTGCTGTCCTCCGATTCTGGGTACACAGAAAATAATGATCAGCAGCAAACTGCAAATCCAAAATGCTCCTTTTATGCGGATTAATTTGCCGTAACGGGATAGTAGTACACCAGCAAAAAAAGGGAAAAGCATCCGTATGAAACCAATATGAAGCTGGGTTGAATCGAGGCTCCAGCCGCCAATTACATCGCCTTTTGGGCCTGTTACCAAATAGTGCACGAGTAAACAAGCGAACAGAAAAACGAATACTGCAAGCACTTTTTGTGGACACTTTCGGAAAGCAACTGCATACATAATGTTGGCTACGTATTCAAAAAAGAGCGACCAGCACGGGCCGTCAAGCGGGTGCATTTCCTGCCAGCCGCGGATATCCATGGAAATGGGCAACGGGATCAGTGTAAAACCAACCAGCATTACCAGCAGCATTTTCCACAAAGGCGTTATGCTAATTAACGGAAACATGCTGCATGCCTGAAAGTAAAAAAGTGCCGCGCCAATCAAAGTTCCCATAATTACCATTGGCTGCAACCTGATTAAGCGACGTTTATAAAAGTCCCAGCTGGTCATTTTTTCCCAGCGATCGTCGTACGCATAAGCTACTACAAAACCGGATAAAAGGAAAAAGAAATCTACCGCCAGGTAACCGTGGTTGATAATTTGGTTAAATCGGCTACCGCCATTAAAAGTTTCCAAAACATGGAAGGTAACTACCAAAATTGCCGCTACGCCACGCAGGCCGTCTAAAATTTCGTAGTGGTTTTTAGGTGGGAGATTGGTAGCGGTTTCGGGCATAAACTATATGTAAATAATCAAATAATTGATTTTAGTTAGGATAGAAAATTTTAAGCTGTGTGTGGTGCATTATCATGTAAATCAAGATTTTTCTTGAAAATAAGCATATGGGAATCTTTTTCGTTAATTATGTTTAAAATCTCATTAATGCTTTCTTCTGAAAAGACTACTTTCTTTATTGTATCAAGTGTTTCTATCCAAATATATTTATTGAAGTTTTCATTAATAGTTGCTTCTGGAGGATTTTCAATTTTGAAGTTTTCATTATATACCCAGTTTAAATGCTTCATCACTAATTTTAAATGTTGATTATTAAACTTAAAAATAGATTTATTTTGCACTTTAGTTTGTAGACTGGAAAGATATATGAAATCTCTTGGGGCTAAACTTTTAACTTCTCCAACTATTTTGTACAATGGTTTTCCTTCAGTATCTGATATTTTGCCGATTTCACCAGCAGAAATTGCATTTAGAATAACATTGAAAACGCCATTTTCTGATTTATCTATTTCAATATCACTACTGGATAGAACATTATCTTTACCATTAAATCCATAAACTTTATTATATTTTGGATTTATTATTAAAACTTCTCTTGGATTAATGTCAAACATTTCAGGTAAAAGTTTTGACCAAATTTCCATAAATTCTTTGCTTTTTTCGTTTGCCTTTATTTGGAGAAAACGATTAAATTCTTGAGCTGAATAATTTGCCGTCTCATTTTTACCGGAGGCTCGATATGTAATGTCTCCTTTTTTAAGTGCGTAATCTGGAAAATCGTTTATTGGAATTAGAACTTGATTCTGCTTTTCTATTAGAAGAGAATAAAATTTACGAGTGCCAAATTGAAATTTTTGTAGGTCTAAGTCTAATCCGACCTTACATATTTTTTCAAACTTTTGAGTTACATAGCCTAAATCAATCTTATCTAATACGTCTAAACTGTCTTTACTTAGTCCAATATCTTCTAAATTTCCGGTAGCCTTGTCTTCACTTATACCCAGAAGAATTATTCCTCCGTTACCATTTGAAAAAGACAAAATATCTTTAGCAAAATTCTTTATAAAAATTTCTAAATGATCATTTAATCCATAAAGGTTTAGGTCCAATTTATAATCATACAAATTATTTTCCTTCGGGCATTTACCATGATCTCTTAAATTTTCAATAGTTTGTTGAACATGAAGTCTTAAATCTTTCAGCATCATAGGTTTAGATTTTGTTACAGAAGATAATTGTTATTTCCACTACTTCTTTTATCACCCAAAAACTTACGGTGTACTCAAAGCCACAGGCAATACCTTCCCGTTAAAAAAATGATGTCCGGTTAGGGCGAAATCAGTAATATATTTCCCCATTTCAAAAGCCATTACCGGCGATTCGTAGCCCGGGAAAGCGCGTTCCAGCATTTCAGTTTGTGCCGATCCTAACGCTAAACAGTTTACTTTTATTTGCTGCGGAGATAATTCCTGCGCCAAACATTCTGTTAAAGTATGTAAAGCAGCTTTGCTGGCCGAATAAGCGGATAAGCCGGTAAATTTTGCACTTCCCTGGAAACCGCCCATGCTGCCTATATTTAAAATATGCGAATTTTTTGCCATTAAAAACAGCATTGCCTGGATCATGCGCACATGGCCGAGGTAATTGCTTTGCAGCATTTCTACAAAATCGGCTTCGCCTAAATCTGCAAAAGGTTTGTTAATTAATGCGCCGGCGTTGTTAATCAACACATCGATTTTCCCTTCAAAACGTGCTGTAACGAATTGCTTTAAATCAGTATAATCATCATGTACAATATCGAAAGCAACGGTATATAAAATGCAATTCGGATTCAGGTTTTGGGATATTTCATGCAGTTTGGCCAGCTTATCTTCTGATCGGGCCAGTGCGATAATCTGGTGTCCGGGTTGTTGGATCAGTTCAATCACAGCTTCAAAACCAACACCGCTGCTGGCTCCGGTTATAATAATGTTCATGCAGCAATATACTTCTTTTATCGACTAAATTTAAGTAAGCTAATGTTTTTAACCTAAAAGTTACTCCTTTGGTAACGTTTCTTCTTCTTTCAGTTTATCTTCCTTTGGCAAGCCTTCCTGCAAACGGCTGGTGTTAAAAACATAATAAATCCCCAGCAAAGAAATTACCGCCGAAGTAAGGTAAAACAACAAGCTTACTACCACGGCCAGGTTGGTATCCATATTAAATAAAGGTGCAAAATTGGTAAAAATGTATTCGCGCGCACCCAAACCACCAACCGTTATTGGTACAATAGCAGATAAAGACGATACCAAAAATGTGAAAAGATATGGCGAATATTTACCGTTAAAATGCAGTGCCAGCAAAATAAACAACACTGTTATAACCTGTAAGGATTGTACGATAATGGCTTTAATATGTGCTTCAATAAAATGATGTGTGTAATCTTTAAAAAAACGGTGTGCCACAAAATAATAAGCTAATGTGCCAACCACAAAAACACTGGGCGGAATGCTAATAGGAATGTTGAACTGCTTTAACTGCGGAATAAAAATGATTAGTGAAACGGTGATAAGCCCTATTGCCCAAAGCCCGCTTAAACGATCAAAAAAAATTGCCCAAAATACTTTTTTTGCAGGTAGTTTATAAGATTTGTTGAGTAGCCAGATCTTATAACCATCACCACCGATACCGCCCGGCAAAAACAAATTATAGAATAAACCAAGCAAATACAAGCGCAGGTTAAAACGAAAATTAAGCTTTAAATGGATGGATTTAAAAAAACTTAACAAACGCGAAGAAGCAATTAATTGAGATACAAAAAACGTAAGTAGTGCCAGTAACAAATAAAGCGGATTAGCTTGGGAAAGGGTTTTTTTTACAAAATTAAAATCCATTTTCCGCAGTACCAGGTAAAGTAGCAAACTGGTGAAACTAATTTTTAACAGGGTTTTTACAACATCCCAAAAAACTTGTTTTTTGGTTTTAGGAACAGGGGTTTTTTCGGTTTCAGCCATCGCTTCAAAAATAGGAAAATCAGGTTATTTAAGAAGACGGTTTTTAGGTGATAAAAGCAGCACGGCGTTGATGGTTAGTAGTTCGTGGTTGCTGGCCGAAAGCTGATGGCCAACCGCTTTCCTCAAAAACAGCATTGCAAGGGGTTGATCTTAATCCTATTTTTACGGAAATAAACTTTGCAGGGAAATGTCTAAAGTTAAAGTAGGATTGGTGCAGATGACTTGCACGGCAGATAAGGAAACGAACTTGCAAAAAGCCATCAATAAAGTACGCGAAGCAGCCGCAAAAGGTGCGCAAATAGTGTGTTTGCAAGAGCTTTTTACGTCGCTTTATTTTTGTGATGAAGAGGATTACGACAATTTTAAACTGGCAGAAGTAATTCCGGGGCCGTCAACGGATGAACTTTCTAAAGTTGCTGCCGAGTTGAATGTGGTGATTATTGCTTCTTTGTTTGAAAAACGTGCGCAGGGTTTGTACCATAATACTACGGCTGTTTTGGATGCCGATGGAAAATATCTGGGAAAATACCGCAAAATGCACATCCCGGATGATCCCGGTTTTTACGAGAAATTTTATTTTACGCCCGGCGATCTGGGTTACAAGGTTTTCAAAACGAAGTTTGCCAGCATTGGTGTTTTAATTTGCTGGGATCAATGGTATCCGGAAGCGGCACGGATTACGGCATTAATGGGTGCCGAGATTTTGTTTTATCCAACGGCAATCGGTTGGGCAACCACGCAGGATTTGCCAACCAATACCGAACAATACAACGCCTGGCAAACCATTCAACGTTCGCACGGCGTAGCAAACGGCGTGCATGTAGTGAGCGTAAACCGGGTTGGGAGCGAGGCTGGCGTAAAGTTTTGGGGCGGATCGTTTATCGCCAATCCGTTCGGAACGGTGATTTACCAGGCTTCGCACGATGATGAAGAAGTTGTGGTGCAGGAACTGAATTTGGCAGAAACGGATCGGTACCGCACGCACTGGCCGTTTTTACGCGATCGCCGGATTGATTCTTATCAACCTATAACCAAAAGATTGATTGATGAAGAGTGAAAAAGTTAGGAAGACAGAAGTTTAGAATATCTTAAATGTCTTAAATTATTATTGAATAAAATTTAAACAGGCTTTTATTTATTAATAAATAAACTTTTATTAACAATTATGAAATTTACCACTTCAATTTTTCTTGTATTTTTAGCATTAACGTCTTACGGTCAAGTAACAAAAGCTACTATCACTAATCCTAAAAAAGAGGTTTTATTTTTTCTTGATTCTGTAAGAATTGGTAAAAATCAATTGTATTTTGATCCTAATGAAATTGCAAATATAGATGTTGTAAAAGATACAACTAAGCAATATGATGGTAGGATTTACATCAAATCAAAAAATCCAAAAGATTATAATTTTCTTACTTTAAAAAACATTGAAAAAACTTATTCAAAAGCAGTATCTGGCTCAACTCTTTTTATGATAGATAATGTGATTTTGAAGGATAATATTTCAACTTATAAAATTGACTCAATTTATATTTTAAACGTTGAAGTTTTAAAATCCACAGAAATTGAATATTTAAAGGATACATTGCCTTTACTAAAAATAATTAATATCAGGCTCAAAACAAAAGAGAATTTGGATAAAGCGAATACAATTCACCTTCGTGGAACTGATTATTCTTTGCCCAATTTGTATAACCGAAATGAATGATAATATATCCGATAATTCTTTAAGTTTTGAATCTTCCAAACTTCAGGATTTTCCTGAAAATTACTTTTTTCCGGCCGAATGGGAAAAACACGAAGCAACCTGGTTAAGCTGGCCGCATAAAGAAGCTTCGTGGCCAGAAAAAATCAGCTCAATTTATCAGCATTACTGCAAGTTTATCAAAATTGTTGCAGAAGGTGAATTAGTGCGAATCAACGTTGCTGATGCCGAAATGGAAGCTTTTGCCAAAGCGGAATTACAAAAAGTTAATGTTAATTTAAGTCAGATCGAGTTTTATCATTTTCCAACAAACGATGCCTGGTGCCGTGATCATGGTCCGGCGTTTTTGCTAAACCGCGATGCTTCTTTTACCCCTAAAAAATTGGTACTGGATTGGGGATACAATGCCTGGGGCGGCAAATATCCGCCGTTTGATTTGGATGATGTGATCCCGACAAAAATTGCGGAACATTTTAATTTACCGGTTATTGAGCCGGGCATTGTGATGGAAGGCGGTTCGGTAGAGTTTAACGGTGCCGGAACGGTTTTAACCACAACGGCTTGTTTGCTCAACCCAAACCGGAATCCGCATCTCAGCCAAAATCAAATTGAAGAATACCTCAAAAAATATTACGGTGTGGAGCAGGTTTTGTGGCTGGGCGATGGCATTGTTGGTGATGATACCGACGGCCATATTGATGATATTACGCGTTTTGTAAACGAGGATACGGTGGTTACGGTTGTAGAGGAAAATCCGGAAGATGAAAACTATCACCTCTTACAGGAAAACCTCGAAAAACTGAAGGAAATGAAGCTTTTGGACGGCCGAAAACTAAACATCATCGAGCTACCAATGCCTTTACCGGTGATTTGGGAAGGTACACGTTTACCGGCCAGTTACGCCAATTTTTATATCGCAAACAAAGCAGTGATTGTTCCAACTTACCGGGATAAAAACGACGAAAAAGCCTTACAAATTTTACAGCAATGTTTCCCGGATAGAAAAGTTGTCGGCATTGATTCTACGGATATTATCTGGGGTTTAGGTAGTTTTCACTGTTTAAGCCAGCAGGAACCGGCGGTTTGAGATTTTTTATTTCTAATACCGAATTGTTTTATCAAAGTATATTTTTATACTTATATTTATAAAAAAATATACTATGAAACCTGAAAGTTACGCCGGTACAACTCCAATTATTACAAAAAAAATCAATAAAGCGGAGTGGCAAATGACGCCGGTAGAAAAAATGCAACTGGTAAAAGATGGTTTGAATAAAACAGATTTGGAAAAGCTGAAAACCAAAACTAATCTTGATTACGATAAACTTTCTACTTTACTTTCTACTGCGCGTGCAACTTTAATTAACAAAAAAGGAACAGCTCATTTTAGTGCTTCTTTAAGCGAAAAAATTTTAAGCATTGCAGATGTGTATTCTTATGGTTATGAAGTATTTGAAGATGAAACCAAATTTAACGAATGGGTTTTTAAACCGAATCGAGCATTAGGAGGCAAGCAGCCATTTGAATTGCTGGACAATCAATTTGGACGGGAAGAAGTGAAAAACTTGATTGGCAGAATAGATTACGGAGTTTATTCTTAAATACTTTCATGATCGTTTATCACATTGGAAGAACAAAATACGCAAACAATTTAACCGGAGAAGGGGCCAAGCTTTTTGGCGGGAGATGGAATAATAAAATGGTTAGGTGTATTTACACCTCGGAATCCAGAGCTTTAGCGTTACTTGAATATACCGTTAACATTAATATAAATGAGATTCCCCGGGCTTTAAGCATTACTATAATCGAAATCCCGGATGATAAAATAACCCCTGTAAAAGAAGCAAATTTGCCTGGCGATTGGAAGCAAGCTCCGGCACCTTCATCAACAAAAATCTTCGGATCAGCATTGTTATTGGCTGCGGCAAAACCTGTGATCAGTATTCCTTCTATTATTATTCCTGATGAATTTAATTATTTGCTTAATCCGCTTCACCCGGAAAGCAATAAATTTAAAGTAGTTGATGTAAGCGATTTTGTGTATGATGTTAGAATAAAAACTGTTTAAATACTTTGCCTAACTATTCTTTTCCGCCACTTAATTACCTGCCAAACCACTTCCCCGGAAAGTAACGTTCCAATCGCAAATAAAGCCGGCAGCCATGTTTCTCCCGAAGTAGAAAATGCACCTGATAAAGCGACGATGTAAACCATTAGCGGCAGCAAAGCCATCAACCCTAAACCAAAAACGTTTAGCGGTATTTTGAACGGACGATGTAGTTCGGGGAATTTAATTCGGAAAACAATCAGCGCGATAAATTCTAAAAATAAAGCGGCACCGTAAACGGTTACGTCGATGATAAGCAGATCGGTAAAACTCCACAAAATCATGAGACTAACGATGGTCGAACAGATCAATATTGATACGTAAGGCGATTTATATTTGGGGTGGATTTTATTGATTTTCTGGGGAAGCAGGCCATCATCCGCCATCACTTTCGGCACCCGTGAAATAGAAAGTAAAACCGCCGAATATAAACCCAGCGCGCTGGCCATCCCGCCGAAAGAAAGTAACGCTCCGAGCCAATGCCCGCCGAGCAGAGATCCCAAAATCGGGAAACCTTCTTTCTGTAGTTTTTCGGTGTTGATACCGGATTGCTGCGCTACTAAAACCGCCAGAAAGTACACCGAAAATATCAGGATAAAAGCAGTAAACACGGAAATGAGGTAAGTACGAACGGGTTTCTCCACTTCTTCGGCGTAGGTGGTTACGTTATCCCAGCCGATAAAATTCCACATTACGGTATAAAGTCCTAATCCCAACGAAGAAAAACCAACACCTTTTAATGACAAATGTGGAAAGCTGAAACTGCCGGCGTGCTGACTAAAAAACACGAAAAAAAGGATGATAAAAGGAGCAAGTACCAGCGCGCCCAAAAATACGGAAACCTTGCCAACAGGTACAATCCCCAAGATATTTAAACCTGCTGATGACCAGATGATGAACAAACAAATCGGTACTTTATAAACGGCAGCTTCCGGGAAAAAGAAGGAAGCATATTCTACAAAAAGCACCGGATAAATAGCCAGATCAACAAAAGTATAAAGCCAGGTCCACCAGCCTTCGTACAAAGCCAAGCGCAAGCCCAATGCTTTTTTTACCCACTGATAATAGCCGCCGGTAACGGGCAGCATACTGTTGAGTTCTAACACGGTAAATATGGTTGGAATATCCCACAAAATCGGTGTAATAATTAACAGCAACAGCGCGCCATGCTGGCCGGCGTAAGTTAAAAGTGGTTCTAAACCGTACGGCCCGCCGGAAACGGTTAGAAAAATAATGGCAATTAACTGGATTATTCCTAACTTTTTACGTTTGAAACGAGGGGCTGGTATCATGAAATAAAGCTAAAAAATTTAATTATAAACCAATGACGATTGCCGGGAGATGCACAAAATGCTTTTACTTTAAACAGCCGGTAAAAGTTGTTGCCGCAATCGTTTTGCCGGTATTTGCGTCATGAAAAACCAGTATTTTTAGTTCAAATCAAATTGTACAGTTAGCTTACCGAACGATAATTTCTTACCTCAATCCAGCTTAAATTTTATCACTTAAAAACTACTATTTTATAGTTATATTCAGCAAATAGTTAAACTACCTACATTCAATTTTAGTAAAATAAATTATTGTCTTTGGTTGAAAAACCAATCTTAATGATGCTAGCTAAAATTCGACTTAAATAAAAAAAGAGTTCTTTTTGGGAACTCTTTTTATAAATAAAAATATATGATGGTCAGGCAGCCTTTTGCGGGCTTGTCTGGTTAATGTGCAGGTTTTGTTTTTTCAACTTAAACTGAGCAAGATCGTTTTGTAAAATTGCTTTTAACTCAAGGTCTGTTGCTTTTAGTATAATTTGGGTTTTAGTTTCAGTTTTCATAATGTTCAATTTTAATGTAAATCACCTAAAACCAAGATTGTGCCATGATAAACACAAGCTTTAAGATTACCTGATAAGTGAGTTTACCTGCGCAATTTGTTTCAATTACCTATCTCTGTTGTCTATTATTGCAGACATATTTACTAATTGCTGTCGAAAATTTTCCATTAGATTACAGATTTGTTCAATCGATAAATTATGCCGGTAAAAACAGTATCGGTTTTACATCATCAAGTCAGGATTATAAGCGATTATAAATTATTTCAAAATCTGATCTCAAAAGAAAAAAGTATTATTAAAATTGTTAGCTTTCTAAACTTATCAAATCAATTTTTATGGGCAGTTATACTTTAAAAAATGTCTGAAAATAATCAGGAAAGGCGGCTGGGTTTAGTTCATGCAACGGCAATTAACATGACGGATATGGTTGGCATCGGCCCTTTTATAACACTGCCGATGGTTATCGGAATGATGAACGGCCCATACTTTTTATATGCCTGGCTTGCCGGTGCTGCTTTATCCATGGTGGATGCAATGGTTTGGAGCGAATTGGGCGCAGCATTCCCAAAAGCCGGCGGCTCATACAATTTCCTGAAAGAAACTTACGGTAAAAATGGCTTTGGCAAGCTGATGAGCTTTTTATTTGTATGGCAAACCATGATCCAGGCACCATTGGTAATTGCTTCCGCAGCTATCGGTTTTGCAGCTTATTTTTCGTACTTGCTGCCTTTAACGCCGATAGAATCAAAAATGATGAGCGGCGGCGTGGTTATTTGTATTGTAGCTTTACTTTACCGCAGGATTGAAGATATTGGCAAAATAAGTATTTTACTTTGGGGCGCTGTTATTTTAACCATGTTCTGGATTATCGGCGGCGGGATTGCACATGGTAATTTCCTGCAGCCGATTAAGCATGTTAACGACGGTATCAGTATAAATTATGCGTTTGTTGCAGCTATCGGTTTTGCCAGCGTAAAAAGTGTGTACAGCTATTTAGGTTATTATAATGTTTGCCATTTGGGCGGAGAAATTATTAATCCGGCTAAAAATATCCCGCGGAGCATGTTCCTTTCCATTGCCGGTATTGCCGTTTTATATTTGATGATGAATGTGAGCGTTGTAAGCGTAATCCCTTGGCAGCAGGCTAAAAACAGTCAGTTTGTAATCAGCGAATTTATGCAGCATTTAGCCGGGCCGGCTGCAGCAAAAATAGTTACCTGCCTGATTTTGCTGGTAGCTTTTGCTTCCGTTTTTTCGGCCACGCTGGGTTACAGCCGTATTCCTTATGCTGCCGCTGCCGATGGTGCTTTTTTTAAAGTTTTCGCTAAAACACATCCCACCGGCAAATTTCCAACCGTTTCTTTATTGGTTTTAGGTTCGATTGCTTTTGTTTTCAGCCTGCTTTTCAGATTAAGTAATGTGATCAGTGCCATACTGGCCATGCGTATCCTGATTCAGTTTATTGCACAGGCAATCGGTTTGTTAATCCTGCGGAAAGTGCGAAACAAAAACGATTTTCCGTATAAAATGCCACTGTTTCCACTGCCGATTTTTATAGCGATAATTTTATGGGCCGGCGTTTTGATTTCTACCGGATTAACGATGGTTACCGGTGGCTTGATCGTAATTACCATCGGCACGGCAGTTTATTTTATCAAAGCTAAAGTAAATAGCGAATGGCCTTTCTACCTCAAATAGTTGTTGTTCCGGGAAAAAGCGGTCGCGGTATTCGTTATGTATTGTAAATCGAATATGTAATTTAAATAGAAAGTGTTTATTTTTGATGCTGTATAAATAAACTAAAATAAATAAGTAATACAATATTTACTGATAGTTAATTGGTTTTCACTTATTATTTTTTCTGAATAAAATTTTAAGTGCATAAAAACAGTAAGCCCATTATTATTGTAATATTGATTTTTCTTACCGCTACTATTAAAAATGAGTGAAGTTTTAAGTAATTATATGGGTTGCCAGTTGTTTACCAAATCTTTGGATGAACTGCCGAAGCTGCCTAAAATTGTAATCAGTACGATTAACCAATACTCTTTTTGCCTGGCAGAAAGGGAACCCGAGTTTAAGCGCGCC
>CAHJWG010000013.1 GCA_903642215.1 Sphingobacteriaceae bacterium | reverse complement strand
ATCTATCACTATGCAATTATGAAAACTGCCATTTATGAACGTAACAAAAAAACATCATACATTTAAGAACAGTACCATAAAATAGAAGCTGGAAGATAGTATTTTTAGCTTAAAACTGATAATTAATTACGTTCAAATTAATTGAGTTTATTTAGAAAAGTTACCACTATAACAGTAGCCAAGGTGCGGAAAGGCCCGGCAAAACGCCCGGATGGATCGGGTTTGTCTTGACTTCGTTGTTTCTTTTGGGTTAAACAAAAAGAACGGAATAAAGGGCTGCAAGCTTGCTTATATACAACTTCATGTTGATTTTTTATTGATAAAAGAAGCATGCTTCTTTGTTAGCAAACCTGCGGTTGCCAGGCATTATGTTCTTTTGTCTTGAAACAAAAGAACCAAAAGTTCAAGTATTTTGAATCGCCTTCGGGCAACATTCAACCTTACGTGCCTGGATCATCCAAATTCTCCCGACAATGATCATCTCACACTTGCAGATCTGTTCAGGTTCAAAATTTAGATTTGTGGTAAGGGCAGAATTGACAGATATTTTCCCGCCTGAAGTACAGACATTTTTGCTGGTCTTACCATTTCACTCATCTCAAAAAAAGCTAATCTATCCTTACTTCATTATAAAAAATGTCATTTATAAACGAAATTTTTCAACATTATACCCCTTGGAATAGTACTAACTATTTTTGATAATAAGCTTCTGATTGTTGCAGTTTCTATTTTAAGAAATTATTAATATTACTTTCTGCATATTCTTTTGCAACCAATTGAAAAAGTTTTATATTATCCTCACATTCATTAAAACAGTATTGCAAATATTCTTTAATATTTGTACTGTGTAAACAGTTTGCAATAGATTTAAGAATATAAAAATAACTTCTTTTAACAGCTATTATTTTTTGAAGAAAAAATATTATTAATAAATCTTTTGATAAGTTATCCATCAACTCATCAGCAAAAACAGGTATTTTAGCTTGTATGATACATTCATCAGCAAAATTTTGCGGGCCAGCAGGTATTTCTCTTAGCTGAGTATAAATATCATAAGTTATAATAATCTGATTATTTACTTCCATCGAAAGTTGTTCGATAATATTCTGCAAATCACCAAAACATGTTGCTTGTGCCAAATTAGGCAAGCTTTCTGCTAAATGTAGTAAAACCGGATATAACTCATTTAAATTATGTAAAAACACTTTTTTTAACGCAAACTCATCTAATTTATAATTATTTAACAAATACGGTTTTTCCATAATTTAACTTCATCAAAATATAATGTAAACAAAACACCAGTAAATTCAACATGCTTAGTAAAAATCGGCTAAATGATATTTTGAAGTTAAATGATAATTAAACAAATATTTAACTTTAAATTATAAGGCTTATCAATAATAAATGAACAAATTGTTAGTATATAATAACATTCAATTAGTTTATAAATGTAACAATATTATTTATGTTTTATAATTATTTAAATGCTTTTTATAAAAAAGAAGTTAATAATTATAAAATAAATAGTTGTAAGTATTACTCGGATAAATTATACTTTATTTATTGAATTAATTTTTGAAAAAATAAGAAAATTTTGTACAATTGCAATTCGACTTATTTAGCGCCTATAGCTCAGTTGGTTAGAGTAGAAGACTCATAATCTTTTGGTCCCTGGTTCGAGCCCAGGTGGGCGCACCCAATTGGGCAAGAATGATTTCTCAGTTCTTGCCCCTATTTTTATCCTTTGTAAACCATTGGAATCAAATATATAACTTGGGCGAATTTGGCATTTATTATGGTCCTTCGTTATTGATAACTGCCAAAACGTAGTTTTTCTGAGAACATTAAACGAATAATTTTCCTTCCTTCATTGTAAGTGTCTTGCTAAAAAACATTGATATTGAATATTTATCTACTACCCAAAGGAAAAATTTTCTAATCTCACAAGGTTTTCAACGAAGTCTATCAGTTTCACTTCTGATGTGTTTAATATTTCCTCAATCGCCCTTTTAATTAAAGTATAATTTTCAGGGTCATTCTTAGAGATAATCATCACCCCCCCTTCGCTTTGCTTAATTAATCATTTACTTTAACATGCTTTTCCTGTCATTTTTGTGTCCAATTAACATAAAACATTTATAACGCCTGTTTATATAAACAAACTTTAAAATAGAAGAGGCTATCCTTTTGAGATAGCCTCTTAAATATTATACGTGGAAGATAATTTAAGCTTCTACTTCTTCTATTTTTGATGCTAACAGACGATCAAATTCTTCCTGAGAACCAACGCGAACATTATCATATGCACGTAAACCTGTTCCGGATGGAATTAAATGGCCAACAATTACGTTTTCTTTTAGTCCAAGCATTTTATCACGTTTACCCGCGATAGCCGCTTCGTTTAATACTTTAGTTGTTTCCTGGAAGGATGCAGCCGAAATAAACGATTTTGTACCCAAAGATGCTCTGGTTATACCTTGCAGCATTTGGCTGGAGGTAGCTGCAATAGCATCACGTGCTTCAACTAACTTTAAATCTTTTCTTTTCAATACAGAATTTTCATCACGTAATTTACGAACTGAAAGTATCTGACCAGGTTTCAAGTTTGGAGAACTTCCCGGATCAACAACTACTTTTTTATCATAAATTTCATCGTTTTCCAGCATGAAATCCCAACGGTCAACTGCTTCTCTTTCTAAGAAACGTGTATCGCCGGCATCTTCAATCGTAACTTTCTGCATCATTTGGTGAACGATAACTTCAAAGTGTTTATCATTAATTTTTACACCTTGTAAACGATAAACTTCCTGAATCCCATTAACCAAATATTCCTGAACAGCAGCAGGGCCTTTGATTGCCAAAATATCAGCCGGAGAAATTGAACCGTCAGACAATGGCATACCAGCTTTGATAAAGTCATTGTCCTGAACCAAAATATGTTTAGAAAGCGGAACCAGATATTTCTTTACCTGTCCGTCTTTTGATTCAATAGTGATCTCACGATTACCTCTCTTGATACCACCTAACGTAACTACGCCATCAATTTCTGTAACAACAGCAGGATTTGACGGATTACGTGCTTCAAACAACTCCGTTACACGTGGCAAACCACCGGTAATATCACGGGTTTTACCTGTAGAACGAGGGATTTTAGCAATAACCTGCCCTGTTTGCACTTTCTCACCTTCGTCAACTGCAATGTGTGCCCCTACCGGAATGTTATATCCTTTAATCACATTTTTACCACTGTCGATAATCTGAATAACCGGATTTTTTGCTTTATCACGCGTGTCAATAATTACCTTTTCACGGTGACCGGTCTGCTCATCGGATTCTTCACGGAAAGTAATACCTTCTTGTACTGCATCGAATTGAGTTTTACCGGCAAATTCAGAAAGTATTACAGCATTGTACGGATCCCATGAACAAATACGGTCTCCTTTTGAAATCTGCGTATTATCTTTAATATACAAATAAGAACCATAAGGAATATTATTGGTCATGATTACCTTATTGGTATCTTTCTCAATAATCCTAAATTCACCAGAACGGCCTAAAACAACATCAACTTCACCTTCTTCCGTATTATATTGTACAGTTCTAACGTTTTCAAATTCAATAATACCATCAAATTTAGCATTGATTTGAGATTCTGCTGCGATGTTAGAAGCAGTACCACCCACGTGGAATGTACGTAAAGTTAATTGTGTGCCAGGTTCGCCGATAGATTGTGCTGCAATAACACCAACTGCTTCACCGCGTTGTACACGCTTGCCACTGGCTAAATTACGACCATAACATAATGCACAAACACCTCTTTTTGCTTCACAGGTTAATACTGAACGAATTTCAATACCTTCTAAAGGAGAATTTTCAATTCTTTTTGCAATTTCTTCAGTTATATCGTTACCTGCTTCAATCAGTAGTTCGTTAGTTAAAGGATCGTAAACATCGCTAAGTGTTGTACGGCCGAGAATACGATCATAAAGTGGCTCAACAATATCTTCATTGTCTTTTAAAGCTGTTGTATAAATACCTCTTAAAGTACCGCAATCAGTTTCACCAACAATCATGTCCTGCGCCACATCATGCAAACGACGTGTTAAGTAACCGGCATCGGCTGTTTTTAAAGCGGTATCAGCCAAGCCTTTACGAGCACCGTGGGTAGATATAAAATATTCCAATACTGATAAACCTTCTTTAAAGTTTGACAAGATCGGATTTTCGATAATCTCACCACCTGAACCTGATTTTTGTGGTTTTGCCATCAATCCACGCATTCCGCAAAGTTGACGAATTTGCTCTTTAGAACCACGTGCACCAGAATCGAGCATCATGTAAACAGAGTTAAATCCTTGATTATCGTTAGACAAAATTTCCATTACGTTTGCTGTCAAACGGTTGTTAATTCGGGTCCAAATGTCAATAATCTGATTATAACGTTCATTATTTGTAATGAAACCCATGTTATAGTTATTCATTACATCTTCCACTTCTTTGGAAGCCTGATCGATTAATGTAACTTTTTCAGCAGGAATATTTAAATCCTGCAAGTTAAACGATAAACCGCCACGGAAAGCCATTTGGAAACCAAGTTCCTTTATTTCATCCAAAAATTGGGCTGCACGAGCCATTCCTGTATTTTTAACTACTTCACCAATAATATCGCGTAATGATTTTTTAGTAAGTAATTCATTTATATAACCAACTTCTTCCGGTACATGCTGGTTAAATAATACACGGCCGACAGTTGTATCTATAATTTTATTTATGATACTTCCATCGCTTTCTTTAACGTTTGCTTTAACTTTGATAAAAGCATGCAAATCAAGCTTTTTCTCATTATAGGCAATGATAACTTCTTCCGCAGAATAAAAAGTTAACCCTTCACCCTTTACAATTCGTCCGGCATCTGTTTTACGTCCTTTTGTGATATAATACAAGCCCAAAACCATATCCTGAGACGGAACAGTAATTGGCGTACCATTTGCCGGATTTAAAATATTATGTGAAGCCAGCATCAAAATCTGAGCTTCTAAAATTGCAGCATTACCAAGCGGAACGTGCACAGCCATTTGGTCACCGTCAAAATCCGCGTTAAAAGCAGTACAGGTTAAAGGATGCAATTGGATTGCTTTACCTTCAATTAGTTTTGGCTGGAAAGATTGGATACCCAAACGGTGCAAAGTTGGCGCACGGTTTAATAAAACCGGATGCCCTTTCAATACGTTTTCTAAAATGTCCCAAACAATCGGGTCTTTGCGGTCAACTATTTTTTTAGCGGATTTTACTGTTTTTACAATACCTCTTTCAATCATCTTGCGAATGATAAACGGTTTGAAAAGTTCAGCTGCCATATCTTTTGGCAAACCGCATTCGTGTAATTTCAGGTTTGGACCAACCACAATAACGGAACGTGCTGAGTAATCAACCCGTTTACCCAACAAATTTTGACGGAAACGGCCTTGTTTACCTTTTAAAATATCTGATAAGGATTTTAAAGCACGGTTACCTTCTGTTTTTACTGCATTTACTTTACGTGAGTTATCAAATAAAGAATCCACAGCTTCCTGAAGCATCCTTTTCTCGTTACGCAAAATTACTTCCGGTGCTTTAATCTCAATCAGTCGTTTTAAACGGTTATTACGGATAATTACCCGGCGATATAAATCATTCAAATCCGAAGTAGCAAAACGGCCGCCTTCTAATGGTACTAACGGACGCAGCTCTGGCGGGATAACCGGAACAATTTTTACAATCATCCACTCCGGGTTATTTTCAATACGCGTTTTAGAATCACGGAAAGCTTCAACAACCTGTAAGCGTTTTAAAGCCTCATTTTTACGTTGCTGGGAAGTTTCATTTGCAGCCTGATGGCGGAGATCATAAGATAATTGATCTAAATCCAAGTTGCTTAATAACTCTTCTAAAGCTTCAGCACCCATTTTGGCAACAAATTTCTGTGTGTCTTTGTCGTCCAAATATTGGTTTTCTTTAGGAAGTGTATCCAAAATGTCCAGATATTCTTCTTCCGTTAAGAAATCCATTTTCTGTATGCCATCTGCTTCTTTTATACCTGGTTTTATTACAACATAACGTTCGTAATAAATAATTAAATCTAATTTTTTAGTAGGTAAACCTAATAAATAACCAATTTTATTTGGTAAAGAACGGAAATACCAAATATGTGCTACCGGAACAACCAAATTTATATGTCCCATACGTTCCCGGCGCACTTTTTTTTCAGTAACTTCCACACCGCAACGATCACAAACGATACCTTTATAACGGATGCGTTTGTATTTACCGCAATGGCATTCATAATCTTTTACCGGGCCAAAAATACGTTCGCAAAATAAACCGTCGCGTTCAGGTTTATATGTTCGGTAGTTGATGGTTTCAGGCTTTAAAACTTCACCGCTTGAACGTTCCAGAATAGATTCCGGGGAAGCCAAACTGATTGTAATTGTTGTGAAATTACTCTTGATTTTATTATCCTTTTTGTAAGACATAGTTCTTTTTTAAGTTTAAGAGCTGATTCGATAATACTTCTTTTATCGGCTCAAATTTGGAAACCAATTTTACTATGGTAAAAGAAGCATCGTAATGTTATTTAGTAAGCTAAAGCTTTAATTATAAATTGAAGGAAATGAGCTTTAAAGCTTATCTCCTTCAATTTATTTAAAGCAAGCTTATTCTAAAGTAATATCCAAACCTAAGCCCCTTAATTCGTGAACCAATACATTGAAAGATTCGGGAACAGATGGTGTTGGAAGATTTTCACCTTTAACGATTGCTTCGTACGTTTTAGCACGTCCGATGACATCATCTGACTTAACTGTGAGAATTTCCTGCAAAATATTAGCCGCACCAAATGCTTCCAAAGCCCAAACCTCCATCTCACCAAAACGCTGACCACCAAATTGAGCTTTACCACCCAATGGCTGTTGCGTAATTAACGAGTACGGTCCTATTGAACGAGCATGCATTTTATCATCAACCATGTGGCCTAATTTCAACATGTAAATTATACCAACTGTGGTTTGCTGATCAAAACGATCACCCGTTAAACCATTATAAAGGTAAGTTCTCCCTGAAGCAGGAATTCCCGCTTTAGACACCCATTCTTCTACTTCTGCATGTGATGCACCATCGAAAATTGGGGTAGCAAACTTCATTCCTAACTCTTTTCCGGCCCAGCCTAAAACAGTTTCATAAATCTGCCCTAAGTTCATCCTTGAAGGTACACCAAGCGGGTTCAAAACGATATCAACCGGCGTTCCGTCTTCCAAAAATGGCATATCCTCATCACGTACAATACGGGCAACAATACCTTTATTACCGTGACGGCCAGCCATTTTATCACCAACTTTAAGCTTGCGTTTTTTAGCAATGTAAACTTTAGCCATCTGTACAATGCCGGAAGGAAGCTCATCACCAACACTAATAGCAAATTTATCACGGCGATAAGCACCTAATTCTTCGTTAACTTTAATGTTAAAGTTATGAAGAAGTAGTTTGATCATTTCATTCTTATCATCATCAGTAGTCCATTTTGTTGGGTTGATATTATTGTAATCTAACTCAACTAAAATTTTCTGGGTAAACTTTACGCCTTTAGCAACAAGCAGTTCTTTATAAACATTAAAAACGCCTTGAGATGTTTTACCATTTACAATTTCAAAAAGCTTTTCAATCAAAGAATTTTTAAGGTCTTTGATGTTCTTTTCGTGCTTATTATCTAATTTTTCTAATGCAGTTTTTTCTTCTGCTTTAGAAGTCTTTTTAGCACGAGAAAACAATTTCGTATCGATTACTACACCAGTAATTGATGGTGGTGTTTTTAAAGAAGCATCTTTAACATCCCCTGCTTTGTCTCCAAAAATGGCACGTAATAGTTTTTCTTCTGGTGAAGGATCTGATTCTCCTTTCGGAGTGATCTTTCCTATTAGAATATCACCTTCTTTAACCTCAGCACCAACACGGATTATTCCGTTTTCGTCTAAATCTTTTGTAGCTTCTTCGGATACATTCGGAATATCAGGTGTTAACTCTTCTTCACCACGTTTAGTATCACGTACTTCCAGCTCAAATTCTTCAATATGAAGGGAAGTAAAAATATCCTGAGATACAACCCGTTCTGAAATTACAATCGCATCCTCAAAGTTATAACCTTGCCAAGGCATAAAAGCAACTTTCATGTTACGGCCCAAGGCCAATTCGCCATCCTGGGTTGCATAACCTTCGCAAAGCACTTGTCCTTTTTCTACCCGCTGTCCTTTTTTAACGATTGGTTTTAAGTTGATTGTTGTACTCTGATTAGTTTTCTTAAATTTAATTAAACGGTAAGTCTGTGTATCGCCTTCAAAAGAAACTAAACGATCATCATAATTACGATCATATTTAATTTTGATTTCGTTTGCATCAACATATTCAACAATACCATCACCTTCGGCATTAATCAATGTACGAGAGTCCTTAGCAACACGGCCTTCTAAACCTGTACCTACAATCGGAGCTTCAGGGCGTAAAAGAGGTACTGCCTGGCGCTGCATGTTAGAACCCATCAAGGCACGGTTAGCATCATCGTGTTCCAAAAATGGAATTAAAGATGCTGCGATAGAGGTGATTTGGTTTGGAGCAATATCCATATAATCTAACCTTTCAGGTTCAATTACCGGGAAATCACCTTCAAAACGTGCTTTTACACGTGGTGTTTCAAAATTACCTTTATCATCATAATGTGCGTTCGCTTGGGCGATGGTTTTACCATCTTCATCTTCTGCTGATAAATAAATAACCGGCTCATCTACAGATACTACTCCGTTTACAACACGTTTATATGGTGTTTCAATAAAACCTAAATTATTTATTTTAGCATGCACACAAAGTGAAGAAATCAAACCGATATTTGGCCCTTCCGGAGTTTCAATTGTACATAAACGACCATAGTGCGTGTAATGCACGTCTCGTACTTCAAAACCAGCACGTTCACGGGATAAACCACCCGGCCCTAAAGCTGATAAACGTCTTTTATGTGTTATTTCAGCTAATGGATTTGTTTGATCCATAAACTGAGACAATTGGTTTGTGCCGAAAAACGAATTAATAACAGAAGATAATGTTCTGGCATTGATCAAATCAGTAGGCGTGAATACCTCATTATCACGAATATTCATTCGCTCACGAATAGTACGCGCCATACGTGCTAAACCAACACCGAATTGTGCATACAGCTGCTCACCCACCGTACGAACACGACGGTTAGATAAGTGGTCAATATCATCCACCTCAGCTTTAACATTAATTAATTTGATCAAATATTTTACAATGGCGATAATATCCTGTTTGGTTAAAACTTTAGTTTCATAAGAAGTATCCAATTTTAACTTACGATTGATCCGGTAACGGCCTACATCGCCTAAATCATAACGCTTATCAGAGAAAAATAAACGATCAATAATACCGCGTGCTGTTTCCTCATCAGGCGGTTCTGCATTACGCAACTGCCTGTATATATGTTCTACCGCTTCTTTTTCAGAATTGGAAGTATCTTTTTGTAAAGTGTTATAAATGATTGTATAATCGCCACTGGTAGAAGCATCTTCTTTGTTTAGAATAATACTTTTTACGCCAGCATCAATTATCAAATCGATATGCTCGTCTTCTAAAATGGTTTCCCGTTCCAAAATGATTTCGTTACGATCTATAGATACTACTTCGCCTGTATCTTCGTCAACAAAATCTTCTACCCATTTTTTTAGAACTCTGGCTGCCAATTTACGGCCAATAAATTTTTTAAGCCCTGATTTACTAACTTTTACTTCATCGGCTAATTCAAATAATTCTAAAATATCTTTATCAGAATCGTAGCCGATAGCACGAAGTAAAGTAGTAACAGGGAATTTTTTCTTTCGATCAATATAAGCATACATCACGTTATTTACGTCTGTAGCAAACTCAATCCAAGAACCTTTAAAAGGAATTACGCGAGCTGAGTATAGTTTAGTTCCATTGGTATGGCGGCTCTGACCAAAAAACACACCTGGAGAACGGTGTAATTGTGAAACGATAACACGTTCTGCACCATTTACAACGAAAGTTCCTTTTGGCGTCATATATGGGATTGTCCCAAGATAAACATCCTGAACAATTGTTTCGAAGTCTTCGTGTTCCTCATCATTACAAGATAAACGAAGCTTAGCTTTTAAAGGAACACTATAAGTTAATCCACGCTCAATACATTCCTGAATGTCATAGCGCGGTGGATCAATAAAGTAATCCAAAAATTCTAAAACGAATATATTTCTGGAATCAGAAATAGGAAAATTTTCTGCAAACACTTTAAATAAACCTTCTTTATAGCGGTTATCTGAAGTTGTTTCTAATTGAAAAAATTCCTGAAAAGATTGCAACTGCACATCCAGAAAATCAGGGTAATCAATTACGTGCTTACTTGTTGCAAAATTTACTCTTTGATTATTTTTGTTTGCCAAGGGATTGATTTTTTTAGTTTATGAATAAACTTTCACTTGTTTGATTAAAGTTGATTTCTTGAACTTCAAACAAAAATGGGTGTGTTATAAACAACAATAGACCCCGGCCAAAACAGGCCGGAGTCTTATATTAGAACGAGATGATGTTGGCTTACTTAACCTCAACAACAGCTCCAGCTTCTTCCAATTGTTTTTTCAAAGATTCTGCTTCTTCTTTAGTAACACCTGTTTTTACTTCTTTCGGTGCACCGTCAACTAAATCTTTTGCTTCTTTTAAGCCTAAGCCTGTCAAATCTTTTACTAATTTAACAACCGCTAATTTAGCACCACCAGCTTCTTTCAAAATTACATCAAACGCTGTTTTTTCTTCTACGGCAACAGGAGCATCTCCACCAGCAGCAGGGCCTGCAATTGAAACTGCTGCAGCAGCTGGTTCAATACCATATTCATCTTTTAAGATTTGAGCTAACTCGTTAACTTCTTTTACTGTTAAGTTTACCAACTGCTCAGCAAACGTTTTTAAATCCGCCATTTTATTTAAAATTTAATTTTTTTATAATTTGTAATAAATTTTCAGAACTTTAGGTGTCTGATTAACCTCTTTCCTGTAACGTTTTAACGATACCTGCCAATTTATTTCCACCTGATTGCAATGCAGAAATAACATTTTTAGCAGGAGACTGCAATAATCCAATAACTTCACCGATAAGTTGTTCTTTGGATTTAAGATTAACTAAAGCATCTAATTGATTGTCACCGATAAAAAATGCTGAATCAATGTAAGCTACTTTTAAAAGTGGCTTATCACCTGTTCTTCTCAATTCCTTAATCAATTTAGCCGGTGCTGTAGTTGATTTTGAAAACATAACAGATGAAGAACCTTTAAGTGCATCATACATGGGAGTAAAATCTCCGCCGATAGATTCAACTGCTTTTTTTATCAATGAATTTTTGGCGACCTGAATCTTGATGTCGCTTTCAAAACATTTCCTTCTGATAGCATTAATTTTTGCAACTGTTAAATTTGAAGTGTCGGTAACATAGAAATTGCTGTACTCTTTAATTTGCTCAACAAGCGCATTAACTACTTCGTATTTTTCTTCTTTCTTCATAATTAAATACCCGCTACTGATTTAGTTTCTATTTCTATACCCTTAGACATTGTTGAAGAAAGGTGAATACTTTTGAAGTAAGTGCCTTTTGCTGAAGAAGGTTTCAATTTTGAAATTATTTGGATAACTTCCATAGCATTATCAAAAATCTTATCCGGAGAAAAAGATACTTTTCCTATGGATGCATGAACGATGCCTGTTTTATCTACTTTAAAATCAATTTTACCTGCTTTAACTTCTGTTACTGCTTTGCCTACTTCAGGAGTTACTGTACCTGATTTTGGGTTTGGCATTAAGTTGCGTGGCCCTAAAATACGACCTAATTTACCAACTTTAGCCATAACACTTGGCATGGTGATGATGATATCAACATCTGTCCAACCACCTTCAATTTTGGTAATGTACTCATCCAAACCCACATAATCTGCGCCTGCCGCTTTTGCTTCTTCTTCCTTATCAGGAGTACACAAAACTAAAACGCGGACAGTTTTACCGGTTCCGTGAGGCAAAGTAGCAATACCACGAACCATTTGATTAGCCTTACGTGGATCAACTCCCAAACGAACATCAATGTCAACTGATGAATCAAATTTGGTAGTTGTTATGTCCTTCACCAAAGAAGCAGCTTCTTGTAAAGAATATAATTTGTTCGCCTCAATCTTGGAAAGTGCTGCTTTCTGATTTTTTGTTAATCTAGCCACTGTCTTAAACTGATTTTAATTAATTAATTGTTCCAGGGTGCATTACCATTTACGGTAATCCCCATACTGCGTGCTGTTCCAGCTACCATTTTCATCGCTGATTCAATAGTAAACGCATTCAAATCAGTCATTTTATCTTTTGCAATCGTTTCTACCTGATCCCAAGAAATATTTGAAACTTTCTTGCGGTTTGGTTCTGCCGATCCACCTTTTAAACCTGATACTTCCAGTAATTGGACAGCAACGGGAGGTGTTTTTATAATAAACTCGAATGATTTGTCAGCATATACAGTAATTACAACAGGTAATACTTTACCTGCTTTATCTTGTGTACGCGCGTTAAACTGCTTGCAAAACTCCATAATATTAACCCCTTTTGCTCCCAATGCAGGGCCAATAGGCGGTGAAGGATTTGCAGCGCTGCCTTTTACTTGTAACTTGATTAGTGCACTAACCTCTTTCATTCTGTACTATTTTATTTAATAACAAATGTTATAAAGTGGAAGCAATGTAACATTTAAGTTTTTTAATATAATTTATGATTGTTTAAAATAATCAAATACTTCTTTTACCTACTCTTTTTCAACTTGCATATAGTTAAGTTCTAATGGTGTGCGCCTTCCAAAAATTTTAACCATCACTTTTAATTTCTTTTTCTCTTCGTTAACTTCTTCAATCACACCATTAAATCCGTTGAACGGGCCATCCATTACTTTAACGTTCTCGCCGGCATAATAAGGTACATTCATTGTTTCGCTCTGAACAGTCATTTCATCAACTTTACCAAGAATACGATTTACTTCAGCTTGCCGTAAAGGAACAGCGTTACCTGCTTTATCACCTAAAAAACCAATCACACTATTAGTATTTTTAATAATATGCTCCATTTCTCCGTCTAAAGCTGCTTCAATTAAAACATAACCCGGAAAATAGTTACGCTCTTTTGCAATTTTTTTTCCTTCACGCATCTGGTAATACTTTTCCATTGGTATTAAAACCTGTGGGATTTGATGCGCTATACCCAAACGGTTTACTTCGGCTTCTATATATTGCTTAACTTTTTTTTCTTTTCCACTGATGGCTCTTACCACATACCATTTTAATTGATCGCTCATGTTCAAATATTATGCAAGTGATTTGTAAAAATATTTGAGTAAGTTTCCAACAGATTCATCCATTGCTAAAATAATTAAAGCAATAATAATGGCAGCAATTAATACTAAAACAGCACTGTTCTGGAGCTCGCTCCAAGTTGGCCAGGTTACTTTTTGAGTTAACTCGATATAAGATTCTTTAACGTATTCAGTTACTTTAGCCATTCTGCTTACTTTCTTTGCACGGGCACAAGGATTCGAACCCTGATCAAAGGTTTTGGAGACCTCTATTCTACCATTGAACTATGCCCGTGTATTATAAAGAAAACATAAGCCTCGTTTATCTGGCCTATGTTTTCTAATTAACCTTTTGAAATTTTATTTTAAAATTTCTGTAACCTGACCGGCACCTACCGTCCTGCCACCTTCGCGGATTGCAAAACGCAAACCTTTCTCCATTGCGATTGCGTTAATCAATTTCACTGTAATTGTAACGTTATCTCCTGGCATTACCATTTCCACACCTTCAGCTAATGAAATTTCACCAGTTACATCAGTTGTACGGAAATAGAATTGCGGACGATATTTATTAAAGAATGGTGTATGACGGCCACCTTCTGCTTTTGATAACACGTAAACTTCTGCTTTGAAATCAGTATGGGGAGTTACAGAACCTGGTTTGCAAATAACCATGCCACGACGGATAGATTCTTTTTCAATACCACGTAATAATAAACCTACATTATCTCCGGCTTCACCTCTGTCTAAAATTTTGCGGAACATCTCAACACCAGTAACAGTTGATTTTAGATTTTCTGCACCCATTCCTAAAATGTCAACTGAATCACCAGAATTAATAATTCCGCGTTCGATACGACCGGTAGCAACAGTACCACGGCCAGTAATTGAGAAAACATCTTCAACCGGCATTAAGAACGGAAGTTCGGTTAAACGTGGTGGGATAGGGATTTGTGTATCTACAGCATCCATTAACTCCATAATCTTATCAACCCATTTTGGTTCACCATTTAAACCGCCTAAAGCCGATCCTTGGATAACAGCAATATCATCACCAGGATAATCATAAAAAGATAATAATTCACGAATTTCCATCTCTACTAATTCAAGCAATTCAGGATCATCAACCATATCAACTTTATTCATGAATACAACTAAAGAAGGTACACCTACCTGACGTGCCAAAAGAATATGCTCACGTGTTTGCGGCATAGGACCATCTGTTGATGCAACTACAATAATTGCACCATCCATTTGAGCTGCACCTGTAACCATGTTCTTTACATAATCGGCGTGACCCGGGCAGTCAACGTGTGCATAATGGCGATTTGCAGTAGAATATTCTACGTGTGCAGTATTGATTGTAATACCACGTTCTTTTTCTTCTGGAGCAGAATCAATTGAATCAAAAGATCTGGCTTCCGAAAAGCCTTTATCTGCTAATACTTTTGTAATAGCTGCAGTAAGAGTAGTCTTGCCGTGGTCAACGTGACCAATAGTACCGATATTTAAGTGCGGTTTACTTCGGTCAAATTTTTCTTTTGCCATGATTTTTATGTTGTTATTAGGTTAATTTACTTTTTTATACATATATAATAATGCGAGCCAACGATGGGACTTGAACCCATGACCTCTTCCTTACCAAGGAAGTGCTCTACCGCTGAGCTACGTCGGCTTTAACTTTAAACTGATTATCAAAATCTGTTAGATTCTGTTTCATCAATTATAGCTCTTAATTTTTTAGAGCGGAAGACGAGGTTCGAACTCGCGACCTATAGCTTGGAAGGCTATCGCTCTACCAACTGAGCTACTTCCGCTTTTCAATTAAAAACTAATCGTGGGGGGAGAAGGATTCGAACCTTCGTAGCCGAAGCAACGGATTTACAGTCCGTCCCATTTGACCGCTCTGGTATCCCCCCATCTAAAAAGAATAATACACTTTTTAGAGCCTCCTATCGGGATCGAACCAATGACCTACTGATTACAAGTCAGTCGCTCTACCAGCTGAGCTAAGGAGGCAAAATATTAAAAAGAACTGCTTCTCTTTTGTTATAGCATAGAAATAATACGCCTTTCAAAAGGGAATGCAAATCTACACTTTTTATATACTGAACAAAATTTTTTTATAAAAAAAAGCCGACAGATAACTTTGCCGGCTTTTTCAATAAATATGAACTTGTTTTTTCTATAAATTGTTATTAATTATTTCTTTTACACCACTTTCATGGCTACGATTTTTTTGCTTATGTTTATCAATCTGTTTGCGCAAGCTTTCTATAGCAAGGTCTGTGGCTTCTTCAAAAGATTTACATTGTTCTTTTGCAAAAAGTTGATTTCCAGGAATCAACAATTTTATTTCTGTAATTTTATTAGAAATATCACCAACATTTTCCAGTTTGAGATATACCTCGCCACTAATAATCTGATCTAAAAACTGATCTAACTTATCAGTTTTTTTCTGAATAAAATCAATTAACTTACTATCAGCAGTAAAATGTATTGCCTGAACTGTAATTTTCATTGTTCCTCCTTTTTTATGCCTTTGGATGGGCTTGTTTATAAATTAATTTGAGTCTTTCTACAGAATTGTGTGTGTAAATTTGAGTCGCACCTAAATTAGCATGGCCTAAAAGTTCTTTAATCGCGTTTAAATCTGCACCGTTATTTAATAAAGCAGTTGCAAAAGAATGGCGCAGCACATGCGGGCTTCGCTTATTTTGAGTGGTTATATATCTCAGATATCTCTGCACAATACGGTAAATTAGTTTTGGATAACTGTTATTTCCTGTATCGGTAACGATTAATATTAAAGAATTGTTATTAAAATTTTGTATTTTCTTAATCTCCAAATACGCTTTAATTAACAAAAGCAATTCTTTATTTAATGGAATAATCCGCTCTTTACTTCTTTTACCAAGTATTTTTATACTGTTTTCATACCAGTTAACGGAGTTTTCTGTAATTGTTAGCAATTCGGATAGTCGAACGCCCGTTCCAAAAAGCATTTCAATTACTAATTTATCCCGTAAGCCGGCAAAGCTGTTTTCAAATACCTCTTCATTATCCAGCAACAGGTTAACTTTATCATCCTGAATAGTAACAGGCAATTTTTTGGCAACCTTTGGACTTTGGATTTTATCCATCGGGTTACTGTCAATTAATTTTTCCCGGATTAAAAAACGAAAATAAGTTTTGAGGGAAGATATTTTACGGTTTACAGAACGCGCTTCGGTTTGATTGTCCATTAAATAAACAATCCAGTTTCGTATTAAAAAAGGTTGGCTAAAAGAAGTATCAGCTTCAGTTTTGATGAAATCGAAAAACTGTAGTAAATCGGTTTTATAAGCAATTAAAGTATTGTTGGAGAAGCGTTTTTCGTGTTGGAGATATGTGTAAAAACGGTCTAAATGCATAAAAACTATTTATATATTCTTAAAGATGAATATACAAATAGTTCTCATAAAGCTTAACGTATCAATCCTGAAAAAAGAATTTATACGTTATCTAAAAACATATTTTGTTTGTAAACTGCATGTTTAACAATATTTCTGCGGGTTACAGATTTCTTTTCATATGCCTGGCGACTGCGAAGCTCTCTTAAAACACCTGTTTTTTCAAATTTCTTTTTGAAACGTTTCAGCGCCTTATCTAAAGATTCGCCGTCTTTTACATTAATAATAATCATAATTCCTACAATACCTCCTTTCAGGGAAGGCAAAAGTACGACAAACTTTAATATTACAAAAGATAAACAGTAATAAAAGTATTAGTTAAATACTTCTTTTATCGGTGTAATTTAGTAAGAAAAATAAGGTTCTACTTTTCGTAATATATCATCATTTAGGATGGCAACATTCTTTAAATCAGCAATACTTTTAAAATTTCCGTGCTGCTTTCGATATTGGATAATTGCGTTTATTTGTTTATAACTGAGGTAAGGATTTCGTTTTAAAACATCAAAATCACTGGTGTTTATATTGATTTGCGTAACGCCGGAAGCATTAATTTCCACCTGTTTTTCTATTTCTTCATACTTTGCCGAATCCAAACCGTAAACTTCCATTAACTGCGTTTTGCGATAAAAACCACCTAACCTGTTTCTATATTTTAAAATCCGGCTGGCAAACGCCGGCCCGATTCCTTTAATCGTTATTAATTCGGCAGAATCCGCCTGATTAATTTCCACCATAACCGCCGGCTTTTCTTTATTAACTGAAGTTGAAGCCGCAAAACGCTTTACAAAACCTTTTGCAGGAATATCGATATAAGGCTCTAAACGTGCATAGTCTTGTGGTGTAACAGAATATATCCTTTGCAAATCTTCCTTTTTATAAAACTTCCCTCCTTTTGATTCGTAATTTTTAATCACCTTAATTTGCTTTTCGCTTAAACCTAACTTTTTCCATTCATCAAAAGCAAGATTATTTGGGTTAAAAGAAAAGTATACCGGCTTTAATTTTTTGCTGTTAAAAGAAGCATCGGCCTTTTTATAATCATTATAATTTCTGTTATAATAATCAGGCTGCGCTGTTTCAGCTTCATTTAGTATAAATTGAGCTTCTTTTATCCGGGTAAAATCAACAGGTTCTGCGGTCATAAAAAGTTGATAAACATCCGGAGCTATCAACACCAACAACATTATTACTGCTAAAACAAGCATTCCGTTCCACTCTTTTTTAGTAATTGCAAAGTAGTTTTTAAGCGCAGAAATCATGCAATAGTTGTTTAAGTTAGAAATTTAGTAATAATTGTAGGATATTTACCCTTTAAATTAGAATTAAATACGCCTTAAATTTTACAATGAAAGTTATTACCGAAGAAGAGTTTGCAAAAGCCACTAAAATTGACAAGTTAAAGATGCCCGGCCTTGCTGCTTTTTTGATGGAAATAATGAAAATTAATGATGTAAACAAGCTGTTTGCACAAGCGCAGCCTAAGCAAGGGCCAGAATTTGTAGATGCGATTTTGGCCGGAATGGGTGTTGAAATTGAATTTGACAAAAATGAATTAAAAAACATCCCGGCAACAGGTGGTTTTGTAGCGATTGCCAATCATCCTTATGGTGGTGTGGAGGGAATGGTTTTGCTAAAAATTCTTTGCATGGTAAGGCCGGATGCCAAGCTGATGGCTAATTTCTTGCTAAAAAAAATCCCTAACCTAAGTGATTATTTTATCGCCGTAAATCCATTTGAAAATATCGAACACTCTTCCAGCATCAGCGGTTTAAAAAACACGTTAGAATTATTAAGAAACGGCACACCGATCGGTATATTTCCGGCCGGGGAAGTTTCGACTTATAAAATTGAAAATCAGCAGGTAACAGATAAACAATGGCATCCGGTTGTTGGAAAAATTATAGCGAAGGCAAAAGTGCCCGTTGTACCGATTTATTTCCATGGAAACAACGGTTTACTGTTTAATTTGCTCAGTTTAATCCATCCTACTTTAAGAACTGCGATGCTTCCCGCAGAACTTTTTAACAAAAAAGGACATAAAATTAAATTGCGGATTGGAAAACCAATCAATTTAAATGAAGTTTCTTATGAGGGAAACACCACCAAATTACTCAACTTTCTTCGTGCTAAAACCTACTCGTTAGGAACAGGTTTGGAAGAGGAAAGAAAGATTTTTAATCCACGAAATCTTTTCAAAATTAATAAAACACCACAACAAATTGCTTTGCCTTTAAAAGCTGACTTGCTGGAACAAGAAGTAGCCGCGCTGAAGGAGAATTACCTGATTTGGACGGAAAAAAATTACGAAGTTTACATTGCGCCACCTTCTTTATTACCTAATATCATCAAGGAAATTGGCCGGCTTAGAGAAATTACTTTCCGGGAAATTGGGGAAGGAACGAATAAAAGCACGGATTTGGATGAATATGATATCTACTATAATCACCTTTTTATCTGGGATGTTGAGGCCAAATTAATTGTTGGTGCTTACCGGATTGGCAAAGGCGACGAGATTTATTACAGTTTAGGCAAAAAAGGTTTTTACACCGCCGAACTTTTTAAGATAAAAGGCGAGTTTGCACCGGTTTTAAAGAAAAGCCTGGAACTTGGCCGCTCTTTTATCCGAAAAGAATATCAGCAAAAACCATTGCCTTTGTTTTTACTTTGGAAAGGAATTTTAAAATATCTGATTGACAATCCGCGTTACCGTTATTTAATCGGGCCGGTTAGCATCAGTAATAGTTTTTCCAAGTTTTCCAAGTCATTAATTGTAGATTATATTAGCAAGAATCATTTCGATCACGAAATGGCGCAATATGTAAAGCCAAGAAAGAAATTTAAGGTTGATTTTTCTAAAATAGATACTGATCTTTTACTGGAAGGAGAAACATCTTTTAAAGTTTTAGACAATCTGATTTCTGAAGTGGAAACACGGAATATGAAGATACCGGTTTTGCTTCGCCAGTATATTTCCTTAAATGCAAAAATTATTTGCTTCAATATTGATCCGAAGTTTTCTGATTGTTTAGATGGCTTTTTGGTTTTAGATCTTGAAAAAGTACCACAGGAAATGCTGGAAAAACTAGGTAAAAATCTGTAAATCAGTTTAATACTTTACAGCAAACTTCTTCAGCAGAAAATGTAATACCCAAACCGGCCCGATCCAGATAAAGGTAAATTCTGATTTTAACGTACTTCTTTTACCACTACTTTTTAGGGCGAGGTATCGGATTGTTTCAAAAGCAAAAAAAACAATCAGGTAAAGCCAAAGGATTTGGAGCGTTTTAGAATGATAATGTCTTTCTATAATCGTAATCAAATAAGTAAAAACAAGTGCTAAAAACAGCATTAAATATGAAAGCAACGGAGACAGTTTTGAATAAAAATAGATACTGAAAGCGATTACAAATGAAGCCCAGTTGAAATAACTATTGTACTGGCCAAGAAAACTTACATGCGGAAAAGGGACAGACCAGCTGAATCCTAAAATGCTGAAGTAGATTCCAAAAGCACAAATTTCATAGATAATTTTACTGCTTGCAGTAGTTAACTGTGCCGAATAATATTCAAAGTAAAGGTCTATTTGCCTTTTTGAGCTTTCCTTTTTCAACATAAGTACAAAAGTATTTTTACAAAAAGAGCGATGAAATTTCACCGCTCTTTTTGATTTGGTTTTTATATCGGTAAAAGAAGTATTTACTTAACGATGCTTCTTTTACGCACCTTTATTTAGCAAAAGCAACTGACCTGGTTTCGCGGATTACCGTTACTTTTATCTGGCCGGGATAAGTCATTTCCGTTTGGATTCTATTGGAAATATCTGCTGCCAAAACTTCTGATTGTGCATCTGTAATCTTTTCGCTTTCAACAACGACACGCAATTCGCGTCCGGCTTGTATAGCAAAAGTTTTCTCCACACCCGGATAAGACAAGGCTAAAGCTTCCAAATCCTTTAACCTTTTGATGTAACTTTCAACTACTTCACGGCGCGCGCCAGGGCGCGCACCAGAAATCGCATCACAAGCCTGAATCACCGGCGAAATTATAGAAGTCATTTCCACTTCATCATGGTGGGCACCAATAGCATTACAAACTTCCGGGTTTTCCTTATACTTTTCGGCCAGTTGCATACCTAAAATGGCATGTGGCAATTCCGGGTTATCATCAGGCACTTTACCAATATCATGCAGCAAACCTGCACGTTTGGCCATCTTAACATTCAAGCCTAATTCTGCTGCCATGGTTGCGCAAAAGTTGGCCACTTCGCGCGAATGCTGTAACAAATTTTGACCGTAAGAGGAGCGGTAACGCATCCGTCCAACCATCCGGATAAGTTCCGGATGCAAACCATGGATACCGAGATCAATAACCGTACGTTCGCCAATTTCTACAATTTCTTCTTCAATCTGCTTGCGTGTTTTAGCAACCACTTCTTCAATTCTGGCCGGATGGATACGGCCGTCGGTAACTAAACGGTGCATAGCCAAACGTGCAATTTCTCTCCTAACCGGGTCAAAACCTGACAAAATAATGGCTTCCGGCGTGTCATCTACAATAATTTCGATTCCGGTTGCAGCTTCTAAAGCACGGATATTCCGGCCTTCACGGCCAATAATCCGGCCTTTAATTTCATCATTTTCTATGTTGAAAATAGAAACCGTGTTTTCAATTGCACTTTCTGTTGCGGTACGCTGGATGGTTTGGATAACAATTTTTTTAGCTTCTTTAGAAGCCGTCATTTTTGCTTCGTCAACAATATCCTTAATCTGGCTCATCGCCTTGGTGCGCGCTTCTTCACGCAAATTATCAACTAATTGATTTTTGGCTTCTTCCGCAGAAAGCCCGGCGATAGATTCTAATTGCTGTACATGCTGTAATTTGAGCTGCTCAACTTCATCCTGTTTTTTTAGTGCGGCATCAGTTTGCTTTTCCAGATTTTTACGCACATTTTCCAGTTCCTGGTCTTTACGGTTTGCATTTTCCAGCTTAGAATTTAACGACTGTTCTTTTTGTTTAAGTGAATTTTCTCGCTGGTTGATTACATTGTTTTTGGTTGTAACTTCCTGATCGTGATTAGATTTCAACTGTAAAAAATTCTCTTTTGCTTCCAGTAACTTATTCTTTTTTAATATTTCAGCGTTATTTTCGGCATCTTTTAATATTTTTTTAACTTTTGCTTGTGCTGCAATTTCCTGACTTGTAAATAGCTTACGCAGTAAAAACCGGCCAATTACAATACCGAGGCCGATGCCCAGCAGTAATCCGATTATAATATATAGTACATCCATCATTTATAGTATTTAAGTATATGTTAAAAATAAAAACCGTAATTCAATTTAAATTTCCTATTACAGAAACGCTCAATTAATTTCCAAAATTAGATAAATCCATCAGATCACCTAAAATCAGCTTAACTGCAGTGTTATTGCGAAATAGTAAAACTTAAATTTAACTACGGTTAAATTCAATGCTCTTTTTACAATAGAAATTATTACTTCGAGAAAAAATCCGACAGTAAAATATCCAGCTGAGAAACCCTTTCCGATACCTCCGTATCTTCCGCCATTCCTTTTTTCTCTGCTTTTAACGAAGTTGTTGCATAATGCAACACACACATCGAAAGCAAATCCTGCTTATCTTTTACCGCGTAATTTTCCTGATAATCTTTTATACGATCGTTGATCAGTTTTGCTGCTCTCCGAATAATTTCTTCTTCCTCGGTACTTACCTTTAAAGGGTAAACACGGTCGGCAATATTTATTTTTATGGAAATATCTCCCATTAAGCTTGTTTCACGTTAGTTGTTACTTTTTCAGCAACACAATACACTTATCAATTTCTCGCACAAAATCGTTAATTTTTTGCTTGATATCAAGGGTTTTTTCATTGGTTTCCGAAAAAGATTTTGCCAGCTTCAATACACGAAGCTTCTCTTCCAATTCCTTGCTTTTTTCTTTACCCGAGTTATGCAAACTATTTAACGAATCATTTTCCTGTTTTAAAAGTTCATTTTCTTCCTGTAAAGCCGCGCAAAGCTGTATTAAACGCTCTGTTTTTTCAACAACTTTAACTAATTGTTCGGCTACGGCAGACATTCTTAAAAGTAAAAAATTTAAGGTTTAAAGGTAATATTTGTTGTTTATAATCAGCATTCGTTTTTATTGCCGAATAATAAAAAACATTTCCGGTTATTTCCTAACTTCTGCTCCTGCTTCTTTTTGCAGGTTAAAAATTATTTTCTGCATAATTCCGTCAATCACTTTATCGGTAAGCGTTTTGTCTTCATCCTGCAACACAAAACTTAAAGCGTAAGATTTTTTTCCTGCAGGAAGCTTGTCGCCTTTATAAACATCAAACACATTAATTTCTTTCAGCAGCTTGGGTTCACTTTTTAAGGCAATTTGTTTAAGCTGATCAAAAGATACCTGTTCATCAATTAGTAAAGATAAATCCCGTTTTACAGCCGGAAATTTAGAAACTTCCCGGAAAACAATTTTATTCCTGCTCAGTAACTTCAGTAATAAATCAAAATCAAAATCAGCATAAAAAACTACTTCGTTTACATCTGCTTTTTTTAGTTCCGTTTTGCCAATAGCTCCCAGCGAAACCAAATTTTTACTGCCGCTCTTATAAATCAACCCGTAATCTAAAATACCGGCTTCGCTTTCTTCCATTACAAATTCCTTGATTCCGGCACGCAATAACAAAGAATCAACTACTGCTTTTATGCGGTAAAAATTTGCGTCCTGCTCTTTCTGGTTCCATTGTTCGGGTTGAACAGAGCCGCATAAAAACAATGCTAAACGATGCTTTTCGTTAAACTTTCCCTCTAAAGTTCGATAAATTTTCCCAAACTCGTATAATTTCAAATTCGGGTTTTTTCGGTTTTGATTGAAGTTTATCGCTTCCAAACCAGAAAAAAGCATCGATTGTCGCATCACATCCAAATCATTACTTAAAGGATTGAGAATTTTTACGGCCTCATCCAAATTATCCGAGTAAACAGATTTAGTGAGCGAGTTGGACAAAATTTCATGGAAACCGTTGGAAGTAAGCAAATCAGAAAGCATGTTTTGTACTGCATCTTTATCCGGTTTTGCCGCATTATTTAACGAAGCCCGGATTTGAGTCGGGATTTCAATATTGTTGTAACCGTAAATGCGCAAAATTTCTTCGATCACATCCACTTCCCGTGTTACGTCAACCCTATATGGCGGAACTTCCAGCGATAATCCTTCTTCTGTTTCGGCAGTAATTTTAATGCTTAGCGCATTGATAATAGCTTTTATTTCTTCCGCAGCAATCGTTTTACCAATCAAACGATTTACTTTTTCATAAGAAATTTGTACGATAAAAGAAGCAACAGGCTTTGGATATAAATCAGCAATCTCTGAAGAAAACATTCCGCCGGCCAGTTCCTGAATTAACAAAGCTGCATATTTTAAGGCGAAAACGGTGATTTCAGGATCAGTTCCGCGCTCATAACGAAAAGAAGCATCTGTTTTTAGAGTGTGGCGTTTAGAAGTTTTACGGATCGAAACCGAATCAAAATAAGCACTTTCTAAAAAAATATTTTTGGTTTGGGCCGTAACGCCAGCGTTTATTCCGCCAAAAACACCGGCAATCGTCATCGGTTCTTCGGTGTTGCAAATCATTAAATCTTCTGCGGATAATTTGCGTTCTACGCCATCCAGTGTTTTAAAAACAGTTCCTTCGGCACAAGTTTTAACAATTACCCGGTTACCGGTAATCGTATCCGCATCAAAAGCGTGCATCGGTTGCCCAAGCGCATGCAAAACGTAATTAGTAACATCAACCACATTATTTATAGCACGGATCCCGATCACACTTAGTTTTTGCTTTAACCAATCCGGCGAATCTTTTACTTCAATCCCGGAAATTGTTAAACCGGAATAACGCGGACAAGCTGCCGTATCAAGCACTTCAACTTTTATAGGCAAATTATTATTTTGCACGGTAAAAGAAGCAACATCAGGCAGAGTAATTTTCGTTTTCAAGAAAGCGGCAATATCACGGGCAACACCTAAATGCGAGGCTGCGTCCGCACGGTTAGGCGTTAAGCCGATCTCAAAAAGATAATCATCCTGTAATTTAAAATAATCTTTTACCAGCGTTCCGATTTCTGCCTGCGCGTCTAAAACCATAATTCCGGTATGATCCGTTCCAAGCCCGATTTCATCTTCGGCACAAATCATCCCTTCAGAAACTTCACCCCGAATTTTAGATTTATTGATTTTGAAAGGTTCACCAACGGTTGGATAAACCGTAGATCCAACAGGAGCCAATACAATTTTTTGACCAGCAGCTACGTTTGCAGCCCCGCAAACAACCTGTAACTCCTGTAAGCCCGAATCAATTTTTGTAACCCGCAATCGATCAGCATTCGGATGCGGCACACATTCTTTTACGTAACCGATAACTAATCCTTCCAATCCGCCCGATACGGCTAAAACCTGTTCAAATGATTCTACTTCTAACCCGATTCCTGTTAAAATTGTAGAAATCTCCTCAGGGGTTTGTGTAATGTCGATATATTGTTTTAGCCAGTTATACGAAATCTTCATGCTTGCTTAGAAAGAAAAAGCACAAAGATAGAAAAACAGGCGGAAATTTTTTAGAAGGCAGTTAATGGTTGATAGTCTATGGGAAAAGCCTGTTTTGTAACCATGAACGATTAACCACCTGCTATTAGCTAACCTCACATCAATCCTTCGTCTGCAAAGCTGAAATAACGCTTATCCGTAAAAATTAAATGATCCGGAACGGTAATATCCAGCAATTTACCGGCAGCACATAATTTACGGGTTAAATCCAAATCTGCTTGGCTGGGTTTCAAATTTCCGGATGGATGGTTATGTGCCAGTATGATTGAAGAAGCATGGTTTTCGAGCGCAATTTGAAAGATAATTTTTGGATCAGCGATGGTTCCTGCCTGTCCGCCTTTGCTAATTAGCTGCCGGGAAAGCACTTTATTAGCCCGGTTTAAAAGCAAGATCCAAAATTCCTCATGGTTCAAATCATTAAAATATCGGTGTAGCAAGTTAAAAACATCTTTGCTTCCGCCAATCTTGTCAGCTTCTTTATGCTCGGTTTCTTTTCGCCGCCGGCCCAATTCCATTGCAGCAATAATTGTGATTGCTTTGGCTTCGCCGATTCCTTTAAACTGGCAAAGATCATTTACAGAACCTTTTCCTAATAAATTTAAATCCGCAGAAAAATGATTCAGAATACGCTTGCTTAAATCCACTGCTGATTCGTTTGCGCTACCGGAACCAATCAAAATTGCCACTAATTCTGCATCACTTAAAACCCGCCTGCCTTGCGCCAGCAATTTTTCTCTCGGCCGGTCTTCTTCTGCCCATGATTTAATGCTAATTTTGGTATCATAATTTTCCATTTCTAAAAATGGAAATTATTTAACTATAAAGAAAATTCAGGCGTAAAAAAAAAGGAGCAGAATTATGATCTACTCCTTTTTAAATTTAAAATATTTTAGTTTATGCTAAAGCGTTTACAAACTTAGTCAGTTTTGATTTATTGTTTGAAGCTTTGTTTTTGTGAATTACATTTTTCTTAGCCAAACGATCCAGCATCGAAATCACTGTAGGCAACAATTCAACAGCTTCTGCTTTAACCGTTGTGTTTCTTAATTTCTTAATTACATTTCTGGTAGTTTTAGCCTGATATCTGTTACGTAAACGCTTTGTGGCGTTAGCTCTGATGCGTTTGATGGAGGATTTATGATTTGCCATTGTTTAGCGACTTATTCTTGATTTAAAGGATGCAAATATACTGTGATATTTCTATATATACAATCCAATTCTAATAATTTTTCTACACGTATTTTATTGTCTTCACTCAAATTCTACTTTAATATTTACAAATACTTATAAGTAAATAAATTAACCAATTAGAAATAACACTTCTTTTATCGTACCTTTTCTCGCGATAAACTTTTATCCTCATATTAATGAAAAAAAATAAATTCGTAATCTTCCTGTGTTCGCCGTTAATTTTGATCTGCTGTAGCTGGGGATTTTTCGGCCACAAAACGATCAATCGTAATGCTGTTTTTATTTTGCCGAAGGGAATGATTGGTTTCTACAAAAACAATATCAGTTACCTCACCGAACATTCTGTCGACCCGGATAAACGCCGTTATACAGATATACTGGAAGCGCCCCGACATTTTTTAGATGCTGATTATTACGGCAGTTCTCCGTTTGACAGTATTCCGCAGAAATGGAATGATGCTGTTAAAAAGTATTCTGCCGATACTTTAAATAAATACGGCACGGTTCCGTGGTCTATTCAACGAAATTATTACCGTTTGGTACAGGCTTTTAAAGATCGGGATTCTATCAAGATTTTGAAATATTCGGCTGATTTAGGGCATTATATTGCTGATGCGCATGTTCCGCTGCATATGACGAGCAATTATAACGGGCAAAAAACAAATCAGGTTGGCATCCACGCTTTGTGGGAAAGCCGGGTGCCGGAACTTTTTGCCGTAGATTTTAATTTCTTTACCGGAAAAGCGGTTTACATTAACGATCCGCTTAAAAATGCCTGGATGATTTGCCGCACAACTTATAATTATTTGGACGATGTACTGGTAATGGAGAAAAAGTTAAGTACGTTTCGGCCTGATCAAAAATATACTTTTATTAAAAGCGGGAATAAAATAGTCAGGAATTATTCTGAATCCTACGTGGCTGCCTATCAAAGTTTATTGGACGGAATGGTCGAAAAACAAATGCGTGCTTCCATTTTGGCTGTTGGCAGTTATTGGTTTTCGGCCTGGGTTGATGCCGGCCAGCCGGATTTAAAAGGTTTGATTAAGCGCGAGTTATCGGAAGAAGAAAAAAGTAAGGAGAAACTGGAAGAATATCATTTTCAAAACGGAAAGATATTAGGAATAGAAGATTTGTAACTGAAGTTGTTGTTTAAACGGTAGGGAGAAATCTTAATCAAAGCTAAATACCTAAGTTTTTGATGAAGATTTCTCCCTTCGGTCGAAATGACAGAAAATGTAATGCTTCTTTTATCAACCAAAAAACGTTAAACAGTAGTTGTGTTTGAAGATAAACGGCTTCTGATGGCTGCGATAACCGGCGGAATAACAGAAATCAAAATAATCAGAACTACTACTATTGTAAAATTTCGTTTAATAACCGGAATTCCTCCAAAAAAATAACCTAAAAATAAAAATAAAGTTATCCAGGCAGCTCCTCCGATAAAATTGTACAACGAATATTTGCCCAAAGGCATTTTCCCCACACCTGCAACAAAAGGTGCAACTGTTCTAAAAATTGGTAAAAACCGACTGAATATGACAGCTTTGCCACCGTGTTTATCAAAAAAAGCTTTAGTTTTGAGATAGTAATCCAACTTCAGGATTTTGTTTTCCGGCTTAAAAACCTTTACACCAAAATATTTTCCGAGCTCGTAATTAGTTGTGTTCCCGGCAACAGCAGCAGCAATCAAAATCAAGACTAATAGGTAAATATTTAACCCTGAATTTCCATGTGCCACCAATGCGCCGGCTGCAAAAAGCAAAGAATCGCCGGGCAAAAAAGGCGTAACTACAAAACCGGTTTCGGCAAATATGATGAAGAAAAGGATAAGATACGTCCAGCCCTGATATTGCTGCGTAATCTCAATTAAATGTTTATCAATATGCAGAATAAAATCTATAATGGTTTTGATCAGTTCCAAAATGTGAAGTTTTAGGTTTTCAAAAGTAAAAATAACGTGTATAAAAGAAGTATCATCTTTAGATTTACTTTACTGCAGGCAACAGGTTTGTAATCAAATTTAAACCGAAAGCCGCGTTAGTAAGTGTAGATGTGGTGATTCCGGCTGCATAAAGTGTATATATTTTACCATCAGCCAAAACCTGATTTGATAATGTGCCGAGTGTGCTGTTTGCTATTCCGGTTTTATTCGCTTTAAATTCGTAGGTGCCTGCCGGCACTTCAATAAACCGCCCTACTCCTTTGTAAGGTATTTTTGTGTAAGCAATGGTGCCATTAATAGTTACATCTAAATTTCCGGCATCGGTAGAAGTATTTACAAACCTGATTCTTGCTTTTCCGATTGACGGATTGGTTAGCGTATCTGTAGTTTTTAAAATATAATAATTACTTGTAGAACCGGTAAGAAAGATGGAATAACTGCTGTCAGCTTTAAAATTAAGGCTATTATTGGTGCTATCCGCCACAGGCAAATTTATTAACGGGGCCGTATTGTATTGAAAGCTTATGAAGCCCGAATTTGGCACAATGCTAACATAACCTGATGCACCCGGAAAAGTAATGGATGTTGTACTTTTTTTTGTGCTGTTGATTGCAAAGTTGATAGGCGTGCTGCCGGCTAAGGCATTAATTACCTGTAAACGCGAATAATGAGTTGGGCTAACGCCTGTAGTATTGCAGGAAAATATGATCAAACTGATCCAAATAAAAGTTAAACCGCCAAAAAACAAACTTAGTTTTTTCATGAAGCAAAACTACGTTTTTTAAGGATTGATATTTTACAGTAGAATATAATGCTTCTTTTACTGCATAATTGTTTGTACCGATAAAACAGATCCTGCTTTGCCGTTCACTGCGCCGGCACTCCAAACGGTGTAAGTTTTACCATTGTCCAACCGTATATTCGGGATATTTATCAGTGTTTTGGCACTTCCGTGCATACGAAGGATTAGATTATAAGTTCCGGCCTTAATTTCTGTGTAAGAACCAATTGTACCAAAACTTATGCTTGAAGCGATAGCCGGCCCGCTGCTTACAACTAAATCTGCCGATGAAACGCCTGCAGACATATTTGCAAACTTAATTTTTGCATTCCCAAAAGACGGGATACTTAAATCATCTTCGGCAATTACGGTTGTGGTTGCATTGTTTAATTCGTACACAAAAAAAGTATAACTGGAATCGCGAACAAGGTTTACTGTGTTTGTTGCCAGTAATTTGTTGGAAGTGTTGGCTTTAACCTGAACTGCACGAACGCCGGATGTAAGTTTTTGATAACCGGTTGAATTACCGTAAACAAGCGGGACTGTGTTGATTTTACTCCCGGTTACATAAACGTCTATCGCTGCAGCATTAACTGCGCTGTTTATGGATAGGATATGAGAATTACCTAAATCGGTTTCGCTTACAATTCTGTCTTTACAAGATGAAAGCACTAAAATAAATAAACTGAATAAAATTAGACTGGCTGGCTTTAAATACTGCTTGTATAGTTTCATAAACAAACTGTCTGGTTTCGATTCTGCTTACGCGAATTCAGGCAGTTTGTTACAGAAATAACTTTATTAACGTGCAGTTATAACAAGGTAAAATTAAGCGTAACTGTTAAGCATAACCGGCATAACCAGCATCAAAACATCTTCGTTTTCGTCTCCGCCTTGCGGCAAAAGCAGGCCGGCACGATTTGGTGTCGACATTTCTAATGAAACTTCTTCGCAGTTTAAATTTCTTAACATTTCGATCAGGAAACGGGCATTAAAACCAATTTCCATACTTTCTCCTTCGTAAGCACAGGTTAATTTTTCGTGTGCTTCGTTGGAGAAATCAATATCTTCCGAAGAAATATTTAATTCATTCCCCTCAATTTTTAATCTAACCTGATGTGTAGTTTTATTGGCGTAGATAGCCACGCGGCTTAAAGAACCGAGAAAAGATAAACGATCAATAGTTAATTTATTCGGATTATTTAATGGGATTACAGCATCATAATCCGGATAGCGTTCGTCAATTAAACGGCAAACCAAACTGATGTTGCCAAATTTGAAGAAAGCACTCGTGCTATTATATTCTACAGAAACATCTACATCTTCGGAAGGAAGCGAAGATTTTAATAAGTTCAATGCTTTTTTTGGCATGATAAAAGAAGTTGCCGCTGCAGATTTTGCATCTTTACGGCGATAGCGAACCAATTTATGCGCATCTGTAGCTACAAAAGTAAAATGCTGCGGCGAAAGCTGACAGTAAACGCCCGTCATGGCTGGCCGCAACTCATCGTTACTCACCGCAAAAATAGTTTTGTTGATCGCTTCCGCTAAAACAGAAGCCGGCAAATTTACAGATGATGCGTTTTCTACCACCGGAATTTTCGGGAAATCATCGCCGTTTTCTCCGCTCAGTTTATAGATACCGTCACCTGCTTTAATTTCAACCGCAAAAGTTTTATCATCCACCGAAAACGTAACCGGCTGCTCCGGCAAAGATTTTAAAGTATCCAGCAAAATACGCGACGGAATTGCAATACGGCCGTTCTCATTCGTTTCCACTGATAAAAAAGTGGTCATACTTGTTTGCAGATCGGTTGCAGAAATAGTTAGGTTTCCATCTTTTAGCTGGAATAAAAAGTTTTCTAATATTGGTAAAACAGTGCTGCTGCTCAATGCCCCGCTAACTGCCTGCAATTGCTTTAGCAAAGTTGATGTAGAAACAATAAATCTCATATAAATTTAAATCTTGATCTACCAAAAGTAGAAATTTTAAGCGGCATACTTTCTCCTGCGGAAATATTGTTGAAAAATACCGAATAAAAGAAGCATCGCCAGCGGCAACACATTGTTAAAAATCTGCCAGTACAGTTTTTCGGATTTAATTTGCGCGCGATTGAGCAGCCGGATTTTTATTTCCTTATTTCGTAGGTTGATCAAACCGGAATCGTCCGTCATGTAATCGGCTATATTCAATAAAAAATTCTTGTTGCCGTAAGTTTGCTGTGTATATCGGTCAAAACCCAACGGAAACGGCGAACCGTCTGCTTCGTTTATCTGGTTTTTTAACACATCACCATCGCTAATTATAATCATTTTGGTGGATTTACTTTGAGCAAGCATTTCAATTTTCTCTGTAAAACCTTCCGGAATGGGTCGGTTTTTAAAATCAGATTTAAACTTTCCTTCCAGCAAAACCGCAACTGTTTTAGGCGTGCTTTGAAACGCTTTCGGATCGGGTTCCTGCTCCAGCATTTGCAGCGAAATTAGATGCGGCGTAACAATTTTTTGGTTGTATGGAGACGAAGCCAAAAGCACCGTTTTTTTGATTCCCGGAACGGCAATCGTGTCAATGGAACTGATAAACTCTGTGCGGATACCATCCAGATTTTTAACCAGCGGATGTTTAGAAATTGGCATCAAAACCGGATAAAAAAGCCAGGGCAACAGCTGGATTTGCCCCTGCCCTGCTACGTTGCCCACATTTACCGGAATTTGCGCACAGCTGATATCGGCAATCAAATCAAAATTTAAGCGGATGCCGTAGCTAAAAAGCTGATCATCCAGATTTAGTTGTTTGTTAAAAGCCAGCTGCTCGCCGCCGTGGCCGCGCAAACTGTCCATTTCGGCAGTAACCGGATCGATCGTCCATAAAATCCTTCCGCCACGCATTAGATATTGATCGATTTTAAATTTTTCCAGCTCGGTAAAAGGCTGATCCGGTTTTGGCACGATTAGTAAACTTAGTTTTTCAATTCCTGAAAAAGGAATCGTTTTTAGGTTAACGCGGCCAACTTCAAAACCATCTGACAGGGAACGTAAAGCATCATTCAGCTGTAAATCTGATAGTTCGTGGTGGCCTTCTGTAAAACCGATGCGTGGTTTGCCGCCGCTGGATGCTTTTTTTATGGCAGAAGAAAAGGTGTATTCCAGGTTTTGGATAGAGTTATTCAACACTTCTTCCGGCGATAAACCAATGCGCGTTTGCAGTAATTTAACCGGAATCTGCTTATCACCACACTTAACCAAAGCTGCCGGAAAGATAATTTTTTGCGATAAACCACTTTCTGTTTTTACGCTGAGATTGGTTGGTTCAATGCCTTGTGCTTGTAAATCCTGCAAAATTTTAGTTTGTTCATCCTGATTTGCACCAGCCATCGGATCAACAAACTCAACATTTAAACGATTATGGCCGAAAGCGTTATAATCGTCCAGTAAATCTCGTGTGGCGCGCTGCAACCGTTTAAATCCAGCCGGAAAATCGCCCTGCAAAAAAACGGTAATGGTAACCGGCTTTTTCAAACTATCAACCAGATTTCGGGTAATCGGTGAAAGTGTAAAGCGTTTCTCCGAAGTAAAATCAAAACGGGTAAAAAAGTAATTTGAAAAAATGTTGAGTAAAAGAAGCATCAGCAGCACAAAGCCAACCTGCAGCAAATCCTTTTTTTTGCGAAAACTTACCATTTTCTTCCTCCCAAAACCGTTTTCGTCAGCAATAAAAATAAACCGCTTATACTTAAAAAATAAACCAGATCGCGCGTATCTAAAACGCCGCGACTAATGGCTTGATAATGCTCGTTGATGCCGAAGTTTTGTATTTCCGAGTTTTGGAAGGACAGTAATCCGCTTAAAGAATCAAATCCGCTAAACATAAAAAAGCACATAAAAACAGCAATCGTAAAAGCAATAATCTGGTTTTTGGTGATGGAGGAAGCAAAAATCCCAATCGCCACAAACGTTCCTCCCAGCAAAAATAAACCGATATACGAACCAATCACCGCGCCAACATCTAGGTTTCCAACCGGATTACCAAGCTCAGAAATAGAATAAACGTAAACCAGCGTGGGCAGCAAAGCCAGCAAAACAAGCAGCACGCAGGCCAGATATTTGCCCACAACGATCTGCCAATCGGTGATCGGACTTGTAGCCAGCAACTCGAAAGTGCCTTCTTTTTTTTCTTCAGCCAGCGAACGCATGGTGATGGCCGGAATTAAAAACATAAACAAATAAGGCGTGGTGTTAAACAGGCTGCCGAGATCAGCATAACCGTAATCCAGCACGCTTGTATCGGGGAAAACCCACAAAAACAAGCCTAAAACAAGCAAAAAAACGCCGATGGTAACATAGGCAACCAGCGAACTGAGGTAAGCAATAATTTCTTTTTGAAGGATTGTGAGCACCGAAAAAATTTGAATGTCGAAAATATACAATTAACCGCAAAGCAAAAAGCTTGTGCCGCCGAACTTAAATTTATACGGTAAAAACAGTATCAGGATTGTGCTAATTGGTTAATTTTATAAAAATCTGTTCCAGCGTTTGCTTTGGAAATTGCTGATAAAGGTTTGGCAACGTTTGATCTGCCACGATTTTACCTTTATTAATAATCACCACCTGATCGCAAACGGCTTCCACTTCTTGCATAATATGGGTTGAAAGGATGACAGTTTTGTTTTGACCAAGTTCTTTGATGAGATTTCTGATGCCGATTAACTGATTCGGATCCAAGCCGGAAGTTGGTTCATCCAAAATCAAAACCTGTGGATTGTGCAAAATTGCCTGCGCCAAACCAACACGCTGTTTATAACCTTTAGAAAGCTGACCGATCTTTTTTTTCTGCTCCGGGCCTAAACCGGTTTGCTCAATTACTTCAGCAATTCGTTTTTCGGGTTGATTAATTTCATGAACTGAAGCTACAAAAGCCAATGCTTCTTTTACATATAAATCCTGATAAAGCGCATTGCTTTCTGGCAGATAACCAATTTGCCTGCGCACTTGCAATGCTTCTTTTACCGTATCAAAACCACAAACTAACGCCCTGCCGGAAGTTTGCGGGATAAAGCAAGTCAGGATTTTCATTGTGGTAGATTTCCCGGCTCCATTCGGACCTAAAAAACCTAAAACTTTTCCGGGTTCTGCGGAGAAGGAAATGGTATCAACAGCTTTTTGCGTGCCGTAAGTTTTGGAAAGATTTTGGACTTGGATGCTCATTTATGGCTTTTAGCAATTAGTTGTCATTTCGACGATAGGAGAAATCTTCCTCAAATTTAAAAAGGTTCTTGTTTTTTTAATGAAGATTTCTCCCTTCGGTCGAAATGACATAAAATTGCTCTTTTAAAAAATGATGCCATTTCGAAACGCAGTGAGAAACCTTCTTCAAAGCGAAGTAGTAAATAAATTAATCTTCCTGTATATCATCATTTAAAAATCTCCATTCAGAATTAAATTGAGTTATCAAGTTATCCTTCTTTTCCCGCCGCCACTTTTTAATTTCTTTTTCGCGTTCAATTGCAAAGTTAATATTTGTATGATGCTCCCAAAAAACCAAATAGTAACAATGATATCGGCCTGCAAATGTTTCTGGCAAACCTCGGTTTTCGTAATGTTGCTTAATTCGGATTGATAAATCATTTGTTACACCAATATATAATGTACTCTTTGTGGAATTGGTAACAATATACACAAAATAATTATGTTGCCGCATCATTTTTTATCACTGGATATTGGTGAAGATAACATGTTTTTAATAGAGTATTATTTCTGAAGTGTTAAAGAAGATTTCTCCTATCGTCGAAATGACAAAACTAAATACGTTTCCATCGCTGCTGTCATCCCGAACAAAGAGAGAGATCTTCTTCAAAGCTATTTTCTTATACAGTTTTAAAGAAGATTTCTCCCTTTGGTCGAAATGACAGAAATTCTTAATTCTTAAAAATTATCTTTGCCCTCGTTATGAGTAAAAACAACGACGAGCTTTTTAAGAACGTGATTGCACACGCCAAAGAATACGGTTTTGTGTTCCAGTCTAGCGAAATCTATGATGGTTTAAGTGCCGTTTACGATTATGGCCAGTACGGTGCCGAGCTAAAAAACAACATCAAAACTTACTGGTGGAAAGCCATGGTGCAGATGAACGAAAATATTGTAGGTATTGATTCTGCTATTTTTATGCACCCAAAAATATGGGAAGCAAGTGGACACGTGGCCGGTTTTAACGATCCGATGATTGATAATAAGGATTCTAAAAAACGTTATCGCGCTGATCAGTTATTGGAAGATAAGATTGCAAAATACGAAAAAGAAGGAAAAACTGCTAAAGCTGAAACCTTGCAAAACGCAATGGATGATGCTTTGAAAGCAGAAGATTTTTCCCGTTTAAAAGAGTTGATTGAAGAACATGAAATTGCTGATCCGGTTTCCGGTACACGTAACTGGACAGAAGTACGGCAGTTTAACCTGATGTTTTCTACGCAGTTTGGTGCGATGGCAGAAGGTTCCGACCAGGTTTATCTTCGCCCAGAAACCGCACAGGGAATATTCGTTAACTTTTTAAATGTGCAGAAATCCGGCCGGATGAAAATTCCTTTCGGGATTGCGCAGATTGGAAAAGCTTTTCGGAACGAAGTAATTGCGCGTCAGTTTATTTTGCGGATGCGCGAATTTGAGCAGATGGAAATGCAGTTCTTCATCAAACCAGGAACCGAAATGGAATGGTTTGCCCACTGGAAAGAAGCACGCTTAAAATGGCATTTAGCTTTGGGAACTTTTACGGAAAAATATCGTTTCCACGATCATACCAAACTGGCGCATTATGCCAACGCGGCTACGGATATTGAGTTTGATTTTCCGTTTGGATTTAAAGAAGTAGAAGGTATTCACAGTCGTACTGATTTTGATCTTTCTCAGCATGAAAAATTCTCTGGCAAAAAGCTGCGTTTTTTTGATCCGCAGGAAACTGACAAAGAAAAACAAAGCTACGTGCCTTATGTAATTGAAACTTCTATCGGTTTAGACCGCATGTTTTTATTGACGCTGATTAACGCTTACGAAGAGCAGGATTTAAGCGATGGCGATAAAAAAGACAGCCGCGTAGTGTTGAAGTTCCCTCCTGCTTTGGCACCAATTAAAGCAACGGTTTTGCCACTCACCAAAAAAGATGGCTTGCCGGAAAAAGCACGCGAAATTATGGATAAGCTGAAGTTCGATTTTAACATGCAGTACGACGAAAAAGATTCTATCGGCAAGCGTTACCGCCGCCAGGATGCTATTGGTACGCCGTTTTGTATTACGATTGATCACCAAACTTTGGAAGATGATACGGTAACAATCCGCCACCGCGATACCATGGTGCAGGAACGTGTTCAGGCAGATGACCTGGAAAAAATTATTGGCGATTTGGTGAGTTGGAAAAAGGTGTTGGCGTAATTTGTATATTTGGGTATTAAGGAAGTTTATGGAGAATTGGAAATCAAGAATTACAATTAATGTAGAACAATGCGGTGGCCATCCTTGTATCCGCGGAATGCGGATTCGGGTGATTGATATTTTAGATTTACTATCCAACGGTCTTTCTCAAAACCAAATTGTAGATGAATTACCCGATCTGGAATTAGCTGATGTAGAAGCTGCGGTAAAATATGCACGTGATAAAACCAATCATCCTGTAATTACAGCATGATTATTTGGATTGATGCGCAGCTTTCTCCGGCAGTTGCTGCTTTTATCAATAGAAATTTTGCTGACATTGAAGCTAAATCAGTACGCCCTTTAGGTTTACGTGAAGCTAAAGATTTGGAGATATTTATGATGGCTAAAGCTGAAAATGCAATCATTATGAGTAAAGATGCTGATTTTCTCAATTTGCTGGAAACTTATGGATTACCACCTCAAATAATCTGGATTACCTGCGGAAACACCTCTAACGCAAATATGTGCAACATTTTACAGCGCACATTAAAACAAGCATTACAAATACTCAGTACAGGCGAACCAATGGTTGAATTAAGCGATTCTCTAACAAAATAAAATTTTAAAACCCATGTTTACACACCACGTTTTTTTCTGGCTGAAAAATAAAATCAGTGATGCAGACAAAGAAGATTTGTTAGCAGGACTGCAAACTCTGGCAGCCATCCAACCAAAAATCAGCATCCATATCGGTGTAAAAGCAAATACGAACAGGCCAGTGATTGACACAACTTATGATTTTTCTTTACTGCTGATTTTTAATAATCCCGAGGAGCAGGAAAGCTATCAGGTACATCCGGTGCACCAGGAATTTGTGAAAAACTGCCAGCATTTATGGGAGAAAGTTACAATTTATGATTCGGTGGATGCCTGAATAAATGCTTCTTTTACCGGCTAAAAAACCGCGTTCTGTTGTACGGAACGCGGTTTCTTATTTTTATCCGGTAAAAGAAGTATTAGTGAATTACCGGCCGTTTAATCGTTTCGTTGATATATAAAATCTGGCTAATCTTTTTCGGATTGCTTGCAATACTTACTGTATTTTGCGGTAAAATGATTAGTAGCAAGCCCAAAAATTGTAAAAATTTAACCTCTGTATTTTCTACATTTTTTGAAATGAAAAGCATGAAAAAATATTTTGTTTAACAATGCTTTCAACATTAAAAAAAGCAACATTGTTAACTCAAAATCAAAAGGTTAGCTCTAACATACATGTACTGTTTTTATCACCTAAAAATTAGTTTTTTTAATCAAAAATTGCAACCTGACATATTTGTCTTCGTATAAGATTCCTACAACAACAGGGACAAATGAAAAGGGCAGATTATTTCTATACGATTTTTCTATCAGTGATCCTTGTTCTGGTTACTTATGGTTTCATATATTATTTTTTGATTATGATTAGCTTAATTGCATTTTCGAGCGTATTTAATTTTGTGTTGTTTTTGATCCAAATGAAATCAAAATCTTCGGCGGCTAAAGAAGATGCGGGAAACGAAACTGTTGATTTTTACAACGCCGGCACTAAAACTACTTATTATCAAACTGATCAAAGTCAGCAAAAATTAGCAAACGCTAAGTAAAATCCTAATTTTAAATCTACTGCAATTCTTATTTTTGAAAGCAAAAATGAAGGAAAACTTCCTCCGTTTTTGCTTTTATAGTTTCCCTCCCAAAAATCAATTAAGCATCTTCAGGTTTAAACAACACAAATTCAGCTCATCAGCGGATACTGTTTTTATAGGATAAATTCTTCATATCCGTAAATCATTGTACTTTTAAACCGCCAATAAATTACCAAATGAGCTTGATTTTGAGTTGTGACAGATAACCTGCTTTTTATTGATACGGAAGCTTCGGGTTTACCAAAAAAATGGAACGCACCATATTCCAAAGTAAATAACTGGCCTTTTTCTGTCCAAATTTCCTGGTTAGTTTACGATTGTAAAGGCAAATTTATTAAGCAGGAAAATCATTACATCAACAATAATGATTTTAAAATTTCGCCTGCTGCACAAAGTATCCATGGCATTACGCACGATTTCCTAACAAAACACGGCCAGCCGCGGCACCAGGTAATGGAATTGCTGGCCCTGGATTTAGAAAAATACAAACCCTTGCTGATCGGCCATTTTATGGAACTTGACCTCCACGTAATCAGTGCAGATTTTTTTCGCTCCGGTGTAGAAAACCCTGCACTCAACCTCGGTACTTTTTGTACGATGCTGGCTACAAAATTTTTAATCATAAATCCGCAGAACAAATATTTACGCCTGGGCGATTTATATCAATTGCTGTTTAACAAACCTTTATTGCATCAGCATAACGCTTTAGTTGATGCAACTGCAACGGCAGAATGCTTTTTTGAACTAACCGAAAGAGGTGAAATTAATGATGATTTTATCCTGAAACAACAAACGCAAAAAAGCTACGAACATCCGTTTAATCGTTTTATTGGCTGGCTTGTCGTAATTTTAATACTTCTTTTACTGCTCATTTTAATTATTTACCGTGGAACCACTTGAATTTCTTAAAAAAACAGAGCCGTTTAGTTTTTTACCAGCCGAAGCTTTAATCAGCACGGCGCAGCAGTTGCAAAAGGTAATTTATGATAAGGAGATAGTAATTTATCAGCAGGAAATTACAAAAATGAAAGGCGTGGATTTGATCGTGGCAGGCGAATATGAATCCTTTATTTATGATAACCTGCACAATATGAGGCTGGTAGAAAACCATCGGGAAGGTTTTTGTTTTGGCGGCCAATCCATTTTACTAAACCGCAACCGTGCTTTACGAACCGTAATTGCCAAAGAAGGTACCATTGTTTACTTTTTGCCGAGGAAAAACTTTAAAGCACTTTGCCAAACGTTTGATCAGTTTTTCCAGTTTTTTACCATTGATTTTGGCCGGCGGATGATGAATGAAGAGTTTGCCAACTTTTTTAAACATCCGGCTTCTTTTGCAGAAAGCAATGTTGGTGCAGACCAGCTTTACTCCAAAAAAATAATTGACATAGAACGGCGGGATATTGTTTCCTGCAGCCATGATACGCCAATTTATTTGGCGGCGGCACAAATGGCGCAGGCAAAAGTGAGCTGCATTTTTGTAAAAAACGAGCAGGAAGAAATTACCGGTTTTCTCACCGATATTACCATTAGGGATAATGTTGTGGCTAAACAAATTGCTGCAAACGGGCCGGTAAGTTTAGTGATGGACAATCAAATTGTATCCATCAGCGTGCAGGCTTACGTTTACGAAGCACTTTTGATGATGTTCCGCACTAAAACACGTTATCTATTAACAGAAGAAAACGGCAGTTACGTCGGTTTTCTAAGCCGGAATAAATTGCTGAGCGAGCAGGCACAATCGCCGCTGGTATTTATCCAGTCGGTAAAATCTGCTACATCGGTTACAGAATTAAAACAAAAATGGCAGCGTGTACCGATGTTTGTTATCCAGCTACTGGATCGTGGTGTAAATGCCGAAATTGTTAACCAGGTAATCACCACGATTGCAGATACAATTACGCTAAAAGTAATAGAATCCGTTATTACAGAACTGGGCAAACCGCCGGCAAAATTTGTTTTTATGGCTTTGGGAAGTGAAGGCCGCAAAGAACAAACTTTAAAAACCGACCAGGATAACGCGATTATTTATGAAGATAAAGCGAACGAGCACCGCGAACTGGTTAGAGAATATTTTTTAACGTTTGCTGATATCGTTTCGGAACGTTTAAACCGCATCGGCTTCGTTTTTTGTACCGGTGGTTTTATGGCGAAAAATCCGAAATGGACACATTCACTGTCGCATTGGAAAAGAAATTATACTGCATGGATGGAAGAATCCGTGCCGGAAACGATCATTAACTTTTCTACTTTTTTTGATTGCCGCTTTATCTACGGGGAGGTTTCTATCATGAATGATTTGCATGCTTTTCTGGATGGCGAATTAGTGAAACCAATGGAAAAAGTTTTTTTTCATATGGCAAACAACGCTTTACAATACGAACCGCCGCTTACTTTTTTCAGGAATATCCGCACCATTACGCGCGACAGCAAAGAAGTATTCGACATTAAAAAAGCGATGACACCAATTGTAGATCTGGTACGGATTTATGCGTTAAGAAATAGAATTTTTGTGGTAAACACCGGCGAACGTTTAAAAGCACTTCAGGAAAAAGGTGTATTTACCGAAACAGAATATCAGGAATTAACGCAATCCTATTATTTTTTGATGAGTATGCGTTTAAAAAGCCAGGCCAATCAAATTATTCATCATCAATCAGAACCTGATAATTATATCCACATCAATAATTTAACAACGATAGAAGAAGCTACTTTAAAGGAGATTTTTAAAATCATAAAAAATTTTCAATTAGGGATTAAGGTTCGGTTTACGAACAGGCTGTTGAACTGAAAATTGCAAAACTATACAGTCGAAACCAAAACTGAATTAAATTCTGAACAGCGTTTATAACAAGCTGTCTATTATTTCCAACAGCACAACTAAATAGTAAATTTTAGCAAACAATTTCTTATACTGATTTTTAATACTTTTCATTCACAGTTGCAGAACCCGAAAAATTGTTTGGATTTATAAAGATCTTCTGGCATCATATTAGAAACTAACCAATTATGGACAACGGAAATTTGACTATTAAAAGCAGTATTCCCGAAAAAACTTCTGACGAAAAAGACTGGGAAGATCCATCGAATCCGGAAAAACCGAGTGATACCCGTGATGAAGAACAGTTTACACGCCAGGTTAACGAGGCAAAACGCAGAAAAAATAATCTGACCGAAAAAGACCATATAGACAAACCGAAAAAAAATTAAGTGTTACTAATCAAAAAATTTACTACGATGAAAATTGAAAAAGCTTCCACAAATAAAATGGTTAAGGCCTTTGATAAAGAACTTAAAAACCTACTTATAGGTGAATTAAAAGTTATAAGTTTAGCAAAAACTGCTTTTAACAAAAACATAACCCGTTTAAAAAGCGAACAGTTAATGATTGCATAGCTGCAAAATAATCTCACAAAAAAGTCCTGCTTTAACTAAGCAGGACTTTTTTGTTTTGTACCGATACTGTTTTTACCGCATAAAATTATGATTGTATTGCTATTTTTATTTTGCAGGGATCGCTATCGGTGTTTCTACTTTTACCGGCAAGCCGAAATTCGGCATTCCGTTTTTATCCCAGGTAAATTTTTGCGTTCTTGGCGAACGGTCACGCCCGCAACCCTGGTTCGGTTCTGAATTTGCATGATACAAAATCCAGTCTTCCTTACCGTCAGGCGATTTAAAAAACGAATTATGGCCGGGCGCGTAAACGCCGTTTTCCGGTGATTGCTTAAACACCGGTTCTGCTGATTTTTTCCAGGAAGCAGCATTTAACAAATTGCTTTTTGCAGAAGCAGTAATCATTCCTAATGCATAAAAATCTGTCCAGCAACCACTTGCAGAATAAATTACAAATATTTTGTTTCCATGTTTTAAAAATTGTGGCCCTTCATTTACATCAATATGCGACAGATTGTTTGCATCATTCAGATCGCCGTTTCGTTCCCATGCAAAAGTTGGCGTAGAAATCATGGTTCGCTTACCGGTAATTGTCCACGGGTTTTTCATTTTAGCGATATAAATATTTTGCCGGCCGTTTACATTTCCTTCCCAGCCAGACCAAATCATGTAAAGCTGTCCGTTCTGCTCAAAAACATCACTGTCGATTGACCATTTATCAGCCGAAGGAACCGATACTTTTCCTTTAAAAACCCATTTTCCTTCAAACGGATCCGCAGAAGTATTTTCTAAAACATAAGTTCGGTGAGTGTTATTGTTTCCGTCATCCGCAGCAAAATAAGCATACCATTTGCCTTTAATAAAGTGGAATTCGGGTGCCCAAAGGTCTCTGGAATATGAAGTTCCGGCCGGAGGAACCCAGATTGTTTTGCGCTCGGCATTTTTTAAATCTGCCAAGTTTTTGGTTTTCCAAAGCACCAAACTATCCTGCAAAGTATTAGTGTAATAATAGTAACCATTTTTGTAAAAACTGTACGGATCGGCACCCGAAGGCAGTAACGGATTAGTAAAGGTTTGCTGTTTTTGTGCCGAACAAATGCCTGCTAAAAGAAGCATCGGCAAAATAAGCAGGGACATCTTTTTCATAGGATATCGGTTTAATTATTAGTGAGCTTTTTCTTGTAAGTAACTGATCATCAGATCGGCAGTTTTTGCAGAAGCACCGGCTTGTCCCATCTTTTCATCCAGCAAATCATAATTAATCAGCATTGTTTTGCGGTAGGTTTGGTTATGCAGCAGGCTTTCTAATTCTTTGCTGATTTTTTCCGGCGTGCAATCATTCTGAATCAACTCTTTTACAACTTCCCGATCCATAATTAAATTCACCAGTGAGATAAAACGGATTTTAACCAACGCGCGGGCAATAGCGATACTTACCGGGTTTCCTTTATAAAGCACCGCTTGCGGAATGTGAAATAAGGCAGTTTCCAAAGTTGCCGTGCCCGAAGCAACTAAAGCCGCGCTTGCATATTCCAGTAAATCATAAGTTTGACTGAAGATAACCGGCACATTTTTTTTGCCGGTAAAAGAAGTATAATGATTGTGACTGAAAGAAGGTGCGCCGGCAATTACAAACTGATAACCCGGAAACTGACCGGTAATTTGCAGCATTTCGGGTAAAATCCCTTTTAATTCCTGCTTACGGCTGCCAGGCAATAAAGCGATTATCGGTCTTTCATCGAGCTGGTTTTGCCGGAGAAAATCTGGATTTTTTTGATGAGCAGAAACAGCATCTAATAACGGATTGCCGATATAATCCACTTTCATATCCCAGGATTGATAAAAATCTACTTCAAAAGGTAAAATGCAGAACATTTTATCAACCACTTTTTTAATTTTTAATACGCGCTTTTGGTTCCAAGCCCAAATTTTTGGCGAAATATAATAGAAAACCGGGAAACCTTGTTTTTTACAGTAAGCAGCAATTTTGAGGTTAAAGCCCGGAAAATCAATCGGAATAACAACATCCGGCTTCCAGGCAGCAATATCTTCCTTACAGCTTTTCATATTTTTCAGGATTTTGCGGATGTTCAGAGCAACTTCTACAAAACCCATGTAAGCCATATCGGCATAATGTTTTACCAGCGTTCCGCCCGCCGCCTGCATTAAATCTCCGCCGTAAAAACGAAATTCTGCTTTCGCATCTCTCACTTTTAAAGCAGCCATCAGGTTTGCACCATGTAAATCGCCGGAAGCTTCTCCGGCTATTAAATAATATTTCATGGTTAACGGAGCTTTATTTTGAAGGTAAAAGTGAGCAGCAAGATAATAAAAGTAATCACCAGCAAACCTGTCCCGGCTTTATCAGAACCGGCTTTATAAATATATTTCAGGAAAATTAGGTTGATGGCAACCGCAATGAGATAAGGAACGCCGGGTTTACCTGCAACAGTTGCGTTTTTTAAAAGCACATCCGCAATAAAATAGGCTGATAAAGGAAGTATCAATCCAATCAGCATACCTAAAATGGTGTTGTTTTTAACTGGCATCATCCAAAATTACAAGAATGATCGACATAAAAAAGCTTAACTGAATTTTCTGATCGGTTAAGCAGCAAGTTCGAGAAATGTATCGGTAAAAGAAGTATTAATCAAAGTTATATTCGGAACGCGGATCTTCGGGTAAAATTTCCATTTCCGGGTAACCGATATATTTTGCATACCATTGTATGGCCGAAGCAATATCCAGTGCATCTTCGGCTTTGATGTTGATTGTTTCAAAAGCAAGTAAATCTCCGTGGTCATCCGCATACAATTGGATTTCATCCGGATGCGGTTTAAAATCGATTTCACTTAAACAGTAAACCCTGATTCTGAGACCAGTATCTCTGGAACGTATGATATCCCGACAGGCATCTTTTGGATCTTTTACTAAAAAAAATACGTTCCCGTTCATATTGTGTTAACACAGAACAACGAAAAATAGTTTCTTTTAATTGGGTTCGTTTTTGATCAAATTAAAGGTTATCCGGCAATTTTCTTATCAATATAATTAATATTTGAGGAAGATATTATACTTCTTTTAACGCCATAAAAAACAGTAATTTTTAAACATAATCCTTGTTTTAAATCCACCAGAAAACTTATTTGTTTTTACTTATAATCTTAACCTAAAGCATCACTCGTATGATTGATACTTCTTTTAGCACCAAAAAAATACGGTCAGGTTTTTTGATTTATAGAAGAAAGCCGGATCATCATTCCTGTAATTTCCATCGTTTATAAGTTCCTTTCTTCCTGAACAAAATGCTATTTTTGACTTCCGAATTTGATCATTGGCCGAATAAATTTTTTTATGTTCAGTACAGATATTCTGTTTCAAAAATCATTACAACTGCTGCAAACTTTAATTAAAACACCTTCTTTTAGTCGGGAAGAAACAGCAACTGCCGAAATCATTAACACTTTTTTAGAAGATCACGGCGTTAAAACTTATCGCAAACTGAACAACATCTGGGCCTGGAACCAGCATTTTGATCCGGCAAAACCAACCATTTTACTTAATTCGCACCATGATACCGTAAAACCGAACTCCGGTTATACGCGCGATCCTTTTGATGCAATTACAGAAAACGAAAAACTTTTCGGTTTGGGCAGCAATGATGCCGGCGGCTGTTTGGTTTCGCTGATTGCTGTTTTTATCCACTATTTTTCAGCAGAAAATTTAAAATATAATTTCTGTTTGGCAACTACTGCGGAAGAGGAAATCTCCGGAAATAATGGCCTGGAACTAATTGTGCCTCAACTGGGAAATCTGGATTTTGGGATTGTGGGCGAACCGACTTTAATGCAGCTGGCCATTGCAGAACGCGGTTTAATGGTTTTGGATTGTACCAGTTTTGGCCGCGCCGGCCATGCCGCACGGGAAGAAGGCGACAATGCCATTTATAAAGCTTTTAAAGATATTGAATGGTTCCGCAGCTACCGTTTCCCAAAAGAATCTGAGGTTTTCGGGCCGATTAAAATGTCGGTTACCATTATTAATGCAGGTTCGCAGCATAACGTTGTCCCGGCAACTTGCACTTTTACGGTTGACGTGCGCGTAACAGATGCTTATCGAAATGAAGAAGTTTTGGAAATCATCCGCCAGTATGTGGATTGTGAAGTAAAACCGCGATCAATCCGTTTAAAACCTTCTTCTATCAGTAAAAATCATCCGGTTGTGCAGGCCGGAATTGCTTTAGGCCGTACAACTTACGGCTCGCCTACTACCTCCGATCAATCGCTTTTAGATATTCCTTCCGTTAAATTAGGCCCCGGCGATTCCGGCCGTTCGCATATGGCGGATGAGTTTATTTATGTAGACGAAATTAAAGAAGGTATCAAATTATATATTAAAATGCTGGATCAGTTGGTGTGATAAAAGCTGATAGCATATGGTTCATAGATCATTGCTGAAAAATAACCGATAAAAACAGTATCATCACCTTAACTTTCGCCTCAAAATATAACTATGAAAATCTGGCAAAAAAACATTTCTGTAAATCAATCGGTAGAAAATTTTACGGTTGGCCGTGATCGGGAATTTGATTTGCAACTGGCCGCTTTTGATGTTTTGGGTTCCCTCGCCCACACGCAAATGCTGGAAAGTATCGGTTTGATGAGTGCCAAAGATTTGACTTTAGTTCAGCAGGAATTAAAATTAATTTATGCTGAAATTGAAGCCGGAAATTTCAGTATTTCGGCCGAAGTAGAAGATGTGCATTCGCAAATTGAATGGCTGCTAACGCAACGAATCGGCGAAGCTGGCAAGAAAATTCATAGCGGCCGCTCCCGTAACGATCAGGTTTTAGTTGATCTGAAACTATTTTTCCGTCATGAATTACAGGAAATAGTTGAACAAACCAAAATCCTTTTCAATTTATTAATCACACTAAGCAATCAGCATAAAAATATATTGCTGCCGGGTTATACACATTTGCAAATTGCCATGCCTTCCTCTTTTGGTTTGTGGTTTGGTGCTTATGCTGAAAGTTTGGTGGATGATTTGGAGATGATTTTGGCTGCTTATAAAATCAGCAATAAAAATCCATTAGGTGCGGCGGCCGGGTACGGTTCGTCTTTCCCGTTAAACCGGACGTTAACCACAAAACTGTTAGGTTTTGAAAGCCTGAATTATAACGTAGTTTATGCTTTGATGGGCCGCGGAAAAACAGAACGAATTATTGCACAAAGTTTATCTGCTATCGCTGCCACGCTGGCTAAAATGGCGATGGATCAATGTTTGTATTTGAGTCAGAATTTTGCCTTTGTGAGATATCCTGATCAGCTAACGACCGGTTCCAGCATTATGCCGCACAAAAAAAACCCGGATGTTTGGGAAATTATGCGCGGCAAATGTAATCGAATTCAGGCTTTGCCGAATGATTTGGCTTTGATGACTACCAATTTACCTTCGGGTTATCATCGCGATCTGCAATTGCTAAAAGAAACGCTGTTCCCGGCTTTTGCAGATCTGAAAGATTGTTTGCAGATGGCAACTTTTATGCTCAAAAATATATCGGTAAAAGAAGCAATCCTGGAGGATGAGCGTTACAAATATTTGTTTAGTGTAGAAGAAACCAACAAGCTGGTTTTAAACGGCATTCCTTTCCGCGAAGCATATAAACAAATTGGTGCTTCAATCGAAGATGCTTCTTTTAACCCGGTAAAAACAGTAAACCATACGCACGAAGGCAGCATCGGTAATTTGTGCAACGAGGAAATAACGGAATGCATGGATGAACTGTTAGCGCAATTTCCGTTCAAAAAAGTAAATGAAGCAATTGAAAATTTATTGAACTAACTATGAACGGACAAAACAGAAGTGACATTTATCCGGGTTTAGAAGTTGATATCATCCTGAAAAAAGACCAGCGCAGCGGCAAACGTACCAGAGGTTTTGTAAAAGACTTGCTGACAAGTTCGGCTTTTCACTCCCGTGGAATTAAAGTTAGATTGGAAGACGGACAAGTTGGAAGAGTAATTGAGATTGTGGAAGAGTAAAACCAAGTAAAAGTTTTCAAAATGAAAACTTTTACTTGGTTTTACTTCGGTTTAAATAAGAGAAGTTGTGAATGTAATAACAAAAAGAACTATTGTTTATTATATACAGCAATATCCGTTAGCTAAAACAGCACTACTACTTTGGTTAAAAGATCTTGGAGCCAAAAAATTTAATAGTTTAAATGAATTAAAAGAAGTATTTGGCAATGCAAGTATTGTAGTTAACCATCGTGTAATTTTTAATATAAAAGGTAATGATTTTAGATTGATTACCGCTATCAACATTAAAACACAAGCTATATACATTATTTGGTTTGGTACACATAAAGAATATGACCGAATTAATGCTACTACAATAAAACACATAGAGATTTAATACTACTTATCAAACCAAAAGAGATATGAACGATTGGAAAGTGATTAAAAGTGAACCTGAGTACAAAAAAGCTCTTGAACGTACAATCAGCATTTTTCATGCTGAACCTGGTGATATAGAGTTTGAAGAACTGGAACTGCTATTAGTTCTGGTAAAAGATTATGAAGACAAAAATGTTATTATTCCTGAATTAAACCCAATAGAGGTTATCAAGCTAAAAATGGAAGAAAAAGGGTTACAAGCTAAAGATTTAGAGCAAATTATTGGAAGCAAAGGCCATGTTTCGCTTGTATTATCCGGCAAAAGAGAACTTACACTTAAAATGGCGAAATCTCTTCACAAATTTTTAGGAATTCCTTCTGACATATTTTTATCAGAAGTAGTTGTGTAAAGCTTTTAAAAATTTTTACTCCATAAAAAAAGCTGCTTTCTTATCAGAAGCAGCTTTTTTTCAACGATTAATGAATTTTATATCTTGGATTAGATAACTTGTACATTTACCGCGTTCAGGCCTTTTTTGCCACGCTCAACATCGTATTTTACTTTGTCGTTTTCACGGATCTGATCAATTAAACCAGATGAGTGAACGAATACATCTTCTTCTCCTGAATTTTCTGGGATGATGAATCCGAATCCTTTTGTTTCGTTAAAAAATTTAACTGTACCTTCTTTTTGCATTGTAATATTAATTTATAATTCTGCTAAGGTAGCTATTAAATATGGTAACTGCTATTTATTTTACGGTAAAGTTAACCAGGTAATTTCCCCACGTCAAGTCTACTTTTCCGTTTTTAGCAATGGTATAAGTAACTTTTTCTGCAAAAGACGGTGCTTTGGCTTCCTTAACTTTTACCTGTAACACGTCGCTGCCTTTATTGTCCTCATAAGTTGTACCCCAAATTTTCCACTTCGAATTAAAAATCAATGTCCATTCGTTACCGTTTTTAATGGTGAAAAAGGAGTATTTACCTGCCGGCAAGCTTTTTCCTTCTACTTTAACATCTTTACTAAATACAAAAGTTGTGGCTTCGTTAGCACCGGCACGCCAGGCTTTGCCTTCCATCGGCTCCAAATCTTTACCAATGGTACGGCCTTTAACTAAAGGGCGGCTGTAATCAATTTCAACATTTACACCGCTGTTGGTAGTGGCTTTAACGGTATCGGGCAAACTTGGGCGCGGGCCTTTTCCCATTTGCGCAGTGGCAGAAAAAGTTGTAAATAAAGTCCCAGCAATTAAACACAATAATAATTTTTTCATGGTTGATTAGTTTTTGTTGAAACGAAGATGCAGAAAATTCTCGGAAGCTTGATAATTTCTATCGCACACAAATATTTTTAAGGCAGATAAATTCTGATAAAACGATTACTATTTTTATCCTTGTAAAAGAAGTATTACACTTTTAAACAATGCGTATCCCGTAAAACTTAACCTGGTTTTTAACTGTTCTGCTAATAATTTATTTAACAAAATATGAAAAAAACTACCACAAAAATAGCCGTCATAACGGCTGCCATAGCAGGTGCAACACTTTTTTTTGCCGCAAAAACAGTACCTATTAAAAGTAAAAAAGCAGCGGACGAAGCCGGTTTAAAATTACCTACAGGTTTTTCTGCTTCAATTGTGGCCGATAACTTAGGCCAGGCCAGGCACATCGCAATTACCAATTCCGGCGATATTTATGTAAAACTTGCCCGTGTAAAAAATGGAAAAGGTATTTTGATGCTGCACGATAAAAACGGCGATGGCAAAGCCGATGATATTACCGGTTTCGGCGATTACGGCGGAACGGGAATGATCATCAAAAACGGTTATTTGTATGCTTCTTCAAACGAAAACGTTTATCGTTACAAGTTAGATAACCGGCAACATGTTATTAACGGAACAAAACCGGAGGAAATTGTAAAAGGCCTGATTAACCGCCATGAGCACGAAACCAAATCTGTTACCTTGGATAACGAAGGAAACATCTACGTAAACATTGGTGCGTATTCCAACTCCTGCCAGGAGCACGATCGCCAAAAGGGTTCTATGGGGATGCAGCCTTGTCCGATATTGGATTCTGCCGGTGGTATCTGGCAGTTTAAGGCAGATAAATTAAACCAGACTTATGGCGATGGTACCCGTTATGCAACCGGCTTGCGCAATGTTGTTGGTTTGGATTGGAACCAGCAGGATAACCAGCTTTTTGTGATGCAACATGGCCGCGACCAGTTACATGATATTTTCCCGGATTTATATACTGTGCAGCAATCAGCAGTTTTACCGGCTGAATGTTTGTATGCGATAAAAAAAGGAGATAATGCCGGCTGGCCGTATTTATATTACGATCCGATGCAGAAGAAAAAAATTATGATGCCGGAATACGGCGGCGACGGCAAAAAGGAAGCCGCGGTAAACGCGATCACACCTGCAATTGCTTTTCCCGGCCATTTAGCTCCGGATGGATTGCTGTTTTATACCGGGAATAAATTTCCTGCACGATATAAAAATGGCGCATTTATTGCTTTTCACGGTTCCTGGAACCGCGCACCAGAACCGCAGGCCGGCTATTTTGTTGTTTTCGTTCCGTTTGAAAATGGCAAACCAGCAACCGATAAATGGGAAGTTTTTGCCGATAATTTCGCCGGAAGTGCCGATAAAGCACAATCCGGCCGTGCAGATCATCGCCCATGCGGATTAGCGCAAGGCCCTGATGGTTCGCTATATGTTTCGGACGATTCTAAAGGTACTATCTACAAAATCAGTTATAACGGGAAATAATAGATTGATGAAAAAAATAATTCTTGTTTTACTATTTTTACCGTTCGGTTTTGTGATTGCACAAACTCAACAAAAGCCAAAACCTAAAGCAAAACCCGTTTCGGCGGAAGCCAAAACTTCTGCGGCAAACGGTTTAATTGTGTTTACCCAGAATTGTGTTTCCTGTCATCAGGCCGATGGCGGAGGCGTACCGCGTATGAACCCGCCGTTAATAAAAACGATTTGGGTTTTAGGAGATCAAACCCGGTTGGTTAAAGTGATATTGAACGGTTTTAAAGAAGATGTAGAAATCAACGGCGAATATTATTCTAACGTAATGCCTGCTTTCAATTATTTAAAAGACCAGGAAATTGCCGACGTTTTAACTTATGTACGCAGCAGTTTTGGTAACAAGGCAAGCGCAGTTACACTAAAGCAGGTTACGGCTACACGCGCTGCAAACGGCAAGTAATTTTATCCGGTAAAAGAAGCATCAGGTTATTCAGCCATGCTTCTTTTACCGGTATTTTTTTGGAGAAATTTTTTCTTCCGCTTCAGCTAAATCCTGCTAATATTTCAATATTATATTTCATTTTTACAGTATGGTAAAACAACCTATCATCACGGTAAAAAACCTGGTAAAAAAGTATGGCAATTTTGTTGCTGTTGATCAGGTTGATTTTGAAGTTTTTGAAGGAGAAATTTTCGGTTTGCTTGGCCCGAACGGTGCCGGGAAAACCACTACTTTAGAAATTTTGGAAACCCTTCGGGATAAAACTTCGGGTGAGGTTTTTGTTGATGGCTTTTCGGTAGATAAAGATGCCGGCAGCATCAAAAAACGGATCGGCGTGCAATTGCAGGCGGCCGGTTATTATCCGAATTTAACTTTGACGGAACTGATCGAACTATTTTCCGGTTTGTACGGAGTTAATGTTAGCCCGATGGAAATGCTGGCCAAAGTTTCCCTCACTGATAAAGCAAAAGCGAAATATAAAGAACTTTCAGGCGGACAAAAACAGCGTTTCTCTATCGCCACAACACTCATTAATAATCCCAGAATTGTTTTTTTAGATGAGCCAACAACTGGTTTAGATCCGCAGGCAAGGCGAAATTTATGGGATTTAATCCGCAGTATCCGCAGCGAAGGGACAACAGTTGTCATCACCACACATTATATGGACGAAGCCGAAATTTTATGTGATCGTGTGGCTTTTGTTGATGCCGGTAAAATTATCGGTATTGATTCACCCGATCATTTTATTGATCAATTGGTTGCATCAGGTTTTGAACGGGAGAAGCAGGTAAAAAGTGCGAATTTGGAAGATGTTTTTATCAATTTAACCGGGAAAGAATTGCGGGAGATATAAAGAGAAGCGATCGTTTTTAGCTGTCAGCAATCAGCTTATGCAATCCCCATCAAGTAAATTCAACATATAATTATTATAAATTTTTATGCAAGCTGAAAGCTGATAGCAGAAAGTTGAAAACCTAAAAAATCATGCCTCAACAATATAGTAATGTAAAAGCTACGTTGGCAATGTCGAAAGCCAGTTTTCGTTCTATTTTGCGTAGTCCGTCTGCCGTGGTTTTCACGCTGGCTTTTCCGCTGATCTTTATCCTGGTTTTTGGTTTTATCGGTGGCGGCGGGATAAAGCTTGATGTTGGCGTAGCAAAAGATAATAATCAACAGAACCCGATTTATCAGGCTTTAAAAAAAATACCGGCTATCCGACTGGTAGAAACCCAAAGTGCAGAGGAAATGAAAAAGGATTTGGAAAAAGGCCGGTTGGATGGTATTATCGATATACACACCAATCCGGGTAAACTTCCTGCTTATACGGTTAGCGTTCAGTACACTAAAGCTTCGTTAGCAAACGGAAATATTTTAAAATCACTACTTAATAACGTTTTTTATCAAATAAATATGCATGCGCCGGGCGCACCAAAACCGGTTGCCGAATTACGCGAAACAACCGTGGAAGGCCGTGTATATAAAACCATCGACTTTATTTTGCCCGGACAATTAGGTTTTTCTTTATTAAGCACAGGCGTTTTCGGCACGGCATTCGTGTTTATAAGTTTACGGTTAACGCTGGTTATCAAACGTTTTTTTGCCACACCGGTGCAGCGTTTCAGTATTGTTTTAGGCGAAGCTTTGGCGCGTATCACTTTTGCTTTGATTGGTGCTTTGTTCATCATCCTGATCGGTCATTTTGCTTTTGGTTTTACACTGATCCATGGTTTTATAACCGTCATCAACATGCTTGTTCTGGCAACAGTTGGTGTCATTGTTTTTATGGGATTTGGCTTTACCATTTCCGGAATTGCCAAAAACGAAACTTCTGTGCCGCCGATTGCCAACATTGTTACGCTGCCGCAATTCCTGCTTTCCGGGACGTTTTTTTCCATTAACGCCTTTCCGTCTTGGCTGCAACCCATTAGCAAAGCACTGCCTTTAACTTACCTGAATGATGCCATGCGAAAAGTTGCTTTTGAAGGTGCCGGCTTAACGGATGTTAGCCATCAGTTATTGATCCTGGCTATTTGGGGGATTGGGATTTATGCAGTTGCCATAAAAACTTTTAAGTGGGAATAAGGTGAAGGGGGTTGAGCAAAGAGATAAGAGCGGAGAGCAGGAACATGGCTATGAACAATGAGCCATTACCCATGAGCCATTAACTTATTGTTAAACTTGCTTCTTTTACCACATAAATACTTGCAATTTGTATATTTGGCCTTACAGAAACGCTTGTGTAAAATCTACACTAAGTTGAATTAATCAACCTGAAAATTTTCAAATATGAGTTTAATAATTGATGTACACGCCCGCCAAATCCTGGATTCACGGGGAAATCCTACTATTGAAGTAGATGTTTTAACTGAAAACGGTGCAATGGGACGGGCAGCCGTACCTTCCGGTGCTTCTACAGGTGCCCACGAAGCGGTTGAACTTCGGGATAATGACAAAACCAAATACCAGGGAAAAGGCGTTTTACAGGCTGTATCAAACGTAAACGACAAACTGGCGAAAGAATTAAGCGGCATAGATGTTTTTGAGCAAAATGCCATCGATAAGTTGATGATCGAGATTGACGGAACCGAGAATAAAGGAAACTTGGGTGCCAACGCTATTTTGGGCGTTTCACTGGCTGCTGCAAAAGCTGCCGCACAGGAAAGCCACCAGCCTTTGTACCGCTACATTGGCGGCGTAAATGCAAATACGCTTCCGATACCGATGATGAATATTTTAAACGGCGGTTCGCATGCTGATAATAAAGTAGATTTTCAGGAATTTATGGTGATGCCGGTTGGTGCGCCTTCTTTTTCTGAAGCTTTACGCTGGGGAGCCGAGGTTTTTCATACGCTAAAAACAGTATTGAAGAAAAAGGGATATTCGACTAATGTTGGTGATGAAGGTGGTTTCGCGCCGGATTTTGCTTCCAACGAAGAAGCGATCGAAACTGTTTTACAAGCAATTGAAGCAGCAGGTTACAAACCGGGCGAAGATATTTTTATCGCGATGGATCCGGCCGTTACCGAGTTTTATGACGAAGCAACCGGTTTATATACTTTTAAAAAATCTGATAACCGCCAGTTGAGCTCCGATCAAATGGTTGATTACTGGGCAGAATGGGTTAACAAATATCCGATTATTTCTCTGGAAGATGGTTTGGCTGAGGATGACTGGTCTGCCTGGGCTTCCTTAACAGAAAAATTAGGAAATAAAACGCAGTTAGTTGGTGATGATTTGTTTGTAACCAATACAACCCGTTTACAAAAAGGCATCGATATGAATGTTGCCAATTCCATATTGGTAAAAGTAAACCAAATCGGTTCGTTAACCGAAACCATTAATGCGGTTACTTTGGCCCAAACAAACGGTTATACTTCTGTAATGAGCCACCGTTCCGGCGAAACCGAAGATTCTACCATTGCAGATTTAGCGGTTGCTTTAAACTGCGGACAAATTAAAACTGGTTCTGCTTCTCGTTCAGACCGGATTGCAAAATACAATCAATTACTGCGTATTGAAGAAGAATTAGGCAGCGATGCAAAATTCATCGGTAAAAATTTTAAATTTTTGAAGAAGTAGCTTTTTAACCGATAAAAGAAGTATTGCAAAAGCCAGCCGCAAAAGCTGGCTTTTTTGTTTTTGGGTTTAGAAAGATCGTCTCATTATAACATCCAAAATTTAACCGTATCTTCGCAGCATTATTACCCGCTCTATTACCGGCTTTGATCTTAAGCACATCACCTGACCGCTAATACAGTCGTGTTAGCACATTTTAGTACAAATTTCATGTTATTTGAAGAATTAAATTTAATTGAGCCTATCCTCAAGGCTTTAAAACACGAGGGTTATACACAGCCCACGCCAATCCAGGAACAATCTATCCCATTAATTTTACAAGGAAAAGATTTGTTAGGCTGCGCGCAAACCGGAACCGGAAAAACTGCAGCTTTTGCAATCCCGATTTTGCAGCTTTTATATCAGCAAAAACAGCAGCACAAAGAACAAAAAACCATTAAGTCATTAATTTTAACGCCAACCAGAGAGCTTGCCATCCAAATTGAAGAAAGTTTTACTGCATACGGCCGCAATTTAGGTTTAAAACATCTGGTTATTTTTGGCGGTGTTTCTCAAAATCCACAAACAGAAGCGTTAAAACGCGGCGTTGATATTTTGGTAGCAACACCTGGCCGTTTGCTTGATTTGATGAACCAGCGTTTTGTAAACCTGGAACATATCCAGATTTTGGTTTTAGATGAAGCTGACCGTATGCTGGATATGGGTTTTGTAAACGATGTTAAAAAAGTAATTGCAAAACTCCCGCAAAAACGGCAAACGTTATTTTTCTCGGCTACCATGCCTTCCGAAATCCAGCAATTGGCAAATACAATTTTGCGAAATCCGGAAAAAGTAGAAGTAACACCGGTTTCTTCCACTGCCGAAACAATTGAGCAAGCGATGTTTTACGTAGATCGCGAAGATAAAAGATCACTTTTATTGCACATTTTAAAAGATAAAGATATCCGTACGGCTTTGGTTTTTACCAGAACAAAACATGGCGCAGATAAAGTGGTAAAGGATTTACTACGTGCAAATATTACTGCCGAAGCTATCCACGGAAACAAATCTCAAAATGCGAGACAACGCGCGTTAAGCAATTTTAAAGCAAGAACTACTCGTATTTTAGTTGCTACCGATATTGCTGCACGAGGAATTGATGTTGACGAATTAACACACGTCATCAATTATGAATTGCCGAACATTCCGGAAACGTATGTACACCGGATTGGTCGGACGGGTCGTGCAGGTGCCAGCGGGATTGCACTTTCTTTTTGCGATGCAGAAGAAATGGAATTTTTAACAGATATTCATAAACTGATCAATAAAACTATTCCGGCTGCAGATCATCCTTATCAGCCAAAACAACCGATGATGGCGCAAAAACAGCAGGTTAATCAAAGAAACAGCAATAAAGGAAGCAGGAACAATGCCGGAGGCAACAACTTCCGTGGAAAAAAACCAAGCGGACAACGCCAGCGAACTTCAAGTTAAATTACTGGTGCTGATATGCTTCTTTTATCGGCATAAAAACCTTAACTTTTTATAGTACAATTATTTGAGACAGGTTTGTTTAAACTGTTTAAGTTTAAACAAACCTTTTTAATTAGCGTAAAATACATTTGCACATTAGCCCGATACTTATTTATATTTAAATGAAAATTCAATCGTTTTTTTACATGCAACGCCTGTTCGATTTATTTAAAAATAAATATTTTTTAATCAGTGTTATATTTTTGGTGTGGCTGATCTTTTTTGACCGGAACGATTTGCTTTCGCAATACGAGTATCGCCAGCAACTAAATAAGTTGAAAGAAGAGCATGAATTTTATACTAAAGAAACTGCCCAAGTTCAAAAAGAACTGAATGAATTGACTTCCAACAAAGAAAAATTAGAAAAATTTGCCCGAGAAAAATATTTGATGAAAAAGGCCGACGAGGATGTGTTTGTAATTGTTACCGAGAAAAAAGAAAAGAAATCAATTTTTAGCCGATAAAAGAAGTATTAGTTAAACCTCACCGTTTCTTCTTCGCAAAAACCATTCGGTGCTTAGCAAAAGCAAAAGCAAAGCGAAAATCCATTTTTCATCAACCAATTCGTGATATGTTGAATCCTGATAAGCAATCGTTTTGATATTTTCGTTTTTACGGATCAGGTTTACTAACCGATTAATCTCATCTGGAAAAACCATTTCGCCTCCGCTTTGCTTCGCCAGCAAATACAAAAGTTGATGATCAGCAGCACTTTGACTGGCTTCGGCTATTAAAGTTTTAATGTTGAAAATTCCGACTGCTTTAAAATTTTCATTTCCTAATTTGGTTTTTGCCTCATAAGAATATTCGCCGGGAGGCAAATTTCCTGCATCTAACTCATAAGATTTACCATTTCTCGAAAACTGGTAACTATAAGTTTTTCCATTTTTATTTTTAACTGTAATGGCAACATCAGGCTGGTTAACCAGTTCATAGGTTTTATTATACAATTCTGCATTCAAAATTAGGTTTTCATCCTCATCAAAAACAGGCTTTACGGGAGAAACAGTAAACTGTTTATGATCATTTTTAGCTGATAAATATTGAACGGCCTGCGAAAGTAACTCATCCACTGTATGATGATTTCCATATTGCTGAAACTCATTTAACTTCCAGTGCCACAAACCTTCGCCAGCCAAAACGGCAATTCTACGGTTATCATTCTCTGCAAAAGCCAGCAACGGATAAGAAGTTGAAACCGAACCGATTTTCTGCTTCAGCAAAACAGAAGTTGAACCCGCAAAACTATAATTGCCAAAAGGAGCAAGCAAAGGCGGGAAATTTTGAATTTTAATTTTAGCAGAATCCGACAAAATAAAGCTGGTAAAAGAAGCATCCGGCGCAGCAAAAACTTCCTGCATACCTTGGTTATTGCTGTTGATCATAATTGCTTTTTGAATTAAATTAAATTGCGAAACGTTAGTTTGTGCGCCCAGCATAAACCAAACAGGAATTTTTAAATGCTCACTTTGTGTTAACAAACCTTGCATATTTGCATTGTTACCAGGTAATTGTGCTAAAATAAGCACATTATAATTCGATAATTCAGAAACCTTAAAGTCGCTTATTAAACTGGTTTTTATTTCATAACGCTCGTTACTTTCCAGCGATTGGCGGATTGCGGCAATATCCGGATGCGGAGAATTGTATAGAATTAAGATTTTTTTGCGGTTATCCAGCACTTCAACATAAATAGTTTCTGTATTATTGGTAACAGAAATTTCGTTTGCAACAGATCTCAGGCTGATCTGGTATTTCTGCAAGCCTTCTTTAGCAGCATTTAATTTGATCGGAATTGTCTTTTTAAAATCTGATAAATTGATGCTGATGACTTTTTCAGCAACCAAATTTCCGTTCGTTAAAACCTGTAATTTTAAATTTTCGCCTTTAGTTTGATAAGCGGAAACTGCAACTTCAATATTAAAATCATTCCCTAAAAAAGCTGTTTTATTGTAGTTGATGTGATCGATCAGCACATCTCGCTTTGGCGTGGTATCACCTAAAGCAATGGTGTAAATATTGGTTTTTAATTTTTGTGCTTCGTTTACCGGAGAATTTCCACGATTATACAAACCATCGGAAGCTAAAATTACGGCACCAATATTTTGGTTTACAAAACGGCTGTTTAAAGCGGTAAAAACCTGGGCGATATCGGTTTGCTTGCCACCAAAAGTTGTGGTAAAACCGTCAGCAATAGTTTTGCTAAAGTTGTATTCGTGTACTTCGTAATCATCGCCTAAAGTTTTTTTAAGCTGATTTAACTGCTCAACAAGATTTTCCGGCTTGTAATTTTTCGACGGGAAAAGTTTAACGGAAGCAGAATTATCTTCTGCGATCAGGATCAACGGTTTTTGTAAATGTTTATTTACAGTTTTAAACAAAGGCGCAAGCAACAGAAAAGTCAGGATAAAAACAGTAATTGTTCGGAAAGTAAAAAGTAAATTTCGCCAGATTTTACTAATCGTAATTGGTTGCCGATACAATAAAAAGCTGTATAAAAGGCCAAGCAACAAGCAGGCAATTGTCCACCAGCCAGAAACATTACCCCAAGAAACCGAAAATAAATACAGCATAATCAGGTTTAAAAACGGTTTAGTTTAAGTTTTGGAGTTGATAATTTTAATTCGGATTGGCCCTTTTAAATTTTCCGGCTCAACTTTTTTGCCTTTTTGTATCACTACAACTCGATTTTCTTCTGCTAACTCAAAAGCCGCATTGCGTACCGTTTGCATTTCTTTTCGCCAGTTCTCACCAAATAAAAACCTTGCAACTTCGGACGGACAAATTGTTTTATCCGCTCCGCGGGAAGCAGCCATATTTAAGATTGTATTTTTGATTACGTTTTCAGCCAAAATTTATTGTGATAAAAGAAGCATCGAGATAGATTTACAACATCCCGCCATCCACCGGAAACACTTGTCCGGTTACATATGCACTCAAATCCGAAGCCAGAAAAACACACATATTTGCTACATCTTCTGTTTCACCGGCACGTTTTAACGGAATGGCATCTGTCCAGCCTTGTACCACTTTCGGATCTAAAACATCCGTCATTTCCGTACGGATGAAACCTGGCGCAACCACATTTGTCCGGATATTTCTCGAACCTAATTCTTTTGCAATAGATTTTGAAAAACCAATAATTCCGGCTTTTGATGCTGCATAATTGGCCTGACCAGCATTTCCCTGCACGCCCACTACAGAACTCATATTGATAAAAACGCCGTTTCTGTTTTTCATCATAATTTTCGATGCTGCTTTTGTCACATTAAAAATGGATTTTAGGTTAACATTTAAAACCTCGTCCCAGTTTTGTTCCGTCATACGCATCAGCAAACCATCTTTGGTAATACCGGCGTTGTTTACTACGATATTAATCGTACCAAAATCTGCAACAATATCATTGATCAGTTTTTCAGCTTCCTCAAATTTAGAAGCGTCTGATTGATAACCTTTTATCTGTGTACCAAATTGCTGTAGTTCCTGTTCTAAAGCTTGCCCTTTCTCCACAGAAGACAAATAAGTAAATGCAACTTTTGCACCATGTTCTGCAAATTTTTCGGCAATTTTTTGTCCTATTCCTTTAGAAGCACCTGTTACCAATGCTACTTTTCCTTCCAATAATTTCATGTATTTTAAAAATGATTTGGGGTGAAGTTAGAAAATTTGATATAAAGCCGGAAAGAATTTTGGTTACGATCAGATGCTTCTTTTATCATGTAAAAATTAAGTCTTTTTTCTTGATATCAAACTAACTTTTCTACTAACAAATTTAGTTTTACATATCTTTATGGCGCTTAAATTTTAGCCGAAATTAAATTTTATGTACGCAATTGTTGATATTGAAACGACGGGTGGCCATGCCAGTGCAAACGGAATTACGGATATTGCTATCGTTTTGCACGATGGGGAAAAGGTATATCATCGTTTTCAATCACTCATCAATCCTCAGCAACCTATCCCTATATATATTCAGGCGTTAACTGGTATCAATAATGATATGGTAAAAGAAGCACCGGTTTTTGCAGATGTTGCTTCAGAAATTTTTGATTTACTCCAGGATAAAATTTTTATTGCTCATAACGTAAATTTTGATTATTCTTTTGTCCGATATCATTTAGCAGCTGCAGGTTTCAATTTAGATTGTAAAAAGTTGTGTACAGTTAGGTTAAGCCGTAAAATTATTCCGGGATATCCTTCTTATAGTTTAGGTAAACTTTGCCACCAATTAGGAATAGATAATGATAGCCGACATCGCGCAATGGGTGATGCATTTGCAACAGCCACGTTATTTTCAATGCTTTTAGCACAGGATAAAGACAGACATGTGCAGCATTCGTTGCTTATAAAATCTAAAGAGCAGCTTTTACCTCCGCATTTACCTAAATATTTGATGGATGAATTACCTAAAAATCCGGGTGTTTACTATTTCCATGATCAAAAGGGAAAAGTTGTCTATGTAGGAAAAGCAAAAAATATTAAAAAGAGAGTAAATTCACATTTCTCCGGTAATAACCCAAATCGACAACGACAAAATTTTCTGCGCGATATTTACAATATTACCTGGCAGATTTGCGGTACAGAATTAATGTCTTTGATTTTAGAAGCCACAGAAATTAAACGGTTATGGCCGGAGCATAACCGTTCTTTAAAACGTTTTGATCAAGGATACGCACTTTATCAGTTTGAAGATCAGAATGGTTATATTCGATTAGCAATCGGTAAAAAGAAAAAATACCAACAATCCATTTATAGTTTTGGTTTAATGTTGGAAGGTTATGAATTGCTCAGAAAACTAATGATCGATTTTAATCTATGTCCAAAATTGTGTTTTGTTCAGAAAAATGAAGAAACATGTTCTGGTATAATTAACCATCATTGTAATGGTGCATGTTTAGGAACAGAACCTGCCGAGGTTTATAATACACGTGTTTTACAAGCAATTCAATATCTTAAAACTAATATGCCAACATTTATTATTTATGATGAAGGACGGGAAGCCGCAGAACAAAGTTTCATCTTGATGGAGAAAGGCCAGTTTTATGGTATGGGTTATGCGGAAAAAACTTTTAACAATACAGATTTAAAGGTTATAAAAGAAGTATTGAAACCTTATCCTGAAAACGATTATGTTAAAAATCTGATCTATCAGTTTGCTTCTAATAATCCAAATAAATTAGTTTCATTTGTATAGATTACAATAATAGGGTATTATAATTTATTGTAAATCAATTATATAATAATTTAACAATATTTATAAGTATTATTTATAATATTTTTCCTTTTAATACTTGGAATTCACTACTCAGGATTTATAGGAGAGGTCTTCTTTAAAAAGCCTTTAAACGCAAGAAACCCCTTTCACCTAAAGGTGAAAGGGGTTTAAGGTAATAAATAAGATTT
>CAHJWG010000012.1 GCA_903642215.1 Sphingobacteriaceae bacterium | reverse complement strand
TGGGATGCCGAAACAAGTTCGGCATGACTAAAATAGTTTTTCACTGATAAAAGAAGTATGCTATTGTCATTCTGAACTTTATTCAGAATCTCTCATGAAGTAAAACTAATCTTGTGGGATGCCGAAACAAGTTCGGCATGACTAAAATGGTTTATTATCGTAAAGAAGTAGATTAAGCATTGATTGCTTTCCAAAGCAAATCTTTCAATTCGACCAAACCTTTTTGCTGTACTGAGGATATAAAAACTGACTGAATTTGTGGCGGCAATTCGCTTTTTAATTCCTGTTGCAATTCCTCATCCAGCAAATCTGCTTTGGTAATTGCCAGAACGCGAGGCTTTTGCATCAACTCGGGATTATATTCTTCCAGCTCATTCAGTAAAATTTCGTATTCTTCGGTTAATGTTCGATTCGTATCCGCAGGAATCATAAACAGTAAAACCGAGTTCCGTTCGATGTGCCGCAAAAAGCGAAAACCTAATCCTTTTCCGGCAGAAGCACCTTCAATAATTCCGGGAATATCAGCCATCACAAAGGATTTTTGATCCCGATAGGCCACAATGCCCAAATTTGGAACCAAAGTGGTAAAAGGATAATCGGCAATTTCCGGTTTGGCAGCACTTACAACAGACAGCAAAGTTGATTTCCCGGCATTCGGGAAACCCACTAAACCTACATCTGCCAGCACTTTCAATTCTAAAACATTCCATTCTTCCCTGCCATCTTCGCCGGGCTGCGCAAAACGCGGTGTTTGTTGCGTGGCCGTTTTAAAGTGCCAGTTTCCTAATCCGCCTCTCCCGCCTTCGGTTAAAATTTTTGTTTCACCGTCTTTGGTAATTTCGAAAAGAATCTCTCCAGTTTCGTCATTTTTGGCAATTGTTCCCAAAGGGACCTCTAAAATCTCATCTTTACCGCTTTTGCCCGTACTCGTTGCGCTTCCGCCGGATTCGCCGCTTTCGGCAATCACATGTTTTCGGAATTTAAGGTGAAGCATCGTCCATAATTGTGCGTTTCCTTTTACAATTACGTGTCCGCCGCGGCCACCGTCACCGCCGTCAGGACCTCCTTTTGCCGTATGTTTATCACGATGCAAATGTGCAGAACCAGCACCGCCATGCCCGGAACGGCAGCAGATTTTTACGTAATCAACAAAGTTGGAACCTTGGGACATGAATTTTTAGGTGATAAAAAAAGTATGGTTAAGTTAATGGATAATAGTTGATGGTTAACGGTTGATGGTTTATTGCTGTTAGCTGACCACTAAAGGCTATCAATCACTTTACATAAATCGGCAAATATGGTATCAATTTCACCAATTCCGTTTACTTTATCCAGCTTGCCTTGTGCTTCGTAATAAGGTAAAACCTGTATCGTTTTGGTAAAATATTCGTCGATACGCTTTTTAAGTTTCTCGGCATCGTCATCCGGGCGGTTGGTTAACTTTTTACGTTCGGCAATCCGGTTGGTAAGTTCTTCCTGCGTAACATCCAAAGCAATCACAGCTGTTATCTGCTGATTTTTACTTGTTAAAAAAGCATCCAACGCTTCGGCCTGTGTAACGGTACGCGGAAATCCGTCAAAAATAAAACCTTTTGCCTGCGGGTTTTGCTTCACTTCTTCTTCCAGCATGGCAATCGTGATAGCATCCGGAACTAATTTTCCGTCTGTAATCAGCTGACTTACTTGTTGCCCTAGTGCTGTGTGATTTTTAATATGTGCACGAAAAATATCACCTGTAGAAATATGTACTAACTGATAATAAGCAATCAATTTTTCGGATTGTGTACCTTTACCGGCACCGGGAGGGCCAAATAATACTAAATTAAGCATGGGTTTTAAGCTAAAAAGCCTTTCTGGTATAACCAAAAAGGCTTGATGTGTGCACTTGTAGGGATTCGAACCCCAAACCTCCTGATCCGTAGTCAGGTGCTCTATCCAATTGAGCTACAAGTGCTTTTTAACGGACTGCAAAAATAGAATATCTTTTTAATCTGTAATAATTTTTTTTGAAAATTACTTTGCAACAGCTTCAATTGCTGTAAAATCAGGCAAATCACCGGCAGATTCTAATACTTCCGTATAGATAACTTGTTGATTCTCATCAATTACAAAAGCAGCTCTTTTAGAAACACCTTTCAACCCAAAAACAAATTCATCATAAATAGCATCGTAAGCTTTAGATACTTCCTTGTTAAAATCCGAAAGCAGCGGAAACTGATAACTTTGCTCTTCCTTAAACTTGGCAAGCGTGAAAGGAGAATCAACAGAAATACCAAGCACAGCGGCATTTAAATCCTCGTAATAGCTAAAATTATCGCGCATTGTACACAATTGCTTTGTACAAGTTCCGGTAAATGCCATCGGGAAAAAGTGGATAATTACTTTTTTGCCGGTAAAATCAGCAAGAGAAACTTCCTTTAAATCCGAAGAAATTAAAGTGAACGGAGGAGCGGGCTGCCCGATTTGGATAGACATGATATGCAGTTTTTATGAAATCCGAAAATAGTATATTTAAAATGCAGCAGCAAATTACATTTAACGTAAACTAATACTGTTTTTATCGATAAAATATTGATGCAAGCATTGCATTTTCAGGCTGTAAAATGTAGATTTGCAGTCCAAAAAATGCCTTAAAAAGGTTATATTAATTAAAAAGTATATATGCCAAACGTTGGAAAAATAACACAGATTATCGGCCCCGTAGTTGACGTAAGTTTTGCAGATGATGCGCATTTGCCTAAAATTTTTGATGCACTGGAGATTACTAAAGAAAACGGACAGAAGGTTGTATTAGAAGTTCAGCAGCATTTAGGCGAGGATCGTGTAAGAACAATTGCGATGGATTCGACCGACGGATTATTGCGCGGTATGCCGGTAAATGATACCAGCTCGCCGATCAAAATGCCGGTTGGCGATCAAATTAAAGGCCGGTTATTTAACGTTGTTGGCGAAGCGATTGACGGTATTGATAAAATTGATAATGCACAGGGTTATCCTATCCACAACGCACCTCCGAAGTTTGAAGAATTATCAACAGAAACTGAAGTTTTATTTACAGGTATTAAAGTAATTGATCTTTTGGCTCCTTATACCAAAGGCGGCAAAATTGGTTTGTTTGGCGGTGCCGGCGTTGGTAAAACCGTTTTAATTATGGAGCTGGTTAACAACATTGCCAAAGCTTATGCAGGTTTATCTGTGTTTGCCGGCGTTGGCGAACGTACCCGTGAAGGAAACGATTTACTGCGCGAATTTATAGAATCGGGTGTAATTAATTATGGCGATGAATTCCTGCATTCCATGGAAAAAGGCGACTGGGATTTGCCATCTGTAGATAAAGAAAAATTAAAAGAATCTAAAGCAACTCTGGTTTTCGGACAAATGAACGAGCCTCCGGGCGCGCGCGCACGTGTTGCTTTATCAGGTTTAACCGTTGCAGAATATTTCCGCGATGGTGAAGGCGAAGGGCAAGGAAAAGATATTTTATTTTTTGTGGATAATATTTTCCGCTTTACCCAGGCAGGTGCAGAATTATCAGCTTTGCTGGGCCGTATGCCTTCCGCGGTAGGTTATCAGCCAACATTGGCTACAGAAATGGGTTTGATGCAGGAGCGTATTACTTCAACCAAACGCGGTTCAATTACTTCTGTACAAGCAGTTTATGTACCTGCGGATGATTTAACCGATCCGGCACCGGCTACAACTTTCGCCCACTTGGATGCTACTACTTCTTTATCACGTAAAATTGCTGAGTTAGGTATTTATCCGGCAGTTGACCCTTTAGATTCAAGTTCGAGGATTTTGAGTGCTGCTGTTTTAGGTGATGAGCATTATAACACGGCACAACGTGTTAAAGAAACATTGCAGCGTTATAAAGAATTACAGGATATCATTGCCATTTTGGGCATGGATGAGTTATCTGAGGAAGATAAATTAACGGTTTCCCGCGCGCGCCGCGTACAGCGTTTTCTTTCCCAACCTTTCCACGTTGCCGAACAATTTACCGGTTTAAAAGGAGTATTGGTTGATATCAAAGAAACGATCAAAGGTTTTAATATGATTATGGACGGCGAAGTTGACGAGTATCCCGAAGGTGCTTTCAATTTGGTTGGCAGCATTGAAGAAGCCATCGAAAAAGGTAAAAAATTATTAGCAGACGCAAACGATTAAGACAGGTATGGGGTATGAGGTAAAAGTTTACCTAAAACCTCGTACCTCACTCCTCATACCTTGCAAACATGACTTTAGAAATCATCACACCTGATAAAAAATTCTTTGACGGAGAAATTACTTCCGTAACTGTACCCGGTACCATGGGTTCATTTGAAGTATTAAACAACCACGCTCCTATAATTTCTACATTAGACCGTGGCAAAATCATTGTTCGTACAAGTGCTAAAACGGAAACTTTTTTTATCAAAGGCGGCGTGGTAGAAGTATTAAACAATAAAGTTATGCTATTGGCAGAAGGCGTGGAAGTACATTGATGCTTCTTTTATCGATATAAAAACCTGGCTTTTTAGTCAGGTTTTTTTTTGCGCTTTTGTGTAACTTTTCTAATCACAATCAATTTTTAGGCAGAAAAATACATTAATCTGTAAAAAGATAAAAGTTTATACCAAATACCATTTTCAACTTTGGTATAGTAGCTGCCAAATTATGTATGTATATTTATATATTTATACATAATTTAATCCTTTTAAAATCAAAATAAAAGAATTTAATTTTTTTCAATTTAAGGTTGTAATAAGTTTCTGAAGTATCTACCTTACAATTAATCAATAAAAACATTTAAACATTGCTTTCAGGTTTAAAGGCTGAAGAAGCAATAGAGATTATATAATATCATTTGTCACCTAAAATACAGTCATCATCCGGCTCAATGGAAAATACAGAGATAAAAGAAGCAGTAGAAATAAACCGGTATAGTAAAACTTTCACCCAGGATCCTACACAACCTGCTGCACAAGCGATGCTTTACGGAATCGGGCTGACAGATGATGATATGCAAAAAGCGCAAGTTGGCGTAGTAAGTATGGGTTACGATGGTAATACCTGCAATATGCATCTGAACGACCTCGCTCAAATTGTAAAAAAAGGTATTTGGGAACAGGATTTGGTTGGTTTAATTTTTAATACCATTGGTGTAAGTGATGGTATGAGTAACGGAACCGACGGCATGCGTTATTCATTGGTGAGCCGCGATATAATTGCTGATTCTATTGAAGCGGTTTGCGGTGCACAATATTATGATGCTGTGATTGCTTTGCCTGGCTGTGATAAAAATATGCCGGGTTCTGTTATCGCAATGGGCCGTTTAAACCGCCCTTCTATTATGGTTTATGGCGGAACAATTAAACCCGGCCATTATAAAGGTGAAGATTTAAATATTGTTTCTGCTTTTGAAGCTTTAGGAAAAAAACTGGCTGGCACAATTGATAATTTCGACTTTAAAGAAGTGATCAAAAATGCTTGTCCGGGTGCAGGTGCATGTGGCGGCATTTATACGGCGAATACGATGGCTGCTGCGATTGAAGCGTTAGGCATGAGTTTGCCTTATTCTTCTTCCAATCCTGCAATCAGTCTGGAAAAAGATGCGGAATGTTTGGCTGCCGGCAAAGCGATCAAGCTTTTACTCGAAAAAGACATTAAACCAAGCGATATCATGACAAGGAAAGCATTTGAAAATGCGATTGTTACGATTATGGTTTTGGGCGGATCAACAAATGCAGTTTTACACTTAATCGCCATGGCAAAAAGTGTAGATGTGCCGTTAACACAGGATGATTTTCAAACTATTAGTAATAAAATTCCGGTTTTGGCAGATATGAAACCAAGCGGAAAATATATGATGACTGATTTACATCAAGTTGGCGGTGTGCCGGCAGTGATGAAATATCTGTTGAAAAAGGGCTGGTTACACGGTGATTGTTTAACCGTTACCGGAAAAACAATTGCTGAAAATCTGCAAGAAGTTCCGGAGCTTGACTTCGAAACACAAAAAATTATTCTTCCGGCAGAAAATCCAATTAAAACTACTGGCCACTTGCATATTATTTACGGAAATCTGGCCGAAGGCGGAAGTGTTGCCAAAATTACAGGAAAAGAAGGCGAACGTTTTGAAGGACCAGCACGTGTTTTTGACGGTGAGTTTGAATTGATTCATGGTATCCAAAGCGGACGGGTAAAAGCCGGAGATGTTGTGGTGATCAGAAATGTAGGGCCAAAAGGAGCACCGGGAATGCCGGAAATGCTGAAACCGACTTCAGCCATTTTTGGTGCCGGTTTAGGCAGCAGCGTTGCTTTAATTACCGATGGCCGTTTTAGCGGCGGCACACATGGTTTTGTAGTTGGCCACATTACGCCGGAAGCTTTTGAAGGCGGATTAATCGCTTTGGTAAAAGATGAAGACCGGATCGAAATCGATGCCATCAGCAGACGGATGAATTTGATGGTTTCTGAAGAAGAAATTGCAAACCGCCGTTCACAATGGCTCCAACCCAAATTAAAAGCAACTAAAGGCGTTTTATATAAATATGCCAAGCAGGTTTCAACAGCCGCAGAAGGTTGTGTAACTGATCAATAAAAAATACTGATAAAAGAAGCATTTATAATTCTACATAAACTAATTTGTATGGAAGTTTTGCAAGAAGAAATTTTAATCAGCCCGGAGAAAAAAGAAACTATGTATGTTTCCGGAGGTGTTGCCCTGTTGGAAGGTTTGATTGCCGAAGGTGTGGATACCATTTTTGGCTATCCGGGCGGCGCAATCATGCCGATTTACGATGCACTTTATGATTATAAAGAAAAACTAAACCATATTTTGGTGCGCCATGAACAAGGCGGCATTCATGCTGGCCAAGGCTATGCGCGTTCTTCCGGTAAAGTTGGTGTTGTGTTTGCCACCAGCGGTCCCGGAGCTACGAATTTAATCACCGGATTAGCTGATGCTCAGATAGATAGCACACCTTTAGTTTGTATCACCGGTCAGGTTTTTGCGCATTTATTAGGCACAGATGCTTTCCAGGAAACGGATGTCATCAACATTACCACGCCTGTTACGAAATGGAATTATCAGGTTACGGATGCAACAGAAATCCCGGAAGTAATGGCAAAAGCTTTCCATATTGCAAGAAGCGGCCGGCCAGGACCGGTTTTGATCGATATTACTAAAAATGCACAAATCCAAAAATTCGATTTTGAAGGCTATGAAATATGCAATCACGTTCGCAGTTATCGCCCAAAACCAATTGTGCGAAACGAATATGTGGAGCAGGCTGCCGAGCTGATTAACCAAGCTAAAAAACCGTTTGTAATTTGGGGACAAGGTGTGATTTTGGGCGAAGCAGAAAAAGAATTTCAGGCATTTATCGAAAAAACAAATATTCCTGCTGCCTGGACTATTTTGGGTGTTAGTGCAATCCCAACCGACCATGAATTGAATGTTGGCATGTTGGGCATGCACGGCAATTACGGCCCGAATGTTTTAACGAATGAATGCGATGTTTTAATCGCGATCGGAATGCGTTTTGACGATCGAGTAACCGGCCGTTTAGATAAATATGCCAAACAAGCCAAGATTATTCACTTAGATATCGATCCGGCAGAAATCGACAAAAACGTACAGACAACCGTACCGGTTTGGGGCGATTGTAAGGAAACACTGCCTTTGCTAATGAATTTATGTGATCAAAAAAAGCATACAGAATGGCTGCAATTATTTAGGGATTACCAGCAAAAAGAAGTTGATGCCGTAATTGATGTGGAACTCAAACCCAAATCCGGTGAGCTGACGATGGGAGAAGTGATCAATCAGCTTAATATTTTGACTAACGGCGAAGCCATTATTGTAACAGATGTTGGTCAGCATCAGATGGTTGCGTGTCGTTATGCCAAGTTCAACAAAACCCGCAGCAACATAACCAGCGGCGGTTTGGGTACGATGGGTTTTGCGTTGCCAGCAGCAATCGGTGCAAAATTTGGTGCGCCGGAACGTACGGTTGTTTCTGTTTCCGGCGATGGCGGTTTCCAAATGACGATCCAGGAATTGGGAACAATTATGCAAACAGGCATTGATGTAAAGATGATCATTTTAAACAATCGTTTTTTGGGGATGGTGCGCCAGTGGCAGGATATGTTTAATGATAAACGCTACTCTTTTGTAGATATACAAAGTCCTGATTTTGTAGCAGTTGCAGCAGCTTACCGAATTGAGGGAAAATGTATATCGGAAAGAGAACAGCTGCAATCTTCCCTGAAAGAAATGCTGGAACACAAAGGTTCTTACCTGCTGGAAGTAATGGTAACCAAGGAAAATAATGTTTTCCCGATGGTACCGCAAGGTTGCAGTGTTAGTGAAATCAGGTTGAAATAATCACCCGGCCTTCCTAAAAAGGAGGAGTAAAAAAAGCAAAATGAGCATTCAGCACTTAAACAATATCATCACCGGAAAGCAGGAATATAATATTACTGTTTACACGGAAAACCAGATCGGTTTATTAAACCGCATCGCCATTATTTTTACGCGGCGAAAAATCAATATTGAAAGTTTGAATACTTCGCCTTCGGAGATTGACAGCATTCATCGTTTTGATATTGTGTTGAATGAAACCGAAGAAGTAGTGCGCAAACTGGCCCGCCAGATTGAAAAGCAGGTGGAAGTTTTGAAGGTTTATTATCATACCAACGAAGAAATTATCTGGCAGGAAATGGCTTTATACAAAGTTCCGACAGATACGATTGCAGAAAAAGTTTTAGTTGAACGTTTGCTGCGTGAACATGGCGCGCGTGCCGTAGTAATCCGTAAAGATTATACGGTTTTTGAAACTACCGGTCATCGCACCGAAACAGATAATTTGCTGGAAGCTTTGCAGCCTTACGGTTTGATTGAATTTGTACGAAGTGCGCGCATTGCCATCATTAAAAGCAGTGAAGGTTTTAATCGGAAACTGCGCGAATTTGAGCAATTGGAACCTGGACAGGAAGTAAGTGAGAACGAGTTTTTAAGCAGTCGCGACAAGGTTTTTACCATGTAAAAGAAGCATGATGAAGGTACAAAGCATCATCCCGATCCTGAGAATTTTTGATTACGCTAAAGCAGTAGAATTTTATGTCGGCTGGCTTGGTTTTAATATTGACTGGGAACATCGGTTTGAAGAAAATTTCCCGTTGTATATGCAGGTTTCTGCGGAAGGAATAAAACTTCATTTGAGCGAACATTACGGCGACGGAACTCCGGGAACGCATTTACATATTAATTGTACCGGATTGAAAGGGTATCATCAAACCTTGATAATTAAAAATTATAAATATGGAAAGCCGGGTTTAAAAGAATCATTTTATGATACCTGGAGTATGACCGTTCATGATCCGTTTGGTAATCAATTGATATTCGACGAGAAGAAAATATAATTAAATGCTTCTTTTATTACACCAATTTTAAGTCGATAAAAGAAGCATCAATCAACATGACAGAAAGTATCAAAACACAACCGGAAGTTTATGCAACTATTAAGTTAGCAACTGAGCAGCAAGGCTTTACAATGCCTTCTGAGTTGATGACCTGCTCTTTGCTGTGCACGTTGGCTGCATCAAAACCAAACAGCAGTTTTTTAGAATTAGGAACCGGAACCGGGCTTTCTACCGCATGGATTTTGGAAGGAATGGACAGCAGTTCTACGTTAGTTTCGGTAGATAACGATAAGCAAGTACAGCAAATTGCACAACATTATTTAGGTGAAGATAGCCGCTTGCAATTAGTTTGTGCCGATGGTAAAGAATGGATTAAAAGCAATAATCAGCTTAAATTCAGCTATATTTTTGCAGATACCTGGGCTGGGAAATACAATACTTTGGAGGAAACGCTTAATATGTTAGAAACCGGCGGCCTGTATATTATTGATGATATGCTGCCACAGGATAATTGGCCGGAAGGTCATGCAGAAAAAGCAACGGCATTGATTAACCATTTAGAACAACGTACGGATATTACGATAACCAAGCTTAACTGGGCATCAGGAATTGTGATTGCAGTAAAAAAATAAATATTCATTATATAAACCAAGCATCGGTGCAATCAACTAAAACCGGTGTAATCATAAAATCAAAAAACAATGGCAAAATTAACTTTTGGGACTACGGAAGAAAACGTAGTAACCCGCGAAGAATTTCCTTTATCAAAAGCACAGGATATCCTTAAAAATGAAACGGTAGCGGTTATTGGTTACGGTGTTCAAGGTCCTGGCCAGGCGCTAAATCAAAAAGATAACGGCATCAACGTCATAGTTGGTCAGCGTAAAAACTCAAAATCATGGGACAAAGCCGTAAAAGATGGTTTTGTGGAAGGCGAAACGCTTTTTGAAATTGAAGAAGCTTTAGAAAAAGGAACGATTATTTGCTACCTTTTGAGTGATGCGGCACAAATTAAATTGTGGCCTACGGTTCAAAAACATTTAACACCGGGCAAAGCCTTGTATTTTTCGCATGGTTTCGGTATCACTTTTAATGAGCAAACCGGCATTATTCCACCAAAAGATGTTGACGTATTTTTAGTGGCACCAAAAGGTTCCGGAACTTCTTTGCGCAGAATGTTTTTGCAAGGCCGCGGCTTAAATTCCAGCTACGCGATTTATCAGGATGCAACCGGAAACGCTTTTGACCGTGTAATTGCCTTAGGAATTGCCGTTGGAAGCGGTTATTTGTTCGAAACCAACTTCAAAAAAGAAGTTTACAGCGATTTAACTGGCGAACGCGGAACTTTAATGGGCTGCATCCAAGGAATTTTTGCCGCACAATACGACGTTTTACGCAGCAAAGGCCACTCTCCTTCCGAAGCATTTAATGAAACGGTTGAAGAATTAACGCAATCATTAATGCCTTTGGTTGCCGAAAACGGCATGGATTGGATGTACGCCAATTGCTCTACCACGGCACAACGCGGAGCTTTGGATTGGTGGAAAAAATTCCGTGATGCGACAAAACCTGTTTTCGAAGAATTATACGAAAGCGTTGCGACCGGAAAAGAATCTCAGCGTTCAATCGATTCTAACAGTCAGCCGGATTACCGCGAAAAATTAGATGCCGAATTAGCCGAATTACGCGATAGCGAAATCTGGCAAGCTGGCAAAACAGTAAGAAGCCTTCGTCCTGAAAATCAGGAAGTTGAAGCATAATAAGTTGTAGGTTTTGAGTTTTATATTGTAAGTTTTTTATCTGCTAAAAGAAGTATCACTTCTACTTAATGCAAAAAACTTACAACGTAACACTTTCAACATAAAACTCATAAAAAATGGGACAAACATTATTTGATAAAATCTGGGATGCACATATTGTAAACCGTTCAGCAGGGTTCCCGGATGTGTTATATATCGATACACATTTTATCCACGAAGTAACCAGTCCGCAAGCTTTTGATGGTTTACGCGATCGTGGAATTCCGGTTTTTCGTACCAATCAAACTGTTGCCACGGCTGATCATAACGTGCCAACTTTGCACCAGGATCAACCTATCCGCGAAGAACTTTCGCGCAAACAGGTGGATATGCTCACGCAAAACTGTGCCGAATTTGGCGTGGAATTATATGGTTTAGGCCATCCTTATCAGGGAATTGTGCATGTGATCGGGCCTGAATTAGGCATCACCGTTCCCGGAAAAACCATTGTTTGCGGTGATAGCCATACTTCTACACACGGCGCGTTTGGTACGATTGCTTTTGGCATCGGCACATCGCAGGTAGAACAGGTTTTGGCAACGCAATGCCTGCTTCAATCCAAACCGAAACAGATGAAGATTGAAGTGAACGGAAAATTACCGTTTGGCGTAGGCGCAAAAGATATTATCTTGTACATCATTTCCAAAATTTCTGCGGCCGGCGGCACCGGTTATTTTGTAGAATATGCAGGCGACACAATCAGAAGTTTAAGTATGGAAGGCCGTATGACGATCTGCAATATGAGCATCGAAATGGGTGCCCGCGGCGGCATGATCGCACCGGATCAAACTACTTTTGATTATGTAAAAGATAAAGAATTTGTGCCAAAGGGTGAAGCTTGGGATACCGCTTTAACCTGGTGGAAAACTTTGTATTCTGAGGAAGATGCTGTTTTTGATGAGGTTTTATCGTTTGATGCAGCTGATATTGAACCGATGATCACCTACGGAACCAATCCCGGAATGGGCATCGGCATCACCCAAATTATACCGGCAAAAGAAGCATTGGACGAGCATGAGCAGTTCTCTTACCAAAAAGCGTTGGATTACATGGCTTTGCAGGATAACACCGAAATTTTAGGCAAGCAGATTGATTACGTTTTCATCGGCAGTTGTACCAATTCGCGCATTGAAGATTTACGTTTGGTCGCAGATTTTGTGAAAGGCCGTGAAAAAGCACCACATGTTACAGCCTGGATTGTTCCTGGTTCCAAACAGGTGCAATTGCAAGCCATTGCTGAAGGTTTGGACAAAGTATTTGAATCTGCAGGATTTGAACTACGTGAACCAGGTTGCAGTGCTTGTTTGGGTATGAATGAGGACAAAATTCCCGCAGGAAAATACTGTGTTTCTACTTCCAACCGAAATTTTGAAGGCCGGCAAGGACCAAATGCGCGCACGTTTTTGGCGAGTCCGCTTACGGCAGCAGCTGCGGCGGTTACGGGGAAGGTTACGGATGTTAGGGAGATGTTACCGCAATTGTCTGAACCGGAATTTGTAGAATTTTAGAATTATCAGAATTTTAAAAATGGACAACATTAAAAGGACAGCTGAAGATTTTAACGATTGCACAAGGCAAATTATTGGTTGTTCGATGCGGGTTCATTCTACATTAGGTAATGGTTTTCAGGAAGTAATTTATCAGCGTGCTTTGGCAATCGAAATGGTTTTAGATAGTTTGATCTTTCAGCGAGAAATGGAAATGTCAATTTACTACCGATCAGAAAATATTGGTACGAGACGTGTCGATTTTTTTGTAGAGAATCAAATCATGGTTGAATTAAAAGCAATCATCAATCTGGAAGATGTTCACTTAGCACAAGCACTAAATTATCTGGAAGCTTATAATATACAAACAGGTTTATTGATCAACTTTGGCAGTAAAAGCCTTCAATTTAAAAGATTGTTGAACAAGAAGTTTAATAACAATACAATTAAGAATTAGACTTTAAAAATTCCTTAATTCTTAAATTCCAAAAATTCAGGTTCAGACAAATGGCCACAAAAATTTTTAAACACATACAATCAACCATCGTACCGCTGCAGGTTGAAAACATTGATACCGATCAAATCATCCCGGCGCGTTTTTTAAAGGCAACTACACGGGAAGGGTTTGGTCAGAATTTATTTTGCGATTGGCGGTTCGATATCGATGGAAAACCGAAGCAGGAATTTATATTGAATAATCCACTGTATTTAGGCAAAATATTGGTTGCCGGCAAAAATTTTGGTTGTGGCAGCAGCAGAGAACATGCCGCATGGGCAATTGCAGATTATAGTTTTGATGTAGTAGTGAGCAGTTTTTTTGCAGATATTTTTAAAGGAAATGCTTTGAACAACGGCCTGCTTCCGGTGCAGGTGAGTGAGCTGTTTTTAGACCGGATTTTCTCGGAAGTAGCTAAAGATCGTCATACCGAAGTTGAAGTTGATTTGGAAGGCCAGTACATCAAAATTTGCAGTACGGGCGAACAGGAAAGTTTCGAGATTAATCCCTACAAAAAAGCCTGTTTGTTAAACGGTTACGATGATATTGATTATGTGTTAAACAATAAAAGCTGGATTGAAACTTATGAGCGAAGCAAGGTGATTTGATTTTATTTTGTCATTTCGACGATAGGAGAAATCTTCTTTTGAGCGGCAAGATTGAATGCTTCTTTTATCACATAAAAACTGAAATAAGATTTCTCTCTTCGTTCGAAATGACAAAAAGGTCAAAACGACAAGAAAGAACAAGAACAAAAACAATGGCAACAAAACATATATTAATTATTCCCGGAGATGGTATTGGGCCTGAAGTAACCACTTGGGGAAAAGCTGTTTTAGAACACATTGCCGCACAATACAACCACGAATTTACGTTTGACGAAGCTTTAATGGGCCACGTAGCCATTGAGGCAACAGGCAATCCATTACCGGATGAAACGCTGGAAAAAGCACGAAAAAGCGATGCGATTTTGTTTGGTGCGGTTGGTCATGCTAAATATGATAACGATCCAACGCTGAAAGTTCGGCCGGAACAAGGCCTGTTAAAAATCCGAAAAGAACTTGGTTTATATGCCAATCTGCGTCCGATTTTATTGTTTGATGAGTTGCTTGATGCTTCAAGTTTAAAGCCGGAAATTTTAAAAGGAACAGATATTTTGTTCTTCCGGGAATTAACTGGTGATGTTTATTTTGGCGAGAAAAAACGTTCTGAAGACCGAAATTCCGCTTCCGATCTGATGATTTATCATCGATATGAAATTGAAAGAATTGCACGCAAAGCTTATGAAGCAGCACGTTTACGCCGGCATAAATTGTGTTCGGTAGATAAAGCCAACGTGCTGGAATCTTCCAGATTGTGGCGCGAAGTGGTGCAGGAAATTGCCAAAGAATATCCTGATGTAGAAACCGAACACATGTTTATTGATAACGCTGCCATGCAACTCGTTAAAAACCCGAAGAAATTTGATGTGGTTTTAACAGCCAATTTATTTGGTGATATTTTAACGGATGAAGCTTCGCAAATTGCCGGCTCAATGGGTATGTTAGCTTCGGCTTCTGTGGGTGATGGAACCGGTTTTTTTGAGCCGATCCATGGTTCTGCGCATGATATCGCCGGCAAAAATATCGCCAATCCGCTGGCCTCTATCCTATCCGTTGCGCTGATGCTGGAGATCGGTTTCGGCTTAAAAGAAGAAGCAAAAACAGTAACACAGGCGGTAGAAAAAACTTTGAAAAATGGTTACCGCACATCCGATATTGCTGGTACCAAAGACGATGTAAACAAGATTTTGGGCACGGAGCAAATGGGACAAAAACTGCTGGAATACCTGCATCAACCCGTATCGATATGAAATGGAACGCCGAGCTGTACGACCAGAAACATAACTTCGTTTACCAATACGGAGAAGATGTTTTGAGTTTGCTGGAACCAAAAGCCGGCGAATCAATCCTGGATTTAGGTTGCGGTTCGGGGTTTTTAACGAACGAAATTCGTGAACAAGGCGCGCAGGTTCTGGGTGTGGACAGCTCCGCAGAAATGATTGAAAAAGCAAAAAAGAGTTATCCTGAAACAGAGTTTAAAGTAATCGATGCAACTGATTTAGGTTATGATGCTTCTTTTAACGCTGTTTTTTCTAACGCGGTTTTGCATTGGATTAAAGCCAAAGACCAGCCTAAAATGATGGATGCTGTTTTTACTACATTAAAACCGGGCGGACGATTTGTGGCCGAAATGGGCGGAAAAGGCAACGTTGGTCTGATGATTTCTACGTTGAGAAAAGTCCTGAATCAATACGGTTATCCGCAGCAAGCCGAAATGGATTATCTGTTTTTTCCTTCCGTTGGAGAATATGCTTCCATGTTGGAAAAAGCTGGTTTTAAAGTGATTTACGCAGCCCATTTTGATAGGGAAACTTTATTGCAGGATCAGGCAGATGGTGTAAAAAAATGGATTACGATGTTTGCTTCCGACTTTTTTACAGGGGTAAAAGAAGCACATCAAAAAGAAATCCTCGAAGAAACAGCACAACAATTAGAACCGTTTTATCACAGAGACGGCGAGTGGTATGCAGATTATAAAAGATTAAGATTTATAGCTTTCAAAAAGTAGCGAGTATTCAGTAGCAAGTATAAAGATATAGCCGGTAGAAAATTTGCTAATTACTTGAGACTAAATACTTGCTACCAAAAAATAAAAATGATGTTACACAACCCAAATCATATTTACATATTCGATACCACGTTGCGCGATGGCGAGCAGGTTCCCGGATGCCAGTTAACTACATCCGAAAAAATCGATATAGCCAAAGAACTGGAATTATTGGGCGTGGATGTGATTGAGGCCGGTTTCCCGATTTCCAGTCCGGGTGATTTTCAAAGCGTGGTCGAGCTTTCAAAAGCGGTTAAAACTCCGATTATTTGCGCTTTAACGCGGGCACATAAAGGCGATATTGATTCGGCAGTTGCATCACTGCAATATGCAAAGCGGCCGCGGATTCATACCGGGATCGGTGCTTCGGATATGCACATCAAATATAAATTTAACAGCACGCGCGAAGAAATACTGGAACGTGCGGTTTCTGCCGTAAAATATGCCAAAGGTTTTGTAGAAGATATTGAGTTTTATGCCGAAGATGCCGGCCGCGCAGACATTGAATATTTAGCAAAAATGATTGAAGCGGTGATTGCCGCAGGCGCGACGGTAGTTAATATTCCGGATACGAACGGTTATTGCCTGCCGGATCAATATGGCAGCAAAATCAGGTTTTTGAAGGAGAATGTGAAGAATATTGATCAAGCGATTATTTCTGTACATTGCCACAATGATTTGGGTTTGGCTACGGCGAATTCTATTGCTGGTTTACAAAGCGGCGCACGGCAAATTGAAGGTACGATCAACGGAATTGGTGAGCGCGCCGGGAATACTTCGATAGAAGAAGTAGTGATGATTTTGAAAACGCATCAGGGCATCAACCTCAACACAAATCACATCAACACAAAATTATTTTACAATTTAAGCCGCAAAGTAAGTACGGAAATGCACATGCCGGTGCAACCGAACAAAGCGATTGTGGGCAGCAACGCTTTTGCGCACAGTTCGGGAATTCATCAGGACGGATTTTTGAAAATGCGGGAGAATTATGAAATCATCAAACCGGAAGATGTTGGTTTCCCAAGTGCGAGTATTGTGCTAACGGCAAGAAGCGGTCGCCACGCCTTGAAACATCACCTGGAACGCTTGGGTTATGTGATGGAGAAAGTAAACCTGGACGAAGTTTACCACCGTTTTTTGAATTTAGCTGATCAGAAAAAAGAGATTAACGATCAGGATTTGTTTGCGTTGATGGGCGACGGAACCGAAGCAAATTACAACGAAAGCAGCATCAAAATGAAAACGCTGAACGTAATTATGGGGGAAAATGCCATACCGGAAGCTACAGTTACGTTAGAGATCAGCAATGAAGAAAAACAGGCTACCGCTACCGGAAACGGCCCTGTAGATGCAACTATTAAAGCGATCGAAAGTATTACCGGTAAAAAACCAAGCTTAAAAGAATTTAACATACAAGCCATGAACGGTGGCAGCGACGATATTAGCCGCGTAAACATGCTGCTTTTTTTAGATGGAAAAAATTATGATGGTTACGGTTTTAGTACCGATATTGTACGTGCGTCCGCTAATGCTTATTTAGATGCTGTTAACAAATTTTTATCCTGAAGATGCTGTTAGAAGAAGACTTAAAAATAGATTCGGCCGCTGCGCTGGAACGTTTAAAAAGCGTAGTTAAAAGAACTCCGCTGGAATATAATGCCAGATTATCCGAAAAATATCAATGTGAAATCTATCTCAAAAGAGAAGATTTGCAAATTGTGCGTTCTTACAAACTTCGCGGGGCGTACAATCTAATCAGTCATCTTAACCAGGCGCAATTAGACAAAGGCATTGTTTGCGCGAGTGCCGGAAACCACGCACAAGGCGTTGCTTATTCCTGCAATAAATTAGGTACAAACGGCATGATTTTTATGCCGGAAATTACCCCGAAACAAAAAGTTAACCAAACAAAAATGTTTGGCAACGGCCATGTTGAAGTGGTTTTGACCGGTGATACTTTTGATGATTGTTTGCGCGAAGCCCTCATCTACACAGAAAAAAACGGAATGGCTTTTATTCCGCCTTTTGATCATCCTTTGGTAATTGAGGGACAAGGAACCGTTGGCGTGGAAATTTTGCAGCAATTGCCGGATACCGATGTGGTGATTATGCCGGTTGGCGGCGGCGGGCTTTCAGCCGGGATCGGTCATTATGTCCGCCAGGTAAAACCGGATACTTTGCTGATCGGCACAGAACCGGAAGGTGCGCCATCAATGTACGAGGCTTTTAGAAATCAACAGCCTACAACGTTAAATCACATCAATAAATTTGTAGACGGTGCTTCGGTAAAACGGGTTGGCAATTTCACTTACCAAATATGTAAGGATGTGCTGGACGAAATGCTGCTGATCCCCGAAGGAAAAGTTTGTACCACGATTTTGAAATTGTATAACGATGATGCTATTGTTGCCGAGCCGGCCGGCGCATTATCGGTTTCGGCTTTGGATTTTTGCAAGAAACAGATTATCGGCAAAAAAGTAGTTTGTGTATTGAGCGGCGGCAATAACGACATTGACCGTTTGCAGGAAATTAAAGAACGCTCGCTGCTGTACGAAGGCTTGAAACATTATTTTATCATCCGTTTCCCGCAGCGGCCGGGTGCTTTGCGTTTGTTTGCCAATAAAGTTTTGGGGCCGAATGATGATATTACCCGTTTTGAATTTGTTAAGAAAACAGAACGCGAAAGCGGACCGGCTTTGGTTTGTATCGAATTGAAAGACCGGGAAGATTACACCGCTTTAACCAACAGAATGAAGGAAAACCGCTTTGATTACAAGGAACTTAACAACGACGATAACTTATTTGAATATTTTATTTAAACCGTTTCCTCAAAACTTAAAAACCGGCTAACCAAAATATTTACCTTTTCGTTTAGCTGATATTTACCTATTTCCCGGTTAATCATTTTAAACCGGATTTCTTCCTGTTCCAAAATCAATTCTTCATAAAATCCTTTAAATAGAATTGTTTCGATTGTACACAAATTTTCGGTGCTGTTTTTATCGATCAAAAAATCTTCTGCATAAATCATTACCGTTTTTGCATCAGTAACAATTCCTAATGATACTGCTTTTATGCCGGTAAAAACAGTACCATTCGCCAGCAACTTAGCAGTGTATAATTTTTTAGGCTGATGATATAATTGCTGAGGCGTGCCGGTTTCTACAATTTCGCCATCTTTTAAAACCACCAGTTCATCTGCCAGCGATAAAACTTCCTGCGGATCGTGCGAAACCATAATCACCGTTAAGCCGGTTTGCTGTACAATTTGGCGAATATCCTGCTGTAATTGCTCCCTAAAAGAAGCATCAACCTGGTTAAAAGGTTCGTCCAGCAACAAAACTTTCGGACCGGAAACCAAAGCGCGCGCAATAGAAACCCGCTGGCGTTCGCCCCCGCTTAGATCGGCAATTCTTCTTTCCTTCAAATCCAGCAAGCTCAACTGCTGCAACACTTCCGTGGTTTTTGCTGATCTATAATCGAGATTTGTATTTGGCAAAAGTGAAGCTACATTATCCCAAACTTTGGCATAATGGTTTAAATGATCGGATTGCTGCGTAACCATTTTCATTTGCTCGTGGCCGGGAATTAGTTTTACATCCGGCCCCCAAACGCGTTCTCCCAAAAAATTAATTGTTCCTTCATCCGCAGTAATTAATCCGTAAATCAAATTTAATAAGGTTGATTTCCCGCTTCCGCTTTGGCCGATTATGGCGGTGATTTTTCCTTGTTTAATTTCCAGTGATACTTCTTTTATGCCCGAAAAAACAGTGCCTTGATAAGATTTGGTTACTTGGATTATCTGCAAAAAAGGTTGAATTTCCGTCATACTTCAAAGATACAGAAAACAAAAACCTCGGTTTATTTAGTATTTTTGAAAATGCCTGTTTCTATCACAAAAGATCTCATTTTAAAAGAACTGGAAGCCAATAAATTTAGGTTAATGAACTTTGGCGTTTTGGAAATAGGATTGTTTGGCTCTTATCTCCATAATCAGGCTACGGATAAAAGCGATATTGATTTGTTAGTTGATATTCGCCAGGACAAAAAAACATTACGAAACTACCTCAGTATTGTTTATTTCCTGGAAGAATTATTTAGCTGTAAAGTAGAATTAATTACTAAACAATCATTAAGCAAACACATCGGCCCGCATATTTTAAAATCCGTAGAATATGTACCCTTCACAGATTGAGTTTCTAAAACATATTTTGGATGAATGTAATTATCTGATTAAAGAATATCAGGAAAATAGTTTTGAAGAGTTTCTGGAAAATGAAAGGCTTGCAAAAGCAATTTGCAGAAGTTTAGAAATTATTGGAGAAGCAAGCAGTAAGATTAATCCGGATTTAAAAGCAAAATTCCCGGAAGTTGCCTGGCGAGAAATGAGCGATTTGAGAAACAAAATCATACATCATTATTTTGGAATTGACTATGATATTGTTTGGGATTGTGTTAAAACTGATATTCCTGAATTAAAAGAATGGATTGAAATTGTAATACGTCAGGAAAGCTAAACATACTTCTTAACGTATTTTCAAATCTTTACAATCCAAACGTCAAACCAAAATCCATACTTTTCAAACCGTCCTGGTTCGGGCTGTTTTCAAACATGCCGTTCTGGTAATATTTTACAAACAAACCTAAATTTTTGTAGCCGGCGCGCGCATAAGCTCCGTATTTAAACTGGGTAAAGTGATAATTATCGTAAAACTTCTTCTTGCCCATTTCATCACTAATTTGCTTCACTTTTCCGTTCAGCAGGAAACCAATTTCAGGTCCAACGGTAACATGGAATTTATTACCGCGCTTGTCATCTTTCGTCCTAAAATCAAACGCTAAAGGAATACGCAGATAGCTGGCCGAAAAACGGTTTTTATCGTAATTTACGTTATCCGTAGTATAAGTTAAAGTCGAAGCATTTTCCTGAATGGTGATATTTTGGCGCAAACGAATCAGTGTCCAATCAAAACCACCGGCCAAATAAATTTTAAAGTACGGATTGAAACGGTAACCCATCTGCAAAACATCAAAACCAACATAAGCTGTTTTACCGCCTTTATAATCCAGGAACTTATTTGGAGTAGATAAGGTAAAACTGCCGTTATCAATCAGCCTTGAAAAACCCAAATCGAAGCGCGAAAAAGTTATACCGAAATTAAACTTGGATGATTTTTTTACAATTTTCGGTTTAACAGAATCTGCAGCAACTTTAGTTTTTAAACTGAATAATAGTTTGTAACCATGCTTTTTGATACGGGAAGTATCGGTTTGCGTAGTGGCAGAATCAAGTTTGCTTTGTGCAAAAGCATTAGAAAGCAGGCCGCAAAACAACGCGGAAATTAGTAAACGTTTCATATAGAATAGAATTAGGATTTTTTATTTTTCTTTTTTAATGCTGATGATGCCGAGGTTGATGCCGGTTACGTTGGATTCATCGCCATCGTCGTTATCCGTAAACTGGATAAGTTTATCTTGCCGTTTATCTACTTTAGCAATTACCAAATTTACCAGGTCGCCCATACTGCGAATGCCTTTATGTTTCGTGTTTGCCGGTTTATTTGATGCAGCTAAAACTGGTAGTTTAGCAGGTCCTTTTAATGGGAATTCAATTTCCGGCTGCACTTTTAAACTTACCGAAGCATCTGGCACAACCGCTATTTTAGCTTGGGCGAGATTATTTACTGGCAAGTTATGCTGTTGTTCCGGCTCCGGTTTGTTTTGTGCAAATGTTTGGGTTGAAGTTGAAGTATAATTTAGATCAGGTTTCGGATCGATCATTGTCTTTAAAACCGATTGTTTCCTGTTCCTGTTGAGTGCTAATGCTTCTTTTACCACCTTATTTTTTGCCGATAAAAGAAGCATGTTTTTTTTATCCGCTACATTTTCTTTTTGATTGATTAAAGAATGTTGATGTTCTACTTTTAGCTTAACCACTTTCTGCGGAAGCTGATTTTTTAGCGGCTCGTTTTTCCGCAGAAACAGCAATCCAACCGAAAGAATTACAATAATACTTGCCGCAATACGCAAAACCGGAATGATACTTTTCTTTTTAGGTTGATGGTTTAAACCTGCAGCAATATTATCCCATAAAGCTGCATTGGGTTCTATTTCGAAATCGTTTAATTTTGAATTAAACAGATCATCCAGTTCTTTATCCGAAATTTTCATGTCTCACTCCTTCCGTTTTGTTAACCATTTCTTTTAAAATTGTCCGCGCTCTGGACAATTGTGATTTTGATGCTCCTTCACTCATATTCATGATCTCCCCAATTTCTTTGTGCGAATAACCTTCTATCGCATACAAGTTAAAAACCATTTTGTAGCCCGGCGGCAAAGTTTGGATCATCGCCAGTAAATCTTTTGCTTCCAAATTGGATGCCGCCGAAGCGTTTACCAATTGCTCTGCACCCGGTGTTTCCATATCAACCAGCTGCATCATCTTGTGGTGTTTGCGGTAATATTCGATGGAACTATGCACCATAATCCGCCTGATCCAACCTTCAAAAGAACCTTCGCCTTTAAAATCTGCCATCTTGCCAAAAACTTTTATAAATCCGTTTTGCAGCATGTCTTCCGCTTCCATTTTATCAGTTGCGTATCTCATACAAACTCCAAGCATTTTAGAAGCATAACGTTTATACAGCATTTCCTGTGCCTTGCGATTGCCTAAATGGCAGCCTGCAATTAAATCTTCTGTTAGGTCGTTGTGTTCCAAAACCATTATTTATAAACAAGATGTACAATATTTTAATTTGGTTGCACCGATTATAAAATATTTTTTCAATACTGTTTTTAGCAGGCAAAAATCAGCATAAAAACTATTTAAGATTATTAGCTTATGCTTGTAAAACCTTATATTGTTGCCTAATTGTATCTGTATTAAACGATTTAAAAATTTACTTTAAACTACAATGTACAAACAAAGTAAATCTGATTTTATTAGCTAATAAACTTAAATATGCCGCGCTGGTTAAAAATTATTTTAAAAACACTTGGTGTTCTTGCAGGTCTTTTTTTGCTTGTAATTGTTGCTGTTACCGTTTACATCAACCTGCATAAAAAAACTATTCTGGTAAATATTACTAAGGAACTGAACAAAAACCTGAACGGCGGAAGCCTTGCTATTGCCGATATAGATCCTACGTTTTTCAGCAATTTTCCGGGCGTTTCGTTATCGCTGAAAGATGTTTTGGTAAAAGATAGTTTATGGAAAGTGCATCATCATACTTTATTGGATTCTAAAGATTTTGAGGTTTCGGTAAACCTGTTTGCCTTGTTCAGGGGCGCAATTGAGATCAATAAAATAGATATAAACCAGGCAAGTATTTATTTATATACAGACAGCACGGGTTACAGCAATACTTCGGTTTTCAAGAAAAAAGATAAGCCGAAAACCGTAGATAAAAGCAGTTCGGCTGCTCCGGAAATCCGCCGTGTCAGTTTAAATAATGTCAGCTTTGTGCTGGATAACCAAAAAGGCCACAAATTATTTAATTTTAATGTAGATGATCTGAAAGGGAAAATAGATTATCCGGGCGAAGGCTGGAATGCAAACCTCGAATTAAAAGTTTTGGCTAAAAGCATGGCTTTTAACAGTTTACGCGGAAGTTTTATTAAAGATAAATTACTTAACGGTACCATTGCGGCCAGTTATAATGCAGCAAGCGGCGTGATTATAGTAACCCCAAACACGTTAAATATCGGAAACGATCCGTTTGTAATCAGCGCTAAATTTAATACCATTAATAATCCCGGTAATTTTACAATCAACATTACCGCTAACCATATTTTGTGGAAAAATGCTTCCGCCCTGCTTTCGCCCAATATTACCGGACATTTAAATATGTTCGATTTAAAAAACCCGATTTGGGCAAATTGCGTAATCGTTGGCAATTTTAATGCCGGCGGAGATCCGGGTATCAATGTAGCTGCCAAGGTTAATAACAACACTTTGGTTACGCCCGGCGGCACGGTAGACAGCTGCGGCTTCAATGCTTTTTTTACCAATGGTTTTGATAAAACAAAAGCACTTTCGGATGAAAATTCTGCTATTAAAGTTTACAAATTAACAGGAAATTATGAGCAGGTGCCGTTTCGGGTTGATACCGGCATCATCAGTAACCTTAATAAACCAATTGCTGCCGGAACGTTTAAAGCACAGTTCCCCGTTTCGCGATTGAACCATCTGCTTAAACAAACGATGAATTTTACAAACGGTTCGGCAAATTTAAACCTTCGTTACCAGGCAAATATTGTTGATTTTAAGCTGGTAAAACCGGTATTCGGTGGTGTTATCGACATAAAAAATGCCGACGTAAATTATATTCCCAGAAATCTGAAATTTAAAAACACTTCGATTTCACTCAATTTTATCGGTGATGATTTATTGCTGAGAAACATCCATCTGCAAAGCGGCAGAAGTAATGTTTATATGGAAGGCACGGTGCGCAACTTCCTTAACCTTTATTATTCTGCCCCGGAAAAAATTCTGATTAACTGGCAAATTCGTAGTCCGCAATTATATCTGGGCGAGTTTCTTGGTTTTTTAGCGGCTAAAAATACGGCTCCGGTTAAAAAGAGAAACAGCGGCAATTTTGCAGATCAGTTAAATACCGTTTTACAAAAAGGAAAAGCTGATATGCACCTGCTTGTAAAAAAATTATATTACTTTAAATTCTCGGCAACGGATGTAAATGCCAACTTACTGCTTTCTGAAGCGGGTATTGAATTAAAAAACATCAGTGCCAATAGTTCCGGCGGTTCTTTTAAGCTAAACGGCCGCGTTGAACAAAACGCCTCAAACAATCATTTTATAATAAATTCTGATGTTAAAAACATGAATATCAGTAACTTCTTTTATTCCTTTGATAATTTCGGCTTAACAGATTTCACTTACAAAAACCTGAAAGGCTTCCTGTTTTTAAAAACCAACATTGCCGGCAACATTAGTAATGCAGGTAAAATAGTTCCGAAATCTATCAACGGTACGGTTAATTTAAATCTGAAAAAAGGTGCTTTGGTTAATTTCGCCCCAATTGTAAACGTTGGCAAGTTTGCTTTTCCTTTTCGCGATGTCAGGAATATTTTGATTGATAACCTCAACGGAAAATTTGATTTACACGGCGATCAAATCAAAATCAACCCGATGATGATTAGTTCCAGCGTTTTAAATATGAATATTGCCGGTGTTTATTCGTTTTCTAAAGGAACAAATATTGCATTGGATGTTCCGCTCCGCGATCCCAAAAAAGACGAAAATGTTACCGATAAGCAGGAAAAAAAGGAAAGAAGGATGAAAGGAATTGTGCTGCATATTTTGGCGAAAGACGGCGACGACGGTAAAATTAAATTCGGCTGGAACCATAACCACGAGTAAGGGTTGAGAGGAATAAGGTTATGGGTTTTAGGCTGACAGGAATGAGGTTTGAGGAATGGGCTTAGTTCAATAATTGTGTTGTAAAAGAAGCATCCGTATAAATACTTCTTTTATCGGCCTAAAAATCCTTTTATATTAGAAATATGAAATGACTGCTATTTTGGTTTTTACATTTTGTATCTAACATTTCCTTCTCCCAAAAACTTACTTTATTAAAGCCTGACCGCGTTTTCGACTGGCAAAGTGTGCACGAAGGCTGGCTATTTTTAATCAAAGATAATTATGCTGAAGCAGTTGGCGATGCGGCATCAGTCCAGGTTCCGGCAAATACAAAAACGGTAAATTGAAAGGCATGACACTTTTGCCCGGATTGATAGAAGGCGATTAACGAAATTAAGGCGGTAAAAGAAGTACGGCTGTTTGGAAGGATGGGAAAAGGGTTAGGCAAGTTTGTATATATGTGTACCTTTATAAAAAATTATACACATGAGAACTAATATTGAAATTGACGATGATTTAATGGAAAAAGCACTGAAAGCGGGCAAAGCCAAAACTAAAAAACAGGTGGTAGAAGAAGCATTGGAACTTTATGTGAGAATGCAAAATCAGGAAAAATTATTGGATTTATGGGGAAAAATCGAAATTGATGATGAACCCTACAAATAAAGATATACTGCTGGTTGATACTTCTGTTTGGATAAATTCATTTAAAGGTATTGAAACAAAAAATAGTTTATTTTTAAAAGAGCATTTAAAAACCATTCCAATTGCAGTATGTCCTGTCATTGTCCAAGAAGTTCTTCAAGGAGTTCCAATTTGTAAAGATTTTAAGAAGGTTGAATCTTACTTTGAAACTTTAATCAGATTTAATAATGAGCCGTATTCATTTGCGATACAAGCAGCAAATTTGTATCAAATGCTTCGTAAAGAAGGTATTACTATCCGCAAACCAAATGATTGTTTGATCGCAATATATGCAATGCACAACAATTCTTTCTTAATACAGGATGATAGAGATTTTACTTTTATAGCAGATAAAACGAAGTTGAAATTACTGTAATCTTCCTACCCCTTTAACCGATAATACTTGTAAATCTTAACCGCCGACATAATAATCAGCGTAAATACCAGCAGGCCGATTAATCCGTAAATCCAATCCACGCCACTTTTAAGTACAGCCAGAAAAACGATGGCAAACAGCAATATGGTTGCAACTTCATTCCAAATTCTTAATTGCGTGGAAGTGAATTTGTAAATCCCTTTTCGCATCTGCTGCATCATGCGCTGGCAGATGAAGTGATATACGATCAGCCCTAATACAAAACCTAATTTTATCTGCAACCAGCTTTGTGTTAGCAAATTTGTATCAATGTAAACCATAGAAATCCCGGCCAGTAAGGTTAAAATCATGGCCGGCGTGGTAATGATGTTAAACAGTTTCCGCTCTATAATTTCAAACTGATCAGAAAGGACTTTGCGTTCCGTTTCTATTCGTTCCTGCGCTTCCGTATGATAGATAAATAAACGCACCACATAAAATAGTCCGGCCATCCAGCTGACTACAAAAATGATGTGGATGGCTTTAATGTACAAATACATCGATGCTTCTTTTATGCGTAATTTTTATGTTTTGGTTACTGTCATTTCGACCGTAGGGAGAAATCTTCTTTAACCAGGTAAGGGTGATTCATGAATCGCCCCTACAATAACGTATATTCTAATATCGAAACTCTTTAACTACTTCAATCGCAAACTTTACGTTATCAAAAGGAATATCCGGCATAATGCCATGGCCGAGGTTAAAAATAAAACCATTTTCGCCACGCATCCTTTCAAATAGTTTATGGATACGATCTTTAATTACTTTTTTATCAGCATACAATATATGCGGATCAAGGTTGCCTTGCACGGCTATTTCGTTTGGCAACCTTTTTTTCATGTCGAGCAAATCCACGTTCCAATCAATAGAAATCACATCCGGCTTGGCTTCGGCCATGAGCGGTGCAAAAACCGAACTTCCTTTGCAGAAAGAAATTACCGGAATCTTTGTACGGTTCAGTTTACTGATAATCTCAACAATATATCGATGCGAAAACTCGGTATAATCATCCCAGCTCAAAGCCTGTGCCCAGCTGTCAAAAATCTGGACAGCATTTACGCCTGCTGCAATTTGCAAATTTAGATAATCTGCGGTTACGGCTGCAATTTTTACCAGTAAACGATGTGCAAGTTCCGGTTCATTATGTAGCATCAATTTAGTCAGCTTAAAATCTTTAGATGAACCGCCTTCCACCAAATAACTCATCACCGTAAAAGGCGCGCCGGCAAAACCAATCAGCGGAATTTTACCGTTTAAACGTTGCTGAATCACTTTAATCGCATCGGCTACATATTGTAATTTATCACTAACTTCTGTTTCGAGTTTTTCTATATCCGCAGCAGTACGAACCGGGTTTGCAAACCTCGGGCCAACGCCTTGTGTAAAGCTTAAATCGCCGCCCATTGCTTCCGCAGTAACTAAAATATCAGAGAATAAAATAGCGGCATCAATATCCAGCAGTTCAACCGGCAGCATCGTTACATCGGCAGCAATTTCCGGCGTTTTACACATCTCCAGGAAAGAATATTTGTTCTTGATTTCCCAATATTGCGGCATAAACCGACCTGCCTGCCGCATCATCCATACCGGCGGACGATCAGTTGGTTTCGAGAAAGCGGCATCAAGCAGTAAATTGTTTATCATAGATTTTAGGCGGATAAAAAAAGCATTAGGGAAGTTGTAGGTTGTAGGTTTTAAGTAGATAAAAGAAGCATTTTTGTCATCCTGAACTTGTTTTAAGATCTCTCAGGATTGGTTTTGCCAAGCTACTTTTTACAAGAGATGCCGAAACATGTTCGGCACGACACTTAAAGTACAGGGATTTTAGGTAGGTAAAAGAAGCATTACTTATTTTTTATATTGTTTAATTTCTTTTTCGAGTTTAACAATCACATCTTTCATACGGCTGGTAATGTTGCTTTCCTGTTTACGGGCGAGGTTTAAATAAGCTTCGGCTTTATCAAAACGATGATTTCGTAAACTGATATTAGCTATATGTACCAAAGCTGCAACATGTTTATTTACAGAATGTAAAGGATATTGAACAGCATTTTCGTAATGTAGTTCTGCTGCATCAAAATCCTGTTTTTGCAATGTAATCCCGCCCATCATATATTCATAAAAACCACGGCGTTTTTTGCTTAATAAGTTCGGGCGGCTAATTTGTGTTAGCAGTTTTTCTGTTTTTTCGTAGTTTTTATCGTGGAAATCTTTCGCTGCCAATATCACAGTTCCTTCCTTAAAATAACCCCAGAGTAAAATGCTGATTGCTAACATCGCAATACCGGAAATCTCGAAAGTATGCTCGTAAATGGTGAAAATAAGCACCATCAAGAACACAAAAATAACCAGCTGCCGCGCCCGGTTAGTAAACATTTATCAGTGATTATCAGTAAATTTATAACCTACGCCACGGATGGAATGGAAATAAACCGGGTTTTTAGGGTCTGGTTCAAAATATTTACGGAAAGTAAGGATGAAGTTATCAATGGTTCTGGTAGATGGATAAACATCATAATTCCAAACCGTTTCTAAAATTTGCTCACGCGATACAGCGTCATTCCTGCGTTCAATCAGCAGCTTTAACAACATCGTTTCTTTTTTGGTGAGCGGCGTAACCGAACCGTCATCATTTATCAACTCAAAAGAGTTAAAATGGATGGTTTTATCACCAATTTTATAGCTGTTAAATTCTTTTAGGTCATCGCCTTTTAAGCCTCTTTTAACTAAATTATTTACACGTAAAATCAGTTCTTCCAAGTTAAAAGGTTTGGTCAAATAATCATCTGCACCTTTTTTTAAGCCGTTAACCCGATCTTCATTTGTATTTTTTGCCGTTAAAAACATGATCGGCACTTCAGAATTTTCCAGCCGGATGGTTTCTGCAACCTGGAAACCGTCAATTTCCGGCAACATTACATCCAACACAATCAGGTTAAAACGTTCTTCCTTAAAAATCTGCAATGCCTTTTTACCATTGGTAGCACTCGAAACTTTGTATCCTTCCAGTTCCAGGTTTAGTTTGATGGCTTCGAGCAAATGCTCTTCATCTTCTACCAGCAAAATTCTTTTCTTACTCATATCATCAGGTTTAAGGTTGGTTTATGCAAATACGACTTCAAATATACTGCCCGAAGGTTTATTATCTCTAACTTTTATGGTTGCTTCATGCTTATCCAGCACGTGCTTTACAATAAATAATCCCAATCCCGTACCTTTTGTATTGCGCGTATCCTCATTGCCAACCCGGTAAAATTTATCAAAAATGCGGGGTTTTTCTGTATCAGAAATCCCGATTCCATGATCAGCAACCATTAAATGTATGCTTTGTTCTTTACGCTGCAGCTTTACTTCCACCACTTCGCAGGGGCCGGAATATTTAATGGCGTTTTCTACCAGATTATTGATCATGGAAGATAAGGCAAATTTATCTCCTTTAATTTCGATATCCGGTTCTACTTTTGCCGAAATGATCTGTTGGTTACAGTCACATTTATTGATTTGCAGCCGACTTATAATCGTTTGTACCAGTTCGGAAAGGTTAAAGTTTTCCTTCGGGAAAGTGTATGAACTGTTATCAATGCGCGAAGCGATCAGCATATTTTCTACCAGATCGTTTAACCTTTCGATATCAACCAAACATTTCCCGATAAAATTTGCCTGCTGCTCCCGGTTTAAATCGCGTTTTTGTATCGTTTGCAAATACAGTTTGATCGAAGCCAGCGGAGATTTTAGTTCGTGTGTAACAGAAAGTAAAAAGTTTTTTTGCTGCTGATGTAATCTTCTTTCCGAGTTGATGGATTTATGCAGGAAATAAGCACCGACAGAAAAAATCAGTACAAAAACCGAGAGTTCGCCCAAAATCATTCCGATTCGGTTCGGCTCTGCACGTACCAGTAAAAAACTCCACCAAATCAGTTCGGCAAGCGTATAAAAAATCAGGAAATAAAATATTAAAAACGGCTTACGCATAATTTTTAATTTTAGCAGTTATTATTTTTATTGATAAAAGAAGCATCGCATTATTTACTCCGGAACACAAAATCCAAGCTTTCAAATATCGTACGTTTTGCTTTCTCCAGATCAATTTTTGTATGTGCCGAAGAAATAAATCCCACTTCGTAACCTGACGGGCCGATATAAACGCCGCGGTTTAACAATTCCCGATGAAATATTTTAAATTTTTCCATACTTGCCGGATCAATTTCATCTGCTCTTTTGATACTTTCTTTATCCGTAAAAGCAAACCAGAAAATAGAACCGATATGGAAAACTTTCAGTTTATAGCTTTTTGCCATAGCATAACGCTGAATGGAATCTGCAAATTCTGCTGCTTTGGCATTCAGTTCTTTGTAAAAACCACTTTTGGCGAGTTCGCTTAATTGTGCAATCCCGGCCGACATGGCAACCGGATTTCCGGATAATGTACCAGCCTGATAAACAGTTCCCTCCGGAGAAATATTCGACATAATTTCTGCCGAAGCACCATACGCGCCAACCGGCAGGCCGCCGCCGATAATTTTGCCGTAAGTTACCATATCCGGCGAAATCTGATAGTAGCCGGCAGCACCTTCAAAACCTAAACGAAAACCGGAGATTACTTCATCAAATATGAGCAATGCTTTGTTTACCGTACAAATTTCGCGGAGGAACTGTAAAAATTCTTTTTCCTGCAACAACAAACCATTATTTGCCGGAACGGGTTCGATAATTACTGCCGCAATCTGATCCTTAAATTCCTCGAAAGCTAATTTCAAAGCTTCCCGATCATTTAGCGGAACTACAATCGTTTCATCAGCAAAAGATTTTGGAATACCGGCGGAGGAAGTTTCGCCAAAAGTAACCAGGCCGGAACCTGCTTTTACCAGCAAAGAATCTACGTGGCCGTGATAACAGCCTTCAAACTTTAAAATTTTATCGCGTTTGGTGTAACCGCGCGCCAAACGAATGGCCGACATAACCGCTTCTGTGCCGGAACTTACGAAACGCAGTTTTTGCAGATATTTATTATGCTTTAAAATTAACTCGGCCAGTTCGTTTTCCAAAGCTGTCGGCGCGCCGAAAGACATGCCGTTTTGTATGGTTTCGGTTACTTTTTCGCGTACTTTCGGGTTATTATGACCAAGGATTAGCGGCCCCCAGGAACAGCAAAAATCAATAAACTGATTGCCGTCTGCGTCCCAAATGTGGCAGCCGTCGCCTTTTTGGATAAACAGCGGCGTGCCATAAACCGATTTAAAAGCCCGAACCGGCGAGTTAACACCGCCAGGAAAATAAGTTTTTGCCTTTGCATATAATTCGGCAGATTTCTCCCGGCTGATATCTGCTTTACCAGCAGGATGTGCCGCTAATTCTTCTGTTTCTACAGCTGTAAATCTTTTCTTTATTGAATCAAACATGTTTTTTTCTTTGTGAGTTTTTAGTTCTGAGTTGTCAGTTTAAGCTGTTTTGCTGTTTGCTAAAAACTAATTGCCGAAAACTATTATAACCAGCCATTTTCAAGCACTTCTTTGGCATGATAAGTTAAAATAGAAGTTGCACCCGCTCGGCGGATTCCCAATAAAACTTCCATAACAGAACGCCGCTCTTCCAGCCAGCCTTTTTGTACTGCTGCTTTAATCATCGCATATTCTCCGCTCACATTATAAGCTGCAATTGGCAAATCAGAATGATCGTGCAGCAATTTAATCACATCCAGATAAGGCAATGCTGGTTTTACCATTAAAAAATCTGCACCTTCCTCTTCGTCCATTCTTGCTTCAATCAAAGCTTCGCGTTGGTTTGCCGGATTCATTTGGTAGCTTTTTTTATCACCATGTTTTGGGGCTGATTTTAACGCATCGCGAAACGGGCCGTAAAATGCACTTGCATATTTTGCCGCGTATGACATGATGGAAACATTGGTAAACTTATTATCATCCAGCACTTTACGAATGTAACCCACGCGGGCGTCCATCATATCTGAGGGCGCAATAATATCCGCGCCGGCATGTGCGTGCGCCAAAGCCATTTTGCCTAAAACTTCCAGCGTTTCGTCATTTAAAATTTCGCCGTTTTCTACAATTCCGTCATGCCCGTCAGAACTGTACGGGTCCATTGCAACGTCCGTAACGATACAAACTTCCGGGAAGTTTTGCTTTACTTCTTTTATCGCCCTTAAATACAAGCTGTTTTCGCGGTAACTTTCTGTAGCATATTTATCCTTTAAAGCTTCCTCGATGTTAGGGAACAGATCAAATGCTTTTAAGCCAAGCTTCGCGCAGCTTTCTACTTCGCGCAGCAAATTATCGATAGAATGTCTAAAAATACCGGGCATAGAATTTACTTCTGTTTTCTGCGCATTTCCATCCACAATAAACAGCGGGAAAATTAAGTTTGCCGGCTGTAAAACCGTTTCCTGCACCATCTGCCGGATCACTTCAGATTTCCGGTTTCTTCTTGGTCTTTGAAGCATTTTTCTTGAGCTTTCGGTTGTCAGCAATCAGATATCAGCTTTTGCATAGCGTTTACCTTTTTGTTTTTTTATTTTTATTAATTTGTTTGGTTTTGGGCTGATTGCCGAAAGCTGATAGCTCTCCGCTAATAGCTTAACCCAAACACGGCTTCTGCCAAACCAACTTCATCCGGCGAAAAAGGCAAGTGGTACTTTACACCGATTTCGTCTAATTTTTTTCCGGTGGATTTACCAATCGCAATTATCTGCTGGCCAACATCCAGTAAATTATCTGTAAAATAAGCTTCTACATTGGATGGACTGGTAAAAATCAACACTTCTGCGGCTGATGCTTCTGCGTTTTCCTCCAAAACAGTTTCGTAAACCGGCAAATCAATTATTTTGGTATCTGCCGATAAAGCCTGATGAATGCTGCGCATCGGATCTTCTGCCGCCGGAAACAAAATTGTAGTACCGTTTGCCAGTTTTGCAAATTCGGTACCCACATCTGCGCTGTCGCCACTTTCTCCCGTATAATCTGCCCGGAAACCGAAAGAACGTAAAGCATGTTCCGAACCGCCGCCCATTACGCCAAATTTTACTTTTTTTGGAAGCTGCGGCTGCAAATTGAAAAAATATTCTACACCGTTTTTACTGGTAAAAAATATCCAGTCTAAGTTTCGTAAAATATAAGGATCGAGTTTTGTAATGATCGGAACCGTGCGTATCAAAGACCGCGCTTCTATCGCTATGCCGTGCTTTTCAACAGCTTTACGGAAATAACTTTGAGCCGATAAATCTCTCGATATAAAAACATTAGCCGGGAACTTTCGGTCATCAGTAAATTTTGAAACTACCTGTTCAGCCAAATCTGCAGTAGTTGTTGCTTCTGTAAAATAACGATCAGGCACTTTCTCATCCTCTTTCGATTTAGAAGTAAAAACCTGAAATAAACCATCTTCTTTGCGGCAATAACAACCTAAAGGCAAATGGCAGCCGCCGCCAAACAAGCGCAGCACTTTGCGTTCTACTGCTAAAGCTTCGGCAACTCCGGAGTGATTTAAATTTTGCAGCAAATCATAAAATTCTCGGTCATTTTCACGGATTTGAATGGCAAGTACGCCTTGCGCGGGCGCAGGAATAAACTCTGTCGGGCCGATTTCTTCGACGTAAAACTCACTCATATCCAAACCTAAACGCACAATCCCGGCTTTGGCAAGCATAATCGCATCGTATTCTTCGTGCCGGAGTTTATTGATACGCGTTGGTACATTGCCGCGTAATTCTGCAATTTCCAAATCCGGGCGTACAGCCAATAACTGCGCTTTACGTCTGTTGGATGAGGTGCCTACCAAAGCACCATATTTTACAGCGTATTTTTGTTTAAAATCAACACAATCTTTCAGCATTAGTAAATATTCTGAAGGATCTTCCCGTTCAGAAACGGCTGCAATAATTAATCCGGGTGGATTTTCAGTCGGTAAATCTTTGTGTGAATGTACGGCCAGATCAATTGTGCCGGCCAGCAATTCTTCTTCCAGTTCCTTGGTAAAAAAACCTTTTCCTTCCAGTTTATCAAAACTGAGATTTAAAATACGATCGCCTTGGGTTTTTATAATTTTTAACTCCGCCAGAACGTTAATTTCGGCCAAACGATCTTTTACAAAATTAGCTTGCCATAAGGCCAAATCACTGCCACGTGTTCCTATGGTAATTTTTCTGTTCAAGGTTTTGCTTTTTGATTTCAGCTCAAAGTTAGATTTTTACAAAAAATTAGCAGGATATATCTACAGAAATGGAATTTTCCTGACGATAAAAGAAGTATCAGCAAATTTGTATTAATTATCGCTGGACATAATTTCTTTAGCCATACGCATCGGTACGCTAATGTACTTTTTTTCCATGTAATTCAGCATCTTTTCCAGCACTTCGCGGGATTGATGATCCAGCAATTGGATTTCATCTGCAAAAACACAATCTACTGCACGCTTACGGATTTCCTTTATTTTTTCCGGCACTTCGCGCATTGCCAATTCGATACGGCGTTGTTTTAATACCGGAATAAATTCGGCAATATTTTGTTCTATAATTCTTTCCGCATGAATTAACTCCTGATAACGTTCCTGCAAATTACTTTTAGAAAGTTCATTCAACGTGTGCACTTCAATATAATTAACCGGAAAAACTTCGATAACTTCTGCTGCCACATCGTTTGGCACGGCCAGATCAACAATTGTTTTACGATTGGTTTCGCCGTTTAACAGGCTTTTATACAGTTCTGCTGTGATAATCGGCTCAATTGAAGAAGTACACGTAATCATCACATCAAAACCTTTTTTGTAATTTACCAAATCAGCCAGATCATAAGCTTTGCCGTTTAATTCGGTCGCTAATTCTATCGCTTTGGATTTTGTACGGTTAAAAACAGCAAAGTTAGAATACTTGTGTTTTTGCAGATATTTGGAAATATTTTTATTGGTTTCGCCGGCACCGATAATTAAAATACGGGCGTTAGGCGTTAATGCATATTCTTTTAACTTACGATAAGCAAGGGAAACAACCGAAATCGGGTTACGAGAAATATTGGTATCGGTATAAACTTCTTTAGCAGCTTTAACCACGCGGTTCATCACCATACGTAAATAATCGCCGGTTAAATTTGCCTGTCTGCAGTTTTCATAAGCTTTGCGCATTTGCGCTAAAATTTCCTTCTCGCCAACAACCAAGCTTTCCATAGAACAGGAAGTGCGCAACAGATGATTTAAAGCTTCTTTTTCTTCGTAAATGGAAGCACCGGAAATAAAGTTTTCTAAATAATGCGAATAAATGCCGATGTTCATAAAGTTGATGAACTCACGCGCAAATTCTTTGTTAACTTCAATAGAAGTAGCCATTATAAACTCAACACGGTTACAGGTAGCAAGGTAAAAAATCTCGGGTATCTGGAAGTGTACTTTAGCCTCTTGCAGCTTGGCAGTCAAATTTTCCTGACAAATAACCAGTTTACCCAGTTCTTTTAGTTCAATTTGTTTATGTGTGAAGGCAATAACTTTTAAGTACTTCAAGGCTGCTGATCTAAGACTAACAAAAGTAACAACAGCGCGTAGCCGAACTGTCAGCACTTTGTCAAACACCTTTATTTAGAATGGGTTTAAATTGACACAGAAAACCTTAATTTACAATGTGTTGATGCTATTTTACTGCAATAATTAATATGCTTGTTTATGTTTAACCTGAAAAAAATAAGTTTAATTTTTTTAATCGCCCTGTATATAATTGCCGGCGTTAATCATTTTGTTCATCCGGCCGGTTATCTAAAACTGATTCCGCCTTATCTTCCTTTTCCAAAAATCTTAAATTTAACCGCCGGCTTTTTTGAAATCTTTTTTGGGTTGATGTTAATTTTTAAACCGACCAGAACCTACGCTGCTTACAGCATTATTTTAATGCTGATCGTGTTTACAGTCGTACATTTCTACATGATCCGAATTGCGCCATTTCAGTTAGGTAGTTTTATGGTGAGTAAAACGGTTGCCTGGATCAGGTTGCCGCTGCAATTGGTGCTGATTGCCTGGGCGTACTGGCACCGGAAAGATTAGAATCTTCGCATTGTCATATCCTCAGAAGGGAGATATCTTCATCAATTTTATACTGATAAAAGAAGCATGGCTTGTTTACTACAAGCAAACCCGCGGTTGCTTGGATTCTGTTCTTTTGTCTTGAAACAAAAGAACCAAAAATTCAAGCATTTCGGATCGCCTCCGGGCGAAATGCAGCCCAGCACACCTGCGTGGCTATCTTGCAAACGGTTCTTTATAGTGGGTACTTACTTCTTTTACAACCTTTTTTAAAAAATTTTCAGATCGATCTATATTTTGTCATCTTGAACTTGATTCAAGATCCCTCAGAAAAGTATTTGATTTGCTTGTGAGATGCCGAAACAAGTTCTGCATGACAAGCAATAACATACTTCTTGTACAACATATTTTTATAAACTCTACAAAGCCGCCTGCAAGGTAGCCACCCAGGTGCGTTGGGCAGAAAGGACGCCCGGAGGCGATTCGTCCTTTCTTGAATTTTTGGTTCTTTTTGTTCAAGCAAAAAGAACGAAAGCAAGGGCTGAAAAGCCCGCTCAATTAATTTTATACCGATAAAAGAAGCTTCCAGCCGAAAACAAAATCCACTACTTTTACACCCGTAAAAATAGCATCCGCCATGAACGAATACATCCAACAGGAAACCTTTTTAATTCCCGGTGCAAACGGCCGCAACATGCTGGCTGATCTTACTTTTGATAACCGCGACAAGCAGGCTCCGTTAGTCATTTTTACACATGGTTTTAAAGGATTTAAAGATTGGGGAACACACAACTTAGTGGCCCAATATTTTGCGGAGAACGGCTTCCGGTTTTTAAAATTCAACTTTTCGCACAACGGTACCACGCCGGATCATCCGCTGGATTTTGTTAATCTGGAAGCTTTTAGCGATAACACCTTTTCCATCGAGCTGGAAGATTTAAAATCTGTAATCGATTTTGCGGCCGGCGGTGCCAATTTTTCACCGGTAAAAACAGTATCGCTGATTGGCCACAGCATGGGCGGCGGCATCAGCATCATTAAAACAGCGGAAGATGCGCGTGTGGAAAAGCTGATTACCTGGGCTTCCGTGGCCGATTTCCATAATTTGTGGCCCAAAACTGTCGAAGCGCAATGGCGGTTGAGCGGCGTACAATTCTTCCCGAACTCGCGCACCAACCAGCAAATGCCGGTAAAAGCTACGCTACTGGATGACCTGGACCACAATCAAAAACGTTTAAATATTTTATTGTCAGCTGCAGAAATTAAGCAACCCTGGCTCATCATTCATGGTGATCAGGATCCAACGGTAAACATCAGCCATGCTTTAGAACTGAATCGCAAACAACCAAAATCCGATCTGGTGGTTGCACCGGGAGCTAATCATACTTTTAACTCCGGTCATCCATACTTAGAAGCTAATTTGCCTGCAAGTTTAGCGCAGGTTTGCGAGGTTTCTGTGGGATTTTTGAAGGGGTAATTTTTAGGTGTTAAAAACAGTATCAATCAACATTACTTCGTTCTCCACTGATTAATTGCTTTTCGTGTATCAGCAATTTCTGCTGATTGCTCTTCGCTAAAAGTTGGGCCTGATAACAGCAATTTTATAAATTCTGTATCTGGTTTATTTTCAGCCAAAACTTCTTTTTCAACTTCTTCTTTCAACTTGTTCCATTGGGTTTCCGGAAGCTTTTTAGCAATTTCTACTAATTGATCAAAGTTGATATCGATTTGTACTTGCATGGAATAAATTTAAAAGATTTTTGATGAAAATAAGTATCAGAATTGCAGACAACAAAAAAACCAGCTTGTTGCCAAACTGGTTTTAACATTTGAAATTATTCAAACAATTTATTACTCAATAAAAACAGTATCGTTACCAATTGTATATGTTAAGGTTCGATTTTTAAAACTGTTTAAAACTTCAATTTTTTGATTAAATGTAAACCCGTTTAATCCTTTTGCTATAATTCTACGGTTCTTTTGATCAAAAAATACTTGATCAGCGTTAACAGTCAGTCCATCAATTGCAAATTCAACAGCACCATATAAATTAATAGTTTTATTATTCCGATCAGTGATTATCGAATCTTGCGCACTATATTTTGCTTTTGATGGTTCCGGTAGTGAATACAAACTTTGAGAATAACTTTTACAAGCAATCAAAACAAACAACATTGAAAATAAGGTTTTCATACACAAAAATTTAAGCTCTAAGATAAATAAAATACAGACAGAACTTAAATCACATCCTTAATATGCTTGTAATTAGATTTTACGGTATCCACAACCTCACCAAATTTACCGTCCATAATCAGCTTGCCCATCGCGGTGGCCATGCCTTTTACTTGTTTAAATTCGATTTCTGGTGGCATAGACAAAGCGTTTGGATCGGTCATAACATTAACCAAAACCGGACCTTCTGTAGCAAACGCCTGCTGCATGGCTGCTTCCAGGTTTTCAGGATCGTTTATGGTAATGCCTTTGATGCCGAAAGCAGCGGCCACAGCGGCAAAATCCGGATTGGCCATATCGGTTTGCCAATCGGGCAGGCCGGCAACTTCCATTTCCAGCTTCACCATACCCAATGATTTATTGTTAAAAACGATCAGCTTGATCGGTAATTTATATTGCATTACTGTAGCCAGATCGCCTAAAAGCATGGATAAACCACCGTCTCCGCAAAAAGCAACAACTTGTCGCTCGGGGAAAGCCAGCGCGGCACCAATTGCCTGCGGCATGGCGTTGGCCATCGAGCCGTGATTAAAAGAACCGATCATGCTTCTTTTACCGGTAGAATCTATGTAACGCGCGCCCCAAACGCAGCACATGCCCGTATCCATGGTAAAAATGGCATCATTCGTAGCTAATTTGTTAATGGTTGAAGCTAAAAATTCCGGGTGAATAGCATCAGTTTTTCCGCGGTCTTTTACGTAAATCTGGTTGTTTTCTTTTACCTTTTCATAAAAATCCAGCTGCTCTTTTAAAAAGCCGTCATCATTTTTGGCCGATAAAAAAGGCATCAGTGCCTGCAGCGTATGTTTGATCGTTCCGCATAAACCCATTTCTAATTTGGCGCGGCGACCCAAACGTTCCGGTTTGATGTCGATTTGCACAATCTTGTTATCGGTTGGCATAAAATCGATGTATGGAAAATCCGTTCCCAGCAAAATCACCAAACTCGCTTTGTGCATACTGTTGTAACCCGAAGGCAAACCGAGCAAGCCCGTCATGCCTACTTCGTACGGGTTATCATGCTGGATTTCCATTTTGCCACGGTAAGAATATGCTACCGGAGCTTTTATTTTTTCTGCAAATGCAACCACTTCATCGTGCGCACCGATAGCACCAATGCCGCAATAAATGGTGATTTTATCGTGCGCGGCAATCAGCGCAGCTAAATCCTGCAACTCTTTATCACTTGGGCGCGTAACCGATTCCGGGTTGTAAAAGTGCATCGATGTTACGCTTTCTTCGGCATCTTTTTCGGTTACATCGCCCGGCAAACCAATTACAGCAACCCCTTTGCGATGTACCGCGTGCTGGATGCCGGCCTGCAACATGCGCGGCAATTGCTGCGGCGTAACGGCAACCTGGTTGTAATGGCTGCAATCGTCAAACAATTTAATGGTGTTGGTTTCCTGGAAATATTCGGTACCAAACTCTTTAGACATTATGGTAGAAGCGATGGCCAGAACCGGCGCGGCGGCACGGTGCGCATCGTATAAACCGTTGATTAAATGCACGTGTCCAGGTCCGCTGCTACCGGCGCAACAGGCCAGTTTGCCGGTTAACTGCGCTTCGGCACTGGCGGCGTAAGCGCCAACTTCTTCGTGGCGCACGTGGATCCAGCGGATTTTACCTTCGCTGCGCCGCACGGCATCGTTTACATTGTTTAAACTGTCGCCGGTTACGGCATATATTCTTTTTACGCCAGCTTCGGAGAGCATATCTACGAGCTGGTCTGCTACTGTTTTTGCCATGGTTTTTTTGTATTGATTTTGGATGCTTTGTTTAAAACTAAACCGGATTAATCAGGCTTCGGTTTTAGCTATTTTAAATGAGCCGGATGATGAATTTTTAAGGTTGCCACGATGCGCGTGAGGGATTGCAGCGGAAAGCCCACAGCGCAGCGAGGACTTGCAGCGGAAAGCCCGACCGGCTGGGGCCGGGCACGCCCAAATATTATTTATCGGGAAGAGCGGAGAGCAAGGGAAAAAACAAAGAGTGAGGAGAAAAGAGCGGGGAATTAAGTAGTTGAAAATTTGAATGCCTAATTTTTAGGTGCTAAAAGAAGCATTGTCAATTTGTTTATATTTCCTATTTTTATAATTGATACAAATTGCCAACTATGCAACTATCCGACCTCGATTTTGATAAAACCTACACCTACGCAGATTACCTGCAATGGACTTTTGATGACCGGTTGGAAATTTTAAAAGGCAAGTTATTTAAGATGACACCGGCATCGAACAGATATCATCAGCGCTTATCTGCGGTTGTATTTAACCAGCTATATAACTTTTTGAAAGGGCAACCTTGCCATGTTTATTCGGCTCCCTTTGATGTGCGGCTTTCCCGTAAAAATGCTGCAGATGAAACGGTTACCACAGTTTTTCAGCCGGATATTTGTGTAATTTGTGATTTGGAAAAACTGGATGATCGCGGTTGTGTTGGCGCGCCGGATATCGTTATAGAAATCTTATCTCCCGGAAATAATAAAAAAGAACTGCGCAATAAGTTTAATATTTACGAGGAAGCACAAATTAAAGAATACTGGGTGGTTTGGCCGACTGAACAAACGGTTTTGCAGTACACTTTAAATGCGGAAGGAAAATATGTTGCCTCCAGAGTTTTAGCTGCTGGCGATGAAGTTGTTACGCCGATTTTGCCAGGTTTTGTGTTGAATTTAGAGGAAGTTTTTGAGGAAGCAGGTATATGAATGTTAATCATGGAAAATTGTACTTTACTTAAACGTACATTTAAAGATGTAACTCCCGTAGATAGTAACCGTTAAGCTTGCATATTGCTAATCAGTTATGGTTTTAATAAATTGAATAATGAAAAAAACTATACTACTTGTATCCGTATTTGTGGTTTGTTTTTGGGTGATAAACGGGTTATCATCATGTACATCCACAACAACAGAAAAAGTTTATGCTTATAATCAGGTTGACGTAGAACCCACATTTCCGGCTGGCGAAAAAGCATTCTCTATGTATTTGCGAAAAAATATTCCCTCAGCTTTAAACGTAGATCAAAGTGGTATTGCTTCTTTTACCGTAACAAAAACAGGTTTATTAACGGATGTAAAGATTTTGCAGAGTGTTGATGATGCAGTAGATGCTGAAGCAATAAAAGCATTTAAAAATAGTCCGAAATGGATGCCGGCAAAAAAAGATAACCAAACAGTTAATGTTAGCTGCGTTTTGCCTTTTAGCTACTTAAAAAAGACCAAGGAGAGAAATAATTTCTAACCCACCTCCGGTTCCACCCAATTTCCATCAACCTTAATAATTCCAATCAATTCATCTAAAGCCAAAGCCGAAGAAACGTTTTTTTTCACCACTTCTTTGCCGCGGTAAAGCGTAATTTTATCGGGACCGGCGCCTACGTAACCATAATCTGCATCGGCCATTTCGCCGGGGCCGTTTACAATACAGCCCATTATCCCGATTTTTAAACCTTTGAGATGAGACGTTCTGCTGCGGATCATTTGCGTGGTTATCTGCAGATCAAACAATGTGCGGCCGCAGCTTGGACAAGAAATATATTCTGTTTTGGAAATCCGCGAACGTGTGGCCTGCAAAATTCCAAAAGCGGTAGAAGTGATTACTTTAGCAGGAATTTCCGGCGCATCAATCCAGATTCCGTCGCCGAAACCATCAACCAGCAAAGCACCCAGATCAGTTGCGGCGTAGAGTTGAAGCTTGGTTGTTGTGTCAGTTGAGCGGGGAGCGGCGATGGAAGATATAGAAATCGAATCCTGATTGGTGGCGATGTTTCCCGCTCCTCTTTCCTCGCTCTTCGCTCCTTCAAAAAGATAACTCCTCTTCACAATCACCGGCACTGATAGACCATTTTTTTGCAGGTAAAAGAAGCATTCGCGCTGATCAGCCATACCAAGATCTTGATCGGTTTCCAACACAAAAACCAATGTTTCATCAAAAGTTAAAGTTTTGAAAGCTTCAGTTTCCAGATCGCTATTTTTAATGCGGACTAAATTTAAAGCCGTATCTTTTTGGGTTGAGATATGATATTCCTCCAAAGAAAAAATAGGATGGCAATTCTTTTTATCGACTAAAAAACTCCAGGTTTTGTAATTGTAAAGCTGTTTTAAGTTTCCGGGGAAAGCAAAGGAAGGCAGATTATCCGCCAGATACACAAAATCTACCGACTGGTCGGCCATGTTATATTTATCCAGCAAAGGCGAATACAGATAACCGGCATCAGCCATAATTGTCGGGTCTTTCAGGTTTTTAGCCGATAAATCAAGTACTACACGCGGCACCATTGAACCACCGATGAAGGCGTTGGCTTCGTAGGTTTGGCGTTTTAAATATTCATATGGCGAGTGTGAAAAGAGCGGAGGAGATAGAGCGGAGAGCGGATTTGCAGGTTCAAGATTGCTATTCCGCTCTTCACTCGTCGTTCTAAATGCTATGTCTATTTTTCCCAGCTCCTCGTTCGTTTTTCCCCGCTCCTCGCTCCTCATTCCTCGCTCCAAATACCTTTCCACCAGCGCAATTGCTACCGGTGCCTCATGTTCCGGTTCTTCGGTGAGGGAAACGCGCACGGTATCGCCCAAGCCATCTTCCAGCAACGTACCGATACCTACTGCAGATTTGATGCGACCATCTTCGCCGTCGCCGGCCTCGGTAACACCTAAATGCAGCGGGTAATTCATGTTTTCGGCCACCATCGTTTCCACCAGCATCCGGTACGCCTGCACCATTACCTGCGGGTTACTGGATTTCATCGAGATTACCAGATTATAATAATTCAGGCTTTCGCACATACGGATAAATTCCATCGCAGATTCGACCATGCCGCGCGGCGTATCGCCATACTGACTCATAATCCGGTCGGAAAGCGAACCGTGATTGGTGCCGATACGCATTGCCGTGCCATATTCTTTGCAGATGTTAACTAAAGGCGTAAACTTTTTGAAGATGCGCTCCAGCTCATTCTGATATTCCTGCTCGGTATAAACCAGCTCGTCGAAGCGTTTTTTATCGGCATAATTTCCGGGGTTGATGCGTACTTTCTCTACAATCCGCGCCGCAACTTCTGCTGCATTTGGGGTGAAATGAATATCGGCCACCAACGGAACTTGATAACCTTTTGCACGAAGCTGCTTTTTAATCTCTGCCAGATTTTGCGCTTCTTTTACGCTTGGTGCCGTAATACGCACATACTCGCAACCGGCATCAACCATGCGGATGGTTTGCGCCACCGTTCCGGCCGTGTCCATTGTATCAGTAGTGGTCATACTTTGGATGCGGATCGGGTTTGTTCCGCCCATCGGCACATCGCCAATCGTAACTTCACGGGTTAACCAGCGCGAATATTCGGTTAGCGAGTTGCAATATCTACCCGGCAAGGCTTTAATCGTTTCAGCGTTCATGCTTTAAAATAGGATGTTGCAAAAGTAAGCATTCTACGGGCAAAGCGTAATTTTAGGTGGTAAAAGAAGTATCAAATAACTTTAGATTGATCAATTTATAAAGTAAATTTGAATTATGGCAACCCAATTTATTGTAAATGATAAAGGCGAAAAGACAGGCGTGGTGCTTTCTTTAGAAGATTACGAAAACCTGTTGAATAGAAGTAATTTTGATTTGGGGCTATCAGACGAATATAAAAGTATGATAGACAATATGACTAAGTTGGAAGAAAACGGACAAGCTAAATACAAAACATTGAAGGAAGTACAAACTCGGTTTTTGAACCGATGAGTAAGTATAAAATTCGTTTTCGGCTTGAAGCATATGTAGATTTGGAAGACATAGAAACTTATTACAATGAAATTTCTTTACCGCTTGCAAGTATGTTTTTTAGTGAGTTTTCTAAAACATTAAATATAGTTACAATTTATAGGATTTTGCATCCGAAACGATATTTCAAACAATAGTCATTTTCTAAAAACAACTTTTTTGTCGATAAAAGAAGTACTGAACAGATCAACCTACTTCTGAATCGTAAACTGAAAAGTGGTACCTTCCGTTAAAACGGATTTTACGCTGATTTCTCCGCCTAAACTATCCACCAGGTTTTTTACGGTAGATAAACCGATGCCCGAACCTTTCTTGTTATAACGGTCTTTGCTGTTCAGCGTAGTCATCGGCTCAAATATTTTATCAAAGTTTTTTGCTTCAATACCCACGCCGTTATCACTAACCCGGAACTGATAAAAATCAGCCAGTTCTTCAAATTCAAAACGAACAAACCCGGCCGATTTATCATTATAACGAACGGCATTATTGAGCAAGTTAATCAAAATCTGCTCTAAAGCGATGGCAGATGTTTTAATATACAACAAATTTTCGGGTGTTTCAACCTGGAAAGAATCCGGAACGGTTACCAGTTTCAGCACTTCCCGGATCATCTCATTTATACAAACTTCATCCTTTTTTTGCGAAAGTATTTTGTAGGATTTGGAATATTCAAGCATCTGGTTTAAAAAATCCAGCAGCCGATGGGCAGAACTATTGATAATATCCAGCATCTGGGTGCCCTTATCGTCTAAATTAACCTGATATTTTGACTTGAGCAGCTGCCCGGTAAGCATAATACTGGTTAACGGGCTTTTGATATCGTGCGAAGCCATCATTGCAAAACGCTCCAGATACTCATTAGATTTTTTGAGTTCCAAAGTAAGCGTATTCAGTTCTTTCACTTTTTTGCGAAGCTCCAGCTGCGCCATCACCTGGTTAGCCAAAGCTTTTAAAGCACTGATTTGGCTCTCTGATAAAACTTTAGGCTGATTATCGATTACGCACAAAGTACCCAAGGCATAGCCTTCTTCATTAACCAACGGAACGCCAGTATAAAAAACCACTTGCGGCTCGCCTGTTGTTAAAGGATTATTTTTAAAACGCTCATCTTTTGTGGCATCTTCAACAATCATTATTTCATCGGGCTTTGCAATCGCGTGAGCACAAAAAGCATATTCTTTAGGCGTATCTACAGAGGTTAGCCCGTGGCTTGATTTAAACCACTGCCGTTCTGCATCAATAAAACTGATTAAAGAAATAGGCGTATTACAAATTTCGGAAGCGAGGCGGGTAATATCATCGTAATCCTTTTGCGGCAAACTATCCAGAATATCGTATGAATTTAACGCTTTTAAACGCTCTCCTTCATCATCTGCTAAGTTTACTGCACTCATAAAATTAATTTATGTTAAAATTTTAAATAGCTGAAATAATTTAAATCTGATTTCTTTTTGTGCAATGATAGTGCATTAATAATCGGCAGAATGTAATTTTTACAGATGCTGTTTTAGGCCGGTAAAAACAGCATTGAAGATAAGTTTTAGTTAAGCGTTCATGGCATATAAAACAATATTTACCCCGAATTTGGTGTTATCTTCCGCCAAAAAACGCTTGTTGCGGAAATCGTAATCCCACTCGCAGCCGTAATCTTTATTGCTGTATAAAACCGCAATCCGGCCGTTAATTTCGATGGCTTTCAGGTAATCGTGGATCAAATCATCGCCCCAGCCGTTCAGCTCAAAAGAAGTATTCGGCGGCCCTTTTTCAAACTTAAAAAAAGACGAATAAATAGGATGGTTTGCCGGGATTTTCTTCAGCGCATTCGGGCCGAATAAAACCGACATCTGCGCTTCAAAAGAACGCGCAAAAAGTCCGTCGATATCATGGTTGCAATCATCTGCAAAAACGAAACCGCCGTTTTGCACATATTGCTTAAAATTGGTTCTTTCTGCGGAGTTAAATTGCACTAATTTATGGCCGCTGATATAACAAAAAGGAGATTGAAAAATTTCGTTGCTGCTTAAATCGATAATTTTTTCTTGTGTATTGATCGGGATCGTGGTGTATTCAATCAGCGAATTTAAAATATTAGAAGGCATCCGCTGGTCAGTGTCCCAATCGCCGGAAGTGTATCTTAAACGGGTAAAAGTAAATTTGGCCGCATTCATCGCCCTAAATTATTGTAAAAATCACGGAATGCTTCTTTTATCGATGTAAATCTTGTAAAGTTTCTGCTACTATTTAATAGTTTTCTAAATTGAAAGATTTTATTTCTATTTTTCTCCAATAACAAATCGGGTTTATCGCCTTGTAATCATAAAACGTTTTGGAAACTACAGAAATTGATATGAAAAACTTGTTAAGCAAGCTTTCGTCGCTCAAAAACGAAATTCAAAAAGTAATTATTGGCCAGGATCAGGTTTTGGATGAAATGCTGGTTGCTTTGCTGGCCGGCGGACATTGCCTGCTGGAAGGCGTACCCGGACTGGCTAAAACCCTGATGGTTCGCACGCTATCGCAGGCTTTGCATTTGTCTTTCCGCCGCATCCAGTTTACGCCGGATTTAATGCCGACCGATATTGTAGGCACCGAAATTTTGGAGGAAGACCACGTTACCGGCAAACGCTTTTTCAAATTTAACAAAGGGCCGCTTTTTGCCAATATTGTTTTGGCGGATGAAATTAACCGCACGCCGCCCAAAACGCAGGCCGCTTTGCTGGAAGCGATGCAGGAATTTGAGGTAACTTACGGCGGACAAACGTATCCGTTGGATCGTCCGTTTTTTATCCTCGCCACCCAAAACCCGATTGAACAAGCCGGCACTTATCCGCTTCCGGAAGCACAGTTAGATCGTTTTCTACTGTACATCAAAATTGGTTATCCAACTGCGCAGGAAGAATTTGGCGTGTTGAACAGCACCACCGGCAGCAAAAAAGTAACCGTTAACCCGATTTTGGGCGGAGAAGAAATTAAACAACTGCAAGGTTTGGTGCGCGATGTAAATATCAACGATGATTTGGTGCATTATGTCAGCAACATCATCCGCGCTACACGGCCAGATACAACCACGGTTCCATATATTAAAGAATGGGTGCGCTGGGGAGCCGGTCCGCGTGCCGGGCAGGCATTAATTCTCACTGCCAAAGCGCGTGCTTTATTTAAGGGTAGATATTCGGTTTTGATGGAAGATATCCACAATATGGCGTACCCGGTTTTGCGCCACCGCATTTTGATGAATTTTAAGGCCGAAGCAGAAAACGTGAGTTCAGATATGATTGCCGCGGAATTGATCAAAGCGATTGAGCGACCGAAAGTGCTGGCTTGATGATGCTGTTTTTATCGGCTTAAATTTTAAAAGGAGAAATAATTTAATGTCAGAAACTGAAGAACTTAAACAAAGCATTATACAGGCTTTAGATCAAGCTGATGAAAAACACTTCGCATGATACAAGCGATCTTGCAGGTTCATCTGGAACATGATTTTTGGTATGACCTACCGGAAGAAGTAAAAAATGATGTTGAAGAAGCAATAAAAGAATCCGATAGAGGCGAAGGAAAAACGCACGAAGAAGTAATGAAAGAATACACAAAGTAACACCACATGTCCACCCTACTCGATCCAAAAACCGTTATCGCCATCAAAAACCTGCAACTGGCTGCCAAAACAGTGATTGACGGTTTTATGAGCGGCGTAAATAAAAGTACCATCAAAGGGCCGGGAATGGAATTTAGTCAGTACCGAAGTTACCAGCCCGGTGATGATTTGCGTTCGCTGGATTGGAAAATGTTTGCCCGTTCTGATCGCTATTACATCCGCGAAAGCGAAGTGGAAACCAGTATTTCCCTGCGGTTTCTGGTGGATGCCAGCGCTTCCATGAACCACGAAGATAATGGTTATAAAAAGAGCATTTATGCCGCTTATTTAACCGCTTCGCTGGCATATCTGGCTAATTTACAAGGCGATGCAACCGGCTTGTTTGTACTGCAAAACGGTAGTTTGTTTTCGTTAATGCCGAGGCAAAGCATGCAGCATTTAAACCGTTTGTTTTATCAGCTGGAAAACCTTAAACCCGAAGGAAAATTTACCGAAGCCGTTAATTATAAAGAGATTTTTGCCGGAACCGGAAAGCGCGAACTACTGGTTTTTATTACCGATTTTTATGAAGAAAATGGCGAGATTTTAGCTTTGCTGGATCAGCTTTCAACCTTAAAACATGAAATTGTGGTTTTCCAGCTGATTGGTAAAAATGAACTCGAACTGGATTTTGCCGGCTACGCTACTTTAGAGGATCTGGAAACCGGACAAACCATCCAAGTCAATGCCGCACAAGCTAAAAAAATCTATCAGCAAAAACTGAACGAACGCCTGGCCTACATCAAAACTCAACTTTTAGATAGACAGATTTTTTACCGTTTAATCAGCATGGATCAACCTTTGGACTTGGCTTTGCGAGATTTTTTAAACCAGCGGATGAAAGGATTTTGAGAAAGGTTTGAGGTGAAGAGGTTTGGGGTATGAGGTATCAGCAATGCAGATGAAGAAATTAAAATCAGGAACAAAATATTGACTAAATAATTAACGATCAAGGTGTAAGGCAGCAAGGTAGCTCAAACCACATACCTCAAACCCCGCACCTCGCACCCAAAAATGCTACAACTACTAAATCCTTTATGGTTATGGGCAATTGCCGGAATTATCCTCCCGATAATCATCCATCTATGGCATATCAAAACCGGTAAAACGCTCAAAATCGGCAGCATTGCGTTGCTGGGCAAAAGTGCGCGGCAAAGTTCACGAAGTTTCCGGCTAACGGATTGGCTGTTACTCCTTTTACGCTGCCTTTTATTGCTGCTGCTGGCGTTTTTATTAACCGAACCTTTATGGCAAAAACAGGCGCAAACTGCTAAAACCAAAGGCTGGATTTTAATCGAAAAACAACCGGTAAAAGAAGTATATGCCCACTTTAAACCGCAAGTTGATTCGCTGCTGAAAACCGGTTACCAACTGCACGAATTCGATGCTTCTTTTAAGGCAGTAAAACTGGAACAGGTTTTAAAAGATACTTCGCGCGCAGCAAAAGCAAAACAAAAACCGGCTTCCTATTGGGCTTTGTTAAAACTATCGGAGCAGCAATTACCAAAAAAAATGCCGGTTTACTTGTTCACTTCCAATCAGTTGCAGCATTTTAAAAATTCTCGGCCAAATTTAAATATTGATCTCCGTTGGAAAACTTACACGCCGGCCGATTCGGTTTCTACCTGGATTCAAAACGCTTTTTTAACTTCCGGAGACAGCATCCGGTTAATCGTTGGTAGCAGCAAAACTTCCGGTACTTCTTTTAGCACGATAAATCTGTTAAATGCTGATCATGGTGATTCTCGTTTTAACGTTTCTTTTGCAGAAGGAAAACCTTTTGTGGCTTTGAAAACCAGTCCGCAGCCGCCGGTTTTGGTAGATACTTCGACTTTAAAAGTTACCATTTTTCAGAATCGGTTTCCGGCGGATGCGGCTTATCTGGAAGCTGCTTTACAAGCGGTTAAAAAGTTTAGCGGCAGGAAAATAAAGCTCATTGCTACCAATAATTTCAACCAGATTCCGGCAAAACAGGATTGGGTTTTCTGGCTTTCAGATCAAATTCCTCCAAAAAATATTGAGCGGAAATTAGTAAAAGGCGGACAGCTTTTTCAATACGAAACCGGTAAACCGCAACCCATTAATTCATGGATCAGCAATGCCGAAAACGCGGAAAACACCGCTGAAACCATCAATTTATATCAACATTTTTTAGCCGATAAAAGAAGCATTGCCACTGCAAAAACTATCTGGCAGGATGGTTTCGGTCAGCCGGTTTTAAGCTTGCAGGAAGTCGGAAACTTAAACATTTACCATTTTTACAGTCATTTTAACCCTTCGTGGAATGATTTGGTTTGGAGCAGCGATTTCCCGAAAATGATGTTAAACCTGATTTTAAAAAGTTATCCGCAGAAAGATTTCGGGTTGAATGACCGGCGGATAATTACTTCCGATCAATATCAGCCTGTAAAAACAGACAACCAAAATTCGTTTACCAACAGCCCGAAACCGGTTGATTTAACCAACCTGAAACATGCTTGCTGGATTGCATTATTCCTGGTGTTTTTGTTGGAACGAATCCTTTCCATGCGGACTAAAAAAGAAGAAATTTATGCCTGAAGCAAACGGAAAATACATCATTAGCAGCTGGCAAAAAAAGTGGAAAAGCAGCAATATTTTGTCGCTTGCATTTTTAGCTTTGGCTGCCGCACTATTTTTGAGCGCAATTTTTCATTTATTTTTTCCCGGTTCGCTCTGGCTGGTTATTCCGTTATTCTTGATTTTTGGAGCAGCCGTTTTTCTAATCAATCCTTCCTGGAAAATTACGGTTCCGGATGTTGCCCGTTTCCTCAATACATCATTCCCGGAACTGGAAGAAAGCACGGAACTCAGTTTAAAACCAACCGATTCGCTTAATTTTTTAGAACGGTTGCAACAGCAAAAAGTAGAACAAATTTTACCGCAACTGCCTCAGCCAAAAGAATTTTATAAACGATTAAAAGTGGCAGTTCTAATTTTACTTGCAGCTTTTACTTTTAGTTTTTTACTGATGAGATTGCCTTTAATCCTCAAAAACAACCATTTCACATCGATAAAAGAAGCATTAAACGGAACAGAAAAGCAACAAAAACCGGAAATTATTTTGCCGGAAATCGATCATTTCAACCTAAAAATTACGCCGCCAGTTTATACCGGAAAAAGCAGCCGAGAGCAGGAAAAATTTACTATTTCGGTAGAAGATGGCGCAATTGTAAACTGGGAAATCAGCACCAGCAAATCTGTAAAACAGGTTAGTTTTATTTTTAATGATCACGAAAGATTGTCGTTAAAAGCAGCAAATACACAACGAACGTTGTGGAAAACTTCCAAATTAATCCATTCGCCGGGATTTTATCAGGTGAACTTAGACGGCAAAATTTCCGAATTATATCAGATCGAAGTGATCAAAGATTTGGCACCGGTAATCCATATTCAATCGCCAAAACCAAGCACCGTAATCGATTTTGGCGAGCCGCAAAAAACCTTGCTAAAAACAGTATTGACAGATGATTACGGCATTAGCGAAGCTTATATCAACGCCACAATTGCCAGCGGAACAGGCGAAGCAGTAAAATTTAAAGAACAAAAAATTGCTTTTGGTTCGGCTTTTTCCGGTCATCAAACGCAGTATCAATTACAAAAATTACTGGATTTAAAGCAATTAGGCATGCAGCCCGGCGATGAATTGTATTTTTATATCAAGGCAACCGATAACCATCAGCAGGAAACGCGCTCGGAAGTTTACATGATTTCAATTGCGGATACCGCTAAATTGATGCAGATGGACGGCATGGTAAATAGTTTGGATGTGAAGCCGGAATTGTTTAGAAGCGAGCGGCAAATTATCATCGAAACGGAACAATTACTAAAGGCGAAAGACACGATTAAGGCGGAAGCATTTAAAACGAAATGTAACAATCTGGGCATCGACCAAAAGCTTTTACGCCTGCGTTACGGCAAGTTTTTAGGTGAAGAACAAGAATCTAACCTTGGCGATCCGGAAGCCGAAGGGGAAGCTTCTTTATCGGACCCGAAAGATTTTAGCAACGCCGCCAAAATTATAGATGCTTATACGGATAAGCACGATAAAGCCGAGGACGTTGGTTATTTAGAGCCGGAAGTAAAAAACCAGCTGAAAGCTACGCTAAACGAAATGTGGAGTGCCGAGCTGCGTTTGCGCACGTATAAACCGCAGGAAGCACTGCCTTTTGCTTATAAAGCGTTGCGTATGCTGAAGGATATGCAGCAGAAATCGCGTGCTTACGTGGCCAAAAGCAGTGCGAAAATTGCACCTTTAAAACCGGTAGAAAAGCGGTTGACCGGCGACCTTACAAAAATTATCGATCCCATAAACCAGCAGGATTTTAATAAAAAAATTGATCCGAACCTGGCTTTGCGACAGGCAGCTAATTTACTTCATCAACTTAAAAACGGAACGGGTTTAGGCACCGGTTCTCAGCAGATTTTGCGGCAAACCAATTTGCAGTTAAGCAGCAAAGCAGCCGCGCAGCCTTCGGTTTATTTACCGGCGGTAACGGCTTTCCGTAAGATTCTGGCAGAGGTAAATCACCCGAAAAATATTAGTCAGCAGGATATTTTAACAGTTGAAAAAGCGATACAAAAAATGCTGCCGGCAGTTGCAAAATTGCCGCAACCGGCACAAACCAATCCGGATTTTGGTTTGGCAAACACTTATTTTCAAAATTTAACCCGCACAAACCGGTCAAAATGATGTGGAATATCCTGGTGCTTGCTGCTGCTGTTTTACTGCTTATTTTTTTGGTTTGGAAAGAAATCAGGCGGACAAATAAACAAAGATTAATCTGGCGTTTGCTGGCTTCTTTTACGGCGGTTGCAAGTTTGGTTTGCTTGGCTATTCCGCCTTTTTATCACGGTAAAAGAAGCATCAATACGGATAAGGAAATACTGCTTTTGACCGATGGTTTTAATAAAGATAGTTTGCGCAAATACCAAAGTTCTTCTCCTCAGAAACCATCGATTTATACGACTGATGAAGGAATTTTTAAAAGATTAAAATCGCCTCGAATTCATTTTATTGCAGATTTGGATTTATGGCGAAAAACTATTCCGGCCAACTCTTCGCTGCATATTTTAGGTAATGGTTTGGATGAAGATGAACTACGGAGTTTGGATAAATTACCGGTTCGTTTTGATGCGCCGGAACTGCCTTCCGGGATTAAAAACCTCAACTGGAACCATTATGTAAATGCGGGTGAAAACCTGAATATTCAAGGGAATTTTGGCAATCAAACGGATAACAAGATTAAATTGGTTTTAAAAGGATTAGGCACCGGTTTGGATTCGATAGAAATTGGTACTAAAAGAAGCATACCATTTTCTTTCAGTACAACTCCGAAGCAAAGCGGGCAAGCGGTTTTTCGTTTGATTGCGCTGTCGGGAAAAGATACGCTTGAAAACGAACCGGTGCCACTTACCATCGAGCCTGCAAAAACTTTGAAAGTGCTTATGCTTTCCGCTTCGCCGGATTTTGAAAGCCGGTTTTTAAAAAACTGGCTGGCCGAAAATGCTTACGCGGTTGCTGCGCGAAGTGCCATCAGTAAAAATAAAATCACAACAGCGTTTGGGAATATGAACAAGCTTCCGCTGGAAAAAATTACGCCGGCGTTACTTCAAAATTTTGATGTTTTGATTTGTGATGCCAGTGAATTTGGCGGTTTAAGCAAACCGGAAACTTCCGCCGTTTTAGCCCAAACGAGCCGGCAGGGTTTAGGTTTAATTTTTAGGGCGGACAGTAGCAATACTTCTTTTATCAACAAAAATTTCCCGGTTTATCAGTCAGACAACATGCAAAAACAACTCCATTTAAAGTTGAATGATGCTAAAGGTTCGCGTTTGAGCATCCAAACGGATCGCCCGGCTTTTATCCGATACCAACCGGGAACGCAAATTTTAGTGCAGAATGATGCGGCAAGATTTATCGTTAACAGTAAATTATACGGCTCGGGAAAAGTGATTTTATCAACCCTGAACAATACTTTTAACTGGCAACTTGCCGGCAACAAGGCAGCTTACGCAACGTTTTGGTCGATGTTGTTATCGAAAGCCGCTAAAAAAACCGGCCGGAAAGAAAGCGTTTCTTCTTCATTTTTTGCCGATAAAAACAGCATGGCGACAATACAACTGGAAACCGGCAACGCAGCTGCCGCAGTAAAAGTAAACGGAACGGCTATCGCTTTAGAGCAAAATCCTGCTGTTCCTTTTTTGCAGGAAGGAAGTTTCTGGCCGGATAAAACCGGCTGGCTTCCGGTTACAAATAAAGGAAATCCCGCAGGTTGGGTTTATATTTATGAAAACAGCGATTGGAGAATTTTGAAATCTATCCGAAAAATAAATTTAACACAAAAACAGGCACAGCAATTCAACCAAAATCAGGCAAAAAATCCTGATCAGCAAAAAATTGAACCTATTTTTGTTCCTGCAATCTGGTTTTATCTGCTGTTCTTAACTTCCTGTGCTTTTTTATGGTTTGAAACAAAATTGTTATAACACTTTAACTTCAATATTAACTTAAAAAACATTAAATTGGAACTTTTTATCAACCAAATACTAAAATCCGGAGGAATATCAAATTGAAAAGAAGCGAATTTCTTTACTTGTCTGGCTTAGGGCTTGGCTCGATGATGCTGCCCGAGATGCCTGCTTTTGCCCGCAGCATCGACCCGATGGCCGCTTTATATGACGGCATCGACGTAAAAGTGAAAAAACAACTGGCAGATGTGGCTTTAAACGCGGCCCGCGCTAAAGGCGCAAGTTATGCGGATGTGCGCATTGGCCGTTACCTCAACCAGGCGATTATTACCCGAGAAAACCGGGTGCAGAATATTGCCAATACCGAATCGCAAGGTGTTGGTATCCGGGTGATTGCCAATGGCTGCTGGGGTTTTGCGGCTTCCAACAACATGACGAAGGAAGACGTGGCCAAAACGGCAGAACGTGCGGTTGCCGTGGCTAAAGCAAACGCAAAAATACAGGCAGAACCGGTACAATTGGCTCCGCAGAAAGGTTTTGGCGAAGTAAGCTGGAAAACACCGATCGAAATCAATGCTTTCGAGGTGCCGATTAAAGATAAAACCGACCTTTTATTATCGGTAAACGCAGCAGCAAAAGCCGGCGGCGCAAGCTTTATCAACTCCACTTGTTTTGCAGTAAACGAGCAAAAATATTTTGCTTCTACCGATGGTTCTTATATCGACCAAGATATTCACCGCATCTTTCCAAGTTTTGTGGTAACGAAAATTGATACGGCTTCGGGCAAGTTTCAATCCCGGAAATCCCTGAGTTCGCCGGTTGGGATGGGTTACGAATATTTAAATGCCCGCCCGCAGGATAAAGTTGCCGGCATTGTAACCCGCTATAAAGACCGCTACGATATGCTGGAAGATGTAAAATCGGCAACGGCAGAAGCCAACCAAAAAATCAAGGCAAAAACAGTAGAACCGGGCAAATATGATTTGATTTTAGATCCTTCGCACTTGTGGTTAACTATTCATGAATCCGTTGGCCACCCGACCGAGTTAGACCGCGTTTTGGGTTACGAAGCCAATTATGCCGGAACTAGTTTTTTAACGCTGGATAAATGGGAATCCAAGAAATTCCAGTTCGGCAGCAAATTGGTTAACGTGGTGGCTGATAAATTACAGCCCGGTTCTTTGGGTGCCGTTGGTTATGATGATGAAGGTGTAAAATGCAAAAAATGGGATTTGATTAGCGATGGCGTGCTGGTAAATTATCAGGCTATCCGCGACCAGGCGCATATTATCGGCTTAAAAGAATCGCAGGGTTGCTGTTATGCGCAAAGCTGGAACGATGTGCAGTTTCAACGGATGGCCAACGTTTCGCTTCAACCCGGAAAAACAAAATTGAGTGTTGATGATATGATCAAAAACACCGAAAAAGGAATTTACATTATTGGTGATGGTTCTTTCTCCATTGATCAGCAACGCTATAACTTCCAGTTTGGCGGACAAACATTTTACGAGATTAAAAACAGTAAAATTATTGGCATGTTAAACGATGTTGCTTACCAGGCAAATACGCGCGAGTTTTGGAATTCGTGTGTGGCCATTGCCGATGAAAGCGATTACCGTTTGGGCGGCGCTTTTAATGACGGAAAAGGGCAGCCTTCGCAATCTAACGCGGTTTCGCATGGTTCGGCCACTACTCGTTTTAACGGTGTAAGTGTGATCAATACAGCAAGAAAAATATAAACAGGATTTAATCAGAATTTGAAGGATTTGAGAATAAGGCAGAATGCTGTTTTTATTCAACAAAATAGTTTGATCAGAATTTGGAGGATTTGAGAATAAGGCAGAATGCTGTTTTTATCATAGCAAAAATAATCTTAATCAGAATTGAGAGAATTTAAGAATTAACAGGATGCTTCTTTTAGATGTTAAAATCTGTGAAATCATTCAGTAATCTGTGAAATCTCTTAAAAAATCTGTGAAATCAATATAAAACAAGAAAATGGCGATATTAACTAAAGAAGAAGCCCAAACGATACTTAAAAAGGTACTTGGTTTTTCTAAAGCAGACGAATGTGAAGTTGGTTTAAGCGGCCGGGAAGGCGGCAATATCCGTTATGCGCGAAACGGTGTTTCTACTGCGGGCGATATCAGTACGCTGGGGCTGGCGGTAACTTCTACTTTCGGTAAAAAATCTGCAACTTCTACCATCGATCAGTTTGATGATTTATCGTTGCAAACGGTTGTAAAAAGATCAGAAGAACTGGCGCGTTTAGCACCGGAAAACCCGGAACATATGCCGTTGCAGGGTCCGCAAACTTTCCCGGATGGTATTGGTTACGTGCCGGCAACCGCTGCAATTACGCCCGATACACGTGCAGAAGCAGTGGCAAAAAGTATCCAGGTTTGTAAAGATGCCAAGTTACAGGCGGCCGGTTTCCTGGAAAATACAACCAGTTTTAATGCCTTCATGAACTCCAAAGGTTTGTTTGGCTACGATAAAGATACCGACGTAATTTTTTCGGTTACCACGAGAAATGCGGAAGGCACAGCTTCGGGTTATGCTGCCCGCGGTTTTAACGACATTAATAAATTGGATACGCTTTCGGCTACAAAAGTTGCGGCTACAAAAGCAAACGGATCAAAAGGCGCAAAAGCGATTGAACCGGGGAAATATACAGTGATTTTAGAACCGGTTGCGGCTACTTATATGCTCGAAAACATGTTCCGGTTTGATGCCCGGCAAGCAGACGAAGGCCGCAGTTTTTTAAGTAAACCCGGCGGCGGAACGCGTTTAGGCGAAAAGCTGATGGACGAAAAAGTAACCATTTATTCTGATCCTTATAACACAGAATTGCCCGGTAACACCTGGAACCGTGATGGCGAAAAGCTGGAAAAAACCACCTGGATTGATAAAGGCGTTGTTAAAAACCTGAGCTATTCGCGTTACTGGGCCGAGAAAAAAGGCGTAAAACCGGTTCCCGGCCCAAGCAATATTATTATGGAAGGCGGCACAGCTTCGCTGGATGACCTAATTAAAAGTACCGAAAGAGGGATTCTGGTTTCGCGTTTGTGGTACATCCGGCTGGTTGATGCACAAACATTATTGCTAACCGGTTTAACGCGCGACGGTACGTTTTATATCGAAAACGGAAAAATTATGTATCCGGTTAAAAACTTCCGCTTTAATGAAAGTCCGGTTATAATGCTGAACAATGTGGAAGCGTTAGGTAAGCCGGAACGCAGCATCAGTGTAGAATCTTACCGCAGTTATTTAATTCCGCCGATGAAAATAAGGGATTTTACGTTCAGTTCACTTTCCGACGCAGTATAAAGATTTTTAGGTGATAAAAGAAGCATCCCGGATTGGTTAAAACCAGTCCGGGATTTTTTGTTCGCCCAAAACTAATCTTAACAACTAAGAGTATAAGTTTTGCAGACTGAACTTCGGCAAAAAATGAAGAAATATATAATATTGGGATTGTTGTTTATTATAACCTTAATCTCCTGTAAGCCATCTCCTATTTTTAAAGAGCGGCATACGTTTGAATTAAGCATGGCAAAAGCCCTACAACTAAAGTTTATCAGTAGGGATGAACGTTATAACAATCCATACTTTAATGTATTTAACGATACCATTGTCGGATTTAATTCTCATGCTCCTGAAAAAAGTAAGTATTCTGAATATTATTTTGCCCAAAGCACCAAAAGTCCTAATTATAAATTTGAGACAGACAATGATTCATTGAGGGATCCGAGTATATCTAACATCGACAATTATAAAAACGGGAAGTTTTACTTTTGCCGTTTTGGAGGAGGTACAATGCAGTCTTTAGATTCAACTGGCAAGCTAACCGAATATTTTAGAAAGTACGATCATGATGTATCTTATGCTAACAAAGCAATGTTTTATAAAGATAAGGTAGTTATTGCCGGAATGTATGGGGTATATATTTTCGATAAAACAAGCGAAAAAATGCTTTGGAAATATGTTTACGTTAATGATCCCAACGATGGGATGAGTACGGTAATAAACAATAAACTTGTTTTTACTGAAACTGCAACAGATACAATTAAAAGAAGTACAAACACAAGTATTGTTTGTGTTGATTTAGATAGGCTCAAGGTCAAATGGCAAAAAATTCTTTATCATAGCGCAACATATACTTATTTTCAACAATATTTGCCTTATCATCATTTGTACACCGATGATGGAGAAGTCATCATTCCGCAAACTGATACTTGTTATGCGCTTAATCTCAATACGGGTAAAGTTGAGGGAAAGGTAAGCTGGAAAGGCTACTTCCGGTATCAGCCCCGCTTTAATGTGAAGAACCATAAGATATACTTGGAAAACAATTTTACTTTGCTTTGTGCAGATTTAATTTCCGGAAAAAAGATTTGGGAAGTTAAAAATGCGGGCTATTGGGAATTATATAAAAATCATGTTATAGCTTTTTCTCCTGATTTAAAATCTTATCTAATTATAAACAAGGAAACTGGTCAAATTGAAAGCAAGATATCAAAACCGGAAAGTAACGTAATGGACTTTGATCTTGTAGGTAAATATGTATTGATTAATCGTCAATCACTATATAAGTAACTAAAATTAGAGTTAAGGTTGAAGCAACGCTTTGAATTTTTGCCGGTAAAAGAAGCAATGTAAAAATTTTATAGGATAATTGCCTAAACGCCAATTATCCTATAGAATTTTTACATTTGGTGATGGATATTAAGCAAGCAATACAAGCTCATTCTGGCCAGCCGTTAACGCATCAGTTATTGCTTTCTTTATTGAAGGATTATAAAAGGCCGAATGAAAAAATCCATACTTTGTTAAACCAAGGTGTTTTGCAAAGCATCAAAAAAGGGCTTTATGTTATTGGCCCGGAGGTTAAAGCCAAAAAACCTGAAACTTTTTTGTTGGCCAACCACATTTTTGGCCCGAGCTATATTTCTTTAGATGCCGCGCTTGCTTATCACGGATTGATCCCCGAGCGCGTTTATGAGGTTTCATCCATCACCGTTAAAGCTTCCCGCAATTTTAAAACTCCTTTGGGCCTGTTCAGTTACATCCGCTTGCCCTTGCCCTATTATGCGTTTGGTTTGCAGCAGGTTAAATTAGCGGAAGAACAATTTGCCTTGGTTGCATCACCGGAAAAAGCATTAACAGATAAAGTAATTACCACTTCGGGTATCATTTTAAGGAGCATAAAAGAAGCAAGAGATTATCTGCTGGAAAACCTGCGTATAGATGAAACTGACCTAAAAAATTTAAATACAAAAACCATGTTAACCTGGTTGCCGGATGCACCTAAAAAGGATAGTTTATCAATGATCGTTAAAACAATAAATGGGTTATGATCAGGGATTGGTTAAATTCATACCAGCCGGCAAATAAAGAAGAAGCTTTAAATGCGCTGCGTGAAATAATGCAGGAAATAACACTTGCAGGCATACAACGGGCAGGTTTTTTTGAAAAAGCGGCTTTTTACGGTGGAACTGCATTGAGAATATTTTACGGCTTAAACCGTTTTTTGGAAGATCTTGATTTTTCCCTTGTGGAAGTGGAACCTGATTTTTCCCTAGATAAATATCTCGATGCCGTTCAGATAGAATTTGAATCTTTAGGTATGAAAATATCAATCCGTGAAAAACAAAAAACCAATCAAAATAACATTGAATCGGCTTTTTTAAAATCAGAAACGGTTTGGAAAGAACTGGTTTTAGAAGAGATTATCCTGCAAAGCGGAGTGGATCAGAAAGTAAACCTAAAATCAAACTGGAAGTTGATACCGAACCTCCTTTGAGCGTTGAAACAGAAGAAAAGCTTTTGTTAAAACCATTTTCATTTTATGTGAAGTGCTTCACATTGTCTAACCTTTTTGCCGGGAAACTACATGCCCTTTTATTTAGAAAATGGAAAAATAATGTAAAAGGCCGCGACTGGTATGATACAGAATGGTACATTAAAAAAGGTATCCCGGTAAACCTGAAACAATTTTTAGCAAGGGCAAAAGACAGTGGCGACTGGACTAAAGAAACCATTACCTCGGCAGAACTGAAAGAATTATTAAGTTCCAAATTCAGTATAACTGATATAAGCCGTGTAAAAGCTGATATTAGCCGTTTTATTGCAGACCCGAAAGTTTTGGATATATGGTCTGTACAATACTTTCAGGATTTGATGATCCATCTTAAAATTTTGGAGTAGCTAGCTTTAGGCTTTAAATTTTTTCCGGTAAAAGAAGCATCATCCCGAATTGGTTAAAACCAGTCCGGGATTTTGATTTCCGGAAGAATAAAAAATTCATTGAAATAAAAATCGAACCTAAATTTTAACAGGCAGGTGTGTAATACCTATATTAGCTGCGCCGCATCATATACCTGGCAACAGCACAGTAAATAACCTCAATTACATTTCTTATATTACAACTAATACTACTTTATGCAAGCTAAATTTACGGAAAAGAAGTATGTTGTAACCCTTATTTTCGCGACTTCTCTTTTTATGCTTTGGGGCGTAGCCATCACCATGGGCGATGTACTCAACAAACACTTTCAAAATGTACTGCATGTATCCAAATCAAACTCCGGGCTGGTACAGCTTTCTTTATTTGGTGCCTATGCCGTGATGGGTATTCCGGCCGGGATAGTTATGAAAAGATTCGGCTACAAAAACGGTGTTCTATTTGGGCTGGCATTGTATGCCATTGGTGCATTTTTATTTGTACCGGCGGCCAATTCGTATTCTTTCACAGCTTTCAGGATGGCCTTGTTTGTACTGGCCTGCGGACTGGCTACATTGGAAGCGGTTGCCCATCCTTTTGTAGCGGCACTGGGCGATCAGCGTACCAGCGACAGGCGCATTAATCTGGCACATGCTTTTAACGGGATTGGGGCCGTATCAGGCCCGCAAATTGGCCGGCATTTCTTTTTTACCGCCGCTGCGGGTACAGTAGTTGCCGCTGCCAGTCTGGATTCTGTAAAAACGTTGTACATTATAATCGGGTGTGTTGTTGCCGGAGTGGGCCTGGCATTTTCTTTTGTAAAAGTGCCGCCGCTAAGCGATCCGCACGATGCCACACCTGAAAACACAGAAGCCGCCTTAAATGTAGATACGGAACCTGTTAAAACGCTCTTTCAGCATAAGCATTTTGTGTGGGCTGTTGTAGCACAGTTATTTAATGTGGCAGCACAGGGCGGCACTTGGGCCTTTTTTATCAATTACGGCCACGAGGTTATGGGCTTTACCGATGCTACCGCGGCCAATTATTTTAGCCTGAGTATGTTAATGATGATGATAGGCCGTTTTACCGGTACTTATTTTATGCAGTTTGTGGCACCCAACAAATTACTGGCTTTTTATGCCGGTGCAAATGTTTTAATGTGCCTCGTTGTAGCACAAGCCTGGGGCTGGCCTTCTTTCATTGCCCTGCTGCTGATCAATTTCTTTTTCAGCATTATGTTCCCCACTATTTTTAGTTTGGGCCTAAAGAATCTGGGCGGCCATTCTCAACTGGCATCTTCTTACATCACGATGGGCGTTGTAGGCGGGGCAATGATGCCTTATTTGATGGGTAAAATTGCGAACCACAATGTGGCCCATGCCTATTATTTACCTATTATCTGTTATTTGGTAGTTTGCCTGTTTGGTGCCCGGTTATACAAAGTGCAGCACCAAACAGAAAGCGTGCCTTATAAAGTGATATAAGGCAGTGTAGTTTATCTTATTAAACCTAATCGGTCTTTACTTCAATCACTACTTTCTCGGCAGCCGGCATAGTTTTTTCCTAAATATATCACGGCAAAAATTACCCGATAAAAACAGTATCTACAGCTTTATCAGGATCAGTTTCAAATTCTGTATGTTTTACAAGTTCCAACAAACAATACTTACAGCGAAGGTGTTCTTCCGGCAATATTAACCGAATAAATACCATGAGCAACCAGGAATACCGCCCAAGTTCTAAAGAAATGAAAGGCGAACAATTGCCTTATCCGGCTAAGCAATCTGATATGAAACTACAGCCGGATTCTGATTTGTCCAGCTATCTTCCCGCAGGAAAACTCAAAGATAAAACGGCTCTAATTACCGGTGCGGATTCGGGGATTGGCCGGGCAGTAGCTATTGCTTTTGCGATGGAAGGTGCAGAAGTTGCCATTTTATACAATGAAAACGACAGCGATGCCGCGGAAACTAAAAGTTTGGTTGAAGCAAAAGGCGGTAAATGTTTGGTGATTAAAGCTGATGTAAGGCAGAAACAAGCTTGTACAAATGCGGTTGAACAAACAGTTTCCGAATACGGTAAACTGAATATTCTGGTTAACAATGCCGCTTACCAGGCAGTGCAAATGAACTTGGAAGATATTAGTGAGGAGCAACTGCGCCGGACTTTTGAAACCAATATTTTTGGCTATTTCTTTATGTTGCAGGCTGCGCTGAAATATTTAAAATTTGGTGATGCCGTGATAAATACCGGCAGCATTGTGGGCATGACAGGCATTGAAAGCATCGTAGATTATTCTGCAACAAAAGGTGCCATACATTCTTTCACCAAATCGATGGCTTTGCAATTAGGCCCAAAAAATATACGGGTAAATGCAGTAATTCCTGGTCCGGTTTGGACACCAAACATCCCCGGAACGATGCCCAAAGACGAAGTAGAAAAATTTGGACACGAAGTAGCCTTATCCCGTCCCGGCCAACCGGAAGAACTTGCGCCTGCCTATGTTTTATTAGCTTCCAACGACAGTAGTTTTATGACCGGAAGTTTGGTAGAAGTAACCGGCGGAAGATTATCTTCCGCCAAATAATTATAAAAAATAAATCATGACAGCTGATACTTTTTCATCCATATTGAATTCTGATCAGGTTACTGCGCCAACAAAAAAAGTTTTAGAACAACGCCTGGCTGAAAACGAAACTGTGCCTGTTTTTTTTAATCAGGAAGAATTTGATTTACTGCAATCGGTTTGTGATTGCCTGCTGGCACAAGATACAAATAACCGTTTGGTAAATATTGCAGGTATTATTGACCAGCGTTTAAACGCAAAAACCGGAATCGGCTGGCGTTATAATAAGTTGCCGGCTGATGGTACGGCGTATCAAACCGGTTTAAAAGGCATTGCAGAAAGCGTGCTTCTTTTACACCATAAAAACTTTGAAGCACTCTCTCCCGAAGAAAAAAATAACCTGCTAAAAACAGTACAGCAAGGCAACGCTCCCGGCGAAACCTGGAAAACCTTCCCGGCAAAATTGTTTTTTGAGCTGATGCTGACCGAAGCAACAGAACAATTTTACAGTTACCCGAAAGCACAGGCCGAAATCAATTATAATGGTTTTGCAGATGCAAAAGGCTGGGACGTACCTCAACTCAAACCAGAAAATTAATATTTAAGCTCCTACTTTTTTTATGCGCAATTATCAAAATAACGAAATTGTTGATGCTGTAATAATCGGCACAGGTGCCGGCGGTGCGCCGTTATTGGCCAGATTTGCCAAAGCCGGGTTAAAAGTAGTTGCGCTGGAAGCCGGTAATTACTGGAACCCGCCGGCAGATTTTGCCACCGACGAAAAAGAGCAGAACAAATTATTTTGGACTTATGAAAGGTTAAGTGCCGGAGAAGATCCGGTTGCTTTTGGTAAAAATAATTCGGGTATTGGCGTTGGCGGTTCTACTTTACATTATACGGCTTACACGCCGCGCCCGATTCCGGATGATTTCCAGTTACATACAGATTTTGGCGTTGGACACGATTGGCCGATCAGTTATCAGGATCTGGAAAATTATTACGATGAGTTAGAAGTAAATTTGGGAATTTCCGGCCCGACACCTTATCCCTGGGGAACGCCGCGAAAAATAAGTTATCCGTTACCGCCACTGGCTTTAAATACCGCCGCACAATTAATGGAACGCGGCTGTAAACCTTTAAATATCAAAACTTCGCCTGCGGCAAATGCAGCTTTATCGGCGGCATATTACCAGGAACACATTGGCTGGCGGCAGGCTTGTACCAACCGCGGTTTTTGCCAGGCGGGTTGCTCTACCGGTGCAAAAGCAAGCATGGATGTTACCTTAATTCCGGTTGCTGTACATTTTGGTGCCGAAGTAAGATCCGGTTGTTTTGTAACCGAATTGATCAAAGATGCTTCCGGTAAATTGGAAGCGGTGGTTTATCAAAAGAACGGCCAGTTAGAAAAACAGCTTTGTAAAAACGTTTTTTTATGTGCCGGGGCGATAGAAACGCCTCGCCTGCTCCTGCTAAACGGACTGGCAAACAGCAGCGGGCAGGTTGGCAAAAACTTTATGGCGCACACTGGTTTACAGGTTTGGGGTGAGTTTGAAGAAGAAATTTTTCCGTGGAAAGGTATTCCCGGCGGATTAATTTCCGAAGATATGCACCGACCACCGGATGCCGATTTTGCCGGTGGTTACATCATCCAATCTATCGGCGTGATGCCGGTTACTTACGCTTCTCAGTTAGCACGGGCAACAGGAGTTTTCGGGGAAGAACTTCGGGAACGGATGCGCCATTTTAACAATGTGGCCGGTATTAATATGCATGGAGAATGTTTGCCGCATGAACATAATTACATGGAACTTTCGGATGAGCTGGACGAAATGAACCTGCCAAAACCTCGTATTTATTTCACCAATGGCGAAAATGAAAAAAAGATGGCTGCCCATGCCAAAAAAAATATGGAAGCCATCTGGAAAAACGCCGGCGCGCAACATGTTTGGACGATGGACAGAAATGCGCATACCATCGGTACCTGCCGTATGGGAAATGACCCGGAGTATAATGTTGTAAATAAAAACGGCCGGTCTTTCGATATTCCAAACTTATATATCGCTGATAACTCGATTTTCCCAAGTGCTTTAAGTGCCAATCCTTCGTTAACAATTATGGCTGTATCCTACCATATTGCTGATGCTTTCTTAAACAAGAATTAATTTTATGCCCGAAAAAAGCTTTTTAAAATACATTAATAAAAAGTATGGTGATGCCGGTTATGCCGGAGATGAATTTGGCGGTGGTGCAGGCAGAGACGGAAGCGGTTTCCCAAGTGATAATCCGGGTAATTTTATGTTTGCCACAGGTATCGAATGCTCCTATCCAACCATTAATAACGGCACGTTAAGGCGGGATTTACTCGAAGAATGCGGCCATTACAAATATTTAAAAGAAGATTTAGGACTGGTAAAAGAACTTGGTTTAAACGTTCTTCGTTACGGTTTGCCTTATTATTCGATTAGCAAAGCAGATGGCAAATACGACTGGAGCTTTGCCGATGAGGCGATGGCTGAAATCAAACGGCTGGGCATCACCCCGATTTTAGATTTAATGCACTTCGGTGTGCCGGATTGGATTGGTAATTTCCAAAACCCGGAACTGCCTTTACATTTTGCAAAATATGCAGAAGCAGTAGCCAAACGTTATCCCTGGGTGCGGTTTTATACGCCGGTAAACGAGATTTTCGTATCTGCAAAAGCCAGTGCACGGGATGGTTTATGGAACGAGCAGAAAAAGGATGACCGCAGTTTTGTTACTGCTATCAAGAACTTGGTTGCTTCCAGCATAATGGCAAACCACCAGATTGCTAAGCAAAAACCGAATTGTGTAATCGTACAAAGCGAAAGTGCCGAATATGTACACGAATTTTCTGCTACCGTTTCCAAAGAAATAACACTGCTGAATAAGCTGCGTTTTTTATCGCTTGATCTATTATACGCGCATCCGCCTGATGCGGATGTGTGTATGTATTTGTTTGATAACGGCCTCACCAGGGCAGAATATGAATGGTTTATGGCAGGCGAGCCGCCCGGATATCAGGTAATGGGCAACGATTATTACGGCCGGAATGAAAAAATTAAATTGCCGGACGGCAGTTTGCTAAATGCTTCGGATGTATTGGGCTGGTACCAGGTAACCAAAGAGTATTACGACCGCTATAAAAAACCGGTTATGCACACCGAAACCAATGTTTTAAATGCAGACGAAGCTTCTGTGTGGTTATACAAACAGTGGATCAATGTGTTGCAGATCCGTAAAATTGGTGTGCCGGTTTTAGGTTTTACCTGGTACAGTTTGATTGATCAGGTAGATTGGGATATTGAACTGGCGGAGAAAAAAGGCACTGTAAATTCTTGCGGTTTATACGATTTGCAGCGTAAACCACGGCCGGTTGCACAAGCTTATAAAAGTTTACTGCAACAATTCGGGCGTATTACCATCATTCCTTACGGAGAAATTTTTGAACTAACCAATCGTCAGGCCGAGTTAAAAGTTGAAGTTTAAAATTTGCAATACTTCTTTTATCACCAAAAAACTTGTAAACATATAAATAACAAATTTTAGCTGTTAAAAGAAGCATCAACTGTTTTTGTAATATCTATCATCGGCACAAAAAAGCAGGTGCTGTATTGGAAGTTTCTCCGAGATGTTATCGTTTTAATCCTTAAAATTTTAGATGAAGTTCCTATCATTTCGACCAAAGGGAGAAATCTTCTTTAAAGCGATTGAACTCGTATTGTTTGAAAGAAGATCTTTCCCTTTGGTCGAGATTACAAAAAGTACAAAAACAATTTTCTACTTCCTCACCCAACCTGTTTCATTCCCATCTTCCACCAGATAAAAAGCTTCAAAATTAGCCAGCACATTTACAGGTTTGCCGGCTGTTAAAATCAATTTTTTAGGCGATAAAGTATCCGGCTGATTGTACAAAGGCTGCTGCGTTTTTAAAACCAGCTTTTTTAAAGGCGCATTTACAGAACTGACGGCTTTGCTGCTTAAATAACCAGCTTGTCCGTTTGGCAGCGTTACCTTGTAAAAACTTTTGGCAGCGGCATCAACATGTAAAGCCGTTCCTTCGGGCAATGCTTCTTTTACCGATGCTTTTTCGGTAGGTTCTGTATATAATCTGCTGCGGTTTTCCGTGCGAACGGTCGCGTTCAGGTTTTTTAAAGAAGCGGTAATTGCTTCCGGTTTTTTAGTAATCGGAGCCACAAAAGTGAGCGGATTAACCGCACCGCCGTTGGTATAAATCCCGAAATGCAGATGTGATGGCGTAGTACGCGCATTGCCGGTATTGCCCACCAATCCAACCGTATCTCCAACTAAAACATGTTGTCCGTTATGCACCAATTGCGAATCCAAGTGCGCATAATACAAGGTGTAATCCGCATCATCCGGGCGTATGAAAACTACTTTTCCGCCTAACTTATTTTCGCCCGGCTGCGCAGTTCCGTTAACAGCAGCTAAAGCAGGCGTTCCTTTTTTGGCGAAAATATCGATGCCTTCATGCTTGCGGCTTCCGCCATCACGATCAACACCAAAAAAACTGCCGATATTAGGTTTACCGGATTCGGCAACCGGAAAAGCAAGTGCCGGCCCGGATTGGATTGTAAGCGTGTATTCGCCGCTGCGCAACAATTCGGGTTGTAAACGAAGCAGGTAAATGCCATCCTGTTTTACCTCTACCAACAAAGGTTTCCCGGTGGTATCGGCAAAAGCAAGTACACGGTTTAAGTTCGATTGCTGCCAGATATCTACAAAAACATTAAAATTTTGTGCCGGATTTTTGCTGAGGCTGATGTACAGCTTCTCCCCTCTTTTGGCCGCAAACTGAAAAGTAGCTGCCTGGATGCGTTCTGCTGCAAAAAAACCGGTTTCTTTATATGGGATGCTGATGTGCAACGCTTTACCTAAACTTTGATCTGCCGTTTGCAACCACAAACCGCCCATTGCTGTTTGCTGCAGGCCGGCAGTTTTTAAACGGTTTCCATAAGTTTCATGCGGAGACATCTTTTTAAACAAACCTGCCGGGCCAATGCTGTTACACGAAAAAATAGTAGTTAAAAGAAGCATCCAGGCGGCAATCCGAAATTTGGGCTGAAAAATGAAATTCATAAATAGAAATAGAATCTAATTTTAACTTTTCAAACGGATGAATGTTTTTACTTACGCTTGCATCTGCCTAAAACAAACGGATTTGTATTTTAGCAAACAGATTATTTTAAGTTTATGCGCGGATTAAAAACCATTATTTTTTTAACCATTTCCAATACTTTCATGACGTTTGCCTGGTACGGCCATCTTCGTTTTAAAGATTTTTCCTGGGGAAAAAACCTCGGACTTTTCACCGTGATTTTAATTAGTTGGGGAATGGCTTTTTTTGAATATCTGTTCCAGGTTCCGGCAAATGAAGGTGGCTACGATAAAAACGGCGGCCCGTTTAGCTTAGTTCAGCTAAAAACTATACAGGAAGCTATTACTTTAACCGTTTTCATGGTTTTCACTTTACTCTTTTTCAAAACAGAAAAATTGGGCTGGAACCATTTAGCGGGTTTTGGATTAATCGTGCTGGCCGTGTTTGTAATCTTCAAAAAATGGTAGCTAAAAGAAGTGTATATAAAAACGTTTTTTGCTGATCAATTAAATCATATATTATTTTTACCGGTATTAAATTGAACGAAGATTTCTATTCGTTAAAAATGATAAAGTCGATACTGTTTTTATCGGCATAAAAACAGCATCGACTTACACATAGCAGATTACACATAGCAGAGTTTTTCTTTTAATATCTTTTCACACTAAAATCTGAAATTCCGCCTTTCAAATTGAGGTAGATTTTTTTAGGTGCGGCAGTAAAACCCCGCGTTTCGTATTCGCCGTCATTTTTAGCATCAAATCCGTCAAAAGATTTTGAGGACAAACCCGTTTTACTGTTGATATGGCAGGCTGCGCCGGCAGGAACGCTGATGTTTACTTCGGAAACGCCGGTAGAAATTTCAACCATTGTATTGTTGCTGGTTGGCTGGCCTAATTTTACATCCATCGAAGTTGCGCCTCCTTTTACATGCAAACTCCTCACTTTAAACTTAGTTAAATCCAGATCCATTTTGCTGGCACCGGCGGCAATATCAATATTCCATTCCGGCTTAGGGTTTAGTTTGATGTTGGCCTCGTTGCCTTTATCGCTATCCCAGTTAAAAGAATTTCCGGAGTTGCGCATGTTAAAATTAATTATTTTCCCGGAGTCTGCTGCCGTTGTGTTAAACAAAAACCTGCCGGATAATTCGTGCGTAGCTGCACTAAAAAGTTCGGTCGTGGTATCACGCAAAGTGTAAGTTGTGCCGCCGCCGCGCAGGTTTAAACCGGCAACTTTTACTTTTGGTGTGTAAGGTTCGTTGTAGGTGCTGCTGCCTTCCAGTTTTACCACGTTTTTATCCTCATCGTCGTCGTCATTATCATCATTAAAAAAAGCGTTATTGTTAAAGTGGCGGTTCCAGAAATGATTATCAGCAGGCATACTTCCACGGTAAATAACCAATGCAAACACCGCTGCAAAAACCAGCACTTTTATCAACGTGGCATTGTTGGAATGGTAATGCGAGAAAACCAGGTTTACGCCGCTGATAATCAAAAAAAGCGGCCAAAGGCTGATGATATTTGCCCAGTGAAAATTAATCACATTAAAATTATCCAGTAAAAACAGTATGCCGATGCCCAGCAGCAGCAAACCGGTAATTAACCTATCGCGTTTCATGATTTAAATATCTTTTGTTTGATCGTTTGGATTGATGCCAGACCAGTCTTCTTTTTTATCAATGGCTGTTGCTTGCCCGGCCGTTTTATTTTGAGAGCGAAAAATCAAACCGATACCGATAACCACCAGAATAACCGGCCAGAACTGCTCAAAATTAAACCAGTACGGGATGATGTCGAACTGATCCAGCAGAAAAAAAACACCCAGCAAAATCAATACGCTACCGCCGATCTGGGCTAGGTTTTTATTATTTTTCCGGTTGCCTGCGGCTTGAAACGGACGGTTTCCATCAGGCACGGTATAATCAACAACCGGATTATCTAAGGCATTGCTTCTCGGCATTACAATCCATAAAACGATGTATGCCAGCGTGCCGCCGCCATGATAAATCAGCGTTAACACAAAAAGTAAACGTACAATAATTACATCTACGTTAAAATAATCGGCCAGGCCGGCGCAAACGCCAGCAATAACTTTCCGATGTTCGTTCCGATACAATTTCTTTTCCATGAGCTTTTTTATAATTATTTTTTAAATTTCTCCTGTTGCCGTGCGGATAATCAGTTCATCCACATTGGCACCTGCACTCATTTTCAAACAGCTTAATATGGCAGCGGCAACATCTTCCGGCAAAACAAATTTTTCCGGGGGAACCGTCGTTCCGTTCCAGGAATCTGTTAGGGTCGAGCCGGGCAATATAGCGGTTACTTTTACCTGATAAGCCTTCATTTCTTCGCGCATTATATGATTAAGACCGAGCTGCGCAAACTTTGTTACAGAATAACTGCCCGCATTTACAACAACTTTTTTGGAGGCGACCGAGCAAATATTAAAGATGTGGCCGGCGCGTGCAGCCATCAGTTTTTTACCAAAAAAACGATACAGTTCGTAACCGGCCAGCAGGTTCAAATCCAGCTGTTTTTGCAAGGCATTTTCTTGTTCCTCCAAAATACTTCCCGGTAAAAACAGCCCGGCGTTATTAATTAAAATTTCTACCGATTGCAATTCCTGCTCTGCTGCGGCGGCAAAAGCGAGTACATCGGCACGTAAACTACAATCTGCAACGTAAATAAAAATTTTTACGGAAGGATTAATTTGCAGCAATGCTTCTTTTACCGATAATAAATCATCGTTATTTCTGGAACATATTGCCAGGTTAATGCCTTCTCTGGCCAGAGTTTTGGCAATTGCCAATCCAATTCCTTTGGTGGCGCCGGTTATAATTGCGTTTTGCATGGATAAAATTAGCCAAAATCAGCATCAGCTCTTAAACTGAAAAAATGTATTTTTAAAAAAAATTTTAAAATGATCTTCACGCATTTAGGCAAATATATTTTATTGCTGCAGGCGAGCTTTAAAAAGCCCGAAAAATTTAAAGTTTACTGGAGCGAAATTATGCGCGAAATGGTTTCTATCGGCATCGGTTCGCTCGGTATCGTTTGTATTATTTCGGTTTTTATCGGCGCGGTATCTACCGTACAAACTGCTTTTCAGTTAGTTAGTAATTTAATCCCGCGTTCTATCATCGGCGGGATTACGCGTGATTCGGCCATTTTAGAGTTTAGCCCAACAATTACTTCGCTGGTTTTAGCCGGGAGGGTTGGTTCCAGTATTGCTTCTCAAATCGGCACTATGCGTGTAACCGAACAAATTGATGCCTTGGAAATTATGGGCGTAAATGCGCCGGGCTATTTAATTTTACCGAAAATAATCGGTGGCGTTACCATGTTTCCGTTGCTGATTATACTTTCTGTTTGCCTGTCGTTATTTGGTGGTTACATTGCAGGTTCCGCCTCAGGTGCAGTTTCTCCGAATGATTTTATAATTGGTTTAACAACAGATTTTAACCCGCTTTTTGCACGGATTGCTTTGATAAAAGCTTTGGTTTTTGCGTTTATCATCACCAGCGTTTCTGCTTATCAAGGTTATTATACTTCCGGCGGTGCGCTGGAAGTTGGCCAGGCCAGCACCCGTGGCGTGGTGATGAGCTGTATAATTATTTTGTGTGCCGATTATTTGATAGCCCAATTGATGTTATGATTGAGATTAAAGATATTAATAAAACGTTTGGCGATAAGCACGTATTGAAAGGCATTTCTGCGGTTTTTAATCAGGGCATGTCAAACCTGATTATCGGCGGTTCCGGTTCCGGCAAAACCACTTTGCTAAAATGTATTGTTGGCTTGCACGAACCCGAAAAAGGAGAAGTTTTATACAGCAATGAAAATTTTACAAAAATGGATTTTGAGCAACGTATTCCGATCCGTAAAGAAATCGGGATGCTTTTTCAAAATTCGGCTTTATTCGATTCTATGACGGTGGAAGAAAACATTATTTTCCCGCTTAACCTTTTTACGGAGATGTCGATTTCAGAAAAACGGGATCGTGCCAATTACTGTCTGGAAAAAGTCAACCTTAAAAACACTAATAAACTATTTCCATCCGAGCTTTCCGGCGGGATGAAAAAACGTGTTGGCATTGCGCGTGCCATCACTATGCAGCCAAAATATTTGTTTTGTGATGAACCGAACTCTGGCCTGGACCCAAAAACATCTATTGTTATTGACGAACTGATTAAAGATATTACCGACGAAAATAACATTACAACCGTTGTGGTAACACATGATATGAACTCGGTTATGCGAATCGGCGATAATATCCTGTTCCTGCATGAAGGCCAAAAATGGTGGCAGGGATCAAACAAAGAAATTGCGCATACAGACAACCCGGAGCTAAACAGCTTTGTATTTGCCAGTAAGTTTATGGAAGCAGCAAAGGAAAAGTTGTAGGAGGCGGTTCGGGGTAAGAGGTACGAGCATTGAGGTATTACCGCTTTGTTATTATCTACTCCATAATTTATTTTATATCACTACGAAATTTATTCATCAAACAGGCAAACCTCATACCTAACACCTCATACCTCTCGCCTAACAATGATTCAACTGCTTACGCCGCAATACTGGAAAGATTATGAACTGATTGATTGCGGAAATTTTGAAAAACTGGAACGTTTTGGAAACCTAATCTTAATTCGGCCGGAACCGCAAGCCGTTTGGAGCAAAGCTTTAACAGAAAATGAGTGGCAAAAACAGCATCACATTAAATTCAAAGGCCGTTCGGCTACTTCCGGTGAATGGTTGAAAAAGAATAACGCTACATCAGACCGCTGGCATATTGAATATCAAAATCCGGATGTTTCCGTTAAGTTTCGCCTCGGCTTAACTTCTTTTAAACATGTTGGTGTTTTCCCGGAACAGGCTGTAAACTGGGATTATATCTCCTCCAATATTAAAAAATTAAAAACGCCTCAGCCTAAATTCTTAAATTTATTTGCTTACACCGGCGCAGCTTCGCTGATTGCGAGAGCCGCAGGTGCGGAGGTAACCCATGTGGATTCGATTAAACAAGTGGTTACCTGGGCAAATGAAAATCAAACTTTGTCCGGTTTAAATAATATCCGCTGGGTGGTAGAAGATGCGCTGAAGTTTGTAAAAAGAGAGCTTAAAAGAAGTAATAAATATAACGGGATTATCCTGGATCCGCCTGCTTTTGGCCACGGCCCGAATGGCGAAAAATGGAAACTGGAAGATAACATCCTGGAAATGATGAACGATGTGGTGCAGTTATTGGATGAAAAGGAACATTTTTTGATTCTGAATACTTATTCGCTTGGCTTTTCCTCGGTAATTGTAGAAAACTTAATCCTTGCTGCTTATCCCAAAGCAAAAAACCTGGAAACAGGCGAATTATACTTACAGGCCAGTGCCGGCAGCAAACTCCCGCTTGGTGTTTTTGGAAAGTTTAATAATTTGCAGAAGCCCGAAATTAAGAAGTAAATCTGCCGTTTTGATTAATTTCCAAAATTTAAAAAACGCTAATTTTGTTATTAATTTAACTACTAATATTGAAACTACTAAGGTGGAAAGACGTATCAGCACAAGTTCTTAACCTTGTATTAAAAATAATTTCCATTCTTGTAAAGCCGAAATCAAACCAGAATATGATGAGCATAAAAAATGTATTTTATACTATATCTATCGGTGTAACCGTATTTTCACTGTTGATCAATAGCAGCGAAAGCACTGAAGCCGGGAAAATAAGTTCTGTTAACATTGCCTCTCCGGCAAAAGATACCACAACTAAAAAAAAGATTTCCCTTCCGGCAGTCAACCAGCTGCAATATGATTCGCTGATGAAAAAACTGGCAAACGGTGATCTTACCGGAAACTGGCCGGTAAAAAAAGCACCTTATCCGTTAGCCGGTGCCATATTCCCGTATAACCGCATCGTTGCTTTTTATGGCAATTTGTACTCTAAAAGAATGGGGATTTTAGGCGAATTGCCACCAAATGAAATGCTTAAAAAACTGGATGGCGAAGTAGCAAAATGGACAAAAGCCGACCCGGCAACGCCGGTTATCCCTGCGTTGCACCTGATTGCTATTGTTGCCCAGGCAGATAGCGGAAACGACGGTATGTTCCGTTCCCGGATGCCTTTTAGCCAGCTGGATTCTATAATAATGATGGCTAAAACACGCAATGCTTTGGTTTTTCTGGATGTGCAGGTTGCGCTGAGTACCATACAAACGGAGTTGCCTTTATTTGAAAAATACCTGAAAATGCCGAACGTTCATTTTGCAATGGATCCGGAATTTTCTATGAAAACCAGAGCAAAACCCGGAACCAGAATCGGGAATTTTGATGCTGCTGATGTAAACTTCGCCAGTGATTACCTGGCTAACTTAGTTAAAGCCAATAACCTTCCGCCTAAAATTTTAATCCTGCATCGTTTTACTAAAAATATGGTAACCAATTACCAGAACATCAAACTGCACCCGGAAGTACAATTTGTGATGGATATGGATGGCTGGGGCAACCCGGAGGTGAAAAAAGGAACTTATGCCCGGCACGTTTTTGGAGAACCGGTGCAGTTTACCGGCTTTAAATTATTTTATAAAAACGATATTAAGAAGGCTCCGAATCATTTGATGACACCTGAAGAAGTGCTGGCTTTAAAACCAAGGCCGGTTTATATCCAGTATCAGTAATACTTGCAGATTATGATCATTAAAAACAGCATTTTGAAATTAAAAATCAAGTGGTTTTGAAAAGCAGTTTAGTTTAAAACAAGAAAAACTTTCAGAATTATCTGAAAGTTTTTCTTGTTTTGTGCGGAAGAAGGGACTCGAACCCCCACGCCGTGAAGCGCCAGATCCTAAGTCTGGTGCGGCTACCAATTACGCCACTTCCGCATAATTATTTTTTTGCAAAACTAAAGTAAAATTGCGAATAACAAAATGCTAAAAAGGATTTATACTATTTTTTAGGTGATAAAAGAAGCATCCGAAATCTTGACAAAAATAGATTTACTTGATTTTAAAACAGCTATACTGTTTTTATCACCTAAAAAATCAGGCTGATATTTTTGAACGCTCTATAACTTCGCGGTAATAATTTTCATATAAAGGCAAAATCAGGCTCAGATCAAATTCTTTAGCACGTGTTAAAGCATTTTCTTTAAACTCTTTTAACCGGTCCTCGTCCTGCAAAATATAAATTGCTTTTTCGGCCATAGCTTGTACATCGCCAACATTCGTCATAAAACCGGTTAAACCATCAACATTCAGTTCCGGGATACCGCCGGTGTTAGAACTGATTACCGGAACCTTGCAAGCCATAGCTTCCAGGGCAGCCAAACCAAAACTTTCGGATTCTGAAGGCATCAGAAAAAGATCAGCAACGGATAAAATTTCTTCAACGGCTTCCTGTTTACCTAAAAAACGGACGTTTTCGGTTACGCCCAAATCGCGGCACAGTTCCTCACACATCGAACGCTCCGGCCCGTCGCCTACCATTAAAAGTTTTGCCGAAATCTGTTTATTTACAATAGCAAACAGCTTGATCACATCTTCCGTGCGTTTTACCTTGCGGAAGTTGGAAGTATGAACTAATATTTTCTCCTCAAAAGGAGCAATTGCTTTTTTAAAATGGTCTTTTGCTTTTTTGCTGAAACGTTTTAAATCGATAAAATTCGGAATTACCCTGATTTCATTTTCAACATCAAAAAACTTTAAAGTATCAGCTTTTAAATGTGCAGAAACGGCAGTTACACCGTCGGATTTGTTGATGGAAAAAGTAACAACCGGTTTATACGTCCGGTCTTTGCCAACCAAAGTAATATCAGTGCCGTGTAAGGTGGTTACAAAAGGAATATGCACGCCATAAGTTTTCAGGATTTGCTGCGCCATATAAGCAGCAGACGCATGCGGAATGGCGTAATGCACGTGGAGCAGATCCAGGTTTTCAAAGCGCACAACATCAACCATTTTGCTGGCTAATGCAATCTCGTAGGGCGCATAATCAAAAAGCGGATATTTAGAAACGGCAACCTCGTGGTAAAACAGGTTTTCGGAAAAGAAATCCAACCGGGCTGGCTGATTGTAGGTGATAAAATGAACCTGATGCCCTTTATCAGCCAAAGCTTTCCCTAACTCCGTGGCAACCACGCCGCTGCCTCCAAAAGTTGGATAACAAACAATACCTATTTTCATTGCCGCAAGTTAAGTGCAAACTTTTCAATACCTGTTAACTTCGTGTAAAAAGATAGCTATACAATTATGCTTTGTATTTTTTCAGGCACTTGTTTTTTGCTTTAAGCCTAAAAAAACGTACCGCTGCTTACTGTAATCCTTTCTGTATTGCTTCGTAAACAGCATCCTGAATCCGCCTTCGGATACCCAAATTAGACAGTTTATCCGTAACTTTTGGGTTAACACGGTTGGAAAGAAAAATGTAAACTAAGTTATACTTCGGATCAACCCAAAAACACGTTCCGGTATAACCCGTGTGGCCGTAAGTTTGATCGGATGCCAAAACCGAAGGATATTTTGTATCGCGATTTGGGTCCCAGCGATCAAAACCTAAGCCGCGGCGACTTACATCTGATTGTTTGGAAGTAAAAAGATCAACCGTTTCCGGTTTCAGATATTGCGTACCGCCGTACGTTCCGCGGTTTAAAATCATCTGGTATAAAATGGCCAGATCGTTTGCACCGGCAAATAAACCGGCATGGCCGGAAACGCCGCCCAGCAAACCGGCACCCTGGTCGTGCACATAACCAATCAGCAGCTGTCGCCTAAAACTTACATCATTTTCTGTGGGTACAATCTGATTTTTCGGGAAACGGCTCAACGGCAAAAACCCTGCTGTTTGCATCCCCAAAGGCGAATAATAATTTTGCTGCACATAAACGTTTAACGGCGTGGCAGAAACGGTTTCTACAATCTCCTTCACAAAATACATGCTCAAATCGCTATAAACATATTTCCCTCTGGTTTTAAGCGGAGATTTAAGCATATCCGGCCAGATTACATCCTTAAAATAATCTTTTTTGAGATAAAAATGTTCCGCCACTTTTGTAGGGAAAGCAGCAGAAGAATCCGTACTCCGGTTTTCGGGTTTCAGTTTTTCCCAGGTGATGATATCCGGAACCATGCCGGATTGATGCGTTAAAAACTCGCGCAGTTTAATATCATTTTTATTGGTATTGCGCGCCGAAGCCAGGTAAGTACCGGCGGTAGAATCCAGGTTTAGCTTACCCTGATCGTAAAGCTTCATCACATCCATGGTGGTAGCCGATACTTTTGTAACCGAAGCCAGATCGAAAATATCCGTTATTTTATCTTTAGTTGTATCATCGTAAGTATGCGTACCGTAAGCTTTATTAAAAATTACTTTCCCGTATCGGGCAACCAAAACAACTGCGCCGGGCGTTGCTTTCGAGCTGATTGCTTCGGCCACAACTGCATCAATTGCACGGTTCATATTATCAGCATTGATGCCTGTTTCCTCCGGGACAGAATAAGCCAAACGCGTTTGAGCAGTTAAAAAACCGGCCCCGTTTTGATATTTTGCCGAGATATTAGCCCGCAGCTTTTGCGTGGCCGCCGCACCGCCGAAAATCATCTGTGCGGCATAATTAGCCGCAACAGTAGAATTTATGGGCGACCATAACAATACTCCTTTTAGCACATCAAAATCAGGCTTCAGTTTTGTTGCACCGAAACAGGACATAATCAGGCTTTTTTGCTGATCCAGCATTGCTAAAAAAGGTATCAAAGCCGGGTTATCCAAATCGGTTTTATTAAGTTGAACGATAACCGTTGTATAAAATTTAAGGTCGAACAAAAGATCGTTCAGCGTTCTGCTGCCGGTATAATAATTACCGTCGAACGATTGAACCTTTGTGTATTTGTTTAACAAGCTATCAAAAACGGAAGCATTTTCGAAACCAAAATGAATACTGGCAACTTTCTGCTGATCCAGGTTTTTAATCGGAACTAACTGATTCTGATTATTCAGCAAAACGGTAGAACTTTCGATGCTTCTTTTAGCAGCTAAAAAACTTTGATTTAACTGGTGCGGATCCGGGTTTTGGGCACAAGCTGAACTCAAAACCACCATCAGCCATAAAAAACCGGCAACACATTTGCGTTTAACGTTTATATACATTTTCTCCGTTGATATAAGTTTGAAGCACTTTTACTTTTGGCAATTCGCTGCCTTTAATCCGCATTAAATCCTGGTCAAGGATCACAAAATCAGCATACTTCCCGGGTTCGATACTACCTTTTTCATTTTCTTGGAAGTTAGCTTTTGCACCCCAAATCGTCATCCCGCGGATAGCTTGTTCACGTGTTAAAGCGTTTTCTTTCTGGAAACCGTTTGCCGGCAATCCATTCAAATCCTTCCGCTCCACGGCCGCATAAAAAGTATAAAACGGACTGATGTTTTCTACCGGAAAATCTGTCCCCAGCGGCAGCCAGCCGTTTTGCTGCAACAATTGCTGATATGCGTATGCTGTTTTTATGCGTGTTTTTCCGAGACGTTGCACGGCCCAACTCATATCCGAAGTGGCGTGCGTGGGTTGTACCGATGGAATGATGTTGTTCTCGCCGAAAAGTTTAAAATCTTCCGGATCGATCATTTGCGCATGTTCAATCCGCCATCGGCGATCATTTTTCCCTTTTAAAACTTCGGCATAAATTTTAAGCATCATCCGGTTGGCCGAATCGCCGATGGCATGCGTACACATTTGGAAACCTTTTGCGGCCAGCAATTTGGCCATATCCTGAAAGTGCTGCTTCGGGCTGCGTAATAAGCCGTTCCATTTTGCCTGATCGGAATAAGGTTTCAGCAAACAGGCTCCTCTCGAACCCAAAGCTCCATCAGCATAAAATTTTACCGAACTTACATTTAAACGAGGCGTTTTGATCGCTCCGCTACGAAATAAAGCATCCAGATTTTGCTGATTATCAGAAAGCATTACAAACATCCGCATCTTTAAATCGCCGCGGTTTTGTAATTGGCGGATCGTATTTACCAGCGAATAATCCAAACCGCAATCTGCAACAGTAGTTAAACCAACGGCAAAACATTTTTGCTGCGCCATTAAAAAGGCATTATTTGTTTGTTCTTCAGTTAACGCCGGGATTTTACGGGTAACCAAAGTAACGGCATTATCAACCAAAATACCGGTTAACTTCCCTTTTACGGTTTCAATTTGGCCGCCGGCAATGGTTTGATTTGGTTTGATGCCCGCAATATTTAACGCTGCCTGATTGGCAATTGCTGCATGGCCGTCAACCCTTTCCAGTAAAACCGGCCTCTCGGGGAACAAACTATCCAGCTGCTGTTTTTTTGGAAACTGCTTTATTTTCCAGCGGTTCTGGTCCCATCCGTTACCGATAATCCAGCCGTCGGTATTGTTTTTGGCATAACGCCGCACCGAATCTACAATCTCGGCCCAACTGTTAATATCCTTGATATTAATGGTTTGCAAGCCCGTTCCGTACTCATAAAAGTGCGTGTGCGAATCTATAAAACCCGGATAAACAGCTTTTCCGGCAGCATTGATTACTTCTTTTGCCAGGTATTTTTTTTCCAGATCAGCAGTTTTGCCAACTGCTAAAATCTTTCCGTCTTTTACCACAAACGCCTGCACAACAGAAAAATTTTTATCCACCGTATAAACCCGGGCATTTTTAACCAGCAAATCAGCAGTATATTCCGGCTTCTGTTTACAAGAAAACAGCAGTAAAAGAAGCATCAGGCAGCATACTTCTTTTAACCGTATTAAGTTGGAGGTTAAAATATCCATGGTCGGTTATTCAATAATTTTATTAGCACAACAGCAACATTTGGTATTATCTGCAGCCGTGTAAGCAATAAGTAAAATTTGCCCAAAGCTACATCTACGGCTCAAAACTGCGAAGTTATGCGATCAATTTTTTAATTTAGCATCGAAATAGAATTGAGGAAGATTAATGTCTGATATTATCCATCTTTTACCTGAGGCCGTTGCCAATCAGATTGCCGCAGGTGAAGTGGTACAACGCCCGGCTTCGGCAGTAAAAGAATTACTGGAAAACGCAGTTGATGCTGGTGCCGATAAAATCCAGCTGATTGTTAAAGATGCCGGCAAAGCTTTGATCCAGGTAATTGATAACGGTTGCGGCATGAGTTTTACGGATGCCAGGATGTGTTTTGAACGGCATGCAACTTCAAAAATCAGGAAGGCTGATGATCTTTTTGCCATCAGAACGATGGGTTTTCGCGGGGAAGCCATGGCTTCTATTGCGGCAATTGCGCAGGTTGAGTTAAAAACCCGCCGCCACGAAGACGAATTAGGTACAAAACTTTGCATCGAAGCGTCTGCCATCACCAGTCAGGAACCTTGCGCCACACCCGCCGGAACTGCTATTTGCATCAAAAATTTATTTTACAATACACCGGCGCGGCGCAACTTTCTAAAAGGAAACTCGATAGAAATGCGCCACATCATTGATGAATTTCAGCGTGTTGCTTTAGCTTATCCGCAGCTGTTTTTTACGCTGCATCACGACGGGCAGGAAGTTTTCCATTTACCTGCCGCTTCGTTAAAACAGCGGATTGTGCATCTTTTCGGCAATAATTACAACCAGAAATTAGTACCCGTGCAGGAAAGCACTTCCATTATTAAACTGGAAGGTTTTGTTGGTAAGCCGGAATTTGCGCGCAGAACTCGCGGCGAACAGTTTTTTTTCGTTAATAATCGTTTTATTCGGGATAATTATCTAAACCACGCGGTTTCGTCTGCTTTTGAAGAGTTACTGCAGGATGACAGCTTCCCGCTTTATGTGCTTTTTATTTCGATTGATCCGGGTAAAATTGACATTAATGTTCATCCCACAAAAACTGAAATTAAGTACCAGGATGAAAAAGCGATTTATGCGATTATCCGTTCGGCTGTAAAACGTTCGCTTGGGCAATATAACATTACGCCTTCGCTTGATTTTAACCAGGAAACCGGTTTTGACCAGATGATTACTGCAAAACCTTTAGATCAGATTGTTCCGCCGGGCATCAAATTTAATCCCGATTTTAATCCTTTTTCTTCCGAGGTAAAAACAGCAACCGATAAATCTTTTATCCGTAATTCTGCAGAACGCCGCAAACCGGATTTCGTGCAAAACTGGGATACTTTATATGCGATTACGCAGGGAAAAATAGCCGAACAGCAGGAAATCGATACGCAGCAAAGAGAGATTTCGGTGGATAACCGCAATTTGAGTAAATCGAGCGAACGGCAGTTGTTTCAGATTCATAATCGGTTTATTCTGTCACAAATAAAATCCGGTTTTATGCTGATCGATCAGCAGGCAGCACACGAACGCATTTTATATGAACGTTTTTTAATTCAGCTGGAAAACCATACCGGCGTTAGTCAGCAAACTTTATTTCCGCAAAGTATTTCGATGAGTACATCGGATTTTGAACTGTTAAAAAGCTTGCTGACAGATGTACGCGCGTTAGGATTTGACATCCGGGAATTCGGTAAAAATACAGTGATTGTAGAAGGCGTTCCGGCAGAATTAACCAAAGGCGGCGAAAACGAAATGCTGGAGAAGCTGCTGGAAGGTTTTAAAAACAACCAATCGGCTTTAAGGTTAAGCAAGCATGATAACCTGGCCAGAACGCTGGCTAAAAATGCAGCTGTAAACCCGGGAACGCGTTTTTCATTGGAGGAAATGAACCAGCTGATCGATCAGTTGTTTGCCTGCCAGATGCCAAATGTTTCGCTTAACGGCAAACCCGTAATTATTACATATACTTTAGAAGAGCTTTTTCAAAAATTTGATCGATAAAAGAAGCATCGTACGGCTTCTAATAAAAACATGAATTTATTCGGACAATCATTTTTTGCTAATATTCCGCCGGTTGTAAAAAACCTGCTGATTATTAACGTTATTTTCTTTATTGCTACGCTGGTTTTCGAAAATATGGGCATCCAGTTAGCTTATTATCTGGGTGCGTTTTACTTTAATTCGCCTTATTTCCGCGTTTGGCAGCCTATTACTTACATGTTTATGCACGGCGGCTGGGCACACATCTTCTTTAATATGTTTGCATTATACATGTTCGGCCCGGCAATTGAGTATTACATGGGATCGAAACGGTTTTTTAATTACTATTTTATTACAGGATTGGGTGCACTGGCATTACAAATGCTGGTGCAAGCATTTGAAGTACACGGTATTTTAGGAAGCTTTATTTTTGATCAAGCAATACAGTATAACATTGCGCCGGAAGGTGTACAAAAAATCAGAGCCATTTATTCTGAACCGATGGTTGGCGCTTCGGGCGCATTATTTGGGGTTTTAGTTGCTTTTGGCGTTTTATATGCTGAAACCAGTTTATATATTATGCTGATTCCGATTCCGGTAAAAGCAAAATATGCCGTAATTGGTTATATTGTTATAGAGTTATATTTGGGTTTAAATCAGCATCCGGGAGATTCTGTAGCTCATTTTGCCCATTTGGGAGGTGCTTTGGTTGGCTATATTCTATTAAAAATATGGCGGTTACAAAACACAAACGATTATTAAAATTGCATCGTTATTAAAACAGGGATGATTTAAACTGATATTTTATGTGGGATGAAATTCGTACACAAGTTTTCCGGTCTGGAAACCGGTTAAATTTATTGATCGGAATTAATGTAATTGTTTTTTTGTTTCTGAGTTTGCTGGGCGTTATCGAAATGTTAACTACACGCAACGCAGCAATTTCTACTTTTTTAAACGATTATCTGGCTATTCCTTCATATTTACCAAAACTATTAATCCGTTTTTGGACGCCTTTTACCTACATGTTTCTGCATGCAGGGTTTTTCCATATCCTTTTTAACATGTTGTGGTTTTACTGGATGGGAAACATTTTCCAGGAATATCTCGGCGGTAAAAAATTAGTGGATCTATACATTATCGGTGGTTTGGCAGGCGCATTTTTATACGTGGTTTTTTATAATGTTTTCCCGCTTTTTGCCGAAGCAAAATATGGATCAACCACTGTTGGCGCATCAGCTGCGGTAATGGCTATAATTGTAGCAACGGCAACTTTACTGCCTGATTACACCATCCAACTACTGTTTTTGGGCAACATTAAATTAAAATGGATTGCTTTATTTTACGTTTTGTTTGATCTCATCAGCATAACCGGGCCAAATGCCGGCGGAGAAATTTCCCATATCGGCGGGGCGATTGCAGGCTTCTTTTATATCAAAAATATCCAGGGCAATACGATGCTTGGCCGTGCTTTCGAGCGTTTTGCAAAACCTAAAACCTTGCAGGTTGTATCCAAAAATTATGTTGTTAAAAACAGTACTTTGCGCTCCAGGGAAGAAGAAATAGATTCCATTTTAGATAAAATTTCGCAATCGGGTTACGCAAGCCTCACCAAAAAAGAAAAGGAAGTTTTGTTTAATGCCAGTAAAGATGAAACCAGTTAAAAAACTACATTTACTGGATAAAGTAGTTTTGTTTTTTACCGTTTTAGCTGCCATAGCTGTTTTACTTAGTTTCCTGGCAAGTTTAACCGATCCCCGTACATTTTGGCCGATTGCTTTTTTTGGCCTCGCTTATCCCCCAATCCTTTTAGCCAACATCATCTTCGTTTTATACTGGTTTATTCGTTTTAATAAACTGATCCTGATTCCTGTGTTAAGTATTTTAATCGGCTGGAGTATACTGGTTAAAAGTTTTAATATCAGCAAATCTTCTACAGACGGGCCAAAAGCATCTCCGAATGATTTAAGGTTGATGACTTACAACGTACACAGTTTTTCTGGTTTGGCAGAAGACAAAAAAAAACCCGTACGCACAGAAATCCTGCAATTGATTAAAGATCAGCAACCTGATGTGATTTGCATACAGGAATTTTTTGCACGTAAAAAAGGCGAATTTGCAATGGTAGATTCTTTAAAACAGGTTTTAAATACCAAATTTTACTACACTTTTGCAGTTGATAATATTGATTATGAGGGAAACGGAATTGCAGCTTTTTCTAAATATCCGATTGTAAATAAAGGGTTGATACAATTAGCCAATAAAAACAGCACGAATCAATGTGTTTTTATTGATGTAAAAAAAGCAAACCGCATTGTTCGCATTTATGCAGTGCATTTACAATCCATCAGCTTTATGCCGGAAGATTATCAATTGATTGATAGTGTATCCAAAGCAGAAGAATCTAATTTACACTCGTACAAACGGATTGTAAGCAAATTAAAAAATGCTTTTTTACGGCGAAGCGAACAGGTTTATTTAGTTAAAAATCACGCTAAAACTTCACCGTATCCTTTTGTAATTGCCGGTGATTTTAATGATACACCTGCTTCTTTTGCCGTTAATAAAATGTCGACAGGTTTAAAAAATGCCTTTTGCGAAAAAGGAAACGGTTTTTGTACCACTTACAATGGTGCTTTCCCAAATTATCAAATTGATTATATTTTGACAAGCAATCAGTTTGAAGTAATCAACTATAAAGTTTTTAAGAAAAAGCTTTCCGACCATTATCCGGTTCGTGCCGATTTACGGTTAAGTAATTAAAAAACCGCCTTTTTATCTAAATTTGCCCGATGCAGCAAAAGCTTTTTATTTATAATACTTTAACGCGCAAAAAAGAAGAATTTAAAGCCATTAATACGCCGTTTGTAGGCATGTACGTTTGTGGCCCAACCGTTTACAGCGATGTACATTTAGGAAATTGCCGCACATTTATTTCCTTCGATCTGATTTATCGCTACCTAAGTCATTTAGAATACAAAGTACGTTATGTGCGGAACATTACAGATGCCGGGCATTTAGAAGGAGATTCTGACGAAGGAGAAGATAAAATATCCAAAAAAGCAAAATTAGCACAATTAGAGCCTATGGAAATTGTGCAACGGTACACGGTAGATTTCCACCAGATTATGGAAGTTTTTAATGTAAAACCGCCAAGTATTGAACCAACTGCAACCGGCCATATTATTGAGCAAATTGAATTAGTTAAAGTTATTTTAACAAACGGCCTGGCTTACGAAGTAAATGGTTCTGTTTATTTTGATGTTGAGAAATATAATAAAAGCCATAATTACGGTATCCTGAGTAACAGAAACCTCGAAGATATGCTAAATAACACACGTAATTTAGGCGGCCAGGAAGAGAAAAAAGGCAAGCTGGATTTTGCGTTATGGATTAAAGCAAAACCGGAACATTTAATGAAATGGCCTTCTCCCTGGAGCATTGGTTTCCCTGGCTGGCATTTAGAATGTTCTGCCATGAGTAAAAAATATTTGGGCGAACAATTTGATATTCACGGCGGCGGGATGGATTTAGCACCAACACATCATACAAACGAAATTGCCCAAAACGAAGCTGCCTGCGGTAAAATGCCTGCTAATTACTGGGTCCATACCAATATGCTTACCGTAAACGGACAAAAAATGTCTAAATCTTTAGGCAACAGCTTTTTGCCGGAAGAACTTTTTTCCGGTAATCATTCGCTGCTGAATAAAGGTTATAGTGCGATGACTGTCCGTTTTTTTATGCTTCAGGCGCATTATCGCAGCACGCTGGATTTTTCTAACGAAGCGCTGGAAGCTTCAGAAAAAGGTTTTAAAAGAATGATGAATGCTTTTGCACTGGCTGCAAATTTAAAAGCATCTGCAAACGGAGAAATTGATATAAAACCTTTACAACAACGTTGCTACGAAGCCATGAATGACGATTTTAACAGTCCGGTTTTAATTGCAGAATTGTTTGAAGTTTGCCGGATCATTAATTCTATCCATGACCAAAAACTAAAAATAGATCAGCCAAACCTCGAACTTCTACAGCAATTGCTACAGCATTTTGTGATGGATGTTTTGGGTTTAAAAGATGAATCTGCAGCATCAGATGAATTGCCTAAAGTTTTAGATTTTGTAATTAATCTGCGCAGCGAAGCAAAGTTGAACCGGGATTATGCTACTTCGGATAAAATTCGCCAAGGCATGCAACAGATTGGTTATCAGTTAAAAGACAGTAAGGAAGGAACCAGCTGGACTAAAATATAAGGCTTCAATAAATTACTAAAAAAGATAAGATAAAAACAGTATCGACTAAATAATAAAGCACTGCGGATACAGTTAAATCTTATATAAAAATGAGTTTTGATAGCGATTTGTAACATTACATACCTGCCGCAACAGTAAAAATATTAATAACTTGCACCTTATAATTCTATACAAAAACAACCTATGAAACCCTGACTTACCAAATTTTATCTTTTTAACGGATAAAAGTGTTAGTACAAGTTTCATCACCTTAAAACGATTTGCTAAAATGAAAACATTATGTATTGCCTTTGTACTTTTTTTGTGTTGTAACGGCATTGCTTCGGCACAAAAAACTGCACAGGTAAAAGAAGTATTAAATGCGGAGAAAGATTATAACAAGGTACTTTCTCAAAAGGGAATCCGGGATGGAAATTTAGCTGTTATAGATCCTGAAGCCATAGTTTTTAAACCGGAACTTGTTTCGGCAAAAACATTTTATACCAACAGCCCGAAAGCAGCCGGTAAACTAACCACTGTACCTAAAATTGCACGTATTTCTGCTAACGGGGATATGGCTTTTTCGGCCGGCACTTATACTTTAAAGGAAAACGGAACCGATGACGCAGAATACGGAGAATATTTATCAATCTGGCGTGCAGATTTGTACGGACAATTGAAGTTACTTTTCAACATCAATATGCAACATCCGGAACCGGAAAAACAACAAATTGTGGATTTTAAAGATCCTACAATTGTAGCCACACGCATCAATAATAAAGATCCTTTTAACGGCCGAAATATTATTATTACTACCGATAAGCTGTTTAATACTTCGCTAAATTTTTCTTCAATGTCTGCTTATAAAGAGTTTTTAACTTTAGACGGAAGATATTATTTCCCGGGATTTGAACCAGTTATCGGCCAGGATAAAGTATTACAATTTGTAGGAAACCAGGCTATTTCTATTGAAGCTTTAAATACCGGGGCCGGCCGTTCTATAAGCAGTGATTTGGCTTACAGTTATGGCAAAGCAAAGATTAAAAAAGGGGAAATTACCAACAATTACAACTATATCCGTATTTGGGAACCGGACAGGTCAACGCATAAATGGAATATTTTAGCTGAGATATTTTCTCCTATAGAAAAATAGGCGGTAAAAACAGTATTAAATAATAAGGGCAGCTTTTATAAAAGCTGCCCTTATTATTTAACTAAATTCTTGCAATCAGAATAACTGTTCTATAATTTGATCTGCGGATAAACCTTCTGCTTCTGCACGGTAATTACGCACAATCCGATGCCGTAAAATCGCTTTTGCTACAGCTTGTACATCTTCAACATCAGGAGAATATTTTCCGGAGATAACCGCATGGCATTTGGCACCTAAAACTAAAAACTGTGATGCTCTCGGCCCTGCACCCCAACTTAATAACTGGTTTACTTTCGGCGTAGCCAAAGCTGTGTTAGGGCGTGTTTTTGCGGCTAATTTAACTGCATATTCCAACACATGGTCTGTTACCGGGATATTCCTAACCAACTGCTGAAAGTAGCGGATTTGCTCTGCGTTAAGCAATTTATTAATCTGATTGATTGTTGTACCGGTTGTATTTTTAACAATATTTAATTCTTCCTGGAAAGAAGGATAATCTAAAGAAATATTAAACATAAACCGATCCAGCTGTGCCTCCGGCAGAGGATAAGTTCCTTCCTGCTCTATCGGGTTTTGGGTTGCCAATACAAAAAACGGCTTATCCAACTGGTGCGTTACACCGGCAGCGGTAACTGCTTTTTCCTGCATCGCCTCCAATAAAGCAGCTTGTGTTTTCGGCGGTGTGCGGTTAATTTCATCTGCCAGAATGATGTTAGAAAAAACCGGGCCTTTAATAAATTTGAAAGTTCTGTCCTCGCCCAAAATTTCTGAACCGATGATATCAGAAGGCATTAAATCAGGGGTAAATTGGATTCGGTTAAAACTTAGGTCAAGCACTTGTGCAACCGTTTGTACCAATAAAGTTTTGGCCAGTCCCGGTACGCCGACTAATAAACAATGGCCGTTACTAAAAATTGCAATCAAAACTGATTTAACAACTTCATCCTGACCGATAATGATTTTACCGATCTCTGCCTTAACTTCCCGAAAAGATGCATATAAAGCATCAGCAGCTTCTACTTCTGACGAGTGTTGCATACGTTAATTTATTTGGGCAGTAGTTATTACCCAGCTTTTAAGCTGATCGCAGGTTTGATATTCAGGATCGATATTGATAAACGTTTCTTTACGGCGTTTCTCAAACCATCCACTTACCGTTTTACTAATTTTACCTTCGGAAGCTGCATCTTTTAATTTTGGATAATCCTGTGTTAAATTAGCGGTATGTGCATCTGTTTTTGATTTCAGATACAGCAATTTATAACTCTTCTTCGCATTTTGTGCGGTAAACAAAGCAGCCGGGGCAATGCTTCCAACCTTCATTGTATCAACAATTAAAGCAATTTGCGGATCCAATTTATCTGTAGGAATATAAGTAGAACGGGTTTGTACATCTTCCGCATTGAGCATCATACCACCGTTATATTTGGTTTCATTATCATCAGAATAAAAAGAAGCTGCCGAAGAAAAATCAACTTTCATGGTTTTGATAACGTTATAAATACTATCAGCTTTTGATTTTGCACGGGCTAAACTTGCTTGCGTTACTTCCGGAACGATTAAAATATGCCTTACATGCACCTGCTCGCCGCGGCGTTCGATCACCTGCAAAAAATGAAAACCATAATCAGTTTCAAATACCGGCGAAATGTCACCTGCTTTTAATTTAAATGCCATTGCAGCAAATTCTTTTACAAAAGTTGAACGATCCGCGAAACCCAAATCCCCGCCAGCTGGTGCCGAACCGGGATCCTGCGAATAAAGCGTTGCCAAAGTTCCAAAATCCTCACCTTTTTTCACACGTTCGCGTAAATTCTCTGCCTTTTCACGATAAATTTGCTTTTCCTCTTTAGAAAGTTTGGGGTTAAAAACAATTTGTGCAATTTCTACCTCCTTGTTAATAGATGGCAAACTATCTTTTGGGATAGCATTATAATAGTTTTTAACGTCTTGCGGCGTTACACTAATTTTTTCGGTAATTTTTTGCTGCATCCGTTGAGCTGTTAAAAGTTCTCGGATGTCCGGGCGCATTTCATCTTTATATTGAATAACTGATTTTCCGAGGAAACCTTCTAACTTTTCCTGCCCGCCGGCACGTTGTACATAAGCCCGCATTCTTCTGTCAACCTCGTTATCCACTTCGTCATCTTTCACAATCACACTATCAATAACAGCTTGCTGTGCCAGTAATTTTTGTGTAAGCAGTTGCTGCAAAACTTCACATTTTACAGCTTGGTTTGGCTGGTTGCCTTGCATCAAATAATTATCGTACTGCCGCTCAATATCCGACTCTAAAATAATACTGTTGCCAACAACTGCGGCAACTTTATCTAATGATTTTTTTTGACCCATTGCTGTAACTACACTCATCGTGAAACCCAGGATCAAAACGGTAAACTTTCTCATAAAAAACTCTTTCTGCTATAAACACATACTGTTTTTACCAGTATATAATTTGTTAAATTTCGTAAAAATATCTCAGTAACAACACAAATATTTACATGCCACAATTAACCACAATATTCCAAAATTTATAGCGAAGCCAAAAACAGTTTAACTATTTTTAACCAAAATTACGCTATGATAACCGAACACGCAGCTGCACTGCGAATTTTAATGAATGAAGATCTTTACTTAATTCTTCATGATTTGGTCGAGGAGAAAATGCCGGCCGAACAATTTGTAGCAGCAGAACCGATAATTACTGAAGAAACAATTAAACATCCGGAGTTTATTTTCGTCGGTAAAAATCAAAAAAACTTCCTGATATTAACCAACGAAGCGTTAAAGGAAAACCATTTAAAAGCCTTGGAAAGCACATTATCACGCAAGCAACTTAGCCTGGATGATGTTGCTATTGTTGATTATTCAGCTTATAATGATATAATTTTTGAGGATTTGAATGCTTCTTTTATGCCACAAAAATTAGTGCTGTTCGGATTGGAGCCGAATATTTTGTTATTACCGGAAACACCTTTAAACGAAGTTAGTAGTCAGCCTGATCTACAAATTTTGTACACTTATAGTTTTAGTGAAATGCTGGGTAATAAAGAAAAAACCAAGGCTTTCTGGGAACCGATGAAAAATTTATAATGCTAAAAGAACTTGTTTTCGCAACCAATAATGCACATAAAGTTGAAGAAGTTACACATGCCGTGGGCACTCAATTTAAAATATTAAGTTTGAAAGACATTGGTTTTGATGATGAAATTGAAGAAACCGGAACTACTTTTAAAGAAAATGCTTCTATCAAAACAAACTTCATTTACAAAAAATACAAACGAAATTGCTTTGGTGATGACAGCGGATTAGAAATTGAGGCTTTAAACGGAGAACCAGGTGTTTTTTCTGCGCGGTATGCCGGCGAACACGGAAATCATGAAGCAAATACGGCTCGCGTTTTAGACCAGCTGCAAAATGTTAAAAATAGAAAAGCACAATTTAAAACAGTTATTTCTTTAATTTTGGAAGGAAAGGAATATTGGTTTGAAGGAATTGTGCCGGGAACAATTCGTACAGTAAAAGCCGGAAAACAAGGGTTTGGCTACGATCCGATTTTTCAGCCGGACGGTTATGAAGTTACTTTTGCTGAAATGCCACTTTCCGAAAAAAATAAAATCAGTCACCGCGGGAAAGCGATGGCAAAACTTATTGATTTTTTGAAAAGTTAATTTTTGTTTAACTTAAATTTTAAATTTCCTGTCATTTCGACTAATATGAGAAATCTTCATCAAAAAGTTTTACCGATGATTTTTACCGATAAAAGAAGCATCAATATTTTGAATAAGATTTCTCTCTTCGTTTGAAATGACATCAGAATGCTTCTTTTATGGCATAAAAAAGCCGCTCCCGAAAATTTGGAAGCTGCTTTTTGATTAGTATTTAACAGTTTATTTTACTTCTTCATATTCAACATCACTTACAGAATCGCCACCGTTTTCGGATGGTTGATTTGCATTTGCATCGGCAGCTGGTGCGCCTTGTGCGCCTGCATCTTGTGTAGCTTTGTACATTTCTTCTGATGCAGCATTCCAGGCATTGTTTAATTCTGTTTGTGCAGTATCCATATCAGCAACGTTTTTAGCAGCATAAGCTTCTTTCAACTTAGCCAAACCAGCTTCAATAGGTGCTTTTTTATCAGCAGAAATTTTATCTCCGTATTCTTTCAATTGTTTTTCTGTGGAGAAAATCAAAGCATCTGCAGCATTAAGTTTTTCAACTTCTTCTTTTGCTTTTTTATCAGCTTCGGCATTTGCTTCGGCTTCATCTTTCATTTTCTTAATATCAGCATCTGTTAAACCGGAAGATGCTTCAATCCTGATTTTTTGCTCTTTGCCGGTTGCTTTATCTTTTGCGGACACATTTAAAATACCGTTTGCATCGATATCAAAAGTAACCTCAACTTGAGGGATTCCGCGAGGTGCAGCCGGGATTCCGTCTAAGTGAAAACGGCCAATTGTACGGTTTTGGGCAGCCATGGGGCGTTCACCTTGTAAAATATGGATTTCTACAGATGGTTGATTATCAGAAGCAGTAGAAAAAGTTTCTGACTTTTTAGATGGAATTGTTGTATTCGATTCAATCAATTTTGTCATCACACCACCCATTGTTTCGATACCTAAAGAAAGCGGTGTAACATCCAGTAACAATACATCTTTAACCTCACCGGTTAAAACACCACCTTGGATTGCGGCACCGATAGCTACAACTTCATCCGGGTTTACTCCTTTTGACGGTGATTTTCCGAAGAATTTTTCAACAGCTTCCTGGATGGCAGGAATACGGGTTGAACCGCCAACTAATATAATTTCATCAATATCAGAAGTGCTTAAACCAGCATTTTTCAGCGCAGAACGACAAGGTTCGATAGTTCTTTTGATCAAACTATCTGCTAACTGCTCAAATTTTGCACGTGTTAATGATTTTACCAAGTGCTTAGGCATGCCGTCAGCAGCAGTAATATAAGGCAAATTAATTTCTGATTGTGTACTGCTTGATAACTCAACTTTAGCTTTTTCTGCAGCTTCTTTTAAACGTTGCAAAGCCATTGGGTCTTTGCGTAGATCAACACCTTCGTTACTTTTAAACTCGTCTGCAAGCCAATCGATAATCACCTGGTCAAAATCGTCACCGCCTAAATGTGTGTCACCATCTGTTGATTTAACTTCAAAAACACCATCACCTAATTCTAAAACAGAAACGTCATGCGTACCTCCACCGCAGTCAAAAACTACGATTTTCATATCTTTATGTGCTTTATCCAAGCCGTAAGCTAATGCAGCAGCAGTTGGCTCATTAATAATACGGCGAACTTTTAAACCAGCTATTTCACCAGCTTCTTTAGTTGCCTGGCGCTGTGCATCGTTAAAATATGCAGGAACGGTGATTACCGCTTCTGTAACTTCAGTACCTAAAAAATCTTCAGCTGTTTTCTTCATTTTTTGAAGAACCATTGCAGAAATTTCCTGTGGTGTATAATTACGGTCATTGATAGTAATACGTGGCGTATTTCCATCACCTTTAACTACTTTGTAAGGAACGCGTTCAATTTCTTTAGAAACTTCGTTAAATTGATTTCCCATGAAACGTTTGATCGAAGAGATCGTTTTTGTTGGATTAGTGATCGCCTGACGTTTGGCAGGATCTCCTACTTTGCGTTCGCCATTATCTACAAAAGCTACAACAGAAGGAGTTGTGCGTTTGCCTTCACTATTTGCAATAACAACAGGTTCATTACCTTCCATTACTGCCACGCAGGAATTTGTAGTTCCTAAGTCGATTCCAATAATTTTAGCCATATATTTATTTATTTAATTCTTTAATTAGTAATTATAACTTCCTTGAACAAGCTATGTGCCAAGGAACTTAATTGTTAATTTTATTTAGGTGATGACAGGTTTTAAAAGAATTATAGATTTTTTATTGTACTCTTCAATGACAGACTGTCATAATTTTTATACTTATCTGATATTATTTCCCGGCTCTTCAAATATTAGGTGCTAAAAGAAGTATGCACATACTTCTGCTTTTATACAAAAAAAGCCCTGAAAAAATCAGAGCTTTTACATCCTTAATTCAGGACAAGTATTTATAATTCTTCATCAGGTGCCAAAGGTTCACCAGCAGATGAAGTATCCGGGATTGGTGTTGCAGGTGTTGCTTGATCTACCGGAGAATCGATTCCGCCAGTTTCAGAATTAACATTACCATCATCTTTGTTACTACGACCAGAACCGGAACCACGGCGACGGGTTGCTTTTTTCTCTGCAGGAGCATTTCCTTTAACATAAACTGTATTATAATCTACCAGTTCGATAATTGCCATTTCAGCATTATCACCTAAACGGTTTTCTAATTTAACAATACGTGTGTATCCACCGGGACGATTAGCAATTTTTTCAGCAATCTCACGAAAAAGGATCGTTACTGTTTCCTTGTCTTTTAAGTAGCTAAAAACAGTACGGCGAGAATGCGTAGTATCATTTTTAGATTTAGTTAATAATGGTTCAACATAACCGCGTAAAGCTTTTGCTTTTGCTAAAGTTGTTGTAATGCGCTTGTGTAAAATAAGCGAAGAAGCCATATTTGCCATCATCGCTTTTCTATGCGAATCTGTACGGCCTAAATGGTTTACTTTTTTTCCGTGTCTCATAATTTATTTGTTTGCACGTGCATACCGTTGAGCGATAAATTCAAACTCTTGGAATTATGCCAATGGATTATTTTAAATCCGTTCCTGTTGTAAGGAATCAGTTATTTTTACTCTTCGTCTAATTTGTATTTTGAAAGGTTCATACCAAAAGATAAGCCTTTTGATTTAACTAAATCTTGAATTTCTGTTAGAGATTTCTTACCAAAATTTCTAAACTTCAGCATATCAGCAACATCATAAGAAACTAATTCTGCCAAAGTGCGAATATCGGCTGCTTTTAAACAATTTAAAGCTCTTACAGAAAGATCTAAATCAACCAATTCAGTTTTTAAAATTTTGCGCATGTGCAAAATTTCTTCGTCAACTTCTTTGGTTTCTTCTTTAGTTTGTGCTTCCAGCATCATGTTTTCATCTGAGAACAACATGAAATGCTGAATTAATATTTTAGCTGCTTCTTTTAGCGCATCCTCCGGATGAATAGAACCATCGGTTGCAATATCAAGAACTAATTTTTCATAATCGGTTTTTTGTTCAACACGATAATTTTCGATTACATATTTCACATTTTTGATTGGTGTGAAAATAGAATCTATTGCAATAACACCTACTACAGCATCTGCATTTTTATTCTCTTCACTTGGAACATAACCTCTTCCTTTAGCAACTGTAAATTCAATTTCTAATGTAACAGAAGAATCCATATTACAGATTAGCAGTTCAGGATTTAAGACAGTAAAGTTGTTGGAAAACTTAGTAATATCACCTGCTTTAAAACTATCCTGGCCGTTAACTATGACAAATATTTTTTCTGAATCTCCAGAATCACCAGTTTTTTTGAAACGTACCTGTTTCAGATTTAAGATAATTTCTGTAACATCTTCAACTACTCCTTTTATCGTAGAAAATTCATGATTAACGCCAGAAAACCGAACAGAAGTGATTGCATAACCTTCTAAGGAAGAAAGCAGAATACGACGTAAAGCATTACCGATAGTGATGCCGAAACCTGGTTCTAAAGGACGAAATTCAAACGTACCGTCAGAATCATTTGATTTCTGCATGATAACCTTATCCGGTTTTTGAAATGCTAATATGGCCATTATATACTGTGAATTATGTTAATGATTAAAATTGAAAATGTAAAAACCGGCTAAATGCCGGTTATATACTATTTAATTATATTATTTAGAGTACAACTCGACAATTAAATTTTCCTTAATATTTTCAGGAATCTCATCGCGATTTGGGTAATTCAAGAATTTACCTGAAAGATTATTGGGATCCCACTCTAACCAACTGAATTTATTAATTCTTCTGCCGGAAACCGTATTAGTAATAGACTCTAAAGATTTTGATTTTTCGCGAACAGCTATAACATCACCGGCTCTTAAAGAATAAGAAGGAATGTTTACCAACTCATTATTTACAGTAATATGCTTGTGGCTAACTAATTGTCGTGCTGCAGAACGGGTTGGGGCAATACCCAAACGGTAAACAGCATTATCCAAACGAGCTTCTAACAATTTCAATAGTGTTTCACCGGTAATGCCTTCTTTAGAAGATGCTTTGTGAAACAAGTTTTCAAACTGACGTTCTAACACACCGTAAGTATATTTAACTTTTTGTTTTTCCATCAACTGAACAGCGTATTCGGATTGCTTACCTCTTCTTTTTGAGGTTCCGTGCATACCGGGAGGATAGTTTTTTTTCTCTAATGCTTTATCAGGACCAAAAATTGGTTCTCTGAATCTTCTTGCAATTTTGGACTTAGGTCCGGTATATCTGGCCATTTTTGTTTTTTTAAAGTATCAGTATCTACTAAGTACTGAATCTTAGCTTTAAAATCGATTAATTAAACTCTTCTTCTTTTAGATGGACGGCAGCCATTGTGAGGCATTGGAGTAATATCTTTAATAGTTGTTACTTCGATACCGGATGTTTGTAAAGTACGTATAGCAGATTCGCGGCCGGCACCCGGGCCTTTAACAAATACTTCTACTTTTCGTAAACCTAAGTCATGCGCAGTTTTTGCACAATCAGAAGCTGCTTGTCCGGCTGCATAAGGCGTGTTTTTTTTAGAACCCTTAAATCCCATTTTTCCTGCAGAAGACCAGGAAATAGCTTGACCATTATTGTTAGTCAACGTAACAATAATATTGTTAAAAGTAGCATTAATATGCGCCTGACCTACAGACTCTACAATGACAATGCGCTTTTTAGTAACTTTTTTAGTTTTAGCCATTTTTATTGAGTGGTAATCAACAGCTTAATAATATTTAAATAATAAAAAGCTATTGATAATTAGTTATTACTTGGTAACTTTTTTCTTGTTAGCAACAGTTTTACGTTTTCCTTTACGGGTACGTGAATTATTCTTAGTGCGCTGGCCTCTTAGAGGTAATCCCTTACGGTGGCGGGTTCCACGGTAGCAACCAATATCCATTAAACGTTTAATATTTAGCTGAACTTCGGAACGTAATGAACCTTCAACTTTAATTTGGTCATTGATAATGCCACGAATAGCTGTAAGCTGCTCATCAGTCCAATCCTGGACTTTAGTATTAAAATCAATTCCGGCTTGTTCTAAAATATTTTGAGCGGTAGATCTTCCTATTCCGAAGATATAAGTTAAACCGATCTCGCCTCTTTTGTTCCTTGGTAAATCAATACCTGCAATCCTTGCCATATTTTATTATATAATTAGCTTTTGTAAAAGAAGCATATTGTATATCCTCTTTATAAGAGCATGGTTTATCCCTGACGTTGTTTGTATTTAGGGTTTTTCTTATTGATTACGTAAAGCTTTCCTTTACGGCGAATAATTTTACAATCCGCACTACGCTTTTTAATAGACGCTCTAACTTTCATTTTATTTGTATCTATAAGTTATTCTACCTTTTGTTAAATCATATGGACTCATTTCTAATTTTACTCTGTCGCCGGGTAAAATTTTAATATAATGCATTCGCATTTTTCCGGAAATATGAGCAATTATTTCGTGCCCGTTCTCTAATTCTACACGAAACATAGCATTAGATAATGCTTCTTTTATAATACCGTCTTGTTCAATAGAGGCTTGTTTAGCCATATTTTGTTGATTTCTACTTCATTATCAATTTTTGAAGCGGGATGCAAAATTAATGTTTTTTTATCAATTATTAATTTTTTCTTCTAAAACTTTTTCAACATAATCAAACGATGTTAAAACGTCTGCTTTTCCTTTACGAATAGCTACTGTATGCTCGTAATGTGCTGATGGTTTACCATCAGATGTTGATACTGTCCAACCGTCATCCCAAAATCTGACTCCTGCACGTCCGGCATTAATCATTGGTTCTATAGCAATGACCATACCTTCCTCTAATTTAATACCTGAACCTTTTTTACCGTAATTAGGGACTTCAGGCTTTTCATGAAGTTTAGTCCCAACTCCGTGGCCAACTAATTCTTTTACTACACCAAAATGAAATTTTTCTGCATGCTCCTGAACAGCATATCCAACATCACCAATTCGCATACCGGATACTGCTTTCTCGATACCTAAATGCAAACATTGCTGTGTAACATTCATCAACAATTTCAAATCTTCCTTAGGTTCTTCAACAGCAAATGTATAAGCAGAATCCCCATAAAATTTGTTCATAACTACACCACAATCAATCGAAACCAAATCACCAGGCAACAATTCATATTTTCCAGGAAAACCGTGTACAACCTGATTATTTAAGGATATGCACAAAGAATAGGGAAAACCACTGTAATTTAGGAAAGCAGGAATACCGCCGTTATCACGTATAAAACTTTCAGCAGTGTTGTTAAGGTCAATAGTCCTAATTCCAGGCCTGATAAGTTTGGCTATTTCACCAAGTGTTTTAGAAACCAATTGACAACTTAATCTGATAAGTTCAATTTGCTCTGAGGTTTTGTAATTGATCTTAGACATTATGCAATCATTCGATCAAATAGCAGGAGGAGTTGTTCCAGCTGCTACAGGAATAGCTGTACGTCCTTTAATGCGACCTGTTTTCATCAATCCATCATAATGACGCATTAATAAATGACTTTCTATCTGCTGTAAAGTATCTAAAACAACACCAACTAAAATAATTAAAGAAGTACCACCAAAGAATCTTGAAAATTGACTGTTAACACCCAATTTAGAAGCAATAGCAGGTATGATTGCTACAATAGCAAGAAAAATTGATCCTGGCAGGGTAATTCTGGATATAACTCCGTCAATATATTCTGATGTGGTAATACCCGGCTTAACCCCTGGTATAAATCCTTGATTCTTTTTCATGTCATCTGCCATTTGGTTTGGATTAACCGTGATAGCAGTATAGAAATAAGTAAAAAGAATAATTAAAATGGCAAAAATTAAATTATGGGTAAAAGAAGTATAGTCGGAAACGGCCATTAAAAATCCGTTTGAAGCGGCATTTGGAAAAAAAGATGCTACTGTTGCCGGAATAAACATTAATGCCTGAGCAAAAATGATCGGCATAACACCTGCTGCTGTAACTTTTAACGGAATATACTGACGAACACCACCGTACTGTTTATTACCAACAATACGTTTTGCATATTGTACAGCAATTTTTCTGGTTCCCTGAACGATAAGTATGGTAAACATTACCACAGCAACTAAAGCTACAATCTCAATCAAAAATACAATTGGCCCGCCATTACCGCTTATTCTTGATGTGAACTCAGAAAATATACCAAAAGGAAGTTGTGCAATAATTCCAACCATTATAATTAAAGAAATTCCGTTCCCGATTCCTTTATCTGTAATTTTTTCACCTAACCACATTACAAATAATGTGCCTGCAGTTAATACAAAAATTGAAGATATTGTAAATAAAGGCTCAGCAAATAATTTTGCTTCAACTGGAATTTGAGACTTTACATAACCAATAGCTTGTAATGCTGTGATCACAATTGTAAGATAACGTGTCCATTGATTAATTTTGTTACGCCCGCTTTCACCTTCCTTTTGCAGTTTTTGAAAAAATGGAACTGCAATTCCAAGTAGTTGCATCACAATTGAAGCAGAAATGTAGGGCATAACTCCTAAAGCAAAAATAGAGGATCTGGAAAAAGATCCTCCGGCAAACATATTAAGTAACCCCAAAATTCCTTCTTTAGCTTTTTGAGAATCCAAAGCGTTTGTATCTACACCAGGAATAGCAATAAAAGATCCAATTCGATATATTAAGAGAAATAAGAGTGTATTTATAATACGCACTCTCAGATCATCAATTTTCCAGATATTTGATATAGTATTAAAAAATTTCTTCATTGAAATTTATAACTTAACGGTATTTCCACCAGCTGCTTCTATTGCTTTTTGTGCTGTTTCTGTAAAAGCATGTGCTTTAACTTCTAATTTAGCTTTTAATTCTCCACGGCCTAAAATCTTTACTAAATCATTTCTTGAAACCAAACCATGAATTTTCAAAGCATCAAAATCTATAACAGATAAATTAAATTTCTCTACTAACTCTTGAAGAATATCTAAGTTAACGCCAACATATTCTTTTCGATTAAGATTTTTGAACCCAACTTTAGGAACGCGACGTTGTAATGGCATTTGTCCACCTTCAAATCCAACTTTTGCAGAAGTACCGGAACGTGATCCAGCTCCTTTATGTCCCCGAGTTGAAGTTCCGCCACGGCCTGAACCCGTACCCCGACCGATACGTTTTCTACTTTTGATAGATCCAAACGCAGGTTTTAAATTACTTAAATTCATAACATTAAATATTTTCTATAGCTACTAAATGATTTACACTACGAACCATACCAATAATAGCGTCATTAGCTTCTACTTCTACACTTTGGCTGATTTTTCTTAATCCCAAAGCCTTCATTGTTAACTTCTGGCGCATACTTCTATCAATAACGCTTTTTACCTGTGTAATTTTAATTTTAGCCATTGTCTTAACCATTAAAAACTTTACCTAAATCTATTCCGCGCTGTTGTGCTACAGCATAAGCATCACGTAGTTGTGATAAAGCAGAAACAGTTGCCTTTACCACATTGTGCGGATTAGAAGAACCTTTTGATTTAGCCAGTACATTATGAATACCTGCTGATTCTAATACAGCACGCATAGCACCTCCCGCAATTACACCAGTTCCGTTTGCAGCCGGTTTTATAAATATAAAACCACCGGAAAACTTACCATATTGCTCATGAGGAATAGTGTTGTTTATAATCGGAACTTTAACTAAATTCTTTTTTGCATCATCAATTCCTTTTGCAATAGCTTCTGTTACTTCTTTTGCTTTGCCTAATCCATAACCTACAACTCCGTTTTCATCCCCAACTACTACAATTGCAGAAAAACTAAACGTACGTCCGCCTTTAGTTACTTTGGCAACACGTTGGATACTAACCAAACGATCTTTTAATTCGATCTCACTTGATTTAACTCTTTTAATATTGATAGTTGACATTTTGCTAATTGAATTAAAAAATTAAACCACCTTCACGCGCACCTTCTGCTAAAGATTTAATACGACCATGGTATAAATAACCGTTACGATCAAATACAACTTCCTTTATTCCGGCAGCAATTGCTTTTTCAGCTACTAATTTTCCTACAGCAACAGATTGATTTGATTTAGATCCGTTAGCAGAAAACTCTTTTGACAAGGATGATGCAGAAACGATTGTTTTACCAGATAAATCATCTATTACTTGTGCGTAAATACCCTTATTACTCCTAAATACAGATAAACGAGGGCGTTCTGTAGAACCGGATAAGTTCTTTCTTATACCTTTCTTAATTCTATCTCTTCTTGATAACTTACCTAACATAACTATTATTTTTTAGATGCAGATTTACCTGCTTTTCTTCTTAATTGCTCTCCAACAAATTTAATACCTTTACCTTTATATGGTTCGGGTGTTCTTAAAGAACGAATTTTTGCGGCTACTTGTCCCAATAATTGTTTATCAATAGATTCAAGGATTATTGTTGGATTCTTACCTTTTTCCGCAGTTGTTGTAACTTTAATTTCTTTCGGTAATTCAAACACGTAATGGTGGGAATATCCTAAAACCAAATCTAAAGTATTTCCTGTATTTGTTGCTCTATAACCTACACCAACTAACTCCTGTTCAGACTTATAACCTTCTGTAACACCAATAACCATGTTGTTTACAAGCGAACGATATAAACCATGTAATGCTTTGTGACGCTTTTGTTCTGAAGGACGTTTAACTAAAATTTGCCCTTCTCCTTGCTCAACAGTAATATCACTATCAATTTGTTGAGTTAATAATCCTTTAGGACCTTTTATTGTAACCAGATTATTATCTGACACAGAAATTGTTACATTATCAGGTAATGCAACAGGTGCTTTTCCTACTCTAGACATTGTTTATTCTTCCGGTTAATATACGTAACATAAAACTTCACCACCGATATTATTTTTCTTAGCTTCTTTATCAGTCATTACACCTTTTGAAGTAGATAATATAGCGATACCTAAACCATTTAATACACGAGGCATATTTTCTACACCTGCATATCTCCTTAATCCGGGTGTGCTAATGCGTGATAAATTACGAATAGCGGAAATTTTAGTAACCGGATTATATTTTAAAGCTACTTTAATTATACCTTGTGGCAAAGTATCCTCAAACTTGTAATTAGCAATATAACCCTTATCAAAAAGAACTTTGGTAATTTCTTTTTTCAGGTTAGATGCAGGAATTTCGACAACACGATGGTTTGCCTTGATTGCATTTCTTACCCTGGTAAGATAATCTGCAATTGGATCTGTGTTCATTGTTTTGTTTTAATTATGATAGTGGTATCGGACAGGGCCTTCCTGCTGACCTATTATCAATTCTATTCTGCTATACTAAAAACAGTATGCTTCTTTTATCAACCAAAAGTTGATATTACCAGCTTGCTTTTTTAACTCCCGGAATTTTTCCAGCTAAAGCCATTTCGCGGAAAGTTACCCTGGAGATACCAAATTGGCGCATATAACCTCTTGGGCGACCAGTTAACTTGCAACGGTTGTGTTGCCGAACCGGAGAAGCATTTTTAGGTAACTTATCTAAACCAATATAATCACCCGCTGCTTTTAATTCCGCTCTTTTTTCTGCGTATTTCGCAACAGCTTTTGCACGTTTAACATCACGAGCTTTTACTCCTTCTTTAGCCATTATTGTTGAGAATTTTGATTTTTAAATGGTAATCCAAACGATTTTAAAAGTTCTAATGCTTCAATATCATTTTGAGCTGTAGTAACAAAGGTTATATCCATACCCATAATCTTACTGATCTTATCAATATTAATTTCCGGGAATATAATCTGCTCAGTGATTCCTAAAGTATAGTTGCCTTTTCCATCAAAACCTTTGTCATTTATTCCTTTGAAATCCCGGATACGCGGCAAAGCTACAGAAATTAATCGATCTAAAAATTCATACATATGATTATCACGTAAAGTTACACGTACACCAACCGGCATACCTTTTCGTAATTTAAAATTAGAAATATCTTTTTTAGATTTTGATGAGACTGCTTGCTGACCAGTAATTGTTGTCATTTCAGCAATTGCTGTTTCAATTAATTTCTTATCAGTAGTAGCAGCACCGACACCTTGGTTGATCGCAATTTTTTCCAACTTAGGAACTTGCATCACACTTTTGTATTGAAACTTATCTTTCAACACTGTGCGAATATCTTCTTTGTATTGTGATTTTAATCTTGGTATGTAAGCCATTATTTAATTTCCTCTCCAGATTTTTTAGACACTCTTACAGATTTACCATTCTCACCTTTTTTCTTACCAATACGAGTAGTATTACCATTTTTAGGATCAATAAAAGCAAGATTTGATATATGAATAGGAGCTTCTTTTTTTATAATTCCTCCGTTAGGATTTGCTGCATTGGGTTTAGTGTGCTTAGTAACCATATTGGCACCTTCAACGAAAGCACGACTTTCGCTCAAAACGACCTCAGTAATTTTACCTTGTACACCTTTTGAATCACCTGCAATCACTTTAACCAGATCACCTTTACGGAGTTTAAATTTGATCTGCGAGTTACTTTTCTTTTCCATTTTATAATACTTCTGGTGCTAATGATACAATCTTCATGAATTGTTTTTCCCGAAGTTCTCTGGCAACAGGGCCAAAAATACGAGTACCTCTCGGTTCATCCTGATTATTCAGAAGAACAGCAGCATTATCATCGAAACGAATATAAGAACCGTCTTTTCTTCTAACTTCTTTACTGGTTCTAACTACAACTGCCTTAGAAACTGTACCCTTTTTTACATTACCAGATGGTAAAGCACTTTTTACGGTAACAACAATTTTATCTCCTAAAGAAGCATATCTCTTACCAGTTCCGCCAAGTACACGAATTACAAGTACTTCTTTGGCACCGCTGTTATCAGCTACGTTTAATCTTGATTCCTGCTGTACCATTATTTAGCCTTTTCTATAATTTGAACCAATCTCCAATTTTTATTTTTACTCAGAGGACGGGTTTCCATTATGGTTACTGTATCTCCTATACCGCAGGTGTTAGCTTCATCATGAGCCATAAATTTAGCTGTCTTTTTTACGAATTTACCGTAGATCGGGTGCTTTACTTTACGCTCAACGGAAACTACTATTGATTTGTCCATTTTGTTGGAAACAACCAAACCGATTCTTGTTTTTCTTAAATTTCTTTCCATTTTAATTTGATAATTAAATTGTTTCAGAAGCCGACACCGTTTTGCGGTTTGTAATTTCAGTATTTAAACGAGCTATATCTTTCTTGATTTTAGCAATACGGGAAGGGTTTTCAATAGCAGAAACTGTGTGCGCGAATTTTAATTTAGTCAAACCAGCTTTTTCTTGTGCTAAACGAGCAGAAAGTTCCTCAGTTGACAATTCTAAAATCTCTGAATTCTTCATTTTTCTATGATTACACTTGAAGAGCCTGTGCTTTCAGGATTCAATATTATTAATTAATTATTCTGCTTCTACGTAATCTCTTCTTACTACAAACTTCGTTTGTACAGGTAATTTTTGTGCTGCTAAACGCATAGCTTCTTTTGCAGTTTCTAAAGACACGCCTTCTGCTTCAAATATGATTCGTCCTGGATTAACAACTGCAACCCAATATTCTGGAGCACCTTTACCTTTACCCATACGTACTTCTGCAGGTTTTTTAGTAACAGGCTTATCAGGAAAAATCCGAATCCAAACCTGTCCTTCACGTTTCATAAAACGGGTAACCGCAATACGGGCGGATTCTATCTGACGACTTGTGATCCAGGCCGGCTCTAAAGACTTAATTCCGAATGAACCAAATGAAAGTTCTGTACCGCGTGTTGCGACACCTTTCATTCTGCCTTTTTGCATTTTCCTAAATTTCGTTCTTTTGGGCTGTAGCATTATTTAAATCTTATATAGTTAAACAGAGCTTAACTGATTGAATATAATTATCTTCTTTTCGCGCCAGCTGAACCGCCGCCGCTTCTTTGATTAGGATTTCCGCCACCTCTTGGATTATTATTATTTCCACCAGGAGATCTTCTATCGTTATTTCTACGGTCGCCTCCTCCAGAATTTCTACGATCCCCACCGCGATCGCGATCGCCGTAAGCAGGAACACCTTCTGGGCGACCACCTTTATTATTAACACCAGTGTTAGCACCAATATTAGGGGAAAGATCACGTTTACCATAAACCTCACCTTTACAAATCCAAACCTTAACACCTATTTTACCATACGTGGTTAAAGCTTCACCCAAAGCATAATCAATATCAGCACGAAATGTATGTAATGGGATTCTTCCTTCTTTATATTGTTCTGTACGTGCCATTTCAGCACCACCTAAACGGCCGGAACACATAATTTTAATACCTTCAGCTCCCATTCTCATAGTTGAAGCAATAGTAGTTTTCATTGCTCTGCGGAAGGAAATACGTGCTTCTAATTGCTTAGCCACACCTTCTGCTACTAACTGGGCATCAAGTTCAGGGCGTTTAATTTCAAAAATATTAATTTGAATATCCTTTTTAGTAAGCTTTTTTAACTCTTCTTTAATCTTATCAACTTCTTGTCCGCCTTTACCAATTACAATACCCGGACGAGCTGTATGAATTGTTACTGTAATACGTTTTAAAGTGCGTTCAATTACTACTTTGGCAACGCCTCCTTTAGCAATACGTACAGAAAGATATTTACGAATTTTTTCATCTTCCACTAATTTGTCGGAGTAATTATTGCCACCGAACCAATTAGAATCCCATCCTCTGATGATTCCTAACCTGTTACCTATTGGATGTGCTTTCTGTCCCATTACAAATTATATGTTATCATTTTTAGAATGTACTATTAAAGTTACATGATTAGAACGTTTTCTTATTCTATAACCTCTTCCCTGAGGAGCCGGGCGTAATCTTTTAAGCTGACGGCCACCTCCTACAGAAATTTCTTTCACAAAAAGATTACTGTCTTCCACACGTTTACCTTCGTTTTTTGATTCCCAATTTTTGATGGCAGATAGGAGGAGTTTTTCAACTCTTATAGCTGCTTCTTTGTTAGTATATTTTAGAATATATAATGCTTTTTCTACATTTTCTCCTCTAATCAGATCAACCACTAATCGCATTTTACGGGGTGAAGTTGGACAATTTTGCAATTTTGCAGCACAAGCTCCGCCTATAACAGCTTTTGCAGCTTCTTTCTGTTGTCTGATCAATACAGATTTCTTAACTTTAATTGTTGCTTCCATGCCTTATTTTTTCTTTTCAGAGTGACCTCTAAAAGTACGTGTTGGAGAAAATTCTCCTAACTTATGTCCAACCATATTTTCTGTTACATATACTGGTATAAACTTATTGCCATTATGCACAGCGAATGTATGACCAACGAAATCCGGAGAAATCATGGAACGACGTGACCATGTTTTAACTACCGATTTTTTGTTAGAATCATTTAAGGTCAGAACTTTTCTTTCCAAATTATGATCAATATAAGGTCCTTTTTTTATTGAACGTGCCATTATTTTTTCCTTCTTTCAACGATATAACGATCAGATGATTTCTTCTTATCACGGGTTTTAAAGCCCTTAGCTAATAAACCTTTTCTTGAGCGTGGATGACCTCCGGAAGCTCTTCCTTCACCACCACCCATAGGGTGATCTACCGGGTTCATTGCAACACCACGAACTCTAGGACGACGACCTAACCAACGTTTACGACCAGCTTTTCCTAAAACTTCGTTTGCCTTCTCAGAATTAGAAACAGTTCCGATTGTTGCTAAGCAAGTAGCTAAAATCATTCTGGTTTCTCCTGAAGGCAGTTTAATAATCGCGTATTTACCGTCACGTGCTGATAATTGTGCATATGTTCCGGCTGATCTTGCAATAATACCACCCTGACCAGGATTCAATTCGATGTTATGAATAATTGAACCTAAAGGAATGCTTTTTAGTGGAAGAGTGTTTCCTACTTCCGGTGCAACAGCATCTCCTGAAAGAACAATTTGTCCAACCTGAATACCTTCCGGTGCAAGCATGTATCTTTTCTCGCCATCTACATAATTTAACAAAACAATACGTGCTGATCTGTTAGGATCATATTCTATTGTAGCAACTGTAGCCGGAATATCAAATTTATTGCGTTTAAAATCAATTAAACGATATGATTTCTTATGTCCGCCACCAACATTTCTGATAGTCATTTTACCAGAATGATTTCTACCGCCAGATTTTTTATGGGAAACTACTAAAGTTTTTTCCGGAACATTAGTTGTAATATCTGAATAATCAGCCCCAACTCTGAAACGGGTACCAGGTGTAACCGGTTTAAATCTTTTAACTGCCATTTTTTATTTAGATATTACTGTAAAAATCAATTGTTTCACCGTCTTTTAAAGTAATAATAGCCTTTTTATACTTAGATGGCCTGCCAGAAACAGAACCAGCTTTGGTATTACGACTTTTTAATTTACCCGCATACTTCATGGTGTTCACTGCTTCTACGTTTACACCATACATAGCTTCAACTGCTCCTTTTATTTGGATTTTATTTGCACTTGGGTCTACTTTAAAAGCATAACGGTTTAATTTTTCCGTTAACTTGGTTACTTTTTCTGTAAGCAAGGGTTTCTTTAAAATTTCCATATTACTTAACTAATGCTTCCTCCAAAGTTTTAACAGAACCAGCAGTTAACAAAAGTTTTCCTGCATTTAATACATCATAAGTATTCAATTGATCAGCAGTAATAACCTTTGCTTTTTTAATATTTCTACTCGAAAGATAAACGTTGTTATTACCTGCGGGAAGAACTAGTAAAGTTTTTTCATCAGCAAAATTTAAACCCGCAACTAAACTGATATAGTTTTTAGTTTTAATAGAATCAAAGGTAAAATCTTCTAACACTACAATATGGTTATCTTTCGCTTTGTATGACAAAGCAGATTTACGAGCCAATGATTTTAATTTTTTATTCAGTTTGAAACTATAATCACGCGGCTGCGGTCCGAATACACGACCTCCGCCATTAAACAAAGGAGATTTTACACTACCGGCACGGGCACCACCTGTTCCTTTTTGTTTATGTAATTTTCGGGTAGAACCTGCAATTTCATTGCGTTGTTTAGATTTATGTGTTCCTTGACGTTGGTTGGCCAGGTACTGTTTTACGTCTAAATAAATGGCATGATCGTTAGGTTCAACACCAAATATCGAATCAGGAAGCTGCACCTTGGCACCAGTTTCTTTTCCTGAAACATTTAATACAACTACTTCCATTACTTATCAATAATTACAAATGAACCTTTAGCTCCGGGAATCGATCCTTTTACCACTAATAAATTTTGCTCATTATAAACTTTTAAAACTTCCAGGTTCTGAACTTTAACCCGGCTATTCCCCATTTGTCCTGCCATCCGCATTCCTTTAAATACACGTGAAGGCCACGACGAAGCACCTAATGAACCAGGAGCTCTAAGCCGATTGTGCTGACCGTGCGTTTGCATACCAACACCACCAAAACCATGACGCTTAACAACACCTTGAAAACCTTTACCTTTGGATGTGCCAACTACATCTACAAAGTCACCTGCTGCGAAAAGTTCTACTGTGATAGTATCACCAAGAAATTTTTGATCTTCAAAAGTTTTGAATTCAACAAGTTTACGCTTTGGGGTAGTTCCTGCTTTTGCAAAATGTCCTTTTAAGGGAGCAGGCGTATTTTTTTCTTTTCGATCAGCATATGCTAACTGAACAGCAGCATAGCCGTCTGTTTCTACAGACTTAACATGTGTAACAACACATGGCCCAGCCTCGATTATAGTACAGGGAATATTTCTCCCCGCTTCATCGAAAATGCTGGTCATTCCTACTTTCTTACCAATTATTCCTGACATTTTCTTAATTAAATTACTTTAGTCCATCGAAGCAGTAGGGCTTCGTTCAAGACGTGCTTTCCCTTTTAGGGACGGCAAAGATAGGAATGTTTGATTAACTATCAAATAGTTATATAAATATTTTTACAAGTTTCTTTTAATATTTTTTAGGTGATAAAAACAGTATCTATTTAACTATTCTGTCATCAATCTTCTAATTAATTCTGCACTTTGCTGCCTGCCATAATCCAGCCGGTCTTTAAAAAAATTTTGTGTATGATTAAAATGCAGCTTATAACCATCAATATCACCATAATTAATAATTGCAGACCAGTCTCTAACTGCCGAATGAAATTCTAAATCATCTCCCCTAATAGATTTATCATATAAAGCAGTTTCAATGGATTCTTCCAGCAAATCTTCATTTTTAAATAAATATTCTGCAATTCCCAAACGCAACCGAAAAGGCGGTGTTTGGCAAATTAGGTTATCATACGGGTTTACCTGCAGTTTATTCCAGGCATCAACCATACTTAAAATACTTAAATGCGAATTAGGTTTACGCAATGAAGAGTCTGCAGAAAGTGAAAACTCTTTCATTATCTGATCATTCAATAAAATTGGTTTCCGGCTTTCGTGAAATACAAAATCTCTTGCCTGATATAAACGTTTACGCAACTCTTTTTCCTCTTCCTTAATCATCAGCCTAAACAATTCTGATTCTGAAACTGCATATTGTTTAACCTGCTGCTTTGCATACGGATTCAAAATGGCCAAACCAGCATAAACGTGCGCTTTGTAACTAAAAATCCGCAGCATAATCAGGATTTTTACGTTATCAATACCGCCCAAATACGCTGCGTTTTCCCATGGATAAAAACCGGCTGTGGCGCAGGCAGTTCCCATACTTTCAAAACCAACATGTGTAACTGCTTGTGTATCAGCAACAATTTTATCATGCTGATGGTAATCTTCCATTTCCACTAAATCTGTTTCTAAAAGCAGTAATACGTCCAGCATCCGCTGATACGAGAATTTATCACAACGATGCGGAATGACCACCAGTTTTTGTCCCTTCGGTATAAATCCCGGGCCGTGCAAAGCATGAATCGTAATAATATTTGTATTTAACGGTAAAAACTCTTCCAGAGCAGTAATTTCAGGATGTTTAACAGAACATTGGCCTGCTACAATTGCACCGGATTTTACGTACGGAGCATACCGTGCAACAACTTCTTTAATTTTGTCTGTTTCGACAGAGAATATGAGCAGGTCACTTTTTTGGGCGATTTCTCTTCCATCTAATAATACTTCAACATTATATAAGCTTAATTCTTCTGTAAGTGCTTCAAAATGATGTGCCAAATCGCTTCCGCAAACTGTTAAGCCTTGCCGGGCAAATGCTTTTGCGTAAAGCTTGCCCATATCGCCTAAACCGATAAATCCGATAACCATGCGGCTAAGTTAATTATGATTGTATTATTTTGAACATGATGTGTTATTTTCGTTTGCGTGCAAGCAGATATTTTACTATACTGGCATCAGCAAAGTTTAATTTGATTATTGTATTAAAGCTTCTTTTATGCACCAAAAAACAGCAGTCCAATTATTGCAGATAATTCTGTTATCTTCTATCCTATCAAGTAGTTACGCACAAGATTCTGTTAAAACTAAACCTCACGCAACAGTGGCTGCAAAAACAGTTGCAGGGAAAGCCACACCTGTAAAAACTAATACTGTAAAAAAATATTCGGTTAATACAGGTCAAACTCTTCTAACGCAACCCGCTGCTGCACCGGTTGCTGTTAGTTCCGATAAAAGTTTAGGCGGGCAATATCAATTTATCATCAGCAGGACTTACAGTTACCAGCACCCAATGGTTGATGCTTTTTATAAAAGTATGCAGGATAGTTTGCGTATCCTACATAGTACTTTAACCGTTATGAAAACTAAATTATCGGTACAAACAAAAACCCTAACCACTTTGCAAACCGATGTGAATAATAAAGAACAAAGCTTAAATGCTACAAATGCGCAGGTAAACAGCATTAGCTTTTTGGGAATGCCGATGGCGAAAACAACTTATAATAGTATTATGTGGGGGATAGTTATCGTTTTAGGTATTTTGGCGGCATCTGTAATTTTCCTTTCCGCAAGTGCGCGCCGGGAAGCCCATTACCGCATCAAATTGTATAATGATTTGGAGGAAGAATATAAAGGTTATAAAACGAAAGCTAATGACAAGGAGAAAAAGCTTTCGCGGGATTTGCAAACGGTGAGAAATAAGTTGGAGGAAATTACCGGTAATCCGGAGTATTAATGTTGAATGCTTCTTTTACTGGATAAAATTAGTATTGAAGCAAAAATCGCTTTTTTCGGAAGCGATTTTTTTATGGATAAAAGAAGCATAGCTATTTTAGGAAAATTGCGATTATAAATTTGCATCGGCTCAAAGCGTTTTAATCTTGATATTTCTGTAATTTACTTCAAACCCATGATCCTGGAGCAGGATGTGGCCTTTATCAGCTTCGCCAAAATCTTTCCAGATTTTATATTTACTAATTTTAACCAGTTCACGATATTCCGGCGATTTACGCACGTATTCTAAAACTTTAACACCATTTAAATAATGTTCTACCCTGTTATCAGGGTGCACTACAATCCGGCCGGTATTCCATTCGCCAATAGGATGTATACTGCTGGTAGGTTTGTTGGAAGGTATCAAATCGTATAACGAAGCCAGGGTACGATTGCCGTTACGCCCAAGTTTGGCATCGGGATGTACTTCATCATCCAACACCTGGTACTCCAATCCGATAGCTGATCCATTTGTGTTTTCGTTGAGGGTTACAAAATATTTAACACCACTGTTAGCACCTCTACTTAATTTAAAATCAAATTTCAAATCAAAGGTACTGTACTCGTCAACCGTAATAATATCACCGCTATTTTTTGCTTCTTCCCCACCAGAATTTTGTATAGTTATCTGGTTATCTTTAATAATCCAGCCGTTTGGCTTATCCGGAAAAGTAGTCATGTTAGCACCTATCCAACCTTTTGATGTTTTACCGTCAAAAAGTAAATGCCAGCCTTCGCGCTTTTCCTGGGTAGTTAACGTATTTTGTGATTGTGCAAAGCTTTGTGGTAAGAATAGCCCGGTGCTAAAAAATAAGATTAAAAGTGTTTTAACGATTGCTGGTTTCATCAGTATAAATTTGTTATCTATTTGATTTGTTATTAAAATTTATTTTTTCAGGCTGTGTAAGTACTTAATACTTTCGGGAACTTGGGTGATAGAATTACTACTTTCATCTTCAATATAATAATGCTGCACACCTGCCTTACGCGCAGCTTTCAACACAGCAGGAAGGTTAATTTGCCCGGTGCCCAACACAACATCATTTTCAATCGAGGTTCCTCCCGAATTGTTGCCGATTACACCTTTTTTCAAATCTTTGAGGTGCAGTGCTTTATACCTGTTTCCATATTTTTTGAGTAATTGTGTCGGATCTTGTCCGGGAAAAAACGCCCATAATATATCCAGCTCAAAACCAACATAATTTGGATTGGTATTTTTTACGATATAGTCGTATAGGGTTTCGGCAGCATAAGGTTCAAACTCATAACCGTGATTGTGATAAATGAGGGTTAGTCCATATTGCTCTTTTAATATCTTACCTGTCTTATTAAAATCTTCAACGGCTTGCATAGCTTTTTCAATTGTAAAAATACCTGTGTGCGGTATCCACGCAACTCTTACATATTCGGCACCGAGAATTTTTGCGTTTTGGGCAACTTCCGTAGTTTTATTCATCAAGTCGTCATAACTCACACCGAACGACGAACAACGAATGCCTCTGCCATCAATAAGCTTGCGCATGTTGTCTGCCGAAGTTCCGAACAAGTTAGAAAATTCTATATCTGTGATCCCGTTTCCCTTAACTATATTTAAAGTAGCTGCTATATCCTTTTGAAAATTTGTGCGGTAAGTATAAGATACTATTCCCGGACTTTCCGGAAATAGCATTTTATTGCTTTTGCTTTGCGCGTTCGAATTATCAACCCCTAAAAAGAGTAATAAAAATAGGCTATGATAAAAAAGAAGCAGTAATTTAGGTTTGCTCATAATGAAAATTTGAAGTGCCAAACACTCAAACTTTGGGTTCCCAACCCGGTTCGTAGGTCCGACTCCATAATTTCTGTGCTTCCGAATCATTTAAAATATGACCGGTTTTAGGATCTATTTTAAGATCGCGGCCAACACGCCATGCAATATTGCCCAACTGCATGCCTAATATACTTTTATAGCCTGTTTCTACATCGCAATTAGGCCGCCGGTTATTACGGATTGCATCCAAAAAATCGGCCACATGGTAATTATCCATAGCCAAACTCGGGCTGGCCGTATTGCGCCCCTGTACAGCTTCCTCACCTGTAAGCGATTTCACTTCTTTAACTAATTTCCCCTCCTGATCGTACACTTTGTAACTATCGGCCCCGGTATCCAGGCTGCCATTTTCACCATAAAATATAACGCCTCTATCCAAACCTTCAATTTTTCTGCCGTTGGAACTTCGGCTCTCCCACATCATTGATTTTTGATTTGGAAATTCCATGGTGATAACCTGCGTATCAGGCGTTTGCCAGTCATCTTTAAATTGATACCGGCCACCTGTTGAAGTTATATGTGACGGAAAATCCACCCCGAGACCCCAACGGGCCACATCCACTTCATGTGTACCATTATTTAATGCTTCTCCGGTTCCCCAATTCCAAAACCAATGCCAGTTGTAATGGATTAAACCATCCTGATACGGCACGCGTGGGGCCGGACCCTGCCACAGGTCGTAATTAAGCTCCGTAGGTACCGAACCGGGTTTTAAAAAAGTAGCTTTGCGATTATTTGTGTACCAAGCTTTGGCAAAATAAACCCGCCCGATGATGCCTTTATGCAACTGTTCGATACCTTGTGTTAATACCGGTGCCGACCTGCGCTGAGCACCCATTTGTACTACTTTATTGTACTTTCTGGCAGCAGCTACTGCCAGCTCGCCTTCATGCGGATTGTGGCTTAACGGCTTTTCGACATACACATGTTTGCCTGCCTGGCACCCTAAAATGGTAAGCGGTGCATGCCAATGATCAGGCGTTGCGATATAAATAGCATCGATACCTTTGCCGGCCAATACTTTACGAAAATCGCCTTCGGTTTGAGGAGTGTCCGCATAACCTCCGTCAGCTAAAGATTTAATAACCTTGGCAAAAGTTCTAGAATCAACATCACATAAACTAGCAATTTTAGTGTTTTTTTGACCGGCAAACGTACTTGCCATACTTCCGCCACGCCCGTTTATGCCAATTATAGCCATGTTGATCCGGTCATTGGCACCAATAATGTTTCTGTAACTTTTAGCACTCATTGCAGCTACCTGATTACCAACAGCGATACCTGCAGCTGTAATGGCTGCCTTTTTGATAAAACGGCGACGATTTTCCATTGAGTATGATTTAATAAAACAGAACTCATTAACTGTAAACGTACCACTATTTGTAAATGCTACCTGTACAATTTGATTCCCTGTTGTTTAGGTTAATAAGATAGATACTATTGGTTAAACTGGTCTTGAATTCTAAAAGTAGTAATTATTATTAATCAAATCAATTATTAAAATTAATCTGTTTAGTGAGTTGTTAAATCAACCGATTTACTATAATTTTCACTTCAAATTCTGTAAATCTGTTCAAATTTATTAAGATAAATACCAATGCTTCTTTTATGAGCATAAATTAGTGTTGATCTTTTCCTTATGCATTAGCTCTCAGCATTTTTAGGTGATAAAAGAAGTATCGAAAATGATTTAACAAAATTTAAATAAGTTCTAAATCAAAAAGCTTTATAAACAAAAAAGACCGCCTTTTACAGGGCAGCCTTTTTTGTTTATATCTTCCGGTACAATTATACTTTAATTTCTACTTCAACGCCGCTTGGTAATTCCAGTTTCATCAAAGCATCAACTGTTTTTGAGTTAGAGCTGTAAATATCCAATAAGCGTTTGTAAGAGCATAATTGGAATTGCTCACGTGCTTTTTTATTTACGTGCGGTGAACGTAAAACCGTAAAAATTTTCTTTTCGGTTGGCAAAGGAAGCGGCCCGCTAACTACAGCGCCGGTTGGCTTTACAGTTTTTACGATTTTCTCAGCAGATTTATCTACCAAGTTGTAATCGTATGATTTTAATTTGATTCTGATTCTTTGGCTCATTTTGTTTTTTTGTTTTAATGATTTCATCGGTTTAAGATGATTTCACTGATTATATTGTCCGTCCTAAGAGCTATTTATTAGGAACAGTTATTTTATGATTTAAGATTACACTGATGATCTGTGAAATCACAAACTATCGTGTAATCATTTTTATTAAGCGTGTACTTTACCTTTTGATTTAGCAATTACTTCATCCTGTACATTACGTGGAGCTGGTTCATAGTGATCAAACTCCATGGTAGAAGTTGCACGGCCGGAAGTAATGGTACGCAGTTGCGTTACGTAACCAAACATTTCTGATAATGGCACAGTAGCTTTGATAACTTGCGCACCAGCACGGGAATCCATACCTAAAAGCTGTCCGCGGCGACGGTTCATATCACCGATAACGTCACCCATATTTTCTTCAGGAGTCAGGATTTCTATTTTCATAATCGGCTCCATCAACACAGGTTTACACTTTGGCAATGCTTCGCGATAAGCAGAACGTGCACAGATTTCGAAAGATAAAGCATCTGAATCGACTGCGTGGAAAGATCCGTCAATTAAACGAACTTTCATATCCTGCAAAGGATAACCGGCTAAAACACCGTTTGCCATAGCAGCTGCAAATCCTTTTTCTACAGACGGAATAAACTCACGCGGAATAGAACCGCCAGAAATTTCATTTACAAACTGTAGGCCGGCTTTACCTTCATCATTCGGAGAAATAATCACTTGAATATCGGCAAATTTACCGCGACCACCGGTTTGTTTCTTGTATGTTTCGCGATGCTGAGTTGTACCAGTGATAGATTCTTTGTAAGAAACCTGCGGCGCACCTTGGTTAACTTCAACTTTAAACTCACGTTTTAAACGATCCATAATGATATCTAAGTGAAGTTCGCCCATACCTGAAATTACAGTTTGGCCGGTTTCTTCATCAGTATTTACACGGAAAGTAGGATCTTCTTCAGCTAATTTACCTAAAGCCATACCCAGTTTATCTACATCTGCCTGTGTTTTAGGCTCGATTGCTAAACCGATAACCGGCTCCGGGAAATTCATGGATTCTAAAACTATCGGGTTTTTTTCATCGCACAATGTATCACCTGTTTTAATATCCTTGAAGCCTACAACAGCAGCAATATCTCCGGCTCCTACATTAGGAATTGGGTTTTGCTTATTGGCATGCATCTGGAAAATCCGCGAAATACGTTCTTTGTTTTCCGAACGAGCATTGTAAACATAAGAACCTGCTTCCAGGTTACCGGAATAAACACGGATAAAACACAAACGGCCTACAAAAGGATCGGTTGCAATTTTAAATGCCAAAGCAGCAAATGGCTCTTTTGTATCCGGTTTAACCAATATTTCTTCTCCATTGTTAGGATTAGTACCAACAACACCTTTAGAATCCAAAGGAGAAGGTAATAATTCCATCACATAATCCAGCATTGTTTGCACACCTTTATTTTTAAAAGATGAACCGCAAGTCATCGGAACAATTTTACCGGATAAAGTAGCCTGACGCAAGGCATCTAATACTTCCCGCTCTGTAATTGAGGTTGGATCATCAAAGAATTTCTCCATTAATGAATCATCAAATTCAGCAACTGCTTCCAATAATTTCTCTCTCCATTCAGTAGCTTCTTCCACTAAGTCAGCAGGAATCGGCACTTCAGTAAAAGTCATCCCTTTGTCATGTTCATTCCAAACAATTCCACGGAAATTGATTAAATCAACCACACCTTGAAAGCCTTCTTCAGCACCAATCGGAATCTGTAACGGAACAGCATGACTGCCCAGCATAGAACGAACCTGTTTTACAACTTTCAGGAAATCTGCTCCGGAGCGATCCATTTTATTTACAAAACCGATACGCGGCACGTTATAGTTGTTAGCTAAACGCCAGTTGGTTTCTGATTGCGGCTCAACACCATCAACAGCAGAAAACAGGAACACCAAACCATCCAACACCCGTAGAGAACGGTTTACTTCAACTGTAAAATCTACGTGTCCTGGTGTGTCAATTACGTTTACCTGATATTTGTTGTTGCGGTAATTCCAAAAAACAGTTGTAGCAGCCGAAGTAATGGTGATGCCGCGTTCCTGTTCTTGTGCCATCCAATCCATCGTTGCTGCACCTTCATGCACTTCTCCGATTTTATGACTTACACCAGAATAGTACAGAATACGCTCTGTAGTAGTGGTTTTACCGGCATCAATGTGCGCGGCAATACCAATGTTTCTTGTATATTTTAAATCTCTTGACATTTTCTTTATTGTTTGATTTCTCTGATTTCATAAACGATTACACCGATTATTCATTATAAAATAATCGGTGTAATCTTCTAACAATCTGTATAATCCTTTTAATTAAAAACGGAAGTGAGAGAACGCTTTATTGGCTTCAGCCATTTTGTGCGTATCTTCTTTCTTTTTCACTGCAGAACCTTCACCTTTTGCAGCAGAAATAATTTCACCGGCTAATTTTTCCATCATCGTTTTTTCTCCACGACGACGGGAATAGCTAATTAACCATTTCATACCTAAAGCGATTTTACGCTCCGGGCGAACTTCTGTTGGCACCTGGAAGTTAGCACCACCAACACGGCGGGATTTCACTTCGACAGCAGGCATTACATTATTCAATGCTTTTTTCCAGGTATCCAAACCGCTTTCGCTTGTCCGTTTTTCTACTAGTTCAACCGCATCATAAAAAATTGCATAAGCGGTAGATTTTTTACCGTCATACATCATATTATTTACAAACCTGGTAACCAAAGTATCATTGAACTTTGGATCAGGAAGAATGATTCTCTTTTTTGGTTTTGACTTTCTCATTGCTTGCTATCCTCCGTTAATTATTTCTTTTTCTTAGCTGGTGCACCTTTTGCCGCTACAACCGGCTGACCTGGTTTCGGACGTTTGGTTCCGTATTTAGAACGACGTTGGTTACGCCCAGCAACACCTGAAGTATCCAATGCACCACGGATGATGTGGTAACGAACGCCAGGCAAATCTTTAACACGACCACCACGAATCAAAACGATCGAGTGCTCCTGTAAATTGTGGCCTTCGCCGGGGATGTACGCATTTACCTCTTTGCCGTTGGTTAAACGAACACGGGCAACCTTACGCATGGCTGAGTTTGGTTTTTTAGGGGTAGTGGTGTACACACGTGTGCACACACCTCTTCGCTGTGGACAGCTGTCCAACGCTGGCGACTTACTCTTGTCAACCATAGCTACTCTACCTTTTCTAACTAATTGCTGAATAGTAGGCATTTTTGCTTTTAAATGTTTACAGTATTTTCCTTATATTAAAAGGACTGCAAAAGTAGCAAGTTAATTTTTGATTATCAAGTGGTTGTAGGAAAAGATTTTTTGGTGGTAAAAGAAGTAGATAATAAAAAGGTTGAATTAATATATAAAAAGACAATACTATTAAAAAGCTTCTTATTCACTTGATTTCTGTAATATTATTAGGCAAATATTCTTTTACAATTACTTTATACTTTTTCATCTCTTTATCTTTTGGATTGATATTAAGAGTATAGTTTATTTTACCTAATAAATGATATATGTAATTAGCTTTATTAGAGTTTATTTTTTTTATATGACCAGATAAGCCAAATTTTTGTAAATAATAAACCTCTTGTCTAATTGAATCACGATAAGTTTTAGGAACTTGAATAACTTTGTTAACAGTAATTCCTGTAACGATTTGTTTTACATTTCGTTCCATAATTAATGTCTTTTCTGCATTAAGTTTAAGGTCTATTTCAAAAAGTTGTGCTTTAATAAATTCTATTAAAACTTCATGTTCAAAATTGCCAGAAAAAGTTAAATCATCTGCGTACCTAGTATATCTTATATTATTGTTTTTACAATATAATGCTACTACTTCGTCAAATTCATTCAAGTATAAATTAGAAAGATATGGACTTGTAAGTGCTCCTTGGGGTAGGCATTCATCACAGCAACACAATTTACCGAGCAGATTAGAAATATTTGAGGAATAATTTAGATTTAAAAATATCTCCTCGATTTTATTTCTTTTAATTGAAGGGAAAAAATTTTCAATATCAAGATTTAAGACCTTTTCTTTATTCCTATGAAATCTGACGTTATCATTTATGTTCCTATTTCTTATATAAGCTTTTGCATATTTACTAACAGGAACTTCATAAAGTATATTTTCTAATATCCACAGTTGAATTTCTTTTAAACTAGGAAGAGGCTCTTTTAGCTCACGCTTCTTTCCATTTCTTTTTTTTATAGAAAATTTTCTATAAAAAGAATTAGTATAAAGAGCTGCTTTTTTTAGATAAAGCTTATTGTAACCAACTAAAGCAGATAAGTTGGAAGTATTATAGATTACTGGAATTCCTCTTTCGATTAAAGGATTAGCATAATACAAGCATTTTTGAATATTCTCTTCAGAATAACCTGCCTGCTCAGCTTTTTCTCTAAAAAGATTTTCGTAATGTTGAAAGGTCATTTTAAAATTTCATTTTAGGTCTAAGATGTTATCTTAGACCCATGAACAAGCGTTAAACAGGAAGCAAAATGTCGGAGGGCAGCCCGTAGGGTGGAGACTTTTGATTTCTGTTTAACGCAAAAGCTTGAAAAGCTATTCAACTACAGGATAGGTGACTCACCGTCCCGGCTTAGAACACACTAAGCAATTTTTAAAATGATAATTCATTTTGATTTGGTAAAAATACATCATTTTTATCTATTTTATCAACTCTACTTTCTACGGCTGGCTCAATCCACAAAGATGCATTTTTACGGTTTAATTTTTTGTTTAAAAATGCAATTTCATTTAAACCAGCTTCAGTAATCAGAATCTGATTATTATCTCTTGTTAAAAGTTTTTCTTCTAATAAAATATTCAAAAAATTAATTACTTGAACATACTCGTATCCCATTTGTATTAAGGGTTCAATATTCCCATTATATTTTACTAATTTCAAAAGAATTGATTTTACTTCTTGTTGCATAATTATCTTTTAAAAGGTGCTAGTTTATTTGTCTTTTCCAGCCAGAATACAGGAAACGTATTGTTTGCAGAACGTTGAGAAAACGCAACTAAACTTTCTGAATTACCATAACCTAATTTATAATCTGCTTTTACTTTTATAGCCTTTTCCATTTCTAACATTAAGTGCAAATTTCTTTCTAAATCTTTTCCGACATAAAAGTCAGAAATACCTTTTTTAAGAACTTCGCAACAAGCAGTAATGTTACCATACTTGTCAAAAATATTTTTTAAACCCACTTCTTGTGCCAGAAATGATATAATCTTAAAATCACTCTTTTCAGACAATACTTTAAGTAACTTTAATTCTTCAATTGTTTCTATTGCAGTTTCCCCTGTTCCTATAAAATCATCTACCAAAACTAATAAATGACTATTGTTTAATAACAATTCTGATACCTGTTTCCAATCAGCTGTAAAAAATAGTTTTTTCCCAAAATCTTCATACGTGAAATCTGAGTAACTCTTTAGGTAATACCAAATCATATCTGAACTTTTAGGGGAAGTTATTGAAGGCTTTTTCAAAGGTGCTATTAAAATAGAAGAATAATTTTTCAGTTCAGGAATTTTATTAACAGCAATGCAAAAGTAATTTTGAAAATCATTAATACCTACGTTCCAAAATCTATAAGATAACGCTATCAATAAATCTTGTTTCTCTTCATCAAAAAGACTAAGTCTAGAACAAAACCTATTAAATGTACTGGAAAAAGAAGCGGAGTCATTAATAATTTCCCAATTCTTTTTTTTAAAAAGCTCTTCTAACTTAGAAATCGTTTCAATCCTAATGTTCATTTTTAATTGTAAGTGCTATCTTGAACAAAAATAAGATAGTTTATGAGTGAAAAAATTTCAATAAATTTTAGACCACATAAAATCAAAATATTTCAATAAATAGAAAATGTATTCCTTGCTTAATGCAGTTCTTCTTAAATTTTGGTAACTAAACATCAGAAACGGTACAAGATTGGTTAAAGCTGAATGTTATTAAAAAATCTTATGTTTTGACAGTTTCTTCAACAATATCATCGCTAATTAGCAGCACTTGGCAAACTCACCAAAAACACTAAGCGATAATATCGTGTTAGCACACAAATTATAAAATTAGCAATTTCAGGAATACTTCTTTTATAACCTCAATTTATACAAAAGTTCATGCTAACCATCATCCCCGATAAAAAAGAATTTGTATTAGAAGTTCATCACCGCTTATCCGAAGTTTATGGCAGCCAGATCAAATACTTCCACGATTTGGATCCGTTGAGTGAATTGGTTTCTTCACTGTTATCACATCGAACTAAAAACCGTGATTCGGGCTTAGCTTTTACAAATCTTAAGAATCTTTTCGGTTCCTGGGAAAACGTACGGGATGCGCCAACCGATACCGTGCAAGCTGCCATAAAACCTTGTACCTGGCCGGAGCAGAAAGCACCAAGATTACAGCAAGTTTTAAGTTTGATTCCCCAACATAACGGCGTATTATCGTTGGATTTTTTGACTGATATGGATGTAACCGCTGCCAGAAAATGGCTGGAAGAATTACCTGGCGTTGGGCCAAAAACAAGTGCTGCGGTAATGTCTTTCAGTAGTTTGCGGGCCAAAGCATTGCCGGTAGATTCTCATCACTTTCGTGTCGCCGTACGTTTAGGTATTATTAATGCAAAAATTGGTGAAGCCAAAGCCAATCGTGTTCTCGAAAATTTATTGCCGCCTGAATTTACCGCGCAGGAAGTGTATGATAACCACCAGGTAATGATGCGGCACGGCCAAAAAGTGTGCTTCCATTTTAAACCGGCTTGTACCGATTGTGTGTTGCTGGATGTTTGCCCGACAGGAGAAAATACGCTTAGCCAGCAGTCAATTTTACTATAGTTACAAATTATTTTTTAACCGATACGCAAATTTTTTATCGGTAAAAACAGCATTCAGAAATTTAGATGCTGAAGTTATTATTGAAGTTATTTTTTTATCGGTAAAAACAGTATTCTTAAATTTATATACGTATGAATGAAAATTAGACCGATAATTAAACGTTGCATCATTTATCAAATTAAAAAACTATTCTTGTAGTATTTTAACATTAAAAGTATAAGCCCATGAACTTAAAACAATCTATACCGGCACTGCTGATAGTTGCAGTATTGGCACAAAGTTGTGTTAGCACAAAAAAATACCAGGATCTGCAAGGCAGATACAATCAGTTGGACAGTAATACCCGTAATCTTAACGGCAAATATCTGTTGAGTGAACGAAATGTAGCTGTTTTAACTAATCGTGTTGCAAGTTTGGAAGAGCAGTTAGCAGCTGAAAGGGCAAACTCAAAATCTTTACAGGATGCGTTAAGTAAAGCCTTAAACGCCAGCAGCCAGGGTAACGTAAATGTATCTAAACTGGTTGATGAGATCAATAGTTCAAACAAATACATCCAGCAATTGATCAACACTAAAAATAAAAGCGATTCCTTAAATTTAGTTTTGACCAATAATTTAACCCGTTCATTAAGTCAGCAGGAAACCAAAGATGTTGATGTGCAGGTTTTAAAAGGCGTGGTTTATATTTCGTTGTCTGATAATATGCTGTATAAATCCGGCAGTTACGAAATCTCTGATAAATCAGGAGAAACATTAAGTAAAATAGCTAAAATTATTACCGATTACAGTACTTATGATGTGCTGATTGAAGGCAATACTGATAACGTGCCGATTACCTCCAAAAACATCCGGAATAACTGGGATTTAAGTACGTTAAGGGCTTCATCCGTAGTGCAGACTCTGCAAAATAAATATAACGTTGACCCGAAACGCTTAACAGCTGGCGGCCGCGGCGAATACAATCCGATTGCAGATAACAGTACCGAAGCCGGTAAAATTAAAAACAGGCGCACACAAATTATCATCACTCCAAAACTGGATCAATTTATGGATTTAATCGGCAAAGCACCGGAAAAAAAACCATAAATTTTAGTTGATATTTTCTTACCCAAGCTGCCTTAACTCAAAAGGTAGCTTTTTTTATATCCTTAAAATTGGATAATTACCAGAAACAGGATTTACTGAAAACTTGTTTAGTTATTAAAAATTAAAGCTGCTAAAAGAAGCATTCGTATAAATGAATTTTACTAAATTTACTTAACAAAATTTATGATGGATTTACAACATATTTATACCGTAGAGGAAGTTTTGGAGATTGCCTTAACTTTAAAAATCGAAGACCGGAAAATAGTGCAGGAGCAAATTCAAAAATCTTTATTCGAGGAGCAAGAAATACTGGAAAAAATAACACCTTTCCATCAAAAGTATGAAGCAACTTATAAAGCACTTGCCTGATGCGGCTACTTACAAAAGAAGAAATTACTTTTCTTAACAAAAATAATATTTCAAGATTCGGAGGTAATTTTGTTCCGCCGAATAATTTTTACATGAAAATTCTTTAAATTATTTAGTGGAGATTGTTGATGCAACTTTGTTTGGAGAACCAATGTATCCCGAAATCCATCACAAAGCCAGTATATATCTTTTCAATATTATATCGAATCATATTTTTACTGACGGAAATAAACGTACAGGTCTGGACGCTTGCATTCTGTTTTTAGAATTTAACAATTATCAGTTCAGCAATGCAGTTAGTAACGAAATACTAACTGCATTTATACTTTCGGTAGCTTCCGGCGAACATACTTTGGAAAGCGTGCAAAGTTGGTTAAAGGATAATGCTGTTCAGAAATAGTACAATTTTGGCGACATTAATTCTCTAAAACCTCTATTTCAGATATTCCATATCTTCTTCTGTTAACTGGATATCAGCTGCTTTTAAATTTTCTTCAAAATGTTTTAAAGATGAAGTTCCGGGAATCGGTAAAATCCAGGGCGAATAATGCAGCATCCAGGCAAGATTAATCTGTGCTTCGTTTACCTGATATTTTTGGGCAATCTCTGCAATCCGCGTATCTTTTTTTGGTAACGAGTTCATCAAAGAAAAATAAGGTATCAAAGGGATTTCGTTATCCTCACAAATATGCAGGATTTCTTCTCCGCCCCTATTTTCACCATGTGCAGATTTTTGTAAAGTACGCTGCCCATGGCCAAACATATTTTCCACGGTAGCAATGTTGCCCATTTTCATGGCTGTTTCCAGTTCATCAACGTTAACATTACTTACACCAACATGCAAAATCTTGCCTTCCTGCTGCATGGCAAACATGGTTTCCATTGCTTTTTTAAAATCCGTTGTACCTGGCATCACCCTAAAATGTACCAACGTAATTTGATCGAGTTTTAAAGTGCGGAGGTTGTTTTCGATACTGGTGCGTAAATTTTCCGAACTGTTAAAAGGAATCCAGCTTTTATCCGGTTTGCGTGTACTGCCAATTTTGGTACAAATCACCAAATCATTTGGGTAAGGGTACAAAGCTTCGGCAATTAAGCGGTTCGTTACGTCTTCCCCGTAATAATCAGCCGTATCCAAAAAGTTGATACCGCTTTTAATGGCTTGCCTTAATATGGCCAAAGCGTTTGGCCTGTTTGCCGGCTCACCATAAACGCCTTCGCCCGGAAGCCGCATCGTGCCGTAACCAAAACGTTTAACTTGCAGCGGATGACTGCTTTTGCCGGCAATCGTAATTGTTTGAGGAATATTCATGAGATACTTCTTTTATCGTATTATTTTAGTTTAACAGCAACATTGCTGATTCGTTTTTAAGGTTTCCGCTTAAAACAAAACCTTTAAACCAAATTTATAGCGATAAAAGAAGTATGAAAGCTATATTCTTTTAAAAGTCATTGTTTTGCCGATAAACTTAAAATGCCAGAAACCGGTTACTTTTAACGTTCCGCTCGAGGTAAAAGACACGGCAGAACTCCACTTACGGCCGCTTTTGGCGTCATAAATAATTCCGTTTTCCCAAGTATCTGTTTTCGGTACATAAACCAAATCATCTAAAACATCCATCCCGATTATTTTACGGTTTTGCAAATTCGGATCCGGATTTTTATAATCGGTACGTGTGTTCATCGGCTTACTTTTATCGTCAGAATCATCAAACCAAAGCAACTTCGCCCCAAACTCGTTTCCGGCTTTATAAACCTGAACGATACAGTTTTTTTCTTCAGACATCCATTTGCCGCAAATCCTATCTGAAGGTGAAACAGCTGCGGTTGTAACAAAAGTGCTTGTTTGTGCAACAGCATACTGGCCGGCGCAAACTGCATAAATCAGTATTAAATAGTAGAAAAAGGAACGTTTACTAATGCTTTTTGATGCTTCTTTTATCATATAAAAAATGAACTGTCGGTTTTATAAATAGTGTTTTCGTTTACGGCAGATAAGCTGATTAGTTGGTAGACAATGTTTGAATACTTCGTTTTTCGGGTGGCAGAGCCATAAACTTTTTATAAGAATCGTTGATGTAAAGCGTGAGCGATGCGTGCGGCGTTTTTTTAAGATAGGCAAGCGTTGGCCGGTACATCGTCATAAAATCTTCCAAATCGCGGCCTTTCAACGGCACAATACTGCTCACATAAACAGCATTAAATATCGAGTCAATCTGCCTTTCATCTGTTTCCCGGTCAAAATAATGTTTTAAACGGCGGGCATCTTTGGCTTCTTTACCAAAAATACGGGAGGGCGATAAAGCAAATTTGCTCTTTTCATAAACATCCGGATATTCTTCGCGCGGGTTAAAAGCACGGGCCGAGGTAACACTAACTTCCTGCAGGGAAATCGTTTTTATATCCAGCTCAATTTTTTTTGGGGAGAAATCAACCAGGTATAAAGTATCAGAAACGTATCCGGGTGAAGAGAAAATCAGGGTGTGGTTTATGGCGGTACGGATGCTGAAATTACCATTATTATCACTTAAAGCAACAACTTTAGTATCAGCATCGCGCACAAAAACATCAGCCATTTTACGGGAAGATTTACTTTCGAAAACTGTTCCCTTTAAAATATTTTGAGCATTTAAGCTGCCGGAAAAAATTACTGTAAAAGCAGCCAGCAAAAATAATCTGATATTCATATTACCATAAACCGCTATTTTATATAAAAGTTGTGTGGAAAATGATTTTTAGGTGATAAAAGAAGCACTAATATAGCTTCAGAGCAACTCAAAACCAAATTAAGTCATCTGATTTTTCCATGAAACTTCTTTTAGGATTTAGTGCTATATTTTTTTACAATTTTTTGATTAAAACAAAAGAAGCTTTAGTTTCCTAAAGCTTCTTTTATCAACAAAAATTATGTGCTTACTAATTACTTTTCCAAACGTTATTTTCAGGATTAAAATCCGGTAATGATTTATCCGGATCTGAAGTTACCGATAAAATTTTTTCTGTTGAAGGATAAGTAAAAGTCCAGGTAGTGTTACGCATCCAGATTTCTACCGGCAACTTAATCCGGCTGGTTTTACCGCTTTGCGTTTTAATTTCGAGGATCATCGGCATCGGCATTTTTTCAAGATTATCAACCGTAATCAGTGCTCCTTTTGCCGGATCATTATCTACATATTTAACCTCCCGAACGGCCTGATCCAAACGCCAGTTATTTTGGAACCAGCCTCTCCAAAACCAGTTTAAACTTTCGCCGCTAACGTTTTCCATCGTCCTGAAAAAATCGTCCGGCTGCGGATGTTTAAAAGCCCAGCGGTTAATGTAAGTTTTAAAAGCCAGGTCAAAACGCTCCGGCCCTAAAATTTGTTCGCGCAGCAAAACCAAACCGGCACTTGGTTTAGCGTACAGTAAAATGCCGTTATTTCGTTCTTTTAAGTTATCCGTAGCACTTAAAATCGGTTCTACAGAAGGGCGTGTGTAGATTAAACCCAAGCGGTTTACATCCGGCGGATTAGTGGGTTTATATTCGCCGTTATTAAAATTAGCGGTAGAAAGTGTGTTGATAAACGTATTGAAACCTTCGTCCATAAAACCGAATAAACGTTCGTTAGAACCAACAATCATCGGGAACCAGTTATGGCCGAATTCGTGATCGTTTACGCCCCAAAGCTGACGGCCTTTTGCACGGTATCCGCAGAAAACAATACCCGGATATTCCATTCCGCCCACAATACCCGCAACCGTTGTGGCCGACGGATAGGTAAACTCATACCACTTAGCCGAGTTAAATTCGATAGATTTTTTAGTGTATTCGGTTGATCTTCCCCAAGCATCATTGCCCACACTTTCTACCGGATAAGCAGAAATTGCCAAAGCTTTACGGCCGCTCGGCAAGTTCATTTTAGCAGCATCTACCACAAAAGCCGCTGAAGATGCCCAGGAAGCATCGCGTGCATTTTTAAGTTTGAAATGCCAGGTCAAGGTTGATTTCCCGGCCGGGCGGGAAGCTTTATTCGTTACTTCATCTGCATTACGGATCATCACCGTTTGATCACTTTTTGCAGCTGCAGCCCAACGTTTTTGCTGTTCCGGCGTGTAAACTTCCTGCGGGTTTTGCAACTCGCCGGAGGAAACCACAATGTGATTAGCCGGTGCCGTAATGTTGATATCGAAATCGCCATATTCTAAATAAAACTCGCCGGGGCCGGTGTAAGGTAAAGCATTCCAACCATAAATATCATCGTACACATACATGCGCGGGTACCACTGGGCAATCGTGTAAATTCTGCCGTTTTTGGTATCGAGGTAACCGGTGCGATCAGAGCCGTAATTAGGTTCGATAAAGCTGTATTCGATTTTTAATTTAACCTGCCCGCCGCCAGCATTTAGGTTTTGTGGGAGAAAAACCTGCATCCGGGTATCATTGATCAAAAATTTCACATCCGTTTCGGTCGCTTTTCCTTTTCCTGCGGATACTGTTTTTACCGACTTAATTTTATAACCGGCATCAAAAACCTGACCGCGGCCACCGTTACGGCTACCGGTTATAGGAATTATGGCCGAGCCGCGCGAATCCTGTTTAAATAAATTCTGATCCAGCTGCATCCACAGGAAAGCCAATTTATCCGGACTGTTGTTGGTATAAGTAAGAATTTCTGTTCCGGTGATTTCGTTCGTTTGATCATTCAGCGAAGCCGATAACTGATAATCTGCACGGTTTTGCCAGTATTTCGGGCCGGGCTGGCCGCCTGCCGAACGATATTCGTTGCCATTTTTGGTGTAAAAAAACGGAGCAAAAGCATCGTGATAATTGTAATTGGTTTGGATTTGCGGCTCCTGGATCCGGTTAAAATCCGGCCGACCTGTTCTTGCAGGCGCAGCAGCTGGCGCAGTTGCCGGTGGCGTTTGCTGTGCCGAAGCTACATCGGCAGCAAATAAAAAAGCAAGTGTACAAAGAGGTAAAAACTTCAATTTCATTGTTTAATTTAATTTTCCGACAGCTAAACTAAAGCTTAATTGCGCAAAAATTAATTAAACCAACTGCAAGTAAACTGATTGTTACCAAAAAACTTAAATAAAATTAGGTTTTGTTATTTTTTAATTTATAAAAGCAACTTTGTGTATTTTAAATGATCAAACCCTATAACCAATTGATCTTGAAATTCTAAAACCGGCCTTTTGATCATGCTGTTTTTATCGTGCAAAAGTTGTAAAGCTTCCTCTTCGCCGGTAACGGCAGCTTTGGTTGCTGCATCCAACTGTTTCCAGGTTAAACCTTGCTTGTTCAGCAGTTTTTCGTAACCGGCTTTACTGCTCCATTCCTGCAATTTCTCTACAGAAACACCTTCCTTTTTAAAATCATGAAACGTAAAATCGACTTGGTTTTCTTTCAGCCAATCCAATGCTTTTTTTACCGTGCTACAATTTTTGATGCCGTAAATATCCATCCGGCAAAATAATGACATTATCTTCCATTATCATTCCTGATATTAAGTTAAGCTTTCCAATCACAATTTTTTAACCGGTAAAAACAGTATTGAAAAATTATTATAAAATCAGGAACTAGTAACCGGATGATTACTAAAACTTTAATTTATCTACCCAAAGTAAAATGCTAATTGCAGTAATCTGATACTGTTTTAACGTTAAATTCTTTATTTTGCAATTCTAAAAAACGCTATATGCAATATGATGTAATTGTGATCGGTTCTGGTCCCGGCGGTTATGTGGCAGCCATCCGCTGTGCGCAACTGGGTTTAAAAACGGCTTGTATCGAAAAATATTCAACTTTTGGCGGCACTTGTTTAAACGTAGGCTGCATTCCGTCCAAAGCTTTACTTGATTCTACGGAGCATTATTTTAATGCTGCCCATACTTTTGAAGCGCACGGAATCCATATCGAAAACCTTCGGCCGGATCTGGCGCAAATGATCAAACGTAAAAACGAAGTTGTAGAACAAACCACCGGCGGCATTGCGTTTCTGTTCAAAAAGAATAAAATTACTTCTTATCAGGGCTGGGGAACTTTTGTAGATAAAAATACCATCAGCGTAAAAAAAACGGATGGTTCTGAAGAGCAGATTACAGCTAAAAATATCATCATTGCGACCGGTTCCAAACCTGCTACTTTACCATTTATCGAGATGGATAAAAAGCGGATTGTTACTTCTACGGAAGCGTTGAATTTACCGGAAATCCCAAAGCATATGATTTTGATTGGCGGCGGCGTAATCGGCCTGGAATTAGGTTCTGTTTATGCACGTTTAGGCGCAAAAGTTTCTGTGATTGAGTTTACCGATATTATCGTTAATACGTTAGACCGATCTCTCGGAAAAGAGCTGCAAAAAGTGCTGCAAAAGCAAGGAATGGAGTTTTATCTGGGCCACAAAGTAACCAGCGCAAAAGTTAATGGCGATGAAGTTATTGTTACAGCTGATAGTCCCAAAGGCGATAAAATTGAGTTAAAAGGCGATTATTGCTTAGTTGCAGTTGGTCGCACGGCTTACACAGAAGGTTTAGGTTTAGAGAAATTAGGCATCGAACTGGAGCCGCGCGGCAAAAAAGTTCCGGTTAATGAACATCTGGAAACTTCTGTTCCGGGCGTTTATGCGATCGGTGATGTGATTCGTGGTGCCATGCTGGCGCACAAAGCTGAAGATGAAGGCACTTATGTAGCTGAAGTTATTGCCGGACAAAAACCGCATATCAATTACAACCTGATTCCGGGCGTGGTTTATACCTGGCCAGAAGTGGCTACCGTTGGTTACAGCGAGGAGCAATTGAAGGAAAAAGGCGTAAAATATAAAGCCGGTTCTTTCCCTTTTAAAGCCAGCGGACGATCTCGTGCGAGTATGGATACCGATGGTTTTGTAAAAGTTTTGGCCGATGCCGCAACAGACGAAGTTTTAGGCGTGCACATGATTGGTCCGCGTGTGGCCGACGTAATTGCCGAAGCGGTTGTAGCGATGGAATATCGTGCTTCGGCGGAAGATATTGCCCGGATTTCTCATGCGCACCCAACTTATACGGAGGCTGTTCGCGAAGCTGCAATGGCGGCAACGGAGAATCGGGCGATACATATCTAAATTGTCTGAACCGGAATTTATAGGATTTTAGGATTAACAGAATTAGCAGTTTGATTTTTACATGATAAAAGAAGCATCGGCCAAAAACTGATGCTTCTTTTATGAGTTAATATTTGGTAATTCTTTTTGTGATGACTATTCTTTTTCCAATCGTTGTTATCTTGCTTACCATTGTTTTTATGGAAACCATTTCCTGGGCAATGCACAAGTTTTTGTTCCATGGCCCGCTTTGGTTTATCCATAAAACCCATCACCAGCAACGCCACGGTTTCTTTGAACTAAATGATGTTTTTAGTCTGCTTTTTGGGTTGATTGCGCTTGCTTTAATATGGTTTGACAGAGAAAACCGGAGTTACGCATTTTGGATTGGTGCCGGCATCAGTGTTTACGGTATCATCTATTTTATCTTCCACGATTGGTTTATCCACAACCGTTTTAAAGCTTTTAAACTAAATAACCGCTATTTTTTAGGCATAAAAAGAGCACATAAAATCCATCATAAATCAATTGAAAAAAATCCTTCGGAAGAGTTTGGGTTGCTGGTGGCGAGTAAGAAGTATTTTAAAAGTGCAAAGTAATTTGGCTAATTTTTAATAAGATTTTCTTTATCCTTATTTAGCAGTAAAACTTAAACAAGCATAAATTGATTCTTCATTTAACTGCGGGAAATCTTCCAGGATCTCAAAAAAACTCATACCTGAAGCCAACCAGCCCAAAACGTCGTAAAAACAAATTCTTGTGCCTTTAATCACTGGTTTCCCAAAACGGATTTCAGGATTAATCTCTATAAATTTTTTATAATCAACAGGTTGTGCCATTAACCAAATATAGTGAATTGTATTATTTATAATTCCGAAATTTGCAGTTGTAATCTGATTATTATCTATGCTTCAAATCCGAGAAAACGTTTCCCTAAAAAATTTCAATACGTTTGGTGTTGAAGCCAATGCCAGGTTTTTTGTAGAGATTAATCATGAAGATGAACTAACCGAACTTTTTCTCGACCCAAAATGGCTTCAACTTCCGCGTTTGGTTTTAGGCGGAGGAAGCAACATGCTTTTCACACAGGATTTTAAAGGATTAGTGATCAGGATGAATATCCGCGGAATTGAGCATCGCATCAATCATGAAGAAGTTTATGTTGAAGCCGGTGCAGGCGAAAGCTGGAAAGAACTGGTTGATTATTGTGTGAGCCATAATTTTGCCGGAATGGAGAATTTAACATTGATTCCGGGTTCGGTTGGTGCTTCGCCGGTGCAAAACATCGGCGCGTATGGCGTAGAATTAAAAGATGTTTTTGAAAGCTGCCAGGCTTTTGAAATTGCAACTCAGCAAAAAAAAACCTTTATAAAAGAAGCATGTGGTTTTGGTTACCGCGAAAGTATTTTTAAAGGCGAATTGAAAAATCAGTTCATCATTACTTCGGTAAAATTTAAACTTTCACTTCAACCAAAAGTCAACACAAAATATGGTGCTATTGAAGATGAATTGCACAAACAGGAAATTTTAAACCCAACAATCGGTGCTATATCAAAAGTAGTGGCGCATATCCGGGTTTCTAAATTGCCCGATCCTTCTACCATTGGCAATGCGGGCAGTTTTTTCCAGAATCCGGTAATCAGTTTCGGAGAATTTGAAGAAATTAAAAATAAATTTCCTGAAATTGTACATTATCCGGCGGGCGATAATAAAATCAAACTGGCCGCCGGCTGGTTAATTGAGCAATGCGGCTGGAAAGGTAAAATTGTAGGTGAAACCGGCACCTGGAAAAACCAGGCATTGGTGCTGGTAAACCATGGCTGTGCCAGCGGAAGCGAAATTTATGCGTTATCGTCGCAAATCATAGACAGCGTGTATAATAAATTTGGCGTTAAACTACACAGAGAGGTCAATATTCTGTAGCTACTTTTATTGTTAACATAAATTTAATACAGCCAAAATCTTTTATCAATCCAACTACGTTTCTTAATACAGAAAGGTTACAACTATTTTCTAAATTAATGTAACTACTTAATTTTTAGGAAAATGTAATTTCATTCTCCTTATTTCCAATACTTCTTTTAAATAGAATAAATTAGTTTCTATTATGAGCTATCCCAAAAATTAGCTCTGGCAGACGCTTGTTCCCCCAAAAAATTAAATCCGGTCTATAAATTGTATAAATGAAAACAGGAATAAGTTTTTAAAACATTACTGTAAAACATTAACAACATGACTAAGATTGAATTTAACACCATGGTATTGCGTCAGGCAAGTTCTTTAAGATCATATGCACTTCATTTCACTCACGATGCTGATGATGCAAATGATTTAGTACAAGATACAATGCTGAAAGCAATAACTTATTATAACAAGTTTAAAGAAGGAACAAATTTGAAAGGCTGGTTGTACACAATTATGAAAAATACTTTCATAAACAACTATCGCAGATTTGTAAAGATGAGTACTTTTGTTACCAAATCCGAAGAAATCTCTTCTGCAAACCTGGTGTTCAGTTCAACAAAAAACCAAGGTGAAGCTAAATTTATCATGGATGATATTAAAAGATCATTGGATAAATTACCGGGCGAATATTATATCCCTTTTACGATGTATTTTGAAGGACATAAATATCACGAAATTGCTGATCATTTAGCAATCCCGATCGGAACAGTTAAAACACGTATCCACGTTGCCCGTAAATTGTTAAAGAAAAACTTAAAATCCTATGATAATGGCGTTAAAAAACCAATTTACGCTGTAGAAGATTAAAATTCAATACTCAACATATATGATAGAAAAAGCCCGATACGTTCGGGCTTTTTTCGTTTACAAGCTTTTTTATGATGCTTCTTTTAGCAATAGTTTTATAGCTTCCCGCGCAGCCACCTGGCCCGAAATAAGCGATGGCGGCACACCTGGCCCGGGAACGGTTAACTGGCCGGTAAATAATAAATTCTTTATTTTTTTCGATTTCATAGCCGGTTTAAAAAAAGCAGTTTGACTTAAAGTATTAGCTAAGCCATAAGCATTCCCTTTAAAAGAATGATAATCTAATATAAAATCACGATGCGCATAGCTTCTTTTAACGATAATATTATTGCGAATTTCCTGTCCGGTTATTTTTTCAAACCGATCAAGCATCAAATCAAAATAATGTTCGCGGGTAGCTTCCTCGTCCTGCAAATTAGGCGCAACAGGCATCAGGAAAAACAGATTTTCACAGCCTTCCGGTGCAACGGTTTGATCTGTTTTTGATGTGCAGGAAACATAAAATAATGGTTTTTGCGGCCATTTCGGATTGGTGTATATCTCTTCAGCGTGCAATTCAAAATCTTCATCAAAAAATAAATTATGATGCTGAACGCCTTTCAATTTTTTATTCAAACCTATGTAAAACAGCAAACTGGAAGGCGACATGGTGCGGCTGTTCCAGTATTTATGATCATAATTCTGATCTTTTTTTTCTAATAAGTTTTGATCAACGTGCTCATAATCAGCTCCGGCAATTACAAAATCAGCATTAATAATTCCTTGATTTGTAATTATGTTTTTTACTTTACCATTCTCCGTTTCTATTTTAAGCACTTCGTGATTTAGTTTGATTTCTACGCCAACTTCCTGTGCTGTTTTTACCATAGCTTTTACAATCTCGTTCATGCCGCCCATCGGGTACCAAGTTCCCAAAGCTAAATCTGCATAATTCATCATGCTGTACATGGCGGGCGTATTTTGTGGCGTGGCACCAAGAAATAAAACCGGGAATTCAAGCAGTTTAATCAGTTTAGGATTTTTAAAATACTTCCGCACATGCTTACTCATGCTCGTAAGCATCTGAATACGAAAACTTTCCTTAATCAAACGGAAATCAATAAATTCGGTAATGGAATGCGATGGCCGGAAAACGTATTCGCCCATGCCAACTTTATATTTATAAGCCGCCTGTTTTAAAAATTCGCGCAAGTTTTTGCTACTGCCGGGTTCTTCCTGTTCAAAAAGCTGCTCCAATTTTTCCATAGAAGCCGGGATTTCCATTTGATCATCCTTTCCGAAGTAAATCTGATAACCCGGATCCAATCTTTTTAAATCATAAAAATCTGAAGTTTTCTTTCCGAACCAAGCAAAATAGTCATCAAAAACATCAGGCATCCAATACCAGCTTGGGCCCATATCAAACTTAAATCCATCCTGTTCCCAAATCCGGGCACGGCCGCCGGCCTGATCATTTTTTTCTAAAATAGTAACGCGATAACCCTCCTTCGCCAAAACAGAAGCTGCAGATAAACCGGCAAAACCGGAACCAATTACAACGATATGCTGATTTTTTTTCATTTTGAAATGATAAGCAGCGTTGTAACATTTTGTTTCAACGCGGCTGCAAAGAAACAAAAGCGCACTGTTCTTTGTACATTTGATCATACACCTTTTAACGCATGAATCTTTATAACGAAACTTGTTTCGAGTGCAGTAAAATTATCACCAAAAAGTACAGCACTTCTTTTAGCAAAGGAATTAAAGCCTTTGCCAAGCGGTTCCGTTATCCTATTTACGCGGTTTATGGTTTTGTGCGTTATGCTGATGAAATTGTAGATACTTTTCACGGTTTTAATAAAGCACTGCTGATTACCGAATTTAGAAAAGAAACTTTTGAAGCAATTGAGCGCAAAATCAGCTTAAATCCCGTGCTGCAATCCTTCCAAAAAGTTGTAAACACTTATCAGATTAATCATGATTTAATTGATGCTTTTTTAAGATCGATGGAAATGGATCTGGAAAATACTTCCTATTCTGATGATGGCTACAAAACTTATATTTACGGTTCTGCTGAAGTAATTGGGTTGATGTGTTTAAAGATTTTTTGTGAAGATGACGAACTTTTGTACACACAATTGGTACCTAAAGCACAAAGTTTGGGTGCAGCTTTTCAAAAAATAAACTTTTTGCGGGATATAAAATCTGATTTTGAAGAACGCGGCCGCACTTATTTCCCGGCTGTTGATTTTAACAACTTTAATGAGCAGGAAAAAAAGCTCATCGAAACGGATATTAAAAAAGATTTTGACGATGCGCTGGAAGGTATTTTGCAGCTTCCGGTAGGTGCGCAATTGGGCGTTTACATTGCTTATGTTTATTACCTTGAACTTTTTAAAAAAATTAAGGAAACACCTGCCAAAGTAATTATGCAAAAACGCATCCGTGTTTCTGACAGGCAGAAAATGTTCTTGTATTTCCAGGCTTATCTGCAGCAAAAACTGAAGGTTATTTCATGAAATTATTTTCCCTGTCCTTCCTTTTCCTGTGCTGTGGAATCTTGATTTCTTTTACCGAAGCAACACAAAAAACTGATATTACAGAGCTAAGAAAGCAAATGCTTCGTGCCATCAAAAGCCCGAAAGTAACAGATTCATTATACCTTAACCTGCAAACGATCAGTAGAAAAGCACCATTAGTTCTTGCTTATATCGGTGCGCTGGAAGCTTTAAAAGCGAAAGACAGCTGGAACCCGTATAAAAAAATAAAGTATCTTAACTTATCCAACAAAACAGTTAAAGAAGCCGTTGTTGCCAGTCCTAACGATTTAGAAATCAGGTTTATCCGTTTTTCCATTCAGTTTTATTTGCCTGGATTTTTGGGTTTAAGCAAGGATATGAAAGCGGATAAAAACCTGATTATCCAGCTATTGAAACAGAAGCATTACGGTTCTGCTGATAAAGTTTATCTGCAAAACATCATTAAGTTTATGGTAGATTCTAAACAGTGCACACCGCAGGAAGTTGCTTTTTTACACGAACAATCTATCGATCTAAAGTGAAATACAGTTATCTGCTGATTAACTTTCTAAGTGTAATTTTCCCGATTTTGTTATCGTTTGACGGGCGTGTTCGGTTCTATAAAAGCTGGAAATATATCTGGCCGGGCTTACTCATCACCGGCTTGCTTTTTTTAGTGTGGGATATTTTTTTTACGGTAAAAGGAGTATGGTCTTTCAACCCGAATTACATTCTCGGGATCACCTTATTTAACCTTCCGCTGGAGGAAATCCTGTTTTTTCTCACCATACCGTTTTCCTGCATTTTTATTTATGCCTGCCTTAATTATTATGTAAAATGGCAAATCCCTAACCGGATAATCAGGATTATAAATAACTTTTTAATTGCTGTTTCTGTAGCAATCTTACTTTTTTTTTACAACCGGCTTTACACTTTAATCAATTTCGGAACGCTTCTTTTACTGCTTCTTTTTTTGGTTTATGTTTTGAAAGTAAAGTGGCTGAACCGTTTTTATCTGGCTTATTTTGTATCGCTGATTCCTTTTTATATCGTTAACGGAATCCTCACTTCAATCCCGATTGTGAGTTATAATAATACTGAAAACCTTGCAGTTAGATTAGGGACAATCCCGGTAGAAGATCATTTTTATCTGATGTCTTTACTGCTGATGAATATTGCTTTCTTTGAATATTACCGGAAAAGAGATGCTTCTTTTATCGGTATAAAATAAGTAAACTAAATTCCTGGTGTAATTAATTTAAAAAACCAATCGGAACTTTAGAGTTGGAAATTACTTAGCTGCACAAACTCTTGTACCCTTGATGCAATTTCTTCCTGTGTTAAATTTTTCAATTTTTCTGTACCGAAATTTTCTACACAAAAAGAAGCCAAAGCAGAACCAAAAATAATTGCATTTTTCATATTAGGGAAATTGATCGTTCCTACTTTAGCCAGATAACCGATAAATCCGCCGGCAAAAGTATCGCCCGCACCTGTCGGGTCAAAAACATCTGCCAAAGGCAAAGCCGGTGCAGAAAATATTTGATCTTCGCCAAAAAGCAAAGCACCGTGTTCGCCTTTTTTAATAATCAGGTATTTCGGGCCCATCTGCAAAATCTTCTTTGCTGCTTTTACCAGCGAATATTCTCCGGAAAGCTGGCGCGCTTCCGCATCGTTGATGGTTAAAACATCTACTGATTTTAGGGTCGAAAGCAAATCATCCAATGCAATATCCATCCAAAAATTCATCGTATCCAAAACGATTAATTTAGGGCGGTTTGTTAAGCGATCAATAGCGGCTTGTTGCGTTGTGGGCGTAAGGTTTGCCAACAGCAAATATTCGCAATCCTGATAAGAAGCCGGAATAATCGGATCAAAATTTTCTAATACATTAAGCCCTGTTTCCAGCGTATCACGGTTATTCATATCATTATGATATTTGCCGGACCAGAAAAAATTTTTTCGATCTTCAGCAATTTGGATCCCTTCGATATCAATATTATGCTCTTCCCAAAATGTTAATTCCAACTTTGGAAAATCTCCCCCGATAATTCCAATTACTTTAACCTGATCATAAAAATATGAAGCGGCTAAACATGCAAAAGGTGTAGCACCACCAACTATTTTTTCCACCTTACCAAAAGGTGTTTCTATGTTATCTAAGGCGATAGATCCAATAACAACTAAACTCATCAAAAAATTATTTTAAAATATTTAAGCAAATATTGTGATTTTAAATCGGAAATTATACTTTTGCACCACTCTAACAAACCATAGCATTCCCGAATAGCTCAGCTGGTTAGAGCATCTGACTGTTAATCAGAGGGTCGCTGGTTCGAGCCCAGCTTCGGGAGCTTAAAAATTAAAGAGTTAGCCTCATCGTAAAAGGTGAGGCTTTTTTATTTGCACAAAAAATCATTTTTTAAACCAGTGCGGTTAAATACTTTTTGCCAACGCAATGCCCGCAAAAGTGGCCGGCAAACTTAAAAACAGGCTGGCCGCCACGTTTATAAAAAAGGTAAATAACCGATGATTGGCAATAAGCAGCACACTCTTATACGAAAAAGACAAGAATGTGGTAAAGCCTCCGCATAAATTGGTAACTAAAAATAATCTCCTACTTTTATACTCTAATTTATTTCGCGATAATCCATCACTTTAGCTTACTCAAGCTGATCCTTTCGTTTTAAACCAAACTGGTATTTGCTAAATTTCTGATGGAAATAACCGCGCCTTTTGGCAGCTTCCGACAATGATTTTTCATCGATAAAAGAAGCATCAAAAATTTTAGGTACGGCAATGCGCTGCGAACTGTAAATGCCGGTATGGCCGCTAAAAAAATAGGTAGTAAAACAAGCAACGGCAAAAAGCAGGGCATGTTCTCCGCCAAAAAGTTCGATCCCCATAAACGTACAAGCTAACGGCGTATTGGTTGCGCCGGCAAAAACCGCGACAAAACCTAAAGCGGCAAACAAACTTACCGGCGCATTAAGCAGTATGGAGAGCGTGTTGCCTAATGTAGCCCCGATATAAAACAAAGGTGTTACTTCACCGCCTTTAAAACCGGTTCCGAGTGTTAACGTGGTAAATATCGTTTTCCAAAACCAGCTCCAGATATCCGAGCCGCCGGTATGAAAAGCAGACGGAATAGTTATAGCTCCGGGATATTGCGCATCAATGCCCAAGCTTAAATAATCAGGTTTTCCCAGGAGATAAGTCAGTCCGATGATAATCAACCCGCCTAAAAACGGAATGAGCCATTTGCGCGAAAAAAGGTTGTTAAAAAACGTTTTGATCCCATGTACCAAAATTGAAAACGCATAACTCGCCAATCCAAACAAGGCCGAAGCAAAGATTACTTTAGCCAGCAGCAGCAAATCGAAATTGATATAATTTGAAAATAGAGAAGGCGTTTTGGCCAGGACATCGATGTGATAAGCCGTATGATGAACGCCCCAGGCCGAAACGGTAACATCAGCAATTAAACTGGCAATCAAGGCCGGCAACAACGCATCGTATTTAATCTGGCCGATACTCAAAACTTCCAGCGCAAACAGAGTTCCCGTAACCGGTGTACCAAAAACAGCCCCGAATCCGGCTGCAACACCGGCCGTTAAAACAAGTTGCAAATCGGCTTTTTCCAACTTAAACCAAGTGCCAAACAAAGCGGCCATGCTTCCGCCAATCTGTACAGCCGTACCTTCCCTGCCGGCAGAACCGCCAAATAAATGGGTAATTACCGTAGTAATTAAAACCACCGGTGCCATTTGCCAGGGTACGCCGCCGCCGGGCTGATGGATTTCTTCCATAATTAAATTATTGCCTTTTTCGGAAGATTTGCCAGCAAATTGATAAATAAAATGAATTATTACGCCGGCAAAAGGCAGTAAAAACAACAGCCAGGGATGCGAAAACCGGTAATGGACGGCCCAGCCCAGCAGCCACAAAAAAAAAGCAACAATGCTCCCGATTACGATGGCAATCGGGATAACCAAAATCGACCAACGCAACAGCTGTTTAAAAATAGCGTAATGTTCCAAAGGATAGGCGGGCTTGTTCATACATACTGTTTTTATCGGTTATTTCTTTCAAAAGTATTGATGCCGGCGAAGCTGAAGTTGCTGCCCGGTTCCTTTTCAATCTGCAGCACTTGGTTAAATTTTAAAAAACCCGTTCGGATCAGACATAAATAAATAGAATTTGGTTGTTGAACCGGGAATTTTTCACCTACAAAACAATAATCCTAAAGAAAAAATCTATGGTTATTTGTAGGTGCCATCAGCAAAATGCAGTTCGTTCGAGACGGGAAGCCACCATTTCCCTGATTGCTAAAATAACAGATCATGATTATAACCGGAAATCTTTATTTAGATTTTTTTAATTTTTTGCTAAGGAAGAAATTACAAAGTTTTCTATTTACAGATTCAGTATATTCGATCAGTTTAAAAATTTGATGTGATGAGGAATGCTTTTTTTACCGGGATAAAATCATTGATAAGTTTAGGGTGATAAAAGAAGCACAACTGAATTAGATGATAATTTTTGGTGATGGAAGATTAATAAAGATGATCTAAACCGGCTGATAATCTGCGGTATCTTTGAATCATCAAAAGCGAATCACATGGAAAATAAGCCGCAGGACAAGGAAGTTTTAAAGGCGTTAGTCAAAATTACCCGGTACACCATTTTTGTATCGCTGCTGCTGGTGATCGGTATTTTGATTTATACAGGATTACTATTTTCCGGCCAAAGCGAATCATCTCTACCACAAGATAACATAAGTAAAAATACTACACCGTACGCGGCAGCGGCCGCTCCGGTTGATGTAACAGCGGCAACTAGTTCCAAACCCGTTCCGGCGGATGCCTGGAAAGCACCCGATTCGGCAACCGTTCCTGCAGGAAAACAAGGCAAAATGATCCGTTACGGAAAAGATTTGCTGGCACATACGGCTCAATATTTTGGCCCTAAAGGAAGCATCGCACAGATAACCAACGGCATGAATTGCCAAAACTGCCATTTGGATGCCGGCACGCGGCTTTACGGTAATAACTACGCCAGCTTTATAGCAAGTTACCCGAAAATGAGTTTCCGTAGTGGTAAAATGTCGCCGGCATCGTCGCGAATTGCCGAATGTTTTGAGCGGAGTTTGGCCGGAAAAGTGCCGGATACATCTTCCAGAGAAGTGCAATCGATTTTAGCTTATATGAAATGGATTGGCAAAGATGTGCCTAAAAAAGCAAAACTGTTTGGCAACGCAACCGAAAAGCTGGCTTATTTGGACATGGCCGCTGATCCGGAAAAAGGTAAAATAGTTTTCATCCAGAAATGCCAAAGCTGCCATGGCGCAAGCGGCGAAGGTTTGCTGGCTGCGGATAAAAAATCGTACCAATATCCGCCACTTTGGGGAAAACACAGTTACAATGATGGCGCGGGCATGTACCGTTTGGGTAATTTTGCAGGATTTGTTAAAAACAATATGCCGTACGGTGCCACGTATCAAAATCCGCAGTTAACGGATGAGGAAGCCTGGAATGTGGCTGCTTTTGTGAACTCGCAGCCGCGGCCGCACCGCGATCAGCATATGGATTGGATGAACCTCGACAAAAAACCAATCGATTTTCCGTTCGGGCCTTATGCCGATAACTTCAGCGAAAAACAGCATAAGTTCGGGCCTTTTAAGCCGATAAAAGAAGCACAGAAAAATCAATCGATATAAATCAATTCAAACCAAAAAACCATGAAAAAGTACACTTTAATTTTAGCTGCATTTGCTTTGTTGCTACTGGCAAAACCTGCTTCGGCACAAACCAGCGATGCTGTTTTTACCGGTGCAAAATCTACCTTGAAAAGCTATAATGCGCTGTATATCCTCAACTCCAACGATGATAAAAAGATAAAAGCTACGCTGCGCAACCTGGATAATGCGCTGGAAGACCCGCGTTTAAAAGGCAAGCTGCATGTAGAACTGATTGCTTTTGGCGATGGTGTTTCGGTGTTTATGAAGAGCAATGCCTACGAAGAAACGCTGAAAAAACTGCAGGAAAAAGGCGTAATCCTGGCGCAATGCAGCAACACGGTGCGCGAACGCAAGATTGATAAAAACGATCTGTTCAATTTTATTTCTTACGTACCAAGCGGCAACGGCGAGATTATTTTGCGTGAGTACGAAGGCTGGGCAACGGTGCATCCGTAGTTTTTCTTTGTGCGTTCTTTTTGCTTGATCAAAAAGAACCAAAATTCAAGCAATTCGAATCGCCTCATCCGGGCGAATTGCAGCCCAACGCACCTGGGTGGCTACCTTTATAGTTCAGCTTTTCAGGTTAAAACTTCGTAAAGTATAGATGTGTTTTTTAAAACAGGTCATCCCCCTAACCCCCTTCAAAAGGGGGAAATCGCTCGCAGACTTTTATAACGGGTTATATTATTCAATTTATATAGCTGATAAAAAAGGTATTGAACTTTGCTTCCCCTTCAAAAGGGGAAATCGCTCGCAGACCTTTTATAACGGGTTATATTATTCAATTTAAATAGTGGATAGAAAGGTATTGAACTTTGCTTCCCCCTTTTGAAGGGGAAATTGCTCGCAGACCTTTATAACGGGTTATATTATTCAATTTAAATAGTGGATAGAAAGGTATTGAACTTTGCTTCCCCCCCCTTTTGAAGGGGGTTAGGGCGATGATTCTTCCTCCTAAATCATCAAAAAAATAAAAATTACCTCATCAAAACCTCAACCTAAAAATGTCTTTCTTCAAAAATAAAATCATAGTCGCATTAACTTTAATTACCGTTACAACCGTTGCCAATGCGCAGGATCATCGCTTTGATCCGCCCTGGAACACGCCGCCGCAAAGCAAAGTAATGTTTACCGTGCCGGGCGTGGATAATGTACCGGATTTGTTTGGCGATATTAACGATCCGCAGCTGGTGGTATTTTTTGCCGGCAACCAGTTTATGTGTATCGATGATTTGCTGTCGGCTTTTAAAAAACAGCATCCGCAGTACCAGCGTATTTTTGCAGAAACGTTGCCTCCTGGTATTTTAGCTAAACAGATTGCAGGCGGATCGATCACCATCGGTAACATGCGCATCACCCTGAAACCGGATGTTTATACGGCGGGCAAAAATAAAATGGATCAGTTGCCGCAATTGTTTAGTAAAACAGCACCTTACGCTTACAACCGGCTGGCTTTGATGGTGCAGAAAGGTAACCCGAAACAGGTTAAAAATTTGAAGGATTTAGGCCGGAAAGATGTCCACGTAAGTATGCCTAATCCGGAATGGGAAGGTATTGGCAAGCGCATTGAAGAAGCGTACGTAAAGGCCGGCGGCGAAACGTTGCGCAAAACTATTATGGTAGATAAGGTGCAGGATTCGACAACTTTTCTCACCCAAATCCATCACCGGCAAACGCCGATGCGCATTTTGTATAATCAAAGTGATGCGGCACCGGTTTGGTATTCGGAAGCTTTTTATCAGCAGCTGATCGGTCATCCAACGGAGCTGATTGAAATACCTTCCGCAGAAAACATTGATGCTACTTACGTTGCCGGATTGATGAAAAACGCGTCGCATGCACAGGCAGCAAAAGACTTTATGGATTTTTTGGTGAGCGAAACGGCAAAAGCGATTTACAGGAAATATGGTTTTACCACGAAATAAAACCGGTAATGCTTCTTTTAGCAGCATAAAACTTTAAGCACACCACCATTACTTTCGGTTATGGTTGATGCGTTTTATTGATAAAAATAGTTTCGGTTTTAGGTTGAAATTTGATTATCAAATCAACAAAACCATGAAAGCGATCCAAACTTTAACTCGTCATCATTTCTCTGAAAAAAATATTAAAACCGGCAATCAACTTCTATCTTTTGCAGTAACACTTTTAGCTTTCGTATTTTTATGTTTGCCTTATCTGATCCTATTTTTTCGTCTGTAAAAGAAGCATCTGCTTAAATCGACAATAAACTATGTTTGAATTTCGACTGAAAGTTTTTTACACCGTTGCCAAGCGACTCAATTTTACCAAAGCTGCTGCCGAATTGTTTATCACACAACCAGCCGTAACCAAGCATATTAATGAGTTGGAAACTTATTTTAAGACAACCTTATTCGAGCGCAGCGGAAATAAAAAAATTTTAATTACCCCAGCCGGACAGGTTTTGCTGGATCATGCCGAAAAGATTTTTGAGCTGTATCGGGAGCTGGAATTCAACATGAATTTTTTGATCCAGCAACACAGTGGTACTTTGCGGATCGGGGCAAGCACCACAATTGCACAATATATTTTGCCTGCCGTTTTGGCTTCGTTCCATCAAAAGTTTAAAGAGGTTAAAGTGCAACTTACAACAGGCAATACGGAAGATATTGAACAGGCTTTGCTGGCTAAAGAGCTTGAAATTGGTTTGATCGAAGGTATTTCGCGCAACTCGCAAATTAAATACGAAGAGTATTTAAAAGATGAAATTGTGCTGGTTTGCGCCAGGAATTCATCGATTAAAAAAGAAATTTTAAAGCCGGAAGAACTCAAAAATTATCTGATGCTGCTGCGCGAGCCGGGTTCGGGTACGCTGGATGTAATTATCCATGCTTTAAAAAAACATCAAATCAAGCTGGCCGATTTGCAGGTGGAAATGCAGCTGGGCAGCACCGAAAGCATCAAATCGTACCTGCTACACAGTAATTGCCTGGCGTTTTTATCAATATATTCTATCCTGAAAGAACTTAAAAACAACGAATGCCGGATTTTAGATGTAAGAGGGTTAAACATTGAACGCTCTTTTCACTTTATTCTGCAGCACGGGCAGCCATCGCAACTGGCGGATATGTTCATCAGGTTTGCCCGGAATTTTAAACTAAATTAATGGAAACAGATCATACCTTAGCAAATCAATACAAACCCAAAAAAGTAAAAATCCTATTGATTGGCGAAGCACCGGGCTGGGTTGAAAAAAACTTTTATCGGGCTAATACCAATTTATATCGCACCATTTTAGCTGCTTTTAAAGAGCTTTATGGTGATTTTTCTTCTGCGGAGGAATTTCTGCAGTTCTTTAAATCAGCGGGATGTTTTTTAGATCATTTAAGTTTAGTGCCGGTAGAACGCCATGACATACTTAAGCGGAAACTGGAACGGCAGAACGGCATCACAGGTTTAAATGAACGCTTGAAGATTTATCAGCCCGAGACTGTTATTATCTTGATGAAAGCTTTGGAAAAACAAGTGCAGCAGGCCATAGATCTTTCCGAAATCCAATCTATCCAAAATCAAACCACTGTTTCTTATCCCGCAGGCAGCAACACCAATTATTTGGCTTGTGTTCGGGGCCTGGTTTCTATTTTGCAAACTACAGTAGTTTTGGATTAATGCTATTTTTACCACTGTAAATTTGTTTACTAACTATTATGTCAACTGGTTTACAATGAAACTAAGTAGTTAAAACCTAAAAATTGAGTTATAGTACATCACATTTAAAGTTAGTGTAATTTATACTAAATAAGGCTGTAACCAAATTTTTATTGTGCAAAAGAAGTATTATTGCTTTAATTATAAAGTTTACTATTTATGAAAAAAATTACTGCTTGCTGCATATATATTTAGACTTAATCGGTCAGCATTTTTTGCAGTAATGTATTTAAACTTTAAGCTGTTAGTAGGAATTAATAATGATTTTTAACTGCTAAAACACTGAGAAATGAACTAAAACAAAGACTTTGATTTTAAGTATTTTAAAGCGAAAGCAATTAAACTGCAAGTTTGCATTAATAAAGTATCGAATTGATACTTTATTAATGCAAACTTAAAATATTTCCTATTCCCTTAAACGCAAGAAACCCCTTTCACCTAAAGGTGAAAGGGGTTTAAGGTAATAAATAAGATTTGGCACCGACCTACTCTCCCACCTTTTACGGCAGTACCATCGGCTCTGGCGGGCTTAACTTCTCTGTTCGGAATGGGAAGAGGTGGACACCGCCGATATAGGCACCTGAATATTTTTAGAGTTGGTTTAGGAAAAGATTGGGTGATCGAAAGAAAAAGAGTGAGGACGTGTCCTTGTTCTTTTGTCTTAGTCTTTCTGGTCTTTTCAGTCTCCAACAATGACATATTATTGAAAGAAGATATTGTGTAGAGAAAACAACGGTATTAATGTTGGTCTTGCGACCTTGATTATCTGCTATGAGAAAGCTTCGGGTTATTAGTACTGCTTGGCTATGATGTCACCACCTTTACACCGGCAAGCCTATCAACGTAGTCGTCTGCTACGACCCTCAATGGAAGTCTCATCTTGTGGCTAGTTTCGCACTTAGATGCTTTCAGCGCTTATCTATTCC
>CAHJWG010000011.1 GCA_903642215.1 Sphingobacteriaceae bacterium | reverse complement strand
CCTAATTGTTGTGTCGTTACTTCAATTTACTGCTTTTTTAGCAGTTGCACAACTTTTTCTTAAATGCACTACGGGTTAATCTAACTTAAGTTTAAGGAATTCGACCGGTTACTTTGATCCGGTGGAAATTTGCATTGGATTTACACCGTTAGATTGTCCCCTGGCTGCAGCTGTTGTCCTTTGTTTAAATATTTGGAACTTGGAAGGTTCCGGCAATTTTCCCCAGTAATTATTGCTTTCGTCAATATCGGCCGTTTCGCGCATCGGATCTAATTTAATGGATGTTACTTCTTTAGCTTGTACGTAAAATTTGGAAGCTGTTTTTTCATTCAACCGCCATATTTGTGCCGGAATCCGGTCTACTTGTTTTGTGCCGTCTTTAAAGGTAAATTCTACAATAACCGGCATCACCAAACCGCCTTTGTTACTAAAATTTAGCTGATAAAAATACTTGTTGCCGTAATTGCTTTTATCTTCTTCATTAAAAGCTTCGGCAGCGGCACTTCTTTGCGGAGGCGTTTGTGCTTTGCTGATACTGGCGAATTTTGCCGTATCCACAGCAGCAAGACCGCGGTCATACTTCCAGTAAAAATCCCGTACAACGGTATCTCTGTCTGTATAAAACTTGATGTTTTTATCCTGCCTGTTGCGGATTTTTGAAATATCATCAAAATTGTTTACGATAGGTGCAGTGGCGCGGTTGCCGCCCTGGACTATGCCTCTTCTTCCGCCGAAACCAACAATTGCATTCGGGTCGCCGTTCAGGTCTGCTTTTCCCACTTTTACAGAATCCAGAGAGATATCGCAGGCGTCAGTTCCGTAAAACCAGCCTCTCCAAAACCAGTCTAAATCTTCACCGCTGGCATCTTCCATCGTCCTAAAAAAATCTGCCGGTGTGGGATGTTTAAAAGCCCAGCGTTTTGCATATTCCTTAAAAGAATAGTCAAAAAGTTCACGTCCCATAATGGTTTCGCGCAGAATATTTAAAGCGGTAGCCGGTTTTGAGTAAGCATTCGGGCCAAAACGGACAATGTTTTCGGAATTGGTCATTGTGGGTTCCAACTCATTTTTTGGCAGCTTCATGTAATCTACAATGGTATAGGCAGCACCTTTTTTACTTGGGAATTTATTGTCCCAAAGTTCTTCGGTTAAATATTCCACAAAAGAATTTAACCCTTCATCCATCCAAGTCCATTGGCGTTCGTCACTATTCACAATCATCGGGAAAAAGTTATGGCCAACTTCGTGAATAATCACACCGATCATACCGTTTTTAGTACTTTCACTATACGTTCCGTCCTTTTCGGTACGGCCATTATTAAAGCAAATCATCGGATATTCCATCCCGTTGGAAGCTTCTACACTTTGTGCAACCGGATACGGAAACGGGAAAGTAAAATCCGAATAAGTCTTTACAGTGTGCGCAATCAGGCGGGTAGAATATTTGCTGTACAAACCGTAAGCTTCTTTGCCGTAAAAGCTCATGCACATTACTTTTTTACCTGCTACATCCTGTCCCATTCCGTCCCAAACAAATTTCCGGGAAGAAGTCCAGGCAAAATCACGCACATTATTGGCCTGGAAAATGTAAGTTTTTTTTGCTGAACTTGGGTTTGCTTCTGCTTTTTTAGCTTCGGCTAACGTAACAATTTCCACCGGAACTGTAGCAGTTTTTGCTTTTTGAAAACGACTTAATTGCTGCGGCGTTAAAACAGCGTTGTAATTGATACACTCGCCGGTTCCGCCAACCACGTGATCGGCAGGAACCGTCATCTGTACTTTAAAATTTCCAAAAGTCAACGCAAATTCTCCGCGACCGGTAAACTGATGGTTTTGCCATCCCTGGAAATCGCTGTACACACACAAACGCGGATACCATTGCGCCATGGTAAACAAATAATTTTTATCTCCCGGGAAGTATTCGTAACCGCCGCGGCCGCCCATAGCTAAACGATCGGATATTTTATAACTCCAGTTTACGTTGAAAACATATTGCTGGCCTGGTTTTAAAACTACCGGTAAATTGATACGCATCATCGTTTTGTTGATGGTATAATTTAACTTTTTACCTGTTGCATCGGTCAGTTTTGTAATGATATCACCATAACCGTTATCTTGATTGCTTTTCTCGGAACGTTCCAGTATTAGCGTACCGGCACCGCCGCGCGGCATTATTGTATTACTTTGATAATTAGCGTTATTGATATTACTATGCTGATTTTCATCCAGTTGCAGCCAGATATAATCCAATGGATCCGGAGAATTATTAAAATAGGTTACGGTTTCGCTTCCGGTAAGCTTCAGGTTTTTTTCGTCCAGTTCGCATTTAATATTGTAATCCGCGCGTTGCTGCCAGTATTTTGTACCCGGCGCACCGCTGGCAGTTCTTTGCTCATTAGGCGTACTTAAAATAGTACCTAATTGTTCAAACTTGTTACCGTGATTACTGGCCGGATTATTTTGAATATCCTGCGCAGTCGAAATTTTAACCAGGCTAAGCGTAAAAAATACAATAGAAAATAATTTTTTGATCATAACTTTAAAATGAATGCATCAATGTAGCACTAAAGATAGTTTTTTCTTTTAAAAAGGCAATCTTTCTATCGCCATTTTTACAGAAAGGGCAAAAACGCCGGAAGCCAGAAAGAAAATCCAGTCTCTTCTTTTGATTTTTAGGAAATTTAGGGCGAAAAATGCAATTAACAGGATGATTGCCACCACAAAAACCTGCCCTGCTTCCAATCCAACATTAAAACCGAATAAACCCAAACCCAGTTTTTGATCCTGCGCCAGCATAATTCGGATGGCATTTGCAAAACCCATCCCGTGGATCAACCCAAAACCTAAAGCGAGATAATAATTTATTCTGGCACTTTTGTTAATAGAATCCAGCTGAAAAATATTATTTAAAGCCGTAATAAAAATGGTGCACGGGATTAAAAATTCTACCCATTTGCCGGAAAAACGAATGATATCCAGCACGCTTAACGCTAACGTTAGCGAATGCCCGATGGTAAAAGCGGTAATCAAAATCAGCACTTTCCGGATGTCTTTAAAAGTGTAAACCGATGCCAGGGCGAGTACAAACAACTGATGATCTAAAGCATCTAAACTGATAATATGCTCCCAGCCTAATTTGAAATAAAAGATAAAATCCGACATTGAAAATTAAATAAAATCAAAGAACCATTTTCTTCTGAGAGTTATTTTCCATACTTCTTTTATCACCTAAAAAACGGCAGAACTTCATGCTTTTTTTATCTCAATTAAAAACTAAAATTTATCGGTATAAAAGAAGCATGATCATGGCCGATGATAAAAATTAAACAGGCTCTAAATTTAATTTGTTTTTTTGTGGTTTAAAACGAATATTTTATGTGCGATTTAATTTACCAACCGCTGTTATATTGTTACCTGCTGATTGGATTATTGATCCCGAAAAAGCAACCCGATAATGTAAACCATCCGCTGCATGTAAGCACTACAAACGTTAATTTTAATGCACAGGAAGGCAAGCTGGAGTTAACATGTACTGTTTTTACCGATGATTTTGAATCGGCCATTGCCAAACAGTACAAGGTTAAAACGGATTTATCAAAACCGGATATGCATGCAGCAATGGACGGATTGGTGAAAAATTACATCAGCAATCACGTACAAATAAAAACCAACGACAAGGCTTTAACTTTAAATTATTTAGGTTTTGAAGTTGACCGGGAAGCAGTAAATGTTTACCTGGAATCAAATAAAATACTCGCATTTAAAAAAGTTAGTGCCGAGATCAGTATCCTTCATAATTTATATGACGATCAGATCAACATTGTACACATCACCGAAAACGGAACACGCAAAAGCACCAAATTAGAATATCCGGAAACAAAAGTAAGTCAAAGTTTTTAAGTCAAAACATTCAGGTAAGTAATTACTCCAATTATTTTCGATACTTCTTTTATCGCCTAAAAAACAGAGCTTCAAATTTACAGGCATAAAAGAAGCATTATTATTTCTGCCGATAAAAACTAAAACACGCCTTCAATCAAAAAACTTATTTCTTCATAAAACTGTTAGTCAATCTTCTAAAAACTATCAGATATTACTTTTAATGAAAAATATTTATTTGCTGTTCGGTTTATCGCTGATAATCGTAAGCTGCAAACACAAAGAAGATAACCGATCTGATGCGGAAGCTTCGGCCCGTGCACCGGTAATGGTTGTGAAGCTTTCGCCGACAGAAAAAAACCAGATGTTAAGTTTGAGCGGAACTATCCAATCGGAAAAAACAGCGCAGGTAACTTTTTCTGTGCAAGGCAAGGTTACTTCTGTATTGGTTGATGAAGGTCAGAGTGTTAAAAAAGGGCAATTGCTGGCTACGCTTGATCCGCGGGATTATCAGTACCAGTTACAGCAGGCGGATGCGAACCTGTTACAGGCAAAAGATAATTATTTGAGGAGCAAAGAATTATATGAAAAAGGCAGCCTTACACCCAAAGATTTTGTAACGGCAGAATCGCAATACCTCACCGCACAGGCCAACCGTAAAACGGCCGCCAAGCAGGTAAACGACACCCGGCTTTATGCACCGATAGCCGGTACGGTAACCAGCAAAAGAACCGAAATCGGTAATCAGGCATCACCCAACGCCCAGGCTTTTGTAATTGATGCGATAGACCGTGTAAATGCTACCATGACGATCCCTGAAACAGAAATAGGCAATATCAGGCGCAACAACACGGCTAAAGTTAATATACCAACGCTCAACCAAACGTTTACCGGTAAAGTAACGAGCATTAACCCGCAGGCCGACAGAAACAGCAATACCTTCCGCACTAAAATATTGCTAAATAATACCCGCCATCAGCTATTGCCCGGTATGATTGCTGAAATTAACCTGCAAACCAATCAAAAGGTTAAGTATGTTACCATCCCGCCAAAAGCTGTGGTACATGATCAGGATGGTATTTCTTACGTTTTCCTGGTAGATTCTGCCAAACAAAAACGCGCTATACGCCGCCAGGTAACTATCGGCCAGGCTATTGGCAACGAAATCTCTGTGGTAGAAGGCATTAAAGGCGGTGATGTGTTAATTATTGAAGGTCAGCAGCGTTTAAAAGACGGTCAGCTGGTGGTGGTTAAATAATATGCGGTTTAAAGTTTATCCTCTGTAATTATGGCTGAGAAGAAAAAAAGTTTCAACCTGATCGAAGCTTCCATGCGTTATCGTACGGTATCATTTACTATAGCTGCTATGCTGGTATTGGTGGGCATTTTATCGCTGCTAAGTATGTCGCGCAGCGAAAACCCGGAGTTTACCGTTAGGCAGGCATTGGTTTATGCTTCCTATCCGGGTGCCAGCGAACGGCAGATCGAAAATGAAATTACCAAACCAATGGAACAATACCTGTTTTCTTTTAAAGAAGTAAGGCGCGAAAAAACTTATTCTACCACTAAAGAAGGCACTGTTTATGTAAACCTGGAGCTGAATGAATGGGTTAAAGATGCCGACCGGGTTTGGGCAACTATCCAGCACGGCCTTAACAATTTTAAAGCGCAAAGCCTGCCCCAAAATGTGCAGGGTCCTTTTGTAAACAGCAATTTTGGTGAAACTATAGCCATGCTGGTATCCGTTTCTTCCCCAAAGCGCAGTTATGAAGAACTGGACAAGCTGATGGACAAGGTAGAAGATAATGTTAAGGTAAACAAAAAGGTTTCCCGGCTTACGCGTGTTGGCGGTTTGCCGCAGCAGATACTGGTAAAGGTAGATGACCAAAAGCTAAGTCAGTACAATGTTGATTTTAACCGGATAGCCGATATCCTTAAAAATCAGAACCAAACCAACGGCGGCGGCGAAGTTAAGCTCCGGCAAAGTAACGTGCCTTTGTTTGGAAACAACCAGTTTAAGAGCATAGAAGATGTAGGCAATCAGGTTATTTATACCGATTCGGCTGCTAATATTGTTCGCCTGCGCGATGTGGCCACCATTACCCGTACTTACCAGGATACGGTACAGATGATTAAAATGGAAAACTTGCCGGTGATTATGCTGAGCATTGAGATGCAGAAGGGTAATAACATGACCGAGTTTGGCAAGGAAATAAACGAACAGTTAAACCTGGCCAAGAAACAACTGCCGCCTGATGTAAAAGTTACCACCATCGTTAACCAGCCGGAAGTTGTGGCCCAAAGTATTTCGCACTTTCTGGTAGAATTTGCCATCGCCATTGTTTCGGTTATCATAGTTGTTATCATATTGCTTCCTTTTCGTATTGCGCTGATATCTGCTATATCCTGCCCGCTTTCTATCATGGTTACTTTTGCCATCAGTAACGTTGTCGGGCTGCAACTGCATCAGGTTACGTTGGCAGGCTTGATTGTTGTATTGGGTATGGTAGTTGATGATGCCATTGTGGTAGTTGATAATTATGTAGAACGTTTGGATGAAGGGACAAAGCCCTGGGAAGCTGCCTGGAAAAGTGCTACACAACTGTTTATACCGGTACTTACGGCTACCATATCCATTATTTTTGCTTTTGCGCCATTGGCTGTATTGTTGCCGGGGATGCAAAAAGAATTTGTAGGGGAGCTGCCGATTATTATCGGTATTGCTTTGAGCACCTCTTTTGTTGTAGCAATGCTGATTGTACCCGCTATTGCTTTTTTAACCATTAAAAAAGGCTTAAAGGATGATAAAGATAAAAAAGGGGAAAAGCCTAAGAAATCAATCCTGGACCGGGTACAGGAAAAATATGACAAGAGTGTAGAATGGGCTTTTGAACATACTACACTGATTATCGGGTTAGGCATAGGGGCTGTTTTTTTAGGAGCTTTTTTAATGACTAAAGTTAAGCAACAGTTTCTGCCGATAGCCGAACGCGACCAGTTTAACCTGGAAGTATGGCTTCCGCCCGGTACACCTTATAAAGAAACAGAGGCGGCAGTTAAAAAGGTAGAAGCTGCTATTAAAGGTGATAAGCGGATTACCCGTGTGGCAAGTTTTATCGGCACCAGTTCGCCTAGGTTTTATACAACTTACGCACCCGAAAACCCGCGGGAAAATTATGCACAGATTTTTATCAACACAACCAGTAACGGAACTACAGAAGAATTATCTACAGAATACATCACCAAATTCCACAACTTTTTGCCTGAAGGTTTTGTAAGGGTACACCGTTTGTCTTTTTTAAATGCAAAAGCTCCGCTCGAAATACGCATCATCAGTGATAACTTTAATGATTTGCAAAAGGTAGGCGACACGGTTAAAAGCATGGTGAGCCGTTTAAAAGGTACCAATTGGGTACGCGATGATTATGAAGAAGATTATGCTGCCATTGGCGGCCACATCCGGGAAGATCAGGCTCGCCGGTTAAATCTTACCAACAGCCAGATTACACAAACCATCGGCGGCGGCTTGCAAGGTGTGCCGGTAGCCACTTTATACGAAGGTAAAACACCGCTGTCTATTATTTTAAGATATGATGATCGTTACCGTAAAAATTTCGACCGGCTCCGTACCGTGCATATTACAAATCAGCAAGGCCAAAAAATACAGCTAAACGAAGTAGCCGATTTTACGCCCGAGTGGCATATCGGCAATATTATGCACCGCAACGGCCTGCGTATGTTAACCGTACTTTCGGAAGCGCAAAACGGTGTGGTAGCGGCTGACATGCTGAAACAAATTAAACCGGAAATTGAAAAAATGAAGCTGCCTTACGGTATGCGGATACAATATGGCGGCGACCAGGAAGCAACTGATGAAAATACACCGGGCTTAGGTAAATCACTTTTATGCAGCGTTGTACTTATTTTTTTAACGATGCTGATCCAGTTTAGGAGCCTGAAAAAAACGTTTATTATATTGTGTACCTTTCCGCTAAGCTTGCTGGGTGCTGCCACCGGGCTGTTAATTACCGGTAACTCATTCAGCTTTACAGCATTTATGGGGATTATCAGTTTGATCGGGATTGTAGTACGTAACGGTATTATCCTGGTTGATTTTGCCGACAAAATGGGCCGGGATGAAGGGTTAGACAGTAAGGAATCTGCTATACATGCTGCCAAGCGCCGGATGCGCCCTATCTTTTTAACCACCGCGGCCGCAGCTGTAGGCGTTACGCCCATGATTGTGGGTGGTTCGCCATTATGGGCACCTTTGGGCAGTTCGTTAGCGTTCGGTTTAATCGTGTCTATGTTTTTTACTTTGTTTATCATCCCTATCCTCTATTTTAAATTAGTTAAGCCCGAACCGGATAAGCCCGAAGAACAGGACGAGGATGAGCAGGAAAAAGCCAGGCAGCCCGAGCCGGCAGTATAAAACATTTTTGTTTAGGAAAATGACCATGATCACATCATCATCGCTATCATATAAAATAATTAAGCCGTATGGCCTGGGCCTGTTCTTTGTTTTGTTGGCACAGATGGCTTTTGCACAGCAGCGACTCACACTCGAGCAAAGCAGGCAGCTGGCTTTGCAGCAAAATAAACAGATCGGCATTCAGAATGATTCTGTCGCCATCGCAAAGTTGGGTGTCGACCGGGCCAAAACCAATCTTTTGCCTATGGTGGATGCAACCGGAACCGGATTGTTTTTTGGCAAGCCGCTCAGCAAATACCTGCCTGAAAGAACTGCATCCGCATCGGGTACAGTTACCGAACTGATTTATAATGGCGGTAAAGTGAGAAACGGGATCAAAGCAGCTGGTTTAAATGTAGATGTACAACAGTTGCAGCAGGTACGGAACCGGGCAGATATTATCGTAAAAACGGATAGTGCTTACTGGCAGGTGGTATCTTTAAAGGAACAGATCATCTCCTTAAAAAAATCGAAACAGTACTTAACCGGTGCGTTAAATGATGTAAATAATGCTTACCTGGCCGGCACAAGGTTTAAAAATGATGTGTTGCAGGTGCAGGTGCAGTATAACCAGAACGAGCTGCAGCTGCTAAGGGCCGAAAACGGATTAAAACTGGCCAGGCTAAACCTGTTGCAGGTTACCGGTACAGGTTTAAAAAACCAGGTTGATGTTTTAGATACTGTGCCTTACAACCCCGTGGCTTTGCCGCCGGATTCTGCATTTGACAGCAATGCCGGCAAAAGGCCGGAAGTACAGTTGCTGCAAAAATCAGTGGAGGCAGGAGAAATACAAACCAGGTTAGCGTTTGCCAATCAGTTGCCGCAGGTAGCTATTGCAGCTTACGGTTTTTATACGGCATCCAGTACGCCGGGAGCCGTAAACCTGATTAGCTCTTTTTTAGGGAATAACCAGGCACCTATCAACATCGGTTCTTCCAACTCGCTGGCCTGGCTGGCTTTGTTAAGTGTGCGCGTGCCGGTTTTCCATTGGGGAAATTATCGAAAAGCAGTAAAACAGCAGGAAATCAGAACAAATGCCAAGCGTTATCAGCTTAACGACGGTTTGGAAAAAGTTACTTTAGATATCAGGCGCAATTATAACAACTTAACAGAGGCCGAAAAAAATGTGGCTTTAAGCAGCTTATCTGTTCTGCAGGCTACAGAAAATTTACGGCTGGCTAACGACCGGCTGAAAGCAGGCACCATTACCACTACCGACTGGCTGCAGGCGCAGTCGTTATGGCAGCAAAGTTATACGCAGGCTATTTCTGCCAGGGTAGATTACAATAACTATACTACCCAGTTTAAAAAAGCAATCGGGGAATTAGAGTAAGCTTTTTACAGAAGATGCCCTTTGGATGAGCGTAGAAGGAATTATATTTTGCGAAACCGGCTGCTCACCTTTCATTTGTGCAAGTAGAATTTGAAGGATTTCTTCAGAGAATTTTTTTAACGGCTGTACAATAGCTGTGATGGAAGGCGAATAAAAATTAAACAGGTCATGATCGTCAAAAGCAATGATCGCTATATCATGCGGAATGGCAATTTTCATCTTCTCAAAAACCTCCAAACCGCAAATTGTTAAGTAGTTACTCGAAAATAAAATGGAATCTATAGCACTGTTTTCATTCAATAAAGCAGTTATTTTTCCGATGATACCTTCGTGGTTTCCAATTACCATTACTTTTTCTACAACCGGTTTTAAGCCGGATTCTTCCATGGCTTCTAAATAGCCGCGTGTTCTTTCCTGCATTTGAAATTGTGCAGAATCAGATGTAATCAACGCCGTATTCTTAAACCCTTGTGATACAAAATGTTTTACGGCCCCAAATGTGCTGTTAAAGTTATCCGTTAGCACGTAACTTGTTAAAATCTCCGGCAAAAACCGATCAAACAGAACCAGCGGGACGTTATCTTGTTGTAAACCGGCAATTTCTTTTTCGATACCTGCCGGCGGCGCAATAATATAACCGTCAACATTACGGCCCCGAAACATCTGGATAATTTCCCTGGCTTTTTGAGTTTGATTATCGGTACTGCAAAAAATAATCCGATAACCGTTGCTGTAAGCAAGGTCTTCTATCATTTTGGCAACATCTGCAAAAAACGGATTTGAAATATCATCAACCATTAAACCGATAATTTTTGAAGTACCCGTACGCAAACTGGTAGCCAACTGGCTTGGCCGGTAATCTATTTCTTCAATCAGTTTTAAAACCCGCTGCGTTAAATCATCACTTATCCTTTTTTCTTTTGCCTTACCGTTCATAATATAAGAAATGGTGGCAGCAGATACCTGGAATTTTGTAGCAATATCTTTAATGGATACCCGCTTCTTAATCATAATACAACTGTTTTAATTGGTTGATAAACGAGTTTATTTTTGTACAGAAGTATAAGTGTACCTGTTTAACACAAAATATTCCAAGCAACAGCATTCATTATTCAATTTTGATGCTTCTTTTATCACCTAAAAAACGTTGGTTTAACGGTTGAAATAACAATCATGGAAGCACCTCAGTTCATGGCCAGATGATCCGGAGGTAAAATCTTTTTGGAAGGTTTGCTGCTCATCTCGAAAGTGATTTTTCCGCCGCTCATAATTTCAGAATGGGTAATATAATTCCGGTTAAGTGGTTTGCCGTTGAGCGATGCTTCTTTTACATACACATTTTTATCACTCTGATTTTTAACTTCTACCGTAAAACTTTTACCGTTGGATAACCGGATAACTGCGCCGTCAACCGCCGGGCTTCCCAACGAATACTGATCAGAACCAGGCGCAACCGGATAAAAACCAAGCGAACTAAAAATATACCAGGCACTCATTTGGCCGGTATCGTCATTTCCGCCCAAACCATCCGGCGTTGGCTTGTACATTTTTGGTAAAATCATGCGGACGCGTTCCTGCGTTTTCCAAGGCTGGTCGGTCCAGTTATACAAATAAGCCACGTGGTGCGAAGGTTCGTTGCCATGCACATAATTTCCGATGATGCCGTCGCGGGTAATATCTTCTGTTTCGGCAAAATATTTATCCGGCAAATTCATGGTGAACAGAGAATCCAGCCGGGAAATAAAGCGTTTGTTGCCGCCCATCAGCTTAATTAATTCTACCGGATTTTGCGGGACGAAGAAAGTATAGTTCCAGGAGTTGCCCTCAATAAAACCCTGGTTATTGGTTGATAAAGCATCAAAATTTTTGCGAAAATTGCCGTCTGCCAGTTTTGGCCGCATAAAACCAACAGCAGGATCAAACACGTTTTTATAGTTTTCTGACCGTTTGATAAACTCGTTGTAAATATCGGTTTGCCCAAGTTTTTTGGCCATTTGCGCAATCGCCCAGTCATCATAAGCATACTCCAAAGTAGAAGAAACCGAAACGCCACTTTTATCATTCGGGATAAAACCACGGTCCATATACTCGCCGATACCTTCATAATTGCGTTTTCGGGCCGTGGCCACGCAGGCTTCCAGCGCTTTTTGTGTGCTAAAAGAAGCATTGCCTTTCATCACCGCATCGGCAATCACGGCAACGCTGTGATAGCCGGACATACACCAGTTTTCGTTCCCGGAGTTTGACCAAACCGGCAGCATATGTTCCGGACTTTGATTAAAATGTGCCAGCATGGATTTAATCATATCATCATTTCTTTTTGGTTCGATAATGTTGAAAAGCGGATGCAGCGCGCGGTAAGTATCCCACAAAGAAAACGTGGTGTAATTGGTAAAACCATCGGCTTTGTGCACATTTTGATCCAAACCTTTGTACTGGCCATCAGCATCCATGTAGATAGTCGGGTTGATCATCGCATGATACATAGCCGTATAAAAATTCTGCTTTTCGGCCAGACTTTTAGATTGAATGGTGATTTTGGAAAGCTCTTTTTCCCAGGATTTTTGTCCTGCTTCTTTTACCGCATCAAAATCCCAGCCGGGGATTTCAGCCTGCATATTGCCCAGCGCACCTTCCATACTTACCGGCGATAAAGCAAATTTGATCTTGATTTTTTCGCCTGCTTCCGTTTTAAAATCGAAGTAAGCCCGAAGCTTTTGCGCGGCCACTTCCGGGAAACTTTTACCCTGGTTAAACTTCCCCCAAAAACCTCTGTAAACCTCTTTTTTGGTATAATTATGATTGCCGTAAGCGATAAAAGGTTTGGAAAACCGAAGGGCAAAATACAGTGTCCGATTTTTTGCCCAGCCGTTGGTTTGCCGGTAACCGGTAATAAGCGTATCATTTATCACGTGCAAATACGTCCATACGTTTTTATCTTCATAGTTGTAAATGCCGGCCATTAAATCCAGAATAATGTGCGACTGATCTGATTTTGGAAAAGTATATTGATGAAAACCAACGCGCGTGCTGGCCGTCATTTCCGCAGTAATGTTGTAATCATCCAGCTTCACTTTGTAATAATCTGCTGCCGATACTTCGTTTACATGGGAAAATTTGGAGCGATAACCGCTGTTTGGCTGGCCAACTGTCCCGGGATTTAATTTTAGCTGACCAACCGTCGGCATGATCAAAAAATCGCCCAGATCAGAATGGCCCGTTCCGCTAAAATGCGTATGGCTGAAACCGGTTATGGTATGATCATCGTATTGATAACCAGCACAATATTTGTAAACATCAGGATTGTATTTGCCGTTCTGCTCATAACTGATTGTATCCGTTTCCGGACTTAACTGCACCATCCCGAACGGTACGGTAGCACCGGGATAAGTGTGTCCCATCCGTTGCGTACCGATAATCGGCTTTACATATTGCACTAAATTAGCTGCCGATTTTTGTTGTGCAAAAGAAGCAAGGCCGGATACGATTAACAGGGCGGTAAATACGGTTTTCATAAAGTGTAATTAAAAATCACGATGATAGATTTTGTAAATGTAAGTTAGTAAAAGGTTTTATCAATTTTTATTGAAAATTATTACCTCAGTTTATTGTTGATATCTCCGCGTTAAAATCAAAGGTAAAATCAAAATTTATGACGGATAGTTGTTATTATCGCTTAAACCTTTTAAATTGGATGAGTTACCAATTAACCCAAATAACAATACCTTCGGTTTAAATCAATAAAAAACGGAAGCTTTATAAACTTCGTAAATTAGGGCTGAATGAAAAAACGGAAACTCATATTACCTGCGCTGCGCCTGCTTTACAGGTTCTTCCAATTGCTGCGCTTATCTCCGGGTAAATCGGTTCAGTACCAAACACGTTATAGAAAAAAGGTTGGGAGAGTTGCCCGCCCTGCAAGGCGCGGGCGTTTTAGTTTAGCAAAGCGTTATATCAAAATGCCAAACCCACAAAAGTCTAAACCTGCTTCCTGATAAATATTTAGCGGAAAGCGATCAAAAAAAATCAGCAGCAAACACCGTTTTGAAAAAAGCTGATAAATTGCGCTACACACTTTTTACGGATTTTTAAAGGCAGATCCGAATCCGGCTGAAAAGCAAAATAAGCTTTGCCGCACTCCACTTCAAAATAATAATGGTTGCGCAAACGGTCTCTGATATCTCCCGGCACAACCGGCTCCCGCAAAATAAAAAACAGGATATAATCGAAGTCGATATAATCTAATTCTGCCGTAAAATTTAGAATGGTTTCTGCGGTATAATCCATTATGCAGCAATGTTTAAGGTTGAAAATAGCAGGTTAACAGCTTTTTGGGAAACGAAACTGCTATTGCTATTAATCGATTATTTAAAACGGCTGGTAGCAGGTTTTTTAAAATGAAGGCTGCACAGGCTGATCGAAATTGAACCGGCCAGGGTTAAACCAAGTAAAGTAATCAGGATTAGGTTTTTCATGATTTTTTAGATTTCAAACGTGTAATTCACATCAAATCTGCAAGGCTTGTTCCAAAAGGAATCTGTGCTTGATTCCGATAAATCATCGATAAAAGAAGCATGGAAACAAGGCTTTAATTCCCCGATAATTTAATAATGAGGAATAATTTGCGCAATCAGTATTTAATAAAACCTATTTAGGAAACAGCCCGGCGAATCAGGTTTACCAACATAAACTGTAATTAATATTGATAGCTAAAATATTTTGGTAGGATTAAAGAATAAGGTTGTTGCAAATTTTTACCTGATAAAAGAAGTATCTGCTGATAAATATGGATTCTGCTTTTAAATTTGATGAGGATTATTTTCCAAACCGTTACAATAAACAGAAGCCGCCTAAATTAAAAACATGAAACTCCGTTTGATTTTACCGTTATTGTTCCTTTACAGCATCAGTTATGCGCAGCAGAACGATACATTGAAGCAGCGGGCAGTTTCTGTAATAAAGGAAGATTATAAAGATGATTGGGCTGATCTCCATCATTATTTCGCAAAAAATATGGCATTGCCGGCTCCTGCAAAGCATGAAAAACGCGTAATTTTTTTAGGCAGTTCGATATTTGAACGTTGGACAGATTTAATGCCGGCGTTTTTTAACAATAAAAGTTATGTAAACAGAGGTATCAGCGGACAAATATCTCCTCAATTACTAATCAGATTTAGGCAGGATGTGATCGATCTGAAGCCTAAAGCAGTCATAATTCTTGCCGGCAGCAATGATATTGCCGGAAGTACGGGCCACATTACCGCGGCAGTGATAATGGATAACATTAAATCTATGGCAGAACTGGCAAAGCGAAATCATATTAAAGTGATTTTATGTAAATACCTGCCGGTTTTTGATTATCCCTGGAGAAAAGGAATAGCACCTGCCGAAAAAATTATCAATCTAAACAAGCAGATTGAGTTATACGCCGGTAAAAATCACCTGGTACTTTTAGATTATTTTACGCCTTTTGCTGATGAAAGAAACGGACAAAAAGCAGCACTAACATTGGATGGCGTACACCCCAATGCAGCGGGTTATCATATTATGGCCGAAATAACGGAAGCTGCAATTAAGAAAGCACTGCACTAAAAGTAATTTCTGATTGATCCCGGTTTAATTAAAATGCTGTAACATTTCCCTGATTACGGCGATTAAATTCTATCCTATTTTGATAAATTAATATTAATCCGGGGGTTGATTATCTGATAAATTTGTTACCAATACCAATTGCAAAAACTTTATTATTCTAAATTATGGAAAAAGATTTACTGTTCGAGAAGAATGGTAAGTATAACAAGTTGCTGATTGCACTTATGCTTATCATTTTTACAATCTCAAATTCTTTCGCTCAAAACAAGCAAATAACCGGTAAAGTAACTGCCGGTAATGACGGAAGCACTTTGCCCGGCGTTAGTGTACAGGTTAAAGGTACAACTGTGGGTACGGTTACCGCGGTTAACGGAATTTACGCTATTACTGCACCTGCCAACGCTACATTAGTTTTCAGTTTTGTTGGTTATACCAGCCAGGAAATTGCCGTTGGTAACCGCAGCGTACTTAACGTACAGCTGCCTTTAGATGCTACTACTTTAAAGGAAGTAAATGTAGTATCGGTTGGTTACGGCACGCAAAGGCGTAAAGATTTAACAGGTTCTGTTAGTTCTGTAACAGCTGATCAGATTGCAAAAACCCCCGTTACCACGTTAGATCAGGCTATACAAGGCAGGTCTGCCGGTGTGCAGGTAACCAATAATGATGGTGCACCGGGCGGCGGTGTTCAGATTCAGATTCGGGGTATCGGCAGTTTCGGAAGTAATGAGCCGTTGTATGTAATTGATGGCTATCCGGTACAAACCGGCTTGGGTTCTATCAACCAAAATGATATTGCTACAATCGATATTTTAAAAGATGCTTCTGCCACAGCGATTTACGGTAACCGGGCTTCTAACGGTGTCGTAATTATTACCACTAAAAGAGGCAGGAAAGATGGTGTGGATGTTTCTATAGATGCATTAACTTCGATACAATCCGAACCTAAAATGTATGACGTACTTAACGCGCAGCAATTTGCTACGTTAGCGGTGCAAAGATCAGCTGCTAATCTTGATAATTTCCAGGTACAGCCGGAATGGAGCAACCCTGCTTCGTTAAGAAACATCGACTGGCAAAAAGCACTTTATAAAACAGGATATAAACAGAACTATAATTTTGCTATCCGCGGCGGGAACGAGAAAGTTCAGGCTGCGTTTTCAGCAGGCATCCTTGATCAGAAAGGTATTGTTTTAGGTTCTGATTTTAAACGTTATAATGCCGGTTTAAATGTGGATTATACGGCTTTAAAATGGCTGAAATCATCTACAAGTTTAAAATATACCCGCAACGACAGTAAAATTAGTTTCGGAACCGGCGGCCAGACGGCTGCTTTAGGGATTGGGTCTTTAACAAAATTAATCCCGACTATAACCGGTAACAAGCTTACCGACCAGGTTAAAGATGGTAACGGTAATTATGGATTTTATACTCCTACAAACCAATTTATTAACTATTTAGGGAACCCGGTATATGCCGTAGAAACACAGGATCAAAAAAACCTGACTAACTATTTTCTGGGTACAACATCTTTAGAAGCAACTATTTTTGACGGGTTAAAAATCAAAACAAACCTGGGCGTAAATACCAATGATTATTCCGGCTATTATTTTACACCTTCGGATACCCGTACGGTTGATCAGTACGGGCAGGCAGGAACAAACGTGCTTTCTTTTTATTCACAAAACGCCAATAACACTTTTGATGTACTTTGGGAAAACACGCTTTCTTACACAAAAACATTTGGTGCCCACAGCATTGATTTTGTAGCCGGTGTGTCGGAGCAAAAAAATACCTACCGCCAGATCGGCGTATCCGGAAACGGTTCTGTAAGCGATGCTTTAAGAACTGTACAAAGCATAACTACAGTTACCAACCTCACCGGAAGTGAACTTAATACAGCCTTGGCTTCTCAGTTTGCCAGGTTAAACTATAAATTTCTGGATAGATACTTGATTACCGGTACCATCAGGCGTGATGGTTCATCAAAATTTGCGCCTGGCCATCAGTATGGTGTTTTTCCATCAGGATCTGTAGCCTGGCGGGTTAAAAATGAATCTTTTTTAAAAGATGTGCAGTCTGTTTATGATTTAAAAATCAGGGGAAGTTATGGCAGCGTAGGTAACCAGTTGGGCATTGCTCCGTTTCAATATCTTAGTCAGTACACTTCCGGCGGTGCCCAGGCATCTGCCGATAATGTTGGCTATCCTTTTAACAAGGTTTATCAGCCCGGATTGGTATTGGCAGCATTACCAAACCCAAACCTGAAATGGGAAACATCAAAACAAACAGATATTGGCTTTGATCTGGGTTTATTAGGCGGAAACCTGAATGTAACCGTAGATTCTTACAGAAAAGATTCCCGCGATTTTTTATTGCAAATACCTGTTCCGGCACAAACCGGCTTTACTACAGCAGCCAGAAATGTTGGCAGTGTAAGAAACAGCGGTTTTGAATTTAATGTTGAATACCGCGAATCTAAAGCTCCTTTTAAATACGGCATTGGTTTTAACCTGACTACAGTTAAGAATAAGCTGCTAACTTTGGCCGACGGGCTTGATGCGGTTTATAACTTTTCTAATTTAGGTTTATCAAATGTGGGCGGTAATACCTGGACTGTTTTTAGCCAGTCGAAAGTCGGAGGGCCGATAGGTGCGTTTTACGGCTTTAAATCGGCAGGTATCTTTCAATCACAAGCAGAAATCAATGCTTTAAATACAAATGCAGCTGCAAAGAACGGAGCTAATACTTATTATCAATTTGCACTTACACAACCGGGCGACCGCAAGTTTGTTGATGTTAACGGTGACGGAAGAATTACCGATGATGATCGTGTTCAGTTAGGTAGCCCGATACCTAAATTTTTTACAGGTTTAAACCTGGATGCATCTTACAAACAGTTTGATTTTAATGCTTTTTTCTATGCTTCTGTCGGTAATAAAATATACAACTATGCTGAACGTACTTTAGAAACATTTGGTGCTACACAAGGTGGTATCGGTATTGAAAACATTAGCCAGGAATATTTAGCCAATGCCTGGACTACGTCTAATCCTTCCAACCGTTATGCCAGGATAACCAAACCTGATGACAATGGCAATACCCGCCCGTCAGATGTTTATGTGGAAGATGGCAGTTTTGTAAAATTAAAGAACTTGCAGATCGGTTACACACTTCCTGTATCATTAGCTAAAAGTATTGCCTTATCAAGGATACGTTTGTATGTAAGTGCACAGAACCTGTTTGTAATTACAAAATATACCGGTTTAGACCCGGAAATCGGCCAGACACCTGATCCTACCAATGGTGGAAGAAGTGTAACGACTTCCGGCATTGATGTAGGTACTTATCCTTCATCCAGGTTTTATTCACTTGGGTTGAACGTGACATTTTAATCAAATTAAATATCAAGATCATGAAATTAAAAAATTATATAACTGTTCTTTCCCTCGGCGCGGCGTTAACGCTGCCGTTGGGTTGTTCCAAGGATTTCCTCAACCAAAAAGACTCATCAAATATTTCCCAGGATGCTTTATTTAAAAAACCGGCAGACGGAATAAACTTGGTCAATGCCATTTATGATACATTTGATAATGTGGATTTTATGTTGAAATCCCTTTGGTACCAAGCCAATTTCCTTTCACAAGATTTTAAAAATTACGGTTCTGATACTTTTTTTGAAAGATATGAAGTGCCAACCGGTTTTGATCCGCTTAATACCTTCTGGGTACGCTGTTACCAGGGGATTGCAAGGGCAAATTCTGCTATCCCGATTGTTGCACAAATGAAAGCTAACGGCATTATTGATACTAAACTGGCGAATCAGTTAACCGGACAAGCCTATTTTTTGAGAGGTGTGTTTTACTATTATTTAGCAGCTAACTTCGGCGGTGTGCCGTTAGAATTACAAACCACAACCGATGCCGGCCGCCATCCGCGGAATACACAGGACGAAGTGTTTACTTCTGTAGTTGCTGATATGCAAACCGCTGCAAACCTTTTACCGTTTAAAGAAGATTATGCTGCTGCTGATTTGGGCCGCGCAACCAAAGGTGCTGCTTTGGCTTACGAAGGTGCCGCACAGATGTGGTTAAAAAAATATAGTGATGCAGTAGCTACTTATAATCAGTTGGATGGTAAATACCAGTTGATGCCAAATTTTATTGACATCCACGAGTTTGATCATCAAAACAATGCAGAATCTATATTTGAGATACAGTTTTTAGTAGCTTCCGGAGGTGATCAGTCCTGGGGCCACTCTAATGAATCACACTGGTTATCTTCCTTTGGTATGCCTGAAGAAGTTTCCAATTTCGGCTATGCATACGCAGACCCTAAATTGTATACTTCTTTTGAAGACGGCGACAAACGCAAACTGGCAACGGTAATCGGCCCCGGCGATGTACACCCAAGTCCGGCTATCAAAATATCAATGTACCCTAAAATTATTGCAAATTACACCGTAAATGGTGTTACCATGAATACCTGCGGTACAGTTGCTAACCCATGGAAAGGTGCCGACGGATTAAGATCCGGTTATTATGGCACTAAGTTTTGGAGAGACCCAAGTATAACAGGTTCTACCGGCTTATCAAATATTTTTAGCGGCCAAAATGTAATCATGATGCGTTACGGCGAAGTATTGTTAAGCAAAGCTGAGGCACTGCTTAAAAGCGGAAACCAGGCTGCAGCATTGGATATCATCAACAACCAGATTAGAAAAAGAGCTGGTTTAGGACCAAAAACAGGAGATGCTACACAAATTTTATTAACAGAATACCGCCATGAATTAGCCGGTGAAATGTCGTTATGGTTTGATTTAAGAAGATCCGGAGAACACATCAACTACGTTAAAAATACGTACGGCATCACCATCCCGAACGGTAAAGATTTAATGCCGATCCCTCAAATCGTAATTGCTAATAATTCAACCATCACACAAAATCCCGGCTATTAATTAACCAGGAACTTGTATCAACAGGAAAAGCCTTGGATTTATTCAGGGCTTTTTTGTTGATAAAATATTTCATTTCAGTTTAATACTTCTGCTACGGCCGTTTATTTCTGTGATATTAACGCTTGCCATGTTTTTTTCAAGATTTAAAAACCTGCCCGATTGCGATAAAAAAGACGAGCCGTAATAAAATTCCTGCTTAACGGTTGTGCCGTTTTTATAAGTAATAGTTGCAAATATATCTTGCGGCTGCAGGCGCAATGTTTTGATGCTTCTTTTAAGGGCAAAAATCTTTAGGCTGCTTTTGTTCTGACTGCCGGCCAGCAAATATCTGCCGTCGCTGCTTTGCAGTTTTACCAGTGCTTTGCCGTTTCCGGGGAGGTAAATGCCGCTTTGTAAAATAGAAAGCGGTTTAAAATTTCCTTTGCCGTCGCCTTTCAGCATCAATCCGTTCAGCGCATCGTAACGGCCAATAGAAACATCCGTTCCGTAATCGTTTCCGTTGATAATCACATCCAAATTGCCATCGCCGTCAAAATCATCAGCCACCATTCCGTTTAAGGCAGATACCTGTGCTTCTTTTACCAGTGGAATTAGGGTGAATTTTCCGTTTCCTTCATTTTTAAGATAACAAGAGCGAAGCTCGTTAACGGATAGTTTTAAAGTTCCTTTTCGTTGTTCGGGCGATAAAATATCATCCATCGTAGCGGCAGCATATGATTTATAATTGGTAAATTTTCTTTTCATGCTGATCATCTGCTTCAGCAAATCTTCCCGGCCGGATACCGGAAACTCTTTTTTATCGCCGTTTTGATCCGGTAAATAAATAGAAGGAATTGCCGTGTAACCGCCGTTTTGATCAAAATCTTTAGCGATAACATTTGCCGGAAATTTCTCGCTTGCCTGGTAAAGTGTGTTGGAACCGGTGTTCCCAACGATATAATCCATATGGCCGGTATGCCGGAAATCTCCGGCAATAATTGTATTCCACCAGCCTTTTTTATTGCTGATGCCGGTTTTTGCAGTTTGATCGGTAAAAGTTCCTTTATTGTTTTGTAGGAAAGTTACCGGCATCCACTCGCCGGCTAAAATCAAATCCGGCCAGCCGTCATTATTATAATCGGTAAACAAAGCATCGCAAACCAAACCGATATTTTTCAAGGCCGGCGCAACCCGGCTGGTTACATCTGTAAATTTGGCAATACCGTTTTTACTGTCGTTCCTGAAAATAAAACTGGAAACCGGCTTTGGATAATTCCAGGGGTTAACCCGGCCGGAAACAAATAAATCCAGCTTACCGTCTTTATTATAATCCATCGCCCTAACGCAAAGTTTACTTGTAAAATTTTGCGGCAAAGCATTTTCGGTAAGAGTAAAACTGCCTTTTCCATCATTTAAGTAAAGCCTGTCCTGGTAAGTTTTGCTGTTTGGCGCATCTTTATAACCGCCGCTGGCAATATATAAATCTAACTTTCCATCGCCGTTGGCATCAAAAAGGAGCAAGCCCTCATCTTTGAAACTGTAGTTGGAGTTATCTCTTTTATAAGCATCTTTTTGCAAAAACTTCCCTTTTTGCTGCTGTAAAAAAAGCTGTGCCGGCAAACCGGTTCCGCCGCCGGCAACCAAATCGTCCAAACCGTTTCCGTCTACATCGCCTACAGCCAAAGCCGGACTGTATTCTGAAAACTTGTGCGGCAATAATTTCTGGATATTAAAGTCGATAAAATCATAATTTTTATCGTTGTAATGCACGCTCATTGCGGCGGTAACTTCTTTAAACAACGATTTTGTGTTGATTAAGGGCTGCTGCAGTTTCGATGCTTCTTTTGCGGCATAAAAATCAGTAACAAGCATTTGGTCTGCCTTTACGTGCTGCAATAACTGCTTTTTGCCGTTTGGCCAGTTAATCACTACAGAATCTAACAGCGTTATTTTTCCTAAACCAAAATGGGCGATGTTTTGAATGGTGGACAAATAGCCGCGGTAAGGCGTGTTTTCGTAAACCTGATGCTGCCCGTGGTTGTAATAAATATCGGCAGAAGCACCTAAACCGTTCAAATTTTTACGGTCTCCGGAAAACCTGATTTGCAGATAATGCGTGCTGCCCGGATTTTTTTCGCGCGCCGTATTTTTGTAAATCAAAGCTTCATCATCGATATTGTTGATGATCATATCCATCGCGCCGTCATTATTTAAATCAACATAAACGGCACCGTTAGAAAACTTCGGCACCGTTAAACCCCAGGTTTTGGTTACATCACTAAAAGTAAGGTCGCCTTTATTTTGAAAAGCATAATTATGCAGTTTAATCTGCGGAATCTGTTCGATAATTTTCTTTTTCGGGGTAACGGCAAAAGCTTCGTCGCGGTAAGCCATAAAATCATGATCGGAAACATCTTTCGGGAAACCATTCGTAATCACTACATCCCGGAAACCGTCATTATCAAAATCGGTAATTAAAGGGCACCAACTCCAATCGGTTTGGGCGATGCCGCTCATAAATGCAATTTCACTAAAAGCCGGACTGCCGATCGAATCGTTCCGGCCGACTCTCGGCCCCTGATTCAGCTGTAAAGTGTTGCGCACATATTGGTATTGATAACCGTATGTATCAAAATTTTGGAAGGTTTGGTAGCTGTTTGCACCCAGCATCATCTTTTTCCGGAAGTTATCTTCGGGGTTCATATCCAGCTCAAAAACATCTGCAAGCCCGTCATTATTAATGTCTTGGATGTCCTGGCCCATCGCGTTATAGGAAGTATGTTTAAAATATTCGCGTGCACGATCTGTAAAAGTGCCGTCGTGGTTGTTGATGTACAGAATATTGGCAGAAATAAAATCATTGGCCACGTAAATATCTTTCCAGCCGTCGCGGTTTAAATCGGCAATAACGGCCGAATGGCCATAGCCGTCAAGCGTGATGCCGGCCTGTTTAGAAACATCGCGAAACACGGGATGATTTGCCGACGGATTTTCATCATTCCGGTATAACCTGCCGGTACTTCTGCCGGGCGTATTTTGGTTGGAAAATCCAAACCGCAGCTGGTCATCTCCGATGGATGCCCCGTTTACCGTTAAATACATGTCGAGATCGCCGTCGTTATCATAATCAAAAAAGTTGGCCATGGTAGATTGTGTGTTGATATCCAGGCCGTATTCCTTCGCCATATCTTTAAAATGCGGAACGCCGTTTTTACCTTTTCCCTGGTTAATATAAAGCAGGTTTTTCCTTCGCTGCGGATCTTTGTAAATGGTATTGCAAACGTAAATATCCATCAGCCCGTCGTTATTGATATCAACAACGGAAACACCTCTTCCCCAGCGGCCCAACCCGCCAACGCCGGCATCATCGGTAACGTCTTCAAACTTGAAATCGCCTTTATTCAGGTACAATTTGTTGGAAACCAGGTTGCCGGTAAAATAAATATCGGGCAAACCATCGTTGTTAAAATCACCGATACCAACGCCGCCGCCGTTGTAAATGTTAACCATATCCAGCGGATTGATCGAATCATTTTCGGTGATCAGATTATTAAAATGAATACCCGAATGGGAAGAAGATATATTTTCGAAGAGTGTAGGTTTCTTGCAGGACGAAAAAAATACAACAGCTAAGAAACAACATGATAAAGTACTTATTTTTGGCATTTTTTATTCCTTGTTAAAGAGTTTTTTTATTTCCCCCGTCCGTAATTTTACTTGATTTGATAGGAAACCGCTTCGCTAAAATTAGATACGTTTCCTTCAAATCCATCACTTGTACAATAATTTTCATTCCGGATTTTTGTACGGTAAAAGAAGCATCGGCATAAAAATTAAGATAAAATACTGATGCTGTTTTTATGGCATAAAAACTAAAAGTGATAAAGTTTAGCAACTTTAATTCGGGCAACATCGGTTTAAATCAATTTCGGTTTGATATCGGGAATATCTCATTTTGTACAGCATAAAATTAGGTTGTTGCCGAGAACAGAAGTAATCAATTTTAAGCAAAAGCTAATATAATATCAGCAGCTTCCAATAAATCAGCACAAAAAATTCGGGTTATTTGCAGGATTAACGGCTTAATATTAAATTGACGGCTTATGGAAAACGAGCAGGCCGTTAAAACTGATTTTACAATTTATTTTTTAAGTGAACAAGCTATCACGATTGAATTCGGATACGAAATCAGACAGGAAACGCTGAAGCAGATTAGGCAGTTAGATCGGCTGATTCATCAAAAACCATTTCCCGGTTTTAAAACTACGGTACCTGCTTACACCACTTTATCGGTGTTTTTTGATCCGCTACAAGTGATTAAGAACGTGGATTTCCCCGGGCATGATTGCTTTGAAAAAGTTTCGGCTTACCTCAGCCAACTAACAAACGAAACGGGCGATGACGAAATTAATACGGTAAAAACAGTAACGATTCCGGTTTGCTACGGCGGCGTTTTCGGCCCGGATCTGGAAGAAGTTGCACACCTGAATAATTTAACGGTAAAAGAAGTAATCTCCCTACATTCTTCTGCCGTTTACGAAGTTTATATGATGGGTTTTGTACCCGGTTTTGCATATTTGGGCGGACTGCCGGCTTTGTTAAACACGCCCCGAAAAGCTTTACCGCGGAAAGTAATTCCGGCCGGTTCTGTAGGTATTGCGGGGCAGCAAACAGGTATTTATCCTTTAGAAACACCCGGCGGCTGGCAATTGATCGGCCGAACACCGCTTACTTTATTTAATGCTGAAAAGGTGCCGCCTGCACTTTTAAAAAGTGGCGACCGGATTGTTTTTAAACCGATTGATCAACAGGAATTTGAACAATACCGCGATTAAACCAGATGCAGATCAGCGTAATTAAACCCGGTATTTTAAGCACCGTGCAGGATTTGGGCCGATATAATTATCTTTCCCAAGCCGTTCCGGTTTCCGGTGCGATGGATACGCTGTCTGCCAGAATTGCCAACATCGCGATTGGTAACCATGAAAATGCAGCCGTAATTGAGTTTACTTATGCCGATGCCGTTTTTAAAGCTGAAACCGATATCCTGATTGCTTATGCCGGCGACGGAGCAATTTTTCAAGCCGATCATCAAAATATACTTTCGGAAAGGCCGGTTTTTATTCCCGCCGGAACCATCATCAGCCTGATCAAAAACCCGAAAGGCAGCCGTACTTATTTAGCTGTTCCCGACGGTTGGGATGTGTCCGAAATATTAGGCAGCCGAAGCACTTATCTAACAGCTTATTTTGGCGGTTTTAAGGGCCGGCAATTGCAAGCCGGAGATATTTTATCAAACAGAAATCAATCAACAGAAACAGCAAAAAATATTTTAAATAAGTTACAAGGTGATAGCATCAATTACCCGAAATGGAGCATCGCCAGGCAGCTTTTTTTACCCGATAAAAGAAGTATCCGCGTAGTGCCGGCGAAAGAATTTGTTTGGTTTGATGGCCGTTCGATTGTTGATTTCCTGTCTTTGCCTTATCAATTAAGTTTGCGCAGCAACCGAATGGGTTACCATTTGGAAGGCGCAGTCATAAATCCGTTAGTAAAAAAACAACTGCTTTCTACCGCGGTTACGCCCGGCACGATACAGGTTACGGGCAGCGGCAGCATAATTATTTTGATGGCGGATTGCCAAACCACCGGCGGTTATCCAAGGATTGCACAGGTTGCAGCGGTAGATTTGCCTTTATGCGGACAACTTTCTCCTGGAGATACAGTTTATTTTAAAGAAATTTCCCGTCAGGAAGCGGAAATATTGTATTTTGAACGGGAACAGCAATTGCAAAAATTAACGGCTGCTGTTAGATATAAATTCTGTTAAAAAAACTACTTATGCAAATCGACCTAAACTGCGATATGGGCGAAGCCTTCGGAAATTACCCAATGCCCAATGACGAAACTTTGTTTGATTCTATTACCTCTGCCAACATCGCCTGCGGTTTCCATGCCGGCGACCCGGAGGTTATGCAGCGTACTGTTTTTACGGCGATAAAAAAAGGCGTGGCAATCGGCGCACATCCGGGACTGCCCGATTTACAAGGTTTTGGCCGAAGAGAAATGAAAATTTCTGCAAACGAAGTTTACCAGATTACGCTTTACCAGATTGGCGCTTTATCCGGTTTTGTAAAAGCGGCAAACGGAAAACTGCATCACGTAAAACCGCATGGCGCGTTGTATAATATGGCGGCAAAAGATGCAAAACTGGCCAAAGCAATAGCGGAAGCCGTACGCGATTTTGATGCCGATTTAATTTTGTACGGTTTGGCGGGAAGTGAGCTGATTAAAGCCGCCGAAAATACAGGCATAAAAACAGCATCCGAGGTTTTTGCAGATCGCACTTATCAGGATGATGGTTCGCTAACGCCTCGTACGCAAAACAACGCGATGATTACCGAGGAAAAGTTAGCCATCGAACAGGTAATGCTGATGGTGCAGCAGCAACAGGTAATTTCGGTTGATAAAAGAAGCATCCCGCTAAAAGCCGAAACGTTGTGCTTACATGGCGATGGCGCGCACGCCTTAGAATTTGCCAGGACTATCAACGCAAAATTAAAAAGCGAGGGCATCAGCATCAAAGCACCGGGATTATGACGAAAAAATACAACTGGAGCGTTTTAGTTGGTGCTGCTTTTTTGATGGCAACTTCTGCAATCGGTCCGGGTTTTTTAACGCAAACTGCTGTATTTACGGCTCAGTTGGGTGCGAGTTTTGGTTTCGTGATCTTGCTTTCTGTAGTTTTGGATGCCATCGCACAGCTAAATATCTGGCGCATTATTGCCGTTGCTGATCAGCCTGCGCAGGATATTGCCAACAAGGTTTTTTCGGGCTTAGGTTATTTCATTTCCTTTCTGGTTTTTTTAGGCGGAATGGCTTTCAATATCGGCAATATTGCCGGTGCCGGTTTGGGTTTAAATGTTCTGTTTGGCGTAAGTGTTGGCCAGGGCGCAGTGATGAGTGCGATCATCGCCATTGGTATTTTCATCTACAAAGAAGCCGGAAAAGCAATGGATTTATTTGCCAAAATCATGGGCGGATTAAAAATTCTGCTGGCACTTTTTATTGCTTATATCAGCAAACCGCCGCTGGCAGAAGCGGTCATCCGTTCGGTCAACCCAACACATTTTAGCTTTGTTGCCGTGCTAACAATTGTTGGCGGAACCGTTGGCGGATACATTACTTTTGCCGGTGCGCACCGTTTGCTGGATGCTGGTTTAAGCGGACAACAAAACCTGCCGGCCATTAATAAAGGTGCTTTGAGCGCGGTTGGATTAGCTTCCTTAATGCGGATTTTGTTGTTTATTGCCGCTTTAGGCGTGGTTAGTGCCGGCGGAAAACTTGATCCCGGCAATCCGGCTGCTTCGGTTTTTCAATTGGCAGCGGGCGCATTTGGCTATAAATTATTTGGTTTGGTAATGTGGTCGGCAGGAATTTCTTCCGTGGTCGGTTCAGCTTATACATCCGTTTCTTTTATCAAAAGTTTTCATCCTTTTATTTTGAAGTTTAACCGGCAAATCATCATTGGCTTTATCATTCTTTCGGGCATCATTTTTTTGATGATCGGTAAGCCGGTTAAAATTTTGCTAACGGTTGGCGCGATCAACGGTTTTATCCTGCCGATTTCTTTAGGGATTATGCTGGTAGCCGCTTATCGATCTAAAATAATTTCCACTTACAAACAACCGTTATGGTTAACCGTGTTGGGCGTTTTGGTAGTTGCAACGATGGCTTGGATGAGTTACGGTGTTATTTTACAGTTGCTTAGAAACTAAAATTTAACCAATTCACGAGGGATAAAATACCCTTTAATGCAATTAGGATTTCTGATACAAATTTGTACATGGTTTTTTTCTCGAAATCCAGCATTGGGATAAGGAAGATCGCCTTCTATAAACATTCCTCTAACAGAATCATATCGATTTTCTGCTGCGTTATTTTCATGGATTGTCTTTATAACTGCGCAGTCCAAATGCCGAATTAATAAATCTTTAGAATCTCCTACCTCTATATTTTTTGGTAATTCTAAGCCTTGGGTATCTAATAATTCTTTCAAAGTGTCGTAACCGGTTTTCAAAATTTGCAGATTTTTAAATTCGGTAAGGTCAAGGCAATGTTTCAGGTCTATTATAGCACCCAGAACGGCAGGAGTTTCAATTTTTTGACTATGTTTTTTTGATTTTCTTTTAAGCGCTGTTGCAAAATCTAAAGCCCTTGTCGGACTGTTTTCCCAGAAATAAATTCCATCTCCAAGCCAATCATAAGAATTTGTACTTTTTCGTAATTGTGATAATCCTGCAACTACTTTATCTCTAACTTTTAGATCGCAACCATGAAAGCCAAGAATTAACCCCGACCTATCGGAATACATATTTCTTTATATGCAGGCGATACATTGCCGTTTTTAGTAAGAATGCCTAATTTTTTAAGAAATGTTTTTGTTTTGGCTTTATCTTTCGATATCATTTTTCCATTTTTTTTAATGGAATTAACAACCAATTTAATTTCTTTATCACTCATGATAATCAAATATAGGTGTTTTTAATATAACTACATTTGTATTACACTTTTTTATTATAAGTGATTTGTATTTTGACCAAAAGTTTATAAAATATATTCAAATAAGATCTAACATTAAAATGAATACTTCTTTTATCGGTACATTTCTATTACTTGGATTAAACTTTACAACTTCCGCGCAGCAAAAAATTAAACCGATTGCGATAGAACCGGGCGTTTCTTTGGAGTTGGCAAGTTATCGGCATTCAATAATCAGCAACATTCAATACAAGTTAAATTTTGATATTCCGGCCGAAAAAAGTAAAGCAATTGATGCCAAAGAAAGTATCAGCTTTAACATAAGTTTGGCAGATCAAAATCTTCAATTGGATTTTAAACAAAATGCTGATCATGTAAAATCAATAGTTGTTAACGGAGAAAAAACAGTCATAAATTTGAAAGATGAGCATTTAATTATTGATCGAAAACTTTTGCATCGCGGTAAGAATGAAATTGATATAGAATTTATTGCCGGCGATGCTTCCCTCAATAGAAACAACGATTATTTATACGCGCTTTTCGTGCCGGATCGTGTCCGAACCGTTTTTCCATGCTTTGATCAACCTGATTTAAAAGCAAAATTTGGCCTTGTTTTGCAGGTGCCGAATGGCTGGAAAGTGCTGGCAAATAGTAAAGCAGATTCTGTAATAACTGAAAAGCAAACTACTTATCATTTTGCCAATTCTGATCTTCTTCCAACTTACCTTTTCTCTTTCACTGCAGGGAAATACACCGATGCAAGGCAGAATATCAGCAATCATCAGGCAATGTTTTTGTACCGGGAAACGGATTCATCCAAAATAAAATTGAGTGTTGATTCCATTTTTATGGCCCATAAAAATGCAATTGATTTTTTAGAAAACTGGACGGGTATTAAATTCCCCTTTCAAAAAGTTGGTTTTGTGGCCATCCCTGATTTCCAGTTTGGCGGAATGGAACATCCGGGCGAAGTGCAGTACAAAGCATCCGGGCTTTTCCTGGATGAAGGTGCTACCAAAGATCAGTTTATTGCGCGTTCTAACGTGATTTCGCACGAAACCGCGCACATGTGGTTTGGCGATATGGTAACGATGAAGTGGTTTAACGATGTTTGGATGAAGGAGGTTTTTGCCAATTTTATGGCCGATAAAGTAACCGAAAAAATGATGGGCAACCAAACTTTCAACCTAAAATTTCTGCTGGACCATTACCCGGCAGCTTATGGCGTTGACCGTACGCAAGGTGCAAATCCGATCCGGCAACAGCTTGATAATTTGCAGGATGCAGGTTCTTTGTACGGAAATATCATCTACCATAAAGCACCGATTATGATGCGGCAGCTGGAGTTGCTGATGGGTAAGGAAAACTTCCAAAAAGGCATCCGCGAATACCTCAAAAAATATGCTTACAGTAACGCAACCTGGGATGATTTGATTGCAATTTTAAGCAAATACAGCAAAACCAATTTGTACGAATGGAACAAGGTTTGGGTGAATCAGCCGGGCAGGCCGGTGTTTGATGAACAGGTAAATTACAGCGGAAACAAGATCAGCAATTTCACCATTTCTCAGCATCCGGAAACAGGCGCAAAACGTATTTGGCCGCAAGCTTTTCAGGTTATGCTGATTTATGCTGATCATCAAAAAACGATTCCGGTTAATATGAACGCGGAAAAAGTAGTGCTAAAAGAAGCATCGGGATTGGCGAAACCGGATTTTATTTTATTTAATGCCGACGGAATGGGTTACGGTTTATTTCCTTCCGGTAAAGATTTGGCAGATCATTGGTTTACTTTTGACCGTCCGCTGCAACGTGCTTCGGCTTATATCAATGCTTACGAAAACATGTTGAACGGCCGTTATTTTAAGCCGGATGAGTTGCTGCAACTGTTGGCCAAAGGTTTAACCATAGAAAAAACCGAACTGAATTTACGGTTGATTACAGGTTACATCACCAACATTTACTGGGAGTTTACCTTGCCCGAAAAAAGGCTTGCGCTAAGCACTGATTTAGCGCAAAATTTATGGGATGCAATGGAGCAGCAAACACAACCGAATAATAAAAAAATACTTTTTAAAGCTTACCAGGATGTTTATTTAAACGCGGCTGCACAAAGCAAAATCTACAATATCTGGCAAAAACAGCAGCCGCCGGCAGGCGTAAAATTGACCGAAGAAGATTATACCTCGCTTGCGCTTTCCATCGCTTTAAAAAGTGATACGGCAAATCAGGTTTTGAAACAACAAGAGGCGCGTATTAAAAATATCGACCGGAAAGAAAGGTTAGCGTTTTTAATGCCTGCTTTATCAGCAAATGTGGCCGAAAGAGATGCTTTTTTTATCAGTTTAAAAGACCGGAAAAACAGACAGAAAGAATCTTCCGTGGCTACGGCATTGTTTTATTTAAACCATCCGCTGCGGCAAAATACTGCTGTTAAATATTTGCCGGAAAGTTTAGAACTGGTTGAGGAAATCCAGAAAACCGGTGATGTATTTTTCCCGCAATCCTGGCTTGGTGCCGTATTTGGGAACTATCAAAGTAAAGAAGCATATCAGGTTGTTCAGGCTTTTCTGGAGAAGCATCCCAATTATAATCCAAAGTTGAAAGCCAAAATTTTACAGTCGACAAATAATTTATACCGTGCGCAAAAACTGGTAAATAATTAAAGATCAGGAAGTAACCGGCTGTTATCTGTTTAAATCAGGATCATAAAAATGAAATTTACTGCTTTCCGAATTTATAAATATTCTATCCCGATGGAGCCGTTTACGATTGCTACCGGTACCATGGATTATGCACAGAATATTTTTATCCGCGCACAAACAGATATTGGTTTAAGCGGCGTCGGCGAGTGTTCTGCCTTCCCGATGATTGTTGGCGAAACACAATCAACCTGTTTTGAAATGGCGAAGGATTTTGCTGCTTTGTGGAAAAATAAAGATGCAGCAGCTATCGAAGATCGTTTGGCAGAACTGCATTTGTACACGGCCGGAAATTATACGATAAAAAGTGCATTCGACATGATATTGTATGATTTGGCAGCCAAATTTGTAAACAAACCTTTGTACCGGTTTTTAGGCGGAGAAAAACGCAGGATTGAAACTGATATCACAATTGGAATCAACACGCCGGAAGCGATGGCAAAATCAGCAGTAAAATTTAAAGAACAAGGTTACAAGATAATCAAAGTAAAGCTGGGCAAACAACCAAACTTGGATGTAGAACGGATTAAACAAATTCGCCAGGCAATCGGGTTCGATATTGTTTTACGTTTGGATGCAAACCAGGGCTGGACTTTTGAAGAAGCAGTGTTAATTTTACAAGCCCTGGAAAAATACAATATCGAGTTTTGTGAACAACCGATGCGAACTTATAATGATGAATTGCTGCCCGAACTTTGCAAACTTTCGCCGGTTGCAATTATGGCCGATGAAAGCGTATACACGCATTGGGATGCCGAACGGATGATCCGGAATAAAGCTGCAAAATACATCAACATCAAGTTTGCCAAAAGTGGCGGCATAAACGAAGCAATCAAAATAAATCAAATTGCCGAAAAAAATAATATGAACTGTATGCAAGGCGGGATGTTGGAAAGCCGGCTGGCCTTAACCGCAAACGTCCACTTTGCAATGGCTTTTAAAAATATTTGTTTTTTTGACTTGGATACTTGTTTACTCGGACATTTAATTGACCCGGTAACCGGCGGTTGCAAGTATAACGGTATGCAATTAGAACTGACAGATGAACCTGGTATTGGTGCGGATGTGGATCAGGGATATTTGGATGGATTGGAAAATGTGGTTGTTTAAATTGTACTAAAGGTAATCTTTATATTGATTTACAATATTTATTTCATCATGCAAATACGAATACAAACGTTATACAAATCAGATATTTTATCTATCAAAGCTTTAATCCAATACTGTTTTTATGCCCTAATTATCTTTACCGTTTCCGGTTGCGCGCATCAAATTACCGAACATAAAATCAGCAAAATATTTAAACAATCAACTATTAACCAAGATCATTTTACTGGTTTTGCTTTGTACGATCAGGACAAAAACAAAATGATTTATGAATTCAATTCTAACAAATATTTTACGCCGGCATCCAATACTAAGCTTTTTACTTTTTATACCGCGCTGCAAATGCTGAGCGATTCTATTCCCGGTTTGCGTTATATTGTTAAAAATGATTCTTTGATTTTCTGGGGAACAGGTGATCCTTCTTTCTTACATTCTACTTTAAAATCAACCAAAGTTTACGAATTGTTAAAGAATGCACCGCAAAAACTTTTTTACTCGGCATCCAATTTTAGCGGAAATTTTTATGGCGAAGGTTGGCCGTATGGCGATTATAACGATTATTATCAGGCAGAAATTAACGCGTTACCAATAGAAGATAATGTTGCCGTAATTACTGCAGATGCACATGGGAAATTACAAATTAAACCGGCTTATCTCCAGCAGTATTTGCAGGCAGACAGTTCTTTTCATCCGCAAAAATATACTGTTAAAAGAAGCATTTTCGAGAACAGGTTTGTACATCCAAGTACACAAGTCCCGCAAAATTTTGAACAAGAAATTCCTTGGAAAACCAGTCTGGAGTTAACGCTTGCTTTGTTACAGGATACTTTAAAAAAGCAGGTTACACTTGTTAATTTAAAACTGCCGAAAGCGGCAAAAACGCTTTACAGTATTGCTTCGGATTCTGTTTACAAGCAAATGCTTTGGCCAAGCGATAATTTTGTTGCTGAGCAATTATTGCTGGTTTGTTCTTCTACTTTGCCCGGAAATTTAAGCACTGAAGCAGTAATCAATTTCAGTAAGAAAAACTTTTTGAAGGACTTGCCGGATGAGCCGCAATGGGCCGATGGTTCGGGCTTGTCGCGCCAAAATTTATTTACGCCAAGAATGCTAATTGCATTGCTGCAAAAAATCTGGATTAAGGTTAATAACGAACAGAAATTACACAGTTTACTGCCGGAAGGCGGCGTTTCCGGGACGTTACGCAATGCTTATAAAACCGATAACGGCATTCCTTTTGTTTGGGGGAAAACCGGTTCTTTAACCAACAATTATAACCAAAGCGGCTACCTTGTAACGCGGAAGGGAAAGCGGCTGATTTTTTCTTATCAAAACAACAACTTTGTACGGCCAACAGCAGCAATCCGGGGAGAAATAGTACGCATCATAACGGAAATTCATAACCGTTTCTGATTAAAATAACCGGTTGTACTTTTACTGAGCTTTACTGTTTTTTAGGTGATAAAAACAGTATAATTATACTACAGGATTTGAATAAAGGACTGTGTTTGAAGAAAAAGCTTTTACAAGTTTAATTTGAAGATTCAATTTTAATGCATCCTGTTATTTTCTGCAAAGGATTTTAAAATACTAACCACCGGATGTGGTTTTTCACCTTGTAAAGTAGCATAAAAATCCGGCTTACTTGGATCGATAAATCCTTCTAACTGTTTAATTTCATCATCGGTAGAAACTTTAAAAGCCATATTCCAATCTGCAAAAAGCCTTTCTTCACTTGTACCGCTGGCCAGTTTTACAATGTTATAATGGCGGCTGTCTTTTCCTATTTTTTGCATCATTTGATTCAAAATTTCCTGTTCTCCTTCTATAAATTGTAAAAAACTTCTTCCGCTGTAAAGCAAAACGCCGGTAACGCCGAATTTTTTATTGTTACTTCTAATTTTAATCAGCATTGCTTCCATCTCTTCTACATAAAAAACCTGGCAAGCTGTACTTAAATAAAGTATATAATTCATGTTTTAATATAAAATTGTTATGCTCTGTTCAATCTGATTAGCACAATTTATTTTAGATATAAAAGAAGTACAAATTTTTATTTATCCTAAATCCTGACCGTAATAAAATGGTTACAAGATTATCCTGCAAGTAATAATTATGAAACTTTAAATCCTCGTAAATGTTAAATTTAATTATTAATAAAAATAATCAATAAAAATTAACCTATTTATGAAAGCAGCAGTTTTTCACAAACCCGGTGACATTAGTTATGATACCGTTGATGACCCGCGCATTGAAGATGCCGGAGATGTTATTTTAAAAGTTACTTCTACTGCCATTTGCGGTTCTGATTTGCATATCTTGGATGGTGGCATCCCGCAATTAAAAGATATGATTGTTGGCCACGAGTTTATGGGAATTGTGGAAGAAGTTGGCGCAAACGTAAAAAACCTTAAAAAAGGAGATCGTGTAGTTGTGCCTTTCCCGATTGCCTGCGGCCATTGCTTTTTCTGCCAGCACGGTGCTTCCCCGCATTGCGAAAATTCTAATTACGAACATTACGGCCCGGATGGTGGTTTGTTAGATGAAAAAGGAGGTGCACTTTTTGGTTATACTGATTTATACGGAGGCTATTCCGGCGGCCAGGCAGAATATGTACGTGTGCCTTATGCTGATATCAGCCCGCGTAAAGTGCCGGATAACATGACGGATAACCAAGTGCTTTTTTTAACGGATATTTTTCCGACCGGTTGGTCTTCAATTGATTGGGCACAAATGAAAGGCGGAGAAGTAGTTGCCATTTTCGGTTCTGGCCCGGTTGGCCTGATGGCCCAAAAAGCAGCCTGGATACATGGTGCAAGCCGTGTGATTGCAATCGACCCGGAAAATTACCGCTTAAAAAGAGCAAAAGATGTAAATAAAGTGGAAACGTTAAACCCGCATGATGTGGATGTGGTAGAAGTAATCCGCGAGATGACGCAAGGTCGTGGTGCAGATGTTTGTGTGGATGCCGTAGGTTTTGAAGCCGAGCGTTCTTTTTTGGATAAGGTAAAAGCAACAGTCAACTTTGAAAAAGGAAGTATGAAAGTGTTGGAAACTTGTTTCCAAGCAGTGCGCCGCGGCGGAACTGTTACGGTTGTTGGTGTTTACGGTACGCCTTTCGATAATTTCCCGTTGGGCCGTATGTTTGATAAAGGCATTACGATTAAGCAAGGCCAGGCACCGGTTTTAAATTATATCGATCATTTAATTGAGCTGGTTACAACCGAAAAAGTAGTTTTGGACGATATTATTTCGCACACTTTACCTTTGAGTGAAGTGGCACACGGTTATGATATTTTCAAAAATAAAGAAGATGATTGTGTAAAAGTTGTGTTGAAGCCATAATATAGAAATCATCCATCTTTAAAAAAATCCTCTGAATTATAATCCAAGTTCAGAGGATTTTTTATGTGATAAAAGAAGTACAGGCTGCATTAAAACAAACTGTGTATTATTTAGCTTTGATCATTTGTAAAATTAAAATCTTAAACGTTAATTTAAACACTATTTCAATACATAAAACTTATGAAAAAATTTGCCTTGCCACTTGTTTGTTTAGTTGTAACATTTTTATTTTCCGGATGCGGATTGGTAGAAGGTGCATTTAAAGCCGGTTTAATTTTCGGTTTGATTGCAATTGCAATTATTGGCCTGATTATTTATCTGCTCCGTTTTTTGATTATAAAAATTACCAAAACTCCGGAGTTAAGAATTAGTAATAAATAAAAAAAGCCTTGAACTTATCTAAAGTTCAGGGCTTTTTATCTGATAAAAGAAGCTTGTAATTATTTTGGTTCTTGTTGTTTTTTCATACCGTCAGCCACCAAATGATCCGGCGTAACATTGCTTAAACCAACCATTACTTTATTTTTAAAGCCGGAAATTACCATATCGTCCCCAGCCATCAAAGCTTCGTAACCGTCTTTGGCAACATCTGCCGGGTCAGACCCGCTTTGTTCCATCATCTTAGAATCTTCCATTTGGGCTTTGTTAAAGAAATCGGTATCGGTTTTGCCGGGTAATAAAGCCGTGAAGGTTACACCAGTATCTTTAGTTTCAGAACGCAAAGCTTCTGTAAAAGATTGGATAAAAGCTTTGGTACCGTGATATACAGATTGATACGGGCCAGGTGTTTTGCCGGCGATGGAAGAAAGATTTAATATTTTACCATCTTTACGGGCAATCATTTCCTTTAAAAAAGGTTTTGTTAAAGAGATAGTTGCACCAATGTTCAGGTGGATTATTTCCAGTTCTCGGTTAATATCCGTTTCTGCAAATAAACCGTATTGTCCTTGTCCGGCATCGTTTACCAAAACATCAATTTGAATGCCTTTAGATTTAACTTCATTATAAACTTCAAGCGGCCCTTCAAGTTTAGATAAATCTTTAGCAATAGTTATTACTTCAATTCCATGCTGTTTTAATTCATTGGCTGCTTTTTCCAACTCGGTTGTGTTCCTGGCAACGATAACCAAATTGTATTGGTCTTTTGCAAATAATTTAGCCAGCTCGAAACCGATACCGCTGGTTGCACCGGTAATCAGTGCATATTTTTGATTGCTTGACATATTGATTTTATTTATTGATTTTTAAATGAATACTGTTTTTATGAATAGAATAATTGATTGCTAAATTATAGTAGGCAACATTTCTTCCGGTTTAGAAAGTGTACCGGCCAAAATCCCGGTAATACCTAAAACGATAAAAGCATTGCGTGCTTTTTTGTGCTTGGAAAAGCCGAAAAGCCAAGGTGCCGATAACGAAAATACGCCCATGGCAATATCCAGGATTAAATGTGTTTTGTATGGCATCGTTTTAAATAATCCCCATTCTGCACGTGTAAATAAACTGGATAAAAGGATGCCGCCGGCTTGTACTTTTGTTAAAAGAGCGGCAGTTTCTTCGCCTTCAAAATCAAACAAAACCGGAGCCAGCGCAGCAGCCGGGATGTAACTATAGTCTGTAAAACCGTGTTGTTTTCTCGAAATTGGTTGTTCCATAATTATATTATTGGTTAAATAAATAACTTAATAAATTTTATATGGTTTTTATAAATTTATCTTTTTGTGGAGTTAGCAGTTTTAGATTGATAAAAACATATGCCCGAATATGCTTCTTTTATCACATAAAATTTAGTAAACTTCTAATTAAATGGATTCCTTCTAAATTATTTTTTTATCAAACATTGATTGTCCGTTAGCCTTTTATTAAGATAAATTTTTGATAGCCAGATCAAAACTACCCTAACCTGTTCCAGTCAAAAAATATTAATCATTATAAAATCAATCACCCGCCATGTTAGATTTTTTTAAACAAGCATCAGGGAGCCACGAAACTACGCTGGCACCTCCACCTGCAGAACCGGCAGAAGTACGGTTAAATATAAACGGCCAGCAGCACACCTTGCAAATTGCCCCTTGGGTAAGTTTGCTGGATGCGTTGCGTGAGTACATTGGTTTTACCGGGACAAAAAAAGGCTGCGATCACGGCCAGTGCGGTGCCTGTACGGTTTTGGTTGATGGTGTGCGGATTAATTCTTGCATGACTTTAGCCATCATGAGAGACGGACAGGAAATTACAACTATCGAAGGTCTGTCACACGGTAAAGAGCTGCATCCGATGCAAAAAGCTTTTATCGATCATGATGCTTTCCAATGCGGTTATTGCACGCCGGGACAAATATGTTCTGCCGTTGGATTGATAAATGAAGGCAAAGCCAACAATTTAGAGGATATTAAGGAACTGATGAGCGGCAACATTTGCCGCTGCGGTGCTTATACCAATATTAACGCGGCCATTATACAAGTGAAAGGAGAGGTACAATCATGAATACGTTTTCCTATACCCGCGCAAATGATGTAGCGGATGCCGTGCAAAACGGAAGTGTAAAAACTAATTTCAAATTTATTGCAGGCGGTACAAACCTGCTTGATTTGATGAAGGAAAATGTTGAAAGGCCGGATCATTTAATTGATTTAAGCCGCATCACTTTAAAGGAAATTGAGGATACAGCAGATGGCGGTTTACGCTTGGGCGCGCTGGCCACCAATGCCAATACGGCTTACAACCAAAAGGTAGAAGAGCGTTATCCTTTGCTATCCAAAGCTATTTTGGCAGGTGCTTCCCCGCAGTTGCGTAACATGGCTACAAACGGCGGTAATCTTTTCCAGCGTACACGCTGCTATTATTTTTACGATCTGGCCACGCCCTGCAACAAGCGCGAACCCGGCAGCGGCTGTTCTGCAATTAACGGTTACAACAGAATCCACGCAATTTTAGGAACGAGCGAACATTGCATCGCCACGCATCCGTCTGATATGTGCGTGGCTTTGGCTGCGCTGGATGCAAAAGTTAATGTTACCGGTATCCATGGCGAAAAGGTAATTGATTTTGCGGATTTTCATCGTTTGCCGGGAGATCAGCCGCAGTTTGATAACATACTGGAACCGGGAGATGTAGTAACTTCCCTCGATTTACCTAAAAATAACCTGAGTAAACATGTTACTTATTTAAAGCTGCGCGACCGGCAATCATATGCTTTTGCCATTGTTTCCGTAGCTGCCGCGTTAGAGCTGGATGGTGATGTAATTAAAGATATCCGCGTGGCTTTGGGTGGTGTAGCACATAAACCCTGGCGGATAAAATCCGCAGAAATAGCGTTAATAGGCAAAGCTGCAACAGTAGAAAACTTTAAAGTATTGGCAGAAAATTTATTAGCCGATGCAAAGGGATTCGGCAGCAATACCTTCAAAATAGAATTGGCCAAACGTGCTATCGTACGCGCTTTAACAGAAGTTGCCAAAGCCATATAAGCAATAATTATACCGGTAAAAGAAGCATCAATTAAAATAAAAAGAATGAAAACTGATTATATAGGAAAACCAACCAGCCGTGTTGACGGAGCTTTAAAAGTTACCGGAACCGCAAAATATGCAGCCGAATTTTCGGCAGACGGATTAACTTACGGCTACGTGGTTTCCAGCACGATTGCGCAAGGCACAATTAAAAAAATTGATTTGGAGGAAGCCTTAAATTTAAAAGGTGTTTTACAGATTTTTACGCACGAAAATGTTTCGGGTTTAGCCTGGTTTGACAGGAGTTATAAGGATGAGGATGCTGTTGCAGGTTCTCCGTTCCGGCCGTTGTACGATAAAAAAATCAGGTATAGCATGCAGCCCATCGCACTGGTAGTTGCAGAAACTTTTGAACTGGCACGTTATGCCGCTTCCATTATCAAAGTAGAATATACTACAGAAAGCCATATTTCAGATTTAAAAGAAAATATTCCTAATTCGTTTAAAGCACCTAAAGGTAAAGTTGGCTTTAAGCCGCCGGTTTCGAGAGGCGATGCAAAGGAGGCCTTTGAAAACGCACCGGTTAAAATTGCTTCAGAATATATTCATAGTGCAGAACACCATAACCCGATGGAAATTTATGCAACAACTGTTGTAATGGAGCCAGACGGAAAACTTACCGTTTACGATAAAACACAGGGCGTATCTAATTGCCAAGCCTATATTTCTAAAATTTTCGGCCTTTCCGCAAAAGAAGTTCGGGTAATGTCGCCTTTTATGGGCGGTGGTTTTGGTTCCGGCCTGCGCCCGCAATATCAGTTATTTTTAGCGGTTTTAGCTTCGCTGGAACTAAAACGTTCGGTAAAAGTTTCTTTAACCCGGCAGCAAATGTTTTCTTTCGGCCATCGCCCGGCAAGCGTACAGCAAATGGCATTAAGTGCTTCCCCGGATGGTACTTTGCAATCTATCGCACACACCGCTTACGGGGAAACATCAATGTTTGAGGATTATACAGAAGTGGTGGTTAACTGGTCTGGCCTGGTTTATCAATGTGAAAACGTAGAACAGAAATACGATTTGGTTAAGCTAAACACTTATACGCCGCTGGATATGCGCGCGCCCGGTGCGGCAAGCGGTTTCCACGCCATAGAATCTGCCATGGATGAACTGGCTTATGCGTTAAAAATGGATCCTTTGGCACTTCGTTTAAAAAATTATGCGGAAAGAGATCAGAATGATAAAAAACCTTTTTCCAGTAAAGCGTTGCGCGCCTGCTATGCAGAAGGTGCAGCAAAATTTGGATGGGATAAAAGAAGCATCGAGCCGCGTTCTATGCGGGAAGGTAACAACCTAATTGGCTGGGGTATGGCAACCGGTTCCTGGGATGCAATGCAGATGAAAGCGACGGCTAATGCGGTTTTAACAGCTGACGGAAAATTAACCGTTGGCAGCGGTACTTCTGATATTGGAACGGGGACTTATACCATCATGACGCAGATTGCTGCCGAAACCCTGGGCTTGCCGATAGAAAATGTAACCTTTAAATTGGGAGATACTTTGCTGCCGGAAGCACCGCTGGAAGGTGGTTCGTGGACGGCTACTTCTGTGGGAAGTGCTGTGCAATCGGTTTGTACAACCATAAAAGAACAGGTTTTTAAGCTGGCAAAAAAAGTTAAAAATTCGCCTTTTGCAAATGCAGATTTAAAGGAAGTTAACTTTGATAACGGCGAGATTTCCCTCAAACTAAATCCTTCCAAAACTTTAAGTATTACCGATGTGATGAAGCAAAGCGGGAAAGTTAGTATTGAAGAAGAAGCTACGACTATGCCAAACCCGATCCACATGCTGGAGTATTCTTTTAACTCGCACAGTGCTGTTTTTGTGGAGGTAAAAGTGGATGAAGATCTTGGTACCGTAGTGGTTTCGCGTGTGGTAAGTGCAATTGCTGCCGGAAAAATCCTGAATCCGAAAACTGCCCGCAGTCAGATTTTAGGAGCTGTTGTTTGGGGGATTAGTATGGCTTTGGAAGAAGATTCTGTGGTTGATAACAACTTCGGCCGGTTTATAAACCATAATTTATCCGAATATCACGTTGCCGTAAACAAGGATATTAACGATATCGAAGTGATTTTTGTAGAGGAAAAAGATGATGTGATCAATCCTTTAGGTATTAAAGGATTAGGCGAAATTGGGCTGGTTGGCGTAGCAGGCGCGGTAGCCAATGCTGTTTTTCACGCTACAGGCCATCGTGTTTATAACTTGCCAATCACGATGGATAAAGTATTGGGATTAAGTGAATAGCAGTTTTTTGTTCCAAAGAAAAGGCTGGTAAAAGAAGCATTTAATACTTCTTTTACCAGCCTTTTTTGTGAGTGTTATTTTTTCCTCCTTAAAATTACCTTATCAATTTTAAAGGATTATATTTCTTGCGACTCTACGTCTTGCTGTTTCGTTTTCTCTTCTGCCGGCATCACTACGCGTTTCAAAATTTCCGACATAATCAAACTAAACATTACAAAAGACAGGAAAATTATAAAACCCGGCTGCAGCGAGGTATTGTTGGTTGTTACAACAGATAAGTAATCTTTCTTGATGTTTAATTCCGTTAGCTGGCTGTCTAAAATCCCGTTAAAAGCCAGATAAGTCATCATAATGGCAATCACCATTACGTCAGCCATGCTCCATTTTCCCGAATCAAAAGCAAAATAATGAATCACTTTTCCGCGCATCCATTTTCGGTTTCCAAGCGAATAAATTAAAGCAGAACTCAACTTACTAACCGGAAACAGCACGCTGAAACACAAAATTAAAGCACCAACAATTAAAGATTCTCCGTGGCCTGCTTTTAGCAATACCATAACCACTTCTAAAATCCCTTTACTCTGGAAAAATAAAATTTGATTTTTAAATACAATGTTTTCGCCTAACAAACTAAAATCGAGCGATTGGATACGTGCTTCAACATTAATCATCGTGCAACTTATACCAACGACAAGCAAAACAGCTGCAGCCATGATAGAGAGTACAAAAAGGGTTTTATGCAGTTCTACCTGTTTTTTCAGCAGCAGCCAGACAACAAAAAATACTGCTGCCAAACCCAGCATAGCGTAGGCGTAAACACCGCTTTGATGGTTGATATCCAATAAAATAAAATCCGTTTTTTTGTCGAAAGAGTCGGCATCTTGCACATGATATTTTCGGTATAATTTTACCCGAACCATGCGTTCTGCCGTGATGGAGCTATCGAAAGTAGTTTTTTCCAGTTCTTTAAACTTACTGCCGGCCAGTTTTTTTAACCTTTTTTTACTGGATGGTTTATTAATTTGCAGGATGATTTCCCGTGCAAAAACAGGCACCTGCGCACGGAGTTCCTTTTCATTTACAAAAATTTTGACTGCCGCCTTTTTGAGCTTGCCCATAAAAGTTTTTTGCGGCTTGTTGATGATTGCAATTGCTTTGGTAAGCAAACCGTTCATAATCTGTTCAATCTCTTTTTGCAGATCTTTTTGCTGGCCGCTGGTAAAGTTAAAACCCTGGATTTGTTTGTTAATAATTACCGCGAGCTTATCTTTCCACTGATTAACAGAAAAAAGGCCGAAAGTGATGTTATTGATCGTAGCAAAATCTTCCTTGATTTGCTTCTGCTGCTCGGATAAAGTATAAACTTTGTAACCGCAATACGACATTGACCCGATGACTAACAGCAACGGAATGATTATTAGTATTTTGTATTTTTTTAGCATCTAAATGATAATTAGCTGATTTATCTTCCGCTTTGAACGCAAATGCCGGTAGAATGTTTTCCGGAAGATAGTTGTTTAGTTTTTAAGCTGGCAGGCAGGAAGTTTAGGGAAGATTAAAAGTAAACTTTAGTTGATAAAAGCAGCAGAATCAAATTTTAACATTACAGATTGCCTTCTGCAATAATTGATTAAATTCTTTCGGTTTTTCAATCATTGGGAAATGTCCGGTAGCATGAATATACCAAACTTGGAAAGGTATTTTTTTAGCTTTTAAACCGGAAGTATTAGTTGGCTTAACATCACTGTTAATCAAACATAATTTCTTTTTAGATTGAATTAATTTTGAAGCTTCATTAAAATTATTTAGTTCCATACAAGTTGCTGCAATCGTTGGGTCAGCATGGGCAACATCATTTAAAACCCTTTTCCGGATAGAACTATCAGTTGTTTTGTAAAACAAATCATGGTTAAAGTATTCAAAAGCTAATGCTTTAAAATGACGTTTAAGCGAATCAATATATTGATTATACATCAAAGTATCTTGTTTACTTGGAGTGTTTCCGATACCAACATTTTTAAAATTATCAACTCCAATTAAACCAATCACTTGTTTTGGATTGTTAATCGCAGCTTGTACAATAATATCTCCGGCCATTGAATGCCCGATTAAAATAACATTTTTTAAATGAAGTTGGGTAATTACCGAATCTACGTCTCTACCAAAAACTGCTGTATTCCAGGTTGTTCTATTTTTTCCGGATTTACCAAAGCCTGGTAAATCCATTGTTATCACACGATATTTCTTGTCAAAAAAAGCTTTCTGATCAGACCAATACGTTTTATCAATACACCAGCCATGTACAAATAGTAAAGTTGTATCTCCGTTACCATCATCTGTATAATCTATTTTAACGTTTTGGTTTTGAATTTCGGTTTTATTAGATTTTGAATGATTTTTACAGGAAAATAAAAAGTTTACTCCGATACAAATAATTAATATAGATAATATATTCTTCATTTTAGTTTGATAAAAGAAGCATGGAAAGTTAACCTTCTTTTGGTTGGATAATGTAAAAAGTAAAAGATTCGAATTCCTGTTTCACTTTGTCAATATTGGGATTATCTAAAAATGTTATAAATCCAAAGTAATAATTAATCTTGGATGATTGCTCCGTCTTTTGGATTTCAGTTTCTACTGAGTGTTTGTACAAGTTTGTACCATTTACCAATTTTCCCCAATTGTTAAACAACTTATTTCTATAAGTTTGCTTATCATCTGCTACATCGCAATGATATAATAAAACTGTTTGTTTGCCTGCATAATCCATAAAATCATTAATTATTTTATAGATAGTAGGAAAAATTAAATTGTCTTTTTTTGTGTTTTTTTGAGAGAACTTTTTTGATCTGAATCCAAATGAATAACTGTTTTGTAAAAGTGTGGGGAAATCGTTCAGATATAAAGAATAGTCATCTATACTAAAGGTAACGTTATAAATAATATCATTTATCTCACTATAAAAAGTGTATTCTACATCATTGTCTTCTTCTTTGATGAAGGAATAATAGTTGGAAGTCAATTATTTAACAGCATTTTTAGCTGAAATAATCTTGTCTAATTTGGCATATATTTTTTTATTTAGCTCAGTTTTTTTACGATCTAATTCCTCAAAAAAATGAATAGCCTTTATATTGTTGGGCGATATAATAATTTTTTTAACACTCATATTCACTTTTTATATTATAAAAGTAAAGAAAAATAAATATATAGAAGCATAATTTTTTGCTGTTATAAACAATTAAACACTGATCATACTTGTTGTTATTTCACCTTAACCTACATCAAAATGAGATCAATCTGGAATGGTACAATTTCCTTCGGGCTGGTAAGTATCCCCATTAAATTGTATTCGGCCACACAGGATAGCGCGCTGGATTTGGATATGCTGGATGGCCGCGATCATGCCCGGATTCATTTTATGCGCGTAAACGAGAAAACCAAGGAGGAAGTGCCTTACGAAAAGATTGTAAAAGGTTACAAGCTGAATGATGAATATGTGATTCTGGACGATCAGGATTTTGCTGATGCGGCACCGGAGAAAAGCAAAAGTATCGATATTGAAAACTTTGTGAAAGTGGCCGACATTAACCCGATGCTTTTTGAAACTTCGTATTATGCGGAGCCGGGCAAAGCCGGACAAAAAGCTTACATGCTGCTGCTGGAAGCGTTGAAAAAATCCAAGATGGCCGGTTTGGGTCAGTTTGTGCTGCGCCAAAAAGAACATTTATGTGTGATTTATGCACAAAATGAAGTGATTGTGATTTCCCGAATCCGGTTTGCGCAGGAAATTCGGGATAGCAGCGATGTAGATGTGGATCACGATATTAACATTAATAAAAAAGAAATGGATGTGGCGATGGCTTTGATCAAGCAATACACAACCGATTTTGATATTGAGGAATACAAGGATACTTACACGGATGATCTGTTGAAGATTATTAAAGCTAAGGCAAAAGGCAAGCGGACAACGATTAAAAAAATGACTCCGCCGAAACCAAAAAGTGATGATTTATACGAGCAGCTGATGGAAAGTTTGAATAAAAAAGGTGCCTAAAAACAGCATCTATGTCGTTAGAAAAATATAACAGCAAACGCAAATTTGAGCAAACGCCGGAGCCGCAAGCCGGAAAAAACACCGATAAAAACAGTATGCGTTTTGTGGTGCAGCGGCATCAGGCTTCGCATTTGCATTATGATTTTAGGTTGGAGCTGGATGGCGTTTTAAAAAGCTGGGCCGTACCGAAAGGGCCGTCGCTGAACCCGAAAGACAAGCGGCTGGCGATGATGGTGGAAGATCATCCGTATGATTACCGCACGTTTGAAGGTGAAATCCCGAAAGGAAATTACGGCGCGGGTACGGTTACTATTTTTGATGAAGGAACCTATCAATCTTTATCTTCCGACCGGAAAAATGATGTAGATGAATTGCATAAAGGTTTGCAAAGCGGCAACTTGAAATTCAGGCTGAACGGCGAGAAGTTGCAGGGTGAATTTGCGCTGGTCAAGATTAAAAATGACGAACAAAATGCCTGGCTTTTAATCAAACATCGAGATAATTTTGCGGTGGATGAAAAGTTTGATATTGAGGAATTGGTTTCTGCGGAAGCAAAACATCCGCAGCAAAAAACAGAACCGGTAAAATCCTCCGCAGAAAAAGAAACTGAACCGAAAGCAGAAATATTTCCATACAGTCCGATGCTGGCCGAACCTGCTGATGCTGTTTTTAACGATAAAAATTATGTTTTTGAACGTAAACTGGATGGTTACCGTATTATTTCAACCACCGGAAAAACGGTAAAACTGATTACCAGGAAAGGTTTGGATTATACCGAAAACTATCCGGCGATTGCCAAAGCGTTAGAGGAAATTGCAGATAATGCGGTTTTAGACGGAGAAATTATAGTTGAAAACGCGGAAGGAAAGGAAGCTTTTCAATCGTTGCAAAACTTTGGTTCGGGTGATGAGGATCATATTTTAAAGTATTACATTTTCGATCTGTTGTATTTGAACGGGCACGATTTGTTGGGAATGCCGCTGATCCAACGGAAAGAAATCCTGAAAAAACTATTGCAAAAACAGCATTCGGACAAAATAATTTACCACGAACATGTGGTTGAAAACGGAAAAGAACTTTTTGAACAGGCAAAGAAAAAAGGCTGGGAAGGCGTGATTGCGAAGAAAGCTGACAGTGAATATTATATCGGTAAAAGGAGCGAGTCGTGGCTAAAATTTAAACAGCAAAACAGCACGGAAGCGATTATTTGCGGTTATACCAAACCGGCCGGCGCACGTAAATATTTTGGTGCGCTGGTTTTGGGTTTGTATGAAGATGGCAAATTAAAATACATCGGTAATTGCGGAACAGGTTTTGACAGTCAGACTTTGAAGGAGTTGTATGAGCAAATGCAAGGTTTGGCTGGCGAAAAACCTTTTGCAAGATCCATTGTCATTCATCAGCAAAGAAACATAACCTGGATAAAGCCGGAACTGGTTTGTGAAGTCAATTTTGCCGAGTGGACAGCTGATTACAACCTGCGCCATGCGGTTTATAAAGGTTTGCGCATCGATAAATCTGCGGAGGAAGTTACGCGGGAAGTGAATCCGATAGAAAAACCCTCCGCAGAAAAAGCGAAAAAGCCGATACTGTTTTTACCGGATAAAAATGTGAAACTGAGCAATCTGGATAAGCTTTACTGGAAAAACGAAGGCATTACCAAAGGCGATTTGCTGAATTATTATGCGCAGGTTTCTGATTATCTGTTGTCATTTATCAAGGATAAGCCGTTGTCGTTAAACCGGCAGCCGAATGGTTTTGATCAGCCCGGATTTTTCCAGAAAGATGTGAACGTGGATGAAATACCGAAATGGCTGAAAACGGCTTCCATACATTCGGAAAGTACGGATAAGGAAATTGATTATCTGCTTTGCAACGATCGCGAATCGTTGTTGTATATGGTGAATCTGGGTTGCATCGAAATAAATCCCTGGCTCAGCAATTATCAAACGCCGGATAAACCGGAATTTATGGTGATCGATCTTGATCCGGACGGCAATGATTTTAGTATGATAAAAACAGTAGCGTTAAGCGTGAAAACGGTTTATGACCGGATGAAAATTCCATCATTTGTAAAAACTTCCGGTTCGCGCGGAATGCATATTTACATTTATCTCGGTGCGGAATATGATTATGATTTTGTAAAGAAATTTGCCAATTACGTGGCTAAGCTTGTCCATCAGGAACAACCGGAAATTACCAGTTTGGAGCGCAGCACCGATAAACGCAAAGGTTTGATTTACTTAGATTATCTGCAAAACCGGCGCGGACAAACCGTTGCGGCACCGTATTCTGTGAGGCCAAAACTTGGCGCAACGGTTTCGATGCCGCTTTTTTGGGAAGAGGTAAATGCTGATTTGCAGCTCAAAAACTTCAACTTAAAAAATGTTCCGCAATTGTTGCAGCAGCGAGAAGACCCCTGGAAAGAAATTAGAAAAACAAAGCCGGATTTGTTAAAAGCGTTAAAACTGAGCAAGGCTAAACCTTAAAAATTGCCTGCTAAAAGAAGTATCGCAAACTCAAAAAAACACTATCGAATTGTTGCATAAAAAGCAATAAAAAATTTTTATACCGTAAATTTTTTGTTGAAAAGATCAACTTTTAATACTTACCTTTAATAAAACGCTTTACAGTAATGCGGCTTGTAATCGTTTTTAAACTAAGCAGGAAATCAACATTAAATTAAAAAACCATGAGTAAGGACAAAGGAAGTAAAGACACAAAAAAAGCACCGAGTACAGAAAGTAAAAAAGCACCCTCGGATTATCAGTCTGGTAAAAAATCTGTATCAAAGGCAGAAGTTGTTCCGAAAAAGAAGTAACCTTTTTATTAAAAACAAGAAAGCCCCGATGATCGTCATCGGGGGTTTCTTGTTTTAATTTAAACTGTTTTAATTAAACTGGCTTTTAAAAAATAAGCAACAATAAAAGTAACGCCCGTACCTTTTAAAATTCTATTAACGGGTTCTGAAATTTTAACAAAATGGCTGGCCGCAACAGAGCAGATTATCAATACCAGGCCAACAAATAACAACAGTTTTAACAGATTTCGCTTTCTCATTTTAGTAGGTTTTTAGATAGTTTTTTCTGTTTGGTTAAGCAGAAAGTCTAAAAGTATTATATTTTAATTAAATTTAAAATGCTTTTAAGGAGATATTTTTTATTGTATAAAAGCAAAATTAATTTTCAATAAAACCTGTTTTGTTTGGAGCAAAATCAAAGCCAAAACGAGTATGTAAAAAAATTGTTATACTGTTAATAAATTGATGTTTGTGTAATCAATTTTATTAAAAAGACAACTTTAAAATAATCAGATTAATAAAATTGATTGTTTCCTGAATAGTAGGATTGGTTTGATCCAAGCCACAGTTTAAAAGATCAATTTTTATGTTTTCTAATCTTTTGACATAATTTTTATGGTCATCGTCATTTTCAAACAGTAAAAACAGGTGAGAATTTTGTACGTGTAATGTAATCGGTACACCATATTTAGCAAAAGTAGAAGCATTTATATTTACCAGTTTGACTCCTATAAAAGTCTGTTTTATGGTTTCCATGTAAGTAGATTTTTGATAAAAAGAAAAACTGTCTTGAGGTCTTTATACAGAATTAAAAAATAAATATATAGTTTTTAAAGATTTTTTTACTGTAAAATAATTTATAATTTCCATAAAATAGCAGCGGCAATACTCTTTTTAACCTGCTAAAACTGTGTTATTGTTTTACTTTTGCATTTTAAAACCTGATCCTTCCAGGCTTACTTATTAATATCATCTTCATAAATGTTTACCGGAATCATAGAAACTTTAGGAACCGTAACTGATTTATTTGCTGATCAGGGCAATCTTCATTTAACAATAGGTTCCAACTTGGCGCACGAATTAAAGATTGACCAGTCTATTTCTCACAACGGCATCTGTTTAACTGTTGTGGCCATTGCCGATGGTTTACACACCGTTACGGCTATTGAAGAAACGCTGAACAAAACCAATCTCGGCAATTTAAAAATCGGCGATTTGGTAAACCTGGAACGTTGTATGCGGATGAACGACCGGCTGGACGGGCATATTGTGCAAGGCCATGTTGACCAGACTGCAGTTTGTACCGCTTATCGCGAGTTGGAAGGCAGTTGGGAATACACGTTTGAATATGACCCAACGCAGGGAAATGTTACTGTAAAAAAAGGTTCGATCAGTATAAACGGTGTAAGTTTAACGGTTGTAAATTCGGTTTTAAACACGTTTTCTGTCGCCATTATTCCATACACTTACGAACATACCAATTTGCAGCAGGTAAAAAAAGGTTCTGTTGTAAATTTAGAATTTGATGTAATTGGCAAATACGTAGCCAGATTGATGCAACGCTGATATGTTTTGTGTTGATGAATTTAAAGCGGATAAAGCAAGCCGATTTGTTTTCCGTTGAAACCGATCTGCACTTTATTCAGGAAACGATCAGCAGTTTTACCATAATGATTTTGGATGGCGAACATTGTCCCGTCGAACAGCAATAAAAATGCACCCTGCAAAATAACGGAGTTACCATAACCGCGCAATCGATCCGAATTTTTGTTAATTCCGCGCTCACCCAGATACAAGCCGCCGATAACGTAAGCAACATCCAAGCCGGCATTAAACAGCAAAATCTGTTCAATTTTATGTTGTTCCCGGATGCTTTGTGCTAAAGTTAAAGGTTTATCGGATGCTTCTTTTGCACCATAAAAACCGGTGGCTGCAAAACCTAAATTCACTACGTTCCAGAAAATATTCATCTGGTTAAAATATTTCGTTACGCCTTTTGTACGATAAAAACCGATACTGCCAACCGCAATATTTGCAATTGCCCAGCCACCTAAAACTTTCATTCCGGTTGTGTTAATGTGGTTTCGTTTCTGGTTGAAATTAGAAAGACTGTCCTGCGCTTTTACTTCCGCAGAAATTAAGATCAGGAGTAGGAGCAGGAGTTTTTTCATCGATAAAAGAAGTATGAGGTTTGGAAACTAAGATACTCTTTTTACAAGCCTTTTAATTGCGAAAAGTGATGGATTTTCTTCACAAAGAAAGCATAAACAACGCTGCCCCGGTAAAAACCAGCCGTTGATTGCAGGTTATAATCCGCGTGGCGTTCGCTGCGTACTTTTTGCCGCTGCCCGGTATTTTTAAAAATATGCCGGATAAAGTTTCGGTGTGCTTTACTAATCGCTGCCGCATCTTTACGTTTGCCTTCGCTTATAAAGCGGATGATCGTTACAAAATCAAGCAGAAAGCGCATCGGAATAATAAAAATACTTTTGCGCAGCCACAGATTTTTTTGCAGCAGTAGTAAATTATTACGGAAGTTGAGGAAAGTTTTAAAGGGATTTTCAACATCCAGCGTGCCGCCGCCCAGATGATAAACGGTAGATTCTGCGCAATACATCACCTTTAAACCCATATTTTTTAAGCGCCAGCACAAGTCGATTTCTTCCATATGCGCAAAAAAGCGTTCGTCGAAACCGCCGGAAAGTTCCCAGTATTTTTGTTTGATAAACAAAGCAGCACCCGAAGCCCAAAGCACTTCAATTGTTTGATCGTATTGGCCGTGGTCTTCTTCTACTTCGTAAAAAATCCGCCCGCGGCAAAAAGGATAACCAAACGTATCAATAAAACCACCGGCGGCCCCGGCGTGTTCAAATCTGTTTTTTTCCTGCCAGGATAAAATTTTGGGTGCCGCAGCAGCAATCAGTTCGTCGCTTTCCATCAAGCTGATTACCGGCGCAATCCAATTTGGAACCACTTCTACATCAGAGTTCAGCAGGATAAAATAATCAGCCTGCACCCGGTTTAAAATCTTGTTGTAGCCGCCGGTAAAACCGTAATTTTGGTCATTCAGCAAAATTTTTACCTGCGGATAATTTTCTTTTACAAACGCAACCGAATCATCCGCAGAACCATTATCGCCCAGCACAATTTCCAGATTCGGGTAGATGGAGGCAACAACAGAAGGCAAATACGTTTGTAAAAATTTTATACCGTTCCAGTTCAGGATCACAACGGCAACTTTTGGCAGGTTCATTTATGAATATCTTCCGGTTTAAATTTCCATCTTTTGTGCGACCAGAGCCAGTAAGCAGGTGCTTCGCGGATCACTTTTTCCAAATATTGCACATGCGCATCTGTAATTTCATGTTCTGCGCTTAGTTTCGGCTCCGTAATCAAAGGCACGAAGGTACAGGAATAATAGCCTCTTTTATGTACACGGATATCACAAAAAATAACCGGATCGTTTGTCATTTTTGCCATCTTTTCAATTCCTAAAAAAACGGCTGTAGGCTGATTTAAAAATGGTGTAAAATACTGCGTTTCTTCCCGAACCGGCGTTTGGTCGCTTACAAAAACGGTTAGCTTAGGTTCGTTTTTTAAAGTTACTAAAGTACGAAGCGTGGCTTTCATGGTAACCGGCATAGAACCGAAACGGGAACGCATGTTTTTAAAAAAATCATCAAATATTTTGTTTTCAAGCGGCTTATAAATAAACAGTTTCTTTTTTTGGGTTGAGAAACCTAAAATCAGCGCTGCCATTTCCCAGTTACCGTAATGGCCCAAAGCACCCAGCACACTTTTTTGCCGGTTAAAAAAAGTATCCAGCAATTCCGGATTATTTAAAGTGAAACGCTTTTTCAACTCTTTTTCTGTAATGCTGATCATTTTGACAGATTCGACCATTATATCTGCAAGATAACCATAAAAAGTACGTTCAATCTGCTGTAATTCTTTTAATGATTTTTCGGGAAAAGAGTTGCGTAGGTTTTCCTCAACTACTTTTTTACGGTAATGGATCACATAAAAAAGGATGATAAAAACAGCATCAGAAAACAGGTACAAAACCCGAAACGGCAGCAGTGAAAGTAGGTATAAAAAGAAGATGGCTACTTTCGTAAGCGCCTTTATTATCATTATTTTTGCGGGGTTTTGAACTACAAACTTATCATTTATGGCCGATAATGGCGCAATATTCCCGTTGTTTTACCTGCCTCCGGTTGCTTTTTTTGCAGAACTGGTTGAGCATAAAAACAATTTTTTTATCGAACAAAAGGAGCATTTCCCCAAACAAACTTATCGAAACCGCGCCCAAATTTACACGCCCGAAGGTGCTTTAACGCTGGTTGTGCCGGTAGAAAAAGGTTCTAAAAATCATCGGGAAATAAAAGATATAAAAATAAGTTACGATTTTAACTGGCAGCGTTTGCACTGGCTAAGTTTACAGGCATGCTACCGCAGTTCGGCTTATTTTGAATATTACGAAGCGGAATTTGCGCCGTTTTATGAGGGAAAAAAGTTTGAATTTCTGTTCGATTTTAATGAAGCTTTGCTGCGCCTGCTTTTGAAACTAATGAAGCTGAAGCTGGAAATCAGGTTTTCGGATGAATATCATACAGATTTTTACACGGCAGATTTCCGTACCGGCATCAACCCGAAACAAGAATATAATTTTCAACCTAAAACTTACTTTCAGGTTTTTGATGACCGCAAAGGCTTCCTTAAAAATTTAAGTATTATTGATTTGCTTTTTAACCAGGGACCAAACACGTTGAATTATTTGTGATGGCAAAAAAAATTAAACAGTTAAAAGTAAAAAGTACCAAGCACGCAGACAGCATCGGCGAAACACCGGGAACGGTTACAATTCCGGCAGGTGCGCTAAAACCGCTTATCGAAATATATTCCTACAACACAACAGAAGTAAAAGAAAGCAACGGAACTGATATTACGGTAGTTTTGGATCAGTTAAAAGTTTGCACAAAGCATACGCACTGGATTTTAATAAAAGGTTTGGGCGACCAAAACCTGATCGAGCAAATTGGTAGCCGGATGGAAATTAATCGTTTGGTGCTGGAAGATATTGTACATACCAGGCAGCGGCCCAAATTTGAAGAATACGATAATTATGTGTTTTTAACCAGTAGGTTGCTGCATTACCAAAAAGAAGAGGCGATTGAGAATTACCAGCTTTCTGTATTGGTTAAAAAAAATATCATTATCAGTTTTCAGGAAACACATGAAGAATATTTTGAAGCCGTAAAAAAGCGTATAAAAGTTGGCAAAGGTATTATCCGCACCGGCGGCGCAGGTTATCTTGCTTATGCTTTGGTTGATACGGTGATTGACCGTTATTTTGACCTGCTAAACAAAGTAGGTGATTCGTTGGATGACCTTGAAGACCGCGTATATCAAAATCCGGATAGAAGCATCATGTTTGAAGCGCAGCAAACTAAGCGCAGTATGATTTTACTGCGCCGCGCCGCCTGGCCGGAACGCGATAAAATTAACGATATGATCCGGACGGAAAGCCCGTTGATTACCCCGGAAATTAAACTTTATCTGCGTGATGCCTATGATCATTGTATCCAAGTGATTGATTTGATTGAGAGCTACAAGGAAATAACTTCCAGCATTGTGGATGTATATCTTTCGCTCATCAGCAACCGTATGAATGAAATTATGAAGGTGCTTACGATTATTTCATCCATATTTATACCGCTTACCTTTATCGCCGGTATTTACGGTATGAATTTTGCCAGGCAAGACCCGGTTACAAATAAAGTAATGCCTGCCAACATGCCGGAGTTGTATGCACCGCACGGCTATTTGTACACAATGCTGATAATGCTGCTGATTGCCGTTGTACAGTTTATATTTTTTTGGCGAAAAGGCTGGTTTAACAGAATGTAAATGCTTTGATGAAGATTAAAAAAACACATTTATTTATTGCCGCAATAACTATTCTGATTACCGGGAAACTCGTATTTGCTCAAAAAAAACAAATCCTGCTACAAGACTCTGCATTAAAGGAAATCTCCGGAATTGCCGTTTCCCGCATCCATAAAAACATTTTATATGTGCATAATGACAGCGGCGATACCAGTCGTTTTTTCGCCATTGATCCCAACGGAAACCTAAAAACTACTTTTTATTTTAAGGCTGATCCGGCAAATCCAACGGAAAATGTAACTGATTGTGAAGATATTGCTGTTGGCCCCGGCCCGGCAAAAGGCAAAAGTTATATTTACTTAGGCGATATCGGTGATAATCATTCAAACAGATCAAGTTTAGCCATTTACCGTTTTTTAGAACCGGCGGTTACCGGTAATATTTCCCGGCAATTTATCAAAAGTGAAACCTTGAATTTGAAATATCCGGATGGTAAGCACGATGCGGAAACGCTGATGGTTGATCCGGTTGAGAAGCTTTTTTACATCATTACCAAGCGCGAAGATTCTGTAGGCGTTTATACCGCGCCGCTCAATGCTTCTTTTACCGATACAATTACGCTGCAAAAAAAGTGCAGAATCCATTTTACAGGTTTGCCTTTGTTTAAATGGATTACCGCCGGAGATATTTCTGCGGATGGCAGTAAAATTTTAGTAAAAAGTTACCAGAAAGTGTATTACTGGAACCGGAAAAAAGACGAGCCGGTTTGGAAAGCTTTACAAAGAAAACCTGTAGAGATGCCTTACACGGTAGAAAAACAAGGCGAAGCAATCGGTTTTACGCCTGATGGAAAAAACTATTACACCACCAGCGAAGGTAAAAATGCACCGATCTATTTCTATCAATCGCCAAAATAAGTACAGGTTTTTTAGTTGATAAAAGAAGCATTATACTCTAACAGCTCACCCAAACCTGTGGATTTACTTCGGAAAAAAAAGTTAACTTCGTTAGGTATATCATCTTGTGCCTAACCTGAATGCGCTTTTTTTACCGGTTTTTCTGGATCTTATTTTTTGCCGTTACTGTAAACTTTAAGGCTGATGCGCAAACCTGTACCGGCAGTTTAGGCGAACCGGCTATCAAAGAGACATTCGGTGCCGGTAAAACTTACGGTGTAGGCATTTCCCTCCCGTCAGGTGAAACAAACTTACAATATGTGGCAGATGAATGCGGAGGGCAAGATGATACTTATGCGATAACTACATCAACTTTGTCATCCTGCAAAGGGGCAACCTGGCAAACCATAGGGCAAGATCATACCGGGAATCGGTACGGATACTTTATGCTTGTTAATGCTTCTTATGCACCAAGTATATTTTATACGCAGAAGGTTGACGGCAGCAAACTTTGCCCGAATACAACGTACTTTTTCGGGGCTTATATCATGAATGTTTTGCGAGACTTATCTTTCACCAAAAATTACGTTAAACCAAATATCACGTTCAGGATAGAATCGGTAAGCGGTAATTTGTTAGGCAGTTTTAATACCGGCGATATTCCTTCCATCAAAGAAAACGACCCGATTGTTTTTACACAATACGGCGGTTTTTTTAAATCTACCGCAAACGGCGAAGATTTGATTATTAAAATGGTAAACAACGCACCCGGCGGTTTGGGTAATGATTTTGCGATGGATGACATCAGTTTTAGTCCCTGCGGAGAATTAATCCAGATTGGCTTCGGCGTGCCAACGGATAATGCTTCTAAAAGTGCCTGTGTGCATGATAATTTAAGCTACACATTAGTTTCAGCACAAAACGGCTATTCAAATCCGGATTATCAATGGCAGCAAAACTTTAACGATGGTAAAGGCTGGATAAATATTGCCGGGGCAAAAGCTTCAACGCTGCCTGTTAGCCTGCAAAACACGGTTGCCGGCTCTTACCAATACCGCGTTGGGATTTTAAACCAGGCACAAGTTGGCTCGGAAGCTTGCCGGATTTATTCGTATCCGCTTACCGTCAATGTTTATTCGCCGCCGGCAATCACTGTGGCACCAACTACCAGCACCTGCATCGGCCAGCCTTTATATTTAAGTTCTACCGGAGGCGACAGTTATTTATGGACGGGCCCGAACAATTTCACCTCTACAGAAAGCAGTCCGTTGGTTACCAATAGTGCAAGTACCAATAATAACGGAACCTATTATGTAACGGTTGCCAACCATGGTTGTTCAAATCTCCAGCAAACACAGGTCTCGGTTTTTCCGGCACCATCCGTATCACCTTTAACAGATATAACTATTTGCGAAGGTAGCTCCGTGCAATTAAACGGAAACGGCACAAATGTTACACACTATAAATGGTCGCCTGCAACCGGTTTAAGTGATGCCAATGTTGCAAACCCGACAGCTTCGCCAAGCGTAACTACTACCTATATACTTTCGGTAAATAACGACGGCTGCCCGGAGGTGGCACCAACTGCTTCGTTAACCATCACCGTATTAAAAAAGCCGGTTGCAGATGCCGGTAAATCCTTTAAAATATTTGAGGGGGAAAGTATCCGCTTGCAGGGAAAAGTAACCGGAACCAGCAGCAGCACGTTCTGGACGCCGGCATCTTACCTCGATAATCCGAATTCGTTAACGCCGCTTGCCGCGCCGCCGGGCGATTTAACTTATACTTTGCATGCGGCGGCTGCAATGGGTTGCGGCGAAAGTACCGGTACTGTTTTTATCAGGGTTTATAAAAAGCTGGGCATCCCAAACACTTTCACCCCAAATAATGACGGCATAAATGATCTGTGGAATATTGTTAATATAGATAGTTATCCGCTGGCCGATGTAAATGTTTATAACCGTTACGGCATTCTCGTTTTCCACAGCATTGGTTATCCGAAAGCCTGGAACGGTACTTATAATTACGCACCTTTATCCATTGGTACTTATTATTATATGATTGATTTGAAGGAGGATAACTTGCCCAAAATGTCTGGCTGGCTGCTGATTGCGCGCTAAACATCAACATAAACACCCCTTAATAATAATATTTGGGTTGATGATTTTGTGCCGATAAAAGAAGCATGGTAATAATCCACATAAACCTGTACTTTAAATTTATAGAAAGCGGTTAGCAATGACCGCTTTATTATGTCGATAAAAGAAGCATTGTTATTTTAAGGAAATGTACCGATGTAATAGAAAACTATTAAATTTGATTTATGGAACTTTTATTAAAAAATGTTGACCCGAAAGATTTCGCATTGTTAACCAATTTGTTAAAACGGTTGGGCATTGAAGTGGAAACGAAAGCAGAGATACTTGTAGAAAAACCCTACAATAAAACAGTTGCAGAAGATTTAAAAGAAGCGATTGAGGAAATAAAGTTAGCGCGTGCAGGGAAAATAAAGCTTCAAAGTGCCAGAGATTTACTCAATGAGCTTTAAAGTAGATATTACTAAGCGTTTTGCTAAAGAACTGAAGTATTTGAACAAAAAATATCCGTCTATTTCAAGTGATTTTTCTAAATTAATTGATTTGTTGGAGGAAAACCCTTTTCAAGGAAAACCAATCGGTAAAGGTTTTTATAAGATCAGGTTCGGTATTTCAAGTAAAGGAAAAGGTAAGCGTGGTGGTGCAAGAGTTATAACTTATGTTGCTATTATTGATGAGGTGGTTTATCTTGCTACTATTTATGATAAGTCAGAAAAAGACAATATAAGCCAAAAAGAACTGGATGCAATCCTGAGCCAAATATAATTTATCAGCAAGCGGCCATAACCAGCCGCTTTTTTTATGCGATAAAAGAAGCATCTAAAAATATTACCTCTTATATTGCTTGTTCAAAAATAATCGACTATGAACAAGTTATATACTTCTTTTGCTGCTGTTGTAACCTTAATGATGCTGCTTACGGCTTCTATTTATGCCCAAAGAAGGCGCGCAAACAATCCCAACGATACAATTACGTCTAACTACAATCCACAGGAATTATTTTCCCCTGGTTTTTATGCGGAGAAAGGGAACGAGTTTCATTCGGCAAATGGTGCGCCGGGGCCAAAATACTGGCAAAACCGGGTTGATTATCAGTTAAACGCCAGGATTGATACTGCGGCAAAAACCTTATCCGCTACGGAGAACATCAGCTACACCAATAACAGTCCGGATGCTTTGCCTTATTTATGGCTGCAACTCGACCAAAATACCTATGTAAAAGAAGCACGTTCCAACTTTGTAACCGGCCGCGCAGCAACAGAACATACCAAAGGTTACGAATTTGAATCCGTAGAAATTGTTATAAACGGCAAAGCGCAAACCGTAAATTATGTGGTGAATGACACACGGATGCAAATTCGGCTGCCAAAAGCGTTGTTGCCGAACGGCGGAAAAATCAATGTTTTAATAAAATATCATTACCAGATTCCGGGAACTTTTGGCGGACGGACAGATTATAATCAAACCAAAAACGGGAAGATTTACGAGATCGCGCAGTGGTTTCCGCGGCTGTGTGTTTATGATGATACTTCCGGCTGGGATACTTTACCTTTTTTGGGTGCAGGCGAGTTTTATTTAGAATATGGTGATATCGATTACAAAGTAAATGTGCCCTGGGATATGATTGTGGCCGGTTCCGGCGAGTTGCAAAACCCGAAAGAAGTGCTGACGGCGAAACAGATTTCACTATTGGAAAAAGCACGCAACAGCGATAAAACCATTATGATCCGCTCGGCTGCGGAAGTGAATGATCCTGCTTCTCGTCCGGTACAAAAAGGGACTTTAACCTGGCATTTTTTGATGAAAAATACCCGTGATGTCGCTTTCGGCGCATCCAAAGCTTACATCTGGGATGCAGCGCGCGTAAATCTCCCCGAAGGAAAAAAATGTATGTCGATGTCGGTTTACCCGATAGAAAGTGCGGGCAACGATGCCTGGGGACGGGCAACAGAATATTTAAAAGGTTCGATTGAATATTTTTCCAAGCAATGGTTTGTGTACCCCTGGCCGGTTGCGGTTAACGAAGCCGGAACCGCAGGCGGCATGGAATATCCTGGAATTGTTTTTGACGGGATTACCGATAAAGGCAAAGAACTTTTTTGGGTAACGGCGCACGAAATCGGCCACAACTGGTTCCCGATGATTGTGGGCAGTAATGAACGCCGTTTTGCCTGGATGGATGAAGGTTTTAACACGTTTATAGATGTTTACGCTTCGGATGTGTTTAACAAAGGCGAATATGGGCCGAAACGCGACGGCGAATATGCGCCCGGCGGCGGTAACCCGGCAGATGAAATTGTACCGACAATTACTGATCCGAATGCGCCGGTAATTATGACGGCTGCAGATGCGATCAAGGAAAAATACCGCCACACGATTGCTTATTTCAAACCTGCTTTCGGGATGATTTTACTGCGAGAGCAGATTTTGGGCAAAGACCGTTTTGATTATGCTTTCCGGCAATACATCAAAAACTGGGCTTACAAACATCCGCGACCTGATGATTTTTTCCGTTCTATGGAAAACGGTGCGGGAGAAGATTTGAACTGGTACTGGAAAGGCTGGTTTTACAACAACTGGAAATTGGATTTAGCTATCCGTGATGCACAATACCAAAAAACAGGTGATAAAAGAAGCATCCGCATCACAGTTGTCAACTTAGAAAAAATGGCGATGCCTTTTGTAGTAGAAATTACCTTGAGAGATGGCAGTAAGCAACGCCAAACGTTTCCGGTAGAAACCTGGCTGCAAAATAAAGCCATTACTTTTGAACTGCCGGCTACGCAGGATGTTTTGCAAGTTCAGATTGATCCGGATGGTGCACTGCCGGATGTGGATCGTGGAAATAATGTTTTTAGGGTAAGATAGTTGGGTTTACCAGAAAAGTATTTATTTTTAATTCAGGTCTTAGTTAAAATAAAGCTTTCTAAGATTTAATTAAATATTCTCCTCTAAATAAGTTCATGTTTGCAGCTACTGCACCATTGGAAATAAGATAGCCATGTAATTCAAAATCATCAGTTAATACTACTGCACCTTTTGCTGACAAATGGAACAATACACTATCAGTTAATCCAAACTTTAAGAATATGGGAGTTATTGTTATTTCTTTAGAAGAAACGGGTACTTCTATAATTTCTTGAACTATTTGCGAAAATGAATTAAAGATTTTTTCTTTATAATACTTATCTGCTTTTTCGCACAGATTGGAAGCTTCAGACAAAACATGTGAAGTTGTGATAATTCTAAAATGTTTTATGATTTTTCTCAATAAAAAATAATCTTCTTCTGTATAAGATTTTGTTGCTTTAAAATTTTTAATAAAACCCTTATTAGTTATACCAACAAGTAAAAGTATAAGAAGATTAGTATCAATTAGCAAAGATTTGTTTCTATATCGCTTAATAAAATAATCAAAATTTGTCACGAAAGTTCACGTATTTTCATAGAAAGCACACTACCCGTATTTGCATCAATTTTAAAAATCTTATATTTTTTGTCGCGATTGAAGTTTACAGAATATCTATCCGCATCATCATAGCTTAAAGTAACACTCCAAAATCTCTCATCTTCAGAAATTTCAATTTCCTCAAGTTGAACATTATTGGCAGTCGCAAAAAATTGTTTAAGGTATTCTACCGCTGCATTTGTTGCAACTCTTACATCAATCATAATTTATTTTTATTGTAAAACTAATAATTATGAAAAGAAAATCAACCTGATAAAAAACTAAAAAATTTTAAACCTAAATATAAACATTCATTAAAAATAGCAAATTTCTAACTAGAAAAGCCAGAAATCTACTTGATACAAATTTTGTTAAATAGGGAAGTCCTGATATGAACCGTTTTCTTAGTGATTGATTTAATTTAGTAAAGATGCGGTGATTAGTACCCACACAGGTGTATCAGGCTAAATGCTTTCCAGAGGCGAATCCTACTGGTCAGGATTTGCAATTACGAGTGTTCGAAAGAAATCAGCAATAATTTCCATACTTCTTTTACCACACAAAAATCAACCAAATTTTTCAGCGAAAAATAAACGTTAGAAGAAATTTCCGTAATATTGATAAAACTAAAAACTATGAAAAAGATACTTGTTTACGCATTTGCTACGGTATTAAGCTGTAGCGCAATGGCTCAGCAAAAAATGGCTAAAATGGATTCAAAGTCTATGAAAATGGGAGATTGTGTAATGATGCACGGCGGAAAAATGGTATGTATGATGAACGGAAAATCTATGCCTTTAACCAAAACCATGACTATGAAAAACGGCACAATGGTGATGGCCGACGGCACAGTGAAGATGAAAGACGGAAAATCTATGATGCTGAAAGACGGCCAAAGTGTGATGATGAGCGGCAAGGTTGATAAGATGCCGATGAAAGACCACATGGCAATGTAAGCCAATCTTTAAAAGATTTTGAAAACCCGGAACGAAAGTTTCGGGTTTTTTTGCGAAAGTTGGATTGTCTTTTTTAATACTTCTTTTACCACCCGATACTTGGAACTAATTCAAACATAAAAGGAACCTGCAATTACAGGTTCCTTTTATCAGAACGATATTAATATCTGCCACCGCGGCCGTAATCTCTGTAATAATGATCTGAACCATAATCTCTGTGGAAACGGTCGTGGTGATGACGTCTTTCCCAACGTTCGTGGCGGCGGATTTCACGTCCTCTGCGGTCAAAGTTGTTAAAAGGTGATGCATTGGCTGCATCAAAAGTTACAATAGTTAATAATACAAGTAAGGCTACTTTCAGCGTTTTCATAAGCTTAATTTTTAAGGTTAATTATGATTTTTAGAGTGCTTGTATTTCGCGTTGGTTTAAACAAAAAATATATACTTTTTTAAATTAAACCTTTTGATTGTATCACATTTAAGTGATAAAAGCAGTATCTGATTATTGCAACTTTAAGGAATTAGCCATTTTAAAAAAGACAGGATTGTATTTATCAAAACTTTGCGGCATTGCGGTACAAGTAAGTAAAATTGCTTTCTGCTTGTAATAATATACAAATACAATAGTTTGCAAAGTAATATTATTTTGTAAATCTTTATGTGAGTTAATGTACCACTTGTATTTATTACTTACAGAAGTACCTTTTTTATCAACCGAAATAAATCCGTTTAAAGAACTGTTGGATTCTATAGACATGGCATAAGCTGCATCCAAACTTGCATTTGGTGCATCGATAAAATTAAGGTTGATGTTTTCCGGAACAGAAGTATAATCAGAAGTTTGCGGCCCGATTGCAATCAGTTTTAAACGCGGATTACTTTGTGTAACAGACCAGTTCGCGGGGATAGCTATTTCGAAGTGATTAACGGCATCTTTGTATGTTTTTAAAGTTTGGGCGATACTGTTTTTACCGGCAAAAAATAAGATCAGTATTGTGCTGAACAATAATCGGAATTTCATCATGACTAAACTTTAAACATTATTTCAAAAATCAAAAAATATTGTTGAATCAAAATAAAGTTTCTATTCGCTAAAAATAGCATCTGCAACAGCACTTTAACAATATTTAACAAGCAATTAGGACTAAATAAATAGCATTTGGCTTAATGCTGGTTTGCGGCACCGTAAAAGAAATCTTTTAATTCTGTAGCATCATGGATTTTCATTTTTCCGCTTAAAATTAAACGTAGCTGCCGGCGTTGCATGGCACCGGCAAACAAAGCAATTTCTTCTTCCGTTTCCGGGATTAATTCTGGTACCGGATGCGGTTTGTTATCACTGTCAATCGCTACAAAAGTATAGTAAGCTTCGTTACTTTTAATGGTTGTACCGGAAGGAATATTTTGTGCCGAAACCACCAGCCGAACTTCTACCGATGTGTTAAAAGCCCGCGTTACCTGCGCTTCAATACTCACTACATCACCCAATTTTACGGCATGTTTAAAAGAAACACTATCTACAGAAGCGGTGACTGCTAAACAGTTACAATGTTTTTGTGCCGAAATAGCCGCTGCAATATCCATCCAGTGCAACATACGGCCGCCCATCAGGTTATTCAGCATGTTGGTATCATTCGGGAGGATTAATTCATTCATTATCGTGTGAGATTCGGAGGCTTTTTTAGCAATCATGGTGTAAAGATAGGGATTTCGAGTATCAAGCATTTAGTAGCAAGTAATAAGGCTTGCTTGATATTTGATACTAAATACTTGTTACTTAATACTAAATACATGATACAACTTTTCCGTTATCCAACCTCAAAACTTTGTCCGCAACTTCCGGTATTTCCTGTTGATAATGGGTAACGTAAATTAAAGTAGTATTACTGTTTTGGCAGATGAGTTCCAGCAGATATTTAAAATGCTGTTGCTGTTGCGCATCCAAACCCTGGCAAGGTTCGTCAAGAATTAATAGCGGCGGATTTTTAACCAGTGCGCGGGCCAGTAAACACAGCCTTTGTGTACTTGCCGTTACGTTTTTAAATGGCTTTTGCACATTGTTATCAATTTGTAACAGTTTCATCCAACGCAAAGCAACGGCAGTTTTTGCTGGGTTTGATGGCCGGAACAAACCTAAAGTATCATAAAAACCTGATTCGATTACTTGCAGGCAAGAACTTTCAGTCGGGAAATATTGATGCAGTTCCGGCGATACAAAACCGATCTTTTTTTTGATGTCCCAAATGCTTTCGCCGGTACCTCTTTTACGGTCAAAAAGTACAATATGGTTTGCATAAGCTTGCGGGTTATCGCCATTTACCAAACTTAGCAGCGTAGATTTCCCGGCACCGTTCGGCCCAAGTAAAGCCCATCTTTCACCAGGTAAAATTTTCCAATTGATGTTATTCAAAACCTGTTTATCACCGTAACGGATGTTTATATTTTCCATAGAAATAATAGTGCTAAAAGAAGTATTTGAAGTTGAGTGAATCAAATTTTGCAATTCATCCAAGTTTACCGGAACTTGCTGCTGCTTTATTTCTCCCGGTTTAAATGCTTCTTTTAGCACTGTTTTTTCTATTGCCAAGTTGTGCATAACCGCAACGTGGGTTATGGCATCCGGAATTTCCTTTGGAGAAGTTACCATCACAATTGTAATACCGCTTGTTGCAATTTGAGTTATCAACTGATTAAATTCTACCCGTGTTTGCACATCCAAACCTGTAAGCGGATTATCCAACAATAATAAACTTGGATGTTTTAATAAAGCCGCCGCAATTAAAAGCCGCTTGGTTTCGCCGTTGGATAATTTGATTAATTGTTTATCCAATAGTAGTTCTAATTTAAGTTGTTGGATAGTATATTCAAAAGTCCAAACCGGATTTACAATTGTATTCGAGCCAACTTTTTGCAGATAACTTTTTACCGTTGGCGCATCTTCGGAATCTGAAGCATTGTATCGCTGCTGGTAATAAAAATCTTTTGTGTTAGCAAGATTGCGGAACTGATGCTTGGATCCAACTATGGCCATCATTTTTTGTGCCGTAAAAGAAGTATCTGTTAAATAATGCTGCCTGGTATCTTCATAAAAATGATAAACAATTTTACCGTCCGAAATCGGCAGATTACTTGCAATAGTTTGCAGCAGCGCACTTTTGCCCGAACCGCTTTCGCCAACTATTGCCCAATTTTCGCCGGATTTGATTACTAAACTTAAGTTTCGGAACAACGTATGCGTAGCAGTACGAACCTGGATATTATCAATTGTTAAAATATTTTTTTGCGGCATTTCTTTAAGGTGATCGAGCAGCCGAAGTTCTATAAATAATCTCCCATAATGAATTAAAAGAACAGGCAGGAATTGTAAAATGAATAAAATAATCGGACAAGGCTTGTAAACAGAAGCTTATAATAGCTTCGGAACAGCTTAATTCTAAAGTATAAAAAAATTAAAATGAGGCTTAATGCTTTTAAAATTGTTGCAGTTTATTTAATAATAAGTTTACTGTGGTTTTTACCAAACAGGGAGTTTGAGCAATTATTTAAGGATAAGCTTACGGATGAAGTTATTGAACTGCTGATTATAATCCGGCCATATGGTTCTGTTTTAATTAATGCGCTGCTCATTTTTAAGTTGATTAGCGCGAATAATAAAACGATTACAGGCCGCGAAAGTGATTATCATAATTTATACACCGGCAATCCAAATCCGTTGTGGATTTATGATCAGAAAACTCTAAAGTTTGTATCCGTAAATGATGCAGCCATAGAAAGTTACGGTTATAAGCTGGAAGAGTTTTTGGCGATGACGATTAAAGATATACGGCCGGCAGAAGACCGCGAAAAAGTAACCGAATCATCTAAATTAGTTACCGATACTCATTATTCATCAGGCATTTGGCGGCACCTTAAAAAAGATGGCAGCCTGATTTATGTAAAAATCTCTTCGCATAAAATTAATTACAACCAGGCAGCATGTATCATGGTTCTGGCTTTGGATACGACAGAATATTTGGTTTACGAGCAGAAAATGCGGCAAATGAACCAGGTTTTGCAGGAAGAAAAAGAGAAGCTGAAGGAAACAGAAAAATTAGCCAAAGTATCCGGCTGGGAATATTTTATTAAAGATGGTTCGCTGATTTGGTCTGACGAGTTGTATGAAATTTTTGATTTAGACCGTGATGCAGAAACGGTTAATTATAGTTTAGTTTTAAAATCCATCCATCAAGACGATTTATCGGCTTACAACCTCGCCATCGAAAATCTGCTTACAAAAGGTATCGACTTGGATATCGGTTACCGCTTTATCACTAAAAAAGGTGCCGTAAAGTATGTAAAAGTGCTGGGGAAAATGCAGTACCAGAATCATAAAAAGTTTAAAGTTTTGGGTACGATGCAGGATATTACCGAGTTGAAGATGATTCAGCAGGAAAACAACAAGTACAAGCAAAGGTTAAAAAGCACACTGAATAACATTACAGAGGGTTATTATTTAATTAACCGTGATTGGATTATTACGGCAGTTAACCCAAGTTTTGTAAAGATGAGCGGTATTATGCAGGAGAATTTGATTAATCATCATTACGTTGAAGTTTTCCCGGATAGCAAAACGTTGAAATTTTATGATCAGCTGAAAAAAGTTCTGGAAGAAGAATTACCGGTTAATTTTGAAGAATTTGATCCTGTACGTAAAATATGGATTTACATTAATGCTTACCCGACAGATGAAGGCGCAGCGGTTTATATAACAGACATTACAGAAAATAAGGAAAAAGATTTACGGTTAAAAGAAGCATTGGAGCGCTACGATTTGGTTGCAAAAGCCACTAAAGATGTAATTTATGATTACAATTCGGAGCAAGATCAATTAAAGTATAGTAATAGTATGGCTGATTTACTGGAAATCCCCAAAGAACAAATCGGTAATGATATAAAATGGTTTAAAAGTATCATTCACCCGGATGATGCTGATCGTGTATTAGGCGTTTACCGGCAGGCAATTGATCAGAAAAAAGAAAATTACAATATAGAATATCGTGTGCGAACGAACAGCAACAGCTATAAATACGTGTACGACCAGAATTATCTGCAGTACGATGCAGGCCATAATTTTGTCAGGATGATTGGTGCGATTAAAGATATTGATCAGTTAAAACGCTTTGATGATGAAAATAAACGCCTGGTGGATATTATTACCAAAGTAAACAACATGATTATTATACAGGATGTAAACCATAAAATTACCTGGGTAAACAAAGCATTTGAAAACCAAACAGGTTATAAGTTGAATGATATTATAGGAAAAAACCCTGTTTTTTTGCAAGGCTCGGGATCGAAATCAGAACAGAACGACCATAGAATAATCTTTGATTCAAAAAGTAACTTCCGTAATTTTTCTTTGGAAACCATTAACTACACATCTGCAGGTATAAAATACTGGGTAAATGCAGAGTTTACGCCGCTTTTTAATGCCGGCGGGAAGTTTGACGGTTATATTACGATCCAAAACAACATTACGGCGAGAAAAGAGAAGGAAGAAAAGATCAGGCATCAAAATGAAATTTTAAAAAATATTGCCTGGATGAGTTCGCATGAGTTGCGGCGGCCGGTAGCTTCTATTTTAGGTTTGATCGAACTGATTAACGAAACTGCGGATGAAGAGGACCGGAATAAATCTATCAGAATGATGAATATCTGCGCCAGGGAACTGGATGCAATCATTCATAAAATTAATCATCGCATCGAGCAGGAAATTTCAGAGGAATAATTTATATTACAACATGCTTAAAAAAGTATCGTAAAAGAAGCATGTTGTTTTTTCTTCTGGCTTAATTATTTTTTTATTGAAGTTATATTTTTACGATGATGCCGTATTTTAGAAGTAAGTTTTTAGTTGTGTTTGCATGTTTGGGGTTCTTTATAATAGGTTGTAAAGCGCAAAAACCGGATACTTCAAAATATGATCATCAGGAATTATTCGGGCCGGTAAACTGGCCGCTCCAGGGCAATCAAATCCGTTCTGCAAATGGTAGTCCCGGTTCTCAATACTGGCAAAATAAAGCAGATTATACTATTTATGCGGAATTAACAGAAAAAGATACTTCGATCAGCAGTAAAGTTTTGATTGATTATACCAATAACAGTCCGGATAAGCTGGAGTATTTGTGGCTGCAGCTGGATCAGAATCTTTTTAAACCAAATTCGCGCGGGGCGGCAACAACGCCTGTTGCCGGAGATCGTTTTGATGTAAAAGGGTTTAGCAGAGGCGGTTATAATATTGCATCTGTTACAATCACTTATCAAAATAAAAGTTACACGGTAAAACCAGTAATTACAGATTCGCGGATGCAGCTCCGTTTAACCGAACCTTTACAAGCAAACGGCGGCAAAATCAAAGTAGAAATTAATTATAATTTTGCCATCCCCATGTACGGAGCCGACCGTATGGGCCGTTTAAAAACCCGAAACGGCTACGTTTACGAAATAGCGCAATGGTATCCCCGGATGTGTGTTTATGATGATGTGGAAGGTTGGAACACCTTGCCATACATGGGTTTAGGCGAATTTTATTGCGAGTACGGCGACTTTGATTATTACCTGACTGCGCCTGCAGATATGCTTGTTTTTAGTTCCGGCGATTTACAAAACCCGGCAGAGGTTTTAACCAAAACCCAAATTAACCGGCTAAACGAAGCACACAGCAGCGATCAAACGGTAATGATTGTAACCAAAGATGAAATCGGGAAACCGGAAACCCGCCCAAAACAGTATGGAACTTTAACCTGGCACTTCAACATGAAAAACAGCCGTGATATTGCCTGGGCAGCATCCAAAGCGTTTATGTGGGACGCGGCAAAAGTTAATCTGCCTTCCGGTAGAAAATTGATTTCGCAATCGGCTTATCCTGTAGAAAGTTCGGGTACCAATTCCTGGGGAAGATCAACGGAGTATCTCAAAAACAGCATCGAAATTTATTCTAATGATTATATTGAATATCCCTGGAACTCGGCCGTAAGTATTTCCGGCGTGGCTTTGGGGATGGAATATCCGGGTATTATCTTCTGTCTAAATAACTTAAAAAACGAGAGTTTGTGGGGAGATGTTACACACGAAATCGGCCATAACTGGTTCCCGATGATCGTGGGTTCTAACGAGCGTAAATTTATGTGGATGGACGAAGGTTTCAACACTTTTATCAACGAAAACGCCAGTACGCAATTTAATAAAGGCGAGTATGAGCATGGTGCAGACCGGCCGGCAAAAGCAATTGCACAGGTAATGAAAAGTAATCAGGATCCTTTAATGACACCGCCGGAAGCCATGGATTTAAACGATTATGGCTTGTATTATAATAAAACTTCTTTGTGCCTGAATATGCTGCGAAATGTAATTTTGGGAGCAGACCGGTTTGATTATGCTTTTAAAACTTACATAAACCGCTGGGCAGCAAAACACCCGCAGCCGTATGATTTTTTTAGAACGATGAATGATGCCGCCGGGGAAGATTTAAACTGGTTTTGGAAGGAGTGGTTTTTTACCACCTGGAAGCTGGATCAGGCGGTAACAGATGTACAATATGTTTTAACGCACCCGGCACAAGGAGCATTAATAACAATCTCAAACCGTGAAAAAATTGCCATGCCGGTTGATATGATGATTACGCAGGCTAGCGGAAAAGTAGAAACGATCCGTTTACCGGTAGAAATTTGGCAACGCGGCGGAACCTGGACTTTCAAATATCCGTCTGTAAGTAAAATTACGGCTATAGAAATTGATCCTGACCACCAATTGCCGGATATCGACCGCAGCAACAATATTTACAAAGAAGGTAAATTAAACACGCAGCTTCCTAACAAAAAGAAAGAGGTTGGCCGGTAAAAGGCAACCTCTTTTCAATGCTTCTTTTAGCAGCTAAAAACTGATACTACTCAAAATATTCCTTCATCCGTTCGATAAAACTTTTTTCGTTTTTACCGGGATTAGGCTTAAAGTTTGGTGAGTTTTGCAGTTTTTCTAAAATATCGCGTTCTTCCCGGCTTACTATTTTCGGTGTCCAGATGTTGATATGCACCAGTTGATCGCCGCGCTGATAAGAGTTTACTTCCGGAACGCCTTTCGATTTTAAGCGAAGTATTTTTCCGCCTTGTGTACCCGGTTCAATTTTGATTTTTGCTTTTCCGTCAATCGTTGGTACTTCTACAGTGGTACCGATTACAGCATCTACAAAGTTTACATGCAAATCGTAAATGATGTTGTTACCATCACGTTTTAAGGTTTCATGCGGAATTTCCTCAATCAAAATAATTAAATCTCCCGGCACACCGCCTCGAGGCGCAGCATTTCCTTTTCCGCTCATGCTTAACTGCATGCCTTCGCTTACACCGGCCGGAATATTTATACTGATTGTTTCTTCGCCGCGAACTACGCCGTCGCCATGGCAAACATTACATTTTGCAGTGATGGTAGAACCTTCGCCGTTGCAGGTAGGGCAGGTGCTGGTGGTTTGCATCTGGCCTAAAATAGTATTGGTTACCCGGCGGACGGCACCAGAGCCGCCGCAGGTTTTACAGGTTTGAAAAGAGGATTGGTCTTTTGCGCCCGTGCCTTCACAAGTATCGCAAATTACCTGCTTGTTTACTTTTACCTTTTTTTCAACGCCGTTGGCAATTTCTTCCAGCGTTAATTTAACCTTAATCCTTAAATTAGTCCCGCGTGTTACTTTGCGCCCGTTGCTGCTTTGCCGGCCTCCGCCGAAAAAGCTGTCGAACGGACTGCCGCCTCCACCGAAAATATCACCAAACTGGCTAAAAATATCTTCCATGTTCATGCCGCCTGCTCCGCCGTAACCGCCGCCGGCATTAGCAGATTGTGCGTTCGCCGCATGACCGAACTGGTCATAACGCTGGCGTTTTTCGGGCTTGCTTAAAACCTCGTAAGCTTCGGCAGCTTCCTTAAAATTTTCTTCGGATTGTTTATCACCGGGGTTTTTATCCGGATGATATTTGATGGCCATTTTGCGGTAAGCCTTCTTAATTTCATCTACTTCGGCACCTTTACTAACGCCCAGTATATCGTAATAATCTCTTTTTGCCATTTTTTTATCAGCTCTTAGCTATCAGCAATCAGTTGTTAGCCAATAGCAATCAACCATAATCCATCAACTAAAAACCATTAACTTTCTTAATTTTTATGCGCCTACAACTACTTTTGCAAAGCGAATTACCTTATCGTTCAATAAATATCCTTCTTCCAGCACATCTACATTTTTACCAATTAAGGAAGGATCTGCTGCCGGGATATTCGTTACGGCTTCATGTATATCTGCATCAAAAACTTCATTTTTTGATACCATCTCTTTCAAACCTTTTTGCACCAGTAAATTTTTAAGCTTATTATGTACCAAACCCACGCCTTCTTTTACGGCAGCAACATCCGTAACGTTTTGCATGGCTTTGCTTGCACGTTCAAAATCATCTAAAATCGGCAGCAATGCTACAATTACATCTTTACCGGCCGTTTGCAGTAGTTCCACACGCTCTTTAGAAGTACGGCGTTTATAATTATCAAACTCGGCATACAAGCGTAAAAATTTATCATTTGCCAAAGCCAGTTCCTCTTTCAGTTTATCCTCGGCAGAAACCTCCGGAACAGTATTTTCTGCTTCAGCTTCTGTTTCGTTTTTCTGATTCTGGCGTGCTTCGTTTACCTGCTGAAATTCATCAAAAATCTCATCCATATTTGTAGGGTTTTCTGCAGAAGCTGGTTCTTCTTTTTTCATCTTCTTCAGTATATCATTAAAATTCATAATGTAATTTTTTCCAGATCAAGTTTCCTGCCACCGGTTAAAAACCGTCAGGCTGTCAGGCTGTTGTAAACCTGATGTTTTATTCTGTCTGCTTCAAAATTCGCGCCTGACAGTAAAATTGGCAGAACACTTTTTTATGCCGATAAAAACAGTATCAGGATTTTAGGAAATTTTGTTTGAGGGATTTATACCAGCTGCACGTTATCTACAATTTTACCGTTTTCGCATTTGATAATCCGCGACGGGAAAGTGCGTATAATATGATAATCATGCGTGGCAACCAACACTGCGGTGCCGCTTAAACTAATCTGTTTCAGCAGCATTACAATTTCTTCGGAAGTATCCGGGTCGAGGTTACCGGTTGGTTCATCTGCCAAAATCACTTCCGGCTCGTTTAACAAAGCACGCGCAATAACCACGCGCTGCTGCTCGCCGCCGGAAATTTCGTGCGGCATCTTTTTTAATTTTGATCGTAAGCCAACTTTTTCCAGCACATCGCGGATGCGTTCGCTAATCTTAACTTTATCTTTCCAGCCGGTTGCTTTTAACACAAACTCCAAATTTTTTTCTACCGTACGATCAGAAAGCAGCTGGAAATCCTGAAAAACAATACCTAATTTTCTCCGCAGAAAAGGCACATCTTTATTAGCTAATTTTTTCAGATCGTAACTTCCGGCATGGCCTTCGCCGTTGGTTAAATGCAAATCGCCGTAAAGTATTTTTAGCAAACTGCTTTTTCCGGAACCGGTTTGGCCGATCAGCCAAACAAATTCGCCTTTATTAATTTCCAGGTTTACATCTGAAAGGACAAGATGTTTCTGTTGAAAAATATCTATATTTTGAAGACTGATTACCGTGTTTCCAATCATTTTTAAAGTTCCAGTTTTAAAATTTGACCAAATGGCAGGTCTTTAACAATATTCATAATCTGCTCCGCTTTGTCTGCAAGCCCGAGTTTATCCAGTGTTTTATCCGGCCTGTCAACCCGAAAGTAAGCTAATAAAGTAAATTTTTCATCGCGCAGCTGCACATAATCCGGTATTTTGGCTACTCCTTTTACTTTAATAATGTACATACGTTGCCAAAGTTAAAATTTATGCGATATTTTTACAGGCGCATACTTCTTTTATCGCATAAAAATTCAGATCGATTGCAAAAAAGCCATCGTATCAACGCCATCTGCATAATCCCAAAGTTTTGGCTGCTGGCTTTCGCCAAAATCCACAATTTGAACCTGATCGGTAACTTTCATCCGGCTTACCAAGCATTGTAAAGCCTCCTTTTGGTTGATTAATTTTTGCGTGGCATCATTCAAATCCGTATAAAAATCATAAAATAAAACTGCCAGCGGCGAGGCAATTTTCTCGTCCTGCTTCAACAGTAAAAAACCGTTATCCAGGTGTTTTGCCTGATTAACCAAATAAACCGACTTGTTATAATCGTAATTGTTGTTGTATTTATGGTGATTGATGATCGGTTGAAAAGATTCTATCGCACGGAACAGCACACCAAAATCATAATCTTCCGGGACGAGGATTTTGGAAACACTGCGGCAGCCTAATCCGAAGTAATCAAAAATATCATGACCTAATTTTTGCAACTGCTCCTCTGTTTCAAAACCGGAAAGTAACGCCAAACTATTCCGGTTTTTACGGATAATGTTAGGCACTTTACCAAAATAATACTCAAAATAGCGCGATGTATTGTTGCTGCCGGTTGCCATAACCGCATCAAAATTGGCTAAACGCTCTGTAAATTCGTACCGGTTTGCAAACGCCGGTTCCAGCAAAACCAATCGTTTTAAAATATAACTAATTAAACGTGAATCATTTGCCGAAGCTTTTATCAATGCAAAATGGCCGGAAACCAGCACGCAAAGCACATCGTGAAAACCAACCATCGGGATATTGCCGGCCAGCACCAATCCGATCTTTTTACCGGTAAAAACAGTACCGGCATCTTCGGGCAGCCATTTTTCCAAATCGTCATCATTCAGCATTTTGCCAATCGCCTGCACGGCTTGCAGCACTTTTTCGGGCGTAAACCAGGCATTGTATTGTTTTTCGCGCTCAATTAGCTGCAGCAATTCTTCGGATGGTTTTAACAGTTCTCCGCCCAAAGCAGAAAGTGTTTCTGTTAAGGTTATTTTAATCAATTCTGACATATAAATAGCAAAGCTTTAAAACTTGAAAATGCAATTTTTGTTATCTTTGCAAAACATTGCTGTAAGGCAAATGTATCATTTAGCTTTTTAGGATTAGAGTTATGGCGATTAAAATTACTGATGAATGTATCAACTGCGGAGCCTGCGAACCGGAGTGCCCGAACAATGCCATTTATGATGCCGGAGCAGCCTGGAAATTTTCTGAAGGAACAGGTTTAAAAGGTATTATAGATTTTGGAGATGGTTCTACTTTAAACGCTGATGAACCAAATTCGGCAATTTCTGACGAGGTTTATTACATTGTTTCTGATAAATGTACCGAATGTGTAGGTTTCCATGATGAGCCGCAATGTGCTGCCGTTTGCCCGGTTGATTGCTGTGTGGACGACGAAGATGTGCGCGAAACCAAGGAAGAATTGCTGGCCAAAAAAGCTTGGCTGCACGTGGAGGAATAAAATTATTTATATCATCTGGAACTGAAAAGGGAATACAATATTTGTGTTCCCTTTTTTTATCGATAAAAAATGCAATACGGTTTAATTAATCTAGCAATCGTTCCGCTGCGGGAAAAACCTGCACATAGTTCTCAGTTAGTTTCGCAATTACTTTTTGGCGAAGGTTTTACAATCCTGGAAGTTGAAACCAACTGGCTAAAAATTAAAACCGAAAGTGATAGTTACGAAGGTTATATCCAAACTATTCAAAGTGTTTTGGCAGATGAAAATACTTACAAAAAGTATCTTCAGCAACCGGTTCAGTTAACTTATAATCCGGTTACTGTCATCTCCAAAAAGAACGATGATTCTTTATTATATTTACCTGCCGGAAGCCGGTTATCAGGTTTAGAAGGAAACGAATTTACGCTTGGCAGTGTTGAATATCAGCTTCAAAGCGAGTTTCAACCTAAAAAATATGGTTTAATTGATTTTGCTAAAACCTATTTAAATGTACCTTATTTGTGGGGCGGCCGCACACATTTCGGGATTGATTGTTCCGGTTTCGCGCAAGCTGTTTATTTGCAAAGCAGCTTACAATTAAAGCGCGATGCTTGGCAGCAAGCGGAACAGGGAAATACAGTTGATTTTTTACAAGCCTCAAAACCCGGCGATCTTGCTTTTTTCGATAACGAAGCAGGAAAGATTGTTCATGTTGGGATTATGCTGAATAACGAGCAAATCATTCATGCTTCGGGTTATGTAAAAATTGACCGGATTGACAATCAGGGTATTTATTCTGCTGATCAAAAAAAATACACACATCAATTGCGCATCATCAAACGCTTCTTTTAAGGGTAAAAAAATGAAATATCGTTTTTAACCGACATTCCATTTTTTGTATGATAAAAGAAGTATGCTTACATTTTTTTATCGATTGCCGTAATCATCGTTTGGTGCATTTTTAAAACAGGAAGCGTTGTGGCAGCAAAGGATTTCAAATCGGCATCTTTCAAATCTTTTGATGCATCTGTAAATTCTTTTACGTCTTTGTCGTGGTCGCTAACCATATCTTTCACATAAGCTTTATCAAAATCTTTACCTGTTTTTTTGCTCATTTCGTCTATTTTTTTCTGCTCTTCATTACTTAGTGCGGCCGGTAAAGTAATGTTTTTCTGTTTGGCTAAAGCCATCAACTTTGTATTTGCTTTGGTATGGTCGGTAATCATTTTTGCAGCAAAAGCTTTAACATCTGTGCTAACGCCTTTTTGCTGTGCAAGCTGCGCCAATTGCACTTCTGCCATGCCGTCGTTTCCTGCCTTAACTGCAAAATCGGCATCATCTTTATCAACTTTCATTACGGCACCTGTTGCTTTGGCAGTTGTGTCTATTGAAGATTTTGTGCCGGAAGTATCTTTAGCAGAATTAGAATCCTGGGCAACTTCTGTGCTGTTTGTTTTGCCGGAACTGTTGCAGGCTTGCATGGCTAAAGTTGTAAATGCTGCTAAGAATAATACATTTAATTTTTTCATTTTTCTTTTTATAAAAGTATTTGAATTTAAACTGTTAATCTGTTTTTTAACACGAGCCTGAATCAGTTTGTTTATAAATAAAAAAATAAGTGATGGAGAAAATTGAAAAGAAAGGTTAGAAGTTGATTTCCCAAATCATGATTAATTTGTCATCGCTAACAGAAATTAATTGCTTACCGTCCAAACTCCAGGCAATTTTATTTACCGATAAACGATGTATGGGAAACCCTTTTTCCCTGCTGATAATTTTGTACAATTTAAAATCATCCGATCCCCAGATTTTGATGCTTTTATCCATACTTGCCGTAGCAAAATAAGGTTCGGTTGGATGGAAAGCAATGCTGTTGACGGCAAATAGATGAGCAGGAATATTTTTGATGAGTCCGAAAGTCTTGGTATCCCAAATTTTAAGCTGTGCATCACGCGAACCGGAAATCAGATAATCGCCGGAAGGCGAATAAGCAACAGAAAAAACGGGTAAAGTATGGCCGGTTAAAGTTCTGATTTGTGTATAATCTTCCAGATCATAAATTCTGATTGTGTTATCCCGGCAGCCAAATGCAACCTGTTTGTTTTGGGTGGAAATGCTGATGCAGCGAACGGTATCCGTAGCAACCGGAATGGTATGCAGCAAACGTAAATCGTCTAAATTCCAAACGGAAACTGAACCATCTTCGCTGGCAACCAGCAATTCTTTTTTATGCGGAACAGATTGAATATCAAAAATTGATTTTTGATGATGTTTTAAAGTTGAAATGATTTTTTGCTGAATAAAATCGAACACCAAAACCTCACCATTTCGCAAACCAGCAAATAACAATGGAAAACCTGCCGGACAATGGATCGCATAAACCGAAGTAGCCACCGGAAACATCACTTTAATAAAAGTATTGGTTTTCAGGCTCCATTCTACCACGCCTTTATCGTTACCGGCCGTAAAAATGATACCCGGCTTTTGTGAGAAAGCTATGGTGAAAATAGGGTTGCTATGGCCTGAAAGTTCTGCTGTTTTTTCGACTTGCATCTCATTTATGCCTTGCTTCCAAATTCTTAGCAATTGTTTCCAGGCTTAGATTTTTCTCGCGAAGTAAAAAAAGCAAATGAAAAACCAAATCAGATGCTTCGTTTACCAGGTCAAATTCTGTTTCGGCTAGGGCAGCGATTACGGTTTCTACGCCTTCTTCACCAACTTTTTGCGCAATTTTATTTAAGCCTTTTTTACGCATTTTATTGATGTACGAACCTTCCTGCGGATTTTCATAACGATCGCGGATGATGTTTTCCAGTTCAAAAATAAAATTCTGATTATGTTCTGTTTTAAAACAACTGCGCGAACCGGTATGGCAAGTCGGCCCGTCGGCTTTTGCTTTAATCAGAATCGTATCTTGGTCGCAATCCAAAAATACTTCTTTTACATGCAAAAAATTGCCGCTGGTTTCGCCCTTCGTCCACAAACGATTTTTGGAGCGTGAAAAAAATGTTACAATTTTTTCTGCGGAGGTTTTATCAAAAGCTTCCTGGTTCATGTAACCCAGCATCAGCACTTCTAAAGTCTGCTCGTTTTGTATAATAACCGGTAGCAATCCGGTATTTTTATCAAAGTTCATATTGATTTTTAGGTGATAAAAGAAGTATTGTGTTTACAGTCAGATTCTAACTTCAATGTTATTTTGCTTCAATGTCTGCTTTAAATCCGGTATCAAAATCTCTCCATAATGAAAAACGGAAGCAGCCAAAGCAGCATCAACACCGGCATCTTTAAAAACATCTACAAAATGCTGCTGGTTGCCGGCACCGCCGGAAGCAATCAACGGAATGCTGATTTGATCGTTAATTTGCTTTAAAAACTCGCAATCAAAACCGGCTTTTGTTCCGTCGTGATCCATAGACGTTAACAGGATTTCTCCGGCACCACGACTTTCTGCTTCTTTTATCCAGTTAAAAGTTTCATGTTCCGTTGCGATGCGACCACCGTTTAAATGAACTAAGTTTTGATCTCCAACTTTGCGCGTATCCACCGCAATTACCACAAACTGCACACCAAAAGCTTTGGCCAGTTCATCAATCAGTTTTGGATTACGAACCGCTGCCGAATTGATGGAAATTTTATCCGCACCAGAATTTAATAGTAACTCCGCATCTACAATTTCATTAATGCCGCCGCCAATGGTAAACGGAATATTCACGTTTCGGGCAACAGATTTTACCAGTTCTACCATCGTTTTACGGCGTTCGTGGGTTGCAGTTATGTCGAGAAAAACCAGTTCATCCGCGCCTTGCTGCGAATATTGCCAAGCCAGTTCCACCGGATCGCCGGCATCGCGCAAATCCACAAAATTAACGCCTTTTACCGTGCGGCCATCTTTTACATCGAGGCAGGGAACAATGCGTTTGGCGAGGCCCCCACTCATAACGTCTCCATCGCTCTCAAATTCCATTCCTGCACTTCTTCGACAGAAATCCGATTCTCGTAAATTGCCTTTCCAACAACAACAGATTCTACATTAATTTCACTCAAATTTTCAATATCCTGCATAGAACTTACGCCGCCGGAAGCAATCAGCTTGATAAAAGGAGAGTGATCCAGCAGTTTTTCATACAGTTCAATGCCTGCACCGCCCAATTTTCCATCTTTATTAATGTCAGTACACAAAAACCGGAAGAAACCTAAATGCAGACAACGATCAACATAATCCGTCAATTTCACCGGCGAACTTTCCATCCAGCCGGAATATTTAATCACTTCATCCAGCACATCAATCGCAATAACTACATGATCAACACAGTTTTTTTGGCCGATAAAAGAAGTACTCAGCTCATCTAAAAATATTGGGTTGGTAATGGCTTGCGTGCCCACAATTACACGGTGAATGCCCGCATCCATCAGCTCTTTTACCTTATCAATACTGCGCACGCCGCCGCCGTACTGTATTTTCATTTTCGTTTTTTGGATGATGCTAAACAGATATTCCTGGTTGGAAAAATCGCCTTTTGCGCCGTTCAAGTCAATAATATGGATAAAATCAGTTCCGTTGGCCTGATATTTTTCAATCATTTCCTCCAGCGTAATATCGTAATTAGTTACCTGCGCATAATCGCCTTCGCGCAGGCGCACCACTTTTTTATCTAAAATATCTATTGCGGGGATGATGTACATTTTGTGTTTAAGCATTAAGATGAGCAAAGTTTTTCAAGAGTTGTTCGCCTGCCAAACCAGATTTTTCGGGGTGAAATTGTACGCCGTAAAAATTATCTTTTTTGATGGAAGCCGAAAACTGAACGCCGTATTGCGTTGAGGCTAAGGTATATAAATTATCATGTTCGATAAAATAAGAATGGACAAAGTAAAAATAACTCTGCGGGCCAATGTTTTCAAACAGATTATTGTTTTCCTGCGGATGAACCTGGTTCCAGCCCGTATGCGGAATTTTCAAGCCATGTTCTTCCCGAAAGCGTAGTGTTTTTATCGGTATAATTTGGAGCAGATCAGCATTACCTTCTTCAGAAAACGCCGTAATCAACTGCATTCCCACACAAATTCCTAAAACAGGTTTTTTAAGCTGACGGATGGCCGGAACCAATCCCGTGCTTTCCAGTTTTTGCATCGCAGCACCGGCATGGCCAACACCCGGAATAATGTAGCGATCATACTGCTCAAAATCACTTTCCTGCGAAATCATGCCGTATTCAATTCCCAGCCGATCTAAAGCAGCAGTCAAGGAGAAGATATTTCCGGCTCCGTATTGAATTATTCCAATCATTTGTTTTCAAGTATTTAGTATCGAGTAATAAGTATCAAAATTAAGTAACAGAGTTTGCCTTGATACTTGCTACTAAATACTTGTATCTTTCTATAAAACGCCCTTCGTACTTGGCAAAACCATATTATTTACATCTCTTTTCACCGCCATTTTAATTGCTTTGGCAAAAGCTTTAAAAATGGATTCTATTTTGTGATGCTCATTTTCGCCTTCTGCTTTGATATTTAAGTTGCATTTGGCAGCATCAGAGAAAGATTTGAAAAAGTGATAAAACATTTCCGTAGGCATTTCCCCAATTTTTTCCCGGTTAAAAACAGCATCCCAAACGATCCAGTTCCGGCCGCCGAAATCTATGGCAACCTGCGCCAAACAATCATCCATCGGCAGCAAAAAACCATAACGGCCAATGCCTTTTTTATCGCCTAAAACCTGTAAAAAAGCCTCGCCTAAAGCAATTCCGGTATCTTCAATCGTGTGGTGTTCATCAATATGCAAATCTCCTTTTGTATTGATTTCCAGATCGATACTGCCATGTTTTGCAATCTGATCCAGCATGTGATCAAAAAAATGCAAACCGGTAGAAACTCTGGCTTCGCCTTTTCCATCCAGGTTCAATTTGATAAAAATATCGGTTTCTTTAGTTTGTCGGCGATGTTCAACTTCGCGCTGGCCGACTTTTAAAAACTCGTAAATCTTTTCCCATTCAGCCGTTTCCAATGCAATCACCGATTTTAAATCTTCCTGCTGTTGGTTTGCAAATTCTGCTCCGCCCAAATTTGTTTGGTTATTGATCCAGATTGCTTTTGCGCCCAAGTTTTTTGCCAGCACAACATCATTTAAACGATCACCGATTACAAAGGAATTTTTCAGATCATATTCTTCTGTGTTGAAATATTTCGTCAACAAAGCAGTTCCCGGTTTTCGGGTTGGCGCATTATCTTTTGCAAAAGTGCGATCAATTACGAAATCAGAAAACACAACGCCTTCATTTTTAAGTGTTTGAATGATGAAATTTTGAACCGGCCAAAAGGTGTCTTCCGGATAAACTTCCGTACCTAAACCGTCCTGATTCGTCGCCATAACTAATTCAAAATCAAGCTCTTTAGCAATTTTAGGTAAATATTGCAGCATACGCGGATAAAATTCCAGCTTGGCGAAGGAATCAATCTGCTCATCAGCCGGCTCGGTAATGAGCGTGCCATCACGATCGATAAATAGTATTCTTTTCATCTAAAATCCTTCCAAAACGGTTAATAACTGGTTGTTTTCTGCTGGCGTTCCAACCGTAATTCGTAAACAACCTTCGCATAGTTCAACTTTAGATCGATCCCGAACGATGATGCCGCGCTCCACCAAAAACTGGTAAATTTCGCGCGGCGATACTGTTTTTACCAGTATAAAATTGGCATCCGAAGGGAAAATGTCTAGCACAAAGTTCAGGTTTTTTAGGCCGAGAACCAATTTATCGCGCTCGGCAAGGGTTTCCTTGATCCAGCCGTTCACCTGCTCTACGTTTTCCAATGCCTGCAAAGCCAGTTTTTGCGAAGCTTCGTTGATGTTATAAGGAGGTTTAACGCGGTTAAAAACTTCAATAATTTCTTCGGAAGCAAAGGCCATCCCGATGCGTAAACCCGCTAAACCCCAAGCTTTTGACAGCGTTTGCAAAACCACCAGATTGCCGTATTCAGTCAGTTCCTGGATAAAACTTTTCTGTCTGCTGTAATTGATATACGCTTCATCCACCACCACAATTCCAGTAAAATTGGCTAAAAGTGTTTCCACATCTTCGCGGTTAATCGAATTTCCGGTTGGATTGTTGGGCGAGCAGATAAAAATCAGTTTGGTATTTGGGTTGATCGCTTCTGCAATTCCTTCCATATTTAACTGATATTTAATAGTTAGCGGAATATTTTGGACTTCAATATCATTAATATTTGCTGAAACCTGGTACATGCCATACGTTGGGGGAACCAGAATGACGTTGTCAATTCCCGGCCTGCAAAAGCTTCTAAACAAAATATCGATGGCTTCATCGCTGCCGTTTCCTAAAAAAATATTGCGCGGCGGTACTCCTTTTATCGAGGTAATTTTCTGTTTAACAGCGAGTTGCAGCGGATCCGGATAGCGATTAAAGTTATCTTCCAGCGGAGAACCATACGCGTTTTCATTGGCATCCAAAAAAACGCTGGCCTCGCCCTGAAATTCATCCCGCGCGGAGGAATATGGCGTGAGGTTTTTTATATTTTCCCGAAGGAGATTTTGAAGATTGAAACTCATTTTTTTATGTTTTTTCTCCGGTCATTTCAACGTTATTCTGTCATTCCGACGATAGGAGGAATCTTATTTTAATTGTATATTTCTTTTTCGATGAAGATCTCCGCCATGTCATTTCGACTGCAAGGAGAAATCTTCCTCCCACTTGTTATTCTTCTTTCTTTTTCGATGAAGATCTCTCCCTGCGGTCGAGATGACAACAAAAATCTATCCTTACATTCGCACCGAAACCGCGTTTTTATGCGCCTGCAAACCTTCCAGTTCTGCTAAAATTTCTACTGTTTTTCCGATATTCTGTATTCCTTCGGGAGATAAATGTTGAAACGTAATTTTCTTCACAAAAGAATCAACCGAAACACCGGAATAAGCTTTGGCGTAAGCACTTGTAGGCAACGTATGATTCGTTCCGGAAGCATAATCACCAGCACTTTCCGGCGTTAAATTTCCCAGAAAAACAGAACCGGCGTTAATAATCTGATCGGTAATTTCCGGCCAGTTATTGGTTGCCAAAATCAAATGTTCCGGCGCATATTGGTTGCTAAAATCCATTGCTTCCGAAAAAGTACCGGTAAAAACAGCATACGAATTTTCGATGGCTTTCCGGGTGATTGCGGCTCTTGGCAAAACCGGCAACTGTTTTTCCAGTTCTGCAATCGTTTCGGCAATCAGTTTTTCAGAGGTTGAAACCAGAACCGACTGACTGTCCACACCATGTTCTGCCTGCGCCAGTAAATCGGCCGCCACAAAAACCGGATTGGCACTTTCATCCGCAATAATCAAAACTTCCGACGGGCCGGCCGGCATATCAATAGCCGTAACCGTTGTAGATTGTACAATGGTTTTTGCTTTGGTAACGTACTGATTTCCAGGCCCAAAAATCTTGTCAACCTTCGGGATACTTTCGGTTCCGAACGCCATTGCTGCAACGGCCTGCGCGCCTCCGCATAAAAACACTTTTTTAATATCTAAAAGCTGGGCAACAAAAGCAATGTATGGATTAATCTTTCCGTCTTTTTGGGGCGGAGAACAAACCACAATTTCCTGACAACCGGCAATTTTTGCCGGGATGCCCAGCATCAAAAATGTGCTTGGCAAAACCGCCGTGCCGCCGGGAATGTACAAACCAACTTTTTCAATCGGCCGCAGTTCTCGCCAGCAGGTAACACCGGGCATGGTTTCTACTTTTTCTTCGGTATGAAACTGGTTTTGATGGAATTTATAAATATTTAGGTATGCTGTTTTTATCGCTCGTTTTTGCTCGTCGGATACTTGTCTGGCTAAATCAGCAATCTCATTTTCATCTGCAAAAAGCTGGTTTAAAGTAACCTGATCAAATTTAAACGCATAATCTTTTAAAGCCTGATCGCCATTTTGCTGTACATTTTGCAGAATGCTTTCTACCGATTCGCGGATTTCGTTGCCAGAATCGGTATTGCGTAAAGTCAATTGCTCAATTTCGGCTTTTGATAATTCGCTGTAATTATAAACTTTCAACATCGTTCACCAATTTTTAGTCGATAAAAACAGTATTACAGAATAATCTTTTCAATCGGCATCACCACAATTCCTTGTGCGCCGGCCGCTTTCAGTTCGCTGATTTTATTCCAAAAATCACGTTCCGGAATAACGGTATGAACCGCAACCCAGCCGCTTTCCGCCAGCGGGATTACGCTCGGACTTTTTACGCCGGGCAACAATTTCAAAATTTGATCCAAACAATGTTGCGGCACATTGAGCACCACATATTTGGTTTCTTTGGCGCGCAAAACGGATTGAATGCGCTGGATGAGTTCTAAAACATGTTCATTATTTTCTTCGCCTTTGCGGCCGATCAAAACAGCTTCCGAAGAAATCACATCTGCAAAAGGCTTTAAACCATTGCTTTTTAAAGTTCCGCCGGTAGAAACAATATCGAAAATGGCATCACTCAAACCCAAACCCGGACTAATTTCTACCGAGCCTGAAATCGTACGGATGTCAGCCTGTATATTGTTCTCTTTCAAAAACTTATCTAAAATAACCGGATAAGATGTAGCGATCGATTTTCCTTGTAGCTGGCTTAAATTTTCTACTTCGCTGTTATTTGGCAATGCTATTTTTAACGTGCATTTTCCGAAGCCCAACCGTTGCAGGTAACTTACCTCAACTTTGGTTTCCAGAATTACGTTTTCGCCCACAATTCCTAAATCGGCAATGCCATCCTGCACGTATTCCGGAATATCATCATCGCGCAAAAACAAAATTTCCAGCGGAAAATTGGAAACGGGAGAGATGAGTGAACTTTTATAATTCTCGAAAGAAAGTCCGCAGTTTTTTAATAACTCAACGGATTTTTCGTTTAGGCGACCGGATTTTTGGATCGCTATTTTAAGTGGTTTCAATGTATTGTAGGTTGGATAACAAAAAAGGAATTAATATTTCGTGCAAAATCAGTTCAAACTTAAGCTGAATGATAGTGATGATGCAGATGTGTGAAATATTTTTTCATGCTGATTTGCCGGTTGTTACCAGCGTGGGGCAAATATAGAAATTTTGTTAAAAGGTTGTGGCTAATTATAGTAATATCTCCAAAATTTTAAACATGATATAGTTCCCGTTTAAACCTTTTTGCAAGCAAACCAGTCGCCAAATTCAAATCCAGATCTGCCACAATAATTCCCGGCCGGCCGTATACTTCGTTTACCACACATTTTCCATCGGGCGCAAAAACGGCACTGGCAGATTCTGTGTATTTTGAGGCGTAATTGCTGCTGGCAAAGTAAATGGTGTTTTCCAGCGCGCGCATCATCATGGCTTTTTCGTAGTAAGGATTTTTGGGGTGAAGGAAATCTGTTAACTCAACTCCGGTCTCATCTCCGCCAGAAAAATGAGGATGAAAAACGATGTGCGCGCCATGTTGTCCAGCCCAGCGCACCGATTCCGGATACCGAAAACCTTCGTGGCAAATGGTGATTCCAAATTTTAAACCATTTACTTCAAATAATTGTCGTGTAGTGCCAGCCGTCCAGATTTCGTCCTCGCTTGGATCGAGCTGGTTTTTAGTTTGATAACCCAGTACTTTTCCCTCCGCAGAAATTACCTGCGCTACATTAAAAAGCTGATCATTTTCGTACCAATCCATTGGCAGAATCAGGGCAATTTTTTGGGTTGAAGCAATTTCACACGCTTTTTGCAATGCTTCTTTTAGCACTGTTTTTTCACGATCTTCCGATGGATAAGGCATCCCGGGATAACCAGGTAAAAAACTCTCCGGAAAACAAATAATTTTTGCCTGTTGTGCCGCTGCTTCAATTGCTAACTTTTCGAGCCAAAACAAACCATCATTTAACGATTTTGGAATCGGGGGAGAAGCGATGGCAATTTTCATGGGATAAAAGAAGCATTAGTTAATTTAAATTGAGCTACAAAAGTGATGTTGAAATCTATAATTTACCTGCTAAAAGAAGCAAGCACTTTCTGCACCGTGCCGTCCATTCCTTTGGTTTCAATCCATCGGACAACCATCACCAGATCATGCTCCGGATCAACATAAATAATATTATTGCCGTTGCCAATATGCACAAAAGCGGAAGCCGGCGCGTGTGGCAGCAGCTTTTTATCGGTGTTTAAAAACCAATTCATGTAGCCGTAACCGGTGTTGGCCGTGGTTGGCGTGAGGGCTTGTTTTACCCAGTTTTCGGCGATTAATTGTTTGCCATTCCAGTTACCGCGGTGCAAAGTGAGCAAGCCAAAACGGGCCATATCATAAGCGTTAATAAACATACCGCCGCCAAAATGACCGCCGCCGGCAACAGATTGCACCGCTTGTCCGTCCAGCACAATCCACGAATTGCGGTAACCATACCAGCGCCAGGTGTTTGATGCGCCAATCGGATCCATCAAATAATCTTTTAAAACTTTTGGCAATGGTTGTCGCCAAACGTTTGTGGCGGCCAAAGCCAAAGCATTTACGCGCGTGTCGTTGTATTTCCAAACGGTTCCGGGTTCGTTTCTGGGGCGATTAATCCAGGTATTCGGGTCGCCTTGCGGCCGGTCGGCCCAATCTGGTTTGCCCCAAAGCGTGCCTTCCCAATCGCTGGTTTGGCGCAGCATCACATCCCAGGTTAGTTTTTTATTGTGGGTTGAAGCAAAAGGATAAAGCATTTCCGGTTTACCCAAATCTTCAGCCGTGCGCATGTTTAGCGGGTTATAAACTTCAATCGGCGGAACGTATTTGTAAACCGAATCCTGCACGCTTTTGATCAAACCTTTCTCCACCGCCAAACCAACAACGGTAGAAAGGAAACTTTTGGTTACGCTATGTGTCATATCCACGCGTAAAGGTTCGCCCCATTCGGCCACAATATAACCTTTGTAAATGATGATTCCGGTTTCATCGCCCCGAACTGAAAACGGACCAATACCTGCACCAAACGGTTCTTTACCAAAACTTAAAGCTTGTGCAAGTTCCTGATCGCGTGGTGTTTTTGCTTCATTTTTTTTGGCGAAATCAATTGCCGACTGTAAACTATCTGTATTTAAACCTAATTGCTGCGGACTTTGATGCGCCCAAGTTCCAGCCGGCGGAAAATATATTGAACTGCTTTTTTTGCTTTTATGCTGAGAGAAGGATACTGAATTTATGCCGATAAAAACAGTAAGGAAGAGTAGTTTTTTGAGCATAATGAATACTTTAGACAATTAATTTGTAAGGATTAATAAGCTTAATTTTATTAATGGATTTAAAATCTGCAAAATTCCTGGTAATTAATGTAAGGTTGTATTCTATTGCAGTTGCAGCAATGATAGCATCCGGAAGTTTAGTTTTATTTGTTTTGCAAATTTTAATCGTGCGTTCTATTATAGCATCAGTAAGGCCAAGTAAATTAACATCATTTACAAAGTTTTCCAATATTTCGTAATCTTCTTTATTGTGTTAAAGCTTAATACTTCTATTTTAGTAATAACTGAAATATTCGGGTTTGTGTCTAAAACATTATTTATTAAAGACATACCAAAAGCAGGCATTTTGTTGCCTAAATAATCAATAACAGCATTGGTATCAATTATAAATCTCTGTCGCTCCATTCTTCACGGCTTTTTCTTACGTATTCTTGGAGTTCATCTGCAACGGCTGAAGACAATTTTCCCGCATATTTCTCAGACAACTTCTGTTTTACCTGCTCTTCTTCAGCTTTTTCAAAAGGAACTTTCAAAGCTTTGGCAAGCTGTTCGAAAAGGTTTTCTTGTTCCTCAGATTGTGGATGAATAATTAAAGTTCCCATGTTTTTCTTTTTGTTGAAATTACAATTTTATGCCGATAAAAACAGCATTACCTCAATCAAACCAGCTTCGCCTCGTTCCAAAAAACATCCATTTCTGCCAGCGTCATATCCTGCAATTGTTTACCTTGTTCTTTGGCTTTTTGTTCGAGATACCGGAAGCGTTTAATAAACTTTTTGTTCGTTTTCTCCAACGCATTTTCCGGGTTGATGTTGATGAAACGCGCATAATTAATCAGCGAAAAAAGCAAATCGCCAAACTCGCCTTCTGCTTTTTCCATATCGACGGATGCTTCGTTTACCGAGTTAAATTCGTCCTTAAATTCCTGCAGTTCTTCTTCCACTTTCTCCCAAACCTGATCTTTATTGTCCCAGTCGAAACCAACGCCGCGTGCTTTTTCCTGTATCCGCGAAGCTTTAACCAAAGCCGGAAGTGAAGCCGGCACGCCGCCCAAAACGGATTTATTACCTTCTTTCAGCTTCAGTTTTTCCCAGTTGCGCTTCACATCCTGCTCATCGTTTACATTTACATCGCTGTAAATATGTGGATGGCGATGGATGAGTTTTTCGCAAACGCCGTTCAAAACATCGGTAATATCAAAATCACCTTTTTCGGAAGCAATTCGCGCATAAAAAACCAGGTGCATCATCACATCGCCCAATTCTTTTTTAATTTCCTGCTGATCATTTTCCAAAATCGCATCGGCCAGTTCGTAAGTTTCTTCGATGGTGAGGTGGCGTAAAGTTTCCATCGTTTGCTTTTGATCCCATGGGCAATTTTCGCGGAGATCATTTAAAACAGTCAGCAAACGTTCAAAAGCAGTTGCCGGCGTTTGCTGCGGCAGGGGAATTGGTAAAGCCATGTTTTTAATTTAACGGCAAAAATAAAGTTTATTTGTCAACGCTGATTTTTTACCGATAAAAACAGTATGACAAATAGTTTAAAAACAAAAAAAATCCTGACGTTTAATGACGTCAGGATTTTTGGAAATCAGTTAAACCGATTTTTACAATTGTATAAACAGATCTTCTTTAGCACGGCGCACTTTTTTAGCTTGTGCTAATTGGTCGTTTGCTTCATCACGATAACCCAAAGGTAAAATGGTTACGGCGTGCAAACCTTTTGCTTGCAAATCTAAAATTCCATCCAAACCAACGGCATCAAAACCTTCCATCGGCGTGGCGTCAACTTTTAATTCGGCAGCGGCGGCAATGCCCATTCCGAAAGCAATATATGCTTGTTTGGCAGCCCAGTTTGATCTTTGTTCTGGTGTTAAACGCTCAACCAAACCAGCGATAGAACCTTTAAAACCAGCTAAATTTGCAACGTCAACACCTCTTTCTTTGGCAACATCAGCCATGTAAGCATCAATTTGTTGCTCGGTTATATCTGTCCATACGGCAAAAACCAGCAAGTGCGAAGCTTCAAATATTTGTGGTTGGTTATAAGCAGCAGGCTGGATTTTTTTGCGTAATTCTTCGTTTTCAATAACGATAACGCTGAACGGCTGTAAGCCAAAGGAAGTAGGCGCGAGGCGGATTGCTTCTAAAATCTGATCAATTTTTTCCTGCGGAACCTTTTGTCCGTTCATTCTTTTTGTAGCGTAGCGCCAGTTTAAATCTTCTATTAAGCTCATGTTTGTATAATTTAATGTTTTAAAATCAAAGCCAAATGTATTTAAATTGGAAGTTACAACACTTAATTCAAGTCGATAAGTTTTAACGTTGACTTTTTGATGATAAAAACAGCATTACAAATGCGTTGCCCGGAGCATTTCCCGTTTGCCTAAAGCTCCCGGTACTTTCTCGACTTTAAAATTTAAAGTTTTTAACTGCCGTTTCAAATTTCCGGTGATGGCATAAGTAACCAGCACGCCGCCCGGTTTTAAAAAGGAAACCGTGTGTGCAATGGCTTCTTCCGTCCACATTTCGGGTTGGAAAGCAGCAGCAAAAGCATCAAAATAAACTATATCAAATAATTGCGGCGATTCAAAATTTGATAATTGTGTATGTGCCAGTTCCAATTTGCAAAACGCGTTGATTTTTACTTTGTGGTTAATGGCGGAAGGATACATGCCCTGGAAACTTTCCCACAAATCTTTATTGATGTACTGATCGTAACCGGTTTGCTTAATTAATTCTGTATTCAGCGGGAAAGCTTCAATACCAACATAATCCAGTTTAATTTGCTGCTGCGTGCAATAATCTGCCGAAAGCAAAAAGTTTAACCCGGTACCTAAACCAACTTCTAAAACGGTAACCGATGATGCTTCTTTTACCGATAAAAAATGTTGCAGTCCGGATTTTAGGAAAACGTGCTGGCTTTCCTGCAATGCGCCATGTTTGGAATGATAGTTTTCACCAATTTTTGAGTTGTAAATGGTGTTGGAACCATCGGCGGTTGGGGTGAGTTGGAGCATGGAAGATATGATATTGAAATTTAGTCTATGTTATATATAAATTTTTTATAACTTTAATGCTCTTTTAATCTCCAAGCAGAGGCAGGCCCTTCCAAGCCAGGTACTCTCTCTATTATATTTTCATCACGAAGTTTATAAAATTCAATTTTTACTAGATTTTCTGATTTAATTCCTGTTAGTTCTCGTGCTTGTCTATTATTGATTGTAGAATTATTTTTTAAGAATTCTAATACAAGTTCAGTTGGTCTTGCCAACGGTGTATGTGGTATAGTAACTTTTACGCTTCGATCAGTTTCTTCAATAATTGGTGATTTTAATTTCCATTCCTTCATTTTCTCGAAAGCTGTATTAAGTCCTTCGCCTATATCTTTATTAGGAGCATTTTTGTACTTACTTAGAGTTCTTACTATTTTATGATTTCTAGCATATCTTGAATCTAGAATGTTGTTTACTGTTACATAACCCGGCAGTTTGCCAGGGCTAATTATTTCAATTCTATTATCATAAATTATTATTTGTACATCATCAGAAATAGAGTAATCTCTATGTATTATAGCATTTGTAATTATTTCCCATACTGCTTCTGGCGGGTATTGCATAGCTCGCAATCCTTCAGGTGTCCAAACTTTAATGCTTGACATAATTTCAGTAACAACTGCGACTGTTTGATTTATTAATTTATAACTAGAACCTTCAATTGAAATTGTATCTTTTAAATAATCTCGTTCGGGTTCATCTTCTTTAGTTTCGTACCTAACCACTTTTACTGCACATTTTCTGGGAAGAAGTGCAGAAGGATTATTTGAAAATAAGAGTAAACCTGAAACTCTCGGATCATAAGTTTTTAAATCAATTAGATTTTCACTTATAACATATTCTAAAGGCTCAGTTCTTGGAGAAAAATCAATCAAAAAAGATTTAATCTCTTCCGATTCGAATGTTGATTCAGGAGGAATAGTTGAAACTACAAAATCTTCAAACGACGTTGCACCTTTTGCAAATTGGAGTTCTATTACCTTTTGCTTATCTTTAATTTTTAAAGATTGAGCACCGTTTCTAACATAAATTTCCTTAGCAGCAGTTTCATGTACACTCGCACTTTTTTCAATCCTAACTTGCATTACAATTCCAGGAAAATCATTACAAGATAAAAAAGTGCAACTAAAATCTAAAGTTGGAATAATTTCAGATAAAGCTTGTAGGTGTGAGTTAAAATCTTCAATTTTTGCAGCACCTTTCCATCTTTTATTAGAATCCAGTTGTTCTTTTATATCTATAATTCCAATTAAAAACTCACCGCCATCAGCATTAGCAAATGCTGTAGATATTTTTTGTGTTTTCACTCCAGAGATTTCTAAAGCTTTATGGTCGAAAAAATGTGATTCTTCATTCTCAACTAGTTTAATTGCGTCTTCCCGAGTTATTTTTTTTTCTTTCATACTTACAAATTATTACTGCTTTATAAAGATCTATAAATTAAGTCCTAATACAGAAAAATCAACAAAAAAAGCCCGCAACCCAAAGGCCACGAGCTTCTTTTATCACCATAAAATTCAAATCAACCTACCAGATCCGAATCCGATCCTCCGGTTTTTTGTATAATTTATCACCGGGTTTTACATCAAAAGCTGCGTACCAGGCATCCATGTTTACCGGCGCGGCGATGGCGCGGTATTGCGTTGGCGAATGCGGATCGGTTACCACTTGCTGGGCAGCGGTTTCCGGCAGCATTTTGCCGCGCCAAACTTGTGCCCAGGATAAAAAGAAACGCTGATCGGGCGTAAAACCATCAATTTTTTCGGTGCTTTGGCCTTCTTTGGTCAGTTTAAAAGCGGTATAAGCTACGTTTAAACCGCCCAAATCGCCAATGTTTTCACCTAAAGTAAGCTTGCCGTTTACGTGGATGCTATCTAAAATAGTATAACCGTCAAACTGTTTAGCCAGAGCACCGGTTTTGGCATCAAACTTTTTGCGGTCTTCAGCCGTCCACCAGTTGCGCAAAGTGCCGTCTTTATCGTACTGACTTCCCTGATCGTCAAAACCGTGAGACATTTCATGACCGATTACCGCGCCAATTCCGCCATAATTTACGGCATCGTCCGCTTTTGGGTCAAAGAACGGGAACTGTAAAATCCCGGCCGGGAACACAATCTCGTTCATCACCGGATTATAATAAGCATTTACGGTTGGCGGCGTCATCCCCCAAAGTGTGCGGTCAACCGGTTTGCCCAGTTTTTTGATGTTATCATCATAACCCCATTTCCCGGCGTTGCGCACATTCTGGAAAAAAGTAGTACGGTTAATGTCTAAACCGGTATAAGTTTCCCAATGATTCGGATAACCGATTTTAGGCATAAAAGCATGTAATTTGGCAATGGCTTTTTGCTTGGTTACATCGCTCATCCAATCCAGTTTACTGATACGGATTTCAAAAGCTTTGCGCAAATTGGCTACCAATTGCTCCATGCGCGCTTTGGCTTCGGGCGTAAAATATTCTTTAACATACAATTGCCCAAGCAGTTCGCCGATGGTTCCGTCCGTCATGGACGACATGCGCTGCCAGCGCGGCGTTTGCACTTTTTGTCCGCTTAAAACCTGACTGTAAGCAAAACCTGCTTTAACAAAAGGCGAGCTTAAATAAGAAGCAGAACTTTTTAAAACGTTCCATTGCAGGTAAGTTTTCCAATCGGCAACAGGCGTGGCTTTTAACAAAGCATCCAGATCTGTAAAAAATTTAGGCTGGCCAACTAATAGAGAATCTTCGCCTTTTACCTTCATTTTCGCCATTAAATCTGCCCAGTTTAAATCAGGCGTGGTTTTGCTGAAATCCGCAATGGCAAATTTGTTATAGGTTTTTTGCGGATCGCGCATTTCCACCCGGCTCATTTGCGATTGGGCAAGCTGCTTTTCGATATTAAAAATAGTTTCCGCGTTTTTTTGTGCCGATACCTGGTCGGTACCGGTTAGAGTAAACAAAGTAATGATGTAATTTTTATAAGCATTTTGGATTTTTTGAATCCTTGCATCACTTTTCAAATAATAATCACGATCTGGCAAAGAAGTGCCGCCCTGGCGCAGATTTACTATCATTTTGTTTACATGCTTACTGTCCTGACCAACACCAAAACCAAACAGCGGCGAACCTACTCCTGAAATGCGCATGTAGGCAACCTCGTCTAAAACGCCTTGTAAATCTTTAATCCGGCTGATTTTTTCGAGATCAGGTTTAATCGGTGTGTAACCTAATTTCTCGATCGTTACGCTGTCCATAGCGGCCGCATAAAAATCGCCAACCCGTTTTTCGATAGAACCCGATGCCGCATTTTGCTCGGCTTCTGCTTTGTTTAACAGGCCTTTTACCGCATTGATGTTAAAATCGCGCAGCTGCATAAAGCTTCCCCAACTGGTTTCTTTTGCCGGGATCGTATTGTTTTTTAACCAGGCACCGTTGGCGTATTCAAAAAAATTATCACCCGGTTTTACCGACAAATCCATGTTTGCACGGTCGATATACTTTTTCGGCGGAACTGCTTTTCCGCCTTTTATCGGCCCGCCGTTTCCGGCTATTGCGTTTGCTGCAATCAAAACCGCGCTCGTAATCACTAATCCAAAATACTTCAAATTCATCTTTAAAAATTAATTGTTGTTTTAATTAAATGTTAAATATAGAAATTAAAAAAAGTGCAGTAAAAGAAGCATGAAGCCAAATACGATGCTATTTTTATCTGCCTGAAATTGTATTATGGAAGATAATAAATTGTAAATCAATTTTTTATGTTGATTTAAGTTGAATAAAAAAACCGGATAAACAGTTCGTTTTAGTTTTCTTTTTGAATTGTAAAAATATTGTGATTGATAAGTTTGGGTTGATGTCAATTTCATTTTCCACATGATGCTTCTTTTATCAACCTTTTTTATGGATCGGCTTTCATCAAAAATCAGCATAAAGCCTATTTTTGTATTTTATTTATGCTGATAAAATAAGCGCGTGGAAATCCCTACAAAATATAATCCGAAAGAAACCGAAAATAAATGGTACCAATACTGGCTCGATCACGGCTTTTTTAAATCCGTACCGGATGATCGTGAACCTTATACCATCGTGATCCCGCCGCCAAACGTAACCGGCGTGCTGCACATGGGCCACATGCTCAACAATACCATTCAGGATGTTTTGGTTCGCCGGGCGCGGATGCAAGGTAAAAATGCCTGCTGGGTTCCGGGAACGGATCATGCTTCCATAGCAACCGAAGCAAAAGTTGTAGCGATGCTAAAAGAGCGCGGCATCGCTAAAAAAGACCTTTCGCGGGAAGAATTTTTGAGTTATGCCTGGGAATGGAAGGAGAAATACGGCGGCATCATCCTGGAACAATTGAAAAAATTAGGTGCCAGTTGTGATTGGGATAGAACCCGTTTTACAATGGATGCTGATATGAGCGAAGGTGTGATTGATACCTTTATCCACCTATATAAAAAAGGCTGGATTTACCGCGGCGTGCGTATGGTAAACTGGGATCCGCAGGGAAAAACCGCAGTTTCTGATGAGGAAGTGATTCGGAAGGAGGTGAACCAGAAGTTGTATTATATTAGGTATGAGGTTTTAGGTAAGAGCGATGAGGTAGGAGCGAAGAGCGAAGAGCGAAGCGGTCAGCAGTCAGCTATCAGCGGTCAGCCTTCTCAAAGCGATATATCCTCGCACCTCACACCTCGCACCTCTTACCTCACTATTGCAACAACACGACCGGAAACGATTATGGCAGATGCAGCAATTTGCATCAACCCGAACGATGAGCGTTATACTTCTTTTATCGGTAAAAAAGTGGTGATTCCGTTGATCAATCGTGAAATCCCGATTATTCTGGATGAATACGTGGAAATGGATTTTGGGACTGGCTGTTTAAAAGTTACTCCAGCACATGATTTGAATGATTATAACCTCGGCATCAAACACAACTTGCCCGTAATTGATATTTTGAACGACGACGGCACGCTGAACGAAAAAGCAGAAATATTAGTCGGCAAAGATCGTTTTGCTGCGCGGAAGGAAATTGCTAAACTTCTGGAAGATGCCGGAAATCTGGAGAAAATTGAAGAATACAAATCGCAGGTTGGTTTTTCGGAACGGACGGATGCGGTAATCGAACCAAAACTTTCCATGCAATGGTTTTGCAAGATGGAAGAAATGGCCAAACCTGCGTTGGATTATGTGCTGGATGGCGAGGTAAAACTGATTCCGGATAAATTCATCAATACATACAAGTATTGGATGGAAAACGTCAAAGATTGGTGTATCAGCAGGCAATTATGGTGGGGACAACAAATCCCGGCCTGGTATTTACCAAGCGGACAATTTGTGGTGGCCAAAACGAGGGAAGAAGCTTTTGAGGAAGTCCGAAAGTTGGGAAGTCGGGAAGACGGAAAGACGGAAAAGAATGAAGCCCGAAAGTCCGAAAGTCAGGAAGACTTGAAGACTGAAATTCAAGGCGATAGAAAGGCGGACTTACAGACTTTCGGACTTTCAGACTCTTTTCAACTTTCGGACTTGATCCAGGATGAAGATGTAGTAGATACTTGGTTTTCCAGTTGGCTTTGGCCGATTTCCGTTTTTGATCCCGGATTTTTTAGTGATAAAAACAGTATGGGCAATACTGATCTGCAATATTATTATCCCACAAATGATCTGGTTACGGCGCCCGAAATCCTGTTTTTCTGGGTGGCACGGATGATGATGGCCGGACACGAATTTAAAGGCGAAGCACCATTTAAAAATGTTTACTTAACGGGAATTGTGCGCGATAAATTAGGACGAAAAATGTCTAAATCGCTTGGTAATTCGCCTGATCCGCTGGATTTGATCGAGAAATACGGCGCGGATGGTGTACGTGTCGGGATGCTTTTTTCTTCTCCGGCAGGTAACGATTTGATGTTTGATGAAAGCCATTGCGAGCAGGGTAGAAATTTCGCCAACAAAATTTGGAATGCTTTTAGGTTGGTGAAAGGTTGGGAAGTTGATCAGCAATTATCCAATCCAAATGAAACGGCAATTGCGTGGTTTGAAAATCGCTTCAATTTGGCTTTGATGGAAATCGAAGAAAACTTTAAACAATACCGATTATCAGAAGCATTAATTGCTACTTATAAATTGGTTTGGGATGATTTCTGCGCCTGGTATTTAGAGATGGTAAAACCGGTTTATCAGCAGCCAATTGATGCCGCAACGTACAAAGCAACAGTAACTTTTTTTGAAAATATTTTGAAGATCGTCCATCCGTTTATGCCTTTTTTAACGGAGGAATTATGGCATGACAGTTTGTTTGGTGAACGTGCTGAGTTAAATTGTTGTATCGTTTCGCAGCAACCGAAAGTTGGAAAAATCAACTTGAAATTACTTAACGAAATTAGTACAGTAAAAGAAGTAGTTACAGAAATTAGGAATACGAGAAATGTAAAACAAGTTTCACCGAAAGAAGCTTTGCCGCTAGCGATCAAATCTAATTCTGAAATTAAATATCAAACTTATGTTCCGATTTTAACTAAACTTGGAAATTTGACTGCAGTTACTTTTATCCAAGATAAGCTTTCCGGCGCAGCAAATTTTATCGCCGGAACAGATGAGTTTTTCATCGAACTGGCCAACAATATTGATGTGGATGCAGAACGCGAACGCATCCAAAAAGAACTGGATTACTTGCAAGGTTTCCTGAAATCTGTAACCGCTAAATTATCCAACGAACGTTTTGTACAAAATGCAAAGCCTGAAATTGTAGCCAACGAGCAGCAGAAAAAAGCAGATGCGGAAGCGAAGATTATGATGTTGGAAGAAGGTTTGGCAGGATTATAAATTGATTAATTTGTCCTTTCGACGTTAGGAGAAATCTTATTTAAAGAACAAAAGGTTTACTGATTTGATGAGGATTTCTCCTAATGTTGAAAGGACAGCATGGCCGCAATTTTGCACAAATCAGTTTTAACTCAATAATAGAAGTAATGTCAAAAACAGAAATCAGCTGACATAAGAAGATCTGGCCAACACCAAAATTGATATGATCAAAATGGTTTGTTGGTTTGTTTATTATTTATTTTGGCTTTGATGGTGATTGGCTTATATTTTATAAAATAACAGCCCGGTTACTTTTTTCCACAGTTACTCTTTTAATCATTTCTTTAATTTCCCAGCGCTGTTTTTCCTCTTTTATAGGGTTTAAATTGATGCAATAGGTGCGGTTGTAAGTATGGATTTCTAATTCACAGAAGTGCGAACGAACGTTTGTAATTTCGTTAATCGGGATCAGGATAACTTCTTTTTTAACCTGACAAAAGTATTGTAACTTGTTTTCTGTAATCTTTACAAACTCGGTTTTTTTCGTTTTAAATTTGATAAAAAAGATGGCCGCCATAAACAGCAATCCAAGTAAAATATTGAGTATTAAAAATGCAGATATAACGTAATTTAACGATGAAAATATTGTCGTGATAATTAAAAAAGATAAAAACAGCTTACTAAACAGCCAAAAACGAGTCCAGTTAACATTCGAGCTTTGATGTGTGATATTCAGTTGGTTAGTCATACAACTTAAATTTTCCTCTTTTACGTATAGTTTTGGCAGAGGTTACAATATTCTTTCGTCTCAAATAGATTTATAATCAGGGAGTTCCGATAAAAAAATATAGCTGTTTTCCTTTAAATTAATTTCACAATAAAAGTGTTCCAAACCATTGGTTACCGCTAAAAAAGGTACACGGTGAACGATGTTATATCTGGCAATCTGGTCAAAAACGGCTTGTGTTATTTTAACCGATGGTGCTTTACATTCTACCAGTAAAATTTTTTCTGTAGAGGAATTGTAAACCAAAATATCAGATCGTTTAGCCATTCCGTTTAACTTCAATCCGCCTTCTAACTGAATTAAAGTTTTGGGATACTGTTTTTGCAGTACTAAAAATTGTACGAAATGCTGCCGAACCCATTCTTCCGGCGTAATTAATAAAGTTTTTTTTCGGATTTCATCAAACAGAAAAAACTGTCCGCCTCGCTCGGTAATTTTAAAAGGATAAGGCGGCAAATTAAGCGGGCAAAGCAATTCCATCAGGCTAAAATCAGCATTATCCTGCATCAAACCTAAACTGATTTTGTAATTTTACACCCGAAATGACTGCAGCCGAAATCATTAAAGACCTTAAAAATCGAAAACTAAAACCTTTGTATTTGCTGCATGGTGAAGAGCCTTTTTTTATCGACGAAATCAGTAATTATGTAGAACATAAACTGTTAAGTGAAGCTGAACGAGGATTTAACCAAACGGTTTTTTATGGGAAAGATGCTGACCCGATGGCGGTTTTAAATGCTGCAAAACGCTATCCGATGATGGCCGATTACCAAATTGTACTGGTAAAAGAAGCACAGGATATGAAGTGGGGAAGCGATGATGACGGCAAAAAGCACATCAATCCGTTTCTGGCTTATTTGGAAAACCCGCTGCAAAGCACAATTTTAGTTTTTTGCTACAAGTACGGCAAGTTTGATAAACGAAAAAAGACTTACAAAGCCATTGAAAAAAATGGTTTAATTTTTGAATCAGCACCGCTTTACGATAATAAGATTCCGGCTTTTGTAGAAGCTTTTGTAGGTGAAAAGAAATACAAAATACAGCCGCAGGCTTCGGCTTTGCTGGCAGAATATTTAGGGAACGACCTCTCTAAAATTGCAAATGAACTGGAAAAATTGATGCTGAATGTTGCCGCCGGACAGGAAATCTCTACACAAAATATTCAGGATAATATCGGCATCAGCAAAGAATATAATGTGTTTGAATTGCAAACCGCTTTAAGTAGAAGAGATGTTGTAAAAGCCAACCGGATTATCAATTATTTTGAAGCTAATCCAAAGTTAAATCCGTTTGTAGTTGTTTTAGGCACCTTAAATAATTATTTTACCAAGGTGTTGAAGTATCAGTACGTGGCAGATAAATCGCCTCAAAACCTGGCGAAAGAATTAGGTGTGAGTCCGTTTTTTGTAAAAGATTTTGAGCAGGCCGGCCGAACTTTTAACTTCAACAAAACCATGCAAATTATCAGTTTGCTGCGTGAATACGATATAAAAAGTAAAGGTGTGGATTCTACAGCTGGTCATGGTGAACTGATGAAAGAACTTATTTTTAAAATTTTGCATTAAATTTTACCTGCTAAAAACAGTATTCACTTTTCTATGTACAAACTAATCCGTCCGCTTTTCTTTCAGTTCGATCCCGAAAAAATACATCATTTTGTAACCGAAAGTTTAAAACGTTTTAACCGTTTTCCGGGAGCAGCAGCTTTAAGCCGTGCTGTTTTTAGCATAGAAAATTTGGCTTTGGAAAGAGAAGTTTTTGGGTTAAAGTTTAAAAACCCTGTTGGATTAGCTGCTGGTTTTGATAAGAATGGCGAGATGATGGGCGAAATGGCAAATCTCGGTTTTGGTTTTGTTGAAATCGGAACGGTAACACCTTTGCCGCAACCGGGAAACCCGAAACCAAGAATGTTTAGGTTGAAGGATGACGAAGCGTTAATTAACCGGATGGGTTTTAACAATCTTGGAGTTGATGTAGTTGCAGAACGAATCAGAAATTATCGTCAACTCGCATTTCGCACCTCTCACCCCGCACCTCGCACCTCATTAGTCATCGGCGGCAACATCGGCAAAAATAAAAATACGCCGAATGAAGATGCGATAAACGATTACGTTAAATGTTTCGACCGGTTGTATGCAGAAGTAGATTATTTTGTGGTGAATGTAAGTTCGCCGAATACGCCGGGTTTACGTGAACTACAGGAAAAGGAACCGTTGAAAAAGCTGTTGCAGACTTTGCAGCAGCGCAACTTGAAAAATGGAATTTCGCGGCCAATCCTACTTAAAATTGCGCCTGATTTAACCAATACGCAATTAGATGATATTATTGAAATTGTAAAAGAAAGTGGTATTGCCGGCGTAATTGCAACTAATACTACAATCAGTCGGGATGGTTTAACTTCACTTGGTAAAAACGAAACCGGCGGATTGAGCGGTAAACCTTTAACAAACCGTTCTACAGAAGTGATTCGGTATTTATCAGAAGAATCAGGAAAAGCTTTCCCGATTATCGGAGTAGGCGGCATTCATTCTGCACAAGATGCCTTAGAAAAATTAAATGCAGGTGCTTCGCTCGTTCAACTATATACTGGTTTTATTTACGAAGGGCCGGGATTAGTTGATAGGATTAATAGAAGTTTATTGTAGAAAAGTAGTTATCATGCCGAAACAAGTTCGGCATGACAGAAAAAATCCCATCTGCAATAAAGCAAACAGGATTTGTACTCTCTAAAGCTAAAGAGAAGCTTACTTACCGATAGCGATGCGCAGTGCTTCGTTATTTTTGGTTAACTGGCTTTTCTTTGGTTCTACAGAACGTGAACCTTGCTCTAAATTAGTTGCCAATTTTAAATGCTGTACTTCCAAACGGGAAGTAGTTTTGTTTTTCCTATCTTTTCTTTTTAAACGAGTAACACCCATGATCTTTATTTTTAATATTTTTATGCTGAGGTCGGGAGCGGATTCGAACCGCTGTAAAAGGTTTTGCAGACCTCTGCCTAGCCACTCGGCCACCCGACCTTATTTATTAAGCCTGCAAAAATAGTAAAATATAGTTGCCTGTCAACGTTTATTTTAACCTGTTTCTGCTGATTTCGTTACAAAAAACTGCCGCCGCAATGGCTACATTTAAAGATTCTGCTTTGCCCAGCTGCGGTATCGTAATTTTTTTGCTGATGAATTGCTGTATTTCCGGCCGGATACCATTGCCTTCATTTCCCAGTAAAATCAATCCTTCGTTTCCAAAATCTGTTTGATAAATACTTTCGCCGTTCAGCATCGCCCCAAAAACCTGTTGCTTAATTTTAGGCAGTAAAAGAAGCAAGTTGCTGTAATCAACCATAATCCGCGAAAGCGAACCCATTGAAGCCTGCACAACTTTCGGGTTATAAACATCAACCGTATCTTCAGAACAAATAATTTGAGAGATACCAAACCAGTCTGCCGTGCGGATAATCGTTCCTAAATTCCCCGGATCCTGCACGCCATCCAAAACCAGCGTAAACTTTCCGCGAAGCTGCTGCAATTGTAACGTTGCCTGTTTCGGGATTTCAACCAAAGCAATTACTTCCTGCGGCGTGCTTAAACTGCTGATTTTTTTTAACTCCGCCTCCGAAACGTTTTGAAGCTTTATTTTACCCGAAACTTTCAGCATTTTTGATTCCGAAAGTGGTGTATGATAAATCGTATCTATCGTATAAAAATCTGAGTGCATAAAATCAGTAACAGATTTCAGCCCTTCCACCAGGAAAAAGCCATGCTCTTTCCGATGCTTCTTTTGTTGTAATGATTTTAAAAAAGAGATTTGATTTGAAACCATACTTGTTTGTTAAGCTTTCTTCGTTTGCAATTTTAAGTATTTTACTATTGATTTTGGTTTCGGGCTGCAGCATTACCAGGCGTTTAAAAGATAACCAGGCGTTAGTGCGTAAAATTACAGTTAAGGGCGTTAGCGAGGAGTTTGCAGAACCCGCCAAAAACTATGTGGATAAGCAGCAGCAGCCAAACAGCCTTGTAAATTTGCAGTTTTATTATCTTTTTAGTAGAAACGGAAAAAAACAAATCGGCGAACCGCCGGCTATTCTGGATAGCGACTTGGTAGAATTTTCCCGTTTACAAATCCAGAAATTTTTGCAGAACAAAGGGTTTTTAAATGCTAAAGTTGCAGAAGGTATCAAAATTAAAAATAAGCGGGCCGAACTAATTTTTACCGTTACGCCCGGTACTTTGTTTAAGGTAAGAAAATATAGGGACAGCATTGCCGATCCGAAATTGGTAAAACTGTATCAAACCAATAAGAATGTGTTAACGCATATCCGGCCGAATAAACGTTATGATGAGGATAGTTTAGCTTTTGACCGAGAACAGTTTTACCAGTTGATGAAGCGAAACGGTTACTACGATTTTTACCGCCAATACGTAAGTTTTACAGTTGATACCGCTTTAAACAAAGGTTTGGTTGATGTGCTTTTGGTAGTGGATAATCCGGCCGGTAAAAAGGAACATCCAACTTTTAAGATCAATAATACATTGATTTCTGTTTTTAGGAGCAGTGGCCGAGACCGTGGCAAAGCTGATACGCTGCAGCTGGATTCGCAATTTCGTTTTGTAGATTTTTCGGGAAAGTTTAAGCCCAGAACGATCACCAATTATATTTTTCAGAAAAAAGGGCAGATTTACAATATCGATAATCAAATATTAACAACTACGCGGCTATCAGAATTAAATGTTTTTAGGAATGTGCCAAGCCCTTCTTATGAAAAAACGGCTGACAGCACAAATCGCTTAAACACAAAAATCGAACTGATTCCGCTTAAAAAAATGTCTAATCGGGTAGAGGGCGAGTTCATTTTTAATAACGGCCGTTATGGCTTCAACGTTGCTAATACTTACACCAACAGAAATGTGTTTGGCGGAGCCGAAATTTTACAAATTAAGTTCAATTATAGTATTTTGTATGATAATGCCCAGGAGCAGTCGGCGATATCCAACGGCATCCAAAACCAGGATTTTAAGATCGGCGCAAATCTGATTTATCCGGGCATTATTTCTCCTTTCAGCATCACCGCTTTGGGCAGGTATGGCATTCCGCATACTACTTTTGCATCCAGTTTTCAATCGTTTTTTCAAAAAGGATTAGTCACCCGGAAAAGTGTTATCAATTCAATTACGTATGATTGGGCGGAGAATAACCGCAAGCTGCATTCTTTTACACCGATCAATATTGAATATTCTTCCGGAACAATTGATCCGCAGGCAGCGCAGGATTTACTTGCCCAAAACCGCTATTCATATATTTATCTCATCGGCCGTACTGTTTTTACAGCCGGAAGCCAGTATACTTTTTCCAGTAATTACAGCCTGTTAAACAGTTATAAAAATTTTATTTTTTTTAGGGGAAGTGTAGATGTTGGCGGTAATACGTTGGCTTTAATTAGTAAATTAACCGGTGCCAAAAAAGATACGTTAGGACAAAGAACGATTTTCGGGGAAGCTTTTTCGCAATACCTTAAAGGCGAAGCAGACCTGCGTTTTTATAAAAGTTTAGGCGGAGAAAAGCAGTTTATTTTCAGGATAAACCCCGGAATCGGTGTGCCGTTCGGGAATAGTAACCAGCTGATTTTTGAGAAAAACTTTTATGTTGGCGGCGCAAATGATATGCGTGCCTGGCTACCGCGCACGCTTGGCCCGGGAGGTTTTAACCGCGCTACTTTTTACCCGGATGATATGCAGCGCGCCCGTTTTAAGTATCTGGACCAGTTTGGTGAAGTAAAAATTGTGGCCAATGCGGAGTATCGCTATAAAATTGCAGATAACTTTTTTGGTTCTAAGCTAAAAGGTGCTCTTTTTAGTGACATCGGGAATGTGTGGCGTTTAAAAGATCAGCCTTTAGAAAATCCCGGCGGCAAGTTTTCGCTGGCAACCCTGCCAAAAACAGCCGCAATAGGCATTGGTACAGGTATCCGTTTGGATGTTAACTTCTTTGTTTTCCGTTTGGATGCAGGTTTTAAATTTAAAGACCCGCAATTCAGCGGAAGCAATCAATGGGTTTTAATTGATCATTTAAGTGAATTATTTCATTCCGGCGATTTTAAAAATTCTTATTATCAAAACAACGGCGAAAAATACAGTTTTATGCAGCTTAACTTCGGCATCGGGATGCCGTTTTAAAAAATGTGTTTCAAGCCGTCAAAAATCGTTTCAAAAAATGTTCCCAAGCTCATGCCGCCATGGTAATTGAAGTAACTGAAAAAGCAGAAAATGATGATGGCAATAATGATAAACCGCTTAAACATATAACCTAACAAAATCAGGATCAGCGGAATTGCAACAAGTAACTTCCAGCTGATGTTGTAAGGGTCTAATTTAGAATCGTGTTTATAAATGTAAAATAAGTGCGCATGCGAATTGATCTCGTCGCGGTGTTTCAGATATAAAAAGCTCGATTTTTCTAATTTATGGTGATAAAAAGCAATGCCGTTTTCAAAGTGTAACGCCTCGCTAAAACCATTTATCGTAAAATCAAAAGAGCCGTTAATTTTTTCCTGCGTAATACCGGCAGAATCACAAGCAACAACTGCAACTTCATCTTTTGCAAACGGATTTTCTTTCAGGATGAACTGATCAATATGTACTTCTGCTGCTTCAGCAAAGTTAAATAACATTAAAAAAAATAATAAGGAAAAGGCAGTTTTAATCATCATAAAATTTAAGTGAACGGGTTAAAATCCTTTAAAATTATTGGTAACATGTTATTTTTACAATAAATTCATCCGATAAAAACAGTATCAGGTTTGCGTTTAAAGTTACTACTTTATTAGAAATTGGATAAACAATATGCAGCGGACTGCCGTTATCAGCTAAATAATAAAGGGCGGCTAAAGAGTTTACAGACTTGACTTAACATTTAAAATTTATTAAAAATAGCTTTTCTACATGAAAAAATACTTCACAAAAGAAGCATTCAAAAACGGCTTTACACTTTTAACCGGTGCTTTTAACGGGTTTTTGGATGATAAAGGTTTAAAATTAAGTGCATCACTTGCCTATTACACAGTTTTTTCACTGGCACCGCTACTGCTCTTACTCATCTCTATTGCCGGCGCAATTTATGGTAAAGATGCGATCAACAATAAAATTTTTGGAGAGATTAACGGACTGGTAGGTAACCAGGCTGCAAAACAAGTGCAAGACATGATTAAAAGTGTTAGCCTTTCCGGTAAAACCACAAGTGCTGTGGTAATCGGTGCGATAACCTTACTGTTTGGCGCAACCAGTGTTTTTGGTGAAATTCAGGATTCGATCAACATGATTTGGAAAGTAAAAGCCAAGCCAAAACGCGGCTGGTTAAAACTGATTCAGGATCGTTTACTGTCGTCTTCCTTAATTGTAGGATTAGGTTTTTTACTGATTGTATCCTTAGTAGTTAATGGTTTAGTGCTTGCTTTAAGCGGAATATTAACCCGTTTTCTGCCTGATATCACCGTTATATTTGTACAAGTTATCAATATCGTTATCAGTTTTATTGTGATCACCGTACTTTTTGGCGTTATATTTAAAATTTTGCCGGATGTTAAAATCAACTGGAAAGATGTACGTTCCGGCGCTTTGTTTACCGCTGTTTTATTTATGATCGGCCGTTTTGTAATCGGCTTATATATTTCTACTACCGGAACCGGTTCAACCTACGGAGCTGCAGGTTCGTTGATTGTTATTTTAGTTTGGGTTTATTATACGGCTGCTATTTTATACTTCGGAGCAGAATTTACACAGGTTTATGCCGAATTTAAAGGTGTAAAAATAGCACCAGCCGATTACGCGGTGCATATACAGCAAACGGAAGTAGAGCGCGACGTTGCAGTTTTACCTCCAACGGATAAAATTGAAAAAAAATAGAAGTTTACTGTTCTAATCCTTCGGTATATTTTTTAAAGTTATTTAAAATTGACTGCCAGCCGGCTTGCTGCATTTCTACGGCGTTTTCTTCTTCCGGTTCAAAAACTTCTGTTACCAAAGTTTGATTGCTTTCTGCACTAAAAGATATACTCACTTTTCTGTTATCTGCAAGGGAATAAGTAATCAGCTTATTTATTTCCACTTCATCATAAATACCTTCAAAATCAAACCCGAAACTGCCATCTTTAGCTTCCATTCTCGATAAAAATTTCCCGCCCGCACGTAAATCATTTTCCACTTTTGCAGTCATCCAGTCATCAGAGGCAGCGTTCCATTTCATTATATGTTCCGGATTAGTCCAAATTGTCCATACTTTTTCTATCGGTACATTAATCGTTGTTGATACGGTAATTGATGCTTTGTTTATCATGATTTTAAATTTGAATTGCTGTATTTATTTATCGAACCTGCCGAAAGGTAACAGTTTTCGATACAATTGATAATCGCTTTTGATCATGCTAATGTTTTAAATATAAATTGAAAATTCAGGATATTAAATTGATCAGCATCAAATTTTATACACTAAAAGAAGCATTGCCGGCGTTATAAAAATCTTCAAAATCAATTTTAGCTTGCCTTATTTCTTTTTCATAATCAAATTTAAAGCAGCAATTGCTTATGCTGTTTTTAGCACACTTTTATTGGTATCAAATCAGCCGGTGCCGGTTCCGTTAACACCGATTGTACTGCATCAGCCAACGCTTTTTTTAACACCAAAAGAATTTTTTATTGCGGAGATTGTGGATGAGCGGCCGGAAAAATCTACTGTTGCCTGGGTTTTTCCACCGGTAAAAACCAAACAAAAACCGGCATTACAAAAAGTAGATTTGCAGGGCGGCGGGTTAAACGCCATCCAAAATTATATGCGGCAAAGTATGCCGCGCGATAAAAAATTACGGCCGGTTTTAATCCGTTTAAAAGAATGTAAAATTACAGAAACCCAAACCGCTCCGGGCCGGATAGAAGGTAAAGTTGCGTTTTCTTTATCGTTTGATTTGAAAGCAGGCGAGGAGCAAACTTATTTAACGGATTACCGCATTGACACAAAATATACGCGGCCGGATAATCAGCTTAATATTGTAGAACCGGTGCTTCGGGAATCTATAAACTCGGCTTTAAAATATTTTAATAACTGGATGAATAGTCAGGCTGAGCATAACCCTAAACTGGCCAGAGAAGTTAAAGTTTTGTTTAAAGATTACAGCGAAAAGCAGGAAGGCGACACGATTTATTATGCGGCAAACCGGCCTTTAAAATGGGATGATTTCCAGGAAAAACCCAGAAACAGTAAATATGGCGGTGCGGTTTTCCCAAGTTTTGGTTTTGAGGAACAGCAGGAAATAACAAACGGCGTGATCAAACTGCAATTCAGCCTTAAAGTTTATGTGCCGAAAAGTGCGTGCTGGGTTAAAGATAACAGCCGAGACGATTATACTTTAAACCACGAACAGCGGCATTTTGATATAGTGGAAATTGTTGCAAAGCGGTTTGAGCAAAAAATACGCAGCACAAAATTGCCGGTAAATAACTTCGACGGGCTGATTAATTTTGAGTTTTATGAATTTTTTAGGGAGATGAACCGTTTGCAGGAACAGTATGACACCGAAACGCAGCACGGCATAAATTCTGGCCAGCAGGCGCAATGGAACAGGCGCATTGACCAGGATTTAGTGGCGTTAGGCGTTAAAAACAACAGTTAATTTAACGTAAATACACGGCATCTTCCTGGCCGGCTTCATCTAAAACCACATCAACATGTTCTTTTAAAACCGTTGATAAAGCCATCCCGGTAAAATCTGTAGCAATCGGAAAAACTTTATGGTTACGATCTACCAAAACCACGGTGCGGATTTTTTTAAGCGGAATATCTAAAAAAATACCAAAAGCGTAAGCCATCGCCTTACCGGAATTAAGCACATCATCTACCAAAATCACTACTTTATTGCTGCAATTTTCTACCGGAATACTTAAACTGCCAATCAAACTGCTGCTTTCTTTATCTAGGTTTATGCTGATGAGCGTAACTTTAAAAGGTGCGATTTCTTCCAATAAATTTTTTAAACGGGTTGCCAATCCGAAACCGTGCGCTATAATTCCGGCCAGTATAATTTCGGTTTCCTCCAGATTATCTTCCAAAATCTGATAAGCGATCCGGTCTATCTTTTGCTGAATCTGGCGGCTGTTTAAAACGAGGATTTTTTTATCAGACATTATTTTTTAGTGGATAAAAGAAGTATTAAAAGTAACGGAATTTAATCTTTAGCGTAAGGGAAAAACACAAAGTTTGCGCCATCGGGCACAATTACAAACACACACATAAACTTGTTCGAGTTTTTGTAAGTGTTGATAAAACGCTCTTTCAATTCCTTTTTGATCACGCCGCGTTCCATAAATTCTTCCAGTGTTGATGCCTGGATTGTCCAATCCAAGTTCATTTCATGGCGGTCAAAAATTACTTCTCCCAAAGCAACTTCGTGCTGATGCGCAATAAAAATCGGGTATTTGGATAAGCCTTCCACCATAATTTCAATGGCAATTTCTTTGATGGAATCGCTTAAAAATTTTAAATCAACTTCCAGGCTTTCCAGCGGACTTACTTTCTGTTTTTTTTCTTCTTCGCTGCCTTCCTGCAGTAAATCTTCGGGTTCCATTTGTATTATTTTTTGAGTTGTAAAAGAAGCACATTTTCAACGTGCTGCGTATGCGGAAACATATCAACAGGTTGTATTTTAGTTACTTCATATTTTTCTTTTAAAATGAGCAAATCCCGGGCTTGTGTGGCCACATTGCAGCTTACATAAACAATTTTTTCAGCCTCAATTTCCATTAAACGCTGCACCACATCCGGGTGCATGCCGGCGCGTGGCGGATCGGTAATAATCACATCCGGCTTGCCATTTTGTACCGTAAAAGAAGCATTCAAAACTTCACGCATATCTCCTGCAAAAAACTTGGTATTGGTAATCCCGTTGATAGCCGAGTTGATTTTTGCATCTTCAATTGCACTTTCAACGTACTCGATACCAATTACTTGCTTTACTTTTCCGGCAATAAAATTAGCGATTGTGCCGGCACCGGTGTATAAATCGTACACTAATTCGTGGCCTTTAAAACCGGCAAAATCCCGTGCAACTTCGTATAATCCGGTTGCCTGATGCGAGTTGGTTTGATAAAAAGATTTCGGCCCGATACGGAAACGTACTTTGTTTATGCCGGTAAAATCAGTGTGCATTTCCTCATAAATAAAATCGCGACCAGCGTAAGTTAAAACTTCCTGATCAAAAATGGTATCGTTTTTTTTTTGGTTGAGGATGTATAAAAGTGAAGTAATCTGCGGGAAAGTAGTTTTCACAAAAGTCATTAAATTTTCCACTTGCTCAGGTTCCGCAAAAGCAAAAACCACAATCACCATTAGTTCTCCGGTGGAAGAAGTGCGGATAATCAGGTTTCGTAACGCGCCTTCGTGCCGGCGTAAATTATAAAAACTGATACTGTTTTTAATGGCAAAATCGCGTACGCTATTTCGGATTTCATTGGAAGGATCAGCCTGTAAATGGCATTTTTCAATATCTAAAATCCGGTCAAAATAAAGCGGAACGTGGAAACCTAATGCATCGGTAGTAAATGTTTCGCCGCTACTGATTTCGGTATTGGTGAGCCATCTTCTGTCCGAAAAAGTAAACTCCAGTTTATTGCGGTAAAAACGGGTTTCCGGCGAAGGCAATATTGGCGTTAAACCACTTACATCGATTTTTGCAATCCGTTCCAGCGCATCGGTTACGGCTTTTTGCTTGTAATGCAGCTGCGCTTCATACGTCATGTGTTGCCATTTGCAGCCGCCGCAATCGCCAAAATGCTGGCAAAAAGGTTCGGTCCGTAAATCGGATGCTGTTTTTAAGGCAGTAATTTTGGCTTCGCCGAAGTTCTTTTTTTTACGGAAGATTTCGATATCAGCCACATCTCCGGGAACAGCTTTCTCTACAAAAACCACCAGCTCGGCCGCGCGGCCCACGCCTTTTCCTTCTTCTGCAATATCAAAAATAGCAACGTTTTCTACTACAGTTTTCCCGCGGACTGATGATCTCATAAGCCGCAAATTTAGAGCAATTTTTATTTATAGGAAATGGAGAAGCAATTCAGGAGATAAAGACATCTTTAAAAATTATTAACTATTCAATTTAATAGTATTTCATGTTGCATAAATTTGTATTTATCTAAAATTAAATTTAAAATATGAAAAAAGTTATTTACCAACTTTAAACTTTAGGACAATATTCTTAATGCTATTAGTAGTAGTAGTATTACATATTACCAATAGCTGTAAAAAAGACAAGTTATCATCTCAGGAGCTTCCAACAATAAATAGCGAAGTAAATCTGTCAGAATTAAAAATTATTTATAGTAAAGATACATCCGCAAGTAAGATAGGTCTTAACGGCGTTAGTGAAACCCATACAGCTATGCTTAAAAATAGAAATGTAAAGTGGGATAAAATGTATTATTTAAAGCGCGATAGCAGTAGGATAATGGAATTTGATTTAGAAAAAAGTACAGATGTATGGACTTTTCAAACAAACCCTATAAATTGTTTAAACAAAAACAGCCTTGTTTTTATAGAATTTAACAATGGTAAAAGGCTCAATTTCTATATGAAGGTTTTTGAAAATTTGAAAAGTCCTGATAGTAGCTCTGTGATAGCAGATGTACATTATAATAAAATACCATCGAAATTTAACGGGCAAGTTATGTTTTATACATTAGATAAGAAGTTTATCAACGGTTATCAGTATAATGAAGGTAAGATAATAAAAGCCTTTTCACCTAAAGCTACAAATAGTAATAACGATAAAACAATTCTGTCCGATGAAGGTAAAAAACGCGTGCTATTGAACTTATATGTAGATTGTGCAGAAGCGTATAATTATAATTACCAAGTAGGTAACCCTGGATCTGGTTCTTGGGTTGACAGTGGTTACGAGGAATGTTATACTTCTTATGGTAGTGATGGTAATAGCGGTGGAGGAGACGGTAGCAGTAGCGGCAGTGGTGGTGTTAGTGGTGATGGTGGATATACTAGTGGTCCGGATACGTCGCAAAATGGACAAAATGTTACCGTTGATCCATCTATTACTGCTAATCGAAAACTAAACTGCGTCTATAGCGTGATCGAAAAAAATAGCGTTTATAGTGCATTAACGGTTGCATTTACAAGCTCAAATTATAATCTTAAAATTGTTGCAGGTATATTACCTGCTAATATTACTGGTAAAACTATAAACAGTAAAGGTTATAATAGTTCTGATGTAACTATAATGATCAATAATGACACGGAATCTTATTCTGTGGCAGCTTATGTTCAAGCCTTTATTCACGAAGCCTACCATGCTCGTATTGTACAGGTATTAATACAACAAAACAGAATGGGTGCACAAGCGTTTAACACGACTTATGCTGATTCTTTTGACCAATACTTGGCTTATCAAATGGATAGTACCCGTTCAGCCTACCAAGCAAGGGGTCAAACTTTTTCTTCTAATGATAGTCAGGCAGAACAACATAACATAATAGCTAAGGATACGGAATTTATAGCATTAGGGATGAAAGAAGCCATGGAAATTATAAGTCCAAGTATTAAAAATGATCCTTATGTAAATTGGAATACTTATTTAAACTATGCTTGGGAAGGATTGCAAGAGTCACAAGCTTTTAAAGATAAATGGGGTGATGATGAAAAAACCCCTAATCAATCATTGCATGAGAGTATAAACTTATTAAATCAATATACAGGTTGCCAATAAAATTTTAAATATGAAATATTTAATAATATTTTTAATAATATTCTTTGTAAGTTTAGACTTAACGTTTAGTCAAGTAACCACTATTAAACGAGATACTTTATATTATTTACTTGATACAGCCAAAATCCCAATTAATGATAGAATAATAAAAATTGTAGATGCTCAAGTATTTAAGTTTTATTACTTTAGATGTCCATGCTTAGATGAAGGTCAAATGCCATATTTAATCCATCGAACAAACGATAAAGGCGAGATTATAGACTCTACTAAAATTAATAAAATTAAGACGATTGCTACAGTACCGCTTTTATATTTATTTCATAAAAATTATTACAGATTCAATGTGGAACATACTGTTTATCTTTTGGAAGTTTTACCAGACAAAAAAATTATTAAGCACCTTGTAACAACAGGAGCGTTATTAATGAAAATGTAAATTTAATATACAAATTTCTTTCAATTAAATTGAATAAACAGAAATGTAAACGAGATATTAAAAAAAGTTAGTGATTTTTATGATACAATGATAAAGACATCTATATTGAAAATTACTGTATTGTTGAATGTGATTTTATTTGGAGGTTGTTCTTCAAATAAAAAATTAATTCCAAGCATCAATGGATATTATAGAATTAAGTTTTATAAATCTCCATGTACAAACAGAACTATAATTTTTGGTAATATCTATGAACATCAAACTGATTTTCCTGTACATATCTCGGCAGTAAAACTCAATAATTATCGTCCTTATAAAGCTGATTTATCAGGGAAATACAAGTTTAAAGTAAAACCTGATAAATATACATTTACAGGTGTAGGAATGCCTTACAAATGGGTAGAAACTGAGCCAATTATTGTAAAACAAGGAGATTCTATCAGAATAGACTTTTACCTAAAACCTGATAATACGCCGCTTGTGGATTAATTAACGATTTTATGCCGATAAAAGATGCTTCCTACTTCAACGCCGCTTTAACCAAATAAGGCAAAATCTCTTTTTGAAAACTTACAAAATTTTTGCGCACATCGGCATCGCTAACCGAAGTAAAAGCAAAACTGAAAACAATACTTTTACTGGATTTTATCAGGAAACGCAGCCTCGCCGGGAACGTATCATTTATGTGCAGTTCGCTTACGCCGGTGAAGGATTTGTACAGCAATTCTTCCAGTTCGTTGGAGAGTTTTTTGAGGAAATCCTGTGCGTTGGCAGATTCTCGGATAAAATCCCAGCCTATAAATTCGTTGCAAATCGTGTACGAAAGCCGGCTGGTTTTCATGATAAGGTTGGTTAAATGCTTTTCCTCGTCCATATCTGTTGCGCTGTTCTGGATCAAATCGTCCACGCTCATCCGGATATAATCCATCAATAAAACCTGTAAAATAGCTTCCTTACTATCAAAATATTTGTAGATAGTAGCTTTGGCAACCTTCGCTTTTTTGGCAATTTCGTTAACACTGGTTTTGTGGTAACCAAACTTGCGGTACAATTCGCGGGCGGCTTGCTTGATGCTTTCTATCGTTTTATCAGGTTCCATCAATTGGTTATAAAAATCTGGTTGATGCTTACGTTTACCGAATAGGAGCGTAAATAGCGTGTTGCCGGCGCTTTTACCGGCGAACCATCATTTAAAGAAAACTTAGAACCGCTGCAAGGGTCGGTTGCGTTTAAATTAGAACTGTCTAACGTAACGGCGCATCGGTTTTCGGGCTGATAACTGCTGCAACGGTCATAAGCCACATAACCGTTTGTAAAACTGTGATAAATAATTAAACCGCAAACGCCGTAACCATCAATTGTTACCGCGCCGCCGGCTATAGAAATTCTGCTTAAACGCGGGTCTGATAACGGCGCGCTGAAATTAACCGGAACACTTGGGATGTTGCCCACATTCGTTTTTCCGCAGGAAAGAAAAAGCAGGCATAAAAGAAGTATCGAACTAATTTTGCTGATCAACTGATTTCTGTTTGAAACTGTTTAAGAAAACGAACATCATTTTCGGAAAATAAACGCAGATCGCGAATCTGATATTTCAGGTTCGTAATGCGTTCAATCCCCATACCAAAGGCAAAACCGGTGTATTTTTCTGAGTCGATACCACAGTTTTCAAGCACGTTCGGATCAACCATCCCACAACCTAAAATTTCTACCCAGCCGCTGTATTTGCACATCTGGCAGCCGGCACCTTTGCAAATGCTACACGATACGTCCATTTCTGCGGAAGGTTCTGTAAAAGGGAAATAGGAAGGCCGGAAACGCACTTTTGTACCTTCGCCATACATTTCCAAAACGAAGTGATAAAGTGTTTGTTTGAGATCAGCAAAAGAAACGTTTTCATCTACATAAAGCCCTTCTACCTGATGGAAAAAGCAGTGCGCACGTGCAGAAATGGCTTCGTTACGGTAAACGCGGCCCGGCATAATGGCCCTGAAAGGCGGTTTGCCGGCTTCCATCATCCGTACCTGTACCGAGGAAGTGTGGGTGCGAAGCGCGATATCACCTTTCATTTTACTCTCTCCCGGAGAGGGGTTTAGGGTGAGGCTTTTGCTGATAAAAAAGGTATCCTGCATATCGCGTGCCGGATGTTCTTCCGGGAAGTTTAAGGCAGAAAAATTATGCCAGTCATCTTCAATTTCCGGCCCTTCGGCAACTACAAAACCTAACCGTTTAAAAATATCAATAATCTCATTCCGAACCAGCGAAAGCGGATGGCGGGAACCTAACTGAAACCCTTCTCCGGGCAAGGTTAAATCATCTTTTGATCCGGCTTTTTCCGGCTGTATTGCTGATTGTTCTTTTAAAGTTTGATATTTTGCTTCGGCCAATTGCTTAAATTCGTTTAAGCCTTTACCAAGCGTGCGTTTTTCTTCCGGGCTAACTGCTTTAAACTGATCAAAAAGATCTTTAATCAAACCTTTCGTCCCCAGAAAACGGATTCGGAAAGCTTCCAGTTCAGCCGCATTTGCCGGCTGAAAATTGTTTATTTCTATTGTGTATTGATTAATCTGATTTTGCATGATAAAAATTACCGGATTGCTTGCACTTTATAAAAAATCAAAAATAAGGGTTATAAACCTAAATGTTGTTTTTTTGGTAAGATGAGTAATTATAACGGATTAGCCATATAAGTAAAAGTTTAAAATATTGATTGTTAGAGGATTGTCATGCTTCTTTTACCGTATAAAAACCGGGATGATTGTTGTAAAATCAGTTTGATGATGGAAAGATAACCGGCTTTGATACAATCTAATCCATAAATTTATGTTTATTTACCCGGTTAATTTATCAGAGATAAAACTTTTACCCGTTAAAATGATCTACGTTAATACTATTTAATTGTATTTGTGTTTCATGCTTAAATGCTTACTGTATGTTTGTGTACTGCTGTTCCCTGCATTTGCTGTTGCCCAGCAACTGGAAGTTACCGGTACGATTACAGGCCTTAACGGTAAACGGCTGCCGATTACGGCTGTTTTTGCAGAACATACCACTATAGGAACTTTGGCCAACGAGCGTGGTTTTTATCGTTTGCGGCTTAATCCCGGTTCTTACAATTTAATTTATCGCAATATCGGGCAAAAGCAAGGTATCGTTCGGATAGATTTAAAGCAGGATACGATAATCAATATCGAGCTTTCGCCAGAAAATTATGTGCTAAAAAAAGCATCTGCAAAAGAGAAGGATCCTGCTTATGCCATCATCAGAAAAGCGATTTCTAAACGGCGTTTTTACGAGAAACAGGTGGATAGTTACTCGTGTAATGTTTACTTAAAAGGTGTGCAGAAGTTGCTTAGCGGGCCAAAACGTTATTTAAAAGACAGCGTAATTAAAGCACTTAGCCTCAACAAAAACGGTAACAGTATTATTTACCAGTCGGAAGCCAGCTCGCAGTTTAACTTTTCACGGCCGCGCAACATCAAGGAAGTTTTGATTGCATCCCGCGCCGCAGGTGATCATCCGGGCGTTTCTTTTAACCGCGCTTTCGATATCCAAACAGACTTTTACAAAAATTTAGTGCATTGGGATGCATTGAGTAACCGCTCGTTTGTTTCGCCGATTGCCGGTAACGCTTTAGGTTTTTACAGATATAAATTTCGGGGAGATTTTACAGAAAGCGGCCTGCTGATCCATAAAATAGAAGTGATAGCCAAGCGTAAAAGCGACCCTTCTTTTAACGGGTTTATTTATATTACGGATGGCGATTGGCGCATCCACAGTTTGGATTTAAAATTGTATAAACTGGCAAACATCAGTTTTGTGGATTCGTTGCAGCTTATCCAGCAGTTTATTCCCGTTAAGGATGATGTTTGGCTACCGGCTTCTACCCGTTTTAATCTTCGCGGTAAAATTTTAGGCTTTGTTTTTGGCAGTTATTACGAAGGTATTTATTCTGATTACCAAATCAATCCCGATTTCCCGGCTGATTTTTTTAACCGGCAGGTAATGGAAATCCCAAAACAAGCTTCCAGAAGGGATTCTGTTTACTGGAAAGATAACCGGCCCGTTCCGCTAACACGGCAGGAAGATATTTACTATGTTAACAAAGATAGTTTGGGCAAAAAACGGCAATCGGTTCAATACCTTGATTCTGCTAAAAAGATCAACAACCATTTTTTAGTTATTCCCTGGATATTAAATGGTTACACGATCAAAAGTTTAGAGGGGAAACAAACCTATAACATCCAATCGCCTAAAGATATTGTTTTTTACAACTCGGTAGAGCGCTGGGGAATTAACCTGGCACCGCGCTATAAACGCTTTGCCCCAAACGGTAAAACGCTGGATGTGAGGCCGGTTGTCCGTTATAGTTTTGCCAGGCAGTTATTAAATGCCAATGTTTATGCTTCCTACAGATATAATCCGCAGAAACAAGCCAGTATTTATGGTAAAATCGGAACAGATTTTTTGGATTTAAATAACTCCGGGACGGTCAGCCTGTTTTTAAATACGCTGAGTACTTTGTTTGCCGAGCATAATTTGTTGAAGCTGTACCAATCCAAATTTATACAGGCCGGTTCTCAGGGCGAGGTAGAAAACGGTATTTTGTTAAATGGTTTAGTAGAATACGCTGACCGGCGCAGTTTAAATAACTTTTACACAAGTTCTGGTGCAGACAGCACGCAGATTACACCGCGCATTTTGCGTAACGGCGTGCCGGAATCGTCAAACAACCCGTTAGATCCCGGCAGCGATGTACCGCTTTTTCCGCGTTACCGGGCACTAACTTTCAGTGGTTCTGCCACCTTTACTTTCCATCAGGAATATACGATCCGGCCGGACGGAAAATATATTGAACCTTCCATTTATCCGCGGCTTCGGGTAAATTACCGTAAAGGGTTCCCGCTTTTAGGTTCTTCCATAAATTATGATTTCCTTTCTTTAGATATTTTTCAGGATCGTTTGCACATGGGGATTTACGGCTATTCGTCCTATTTTTTCTCCGGAGGATCATTCCTCAACCATAAGAACTTATATTATCCTGACTATAAACAGTTTAGAGGCGGGCAGCCTTTTGTTTTTGATTCATCGCTGGGCAGTTTCCATTACCTCAATTACTATATTTACAGCACCAACCGTAACTATTTAGAAGGCCATGTGGAACACAATTTCGGCGGCTATTTTTTAAACCGGATGCCTTTTATCCGTAAACTGAGGCTGGAAGAAATAGTTGGCGGTTCGTTTTTAACCCAGGGAATTTTACAAAATTACCATGAGTTTTATTTCGGGATCAAAAAACTACTGATCCGTTTTGATTACGGTTTTGCTTTTGACGGCAATCATAAAATTTATCAGGGCTTTCGGTATGTTTACAGTTTATAAAGCAATACCAACTTTTTGTCCTTAAAAGAAGCATGTTATCATCTTTAAAAATAAACGTAGTAATAATTAAAAACCTTCCTGTATAATAACTATATTCAAGGCATTTTGCACGGCTCAAAAAATATTAAACATCGTAATATTTGTAAATTTTAAAGTTTGCACAAGCAAATTATCCAACGATAACATCATAATGAAAAAACTTTTACTGCTACTGCTTACGCCGCTTTTTTTTGTTTCCCAAAGCTTCTGCCAGCAATATTTAATCTCCGGGAAAATTACAGATACGCAAGGCAACCCCGTTCCGTTTACTTCTGTTTACATCACCAATACAACTAAAGGAACTTCTGCAAATGATAAAGGATTATACCAGTTTCGGGTTCAGCCGGGTACTTATGATGTAGTTTACCGCTTTGTAGGTTTTAAGCAAAAAGTAGAAACTTTAACCGTTGGCAGTGCAAATTTGCAGCACAATGTTGTTTTGGATAAAGAAATTTACCAGCTAAAAGAAGTATCGGTTGGCGGCGGCGGAGAAGATCCGGCTTATGCAATTATCCGCAAAGCCATCCGTAAAAGAAAACAGTATTTAACGGAGCTAAAAGCTTATTCCTGTGATGTTTATATTAAAGGTGTACAAAAATTACTGAGCGCGCCGAAAAAAATTTTAGGCAGAGATGTGCAGAAAGTTTTGCAGTTGGATTCTAACCGGCAGGGGATTATTTACCTGTCGGAATCAGAATCTCACTTTAATTATGAAGAACCGGGGAAGATTAAAGAAATAATGGTTTCTTCCAAAATTGCCGGCCGCAACAATAGCTTCAGTTTTAACCGCGCTTCCGATCTGCAATTATCTTTTTATCAAAATCTTATCGAAATCAGAGGGTTATCTAACCGCGGCTTTATTTCGCCGGTTGCTGATAATGCACTGTTTTATTATCGCTATAAATTATTAGGTACAGATGTAATTAACGGGCAAACGATTGATAAAATCCAGGTAATCCCGCGCCGCACGTTTGATCCGGTTTTTCGGGGAAACATTTACATTGTTGATGGCCAGTGGCGTATTTACAGTGTGGATTTGCACCTCACCAAAGATTCTCAGATTAATTTTGTGGATACATTAAATTTGAGTCAGCAATATATCCCAATTAAAAATAACCTTTGGCAGCCGGCTTTTGTAAATTTTGGCTTTAAAGGTAAAGTTTTCGGTTTTCAGTTTGACGGATATTTCATCGGTATTTACAGTAATTACAATATTGATCCGCAGTTTCCTAAAAATTTCTTCAATGGCGAAATTATGAAGGTTACCAAGGAAGTGAATAAAAAAGATTCGGTGTACTGGAAAAATAACCGGCCGGTGCCGCTGAGTGCCGAAGAACAGAAAAACTATAAATTTCGAGATGATACGGCCGGCAGAAAACAAAGTAAACAATATCTCGATTCTGTTGAAAAAGCCAATAATCACTTTAAGTTTTTTCCGTTTCTGATTGCCGGTTATTTTAAATATGATCGGTTTAATTATACATCTATTTCGTTTCCGGCAGCTTTTAAGTTAATCCATTACAATACGGTAGAAGGTTTTACGGTAAATTTAAAAGCCACTTACACCAAAAGTAACGAGTTGCGGCAGGCTTTTTCTGTTACGCCAAATATCCGTTACGGGTTTGCCAATCATCTTTTAAGTTTAAATGCAGCAGCAAGTTATCGTTACGATCCGGTAAACCAGGGAACAATTTTTGGTAAAATCGGGTCGGATATACTTGATTTAAATAATCTGGGAACGCAAAGTTTGCTGATTAACTCTTTGGGAACATTGTTTTTTGACCAAAATTATCTGAAGCTTTACCGCTCGGAAGCTGCCATGTTTGGTACGCAGCGCGAAGTGGCCAGGGGCGTTTTGCTGAGCGGCCAATTAGAATATGCCAATCATAAGCAGTTGTATAACACAGCGATGCTGAACAAAATTAACCAGGATAATGATCTTACTTCCAACAACCCGTTAAACCCGGCTGCCGAAACGCAGTTATTCCCGGAGTATCAATCTTTAACTTTTAACGCATCTGCGTTATTTACTTTTGATCAAAAATATACAACCCGACCCGACGGCCGCTATTACGAACCGTCCAAATATCCGCAGGTAAGGTTAAATTACCGCAAAGCGTTTACGGTTTTAGGTTCTGATGAGGATTACAGTTTCGCATCAGTAAGTATTTTTCAAAGCAGGATCAGGTTAGGCTTGTTCGGCTATTCTTCGTTCCTGGTTTCGGCCGGTAAATTTTTTAATGAAAAGGAAATCTTTTACCCGGATTACAAACATTTTCTGGGTAACCAAAGCAAAACTTTTAACCCGGAAATCGGCTCGTTCCATTTTCTTGATTTTTATCCATTTAGCACCAATAAAAAATACCTGGAAGGCCATTACGAACATAATTTTTCCGGCTTTCTGCTTAATAAAGTGCCGTTTATGCGCAAGCTTAAGTTAGCAGAAATTGTGGGCGCATCTTACTTAACACAATCCCCGCAGCAAGGAAACACGCCAAGTTACAGGAGTTATTCTGAATTTTATGTTGGCTTGCAACGCTTTATTTTTCGGGTAGATTATGGCATCGCTTACGATGCAGAAAAGAAAGTACATCAGGGATTCAGGATTTATTATGGATTTTAGGAGAGGTAAAAGATGATAGTTCATGTTTGATAGTTACTTGCTGTGTTAAAAACCATGAACTAATTACTATTAACCATCAGCCTTTCTCCTTACATTTGTGCTTCATTTTACGCTGTTTACACCAGTATCAATGTTGTTATGAATTATCAAACCATTTTATATTACTGCTACGTTCCGATAGAAAATGCAGAAGCTTTTGCTGCAGATCATTTAAAATTTTGTAAAAGTTTAGGCTTGGTTGGCCGCATCATTGTGGCAGACGAAGGTTTAAACGGAACAATTTCGGGCATAAAAGAAGCATGCGAAACTTATATGCAAACGCTTCATGCCGATCCTCGTTTTACTAAAATCGATTTTAAAATTGATGATGTTGCCGACCCTACTTTTGTAAAAATGCACGTGCGGTACAAATCAGAAATTGTGCATTCCGGCCTGCGCGATCCGCAGCTGATCGATCCGAATAAACAAACCGGAATTCACCTCAACCCAAAAGAATTTTTGGAAATGAAAGACCGTGACGATGTGGTTGTGCTGGATGTGCGATCAAATTACGAACACAATCTCGGTAAATTTAAAAATGCAGTTACGCTGGATATTGATAATTTTCGGGATTTCCCGGAGATGATTAACCAGCTTGCTTCTTTTAAGGACAAAAAAATACTGACTTACTGTACCGGCGGTATCAAGTGCGAAAAAGCTTCGGCTTTGTTGCTGCATGAAGGTTTTGAAAACGTTTACCAGTTGCACGGCGGCATTATTAAATATGGAAAAGAAGCAGGCGGAAAGGATTTTGAAGGCAAATGTTACGTTTTTGATAGCCGTTTATCTGTTGACGTTAACATTGTAAACCCGGTTGTAATTTCCCGCTGTTTAAATTGCGGTGCCGAAACACCAAAAATGATTAACTGCGCCAATCCCGAGTGCAATGAACATTTTACCCAATGCGAAGCCTGTGGTTGGGAGTTGGATGGCTGTTGTTCTGAAGCATGTAAAATGCATCCGAGGAAACGCGTTTACGACGGAACCGGTTATTATGTAAAAGTGCCGCAACCGGTTAAAGTATCAGCTAAACAGTTAAAACTGGTACAAACCGAACTGTAAAGTTTTCTCCAATTTTCACACTAAATATCGATGCTTCTTTTACCACCTGTTTTTTAAGGGTAATCTATTTTTCCCTGTTACGCTGCATCCGGTTTTGCGGTAAATATTGGGGCATAATATTTTTGGTAGCCGTATCCTAAAAGTAAATTAGGAACCAGTAATAGCACACCCATCAACCATCCCGAGGGTACGAGAAGCGTATGAAATAAAAATACATTCAGGCTAATCGGAAATAGTACCACTGCCGAAAATGCCGGATAACGGTTGATCAATAATGAAATACCGCCTAATATTTGAATCGTTTTCTGCATCGGATAAAAGTAGCCCGATGCCATGAGTCCGGCCTTAAACAAGCCGGCTGCACCAGGATGTAAAGGCGGCTGATAAGGTATAAAATGCAGAAAATAATCAAGGCCGAATGTTAAATATAAAAAGCCCAGTAAAATTCTCGATATAAGTATTGTAGTTTTCACAGCAGTATAATTAACAGGAAATTTATCAGATTGAAAAAACTTGAGCCACCATTAATGGCCTTTCGCTGGTAAATGTAAACCAAATTTTGAAATGTTATTATTCTGAAACGTTCCTAAATATAGGTTGATAGATTTTAAGATAGTCAAAATAATCGTGCTATCCAAAAACATGCTGTAAGCAGGTAAAATATATTTTTACGCAGTAATTTAGTTGTTACATTTGTAAAGATTAAACCAATTAACAACCACAATCTATTTATGAGAAAACTTTTTACCAACCTATTTGGTGCGGTACTGCTGTTGCTCCTTTTTATAAATGCTTCTTTTGCACAACAAATAATTAAAGGAAAATTAACTGATGCTTCATCAGGAGAAACTTTAATTGGTGTAAGCGTTTTAGTAAAAGGAACCACCACCGGTACACAAACTGATGTTAACGGTACGTTCAGCATCACTGCACCCGCCAACGCTACACTTGTTTTTACTTACGTGGGCTACAATACAGAGCAAGTGGCAGTTGGCAATCAAACTACTATAGATGTTAAACTTGTTTTGGCGGCAACCCAACTTGCGCAAGTGGTTGTAGTTGGCTACGGTACGCAGCGCCGCAGGGATGTTACCGGTGCAGTTGCAAGCGTTAACGGAGATCAGCTTGCCAAGCAGCCGGTACAAACGCCAACGCAAGCTTTACAGGGTAAAGTTGCCGGCGTGCAAGTGTTATCATCCGGCCAGCCAAATTCAGCCCCAATATTACGTATTCGGGGTACAGGTTCTGTTTTAGGCGGAGCCAATCCGTTATATGTAGTTGATGGCGTACTAACAGATGATATCCGTAACATCAACAATTCAGATATTTTAACTTTAGATGTGTTAAAAGATGCATCTGCAGCAATTTATGGTGTACGCGGTGCTAACGGTGTGGTTATTATCACCACTAAAAAAGGTAAAAACGGCCCTGCGGTAGTAAGTTACGATGCAAATGTTGGTTACAGGGAAGTTGCCAATCAGATAAAATTAGCCGATCGAGGACAATATGTTGCCTATTTAAACGATGCCAATCCGGGCAGAATTGCTGCGGATGATAAAGCTCCTTTAACTATTCCGGGCAGTACAGATTGGGCAAAAGCAGTTTCGCGCACGGCTTTTACAACCAATCATAATATTTCTGTTGCCGGCGGATCTGAAAGAAATACCTACTTTTTAAGTGCTAATTATTTGGATGACCAAGGTGTTATCAAAACAAACGGATTTCAGCGGTTCACTTTTCGCGCAAACAACGATGTAAACATTACCAACAAACTAAAATTTAGTGAACAGTTATCTTTAAGCCGCGGTGCCGAACAAGCAGTCAACATTGGCGGTATTTATGGTAACGTTTACCGTGCGGCACCAATTATTGCTTCGGTTGATGGTAATGGTAAATATGGAAATACTTCTGCCTGGGGAAATGTTGGTAATCCTTTGCTACAGTTAGACAAGGCAAATAATTTTACACTTAACAATCGTATTCAGGGCAATGTGGCTTTGGATTATAAGCCGGTAAGCTCGCTTACTCTACATTCTGCTTTTAACACGGATATACGTTACAATAACCAGAAAAACTATTTGTATCAGTTTAATGCTGATGGAAATACTTTTACTGTTGGAGGCGGTAACCAACGCCAGGCAAACAGTTCTTTGTTTGTACAAAACGATGATTCCTATCAATACACCTGGGACAACACCATTACTTTTGATAAAACCTTCGGCCAGCACCACTTAACCGTATTGGGCGGTATTGTTACAGAGAAAGGCAAATCAAATTTTCTTAATGGCACACGTCAGGATGTTCCTGCAAACAAAGATCAATGGTTTTTAAGTTTGGGTAACCCGGATGTTGCTTCAATCAGCAATAATGGCGGTGGTTTATTTACCAGGCAATCTTTCGTTGGCCGGATAAATTATGGTTACGCCGGAAAATATTTGTTAAGCGGTTCTTTGCGTAGAGACGGAAGCTCAAAATTTAGCGAACGTTACGGTAATTTCTATACGGTTGGTGCCGGCTGGGTAATTTCTGAAGAATCATTTTTAAAAGACAGCAATATATTCGATCAGTTAAAATTGCGTGCCAGCTACGGAAAATTAGGTAATGATAACATCGATCAATCCCTGTTCATCGTTACCGCAACTTCAAACGTACCTTATTATTTCAATAACGGACAACTCAATTTGGGTAGTGTTATCCAGGATATAAAAAATACAAATTTGAAGTGGGAAACTACAGATCAGCTTGATATAGGTTTGGATTTTGCATTTTTAAATAACCGCTTAACAGGAGAAGCAGATTATTACAATAAAAAAGTACAGAACGCTTTAACGCTGGTAACCTTGCCGGGCATATTGGGCGATCCTGATAACCGGTACGTGACAAACGCTGCATCTTACAGCAACAAGGGTGTTGAATTTGCTTTACGCTGGAATGATAAGATCAGCGATAAGCTGACCTATTACGTTGGAGCCAACATCAGCTATAATAAAAATAACGTGATCGGTTTAAACGGCGGACAAACATTATTTGCCGGCGGTGCAAATTCCCGTACTATAACCCGTACAGATAATGGCCAGCCAATCGGCAGTTATTATGTGTTGCAGGCTACAGGTGTTTTTCAAACTCAGGCTGAAGCTGCTGCTGCACCAACAAATACTTTTGAAGCTAATAAGATTGGCGGCCTAAAATATGCTGATATTAATAGTGATGGTAGAATTGATGCCAACGACAGAGTTTATGCAGGTTCTTATCAACCTAAATATTACGGAGGCTTTAACTTAGGTTTAAGCTACAACAATGTAGATTTAAGTGCGGATTTTACCGGTAACTGGGGAAACAAAATTTACAACGGTAAAAAGAATATCCGCGGAAGCAGCAATGACAATATTGAATCAGCTTATGCAAATAGCCGTTTTACAACTGCCAATCCATCCAATACTAATCCTAATGTAATTACAGAAAGTACACCGCCATCAACCTATTTTATAGAATCTGGTGCTTACTTGCGTTTAAACAATTTAACATTGGGTTACACCATACCGGCTGTTTTGCTTAAACGTGCTAATATTTCACGTTTGCGCGTATATGTTACCTCACAAAATTTATTTATTTTAAAACGTTACAGTGGTTCATCACCGGAATTATTCAATACCAATATTTTAGAATCCGGTATCGATGCAACTAATTATCCGGTAACCCGCACACTTGCTTTTGGTGTCAACCTTCAATTTTAATTTTTCAATACCATGAAAAACATATATCAAAAACAGTTAACAATCATAGCAGCTTGTGCAATGGTTTTAACAGTAACGTTAGCCGCCTGTAAACGTTATTTGGATGTTAGTCCGCAAGGGCAAATAACTCAGGACCAAATTGCTTTAGACCCGAATGCTGCAAAAAACCTGGTAACAGGTATTTATAATGTATTTTATATCGGAGGTTTTGATCCGGATATTGACAGCTTTCAGTTTGTAATCATGACTGATATTGCATCGGATGATGCCGATAAAGGAAGCTCTCCGAATGATTATGGTGATGCTTTGCAAATTGATAACTTACAAACTTCTGCCTCTAACGGCGTGGTTAACAATGTTTGGACAGGCCATTATCAGGGTGTCGCCCGGGCCAATCAGGCATTGGATAAATTACAGAATGCACAATTTGATGCCGTTACAAAAAACGCATTGATTGGAGAAGCCAGGTTTTTAAGGGCTTATTTTTACTTTAACTTGGTTCGTTTGTATGGCGGTGTTCCGTTGATAGATGCTTTGCCTTTGGCTAGTGAAGCAAACCAGGATAAATACCAAACGCGAGCAACTGCTGATGATATTTACAAGTTTATTGTGAGTGATCTGGATTTTGCAGTCGCAAATTTGCCCGATAAAGGTGCTACCGATGTTGGCCGTGCCACAAAAAGCGCAGCACAATCTTTAGAAGCCAAAGTTTATCTCTACCTAAAAAACTACCAGAAAGCGTATGAGCTTTCGCAGGCGGTAATTGCAGGCGGAAAATATTCGCTGGTGAAAGATTATTCATTGATTTGGCGGCAGAACGCCGTGAACGGAGATGGCGGCAACAACAATTCCGAATCACTTTTTGAAATTCAGGCTGGCATCAACAAAGATTGTTCGGCCGGTATCAATTTGTACACTGTTTCGCAAGGTCCGCGTGCTGGCGGCAAATATGGCTGGTCTGATTTAGGTTTTGGCTTCAATAACCCAACATCCAGTTTGGTAAACGAATACGAAGCTGGCGATGTGCGCAAAAACGGGACCATTATTTTCATCAACTCAACCAACGGAACACCTCCTCCAAGCACAATCAACCCAAATCCCGGAACCACTTCTTCCGGTACGGTTTTGTTTGATGGGTTCCGGATACCAAGCCAGGATTCCGTTCAAAACTCCCGTTACAGTTACAAAGCGTACCACAGCCGCACGGCAGAAGCCAACTGCGGCGGCAACACCGATCGTTTGCCAAAACAGGTGCGCATTCTACGTTATGCCGATGTGTTGCTGATCAATGCTGAAGCTGCTTTTCAATTAGGTAATATCGGCGTTGCTACCACAGATTTGAATTTGGTGCGAACAAGGGCTGGCTTACAAAACGTAACGGCAACGCTGCCCGCCATTTGGCACGAACGCCGGGTAGAACTGGCCATGGAGCATGACCGTTTCTTTGATCTGGTTCGGCAGGATGCCGTGCAACCCGGCCGCGCTGCTGCTGCTTTTGCTGCCCATGGAAAAACCTGGAAAGCTACGGCTGCATTATTCCCGATCCCGCAAACCCAAATCGACCTGAGTAATGGCAGATTGAAGCAAAATCCGGGTTACTAATTTTTTCAGGAATAAATCAGTATTTATTAAATTTTGTCATACTGAACACGTTTCAGTATGACAATTACTTTTTTCACTCACCCAATTTATGCCGGTAAAAGAAGCATCAGGCAAAACCATCATTACAGTTGCATTGCTGTTGTGTACTGTTTTTATCACCTTTTTTTCATTAACAGTTTCGGCCCAAAGCAAAAAAAAGCTGACTGATAATCAGCTGCTTGATACCATACAAAAACGCACTTTTCAATACTTTTGGAAAGGCGCAGAACCTGTTTCCGGCATGGCGCATGAGCGCGTGCATATGGATGGTATTTATCCGGATAATGATCAAACTACCATCGCCACCGGTGCTTCGGGTTTTGAGGTGATGGCAATTTTAGTTGGCATAGAACGCCATTTTATTACCCGTAAACAAGGCACGGAACGTTTTGAAAAGATCGTCAGTTTTTTGGAAAAAGCAGAACGTTATCACGGTGCTTACTCGCATTGGATGCTGCCTGACGGAAAAATAAAAGCCTTCGGTAAAACAGATAACGGCGGTGATTTAGTCGAAACTTCTTTTTTAATGCAAGGCCTGCTTTGCGTTCGCCAGTATTATGCAAATGGTTCTTCGGAAGAAAAAAAACTGGCTGCCCGGATCGATCAGATCTGGAAAGGTGTGGAATACAGCTGGTACCGGCAAAACGATCATCAGGTTTTGTACTGGCATTGGTCGCCGCAATACAACTGGATTGAAAACTTCCCGGTGCAAGGTTATAACGAATGTTTAATTTTATATGTGCTGGCCGCATCTTCTCCAACACACACTATTCCGGCATCCGTTTATCATGAAGGCTGGGCGCGCGGCGGAGATATCAAAACCAGTATCAAGCCTTATGGTTACCAAATCACTTTAAAACATAATGTAGCAGAGGGAGATGATGTGGGTCCGCTTTTCTGGTCGCATTATTCGTATCTCGGCTTAAACCCAAAAGGCTTAAAAGACCGTTACGCCGATTATTGGCTTCATAACACCAACCACATGTTAATCAACCGCGCTTATTGTATCCAAAACCCCAAGCATTACCGGGGTTACGGCGAGAATTGCTGGGGATTAACGGCCAGTTATTCTATAAACGGTTATGCGGCACATAATTCTAATATAAAGGATGATTTGGGCGTAATTTCGCCAACTGCCGCAATTTCTTCTTATCCTTACGCGCCAAAAGAATCAATGAAAGTAATCCGCCATTTGTATGAAGATTTAGGCGAAAAAGTTTGGGGCGAATACGGTTTTTATGATGCTTTTAGCGAAAGTGCAAACTGGTATCCTAAAAAATATCTGGGGATTGACCAGGGGCCGGAAGTGATAATGCTGGAAAACGGCCGTTCCGGTTTACTGTGGAAATTATTTATGAGTTGCCAAGAGGTAAAATCCGGTTTAAAAAAACTAAATTTCACCAGTCCAAATATTAATTAATTTTATGAAAAAGTACCTGTTATTTCTACTACTTCTTTTACCGGTTAAATTTTTGTGCAACCATGCTTTTGCACAGGTAAAACCCCGTTTTTACAGCGAGATCAAGGCCTTTAAAAAGCTCGACAGTTTAAATCCGCCAGCCAAAAACGGAATTTTGTTTTTTGGAAGTTCTTCACTGCGGAAGTGGACGGATCTTGAAAAAACGTTTGCCGCTTATCAGGCAATTAATCGTGGTTTTGGCGGCTCAACTTTAACAGATGCCATTTATTACGTTAACGATTTGGTAGATCCTTACCAGCCCCGGCAAATTGTAATTTATAGCGGCGAAAATGATATTGCCGACGGAAGCACTACTGAGGTAGTTGTAGATCGGTTTGAAAAATTGTTTACGCTGATTCGCCAAAAACTTCCGGATGTTCCGATTGCTTTTATTTCCATCAAACCCAGCCCGAGCCGTGCCAAATTTCAGTCGGTTATAATTGAGACGAATAAGCAGATCAAAAAATATCTTCGGCATCAGCATAAAACTGATTTCATTGATGTTTACAAGCTGATGCTTGGTAAGAAAAAGCAGTTGCGCCCGGAACTTTACGAGGGAGACATGCTGCATATGAAGCCGCCGGGATACGCAATCTGGACCAAAGCGATCCAGCCTTATCTAATTAAAAAGTAGTTGTTTCCATGATAAAACATAGCTTTCAGATCACATTTCTGCTTTCCTTTTTTATTGCTGATGCTGTTTTTAGCCAGCAAAAAAAGGTATCCGTTTCTGCCGATGCTCAAAAAATGAACTTGTTTGTTTCTTCTCTAATGAAGAAAATGACGATTGATGAAAAACTCGGGCAGCTAAATTTACCCAGTTCCGGGGATTTTACAACCGGAACAGCCAGTAATACCGGCATCGCACAAAAAATACAAGCCGGAAGTGTAGGCGGATTATTTAACATTAAATCTGTGGCTAAAATCCGCGAAGTACAAAAGCTGGCGGTTGAAAAAAGCCGTTTAAAAATTCCGATGATTTTCGGTATGGATGTGATCCATGGTTACGAAACTGTTTTCCCGATTCCGTTAGGCTTATCGTGTAGCTGGGATATGCAGGCAATTGAAAAAAGTGCCCAGGTTGCAGCTGCCGAAGCCAGTGCAGACGGGATTTGCTGGACGTTTTCGCCCATGGTTGATATTTCCCGGGATCCGCGCTGGGGCCGTGTATCCGAAGGTTCCGGTGAAGACCCGTATCTCGGTTCACAAATTGCCCGCGCCATGGTAAAAGGTTATCAAGGCGAGGATTATTCTAAATCAAACCGCATTATGGCTTGTGTAAAACATTATGCTTTATACGGCGCAGTAGAAGCTGGCAGAGAATATAATACGGTAGATATGAGCCGGGTACGGATGTATAACGAATACTTTCCGCCATACAAAGCAGCCGTTGATGCCGGTGCGGGCAGCGTGATGGCATCTTTTAATGAAGTAGAAGGCATACCGGCTACCGGGAATAAATGGCTGTTAACAGATGTGCTGCAAAAACAATGGGGTTTTAACGGTTTTGTGGTAACGGATTATACCGGGATTAATGAAATGACGGCTCACGGAATGGGCGATTTGCAGCAGGTTTCGGCATTGGCTTTAAAAGCCGGCGTGGACATGGATATGGTTGGAGAAGGTTTTTTATCGACATTAAAAAAGTCATTAGCAGAAGGAAAAGTAACGCAGCAGGAAATAGACAATGCCTGCCGCAAAATCCTCGAAGCCAAATATAAATTAGGTTTATTTGCTGATTCTTATCGTTTTTGCGATTTAAAAAGGGCACAAACCGAAATTTATTCTGAAGCAAACCGCAAAGTTGCACGGGCAATTGCCGCAAAAAGTTTTGTGCTCCTCAAAAATCAAAACAATATTTTACCGCTTAAAAAAAGCGGAACAATAGCCGTGATCGGCCCGCTGGCAGATGCAAAAGAAAACATGCCGGGTACCTGGAGCGTTGCCGCAGACGCTACCAAATACAAATCATTAATTACCTCGTTAAAAGAAGCAGCGGGCAGCAAAGCTAAAATTGTATATGCAAAAGGTTCTAACCTGGATGCTGATTCTGTTTTTGAAACACGCGCAACAGTTTTCGGGAAATCTTTGCACCGCGATCTAAGATCAGCCAATGACATATTACAGGAAGCTTTAAAAACTGCAGAAAAAGCTGATGTAATTGTGGTTGCCGGCGGAGAATCCGCAGAAATGAGCGGCGAAAGCAGCAGCCGGAGCAACATTAAAGTTCCGCAGATACAGGAGGATTTAATGCAGGCATTATTAAAAACCGGCAAACCGGTAGTTTTGGTTTTGTTTACAGGCCGCCCGCTGGATTTAACCTGGGAGAACAAAAATGTGCCTGCTATTTTAAACGTTTGGTTCGGCGGATCGGAAGCCGGAGATGCGATTGGCGATGTGTTGTTTGGCGAAGTAAACCCGAGCGGAAAACTAACGGCAACTTTCCCGCAAAATGTTGGCCAGGTTCCGTTGGCTTACAATCATAAAAATACCGGCCGGCCGCTTGGAGAAGGCGAGTGGTTCCAAAAATTCCGTTCCAATTATCTGGATGTTTCCAATGATCCGCTTTATCCTTTCGGTTTTGGGCTAAGTTATACTTCTTTTACCTATGAAAAACCGGTATTGGATAAAAATAAAATCCGCAAAACAGATCAGTTAAAAGTTACCGTAAAAGTAACCAATAACGGAAATTACGATGGCGAAGAAGTAGTGCAGCTGTACATCCGAGATTTGGTGGGATCGATTACGCGGCCGGTTAAAGAATTAAAAGGCTTTCAGAAAATCTTCCTCAAAAAAGGAGAAAGTCGAAATGTGCAGTTTACGATCACAAATAATGATTTAAAGTTTTATAATTCAGATTTAAAATTTGATTCTGAACCGGGAGAATTTACAGTTTTTACCGGGACAAATTCACGTGATGTGCAAGCCGCCAACTTTACGCTGCTACAATGAAAAAGTTATTGTTATTAGTTTTACCGGTCTTTTTTTTAAGTTTTGAAATTAAAGCTCAGGATTTAAACTTGTATAAAAAGGAACAGTTTATTTCTAAAAACGATACTTTACCTTACCGGATACTGTATCCTGAAAATTTTAATCCGGCAAAAAAATATCCTTTACTGCTGGTTTTGCATGGTTCGGGCGAACGCGGCAATAACAACGAAGCACAATTAACACATGGCGGAACAGTATTTTTGAAACCGGAAATGCGAAAAAGCTTTCCGGCGATTGTTATATTTCCGCAATGTGCTGCTGACAGCTACTGGTCAAACGTATTAATTACAACCGATTCGGTAACAAAAAAACGTATTTTCAATTTTAGAAAAGACGGAGAACCAACCAAAGCAATGGCTGCGGTGTTAGGGTTGGCAAATGCTATTCGGCATAAAAAATTCGTTAATAAAAATCAGTTTTATGTCGGCGGTTTGTCTATGGGTGGGATGGGGACTCTTGAAATTATCCGCAGGAAGACAAAATATTTTGCTGCTGCTTTTAGTATTTGTGGCGGAGATAACCCTGAAAACGCAAAAAAATACGCCAAAAAAGTTCCTTTATGGTTTTTCCATGGCGGAAAAGACGATGTAGTTACGCCCGACCATTCTGAAATTATGGTTAAAGCGGTTACTAAAGCAGGAGGTAATCCAAAGTTTAATTTGTATCCGAATGATAGCCACGATAGCTGGGACGATGCATTTGCAGAACCTGGTTTGTTTCCCTGGTTATTATCGCACAAAAAATAATAACTTATTGAGCAGGAGGTGAATTTTCTGACGTAGGTTTGGTTATATTTTTCATCTGGAAGCGAGGCTTGTAAACAGGCTTCGCTTCTTTATTTTCTACCGGTTCGGTTGCCGGTTTAGGGTTTTCAGTTACCGGTTCGGGAGCTTTAAGTTCAGTTTCAGATGCTTCTTTTACAACATCTTTTTTAATGTTCTGCATGTTAAACCTCGGTTTAAATGCAGGTTTTTCAGGTTCGGTTGCGGGTTCATTGCTCTTTTTCGCCTCATCGCTCTTACCTAAATCATCTTCCGGTTTTTTTATATTTTTTGCATTGAACCGAGGTTTAAAAGCTGATTTGGCAAGTTTGGGTTCCCGCTCTTCGCTCTTTTCTTCTTCACTCTTTTCCTGTTCAATAATTATTTTTTCTTCTTCGGCCAGCGATACTTCTTTTGCAGATACATTATTTTCAATAAAATCCGGTAAATTATCCTCTTTAAATTTTGGTTTTTCGAGTGTTTGATCCAGGTTTTGCGCAGCTGCGGCAGCAACACCTTGTATCGCCATTTCAGAAATTGCTTCTGCTTTTACGGCGTGTGGTTTTACCGTTTCCAGCAAAGGATACGAACGGCGCAGTTTGTTAAACCAGTATTTTTTAGCATGATCAAAGCTTTTTTCGCCCATCAGCGGATAGTGTTTGCTAAATTCTGCAAACAAAGCTGGCTCAGCAACTTGCAACTGCAACAAGTCAATTTTCTTCTTATTAAAAAACTCTTCGAAGGTGAGCATCAGTTTTAAACAATTGTGGCGGTTATCAGTAAATTAAAAAACAATCAATTGCTTCATTTAGACCGGTTTTCTAAACTTTCCAAACGACCAACAATTTTATCGTTCATTTTAAGCAGTTTTTCATTAAAAATTTGCTGTTGGTCAAATTGTTTAAGTGCACCATCCATAAATGTTGTCAATGCATCAGTTTGTATCTTCAACTCAATAGATTGACGTTCCAATATTTCTGAATGCTGATCCAATTTCCGCAGCATATCCGCAATAATTCCAAGCAAATCTTTATCAGCCATTTTTTATAATTTAAACTTACAAGATACTGTTTTTATCAACCTAAATTCAGTATCAATTACTCCGCCATGTTGTGGTAAACCGCCTGCACATCATCATCTTCCTCGAGTTTGTCAATCAGCTTCATCACATCGGCAACCTGCTCTTCCGTAACATCATGATGCGATTGTGCCACACGTTCCAATTTGGCACTTTTAGTTTCAATGCCTTGCTCTTCCAGGGCTTTTTGCATCTTGCCAAAATCTTCATAAGCTGTGTGGATTACTGCAATGTCGTTTCCTTCTTCATCCGTTTCTACAAATAAATCTTCCAAACCGGCATCAATCAGTTCCAGTTCCAATTCATCTAAATCCTGATCTTTTGGCTCGAAAGTAAAAACAGACTTTCGGCTGAAAATAAAATCCAGCGAACCGGTTTTCCCCAAAGAACCGTTAGTTTTGGTGAAATAACTGCGCACGTTGGCCACCGTTCTGTTGGTATTATCGGTAGCAGTTTCAACTAAAACGGCCACACCATGCGGCGCATAACCTTCATACACAATTTCTTCGTAGTTGCCCTCTTCTTTGCTGGTGGCACGTTTAATGGCTGCTTCCACACGGTCTTTCGGCATGTTTACCGCTTTGGCATTCTGCATCGCCGTACGTAATCTGGAATTAGTATCCGGACTACCGCCACCGGCTTTTACCGCCATTACAATTTCCTTGCCCAAACGCGTAAACTGTACGGCCATTTTGGCCCATCTTTTAAATTTCCGCTCTTTACGAAATTCAAATGCTCTTCCCATTTATGTTTTATGTTGATGGATGTTTGTTTATGACTGATAGCTATCGACCATCAGCAATCGGCTTCAAAGTTAAAAAATTGTGTTAAAGGTTTTAGATTTGGTTTTAGGTTGATGCTTCTTTTATGCAGCTAAATTGAGTTATATAGAACAGTATATTATTCCTAATGATAAATTCTGTAAATTTGGTTTAATCTAAAAAAGAAAAAAGCATGGATAAACGAAGCATTAAAGAATCTGATGATATTACGCCACTGTTTTCAAACTTTAAATCATACTCCGTTGATGAAATTATAGCAGCAGGTGGTACAACTGCTTTTGCCAATAAATTGGGTAAACATCCGCAAAACTTGGTAGATGCGTTGAGAAATTTGCCCAAAGATGCTTTTCTTACTGAAGAGGAAGCAGCCCTTGCATTGAAAATGTTAAAGGATAATAAATGAATTTGTTGTTCGATACTAATATCTTAATTCAGTTTGCAAAAAGCTTAAGTCCTCAACTTTTGATGCAAATTATTAATCCAAAAAAATCAAGAAGTTTTTGTATCTATCGTTTCTGTAGCAGAGTTGAAGTCCATCGCATTACAAAATAATTGGGGAATTAAAAGATTACAGGTTATAGATGTTTTTTTAGATGAAGTAACGTTTATTGAGATAAATAAAACCCTGACAAATATTTACGTTGAAATTGATGCTTATTCGCAGTGCCGAAATCCTTCATATGCAAACTATCCTTTTATAACGCCACGAAACATGGGCAAAAATGATTTATGGATTGCTTCTACAGCTGCATTGCTTGGATTGAAATTAGTTACAACCGATGCTGATTTTAATCATTTAGATCAGGTGTTTTTAGAAGTTCAGTATTTAGAACCTCAATTTTTAAGATAACTGGTTTCTGTTTTTAGGTTACGTTTGTCAATACGCTTCCTCTAAACCCCAAAAACTTTTGCATATTTGGGCATCATACAAATTCTATAAAAAATGAAAGTAGCAGTAGTAGGCGCCACCGGTTTGGTTGGAACGAAAATGTTGCAGGTTCTGGCAGAACGCAACTTCCCTGTAACAGAGTTAATTCCGGTAGCATCAGAAAAGAGTATCGGCAAGGAAGTTGAGTTTAAAGGTAAAGCTTATAAAGTGGTTTCTGCGGAGGATGCGATCAGCCAAAAACCGGATATTGCTTTGTTTTCTGCCGGCGGAAGCACTTCGTTATTGCAGGCACCGCTTTTTGCAGAAGCCGGAATTACGGTGGTTGATAATTCATCTGCCTGGCGCATGGATCCCACTAAAAAATTAGTCGTGCCAGAAGTTAATGCTGCTGTTTTAACTGCGGAGGATAAAATTATTGCTAACCCAAATTGTTCAACTATTCAAATGGTAGTGGCTTTAAAACCGTTGCACGATGCTTATAAAATTAAACGTGTAGTGGTTTCTACCTATCAATCTGTAACCGGCACGGGCGTAAAAGCGGTTGCGCAACTGATGAATGAACGTAAAGGAATTGACGGACCGATGGCTTATCCGTATAAAATCGACTTGAATGTGTTGCCGCAAATTGATGTTTTTACCGAGAACGGCTACACCAAAGAGGAGATGAAAATGATCCTGGAAACGCAGAAAATTATGGGCGACGACAGCATTAAAGTTACCGCAACAACGGTTCGTATCCCGGTAATGGGTGGTCATTCTGAATCAGTAAACGTAGAATTTGAGCGTGATTTTGATTTATCCGAAGTAAAATCTATCCTTGAAAAAGCGCCTGGCGTAATTGTGGTAGATGACATTGCTAACTTGAAATATCCAATGCCACTGGATGCACACGATAAAGATGAAGTTTTTGTGGGAAGAATTCGCAGGGATGAAAGCCAACCGAATACTTTAAACTGCTGGATCGTATCTGATAATCTGCGTAAAGGTGCGGCTACAAATGCGGTGCAAATTGCGGAATATCTGATGGAAAACCATTTAATCGGACAGGCGGAAGTGGTTGTAGATTAAGTTTTCTTCAACCTAAAAATAAAAGACGCAGCTTAATTGATGCGTCTTTTTTTTATGTGCTAAAAACAGCATCAACTTTTTTAAATTGATCAAAACCAAGTTTAAAAGCTGCTGTTTTAATCATATAAACCGAATAACTGGTTTGTATAAATTTTGAATATCATGGCTGATTTAAGTAATAAAAAAGTAGCAATATTAACCGCAGAAGGTTTTGAGCAGGTAGAATTAACCAGTCCGCAGCAGGCCTTAAAAGATGCGGGTGCAACGGTACACGTTATTTCTCCGGCAGGCGGCGAGATTAAAGCATGGGATCAAACAGATTGGGGAATCACGATTACGGCAGATAAAAAACTAAGTGAAGTTAGTCCGGATGATTACGATGCGTTGGTGCTTCCGGGCGGTGTTTTAAATCCGGATAAATTGCGTCAGGATAAAGACGCGGTAGCTTTTGTATCCGCATTTTTAGATGAAGGGAAACCGGTTGCCGCAATCTGCCACGGTCCGCAAACGCTGATTGAAACCGGAATGATTAGCGGCCGTCAAATGACTTCTTATCCTTCCTTAAAAACCGATTTAAAAAATGCCGGTGTGGATTGGGTTGACGAAGAAGTGGTAACCGATAAAGGTTTAGTAACCAGCCGTACACCGGCAGATTTACCGGCTTTTAACAAAAAAATGATTGAAGAAATTACGGAAGGACAACATGAGGTTCCGGAAGTTCATCACTCGCCAGGCCAAGAGATCTAAAAAAATATCGGTAAAAACAGTATTAGAAAAGCAGAATCGATTCGGTTCTGCTTTTTTGTTGGAGGTAAGAGGTACGAGGTTTGAGGTAAGTTTGAAGTAAAGAATCAGCTCAGTTCCTAATTATCAGCTGTAAGAAACTATTTTTGTACCATTGTATACCTCAAACCTCATGCCTGATACCTCTAACCAAAAAGCCCTCATCATCGGTGCCGGAATTGCCGGAATTGCCTCGGCCATCCGTTTGGCGGTAAAAGGTTTTAAGGTTGAAGTTTTTGAAGCGAACAATTATCCCGGAGGAAAACTTGCTGAAATTGTGCAGAACGGTTTTCGGTTTGATACCGGCCCGAGCTTATTTACCATGCCGCAATATGTTGACGAGCTTTTTACGTTGGCCGGAGAAAAGCCCGATGCTTCTTTTACCTACCGAAAACTGGATTTGGTTTGCCGTTATTTTTATCCCGATGGAACACAGTTGGATGCTTCGAACGATGCAAAAAAATTCTCCGCAGAAATTGGCTTAAAGACAAATGATCAGCCGGAAATAATAAAAAACTATCTTAAAAACAGCAGTCGGATTTACGGGATTACCAATCATGTTTTTCTGGAAAAATCACTGCATCGGCTTAAAACTTATTTAAACTGGCAAACGCTGAAATCTGTTTTAAGATTGCCGCAAATTGATGCTTTCCGCTCGATGCACCGCGCTAACAATGCTTTTTTTACCGATAAAAAGTTGGTACAATATGCAGACCGGTTTGCCACTTACAACGGTTCCAATCCTTACAAAGCACCGGCAACGTTGAATGTAATTCCGCATCTGGAGCAGCATTTCGGTGCTTACTTTCCAAATGGCGGCATTTATCAGATTACACTTGCGCTGGTTGCGCTGGCTGAAAGATTAGGCGTAAAGTTTCATTACAATTCTCCGGTTGAGAAAATTATTTTGGAGAAGAACGAAGTGAAAGGAGTGAAGAGCGCGAAGTTTGGTTTCGTTGCTGCGGATATAATTATTTCTAATGTTGATGTTTACTTTACTTATAAAAAACTGCTTTCTGATTATCCGAAATTAACGCCGAAACGGGTTTTGCAGCAGGAGCGGAGCAGTTCGGCTTTGATTTTTTACTGGGGAATAAGCAAGCAATTTCCGCAATTGGATCTGCATAATATTTTTTTCAGCGGAGATTATCAGCAGGAATTTGAACATATTTGGAAGCAAAAAAATATCAGCAGCGATCCTACAATTTATCTCAACATCAGTTCTAAATACGAAGCAAAAGATGCGCCGCAAGGTTGCGAAAACTGGTTTACGATGATTAATGTCCCCTCAAACCAGGGCCAGGATTGGGACGAATTAATCGCAGAAGCGCGTAAAAATATCATTAAAAAACTCTCCGATGCTTTAGGTGAAGATATTAGTGAACTGATTGTTTGCGAAAGCATTTTGGATCCGCGGAGCATCGAAAGTAAAACGTCGTCTTACCAGGGTTCGCTTTACGGCAATAGTTCTAACAGCCAGTTCGCTGCATTTTTAAGGCATTCAAACAAATCTTCCAAAGTTAAAAACCTGTTTTTTTGCGGTGGAAGTGTGCATCCGGGCGGTGGAATCCCGCTGGCGTTATTATCTGCAAAAATTGTAAGCGACTGGATTTCGGATTTATAAAACCGGCTTCTTACCGGCAGTAATTAACTGTTGAAAAACGAGGATTTTTGAGATAAGTTTTCACCGCGTTTTTATTCGGTTAATTCTTTTTGAGAAAAATAACTATACTTGCTTAAATGGGTTTTTTGGAAATTGAAGGTTTGGGCAAAATATACTACCACGAATATGGTTACGGCGACAAACTGCTGTTTGCTTTCCATGGTTACGGTTTAAACGGGCAACAGTTTGATGTGTTCGAAAAATCGCTGTTACAGGAATACCGCATTGTTGGTTTTGATCATTTTTTCCATGGAACTTCAACTTTATATGAGGTAAACGAAGCAAAAATTACGGCTGGCATGCAGCCGGAATTTTTAAAAGCTTATATTGAAAACTGGTTCAAAAAATCTGGCATGCAGCAGCGGTTCTCACTTTTAGGATATTCTATCGGTGCAAATATGGCACTGTATTTACTGGAAAATTTTGCGGAAATGGTTGATGAAATATTCTTGATTGCACCGGACGGATTGGTGCCGCATAAAGGATTTGATTTTCTACGTACTTCTTTTATCGGCAAAAAACTATTTAGGAAACTAACTTACAGCAGTTGGATGATGCTGGCTGCTTTAAATATTTTGAAGCAAATCAGCGTGATAGATGAAAGTTTACACACCATTGCCCGCAAGGAAATTAACAAACCGCAAAAACGGTTAAACGCTTTTTATACCATTCATTTTATTAAAAATATCCGCCCAAACATTGTACAAATTGCAAAACTGATTAATCAATATCGTATCCGGTGCCGTTTGTATTTTGGCGAATACGATAACTTGTTCCCGAAAAGCAATAGCCGGAATTTGATCAAACTGCTTGATCAGCCGGAATTATATGTTCTTCCAATGGATCATTGGCTGGTTACCAATGATTTAGATAATTATTTAGTTAAACAGGCTTATGATTACCAGCAAAAGGCACAAGGTATTTTATAAACTTTTTTTGCCTTTTATGCGCTGGCGGATGCTTAAAAGTTTCCGGGCATTAACTTTATACAACCAAATAGAAATAAAGCCAAATCATTCCGTGCTTCTTTTATGTAACCATTTTAGCTGGTGGGACGGATTTTTTGGTGCCTATCTCGGCCACTTTATCTTCAAAAAAAAAATGTTTACCATGATGCAGGAAGATCATCTGCAGCAGCGAATGTGGTTGCGCAGGCTGGGTTCGTTTTCCATCAGCAGAACTTCCAGGGATATGCTAAAATCGATGCAATATGCTGCACTTCAATTAGATAATCCGGAAAATGTGGTTACTGTTTTCCCGCAAGGATCGCTGGAATCAAACCATAGCACAGAGATTAATCTTGAAAAAGGTATCAGTTATTTGGTTAAAAACATTAAAGGAAACTGCCGGATTGTTTACGCAGCGGTTTTGGTTGACTATTTTGAAAGCTTTAAACCAACAGCTTATTTCCATTTGCTGGATTGCGGTACAAACCATGATTTTGAGCTGGAGCATACCTCAAAACTGATCAATGATTTCCATCGCCAGGCATTAAAAAACCAAGTTAACGTTAGTCATTAAAATTATACCGGTAAAAACAGCATGGTTAGAAATAAGGATAATTGGTTTAAGTTTAACTTTTTTTCCAGGTATATTTCACGCCGGGTTAAAAAGTATTTTCACGAAATAAGTTATAATTCTATTCAGGTTGATCCAAAAAAATCGGTTTTGCTGGTTGCCAATCATTACAGCTGGTGGGATGGTTTTTTGTTGTTTCACCTCAATAAACTACTTCTTAAAAAGAAATTTCATATCATGATTTTGGAAGAAACCATTATCAAACATGGATTTTTAAAATACGTGGGCTGTTTTTCTGTTTCTAAAGGTTCAAAAAGTATTATAGAAACGTTAAAGTACGCTGGCAATTTACTGGATAACCCGCAAAATTTATTAGTTATTTTCCCGCAGGGAAACCTGAGTTCCAACTTTACAGATGCGGTAAATTTTGAAAAAGGTTTAGGGAAACTCGTTGGGTTTAGCAGGCAAAACTTCCAGTATATTTTTGCAGCTTCTTTTATGGAGCATTTTTCGGAGCCAAAACCAACTGCTTTTATTTATCTTAAAACAACAGAAAATGCAAACTTTGCCAGCCTTGCAGCTGTTCAATCGGCGTATCAGCAGCACTATCAGCAATCAAAAATAGTGCAAACTGCAATTGTTAAATAATGGCTATCCTGTTTTGTTATCTCATCTATTTTTTCCTGATTTTACGCTTCTGCGTTACGCTGTTCAACTTCATTTCCAACCCAAAACTTACCAAAGTTTCGCATCAGTATCAGGATCTTGTTTCTATCCTGATTCCGGCACGGGACGAAGAAAAAAATATTTTAACATTACTGCAATCCATTAAAAATCAGGATTATAAAAACTTTGAAGTCATTATTTTAGATGATCATTCCAGCGATCAAACTTATGCTTTATGTGAAGAAATCGCCTCAAAAAACAAAGCTTTCAAAGTGATCAAAGGCAAACCTTTGCCTGATGGCTGGTTAGGCAAAAATTACGCCTGCTACCAGTTAGCGCAGCAGGCCAAAGGTAAGTATTTGCTGTTTTTAGATGCAGACGAGGAGATTGATAAAGGGCTGATTAACAGCTCCGTTTACCGTACAAAAGTTCATCGTTTGGCTCTACTCAGCCTTTTTACCAATCAGGTAATGGTTTCTCTGGGCGAAAAAATTGTAGTCCCGCTGATGCACTTTACGTTACTTAATTTGTTGCCTTTACGTTTGATTTATCTTTCCAAAAATCCGGCTTTTGCTGCTGCCAGCGGTCAGTTTATGTTTTTTGATGCGGAAAAATATCATCAGAACCAGTGGCATCAAAAAGTTAAAAATCAAGTAGTTGAAGATGTGGAAATTATGAAATGCGTAAAGCAAAGCAAACTGAAAGGAGAAGGTTTGCTTGCAAACGGATTGATTAGATGCAGGATGTATAACAATTATCAGGAAGCAATTTACGGCTTCAGCAAAAATTTTCTGGCACCTTTTAATTATAGTGTAATCACGTTTTTACTTTACCTGATTTTTATTATCGGCGGCCCGTTTCTGGTTGGCTTTACATTAAATTTACAGCTGTTTTTAATGATGATTTCGCTGATCGTACTTACCAGGATCATGATTTCGTTATCTTCCGGGCAAAATCCGCTTTACAATGTACTGTTGCATCCTTTGCAAATGGCCAGTTTAATTGTTGTGGCACATTTATCCGTTAAAAAATATCTTACCAAAACCACCACCTGGAAAGGGAGAAAAGTTTGAAATTAACCAAAACCAGCATTTCAATTTTCTTGATTATTTTATTCCACCTGGTTGGTTTAGCCGGTTTTTTGATCCCTTTTTTACGGCCTCTTTTTTTGCAGATTGTTCCGTTTCATTTATTGCTGATGCTGTTTTTAGTGCTGATAAATCATCAGGAATTAAACCGGAAATTTTTCCTGTTTCTAATGCTTATTATGATCGGAGGATTTACCATTGAATGGATCGGTGTGCATAAACACTGGGTTTTCGGCAATTATGCTTACGGTAAAACATTGGGTTTTAAACTGGATCAAATCCCGCTGATGATTGGTGTAAACTGGTTTTTACTGATTTATGCCACAGGCATTTTACTGCAAAAAGTACCGGTAAAAGAAGCATGGATCAAGGTTTTTACGGGAGCTGTTTTACTGGTTTTTCTTGATCTGCTGATCGAACCTGTTGCTATCCGGTTTAATTACTGGTACTGGTTTTCTGCAATTATCCCGCTAAAAAATTACGCAGGCTGGTTATTGGTAAGCATGTTTTTTCTCACCGTATTTCAACGGTTTAACTTCAAACAGCAAACTTGGGTTGCACCGGTTTTACTGCTTGTACAGTTTGTTTTTTTTGTAGTTTTGAATCTTGCCTGATAATTAAAGAACTTAATTGCAGCATTTAACGTTAAATTTGCATTATGGGAAACTATCAGCTACAGGTAACAATTGATCAGGAATCCGGGTTTTGTTTTGGTGTGGTTTACGCTATAGATATGGCCGAAGAAATTTTGAAGCAAGACGGTTATTTGTATTGTTTGGGAGATATTGTGCATAATGACGAAGAGGTAGAACGGCTGAAACTGCAAGGGTTGCGGATTATTTCGCATGAAGATTTGCCAAATTTGAAACACGAAAAAGTGTTGATCCGTGCGCATGGCGAAGCTCCGGAAACGTATCGTATTGCGCTTGAAAATAATATCCATTTGATTGATGCCTCTTGTCCGGTAGTTTTAAAGTTGCAAAACCGGATTAAAAGTTCACATGATCAGGATGAAAAGATCCTGATTTTTGGTAAACACGGCCATGCGGAAGTAATCGGTTTACAAGGCCAAACCAACAATGAAGCCCTTGTTTTTCAGGATTTGAAGGAGCTGGACGAGATAGATTTGCCGCAACGGTTTACGCTGTACAGCCAGACGACCAAAAGCATGGAAAAATTTTATCACATTAAAGATGAACTCACTAACCGCGGCCACGAAGTTATTGCCAATGATACTATTTGCCGACAGGTTTCTAACCGCGATAAGGATTTGCCAGAGTTTGTAAGGCGGTTTGATAAAATACTTTTTGTATCCGGTAAAAAATCTTCCAACGGGAAAGTTTTGTATGAAGTTTGCCGTAAATATAACCCGAATACTTATTTTGTTTCTTCTGCTGATGAACTGGAAGTTTCCATGTTTTCTGCAAATGATACCATCGGAATCTGCGGCGCAACCTCAACACCAATGTGGCTGATGAAGGAAGTAAAAGGAGTTTTGGAACAATATTGATATTATGGCCAATCTTATTATTAAAAAACATACAGCTTCCGGCTTGGGACTGTTCTTTGCAGCTCTGGTAATTGGCTGTTGGCTCTCCTCAACCATATTGCTGATGCAATGGCATTTCAGCTGGACCAATCCGTTACTTTATCTGCTGATTTTATTACAAATGCACTTGTATACCGGCCTTTTTATTACAGCCCATGATGCGATGCACGGCACGGTTTCTCCAAATTCAACAGTAAATAAAATTATCGGTCAGGTTTGCACCTTGTTTTATGCCGCTTTTTGGTATCCAAAATTGTACACTAAACATCATTTGCACCATAGCCATGTGCACACCGAACACGACCCGGATTACCACAACGGTAATTTTTTTAGCTGGTATTTTCGTTTTATTCGCAATTACCTTTCCATCTGGCAGGTTGTTTTTATGGCGATTTTGTTTAATGTTTTGAAGTTGTGGATTCCGCAGCCAAACCTGATTTTGTTTTGGGTTTTGCCTTCGCTGATAAGCACATTACAGCTTTTCTATTTCGGCACGTATTTGCCGCACAAAGGCGAACATGATAATCATCATCACTCTACCTCACAAGGCAAAAATCATTTCGTTGCTTTTTTTACCTGCTATTTTTTCGGTTACCATTACGAGCATCATGATGCGCCCGGAACGCCTTGGTGGTTGCTTTGGAAAGTGAAGGGAGCATAAATTTTCAGTATACTGATTGCAGCTATACTTAGCACTTGTATTACTAACTAATCTTTATCTGGTAAATGGCCTTCTGCTTGAATGTCGGACTCGCAGAATTCTTATTTCTTCAGGTAATTTTCTATAGGAAACCCTATAATGGTCAACTTCAAAAGCATAAAAACTTCCGTCATTATTTTTCTTTAATCTGTCAGGCTGATAAATTTCCGGCTGTTCAGGCAGCAATTTTATTTTTGCTAAGATATCCGCTTCTATTTTCTCGGCATATGCAAACTGTTCGTTGTCCTCCAGATATCTAATAGCATCTAATAATTGTTCAGCAGCTAATTTATTCCATTTTATTTCCACTAAAGTGCTTTTCTTCTTTGCAGGAAAAACTGTTCAATATCCTGATGGCTCAGAAAATTTCCATTTTTTATTTCTGCATCTGCTTGGTCTATTTCTGTATTATATTGATCGATAAATGAATTGTTTTGATCAGCTTCGCCTTCAATATCAGCTTGATAGTTGTAATGTAAACTATCCAGGAAAGCTAATAAAACTTTTTCTTCCTGTTTGTTTTTTGTATTCACCAATACGCCCATAATCAAATTTAACTAAATAATTTTAACTTATTAAATGGATAAATATAAATGTTATCACATAGTCAAATTGATTTCTACTGACAAATTCCTCATAAAGCCAATCCAATAAAACCTATTTTTGCATGATAAAAGAAGTATCGCTTAAATTTTTATGGGGAAAAAGGGAGTTTTATTGGTGAATCTAGGTACGCCCGATAGTCCGGAAACCAAGGATGTGCGCCGTTATTTAGGTGAGTTTTTAATGGATGGCCGCGTAATCGACATTAACTCGGCCTTGCGCGCTTTGCTGGTTAAAGGTGCAATTGTTCCTTTCCGTTCGCCAAAATCTGCTAAATTGTATAAAGAAATCTGGTCGGTAGAAAACGGTTCGCCCTTGTTATATTACAGTATCAAACAGGCTGAAATGTTGCAGGAAGCTTTAGGCGATGATTATCAGGTAGAACTGGCCATGCGTTATCAAAATCCTTCCATAGAATCTGCTTTGGATAAACTGAAAGCCGCCAATGTAGATAGTTTAAAAGTGATTGCACTTTTCCCGCAGTATGCTTCGGCCAGCAGCGGTTCGGTGTATCAAAAAGTGATGGAAATCGTGAGTAAATGGCTAACTATTCCAGATTTATCTTTCGTTAATTCCTTCCATGATAATGAGTTGATGATTGAGAATTTTGCCGAAAACGGAGCCAAATATCAGCCTGAAACTTATGATCATACTCTGTTTAGCTTTCACGGTTTACCGCAACGGCAACTGATCAAATCCGATCCGACACAACAGCATTGTTTAAAAGTAGCCGATTGCTGTTCAGTTTTAACCGATGCCAATAAGTTTTGTTACTCGGCGCAATGCCATGATACGGCACGTTTAATCGCCCAAAAACTAAATATCCCGAAGGGAAAATATACCATTTGTTTTCAATCACGTTTAGGGAACGATCCCTGGGTAAAACCTTATACCACCGAAGTGGTGGCAGAACTGGCCAAACAAGGCAAAAAACGGATGCTGGTATTTTGCCCGGCGTTTGTGGCCGATTGTTTAGAAACCGTTTACGAAGTTACGGTAGAATATGGCGAAGAGTTTAAAGCTTTAGGCGGAGAAAAAATCCAGCTGGTAGAAAGTTTGAATGATTCGTCGAAGTTTATTGAGGCTTTACGGGAAATGGCTGTAGTTTAATATTTGTGTTGTAGTTTTTAGTCACGCTGTCATCTCGACGATAGGAGGAATCTTCATTAAAGTAGTCGAACTTGTAAGGTTGGAAGAAGATTTCTCCCTGCGGTCGAAATGACAGTGTGGAGAAATACGAATGCTTCTTTTATCAACCTAAAATCCTTGCTGACGGATATAATCCATAATTTTTTTGGTGGCACCGATGTTTTGCCGCGTATAATTTTTTGCTTGGGTTGAAGCTTGATGATAAAAATTTTCATCTGTAATCAATTTTGAAACTGCATTTTCCAGCGATGCTTCGTTTACGATAGAAAAACCTGCATCCAGCTTAATCAAATCAACCGCTTCTTTAAATTTTTGATAAGCGGGTCCGAAAATAACAGGCAAACCAAAAGCAGCGGCTTCCAGCGTATTGTGGATTCCGGTACCGAAACCGCCGCCAATGTAAGCGATGTTTCCATATTGATAAAGGCTGGAAAGCAAGCCGATATTATCAATTACTAAAATCTGTTTCTCTTGTAAAGCAGTTAAATCAACATTAATTTCCGAATAGCGGATTGTTTTTTCTGCCGGAAGTTTTTGCAGGAGGTTACTAATTTTCTCTTCACCGATTTCATGCGGCGCGATGATAAATTTCCAATCGGGATAAAGCAGAATTAAATTTACGATCAAATCTTCGTCAGGCGGCCACGTACTTCCCGCAATAAAAATTTTATGGTTGGCTTTAAACGCTTCAACTGTAGCAATTGGTTTTACCGTTTGTGCATTTTCCCAAACCCGGTCAAAACGGGTATCGCCGCTAACGGCAACATTTTTTATACCGATACCGGCCAGTAAACTTTTGGAAACTTCATCCTGAACAAAAAAATAGTGTACTAAAAGAAGCATGTTGCGGTAAAAGCTCCCGTAATTCCGAAAAAATATTTGCTGCGGACGAAAGATCCCGGAAATTAAATACAAAGGTATTTCACGCTGGTATAATTCATCCATAAAAAAATACCAGTACTCATACTTAGTAAAAACGGCAATTTTAGGATTAATGGTTTGGAGAAAATTTACTGCATTTCGGCGCGTATCCAACGGTAAATAATAAACGTAATCGGCCAGCGGCGTATTTTTCCGGATCTCATATCCCGAAGGAGAAAAAAAAGTGACTACTGTTTTTATCGATAAATTTTCTGCTTTCAGTTTTTCGAGTACCGGCCGGCCTTGTTCAAATTCGCCTAATGAAGCAAAATGGAACCATATACTTTCTTTTAACGTAATAGGCGATTGTGTGCTGCGCCCCTGTATCCAAAAACGCGCTTTTTGGTTAAAAAACGAGGCAAACCATATACCAAAATAGTAGATTTTTAGCGTAAGGCGATATAGCAAAAGCATTATTTAACTAAATTTTATATATTCGTCGAAGGTAGAACTTATAGTTTTAAACAAAAATTCCATATATGAAAATTGCCGTAGTAGGAACAGGTTACGTTGGATTAGTAACCGGAACATGCCTTGCAGAAACCGGAAATGAGGTGATCTGCGTTGACATCAATGAGGAAAAAGTTAAAGCCATGCAAAACGGTATTTTACCGATTTATGAGCCTGGTTTAGATTTGCTTTTTCACCGGAACATTAAACAAGAAAGACTGCATTTTACAAAAAACCTGGCCGAAGCGATTGAAGAAGCACAGGTTATTTTCCTGGCTTTGCCAACGCCTCCGGGAGGAGACGGATCTGCCGATTTAAGTTATGTTTTAGGTGCTGCAAAAGATATTGCCAAAATCATAACAGAATATAAAGTGATCATCACTAAATCTACTGTTCCGGTTGGTACGGCAGATAAAGTAACAGCTGTTTTTAAGGAAAACACAGCTATTGAGTTTGCGGTGGTATCCAATCCTGAATTTTTACGGGAAGGTGTTGCAGTTGAGGATTTTATGAAGCCCGACCGTGTGGTAATCGGTACGACAGATGAACGTGCCCGCGAAATTTTAGGTGAATTATACGCACCTTACGTTCGCCAGGGAAACCCGATTTTATTTATGGATGAACGTTCTTCAGAATTAACAAAATACGCCGCCAATTCGTTTCTCGCCACAAAAATTACTTTTATGAATGAAGTGGCAAACATGTGCGAGCTGGTTGGCGCAAATGTGGATATGGTACGTGCCGGAATCGGTGCTGATGCGCGTATCGGCAAACGGTTTTTATTTCCCGGCGTTGGTTACGGCGGCAGCTGTTTCCCGAAGGATGTGCAGGCCATGTTTAAATCTGCCAAAGAATACGGCTACGATTTCAAAATTCTGGATTCTGTAATGGAAGTGAATGAAACCCAGAAGAAAAAGCTGGTAAAAAAAGTATTGGAATATTTTAAAGATGGCATTGAAGGTAAAAAGTTTGCGCTGTGGGGATTGGCTTTCAAACCGGAAACGGATGATATCCGCGAAGCACCGGCTTTGTATATTATTGATGAACTGGTAAAACACGGTGCTTCGGTAGTAGCTTACGATCCGGAAGGAATGCCAAATGTGCAAAAGCTTTTAGGCGATAAAATTTCTTATGCCGCAGATCGCTACGCAGCGTTGGAAGGTGCAGATGCCTTGCTGATTGTTACAGAATGGTCTGTTTTTAGAACACCGGATTTTAGTTATGTGAAAGAGAAGCTCAAGAATAGTGTTATTTTTGACGGCAGGAACTTGTACGATCTGGACAGAATGAGCAAAATGGGCTTTTATTACAGCAGTATCGGCAGAAAAACAATTGAATAATGGCAAACAGAAAACGAATTTTAATTACAGGTGCGGCCGGCTTTTTAGGTTCTCACTTATGTGATCGGTACATCAAGGAAGATTATCACGTAATCGCGATGGATAATTTAATCACAGGCGATTTACGGAATATTGAACATCTTTTTAAACTCGAAAATTTTGAGTTTTACAATCATGATGTTTCTAAATATGTACATGTTTCCGGCCAGCTGGATTACATTCTGCACTTTGCTTCACCGGCAAGCCCGATTGATTATTTAAAAATCCCGATTCAAACCTTAAAAGTCGGTTCGTTGGGAACACATAATTTATTGGGTTTGGCCAAAGATAAAAAAGCACGTATTCTGGTTGCTTCAACTTCCGAAGTTTATGGCGATCCAAGTGTAAACCCGCAGCCCGAAGAATATTGGGGGAACGTAAACCCGGTTGGCCCGCGTGGCGTTTACGATGAAGCCAAGCGTTTCCAGGAAGCAATTACAATGGCTTATCACACTTTTCATCAGGTAGAAACACGGATTATTCGTATTTTTAATACTTATGGCCCGAGAATGCGCCTGAACGACGGTCGTGTTTTGCCGGCTTTTATTGGCCAGGCTTTGCGTGGAGAAGAACTCACTGTTTTTGGCGATGGTTCTCAAACCCGTTCTTTTTGTTATGTAGATGATTTGATCGAAGGAATACACCGGTTATTGCTGAGTGATTACACGCAGCCAATGAATATCGGTAATCCCGATGAGATAACAATCAGGCAGTTTGGCGAAGAAATAATTAAGCTAACCGGAACTGACCAGGAACTGGTAAGTAAACCATTACCCACAGACGACCCGAAACAGCGTCGGCCTGATATTACAAAAGCCAGGGCAATTTTGGATTGGGAGCCAAAAGTTTCCCGTTCCGAAGGACTAAAAATTACTTATGAATATTTTAAATCATTGCCTGATATAGAAATTCAGCACAAAGATTTCGCTTATTATAACAAATAGCAATGTCAAAAATTTTGGTTACCGGTGGTTTAGGTTTTATAGGATCGCATACAGTTGTAGAACTGGTAAATGCTGGTTATGAACCTATTATTGTGGATAATGTTTCCAACTCAAATCCTAAAATCTTAGATCAGCTTAATAAAATACTGGGTTTTAAACCTGCTTATTATCAGCTTGATTTATGTTACGAAAATGCAGTTGCGGAATTAGTAAAAAAAGAACCTGATCTTGCCGGTATCATTCATTTCGCAGCTTCAAAAGCAGTGGGAGAATCTGTTCAAAAACCACTGTTGTATTATAAAAATAATTTTTTTTCGCTGGTTAACTTGTTAAATGCTTACACCGGTAAAAAACTGAACTTTGTATTTTCGTCCAGTTGCACGGTTTACGGGCAGCCGGATGAATTGCCGGTTACCGAAAAAGCACCGGTAAAAAAAGCACAGTCGCCGTACGGAAATACCAAACAAGTTGCCGAAGAAATTTTGGAAGATGTAATTGCTTCCGGCAGCGCATATAAAATTATTTCTTTACGTTATTTTAATCCGGTTGGCGCGCATCCATCCGCTTTAATCGGCGAACTGCCAATTGGTGTACCGCAAAATCTGGTTCCTTTTATTACGCAAACAGCCATCGGCAAACGCCAGAAGTTAACTGTTTTTGGTAACGATTACCACACGCCCGACGGTAGTAATGTGCGTGATTACATCCATGTGGTTGATTTAGCAAAAGCGCATGTGGCTGCTTTAAAATACATGGAATCTTCCGCTGATTTTAACGGTTATGACGTTTTTAATATCGGTACCGGTAAAGGAAGTTCTGTTTTGGAAGTGATTAAAGCCTTTGAAAAAACAACCGGTGAAAAACTGAATTATGAAATCGGCCCGCGCCGTTCCGGCGATGTAGAGCAGGTTTGGGGCGACGTAACTAAAGCAGCAAATATGTTGAAATGGAAAACAGAACTGGATGTAGATGCAATGATGCTTACTGCCTGGAATTGGGAAAAATACCTCAAAGAAAACCCTTTGTAAATAAATACTCCTTAAAAGAAGTATTAGCTATATGGAAAAAAAAATTATCATCACCGGAGGTGCCGGTTTTATCGGTTCGCACGTTGTGCGCCGGTTTGTTAAAAATTATCCTCAGTATCAGATTATCAATTTAGACAAATTAACGTATGCCGGTAATCTGGCTAATTTACATGATATCGAAAATGAGCCTAACTATCAGTTTGTAAAAGGTGATATTGTGGATGCTTCTTTTATCTATGATTTATTTGCGCAGGAACAACCGGATGCCGTAATTCATCTGGCGGCAGAATCTCATGTTGATCGTTCTATCACCAATCCATTAGAGTTTGTGATGACGAATGTAGTAGGTACGGCAAATTTGCTGAACGCCGCCCGCGAAACCTGGAAAGGAAAATACGATAAAACCCGTTTTTACCATGTTTCTACCGATGAAGTTTACGGTACTTTAGGCGAAGAAGGGATGTTTACCGAGGAAACCGCTTACGATCCGCATTCGCCGTATTCTGCTTCAAAAGCAGGTTCTGATCATTTGGTTCGCGCTTATCAGGATACTTACGGCATGAACACGGTAATTTCAAACTGCTCCAACAATTATGGTTCAAACCATTTTCCCGAAAAATTAATTCCGTTAACAATACATAATATTCAGGAAAAGAAACCTATTCCGGTTTACGGAAAAGGAGAAAACATCCGCGACTGGCTTTGGGTGGAAGACCATGCACGTGCAATCGACGTAATATTTCATAATTCGGCTGCCGGTAAAACTTATAATATCGGCGGGCATAACGAATGGAAAAATATCGACCTGGTTTATTTATTATGCAAAATAATGGATGAAAAATTAGGCAGGATAGAAGGAGAATCAGCACAATTAATTACTTATGTAAAAGATCGTGCCGGCCATGATTTACGATATGCGATCGACGCAACCAAATTAAAAAACGAATTAGGCTGGACACCGAGCGTTACTTTTGAGCAGGGTTTAGAAAAAACAGTTAGCTGGTATTTAGCTAATGAAGATTGGTTAAACAACATCACGTCAGGTAATTATCAGCAATATTATCAGGAGCAGTACGAAAACCGTTAATTATGTTCGGGCTTTTTAGTAAAAAAAAGATTGACGAAATTAGACGATTTGATTTAAGTACAATTGGCGTTGATATGCACTCGCATGTTTTGCCGGGAATTGATGACGGTGCGCAAAATGTAGAAGAATCTGTTGTGCTGGTTAAAGCAATGATGGATTTAGGCATCAAAAAAATTATTGCCACGCCGCATATTATGGTAGATTATTACCGTAATACATCAGAAACTATTGCTGCTGCACTGTATGTTTTACAAAACGAATTGCAAAATCAACAGATAGAAATAGAACTTGATGCCGCAGCAGAACATTTGCTGGATGAAGGGTTTGAAGTTTTGCTGGATGAAGGCCGGGTGATGCCGATGAAAGATAATTACCTGCTTTTTGAAATGTCTTTTATTGATGCGCATCCAAATTTAATCCCGGTTATTCAAAAGATGAGAGAAATGGGTTACAAACCTATTTTGGCGCATCCGGAACGATATCCTTACTTTAGCATAGAAAATTGCGAAAATGTGAAAAGCTGGGGTTGCGATCTGCAAATGAACACGATTTCTTTAACCGGTTATTACGGTACAAAAACAAAGCTTCTTGCAGAAACAATGATAGACCGCCATCTGGTTGATTTTATTTCCAGCGATATGCACCATCCGAAACATGCAGCTGCTTTAGAAAAATCACTCAAAACCAGTTATATGGAAAAACTGTTGTTTGATTATCCTTTAAAAAACTTATTATTGTTGTAACAAAAAAATGCGCCGGAATTGAATCTCAGCGCATTTTTTATAGGGTAAAAGAAGTATTAAACAGAAAAAGAAGTACCGCAGCCACAAGTGCTGGCGGCGTTTGGGTTGTTAAACGTAAACCCGCGGGCATTTAAACCATCCTGAAAATCAACTTGCATACCGGCTAAATATAAACCGTGTGCTTTGTGCATAAACGTTTTAATTCCGTTGATCAAAAATTCCTGGTCTCCGTCTTTTTTCTGGTCAAAACCTAAAATATAATTCATCCCGGAACAGCCTCCGCCTTCAACACCAACGCGTAAACCAAAATCAGGACTGATTTCCTGTTGATCAATTAATTTATTTAACTCTGCAACCGCACCTTCTGTAAAGGAAACTGGTGCTGCAACGGCTTCTATAACAGTACTCATTTTTGCTTGATTTTATTAATAACAAATATAACTGAATTTGCACAATTTAGTTATGCACTTATAGTTTATGACCATTTACTAACATTCATTTTTTATGTATAACAACTACCTTTTCAGCATTATCAGTTCCACAATTTCCGGTTTATTAGTGATACTGGCCACTTTTTATATTATTAAACCTTACCTGGACAGGTTTGAAAAGCAGCAGCTCATCACCCTGAAACAAAGCTTTAATAAAGAAACATTTCCCTTGCGTTTGCAGGCTTATGAGCGGTTGGTGCTGTTTATCGACCGGATAAATCCGGTTAATATGCTGGTTCGGTTAAACAATAATAGTTTTTCTGCCGGAGAATTACATTATCTCGTTTTAGCGGAGATAAAAAACGAATTTCAGCACAACATTACGCAGCAACTTTACGTAAGCACTGCATCCTGGGAAATAACAAAGCGGGTTAAAAACGATACCATTTTATTAATAAATAGTGCCATAAAAGCAGTACCGGCACAGGCAGGTGCTTTAGAGTTTAGCAAGCTGGTGCTGGAGCAGATTAGCAGGATGGAAAGCAGCCCTTATGAAGTATCAGCGGCGATTATCCGTGATGAAGCCAGCCAGATGTTCTGAACAAATTAGCTCGAAAATGCCAATGTTAATAACTACTTATAAAATGAGGCTTATCCGCATATAAAATATCAATCCTTTTAGTATAAAAGCTCTCGGTTAACAATAAGCTAATATCAATCTTACTGATAATCAAAAACTTAAATAATTCTTTCTTTTGTAATGTTAATTTAAGGTGAACTACTTCATTATAAAAAAATTACGGTAAACAAAGTGTTTTTATTAAGTTTTTCTGCACAAATCAGGGTGGATTTCTTATCTGCTTGCATTTGAGCGGCTTACAAAAAATCGCAAATAATAGTTTTTTTCCACATCTTTTTTTTGAATCTTCGATCTCCGAAACGGTCAGATAAGAAACCTTACTGATCGTTTGGAAATCAACTTTTTTGAAAAAAACAACATGGAAAAAACTGGTACGCACGTTTGGAATAACTGTCTTAACATTATAAAAGACAATATCCCGGCCCAAAGTTTTAAAACCTGGTTCGAGCCGATTAAATCCATCCGGCAGGAAGGCAGCGTTTTAACAATACAAGTTCCCAGCTTATTCTTTTACGAATGGCTGGAAGAACATTACGTGGGATTATTGCGTAAAACCATTAAAAACCAGTTGGGCGAGGAAGGAAGGCTGGAGTATAATATTGTGATGGAACAATCCTCCTCCAAGCCTTACACTACTAATATGCCATCAAACGGAAACGGGAGCGAAGGGAAAAATCAATCTATGCCGATTCCGGTTTCGATTAATAAGGATATTAAAAATCCGTTTGTAATTCCCGGCTTGCGCAAGTTACAGGTTGATCCGCAGCTAAACCAAAACTATACTTTTGAAACCTTTATAGAAGGCGATTGTAACCGCTTGGCGCGTTCTGCCGGTTATGCAGTTGCAGCCAAACCCGGCGGTACTTCTTTTAACCCCTTAATGATTTATGGCGGCGTTGGCCTTGGTAAAACGCATCTTTCGCAGGCAATCGGTAATGAGATCAAGCAATCTTTTCCGGAAAAATTAGTGCTTTATGTATCCTGCGAGAAATTTACCACGCAGTTTGTAGAATCTCTGAAAAATAACAACATTAACGATTTTGTAAATTTTTATCAGGCGATGGATGTTTTAATTGTGGATGATGTGCACAACTTTGCCGGCCGCGATAAAACGCAGGATATTTTCTTCCATATTTTTAACCATTTACATCAATCCGGAAAGCAGATTATCCTGACTTCAGATAAATCACCAAAAGATCTTTCCGGCTTGGAAGAACGTTTATTGTCTCGTTTTAAATGGGGGCTTTCTGCTGATTTGCAAATCCCGGATATGGAAACGCGCATGGCAATCCTGAAAAAGAAGATTTATCAGGACGGAATAGAATTACCGCATGAAGTGATTGAATATGTAGCGCACAATATTGATAACAATGTACGGGAACTGGAAGGCGCGATGGTTTCGCTGTTGGCGCAATCAACTTTAAATAAAAAGGAAATTGATTTGGCTTTGGCCCGCCAGATGCTGAAAAACTTTATCAAAAATTCCAGTAAAGAGATTTCGATGGAATCCATTCAGAAATTGGTTTGCGAATATTTTGAAGTTCCGGTAGAGATGGTAAAATCATCCACCCGGAAAAGAGAAATTGTACAGGCAAGGCAAATTTCCATGTATTTATCCAAGGCTCACACTAAAAGTTCTTTAAAAACCATTGGTCAGTTTTTTGGTGGGAGAGATCATTCAACCGTAATCTATGCCTGCCAAACGGTTGAAGATTTAATTGATACCGACAAAAAGTTTAAAACTTATGTGGCTGACATCCAGAAGAAATTAAAGATGAATTAAGCTGAAAACTAATTCAACAAAAAAGTCCTGAACAATTTGCTCAGGACTTTTTTTATGTGGTAAAAACAGCATCAGGCTTTTAGTTCGCCCAGCTTCATTAAAGCAAAAAACGCAGCGGTTACATGCAAAGCTTGTCCGAATTTTTGATCAAGCAACAACCGTTTAAATTCTGGTAAAGAAACTTTCTCCACCAAAATCTGCTCGTGGGCATCCAGTTTCTGGCCTTGAATCAACTTTCCGCCTCGCGCCAAAAAAGCGTGGCATCTGTTGTTTCCCGTAGAAGGATTTGGGTAAATCACAGACACAAACTCAATATCATCAAACTGATAACCGGTTTCTTCCAACAATTCGCGCTTAATAGCCGTTTTCGGATCTTCACCAGCATCAATTACGCCACCCGGAAGTTCCAGCAAAACAACGCCGGCTGCATGTCGGTATTGTTTAATTAAAAGCACTTCATTGTCCTTAGTCAAGGCAACTGCATTCGCCCAATCGGCATATTCTAAAACGTAATAATCATCTACAATTGTACCATCGGGCATTTTGCAAACGTCTTTGCGCATGGTTGCCCAAGGTTTTTTAATTACATATTCTGAAGAAAGTTTTTCCCATTTAAGATCGTCCATATTTATTGTTGTAAAAATTGAAGAATAACACGTTTCTGGTTCAAATTTTCTAAAGATTGCGTGTGATGTTCTCGCTCCAAAAACTGATAAATGGTTAATACGTGGTTCAGAACAATAAAAGTTTCAGGATTTTGTTGGAATGGAGAAACGCTTTCCAACAAAAACCGACTTAATAAATCCAGTTTTTCTGTTGGATAATTTTTTGAAACAAGCAGTGCTTTAAAATCATCAGCATCGTATTGAGCGGTTTCATTCAAACTCAAATTAAAATCCTGAAGCAGGGTTTTATTGATCAAATCTGCAGCTTCCTGTGTTTTTCCTACTTTTTTTAACCCTAAAATTTTAGCCAAAGCTTGCGCCAGTTTTTCTATTTCGGCTTGTAAAAAATCTCTGCGAATCATAATTTAGGTTGATAAAAGAAGCATCATATTTAATTACCAGCTTCCGCTTGAACCGCCACCACCAAAGCTTCCGCCGCCAAAACCACCGAAACCACCGCCGCCGCCAGAATCTCCACCGCCGCCAAATCCTCCACCGAAACCGCCGCCGCCACTGCTTCTGCCTAAAGCATTTCCGGCTAAAAACCACCAGAAAGGGCTTGCACCGCCACGGCCGCCGATTACCTGGTTACCGCCGCCACCGCCGCCTCTGCGGATCAAAATTATGACTACAACCACAATTATAATGATGATGAATATTGAACCACCGCCACCATTATCTTTTTGCTGCGCTTTAGGATCGGCTTTGTATTCGCCCTTCATCAATTTAATGAGCGAATTGGTGCCGGCATCTATCCCGGCGTAATAATTTCTTTGTTTAAAATTAGGCGTAATATCATTTTCGATAATCTGGTGCGTGGTAATATCCGGTACGGCACCTTCTGCACCATAACCGGTTTGGATAGTTACTTTTCGGTCGCCGATAGCAATCAGCAATAAAATGCCGTTATTTTTTCCTTTTTGGCCGATGCCCCAGGCGCGGCCTAACTTGTAACCATATTCTCCGATATCATATTGGCCAACAGATTTAATTAAAACAACCGAAATTTGAGTTGAAGTAGAATCGTTAAAAGCATCCAGTTTATTTTCAATGGATTGCTTTTGGTCGGCAGTAAGCGTATTGGTATAATCGGTAATTAAAGTATTGGATTTTTGAGGGAAATCCTGGGCAAATAAAAATACACAGCTGCATAAAAGCAGCCAGGTAAACAAAAGTTTTTTTAGCATATTTATTGGTTATTTACCGTCCATAAAAGCAATGTCATCGGGCAGTTCGTTTTTGTCGGTATCATTACTTGGGAAATATTTTTGTAACTGCTCTCCGGCCATATTTAAACCGCTGATAATTCCTTCAGTCAGGTTACCGTATTTAAAATTGCCAAGCATAATTTCTTTGGTTTTATCCCAAAAATCATTCGGTACAACTTTATTTATTCCGGCATCACCGATGATGGCAAATTTGCGGTCAACGGTAGAAAGGTAAATCAAAACGCCGTTACGAAGCCTGGTTTTGTGCATGTTTAACTTTTTAAAATAAGTTACTGCACGATCAAGTGCTTCTTCGCTGCAAGTTTTTTCAACACAAATCCGTATTTCACCGGAAGTATTTTTTTCTGCGGATTCAATCGCTTTTCTAATCTGCTGTTGTTCCTGTTCTGTAAATAAAGCCATGGTTTTTATAGGATTTTTTAAGATGATTTCACGGATTTCTACGACGATTACACAGATTTTTAACCAGATGCTTCTTTTATCAATACTTTTTTAGCTTCAAAAAAACATCGATAAAAGAAGCATCCTAAATCGGTGAAATCACCTTAAAATCCGTGAAATCATCATTAATATTAAAACGAAACTTTCGGTGCTTTATCCGCTCCGGCTTCGGCAGCAAAATAACCTTTCTCAGAAAAACCAAACATCTTTGCAGTCAAATTGGCCGGGAAAGAACGAACAGTGCTGTTAAAATCCTGCACAGCTGTATTAAAATCAAGACGGGAAACATTGATCCGGTTTTCGGTTCCTTCCAGCTGCGTTTGCAAACTCTGGAAATTTGAATTCGATTTTAAGTCCGGATAAGCTTCAGAAACAGCTAACAATTTTCCCAGTGCAGAACCCAACTGGCCTTGCGCCGCTTGAAATTGCTGGATAGATTCGGGCGTTAATTTAGAAGGATCAACCTGAATGGAAGTTGCCTTTGCACGCGCTTCGATTACGGCGGTTAAGGTACTTTTTTCAAAATTGGCGGCTCCTTTTACGGTACTTACCAAATTCGGGATCAAATCCGAACGGCGCTGATACTGGCTTTGCACGGCACCCCAGGCGGCTTTTACATTTTCATCTTTTTTTACCATGCTGTTGTAACTGCATGAACTTAATGACATGGCCGTAAAAAGGCACAGGATTCCAAAAACGATTTTTTTCATGGTCAAAGGTTTTGATTTTTGTTGATATATGCGTATAGAATGCAATTTACATACCTTTGTTACAATTCGGGATAAAAACCTGACAAATTATGATTACCGAAATAGAAATTACCTGCCTTCCGCAAGAGCGTGAAGATGAATCATTGCTAAAAAAGCTTGCCTCAGCCAAAATAAAAATCAACATAAATCGAATAAATGCGCTTCAAATTTTAAAAAGATCGATTGATGCGCGCGGCAAACAGGTTTTGTACCGAATGCAGATTCGGGTTTATGTTGATCAAAATCCTCCGCAGGAAAACTTCAGCGTAAACTATCAAAATGTCAGTCAGAAAAAACCGGTTCTGATTGTCGGTGCGGGTCCGGCCGGATTATTTGCTGCTTTGCGCTGCATCGAATTAGGGTTGAAACCGATTATTTTAGAACGAGGCAAAAATGTAAAAGACCGCCGGCGCGATCTGGCCGTGTTAAATAAAGAAGGAATTGTAAACCCGGAATCCAATTACTGTTTTGGTGAGGGCGGAGCGGGAACGTATTCTGACGGAAAATTATACACGCGATCTACCAAGCGCGGCGATATCAACAAAGTACTGCAAACTTTTGTGGCAAATGGTGCGTCCGCAGATATTTTGGTAGATGCGCGGCCACACATTGGCACCAATAAACTGCCGCAGATTATTACAGCTATCAGCGAGAGTATCCAGAATGCGGGCGGCGAAATCCATTTCAACACCAAAGTAACTGAGCTGCTGGTTTTTTTTGACAAAATTATAGGGGTAAAAACAGCATCAGGCGCAACATTCGAAAGTGATGCGCTGATTTTGGCAACGGGCCATTCTGCCCAGGATATGTATCATTTGCTGCACCAGCAAAATATTCTGGTGGAAGCAAAACCCTTTGCTTTGGGTGTTCGGATTGAACATCCGCAGGAAATTATTGATCAATCGCAATATCATTGTGCCGTTCGGGGAGAACATTTGCCGCCTTCTTATTATAGTTTAGTGGAGCAGGTTGACGGGCGCGGCGTGTTTTCGTTTTGCATGTGTCCTGGTGGTATCATCGCGCCTTGTGCTACAAAACCTGGCGAAATTGTGGTGAATGGCTGGAGTCCTTCCAAACGAAATAATCCTTTTGCCAATTCCGGTACAGTCGTTCAAATTAATTTAGAAGATGTAAAAGGTGATGAAAAAGATCCTTTTCGCCTGCTAAGTTTTCAGCAGCAAATAGAGCAAACCGCTTTTGCTGCTGGCGGTGGAAATCAAATTGCGCCTGCACAACGCATGATTGATTTTGTGGAAGGAAAGTTTTCTGCAGATTTGCCTATTAACTCTTACGTTCCCGGTACAAAAAGCACGATGCTAAAAGAAGTATTGCCCGACAAAGTTTTTTACCGGCTAAAAGAAGCATTGCCGCAATTTGGCAAAAAGATGAAAGGTTATTATACCAATGAAGCCATTTTGGTTGGTGTTGAATCACGGACTTCCTCACCAGTAAAAATTCCACGGGATAAAGTTTCTTATCAGCATCCGCAGATTTTGGGTTTATTTCCCTGCGGAGAAGGTGCAGGTTATGCGGGTGGCATTATTTCTGCTGCAATTGATGGTATTAATTGTGCAGAAGCGACTTTAAAAGTGTTATAATTTGATTAAGGGATCAGTTGAACAACAAATCAATATTTATCTTGTTAAATTTCACCTATAAAAACAGTATCATGGCTAATAAAAAAACTTTAGTGCTTGGCGCAACACCAAATCCAAACCGTTATGCTTATTTGGCGGCAAATAAATTAAAGGCAAATGGGCATTCAATTGTAAACGTTGGACTTAAAAAGGGTGAAGTTGCAGGAGTTGCAATTGAACAACCAGAACAGATTCATGCTGATATTGATACCATTACCTTATATGTAGGGCCGCAAAATCAAAATGATTTGTATCAGTATATATTAAATACGAAACCGAAAAGAATTATTTTTAATCCGGGATCAGAAAATTCTGAATTAGAAGAATTGGCTGCAAAACAAGGAATTGAAACGATTGAAGCATGTACATTGGTAATGTTAGCAACCGGTCAGTATTAAATATTGTAGCTAATTTTTTTCTCGTTGTGAATAAGGAAGTTAGATTATAGTGTTAAAATTAGTGAAGAATAATTTTACTTTTTGTTTGCAGGAATGGAAAGAGTTTCTACTTTTGCATCCGCTTCCGGCAGGGAGGCGAAGGGA
>CAHJWG010000010.1 GCA_903642215.1 Sphingobacteriaceae bacterium | reverse complement strand
ATCTATCACTATGCAATTATGAAAACTGCCATTTATGAACGTAACAAAAAAACATCATACATTTAAGAACAGTACCCTTTTTTTTATAAATACCCATTATCAAATTTATAAAATATCACTTGATTAATGGAATGGGTTTATAAGAATCAAGAATATATCAATTTTTAAGCCAGTGTAAACGATTTTATGGATTTTCTAATTTTTGTATATATACAAGTGGTGTTTATATCAAAAAACGTTGGTGGCTGTTGCACAATGGGTATATTTTCTCAAATATTAACTTTCCAGATCGATTTTTGTAGTTTTTAAGAGAACTGGTATCTACTGTTCAGAAAAGCGAGTAAATCAAAAAATGCTTGTTCAAAGTCCTGGATAACGTCTATAAAGTAAGCGCGCGAAGGCTTTTTTCCTCCGTTTTTCAGGTACTTTTTGAGGTTAAAAGCAATTGCAGCTAGGAGCATGACTTTGTGGGCACCGGCTTTGCCCAGGACCCCTATTTTATTCAGACCGTAATATTGTGTGAGGCTACCAAAGACCGGTTCGACGGTACTTTGCCTCAGTTTTTTCATCTGTTTACCTCTTTTACTTTGCTGGCGGCTGTAAGCTCTCAAATACTGCTCATCGTAAGCTGTTCGGGTGATCTTTTTGTAGTGCATGTTTTGTACGCAGCTGGATTTAAGCGGGCAGCTGGTACAATCCTTCGATGCTGTCCAATAGTTTTTCAGTAGCCTGCCATCCGCAGAATGATCATAACTTTTGAATGGCAATGGCTTTCCGGCAGGGCAGGTGTATTCATCGCTTTCTTTGTTATAAGTAAAGCCAGGTACAACTGCTTTATATTTTCCAAAAACGGGTATCCAACCAGTAACTCCTTTTTGTTCTAGGAAACTATAATTAGAGCCATTCGAGTAGCCGGTATCAGCCAGCAAATTCGCCATTGTGAGTTCGTTTTCCTTCAAGCGGCCTTGTAACTCACGGGTAAGCCCGGGCAAATACTGGCTGTCCCTTCCGTCGGCAAAGTCTGCCTGCACATGACTGATTACGCCTTCGGCCGTATCTACAGCCATGTTGCAGCGATAGTTCAGTTTTCTGGCCTTGCCTGGTTTAACCGATATACGGGCATCCGGATCATGCGGGCTATAATGGGTTTTGTTACTAAGCAGCTGCGATTTTTCGTGCGAGGCACCGGGCGCACTGATAGGCTGATCGAGCAACTTCTGTTGATGCTTTGCTAACTTTCTTAACTGATAATCTGGAGCCGTGATATAAACGGTAGAGCTGGGCGGATCATTCTTCCGGGGTTCCTGGTTTTCTTCCCCTACTTTTTGAAGGTGATTTGCGACCGAATCTTTAGGTTGCTTCAAAGTCAGGCTTTCCATAGAGGCGTTCGCTTTCACCGGTGCTGAATCGACTGCCTGGGTGTGGCCACTGACCATTCCCGCGTCTACACAAAGCGTAAATACTTTGTTAAAAAGCGTTTCAAATAAAGCAATGGGATACAGTTGTCTGGTCCTGCTAATCGTGGAATGCCAGGGCAGTTCTTCGTCTATATCAAAACCTAGAAAGTACAGCACGTCCATCCGCATGGAGCAGTGCTCGACCAGCTTCCGGTCAGAAGTAATATTCTCCAGATAACCCGTTAGCAGCAGTTTGAAGAAAACCACGGGATCGATCGACGGGTTACCCGTTTTACCATAAAGCTCTTTCGTGTCTTTATAAAGGAAACTCAGATCAAGCGTTTCACGTAATCTCCGGTACAGGTTTTCCTTTGGAACATGGTTAGATAACTGAAAGCTCATGAACAGCTTTTCCGTGTAATCCTTTCTGCCTTGCATGCCCTTAAATTACTCATTTAACCAGCCAAATAAAAGAAAAAACATATGTTTATCGAAGTTGTGCAACAGCCACGATCGTTAAATGGAGGAGCCTTTATCACAAAACGCAACCAAATTTTCTAAAATTAGTATCACGTTTACTTAGTTGTAAGATTAACCGTAATAGATATATCACTTTAGAAGATTTTAGGATGGACACTGCTTTTATTTTTTCAACCAGCCCAAGGCAAAACCGCGCACTGGTTTACCAGCTGGTAGCAATTCTGCTAAGTTGGGGCTTGTGTTACCTGACAAAGTATGGTTTTGGAAGTTTTGGGGTTTTCCTAATTACTTCAGTATTAACCAGTACCGCGCTTGTTTACAGCAATAAAGCATTTTTAAAATATAAGGTATCGCATTGTAATTATCTTGCTATCGTGCTGATCCTGTTTTGTTTGCTTTTAGCAGGTATGATAGAATCATTTGACCTAACCGATGATTACATCATTGACACCCTGTATAGCTATGTAGTCATTACTGCGGTGATCAAATCCACTCAAAAACAGGTCAGCATCAGACTGGTACAATTAGCAACAGGTGGTGAATTGTTGCTGATCTATTTTCTTTTCATCTACCATAAATTAAGTTTTCGTTACGAAGAAAGAAGTACAGTATATTATATTCCGTTTTTCTTTAATCAGCTTTTTGCTGGCATTTATGCTATATCGCTCTTAACCCCAGCCGAAGAAGAACCTCTACAGGAGTTCGATGAAGAAAATAGCATAGTAGATGTGCCTAAACTGCCTAAAAAGAAAAATGACATTTTTGGTTTTACTGTGATAGTTATAACGGCTTCCGGAATATTGATCGTTGTCTTTGTGCTAATTAGTGCGGTACGCCTTAATCAGCCTTCCCATCCCAAAAACGAATTGATCGCAGACTTTGAAGCAAATCCTGACTTGTTTTATGATATCAGGAATTATGTCAATAAAGTGGATCCCGAACATAAAATCCATGAGATTGAATTTGACATCGTTAGAAATAAATCGTTCTGGATCGCTATAAATGGAGTGGGATCCGATAATGGTTACCATGATATGGAATCCTGGATGCCGCCAGATTCACTGCTACGAGCCACTCCCTGGACAAAGCAGACTTTAACAGTTTTAAAAGAGAAGCTTGACAAAATAAACTGCAGATCAGTAAAAACAGGTGACCCTTTTATAATTGGGCATAATACCATTGATAGCCAAGAATTCTATTATAACCTTTTTTCACAACGGATCTATAATCTATCTTATCCTTTTAACGATACCTGCCGGTATGCCTGGTATAACGAACATGTCATCCTGGAGTTCAGGCATATCAGCGATTTCGATTCTGAGTGTTTTCCTAACTAAATGGCTTAGCGTGCTGCTTACCATAAGCCGGTAAGTGAGTAGAGATGTTTTAAGTAATCCCGTAAAACCGATCAAGAAATGAGTAGAGGTAGCAAGCAGAAATTTCATTAATGTCAGTTTCGTAATGAAGAACTGGCGTTAAACTAATAATAACATATTAGGTTCAAATTATCATTTAACCAACGTTTTTTAAGAGTTTTTACAAATGGCACAGTTAACCTTCCAGTAAACTAAATTACAATACACCAAATACGCTGGTAAAAAGCGACCGTTTAAAAGATAAAATTAAACTACTTGTTTTAGAGCCTGTTTAAATTTTATTCAATTCTTTTTCTATGCTTCTTTTACCACATAAAACCATTAGTTTGTTGTGCTTTTTGTATCGATGTAACAATCCAAACCCAGAATTTACAGGCATAAAAGAAGCATTAGAAATCTTTACGATATAAATTTAAATAGGCTCTTAAATAAGTTATATTTTAAAACGCAGTAAAATAGAAATTCCTTTTTACTCATAAAAAAATTAGTTTTAATTAACACTATTTATAAGCAGACATTTCGTTTTATTATTAATTAAGGCAAAGCTTTTCCATGCTAATCATTCATATTTGCTTATTGATATAAGCTATATTTTCCATGCTCAATTATAAAGAAGCACAAACTATAATCGCAAGTTTAGCGAAATCTTTCGGACAAGAAACCTTATCATTAGAGAAAGCTTTTGATCGCATTTTAGCTGAAAAAATTTATGCCGACCGCGATTATCCGCCTTTCAATCGTGCAACAATGGATGGTTACGCCATCAGTTTTAAAGATTGGGAGCAAGGCACTAAAAATTATGCGGTAAAAGAAGTAGTGTTTGCCGGGCAGCGTTACGGGCAGGAAATTTCATCCGGCGAGTGTTATAAAATTATGACCGGTGCTTCGGTTCCGCCAAATGTTGATTTGGTTATCCGCAGGGAAGATGCTTTGGAGGAAAACGGCCGTGTTTCTTTTCAGTATGAAACTATAAAACCGCAGCAAAATATCGCCCAAAAAGGTGAAGATATTAAAGCCGGTAGTTGTGTTATAAATGCAAATTGTAAAATTACGCCGCAGGTTGTTGCGCTGCTGGCTTCGCTTGGTAGAGCAGAAGTTGAGGTGGAAAAATTACCAAAAGTTGCCTTATTTACAACAGGAGACGAAGTTGTAGAACCTGGCAAGCCGGTTTCTGATATCCAAATCCGTAACAGCAATCAATTTTTACTAAAAAGTTTGTTGAATAAATGGCAAATCAAACCGACTATTACCAAACATATTTTAGATGATAAAGAGCAGCTGAAACAGGAAATCGGCGCAGCTTTAAACTGCGATATTATTATTTTATGCGGAGGCGTTTCTGCCGGCGATGCGGATTATGTGCCGGAGATCCTGGAAAGTTTAGGCGTTAAAAAACTGTTTCATAAAGTAAAAATTAAACCCGGAAAACCGATTTGGTGCGGACAATTACCTTCCGGCGGATTGGTTTTTGCGCTTCCGGGAAATCCATTTTCCTGTCATGTAACGTTCAAATTATTTATCGAACATTACCTTAAAGCTTGTTTTAGTTTGGAGGAAACGGAATGGCCGATGCTTCCTTTATCGGCACAAAAACAGAAGAAAACACCATTTGATGAGTTCTTTCCAGCCGTTATAAATCAATCAGTTACGCCGGTTTTGTTTAATAGCTCCGGCGATGTAAAAGCCGCTTTAAATGCCAATGCAATTGCACATCATCCGGCAAATACACAGGATTTGGCGGTTGGAAACCCGATTGCTTTTCTGCGGATGTAAACCAACATTTCGTTGTATATTTGGTTGTATAATGAGAAGAACATCAGCTTGGTTCCACTAAAACTGACACTTCTTTTACCGGGTATAAATTGATGAAATTGAACGATCCATACGGAAGAAAATTTAAAACATTGCGGGTGAGCTTGTTAAATACATGCAACCTCAACTGTTTTTATTGCACGATGGGTTCGGAAGAAGACATCAATTTTGATCATCGTCCGCAAAAATCAGCCGGTTTTTTCTCGCGCATTATTTCCCGGCTGCACGAGAACCTGGATTTGGAAACCATTCGTTTAACCGGCGGCGAACCTTTGCTATATCGAGAACTGCCGGAACTGGTTCGTAATTTAAAACTGATCGGTATCCCAAAAATCAGCATGACCAGCAACGGCTATTTGCTGGCACGGCAGGTTGCTGCTTTGTATGAGGCCGGCTTGCAATCCATCAATGTTTCTTTGGATGCGATGGATGAAGCTTCCTTCTACAAAATGGCGAAACGCAAACATCTTGACCGCGTTTTAAACGGAATTGAAACCGCTATTAATGCTGGCATCGAAGTAAAACTAAACGCGGTAATTATGAAAGGAATGAATGAAGATCAGATTATTCCGCTGTTAGATTATGCGTTTAGTAAAAATATTCCGATCCGTTTTTTGGAAGTTATGTCGATGGGGCATTTGCATCACGAATCTGATAAATACCTGTTTTCGCAGCAGGAATTATTAGATACTATTGCAACAAAATACAATTTTAAACGCTTGCCGCGAACGGTTTCGGCAACTTCCAATTACTGGCAAATAACTGCGGGAAATACGTTTGGTATCATCGCCAATAATAGTGAACCTTTTTGCAGCGATTGTAGTCGTTTGCGGTTAGATGCCGAAGGAAATATGTACGGATGTTTAAGCAATAGCAATCCGATTGAACTAAATCCTGCCGATAACGATTGCGTTTTACAGGAGAAACTACAGCTGGCGATGAGCCAAAAACAATTACACCATTTTGTAGGCAGCGAATTGAGCATGCTGCAAATTGGCGGCTGATACTCTTTTTACCACCAAAAAATTATGACCATAGAAGTTTTTGCTGTTTTGAAGGATTATTTTCAAAAGGAATTTCAACTCCAAAGCAGTGCAAAAAATATTTCAGAGTTAAAACTTCAGCTAACTCGGCAAAACCCGGAAGCTGCAAACGTGCTCGATCTTTGCCGTTTTGCAGTACACGACGAATTTGTTGACCAAAATTTTTCTATCAACCCAAATGATACCATCTCCGTTATCCCGCCCAGCAGTGGCGGCTGATCTTCCGTTTTTATCTGCCGAACCGCTGGATCTGGTTGGATTATTAGCCAAATCTCATCATCCCGAAGCAGGCGCAGTTGTGCTTTTTAGCGGAGAAGTGCGCGATAACGACCCGCAAACTGATGTAGATTATTTGGAATATGAAGCACAGGAAGCTATGGCTGCTAAATCAATCAAGCAAATTTTGGATGATGCCTGCGAGAAATTCCCGTTAAAAATAGCTTTGGCACAACATCGTGTCGGTAAAGTTGGCGTGTCAGAATCGGCTGTGGTCGTGATTACCGCTTCGCCGCACCGTGCAGAAGCTTATTCGGCAAACCGTTATATTATCGACCGGATTAAACACGAATCGCCGATCTGGAAATGCGAATATTTTAAAGACGGTACCAAAGAATGGGGCGGAAATTGCAACTGCCAGAAAATTACCGGCGATGCAAATAAGCATGTTTATGAGTGGACAGAGGAAAAAAAGTAGCTATTTATCATCATAATGCCCTAAAGCTGAAATAACAAATACAGATACAATTTGCTCTCGTACTTCATAAACCAACCGATCTTTTTCATTAATGCTTCGCGACCAAAATCCTTTATATTTATACTTTAATGCTTCGGGTTTTCCAATCCCTTCGTATGGATTTTGTTGAAGTTCTTCAAAATATTTTCGATTTTTTTGATGCTTCTTTTATCGCCTGATTTTTGAATTTTGCTTAAATCTTTGGTGGCTTTGTCAGATAGGTTTATTGTATATTTTCCCACACTGATTTTTCCGGATCAAATGTTTTGTATTTGCCTGCTTTAATATCAGCAATTCCTTGTTCTATCGCTTCCAGGTTTTTTGGGTCATCAAAAAAAAGGTCTTCACTGATGCGTTCTGTTTTTCGCAGTTCAAAAGTTTCCTTTTTCCCTCTTTGGATAATTACACGTTCTTTTTCGGCTAAATCCAAATACTTTTTTAGATTTCCCCTTAACTCGCTCGGACTAATTACTATCATAATTTTTATTGAAGTACATAATGGTGTACAAACATACTTGTTTTTGTTTGTGTAAATTTGAGAAACACTATGATTCAATCACATGGACGATGCTTCTTTTATCACCCTAAAACCAACAATTACGATAGAATATTGCCCGAAATGCCGCTGGCTTTTGCGCGCTGCTTATATGGCGCAGGAGTTGTTAACTACTTTTGAGGATGATTTGTACGGTGTGTTGCTGCACCCAAGTGAAATTAGCGGCCGTTATACTATTTTTTTGAATGATGAAGTTCTTTTTGACCGAAAGCGCGAAGGCCGTTTCCCGGAAATTAAAGAGTTGAAACAGTTGGTAAGAGATCAGGTTTCTCCAGAAAAAGATTTAGGGCATTCGGATAAAAATTAAAACTTCAAATAAGTTGTCAGTTGTCATTTTATAAATGCCAGTTGTCGTATATTTGTTATATGTCGAACACAGAAGAACTTTCAGAGCAGGACATATCTTTTGAAGCTGTAGATGATAAAAGCAGCCTTTTTCTAATAAAAGCGGTACGCGAAGGCATCAGCTATTCCTTTTTCGACAGCATATTACAAAACCTTCCTTTTTCTTTTAACGAATGGTCTCATTACCTTAATCTCTCCGAAAGGACTTTACAACGTTACAAAAAGGAAAGCAAACCATTCCAAGCAGGTTTTGCAGAGCGTATTTTAGAAATTAAACTGCTTTACAAGTTTGGAATAGAGGTATTTGAAGATAATGAGAATTTTGATACCTGGTTAAATACAAAAAGTATTGCCCTTGGCGGGGTAAAACCTAAAGATTTATTAGATACTACCTTCGGTATCAACTTAATACGTGATGAACTCATCCGGATTGAACATGGTGTTTTGGCGTGAAGTTGTATCGCCTTGCCAAAACCGCCTACAGTAAAGATTTAAGCGGTAAAGGTGCAGAAATAGCCGGAGGTCGTTGGAATAGTAAAGGTGTTGCAATGATTTATACGGCCCAATCTATTGCTCTGGTCACTACCGAAATCGCAGTACATATTCCTTTAGGAATTCTCCCAAAAGGATACGTTGCTATCACTTATGAATTATCCGAAGGAACAATAGTAGAAGAATTCAAAGAGGACGAACTTCCTGCTGATTTCAAATCTATCCCACATTCACACGCAACCCAGATTATCGGAGATGAATTTATCAGTAGTAAAAGAGCATTGGTTTTAAAAGTTCCGTCGGTTGTGGTTCAGGGCGATTACAATTTTCTAATCAATCCGAACCATCAAGATTTAAACAAAATTTCTATCGTAAATATTGAACCTTATGAATTTGACCGCAGGTTATTTTTTTAAGTAAAAATTTCTCATATTTTACCTGCATAAAAGAAGTATCAATATGCTTCTTTTATGCAGGTAAAATATGTTTATAAAATCAGGTTTAAGCCCTTCTGATTAAGCCCAGGATTAAAGCAATAACGGCGATAACCAACAAAACGTGGATGATGCCGCCAGTAACGTTAAAAGCGAAAACGCCTAATGCCCATCCGATAACCAGGATTACGGCTACGATGTATAATAATGATCTCATAACAATAGTTTTTTAGTGATTTAAGGATTAAATTATCAATCACATAAATATAATTTCAAAAAAAATTGTTTTATCAACCTTAGAATAATTTATCGGTACCGCTGTTTATTACAGAGCAAATTTTTATTTACAGGCCAAGCCATTTATGGTAAACCAGTTTTTGCTGAAAGGAAGGTTCGGTGATTTCTTCGATCCGGTATTTTATTTTATGCTGATTTTGTAATGTTAAAGGAAGCTCGATCAGCCTGCCATCACGTACCAAAGTGAGGTCAATTATATCGCCAGGCAATAAAAACTGTAATGGTTTTTCGAGATCAGCAATCCGGTTACCGTTGATGGCCAGTAGTTCATCATTAACATTAATACCGGCCTGCCAGGCAGCGGTACCGCGCTCTACATAATTTACCAAAAGCTTACCTGTATTTAACACAGCCGTAAAACCGATTGTTGGCAGCGGTTTTGTTTCGGGTACGCAAACGTGCAAACGCAAACCGGCATAACCCAAATAATGGCTGTAATCCAAATCTTCCAAACCGTTTATGTAATGCTCGTAGATATGATTTAAGCTGCAACCGGCCACTTGCTCCAGTACTTGCCGAAATTCTGCTTCTGTATAACCGCGGTTTTCTGTTTTGTAAAACTGATCATACATGCGCTTCATCACTTCATCCAAAGAATATTTAGCGTTGGTTTGATGGATGATCAGCAAATCAATACAAAGCGCGATCAATGCTCCTTTTACATAGTAAGAAATGGTGGTATTTGGCGAGTTTTCGTTAGGCCGGTAAAATTTAATCCAGGTATCAAAGCTGGCTTCGGTAACCGTTTGGATTTTTCTTCCGGGCAAATTTTCAACAATATTGATATCTGCGGAAAGCAGGTTGAGGTAAATTTCCGGTGAAATTAAACCGGCACGGCACAAAATCAGGTTATCGTAATAAGCTGTAAAACCTTCGGCAATCCACAAACTGGAGGTGTAATTTTCCTGCTGATAATCAAACGGACCTAAAGCTTTCGGGCGCAGCCGTTTTACGTTCCACAAATGGAAATACTCGTGGGAAACCAATCCCAAAAAATCCTGATACGTTTTCTCCGCCGCATAAGCCGTTCTGGTAACGCCCAAAACCGTGGAATTACCATGTTCCAAACCGCCGCCGCCCAGGTTAAAATTGTGGATGATAAAAACGAAACGCTTGTTCGGGTTTTCGCCGAAAATCCTGGTTTCTTCTTCCACAATCCGTGTAAAATCCGGTATCAGTTTTTCTTCCTGATACATGCCGCCGCCGTACATGGCAACTTCATGCAACACATTTGCTGCGGTAAAAGAAAAAACATGCTGGTTGCCAATTTCAAAAGGCGAATCGTAAAGCACATCAAAATTAGGTGCATAAAAACAGTATGGTTCCGTTCCGTGTTTTTCCAGTCCGGTAGAAACCGTTTTCCAGTTTTCGGGCATAATAAGCTCAACGGCTGAAGGTAATCCAAGCATGCCTTCGGGATATAAAAATATTCCGGTTGGGGACAGGAAAGCGTGCGCCGAATCTACAAAACTGGTTCGTACGGAAACTTCAAAAGCATAAATCAGGTAACTAACTGTAATATCCGAAAGATTTTTAGTGTTGATCAGCCAGGCATTTTTACGCAATTTTTGATGCGGAACAGGTTTTCCTTTTGCCGAAACTTTAAACCCTTCCGCATTTTTAGAAAACTCCCGGATTAAATAGGAACCGGGCGCCCAAACCGGCATAATCAGTTCTGTTTCGTCCTGGTTTATTTCGGAAATATTCATCACAACTTCTACATAATGCGCCTGTGGTTCTGTAAAAGAAATTTTAAAATGAATGCAGATATTCTGGCTCATAATCAGCTTAAATAGTTATAATACGAAAACTTTTATTCAGTTTTAAAATCCTTTTAAAGGATAGGTAAAAACAAAAAACAGGTTGTAAAATGGTTGATACAGGTAGCAGTTTTTAACATAATCTGATAGTTTTGTTAACCTGAATGATGTGCGGAGGATTACCGGATTGTATTTAATCAACTTCGATTGCTGTTTTTACCTTATAAAAACAGCAAGCAGCAGAAGATGGATAGCAGCGGATTATTATATTTACACCAAAACCTTCCTGTAGTCAGGAAAAGAGCCAGTCAATGAAGCCAAAATACATTATTTATCCTTTACTGTTTTTATTAATTGCTTACCTTGTTTACAATAAATTTTATGGTGCCGGGGCGAAGGATAAAAAGATAGAGCCGGCATCTGCCAAAGGCGGAAAAAAATCTAATAAGCCTGTTCCGGTAAATGTGATGATTGTAAAAGATACGGCCTTTGCCAACGCAATTGATATTACCGGAACCGTTGATGCCAATGAACAGGTTGATTTACGCAGTGAAACGGCGGGTAATATTACCGGGATTTATTTTAAGGAAGGTACACATGTTAGCAAAGGCCAGCTGCTGGTTAGGGTTTATAACAAGGATCAGGTTGCATCGCTAAAATCTATCCAGGTTCAAATTAAACTGGCTGAACAAACGGAATATCGTAACCGCCTTCTGCTGCAAAAAGAAGCAGTAAGCAAAGAGGAGTATGATACTTCGCTTTCATCTTTAAATGTATTTCAATCTCAGGCGGATTTAATCCGTGCACAAATTGCCAAAACAGAAGTCCGCGCACCATTTTCCGGGATTATCGGTTTGCGTAATATAAGTCCGGGCGGCTATCTTTCGCCAACAAGTTCTATCGCTACACTGGTAAATATGGATCCGGCAAAAATTACTTTTTCCGTACCGGAGCGTTACTTATCATTAATAAAAACCGGAAGTAAAATCCATTTTACATTGGAAAGTTCGCGGGATAATTTTACCGGAACTGTCTACGCCATCGAACCGAACCTGGATTTAACTTCGCGTTCTATTACCATCCGGGCCAGAACGCCCAACCCGAAAGGTTTGCTGCGCGCGGGCAGTTTTGCCAAAATCAATCTCACCTTAGAACAAATACCGAAAACAATTATGGTGCCTACAGAATGTGTAATCCCGGATATTAAAACCAGTAAAGTTTTTGTGGTATCAAAAGGAGTAGCGGCCTCCAGAGATGTAAAAACGGATGTGCGTACGGCTACGAAAGTCCAGATTATCGACGGGTTAAAAACCGGCGATAGTTTAATTGTTTCCGGGATTATCCAGTTACGGCCGAAAATAGCTTTGAAAATCGTTAAAACCATCAAGTAACACTTATGAGTTTATCCTCAACCAGTATAAAAAGGCCGGTTTTAACCACGGTAATGTCTGTTGCCATTGTTGTTTTTGGCATCATCGGTTACAAGTTTTTAGGAACGAGGGATTTTCCTTCGGTTGATCCGCCTATTATTTCTGTTTCAACCAACTATTCCGGGGCCAACTCGGATGTAATCGAATCTCAGATTACAGAACCGTTAGAAAAAGTAATTAACGGTATTCCGGGTATCCGAAATATATCCTCCACAAGTTCTGTTGGGTCGAGTAATATTACGGTAGAATTTAACCTGGATGCCGATCTGGAAACTGCAGCAAACGATGTGCGCGACAAGGTTTCGCAGGCACAACGGCAGTTGCCGCAAGATATAGATGCGCCGCCGGTAGTAACCAAAGCGGATGCAAATGCGGATAACATCATCACGATCACCGTGAGCAGTAATACCCGCAACATTTTGCAGATTGATGATTATGCAGAAAACGTATTGCAGGAAGCTTTGCAAACTATTCCGGGCGTAAGTGCGGTAAATGTACAGGGCCAGCGGCAATATGCAATGCGTTTATGGATCGACCCGAATAAACTGGCTGCTTATCAATTGGCCGCAACAGATATCCAGACGGCTTTAGGTAAAGAAAACGTGGAGTTGCCGGCTGGTAAAATTGAAGGAAATAATACAGAACTATCTGTACGGGCTTTAGGAAAATTAACTACTGAAAAGGATTTTAACAACCTGATTATCCGTTCGGATAGTAACCGCGTTATCCATTTAAGCGATGTTGGTTATGCTATATTGGGTGCTGCAAATGAAGAAACTGCCTTACAGGAATCCGGTGTGCCAGAAGTTGGTTTGGCGATTGTGCCGCAGCCGGGAGCCAATTACGTGCAGATTGCCAAGGATTTTTACAAGCGTTTGGCGCAGGTTAAAAAAGATTTGCCACCGGATATTAAAGTAGAAGTAGCGTTGGATAACACGCGTTTCATCAACCAGTCGATTGAAGAAGTACAGGAAACTTTGCTGATTTCATTTGTGCTGGTTGTAATCATCATCTACCTGTTTTTCAGGGATTGGCTGATCGCTTTTCGTCCGCTGATTGATATTCCGGTTTCGCTGATCGGTGCTTTTTTTATCATGTATGTTTTCGGTTTTTCCATCAATATTTTAACGCTGCTGGGCATTGTGCTCGCTACTGGTTTGGTGGTGGATGATGGTATTGTGGTAACCGAAAACATCTATAAAAAAGTAGAGGAAGGGATGGATATCCGCAAGGCTGCGTTTGAAGGTTCCGAAGAAATATTTTTTGCGGTGATTTCTACTTCAGTTACGCTGGCGGCAGTGTTTTTACCGATTGTTTTTTTGCAGGGATTTACGGGGAGGTTGTTCCGGGAATTTGCCGTCGTCGTCGCCGGTGCGGTATTGATTTCTGCATTTGTTTCTTTATCACTCACGCCGATGCTGAATGTAAAACTGATCCGTAAAAATCAAAAAAAATCGAAGTTTTATGAGCAAACGGAGCCTTTCTTTCAAAACATGACCAGCTCCTACACCAATTCGCTGCTTAATTTTATGAAGCGCAAATGGATTTCGGGTGCTTTGCTGTTTGGTTCTTTAATTATCGTTTACGTTCTGTTTAAAGTTACGCCGTCTGAACTGGCACCGCTGGATGATCGTAGTTTGCTGCGTTTCAGCGTAACCGGACAGGAGGGTTCATCTTACGAATACATGACGCGCTACATGAATAAGATTTCGCAGTTTGTGGAGGATTCTGTTCCGGAGAAAAAAATTAATATTTCGGTTATCTCCCCCGGTTCTAACATCAACTCCGGTTTTGGACGGATTGGTTTGGTTGATCCCGATAAACGCGTACGCACCCAGCAGGAAATTGCAGATTACATGACGAAAAACCTGGCCCGTTTCCCTGATGCCAAAACGTTTGTGATCCAGGAACAAACTATCAGCGGCGGCGGCAGCGGTGCCAGGACTTCATTACCTGTTCAGTTTGTAATCCAGAATCAGGATTTTGAAAAATTACGAAAAGTGCTGCCTGATTTTATGGCCGAAGCCAACAAAAGTTCGGTTTTTCAAGGTGTGGATGTGAACCTGAAATTTACCAAGCCGCAGCTTTCCATCACCACAGACCGGGACAGGGCGCGGGATTTAGGTGTTTCTGTGGCGGATATTGCCCAAACTTTGCAGCTTTATTATAGTGCCGGCCGTTTGGATTATTTCCTGATCAGCGGAAAACAATATCAGGTAATTGCGCAGGTAGATCGTGCAAACCGAGACCAGCCGCTGGATTTGAAATCAATTTATGTACGCAGTACAACCGGCCGGTTAATACAGTTAGATAACGTGGTTAAAGTAGCAGAAAGTTCTACGCCGCCATCCATTTATCACTTTAACCGTTTTAAATCTGCTACTGTACAAGCCGGATTAGCACCCGGGCATAGCATTGGCGAAGGTATTGCCGAGATGCAGCGTATCGCTAAAGATGCCAAGCTGGACGACAGTTTCAGCTCTGATCTGGCCGGCCCGTCGCGGGATTTCTCCGAAGGTTCATCTAATATTTTGTACGCATTTGCTTTTGCATTATTGCTGATCTATTTGGTTCTGGCTGCACAATTTGAAAGTTTTATTGATCCTTTTGTGGTGATGCTAACCGTTCCGCTGGCAATTGCCGGTGCGTTTTTATCACTTTGGCTGTTTAATCAAACCTTAAATATTTTCAGCGAAATCGGGATGATCACTTTGGTTGGATTAGTAACTAAAAACGGTATTTTAATTGTAGAATTTGCCAATCAGCGTATGGAACACGCCAAACTAAATAAATTTGATGCTGTAGTGGAAGCAGCAACGGCTCGTTTACGCCCGATTTTAATGACTAGTTTTGCAGTAGTGTTAGGTGCCGTACCTATCGCGTTTGCTTTGGGTGCCGGCGCAAAAAGCCGTGTTTCGCTAGGGATTGTAATTATGGGCGGGATGCTGTTCTCGCTGGTTTTAACTTTGTATATCATTCCGGTGATGTTTGTGGTATTCTCTGCTAAAGTGAAACATAATCCTGATGACGAACCCGAAGAAGATCAAACTAAAGAAAAAGAAACATTGCTGCTGCCCGAACACCAGATTTAATATGATTAAGCTGATGAGATTTTTCCCGATGCTTCTTTTATGCCTGTTTTTATTTGTAACTACAGCTTCCGCACAAAAACAACCTTTGCTAAGTTTAGAAGATGCAGTTAGTATCGCTTTAAAAAATAATTACAACATCCAGCTGGCTAAAACCAACAGTACAATTGCAGCCGAAAATGTGTCGATCGGTAATGCGGGTTACCTGCCGGTACTGGCTGCCACAGCAAGTACCAGCAGCAGTATTCAAAATGTTAATCAAACACGATCAGACGGAACGGTAAATAAAATCCCCAGGCTGCACAACTCCAGCAACACTTTCGGGCCAAATATCAACTGGACTATTTTTGATGGTTTTGCCATGTTTGCCAATTACGATCAGTTAAAGCAGTTAAACAAGCTTGGCCAGGTACAGGAACGCGATACGATCCAAAGCACTTTGGCTTCTGTAATCAGCACTTATTATAATTTGATATACCAGACCAAGCAAATATTGGCATTGAAAGAAGAAATTGATATTTCACGTTTGCAGTTGCGTTACGCTTCTGACAGATACAATGTTGGGCGTTCGGCAAAACTGGAAGTATTAAATGCACAGGTAAATTTTAATACAGATACCACTAATTTCCTTACGCAGCTTCAGCAGTTTAATACCACTAAAATTACTTTTAACCGGTTGCTGGTTCGAAAATTAAATGAAGATTTTTCTGTTCCGGATACAATCATTATTCAAAACCAGCCTGTTTTAGCTGATATTATCGCCCAGGCACAAAAAGCTAATCCTGCTATATTAGAGGCTCAAATTAATAAACGCCTTACCGAAATTAATTTAAAGCAGGTACGTGCATTGCGGTATCCGCTAATTGGCGTAAATTCCGGCTATGCTTTTAGTAATAATAAAACGCCTGCAGGTTTTACCCAAACACAAAATACTAAAGGATTAAATTACGGCTTAACCGCCAGTATAAATATATTTGACGGTTTTAACCAAATACACAGGGAAAGAGTAGCCAAACTGCAGATAAACGGTGCAGAAATCCGGACAAGCCAAATCCGGCAATTGGTAGAAACGCAGATCAACTCTTTATATATTGATTTTTTATCAGGTTTAGAGTTAATACGCGTAGGGCAATCAAACGTAGAAATTGCGAGGCAAAATCTTAGCATCACACTTGAAAAATATCGCCTCGGCAATATTACGCCGCTGGAAGTAAGAGAAGCACAAAGAAATTATTTAGATGCCCAGACCCGTTTTTTTAATGATCAGTATCAAACCAAGTTATCAGAAATTAGTCTCAAAGAAATTACAGGAAGTATCAGTCTGAATTAATTCTGTTAAAAATTTGGAATTGTTATTGCATAGTAAGAAATATAGTCAAATTAAGTAAACCCTATGCCACAAGCCAAATATAAGTTGTGTTTATTAATCGACGATAATTATATTGATAACATGATCAATCGTAAAATTATCGAGAATGAGTTTTTTGCAGAAAAAGTAATTGTAAAAGAATCGGCAGAAGAAGCTATCGAAGAATTAAAAAGCGAACAATACCAACCGGATGTTATTTTTTTAGATGTACGGATGCCGCAAATGAATGCTTTTGAATTTTTAAAGGAATATGAAAAGCTTAAAATTAATCCCGATCATCCGCCGATGATTTATATTTTAACTTCCTCACTTGATCCTTTTGATCATCGTAAAGTGATGGAAAGCCGTTACGTAACCCAATTTTTGTATAAACCGCTTACCCACCAAAAACTCGAAGAAATCAATTTATGATTTTAGTAGCTGATAGCGGATCGACAAAAACAGATTGGATATTGGTATCGCCCGGCAAACCGGACACAGCATTTAAAACCGGAGGCTTAAACCCGTTTTTTTTATCAGATAGAGAAATGCACAAAGTAATAGGCAAGCAGGAAAACCTGCTTGCTGAAGCTGAAAATGTTAAAGAAATTTACTTTTTCGGAGCCGGATGTTCCAGCCCGGATAAACGGGAAGTTGTTTCCAACGTGCTTAGCAGTAATTTTAAACAGGCTTATGTAAGTGTTGACAGTGATTTGCTGGGTTCCGCTTATGCTACTTGCGGCAATGAAACCGGCTTGTGCTGCATCCTCGGGACAGGTTCTAACATTACTTATTTTGACGGGGAAAATATTTTTGAAGGCAAACACGGTTTGGGTTATATCCTTGGTGATGAAGGTTCCGGCAGTTATTTCGGCAAAAAACTGATAACAGATTACTTATACGGCTGTATGCCTGAAGCAGAAAAAGCTTTGTTTGAAAAAATTTTTTCTATAAAAAAGGAAACCGTCATCGATCAGGTTTACCATAAACCCGGCGCAAATTATTACCTGGCTTCTTTCGCTATTTTTCTGGGTGAAATCCGATCAGGAGATTATGGCAAAAACCTGATCCGTGAAGGTTTAACAGAATTTGTAACTACCAATGTTTTAGGCTATTCATCGGCACAAAAAATTAAATGTCATTTTGTAGGTTCTATCGGCTGGCATTTAAAGGATGAATTGCAAGAGGTTTGTGCCGAACATAATGTGCAAATCGGGAAGATTATGAAACGCCCGATCCACGATTTGGTGAAGTTTCTCCTCAAACGGGATTAAGGCAATACTTCTTTTACCGGCCTATTTTAACTGGCGGTTGACATCAAGCATTTTTTTTACCGATAAAAACAGTACCGCTAAAACCAACAGGATAACAGGCGTATCGATCGGGCAATCTACGTCAGGGTCGCCGCCCTCACAAGGCAAACCCTGCGCATGTGATTGTGCAGTATTCATCAGCAGCACTAATATTGTTGCTGCTAAAAATATACAGGTTTGTTTCAGCTTCATCATCATCTAAATTAAGAATTAATATCGGTAGCGATACTTCTTTTAACGGTAAAATATCATCAGTGGCAGATGATTAGTTTTTTATAAATTTTGCCGTCCCGATTATTTTTAAATCAGCATCAATTACTTCTGCAATGTAAACGCCCGGCATTAGCGTGCTGATATCCATCCGCAAAGAATTACTGCTGTTTGTGGTCGATTTTAATATTAAAACACCTGCTATATTGGTAATCCGGATTTCCGATTTCCCTTTTAAAGCCTGTGCTGTATTGATCAAAATAAAAGAACCGGCCGGGTTAGGGTAGAGGTAAAACGATGCAATATTCATCGCGTTAAACCTGATTTGTACCTGATCCGAATAACTTATTTCATCATAAACATTTTGTTTTAAACGATAAACCGGATTGCCGTTTTCTACATTATGATCTATAAAAGCATAAGCACCGCCACTGTTGGCAGTAACAATACCGATAGCCTGAAAAGTTTTGCCGCCATCCATGCTTTTTTCTATGGTAAAAGAAGTATACACGGCTTCGTTTTTAGTAGCCCAGTTTAACTCTACTGCCCGGCCGCTAATTTTTCCGGTAAAAGTGAGCAGCTTATATGCACCGTCAGGATTCAGCTTAAAAACGAGTTCCATCCGGTTTGCGCCCGTGGAGGAAGTATCGGCACGATTAATATTAAAGTTATAGCTGTTGGTTAGCGTAAGCTGCAGGGAATCTTTTTTATAATGATCAACCGCGTAAACATTAAATTTCGGTGCGATATTACTCATGTCCGTAATTTTTAATTGCTGATCGGCGGTTGTGGTAGCATCAACAAATAATTTAATACGCATTTGCTTGTTTACAGCCGGCATTTTATTAATGGCCAAACGATTATGATCCGCAGAATAGCTTGATAAATAAACAGTTGGCGAAATACCATCCGGATCGCCGGCATCGTTTTGATCGTAATTAGCTGTCCAGTTTTTGTTGAAAAATAAACCGATCCCGTCATAATTAATGCTGTCTGTTTTAAGCTGAACCATCATCGAAGAACTTACACCGGTAGTAGAATTTATGGTAGTCCCAACCGGCGCACCCATAATAACCGGGTTGATATCGAACTCGCCTTTAATTTTAGCCGACATTAAAAGTACCGGCGAAGTAGAAGCCGTAAGTGCTGTACCAACTTTATTGGTTTCGTTAAAAGTAATGCCCGCATTGGTAGAACCTACTACGGTACATCTTGCAAAAAAACCTTGCCCGCTGGCAATATAACGGTTAGCACCGTTACCATCGGTAACGGCAGAACCGCTTGTTGCACTTCCTTTAGAATAATAAGAAAACTGTTTATTGATCGGATTATACAGATAAATTAATGGACTGACATCTGTACCGAAAGTAACCTTATCCAAATCTATTGTTGAAGCGTACGGGTTCCCGATCAAATTAAAACCATCGGTAGCCAAGTTGCCTGCGTTTGCGCTTGTGCCGTACCAATTGGTGCGTTGTAAATTGGCAACCGGCGGGTAACTCGAATTATATTTGTAGTAATAAGCGCTTTGCAGGGAGGAACCCGGACTTTCTTTAACGTAAGGGCTGCTAACCGTAAAGTTATTGATGTTGTTTTGCGGAACATTTACGTTGATAGTTCCCTGGTTGGGGAGGCCGGTAAACGTAATCGCATTATCTTCCGGGGTAGGGAAAGCAGGGCCTCTCAGCTTTGCAGTTAAGTTGACAGTACGGTTGCCGCGGTTAAAAAACAGGAGTCCGGTTCCAACCGGTATATTTTCTGTTAAAGTATAAACGCCTTTGTAATCACTGTCTTTAATGGCAATATTACCGGGATAAGGGTCGCCTTCGCGATAAATCCAAATTGAGGCATTATTGGTATTTGACGGGTCAAAGCTGCTGCCCGGCGTTGTGCTGATAGTAGCAACCGGGTTCGGGCCGGTAATCGGTGTGTTATTTAAAATTGATGCGATGGTATAAAAACCGGTAGAATTGTTTACCGGAGAAGATAGCAAACGGTAACCCCGACCGTAACTGCCAACCGTAAAACGCTGTACATTTACAATACCCGTTATACTGGCCGTGCCGGTTAGCGGTGCAATATTAGCAGTACCTGCTGCTGTAGAAAGCAGCGTTAAAAATCTGTTTTGCGCCTGGAAAGTACATTTATCATTAACCGTTAAGGTTCCGGAAACGGTAGCTGTTCCGTTTAGTGGTGCTGTTTTATTGGCACCGTCTCCGGATGTGAAGATCAGATTTTTATAATTAAGCCCTCCGGTCATCAGTATATTTCCGCCGCCTGTGCCGGTATAAGTCCAGTCGCCGGTAACGTTATATCCTGATGCGGTACTATTATAATCATCACCGATGGTAACCGGTAAACTGCCGGAGTTGATCGAGGTATTCCCAAAAAAGCTTTTACCAATATTTAACGAAGGAATATTACTGTAATTAACCAAACAGTTAACGCTGTAATTTTGTAAAACTTGAAGCGGATAAGGCGTGGCAGCAGGTGCACTGAATGTTTTATCCAAACCGGAGCAGATCACATTAAAAAAACCGCTTGAAGTTGTTCCGCCGATGGTTTGTGTAGCTGTTGTATTGTTAAAAATTACTGTTAAACCCAATCCAAGAATTGCGGCAGAAGAAGAATTATTCGTCCAGTTGCCGCTAACGGTTATAGAAGAGGTTAAGCTGCCGTCGGCATTAACATCATAACCGATGCTTCTGCAGCTTAATAAGCCTCCCGATTGGTTAAGATAATTACCATTTAGGGTGATATAAGTATTTGAAGTTACCGTAGAAGTGCCGTTAACGATAATTGAAGCACCATTATTGGTTAAACCCTGGGCAAAAGAAAATGCAGGTAAAAGAAGCATGGCCAGCAAATAAATATTACGGTTTTGCCGATGCCGGATATTTTTACAGAACCTCATTTTATTTTCGGTAAATGGCTGATGCTTCTTTTAGCATAATAAATATTTTCAAACCTGATCTTAAGTTTTAATATCTGATAACCGAAACCCGGAACGTTGCCGACACAGGATCAATTGCAGCACCTAATGCAGGATTGTTATTTAAAAACCTAACCGTAATTGTATTTGCTGCAGATACGTAAGCGTAATAAGCAGTATTGCCGTTTGTGGCAGCATTTGGTACCCCCAATGCTACAACATCCCCGTCTACAGCACCATTAAGGGTAAACGTTAGTATGCTGGAATTGCTGGCGGTTGTGGACGGAAAATCAAGAACTGCTGTAGCTGTAAGTGTTTTGGCCAAAGTATATCTAACCGCAGGGCTACCTGCGGACGCAAAATAATTTGTTCCGTCAAACTCTACGGCGCCTGCTTCCGGCGTGGTCATCACCGTCGTATTTGAACTTAATTTTATAGGGGCAGAACCTGCAGTTGCAGTTTGAGATTTTAAATGTAAGGCAGCAGTTGGCAGCTGGATGCCGATACCAACATTACCGTTGCCATCAATCCGCATACGTTCATTAGCGGCTATTCCTCCCGTAAAAAATAAAAGATTTTTGCCCGAAGTGCCGTTACCAATGGCAAAATCATTACCCATACCATATAAGTAAGCAGTACTGGGGCCGCCTATTACACCTGTGCTGGCATTGCCGGTACTGTTAATGCCCATATCAATAAAATTTGTAGTTTCTGTAGCCAGATCATTACTGGCAACTACATCAGAACTGGCAATATCACCACTATTGTTATTCTGGATGTTTAGCTGCAGATAATTATCAATGCTTCCTTTACCACTAATAACATTAAAGGATGAAGTTGTGCCGGCGTTTACCAAAAGCTGCTCCGGGTTAGTCGCATTTAAAGCAGTACCGCCAATGCTCACATCGCCCTGGCTGTTAATCCTTGCCCTTTCTGTGTTAAATGTTTTTATTACAAAATCTATGGCATCGGTGGTTCCTAAAAAATTTGTTCCGGCAGTTGTACCGGTGTTGCCCGTAGTTGACCACGGCCCGGTTGCCTGTGCACTAATAGTTATTAAAACCCATGCACTGCCATTCCAATAATAAAATCCCGGTATAACATTAGTTGGCGAAGTACCTGTAGTGGCAGTATTATAAACCAATAGGGAAGTAGCGGGCGAAGTGATTGGGCTTGCGGAGTTGGTAGCTGTAAGTGCAACACGCGGAATAAGCAATCCTTTATTGGCATAACTTACATCCAAAGCGGCAGAATTATCCGGAACGAAAGCACTGTTTGTACTGATGCCAACATTTTGGCCAAAGCCTGCCTGAAACGTTAGTATGAAAAAAAGATATACAAAAACCTTGAAAATATACCGTGTAAATTTCATAAGTGTAAACTAATGAAGCTTTTTTACGGACGGGAAATGTTTTAGTTGTGTTTCTAAATTCTAATTTTAACTGCTTGCTCAGCACTAAAACTTAACTTTTAAGGTGTATGCCTGTTTACCGTTAAGTAAAATTTTTAGGTGATAAAAGAAGCATGTTCCGCTTTAAAAAAACTGTTATTTCTGCTGAGATTGCAATGCCCATTTTTCGATAATGTTAACCAGGCCATCCAAGCGTACAGGTTTTGCAATGTAATCATCCATGCCTGCTTTTAAACATTTTTCCCGGTCGCCCTGCAGTGTATTGGCAGTCATCGCAATAATAACAGGCTGCTCGGTCAAACAAATCCGGATCATTCTGGTGGCTTCTAATCCGTCCATTTCCGGCATTTGTACATCCATCAAAATCAGGTCGTAATTTTTTAAACTTACCACTTCTAAAACGTCTTTTCCGTTTTCAGATACATGCGGATCGTAGCCCAACTTATTTAAAACCTTGGTTACCAGCTTCTGGTTCATTTTATCGTCTTCCGCAATCAGGATATTCAGCGGATACTGTTTGGCAAAATCCACAGACAGTTTTTGTTTTACGTTTTGATCTGTTGCCGATACATCTTTACCTTTTTGCCTTAACAAACTTAAAGCCGCGCCAATAATGATATGGTGTTTCAAAGGTTTTTCTACAACTACATTAAAAAGGGCAGCATGTTCTTTATAAGTTTCGTTGCCAAATTTGTTCATCAAAATAATTGGCGAATCGGGATGTTTTTCTTTAAGTATTTTAGAAAGTTCAATTCCGTTTGTTCCCGGCATCATCATATCGATCAAAGCCAGATCGAAGCCTGTTTCCTGATCCATAATTTGTAAAGCCTGCTCGCCGGAATTAGCCGTGAAAGGAACAAGCTGCCACCTTTCTAACTGCGCTTTAATAATGTTGCTTAATGTTGAGTTGTGCTCTGCCAATAAAATTTTTTTACCGGCCAGCTTAGCCATTTCCGTTTGGATATTTGCCCTTGAATTTTGCTTGCCAAAATTGGTAAGCAGCGAAAATTTAAAAGTGCTGCCCTTTTTTTCCTCACTTTCAACGGTGAGTGAACCACCCATCAAACGAACCAGTTTTTTGCAAATAGTTAACGTTTTGCCGATAGCTGTTTGGCTGATTTCAGATTCTGACTGCAGATCATTTACCACAGCTGCCAACATCTGCGGAGACAAACCGGCACTCGTATCCCTGATTTCAAAACCTAATTTTGCGTGGTTCTCATCAATTTGATCAACCAGGTTTACAAATACAAAAACCTCTCCCTGAGTTGTAAAACTTAACGCGTTTTCAATCAGATTCATCAGGATTTGCCTTAACCGCAAAGCATCGCCGATTAACTGGACGGGAACATCAGGATTGATCAGATATATCAGGTCAATCGAAGCCTGTGCTGCTTTTGAAGCGAAAACATCAAACACTTCTTCGATATTGCTGCGTAAATCAAATTCTTTCGCTTCCAGTTCCCGGCCGGATTCTATTTTAGAATATTCCAGGATATCGTTCATCAATATTTCATTTATGATCGATAACAGGTTCTCGCCGGAATATAAAATTGTATTGGTAAGTTCCTGCTGTTCCGTATTTAATGATGTTTCGTGCAGCAGGGCAGACATGCCCAGAATCGTGTTCATGGGCGTGCGGATATCATGACTGATTTTGGACAGCAGTGAACTTTTATTTTGATTGGCAAGCGCGGCATCTTCACGCGCTTTTTGCGTATTTAATTTTGCATATGTTAGTAATTCGGTACGTTCCAGCAGCTGCCTTTCCAAATCTGCTTTTAAATGAAGCACTTTATTGATACTGAGATAATGGAAGATGTATCCTCCGGCGGCCATCAACACCAAAAGCAATAAGTAAAACCACCATGCCAGCCAAAAAGGCGTAACCGTAGTTTTTTCGAGGAGGAGAAGGCAATTTGTAGTCATAAATTGTATCTGCTTGTGGGCCGTTAGTTCTTTGTACGTTTTATTTAGGTGTTCGATACTGTTTTTAGCACTGTTATTTTTGCCATTCGTAATTTAGGCCAAGCACAAAATAGCGCTGGCTGCTTTCGGGTTTAAAAATGTAAAGCGGGAAAGTCCAGTTTTTGTATCCGGTTTTTATTAAAAGTCCTTTTTCAAATGCTCCGTTTACCATGTATAATTTAGTTTGCTGTAAAGAAAACCCGGCAGCAAATTTTGCCGAAACCTGATAAGTAAAATCAGACCAGCTGTAGATAAAATTGTTACTGCGTTGCTGCACAGAAAATGTGTATTGCGATTGTGTGCTAAAATTGAGTTTTTTATAATCTGCTACCAGGTTAATACCTGCAGAACCTCCGTTGATTTGCCCTAAAACGATACCCAAAATCGGACTGGCAGAATAAGAAACTAACGCTTTTTTTTCAAAAGTTTTGCCTCCGTATAATGATAAAGTATTTAAAGCTTCATAATTAAAACGCCCTTCTGCATACCAGTTTTTGCGGGTTTGTAAATAACCTACCGGCACCAGCGTAAACATTTTATAGGTGCCCATATAATAATATTGTTCCAGGCCTGCGTGTTGCGCTTTTACACTATGCCACAACCCTAAGAGGATCATTATTGGCAACAGCCCTTTTTTCATTTTCGATTATAATTGATTCTGCCGTACCCAGTTTCTCCATTAATAATATCTCTTTTAAATGCGGGTTCCAATGGAAAATAAGTTCATCTATCGGATGCCATAAAAGTACCCAGGCAAAAATATCCAGGCTGTTACTCAGGCCGGTATGAAACTTCTGGTCTTCGCTTAAAACTATAGGCAGCAACCCCTGGCATAAAATCACAACTACAATTCCAAGAGCAAGTAAAATCCAGTTGCGCTGTTTAAACTTGGCAAAATCTTTTAAACGCTCCGCTTTTTTATCCGAAAAATGCCGGTGCACGGCATACATCAACGGTTCGGCATATTGCTTGTCGTTTTCATGGGTACATTTAAATTTATAAAAAATTACGTCGTAACGTTTTGCAGATGAAACAGTTTCTAAAATATATTGCTCAAACTGATGGCTCAGTTGCCGCTTGTATATTGGTGCCGGGTCATGCTTGTTAAAATAGCCGTCGATCACCTGCTGATCCAGCGTCATAAAAATGTTTATACTTTTTGAATGAAAGTTTTTCATTTTGCACCTAACTGAATTTCAGTTGAAACCGTAATTATCGGTCAGCCTGTTTACGAATCAAACAAAGGATTAGTTATTGCTAATTCAGCAGATGTAATTAAGGCAAAATTGATGGCGCAGAAATGAGCTAAAAAGAGGAAAGATTAGCTTTGAGAATTACTTTTTGATAAATTTTATCGTTTGCAATAACTTTCCGTTTGCTGTATCCAGCAGTTCTGCAATATAAATGCCGGGAGGCAAAATAGTAATGTTGTGTTTAAAATTGAATAGATTTTGATGAACGGAAGATTGAACTTTTACACCGGTATTGCTATAAATATTTAGCCTGATGTTACCAATGCTTCTTTTACCGGATAAAAAATTTATCTCTGTAGAAGCAGGATTCGGGAACAGTAAAACAGCTGCTGGTTCGGGTAAAACACTTTGTTGGTTACCCGTAATTATGCTACCATTTGTTGCAGCAGATGCAGTTGTTAAATCCTGCCCGAAATAAATGGTAAACCGCTTACCGCCAAAAGTAGTGCTGTCTTTTTTATCGATAAAAAAAGCATACTCCGGGTGCAAGCGTAGATCAACAGAATCCAAAGTGAAATTATCTTTTAAATAAACCGGCGTGGTTTTAAAGTTATCAGAAAAATCAGTCAGCATTAATTTGTAGCTGCCATTTGCAGCAGCATCCACAAAAATTGAAGTTTGCTTAACCTGCTTTGGTGGCGGCAAAGCATTAACAGCCAATTGCTTCTTTTCGGTTTTACTTAATGCCGATAACGATACGGAAGCATTCATACCGGATAAATCTGTTACGTCTTCTTCCAAACGGTAATCTTCACTTTGCCCGTCTTTAAAAGTCAACAAAATATCGTCCTGATTTAAACTGTCTTTTTGTAGTTTTACTCTTAAAAAGTCAATACTTAAAACCGGATTTCCACCCAAAATACTAGGGTTAGAAGTATCTGTAGCTTTGGCGGTTTCGGTAAAATTCAGGATTGGATTTGGTGCATTCGCTTTCACAAAAAACCCTTGCCCGGAAGCAATATATCGTGTTGCAGAACCAGTATAAATGCCGCCTTTTGTGTAAGTGCCATAATTTTTGGTTACCGGGTCCAACATATAAATAGTCGGATTGATGTTGGTAAGTGCAATTGCAGAACCACTTCCGCCGGATAATTCCCAGTCAACAGAAGAAGCGTAAGGATTGCCTGCTAAATTAAAGCCATCATTTGCTTCTGCTTTATTATTATAGGATAAAAAACCGGTTACTGCATTAAAAGGAGCTGTAACAGCGATATTTCCCTGATTAAGTAACCCTTTAAAACTGATTACCACATCTTCCGGAACGGGAAAAGGTGCAGTTGTTTTATTAGTTAGATTGGTTGTTCTGTCGCCACGAAAAAATAGCAGATAGCCGTTACCCGCGGTCAAAAAATCTTGTAAGGTATTAGAATGCAGCTTGTTGATTTTACTGATCGGAATAAAATCCAAAGCAGCACTGTTGGCTGCCGGTTCGTTATATTTCCAAATAGTAGGCCCGTTTGCTGCCGATGCGTCAAAACCATTGGCGGTTCCGCCGGCTCCGGTAATTAAAATCTGATCCTGGATTCTGCTGAAATAAAATCTACGCAAACTTGTATTTGCCTGGTTAACCTGATAAACCGGCGAAGCAAGCAAGCGATAGCCACGACGGGAAGTGCTGCTGCCTTTAATAAAACGTTGTACAACAACAGAATCGGTGACGGAAGCCGCACCCAGATTATTAACCCGTGCTGTCTCGGCTTCTGTAGAAATCAAAGTTAAATTACTGGCCGAATTAAGGATGTTAGCCGAAGTACCGCCATTTAAATCTACCAAATTATTCACTTCCAGCGAGTTGCCCAAAGTAATTGTGCCGTTTCGGGTTTGGGTATAAGTTTTAAGCGAACGGCTTGCGGCATCCGTTTGGTTGAAGTAAATAGTTGCATTGCTGCTGCTTACATCGTTGCCGATGATCAGGTTTGAGGCAGCAGAACCTGTTAAATTACCGCCGGCATTCATCGAAACAGAGCCGGTTAGTTTTAACGTTCCGCTGCCGATGTTAAAAGTTCCGTTAGTTAGTATAGCCGTATTTTTTACCTGAAGCAAACCGCCATCCAACAAATTAACTGATCCTGATGCTTTGTTTATCGTTAAATTATGGATGATATTTTCACTGTTTACTTGCGAAAACCGAAGATTAACGGCGGCGGCAGTTCCGTTTAAAGTTAAATCTGTTAGTTGATAAGCATTTGGCGCAGGCTGCTGCTGTGCTAAAAAGCCATCACCAACAATTGTTCCGGGAAAAATACTGGTGCCGACCGCAAAAGTTTGGTTACCGTTAGCTGATTTCCCGGCTGGCAAATACAGTTTACATTGGTTTTGTAGTGATAAAGTTTGATTGATCGTGATTGTACTGTCAATAGTAGCACCGTTCGGCCGTGTAACCGTAAAGTTTCTAAAACCTGAACCACCGGAATTAAACAGAATGGAATTTCCTGTCCCGGTAATCTGGATATCACTGCTGGTGCCACCAACAATCCTTCCGCTGCCCGTTAAATTATTTGGAATTTGCAGGATATTAAAACTACCTACCGTTAATCGGTTATTAGGTTTAACGGTAATATCACCTAAAATATTGATTAAATTGTAAGTATCTGTTGTACCAGTTTGCGCAAAAGTTATAACCCTGTTACTTTTATCGGCAATGATATTTCCGTAAAACATCAATGCAGACTCGCTTGCAATGGTAGCGTTTTCATTCCCGGATAAAGTAAATGTAATACCAGCGCGTTTGTTGGCTGCATTCAAAGATCCGTTACCTACCGTTACGGTTCTATTTATAGTGATAGAAAGATCGCTGTTAAATTCTAAAGCCGAGTTACCGATAACTAATTGAGCTAAATTCCAGGTTCCGGTTCCCGACCAGGTGCTGCTACTCCCAAGTAAATATAAACTTATTCCCTGCGTACTGCTTAACCAAAAGTTAATATTTCCGTTGTTAATGATATTTCCTTTAATGTTAAAACGGAGATTATTAGCTATAGTTGAACTCAACGCTAAACTGCTTCCGGCCAAAACATTTAGACTTAAAATCCCTGTTCCAACATTACTTGCGTCCATTAATACAGTTGCGTTTGCCGCAATCACCACATCATCAGTTGATCGGGGAACGATTCCGCCAACCCAGGTTGTAACATCATTCCAGTTGCCACCTGCGCTGGTAGAAGTAATAGTTGCCGCATCAGCATAAAAAACAGGGCATAAAAGAAGCATTATACAAAAAATTATTTTCTTGTAATTAGTAATGCTTGCTATTAATTGATGAAGATCAGGCAATGAACTTTATTTCAGAGAGGATTTATTTCCGAAATAAAGATAGTATTTATTCTGCTTTAAAAAATAATTTATTAACTATTAAGAAAATTAAGATTAATCCGATCAAGATGCTTGCTACTTTTGCCAGGTAATCGCCGTGTTTTACATAAAAAGTAAGCTCGCTATTCAGGTTGATATCCTGTTTTATCGCATCCTGTTTCCACCATTGCGTATGTTTTACAATGTCGCCGCGCTGGTTGATAAAAGCCGATAAACCGGTATTAGCCGAGCGGCAAACCCAGCGGCGCGTTTCAATTGCGCGTAATTTGGCATAATCCAGGTGCTGGTCTTTGCCGGAAGTATTTTCCCACCAGCCGTCATTGGTGATGATCGCAATAAATTGTGCTCCTTTTAACACATATTTTCCTACGTATTCGCCCCAAATCGATTCATAACAAATCACCGGCGCGGCACCGATTCCGCTTTGCGAATAAAAAACCGAAGGCTCATCCTGCTTGCCATAACCACCGGTACTGCCGCCCAAATGTGCAAAAACCGGTTTCAGAAAAGATAAAGCTGCACCAAAAGGCAGCTGTTCTACACCGGGAACCAGTTTTGATTTATGATAAAACTGAACTTTTGATGAATTGTCAATATTGATAGCTGCGTTAAAATGATCGATAAAAACAGTAGAACCGGGAATTTCCTCCGAAGAAGGCGTTGGATCATGGTTGTAAAATTTGTAAGATTCGATGCCTGTTAACACGTTCGCGTTTTTATACGGATAAAGGAAACGCCTCGCCTCCAAATAGTAAATATTACTTCTGATTTTATCTTCATCAAAACCTTTTCCATCAGAAATTGCAGTTTCCGGCCAGATAAAAAACTCTGTATTTGGCTGTGCAACTTTTTTAGAAAGTGTAATTAAGGTATTGAGCTGATCGGAAGTTAAAATTGTTCCTGTTTTTTCATAAGGATCAATATTCGGCTGCACCACGACAATATTGGACGGATCTTCCTGCTCCTCATACAGATAATATCTAAATAAAGAAAAACTTAGCGGAAGTAAAATTGCCAGCACCGCAGCCGAAACCAGTCGTTGCCGATGCTTCTTTTGCCCCTGTTTTTTCAGGTTGAGATAGATCAGGAAAATCAAAATATTAACCAGCCAGATCCAAATCGTGCCGCCATAAACGCCGGTGTATTCGTACCATTGAACCCAGGAATGGCTTACCGCGAAACCGTTGCCCAGCGTCATCCAGGGGAAAGCCAGATCCCAGCTTTGATGCAGGTATTCGTACCCGATCCAAAAGCAAACCAAGCCAGCCAAACTCCAGTTTAAAGGCGCAATTTGCCGCAAACGATAATACAGCCAGCAAGCCGTGCTCATCAACAACGGACCTAATGAGTACGGAACCATGGAAATCGGAATGGCCACCAGCGCGCCAATGCTTTTGACGGAATTGTAAACCCAGTAAACAGAAAGTGTGTTCCAGATGAAAAAGCCCAGAAAACTCATCCAAAAGATCAGAAATCCTTTTCGGTTGGAGTTGGATTGTATAATTTCTTCCAGTAAAAGAAGCATCGGCACTAATCCTACAAAAAGTAAAAAAGTAGTGTAACTGGTTGGCGGCCAGGCAATCCACATTAATAAACCGGAAAGTATAGCGAGGAGGAATTTGTTTTTCATGGGGAGATTAGTATCAAGTATTTAGTATCAGGTATCAAGACCAATCAAAAGCCGAAGTTACTATCAGAAAGGTATTCGTAATGCCTAATCTTGATACTAAATACTTGCTACTTGCTACTTCTTCCATCAATTACGATCACAAACTCACCTTTTACAGGATGCGTTTCGTAATAAGTTTTGATTTCGGTTAAAGGTCCGCGTACGGTTTCTTCAAATAATTTGGTGAGTTCTCGGGAAACGGAAGCCAGTCTTTCCGCACCGAAATGCAAAATCATTTCATCCAAAGTTTTTAATAAACGGTGCGGCGATTCGTAAAAAATCATGGTTCGTTCTTCTTCCTTTAAGTTTAAATAACGTGTTTGCCGGCCTTTTTTAACGGGTAAAAATCCTTCAAAAATAAAACGGTCGTTGGGTAAACCGGAGTTAACCAGCGCCGGGACAAAAGCGGTTGCGCCGGGCAAACATTCTACCGGAAAATCATTTTTTAAAGCTTCTCTAACCAAATAAAATCCAGGATCAGAAATTGCAGGCGTTCCGGCATCAGAAATTAAAGCAACCTGTTTTCCTTCGCCCAAAAACTTCATAATTTCCTGGGTAGATTGATGTTCGTTATGCTGATGGTGCGAAAAAACCTTGCCACTGATGCCAAAATGTTTCAGCATTGGCGCGGAAGTCCGGGTGTCTTCTGCCAGTATCAAATCAACTTCTTTCAGGATGCGGATAGCACGGAAAGTCATGTCTTCGAGATTGCCGATGGGCGTGGGTACGAGGTAAAGTTTGCCTTGCATGGAGTTGTAAGTGGCCAGTTATAAGTTGTAAGTTAAGGCCCGCGTAAGTAAAAACTTAAAACTTAAAACGTACAACTCAAAACTCATCCTATCTTTGCCAAAAATTAAAATAATGCTGCAAGTTAGTTATATCCGCGAAAACAGGGAAAAGGTTTTGGAACGTTTGGCCGTACGAAATTTTAAACAGCCGGAACTGGTTGATGAAATTTTGATGCTGGATGAGCAACGCCGTTTGGCCCAAACAAAACTCGAAAACGTATCCGCAGAAGCAAACGCCGCAGCAAAAAAAATTGGCGAACTGATGCGCAACGGTGAAAAAGAAGAAGCCGAAGCGGTAAAAAATCAGACCGGAACCTGGAAAAACGAAATTAAAACTTTAGGTGATGACTTAGCTGCGCTGGAAAACCGCCAGCAGCAGATGCTGTTTTTACTGCCTAATTTACCGCATAGTTCTGTACCCAAAGGAACTACGCCGGAGGAAAACGAGGTGGTTTTAGAAAATGGCGAAAAACCAAACCTGCCCGAAAGTGCTTTACCGCACTGGGAACTCGCCGCAAAATATAACCTGATTGATTTTGAACTGGGCGTGAAAATTACCGGCGCCGGTTTTCCGGTTTACAAAGGAAAAGGAGCGAAGTTACAACGCGCTTTAATCGCTTTTTTTCTGGATGAAGCCGAAAAAGCGGGTTACGATGAGCGCATGTTGCCGCTGCTGGTCAATGAAGCATCGGGTTTTGGAACGGGACAATTGCCGGACAAAGAAGGACAGATGTATTTTGTGGGACAGGATAACTTGTTCTTGATCCCGACGGCAGAAGTGCCGATGACGAATTTGTACCGCGATGTGATTTTGAAAGAAGACGAATTGCCCGTAAAAAATTGTGGTTATACGCCATGTTTCCGCCGGGAGGCTGGTTCTTACGGTGCGCATGTTCGTGGTTTAAACCGTTTGCATCAGTTTGATAAAGTAGAAATTGTACAAGTTGCTCATCCCGAAAAATCTTATGAAGTTTTGGAGGAAATGAGTTTACACGTACAATCTTTACTGCAAAAATTGGGTTTGCCTTACCGCGTTTTGCGTTTGTGCGGCGGCGATATGAGTTTTACAGCCGCTTTAACTTACGATATGGAAACCTGGAGCGCGGCGCAGCAACGCTGGCTGGAGGTTTCTTCGGTTTCTAACTTTGAAACTTTTCAGGCCAATCGTTTAAAATTACGTTTCCGCAACAGCGAAGGCAAAAATCAATTGGCACATACTTTAAACGGAAGCGCACTGGCTTTGCCGCGAATTGTGGCTACATTATTAGAAAACAATCAAACGGAAAAAGGAATTAAAATTCCGGAGGTTTTGGTGCCTTATACGCGGTTTGCGTTTATTGACTGATGCTGTTTTTATAGGGATAAAAGTGGTAATTCTATTTGATTAATCTGGAGTCAATAATTAGGTTTTGTGCAGCTATATATTCTACCAAATTATTAAAATTGGGAAATAATGGATTTAACAAATAGTTGTATTCATGATCATTAAGTGCTGATTTAACTTTAAACCCTAAAAATTCTTTTTTCAGCATTAATCGACTACCTAAAACTTTGTTTTCAATATTATCTAATTTTTTCCACTCAATTGGGTAATCTTCGTTTGTAAAAGTGTAAATAGGTGCTTTGTCATTGATAACGATTGTAACGATAAATAAATCTTCCGGCAAAAAATGCTTTTCCGTATGTGCTAAAGTTTCTAAATAAGCTAAAGATGAATTTTCACTTGTGTATAACATATAAGTACCAATGTTATTCCAACGGCCACCGTATTTACAAGCACCTACACCAGAAAGATCGTGCTTACGTTTTTCACCTTTAACAATCCTATAAACAAGCATCAGGAAAATATGCCTTCTTCAATTCTACCTAAAACCTGATCAACCATTTGCAAACCTGTAGGCATAGTAAATAGAGTTATCGGTTTTAAATTATTTAAAGCATGATTTTTAGTGTTTAACCAATTACGGACTTTTTCTGCCGATTTAAAAACAGTATAAGTATGTTCTACAACTTTCGCAATTTCTATTAAATGCGAAGATGTACGCTGATCTAATTTATCGTTTTCTTGTTTGCGTTCAATTGTTTTAACCGAAATATTAAGAATTTTTTCGATAAAGAATTTTTTAGAAATACCAATGTTTAAAATTAAAGTTTCAAGTGAAGCTTTGCTAATTCCATCATGACTTAAAGTAATCAGATCAAAACCAGAAAGTAATGTTATTCCGATCAAATCTTTTCCGCCCAATAAATCTAAAAACGAAACAGGCTCTTTTATAATTTCTTTTTCAATAGTTGGCATGAGACTTTTTTCTCAAATATAAAGAAAAATGTCGCTGAAAGTCTTAATAGTTGATGTTGATTTTATTATAATAAAAGAAGTATTTAATATTTATTGCTAAAGCCGGTAACATTGATTAGCAATCTCCAGCTCTTCATTTGTAGGTACAACTAAGATTTTAACCTGAGTATCTGCTGTATTGATTTCCCGGATATTATTTCCCCGAATGTTGTTTTTCTCTTCATCTAAATTAATATTTAAATAATCCAGATTAGCACAAACCATTTTACGAATCATGGTATCGTTTTCGCCAACGCCGGCAGTAAAAACGATTGCATCCAAACCATTCAGGATCGCGGCGTAAGCACCTATAAACTTTTTAATTCGGTAAGCATACATTTCATAAGCCAATTTAGCTTCCGTATTTCCTTCTGTAATCGCTTTTGTAATGTCGCGCATATCGCTAAAACCGGTTAACCCTAACATGCCGCTGCGTTTATTTAACAGGTTGCTCACCTGCGCCATATCGTAACCTAATTGGTTTACCAGATAAAAAATAACCGTCGGATCAATACTTCCGGATCGTGTGCCCATTATCAAACCGTCTAAAGGGCCAAAACCCATACTTGTATCAATTGCTTCGCCATTTTTTACGGCACTTATGCTGCAGCCGTTTCCTAAATGGATGGTGATTAATTTGCTTTCAGGTTTGTTTAAATAAGCGATTGCCTGCGTGGATACGTATTTATGACTGGTGCCATGGAAACCGTAAACCCTGATATTGTAATCGGTATAAAAATTATTAGGGATGGCGTAACGGTAAGCTTTTGCAGGCAGGGTTTTAAAAAAAGCAGTATCAAAAACAGCAATTTGCTTAGCTTTTTTAAATGTTTTTTCGGCAACTTCTATTCCCATATAAGCTGAGGGATTGTGCAGCGGCGCCAGCTGAAAAGTGAGTTTAAGCTTCTCTTTTACCTCCGGCGTAATCACAGTAGTTGTGGTAAAATATTCGCCACCATGCACAATCCGGTGACCGATAATTTCGATGTCGTCCGGGTTTTTGATAACTCCTGTATTTGCATCTGTAATTAAACGGCTTACTTCTTTTATGGCCGTTTCATGGTCGGGAATTTCAATTTTACGGGTAATGCTGTATCCTTCGCCGTTGATAATTGTTTTATAAGATACAGTTGCGTTTTCCAAACCGATACGATCCACCAATCCACTGCAAACCGGAACGGAGGAAGGCATTTTAAATAATTGGTATTTGATAGAGCTGCTGCCCGAATTGATTACAAAAATGTTCATGCTGATAATACTTCTTTTATCCCTTATTTATCCTGGCATTGGATGGCCGTTATGATCACGGTATTAAATACATCATCAACGGTACAGCCGCGGCTCAAATCATTTACCGGTTTGTTTAGGCCCTGCAACATCGGCCCGATTGCCAGTGCGCCGGTTTCGCGCTGAACTGCTTTATACGTATTGTTCCCGGTATTTAAATCCGGAAAGATAAGTACACTTGCCCTGCCGGCAACTTCAGAACCGGGCATTTTACTGCTTCCCGTTACCGGGTCAACTGCGGCATCATATTGAATCGGCCCTTCTATTTTTAAATCCGGGCGTTTTGAACGGACGATCTCCGTAGCACGGCGTACTTTTTCTACATCTTCACCTTCGCCGGATGTTCCGGATGAATAAGAAAGCATGGCAACGCGTGGCTCGATGCCAAAACGCAAACTGCTTTCTGCGGATGAAATTGCTATTTCGGCTAATTGTTCTGCGGTTGGACTCGGATTGACGGCACAATCTCCAAATACCGAAACCCGGTCCGGCAAACACATAAAAAATACGGACGATACGACCGATATGCCGGGCTTTGTTTTTACAAACTGCAAAGCCGGCCTGATGGTATGTTGCGTAGTATGTACCGCGCCGGATACCATTCCGTCTGCGTGGCCTTTATAAACCATCATCGTACCGAAGTAAGACACATCCGTCATCAGGTCGCGGGCCATTTCCAGGTTCACGTTCTTCTGTTTGCGCAACTCAAAAAGTGTATTTACATAATCGTTGTAAAGTTCGCTTTTTGCCGGGTTGATGATCGTTATTTTGGTTAGATCAAGATTGATGTCGAACCGCGTTAAAATAGCCGCTATTTCATCTGCATCGCCAAGCAGGGTAAGGTTTACAATATCCTGTTTAATTAAGCGTGCCGCCGCCTTTAATATTCTTTCGTCGGTGCCTTCGGGTAGCACAATGTGTTTTTTATCGCTTTTTGCCCAGCCGGTAATCTGGTATTGAAACATGCGCGGCGTAATGCCCGACGGAATCAGTGTGATGATGCGCTTGTCAAGCTCCGGGATGTCAATATATTTGTTAAAAGTATCAATCGCCAGCTGGATTTTTTTGGTATTGCCCGCTGCTATTTTCGACCGGATAGAACCTACAGTATTAGTTGTTTCAAAGGTGCCGGTCTCTACCGCGATGATGGGAACAATGGTTTGTAAGCCTTCAATCAACCTGATAATCGGTTCTTCCGGCTGATAACCTGCCGTTAAAATAATACCGGCAACTTTTGGATAACTGGTAGAAAGATTGGCTTGTAATGCACAAATGATAATATCGCCGCGGTCTCCGGGCGTAACAATCAGTACGTTTTCCTTCAAATAATTTAAGAAGTTGGGCACCTGCATCGCGCCGGTTACAAAGTGATCTACCTGGTTTGATAACTGATCTTTGCCAAACAGCAGCTTACCGTTAAGCTTGTCGAAAACCTCCTTCATGGTTGGGTTTTGCAGGCTTTGGTCCTGCGGGATTACCGTAATCAGTATTTCCGGCAATAGCTGCTGGGCAAGTAAATCTTTTACATCCTGCACACTTTTCGGATCAACTTTATTGGCAACTATAGCCAGTACATGTATTTCCCGGGCATCAAAATTACGTACAGCCGTGATTGCCCCGTTTACAACCTGTGCGGTTGTTTTTTTCTCGCCCGAAATAACAATTATGACCGGCGCACGCAGGTTTTTGGCAATTTGTACATTAATTTCAAACTCAAAAGCGGCACCTTCGCCCTGGTAATCCGTGCCTTCTACAACGGTAAAATCATACTTATCTTCCAGATATTTAAACTTACGGATAATCGTATCAATCATTTCGCCCTGACTTTCAGCTTCTGTTTGCCGCATCGCTTCCTGCCAGGTAAAAGCATTTGTATCTTCGTAAGCCATCGGAAGATCAAAATGGGTAAGGATCGCGTTGATATGATCGTCTTTTTTTTGCTGTAAATTTTGACTGATTATGGGTTTGAAAAAACCTATTTTTTGCGCTTTACCCAAAAGCATATTCACCAAACCGATAGAAATAATGGATTTCCCGCTATAAGGTTCGGTACTGGCAACGAAAACTGTTTTGATCATAATGTCAATTCATCAACTGCAATTAAATAAATAGTAACTGCCCGAAAAGTACATTATAAATAAATGAACCTGGAAATTGTTCCGCAGGAGTTTGTGCTTATCGAAGAACTATTTTACGATCTCAAAAACCGCCTGTATCTGGTGATTCAGCTTGATCTTTTTAAAATCAATATCCGGTTCGGCCGCATTGGCACTACTGGTTTTCATCATCATGCTGCGAAAAACCGGTTGCTGCATCGGTTCGTTATTAATTTCCTGAATATCGATGGCACCGCCTAATTTTTCGCCAATCCCGTTTAATAAAAAGCTGGCTTTTGCTTGTGCGTTTTTTAAGGCTTTCAGTTTCAGATCGCTTTTTAAGGCTTCAATTCCTGAATAATCATAGCCATCGATTCCGGTCGATTGGATGCCTTTATCATCAACCGCGTCTAAAATCCGATTAAGTTTGTTCAAGTCGTGCAGCTTTAAACGGTATTGTTTGGAAGCCAGGAAATCAGCATTCTTCTTTTTTTCGGGAACATAATTATAGGAGGAAAGATTGTTGATCGTGAAATCAGCTTTGGCAATTCCGGCATCGTTTACCGCTTTTTGCAGCTGGTTTTCCAAAGTTGAAATGCCGACTTTATTTTTACCGTTCAGGTATTCTTTCAGGGAGATGCTGAAATAAATAATATCCGGCGTAACTTCTGTTTCGGCACTTCCGGTAACGGTTATTTTTCTGCGGAGATCAACGTTTTGGGCGAAAGTTGCGGCAGCTACAAAGGAGATCAGTATAAAAGTTAAAAGCTTTTTCATGGTTAAATATTTGTTTAGATAGACGATGGTTTTAAGGATTGGTCGCATCGAAAATAAATTTTTTGTGTCGAAAATGGTTAATCGATTATCATTCAAACAAAAAATAGAGATTTAACCTGATGCTGTTTTTATGCCGGTAAAAGAAGCATTCAAATTTTTGCTGTCATTTCGACTGCAAGGAGAAATCTTCTTTAAAGCGGCCATGCTTTTTTTATCACAATAAATAGCTTCAATTTTAAAGGAGATCGTTTCGTTACGTTCATAATGACAAAGCGAAAAGGAAAAGCAGCAATTTTATAACGCCATAAAAGTGATGCCGAGAAAGGTAACCACTAAGGCGCGCAGGGCTGAATGCCACCCGGAGGTGATTTAAATTGCTTAAATTTTGGTTTTTTTGTTCAGGCAAAAGAACACAAAAAGAGAAAAATATCGCTTTAAAGAAGATTTCTCTCTGCGGTCGAAATGACAGAAAAATGGAAAAGCAGCAATTTTATAACGCCATAAAAGTGATGCCGAGAAAGATAAACACCCAAGAGCGTAGGGCTAAATGCCGCCCAGAGGTGATTTGAATTGCTTGAATTTTGGTTCTTTTGTTCAAGCAAAAGAACACAAAAAGAGAAAAATATCGCTTTAAAGAAGATTTCTCTCTGCCGTCAAAATGACAGAAAAATGGAAAAACTATTCCTCTACAATTTCACTATTCGGTTGCGGTTCTTCTTTGATGTCTTCTTTAAAATACTTTTTTTGGTTGAGTAAAATCAGCACTACACCAACCGAAATCGCGGCATCGGCAATATTAAAAACCGGACGGAAAAAAATGTATTCTTCTCCGCCCCAAAACGGAACCCAGGGTGGGAAAATGCCGGACAACAGCGGGAAATAGAACATATCCACCACGCGGCCTTGAAACAAGGGCGCATAATGATACATCACACCGTAAAAGGCAGAATCGATAATGTTACCTAAAGCACCGGCAAAAATAAGGGCAATATTGATGATTAAACCACGGTGATATTTATGCTGAATCAGGTAAACCAAGCCATAAGCAATACCCGAAACAGCCAGAATGCGGAACAGTGTAAGGGCATATTTTCCGGCTTCACCGCCCAGTTCCCAGCCAAAAGCCATCCCGTTATTTTCGGTATAATGTAAAAAACCACGGTTGCCCAGCAGCTTAATTTCCTGACCGATATACATGTTTGTGCGCACCCAGGTTTTTAAAATCTGGTCTGCCAGAACGATAAAAGCAGCAATTAAAAACGGCTTGGTATAGGTTGCTTTCATTTAATACTGTTTCATTTTGGCTTCCATACTCAATGTAGTATGCGGCACTGCGCGTAAGCGTTCTTTCGGAATCAGTTTTCCGGTTTCGCGGCACAGGCCGTAAGTGCGGTTTTCAATCCGGCCTAAAGCGGCTTCCAATTGTTCGATAAATTTTTTCTGACGGGCAGCCAACTGGTTAATCTGTTCTTTTTCCAGCGTGGCAGAACCATCTTCCAGCGTTTTGTAAGTGCCTGAGGTATCGTCCGTTCCGTTAGAATTTGGACTACTTAATGAGGAAGTCAGGTTATTTAGTTCCTGTTTGGCAACACGCAATTTTTCTAAAATCAGATCTTTAAATTCTTTCAGTTCAGCATCAGAGTACCGGTTTTTTTCTTTTTGTTCGTTCATTCTGCTTTAATTATTTCAATCAGTAAGTCTTCGTCATTTATCGTTACTTTCTCACCTGCGTTTAGCTGCGTATCCATAACCAAATTATCGGCCAAAATTTCGGCGCAAATATAGGATAAATTATTTCGTACTGCCTGTGCTACAATTGGTTTATCCTGAAGGCGCACGTGGATTCGATCCGTAACTTCCAAACCTTTGTTCTTCCGTAGGTTTTGAATACGATTGATCAGCTCGCGTGAAATCCCTTCCTGTTTAAGTTCTTCATTTATAGCTATATCCAACGCAACGGTGAGTTTTCCGAGCGATGCAACCTGCCAGCCGGGAACATCTTCTGCTGTAATTTCCACATCCGAAAGAGCGATGAGGTAAGAGGTTTGAGGGATCAGAATTTGTCCGTTTTGCTCCAATTCCAAAATTTCTTCCGGGTTAAATCGGGCAATTGCTTCCGCAACCAGCTTCATATCTTTCCCCACTTTTTTGCCCAGCGTTTTAAAGTTTGGTCTGATTTTTTTGCTGATAAAAGAAGCATCGTCGGTAATGTATTCGATGGATTTAATGTTCGTTTCCGACAAAATCAAATCCTTCACCTGCTCCACATGTTGCTGAAACAACGGATCCAGAATCGGCAGTAAAATTTTACTTAACGGCTGACGGACATTGATTCCAACTTTTTTCCGAAGTGATAACGTTAACGAGGAAATATCCTGCGCCAGTTGCATACGTTCCTCCAAATCTTTATCAACCAGATCGTTATGATAAGTTGGAAATTCTGCCAGATGCACGGATTCTATATTTTCTTTATGGGTGATGCTGTTTAAATCGCCAAATAAACGCTCTGCAAAAAACGGTGCAACGGGCGACATCAACTTCGCGATCGTAACCAAACAAGTGTACAGCGTTTGGTAAGCCGACAGTTTATCTTCGCTGTAATCGCCTTTCCAGAAACGGCGCCGACTTAACCGAACGTACCAGTTACTCAAATGCGCATCCACAAAATCCTGGATGGCGCGTGCTGCTTTTGTCGGCTCAAAATCAGCATAAAAACCGTCCACTTCCTGGCTCAAGGTATTTAATAACGATAAAATCCAGCGGTCTATTTCCGGCCGGTTTTTCAGGTCGATATCTGCTTTTTCATACTTAAAACCATCAATATTGGCGTACAAAGCGAAGAACGAATACGTGTTGTAAAGCGTGCCGAAAAACTTGCGGCGCACCTCATCCAAACCTTCTTCATTAAATTTCAGATTGTCCCAGGGCGAAGCGTTGCTGATCATGTACCAGCGTGTGGCATCGGCACCGTATTTGGCAATTGTAGCGAAAGGATCAACGCCGTTGCCCAAACGCTTACTCATTTTGTTACCGTTTTTATCCAGCACCAAACCGTTGGAAATCACGTTTTTATAAGCTACGTTGTCCATCAACATCACGGCAATTGCATGTAAAGTAAAAAACCAGCCGCGCGTTTGATCTACACCTTCCGCAATAAAATCTGCCGGAAAAGAACGTTCAAATTCTTCCTTGTTTTCAAACGGAAAATGGTGTTGCGCATAAGGCATCGCGCCAGAATCAAACCAAACATCAATCAAATCCGGTTCGCGAAACATTTTTTTGCCGTTGGAGGAAACCAGAATTACATCATCCACAAACGGACGATGCAAATCATTCAACACAAAATTTTGTGGCATAAAAGAAACATCAATCGATTTCTGAATTTCTTTGTTCAGGTCATCAATGGAGCCAATGCAAATTTCTTCGGAACCATCTTCTGTGCGCCAGATCGGCAGCGGCGTTCCCCAATATCTGGAACGGGATAAATTCCAATCCACTAAGTTTTCCAGCCAGTTACCAAATCTTCCGGTTCCTGTTGATTCCGGTTTCCAATTAATGGTTTTATTCAGCTCCACCATACGCTCTTTTACGGCCGTGGTTTTGATAAACCAGCTATCCAGCGGGTAATACAAAATCGGTTTATCAGTACGCCAGCAATGCGGATAGCTGTGCTCGTATTTTTTTACGTCGAATGCTTTGTTGTCTTCTTTTAGTTTGATGGCGATTAAAACATCCGTTGGTTTAAAATCGGGCCCAGCACGTTCGGCATCGTTGTAATATTCTTCTTTGACGAATTTGCCGGCGAAATCGGTTACTTCTGCAACAAACTTGCCCTGCTTGTTTACTAACGGAACATCTTTGCCGTTTTCATCGTGCACCATAACCGAAGGCACGCCGTTAGCTTTTGCTACTCGAAAATCATCCGCACCAAAAATAGAAGCGGTGTGCACAATTCCGGTTCCGTCATCCGTCGTTACAAAATCACCGGCGATGACGCGGAAAGCGTTTTGCTCCAGGTCTTTGTTAGATACATAAGGCATTAACTGATGATAGCGCAAACCAACCAGTTCTGCACCTTTAAACTCAACCGCAATTTCCCAGGGAATGATTTTATCGCCCGAATTATAGTCGGTAAAAGAAGAATTCTGGCCTTCTTTTTTAAAATATTGGTTGATTAAATCTTTTGCCAAAACCACGCTCACCGGCGCGTAAGTATAAGGGTTAAAGGTTTTTATCTTGACGTAATTAATGTTTTCGCCAACGGCCAGCGCGCAATTGGACGGCAAAGTCCAGGGCGTAGTTGTCCAGGCTAAAATTGTGGTATCTTCCGTTTCTTCCTCAAACAAAACCGGAATCAGCGGATGAATTTGGTTATTAATCAGATGGAATTCGGCCGTAATCGAAGTATCTTTTACGTTGCGGTAACAGCCCGGCTGGTTCAGTTCGTGCGAACTTAAACCGGTTCCGGCAGCAGGAGAATAGGGTTGAACGGTGTAACCTTTATACAGCAAACCCTTTTTGTAAAATTCCTTTAAAATCCACCAAAGGGTTTCAATATATTCATTTTTGTAAGTGATGTAGGGATCTTCCAGATCAACCCAATAACCCATTTTCTCGGTCAAATCGTTCCAGATATCGGTATATTTCAGCACTTCCTTGCGGCAGGCAGCGTTGTAATCTTCAATAGAAATTTTCTTGCCGATATCATCTTTGGTAATTCCTAAAGCTTTTTCAACCGCTAATTCAATTGGTAAACCGTGCGTATCCCAGCCGCCTTTGCGCTTCACTTGGTAGCCTTTCAGCGTTTTATATCTGCAAAAAATATCCTTGATCGAGCGCGCCATTACGTGATGAATGCCGGGCATACCGTTTGCAGAAGGCGGACCTTCATAAAAAGTGTACGGTTTGCTTGCCGGTCGGCTGCTGATGCTTTTCTCGAAAATGCCGTTCTGCTTCCAGAATTCGAGCACTTCGCTGCCGATTTCCGATAAATTTAGCTGCTTATATTCCTTGTACATCAATACGTTTACCTCAATTTTAAGAGGTGCAAAAATAAGGTTTTTAAGCTGAAATTTTAATTGTGTAAAGTAAATTAAAAGCCTCACCCAGCCCTCTCCAAAGGAGAGGGAGTAGCCTCCATGGTTCTCAAGTCCCTATCTTTTGGAGAGGGATTTAGGGTGAGGCTTTTTACACCGATAAAAACAGTATCGCTATCCGCAGATTCATTCAAAATTTTTAGTTTAGGCGGATGTTACACAAAACTCGCGGCATCGTTTTTAAAACCACCGATTACAGCGAAAGCAGCGTAGTTGTACAAGTTTTTACGGAGAAATTCGGACTGCAAGCCTACCTCATCAACGGCGTAAAAAAACCGAAAGCGAAGATCAGCCGGAACATGCTGCAGCCGCTGCATTTGCTGGAAATGGTGGTTTATCACAAGCCAAACGGTAACATTCAACGCGTGGCCGAACTTCGGAACGTGCCGGTTTTAACATCAATCCCGTACAACGTGGTTAAAAGTTCGCTGGTTATTTTTTTAAATGAAGTAATTTACAAAGCCATCCGCCAGCAGGAAACCGACCCGAATTTGTTCAATTTTATATTCTTTTCCATTGAATGGCTGGATCATCAGGAGCAAGGTTTGGCTAATTTTCATTTGTTGTTTTTGCTGCAGTTGAGCAAGTATCTGGGTTTTCATCCGGAGAGAAACGAAGCCGGAAACGCTGCTTATTTCGATTTAAAAGATGGTTTGTTTATTGCTTCAAAACCGGAACATAACTTGTTTTTAGCCCCGCCATATACGCAATATTTTAATTTGCTGATCGGAAAGAGTTTTGAAGATTTACCTGAAATTAAAATCCCGAATGATATCCGGCGTTTTTTACTGGATCGTTTGCTCGAATATTACGCCTTACACATCGACGGTTTCGGCCAAATCCGCTCGCACGAGGTATTGGAAGAAGTGCTAAGTTGAAATAGCTTTTGATGAAAAACTATCGATAAAAGAAGTATGATTCAAAAATTTTAAACCTATAAAACACACTCCAGCTATTTAAGTGTCAAAATTATTTAAGCGTGCAGGGCGATATCATACCTTTTAAAATCGGTTCCGTTTAATTCTACAAAAATTTTGGTGTGAAGTGTTCCTGATGCCATTTGCAAAACTTCTGCGGTAATGCCTAAATAAGTGTCATAAGGATATGGAAGTTTTTGCAACAGCGGATGTTTTTTAACTGGTTTTAAAATAATACCAATTGTTGTATCGTGCTGGTTAAGGAAAAAAGTTTTGGATAAACAATACTTGTATCCTTTCTTAATCAAAAACCCCAGTAAACGTTTGGTCAGTTCCGTTTTCATAGTTTTTTTATTATTAAAACAAATAAATATACTTACTAAAGCAGTAATTCCATCAGTATTTGTACTTAAAATTTGAAAGATTAGTACGTGTTTTAATTTATAAAATTGTGTAAAACCTGCTTTTTTTGGTAAAAATTATCCGGATAATAACCGTTTTGCAGCTAATTTAAATTGTTGGAACGGTAAAATTAAAAATGCTGCCTTTTTCAATGTCGCTTTCCACCCAAATCCTGCCGTTGTGCCGTTTAATAATTTCGGCACTTAAATAAAGGCCGATGCCAAAACCGGAAATAGTGTGATTGCTTTCTACCCGATAATAACGGTCAAAAAGTTTCTCCATATCCTGTGCCTTGATCCCGATCCCTTCATCCTGCACACTTATATGAGCCTCATTATCAATTACATCACATTTTATAGTAATCGTGCTTCCTTTAGCAGAGTATTTTGTAGCATTACTAAGCAGGTTAGAAATTACGTTTCCTATTTTATCATAATCTGCATTGATTCGCGTCGGATCACATGGAAAGAAAATCAGGTTATGCCCGGGTTGCATCAGTTTAGTTTCTTCGATGGTTGCCGCAACCAGTTCATCCAGATTAAAAGTTTGTTTGTTAAGTGATATTTTGCCTGATTCTAACCGGGAAACATCTAAAAATCCGTTAATCATGTTACCCATTTTTTTTACTTGTTTGTTGGCTTTATTTAAGGCATTTGTGGTTGCTGTATCTTCAGTTTTACCAGCCTTGGCATGCAGCATTTGTATATATGCACTGAGCGAAGTAAGCGGTGTTTTTAGTTCGTGGCTAACCATGCCGATGAAATCATTTTTACGTTGCTCATCCTGTTTCTGCTCGGTAATATCAATTACAATTCCCGAAAAATAAACAGGATCGCCATGGTCATCAGAATTAAGTTTACCGGAAGCGCGTACCCAGCGGAGCTGCTGGTTATGAAAATCAATAACCGGATGTTCTACCTGATAACTACTGCCTTCTGTAATGGCTTTATCAATTGCTATTTCAATCATCTTGCGATGTTCCGCAGGAATTTGATTGATGATGGCGTCATAAGAAACGATTTCATCAGGATAAAAACCGTACATTTCGTTCATCCGCAGAGAAGGTAAGAAAGCTCTGGTTTTAAGATCCAGAAACCAGGTGCCAACGTTAGCGGCTTCGATAGAGAACCGCAGCATTTCTTCTGCCCGTTCTACTCTTTTTCTGGCCAAAACCTGCTCGGTAATTACGTTTGCAACCAGCATAATACTGGTTGTTTGGCCATAACTGTTTTTTAAGGGCTGATAAACAAAGTTAGAATAAACCTCTTCTATCACCCCGTTTTGCTCCAGCATGGCTTTGATTTCGTTACCGTAAAAAGGATTTCCTGTTTTAAAAACATCCTCCAGGATAGGTAAAAAATCCTGCCCGGCAAGTTCCGGTATGGCCTCCTGCAATGGCTTGCCAATAATTTCAGCGGTTTTTCCATAAACTTCCAAAACTTTTTTATTTGCAGATTCAATGATCAAATTTTTGCCGGTAAAAACAGCAATGGCAATTGGTGCATCGGTTAGCATGTAGCGCATTTTAGCTTCGCTTTCTGTTAATGCTTTCGTCCTGATTTTTACCCGTTCTTCCAGTTCGGCATTTAGTAAGGCTAAATTTTGCTGCGAATCCTGCAGTTCTTCATTAATCGCATTCAGTTCTTCATTTGCTGTAGCAAGCTCTTCGTTCAAAATCTGTTCGCGCTCTAATGCTTCCTGCTGTGCTTTAGCTTTGTTTAGTGCTGCCAAACCCAGCACTCTTTCGGTAACATCATCAGCTGTATGCAAAATGCAATAAGTTTCGCCGGCCTCGTTTTTGATGGCGCGGTACTCATAATCATAGTATCTTGTTTGCAGTTTTCCGTTTATAAACGTTTCGGCAGGGATAGACACTCCGCTATCAGTGATACCGGTTTTTAACACTTTTTGCAGCATTTTAGTAAAGGGCTGGCCTTTTAATTCGGGTACACCTTCTTCCAGCGGTTTCCCAATGATAGACCTGTCTTTACCCCAAAAGGCAAGCATGGCATCGTTTGCCGTTTGGATAATGATATTTTCGGTAGTGTAAACCGCCGTTGCATTTTTAGATAATGATAAAACCTGAAGTAACTGATCAGTACCGAAGCTGTAAGTTATATTATTCATTTAAAGAAAAAACAAATCATAAAGCAAATATAAATGATAATACGGTTAAGCGATAAAAAGGATTAGCTAAGTAACTTAACACAGGAAAGCTAAAAAAATGAATTTAAATTAAAAACCTGTTATCATAATTTCTACGATAAAAGAAGTATTTAATTTAAACAGAGTTTACCCAATGCTTCTTTTACCACATCAATTATCAATCGAAACTTTTGCAGACGGAGTTTTAAAAAACACCTTAAAACTTGTTTATTAAAAAAACTTAATTTTTTTTTGAGGAATTGGATTCAGCTTCTATATTTGCAGTCCCAAACACAAGGGGAGATTAGCTCAGCTGGTTCAGAGCATCTGCCTTACAAGCAGAGGGTCACTGGTTCGAACCCAGTATCTCCCACAAAAAGGGAATCCAAAGTTCTTTAAAACCCTGTAAACCATAAGATTTACAGGGTTTTTTTATGGATTGGTGATAACAATTTCATAAAATTATAACCTAAAAACCTTACCTCTAAATGTGGTAAACTTTCCTCAATAAAAATACAACGGGAAATTTAATACCGGTTTTCAATCATTTTTCCGTGTTAAAACGGTGTTTTAAGCACAAAACTTTTTTGGAATACGCATTGCAAAAGTGCAGGTATATCAAATACTTAAAACTTTGCAATCATGAAAAAACTTGTATTAATTGCGGCCATCGGCCTTACTTTAAGTGCTTCACTTTCTTCTTGTTCCGCCAGAATCAGGAATGCGCAAGCCTCAATTATTAAGTTTAAATAACTTAATTAAAGCAGTAGCCGGTTAAGTATTATTTTACAGGAATTACCGACTATTGCACATGCAACCTGCAACTTATTTTTTGCCTGTTATTTTAATAACCGGTGGTATTGCAGTAGTTAAAACAAAAAAACTGACTCTTGCCGGTACTTTAACAGCTGCCTTTTTAGGTGTTTTTTTATACATCGGCGCAGGTTACAACGGGATATTAATGGCTGCAGCACTTTTCCTGTTATCGGCCACAGCAACTGCATGGAAAACAGGCGTAAAAGAAGCATTGGATGCAGCCGAAAAAAACAAAGGACAAAGAACGGCCGCCCAGGTTTTAGCAAATGTTGGAACTGGCGGATTAACCGGTTTGTTATGCTTCTTTTATCCTGCAAATTTGGATTTATTAAGATTGATGATGGCAGCCGGTTTAGCTTCTGCCGCAGCAGATACAATTTCTTCTGAAATGGGAATGGTTTATGGTCGGAAGTTTTATAATATCATTTCGTTAAAAAAAGATCAACGGGGATTAGATGGCGTAATTAGTTTAGAAGGTACGTTATTTGGCCTGGCGGCAAGCAGTGTAATTGCAGCAGTTTACGCATTTGGTTTTGGTTGGAATATCAGTTTCTGGTGGATTATTCTTTCCGGAACGATAGGAAATTTAACGGATTCTATCCTCGGTGCCACTTTAGAACGCAAAAAATTTTTAGGAAATAATGCGGTAAACTTTTTAAATACGGTTGTGGCAGCTTTTGTTGCGTGGATGTTATACTTTCTATGATAATGTAATAAACCTACAATCTCACCGGTTGCAAGTTTTGTAGTGTTTACTTGTTTACCTTGATATTAATCTACCTCAACTCACTAAATTGTAGTGTTTAAAACATCAATATTCACCTTGTAAAAGAAGCATCGTTTATGGATTCCTTTTTTATTTTACTAAATCTTGATTTCAACTTTAAGAAATATCTCTCATAAAAGAAGTATGATATTATTGGTACAACAACAATAAATAACAGGTTATACGGGAAATAAGATATAGAACCTGGCAGATTTGCATTTTGTGAAGTAAAAATTTGCTGCCATATGTAAATGCTATAAGATAAAATACCAATTGAAGAAAGTAATTTAATATTCAAAAATTTATAAATATAATCTTTAGCAGGTATAATATTACTTACAACCAAATAACCGGTAAGAGTAGATATCAGCAGGTTAATATATACAACTTTAACCGTCCAGTAAGTAGGTTCGTACTTTAGGTAAAAGATAAAAAAAGGGCTGTTATATTACCAGTTACTTTGGTTACTGTTGAAATTTTATAATCAAAAAGCTTTTTAAAAGCAAGAATCGAGAATAAGCAACCTACTGCAGTTGATTGAAATTTAATAAAATAATGAGTAAAGAAATGAAATATTCCATGACTTAAAGGTTTAAAAAACTCTTCTGAATGATAAAGTAGCGGAAGTGCAATTACGATGAATACGATTGAATAAAAGAAAGCCTTAAAACTCTTTTTCAATATAAAAGGAAATATAATATAAAACTGTTCTTCAACAGATAACGACCAGTAATGGCCTGTAAACCAAGAGAAACTGTTTATTTTAAAATAACTGAAGTTCATTACATAAAGCAAAGACCCAAGAAATTGGATGCGGGAAATACTTAAATGATAAACAATATTTAAAATAAATAATACGGCTAAATATAAATAAGCAACCGGAAATATCCTCAAAATCCGCCTTACATAAAAATTATACAGCGATATATCATTTGTTAATTTTTGTTCTCTGATGCAAAGTGTTGTTATTAAAAATCCGCTTAAAACAAAGAAGATATTAACGCCCAAAGAACCATTAAAAATAATATTGAAATAATTGTTGTTACTTAAATGCAAATGTGCAACCACAACCATAATAATCGAAATGCCTCTTAACCCGTTTAAAGAAGGAAAATATTTTTGGTTGATGGCTTCTGATAACATTAATATTCAAATTACTAAAGCGCGTTTAACTTTATACTGAAGGAAATTTAAAAAATGCGAACTGTGTAATCAATTGATGTTGTAATTGAATGACAAAATAAGGTTTACATAACAAGCACTTTACAACGGTAAATTGTATAAAAGAAATTGGAAATACAACATTGGATACGAAAATATCAGCTTTAAGTTGTTGCATTAATTTATTACAGATTGATGAACAGGCGTAGAATAATCAGTCAGAATGGTTTTATTTATTAGCTTGAGGTATAAAAACTAAACTAATTATAAAACAGCAAATCCAAATTATTTCTTCTTAATAATCCACGTATTTTCTGTTACTGTTGCAGCAAGCAAACACTTTTTAAATTCTCCGCTATTGGCAAAACTCAGTTGCCTGATTATGCGTGAATCATACCGAACCGTAAACTTTTCCGCTTCAAAAGGCCAGGGTTTTACAGTTAAAGTTTCGTTGTCTAACTGAATTAATTGATTTCCCTGTTCATTCGGGCCGGTGCTGATTTCGATACTTCGCTGTTCCGGCTGCTCCAGTTGCTGGCAAATTAATAATGAAAAAGCATCGCACCACTCCAGCAAAGCATAGATTTTTTCTGCTTCTTCCAAACTGATATTCAGCTCATTTCGCCAGTTTTCGCGCAGCTTTTCCTGTTCCTGCAAAAAAGCTTTGGCTTCCGGGTTTTGCTGTGCTTCTTTTACATGCAAAAAATTGATGTGCATAGAAGTGAGCAAAGCAATATACCGGCTTTTACTTAAACTGAAATCGATCATTTGCCGACAATGCTGCAGTTCAAAAGTTTTCATTTTGAAATTAACCGGACCACCGTTTTTAGTTACTAAATCATTCTGTTCCAGTTCTGTTTGCGCATCATCATGCTCGGCAACGGCCAGCAGCGTTTCCGTCCAGCGTTCCGGCCGTTCAGCAACTTTCCATTGTGCCGCTAATTGTCCGGCCAAATTGCCGTGTGCGCGTTGCAAGATAATTTCCCAACCGGATTGGGTGTAGTTGACGATCATTTAGGAAATAAGAATCAGAAGAAAAGTTTGTTTTAGTAAGTGAAATTTGCTTACCTGATGATTATTTTCCTGATATCACAACGCGGTTTTTATTATGATAAACCACCCGTCCATCCGAGCGGATATAAGGCTGCAAAGCAAGTTTCAATGTATCATAAACTTTATCAAAACCAGAATTTTCAATTGCTCTGGCAGCAGGGCCGGCAGAAAGTAATCCTTTTAAAGCAATTTCCTGATCTGGAAAATCCCAGATAGCATTAACATCAGTACGCACAATATTTTTTAAACCGAGGTCAGTCAGGATATTTTCCAATAGCGCATTTTCTGTTAATGCGAACGGCCCTGGTGCGCCCGGCGGTGGCGGTGGTAATAAACTGCCAACAGCTTTTAAATAACTTGCAGCTTCGCAATCTTCCTTGTTTCCCCAAATCATGGCAACCAATCTTCCACCAGTTTTAAGCACCCTTTTTGCTTCTGCCAAAGCATTTTTTGTGTTAGCTGCATATTGGAAAGAATTAAATCCGCAAACAATGTCAAAAGTCTCGTCTAAAAACGGAAGCTCTTCCATTTCGCCAGTTATAAAAGTAGCGTTTGGTACGCGCTTTTGTGCAATTGTTGTAAATGCTGATGTTGCATCTAAACCGGTAACCATTGCGCCGAGCTCAGCTACCATTTTACAAAAATAACCAGTGCCGCAGCCAACATCCAATAATTTAGTTGAGGTTGAAATATCTAAAGCATCGAGTGTAAACTGATAAGCAGAAAGCCCGGTTTCTTTCTGGATATTTGCCCAATCTTCAGGGCGTTGTCCCCAAAGTTTACTTTGCATTGCCTGTGATCCCATAATGGTTGGTTTTATGGAATGAATTTAGGTATTATAACAATACAAATGGAAGTTATTTTATTGTTTTTTAAGAAGTTACAGGTTAATCGATATTTTTTAAGGAGTAAGAAAAAAGGAAATAAATAATTCTTAATGAGCCAGATATGTTGTTTGAAGCAAAACTGTGGAGTAGCTTATCTTGCTATGCTTATTTTACATGCAAATAATTGATGTGCATAGAAATGAGCGAAATGATATAATAGCTTTTACTTAAACTGAAATCAATAATACTTCTGCCTAAAATTTATAATTTTCCATGTATCATCTAAACTAACTTTTGTTAATTTACCTTGCTCATTTTGGCTGATGGATTTTTGAAGATGATCTGCATTTTGAGGCGAGGCCAGTAAGTATTCCGTATCATTAGTTTCATCAATTTTATATTCTACTTTTAACGCATCCAAAAAAACACGTATTGCCGTTTCCTGATTGCTGTCTGCTATATAAATGGTGATGGTTACCATAATCAAATATAAGGAAAGTGAGTTTGAAGATTAAATATATTTATAGTAGTGGTCATAACTAAAAATCAGGTATTCAAACTTTTAATTGCTACTTTCTTGTTGCAATTGCTTTTCCTTTTCAATTAAATCGATTTCAGCAAGCCTAACCTGTATAAGTAAAAGTTTATCTTGATTCGTTTGGATTGCTCTATACCATAAACTTCCTCCACAAACCATCATTATAAAGCCTAAAAATACAATAGTAAAAAGAAGCTTAACTTTTGCATCGAAATATTTTGTTTCTTGATCCATTCTTCCACTAATATATTCCAACATAGCAGAGTCTTTTTCATTGTTTAGCTTGTTGTTTGTTTGAGTTATTTTATTGTCTTTAATAGTTCTTTCTATTTGAATAGACATACGCAGACTGTCGTATTTGGAAAGTTGACTTCTATTACTATCAACTTGATTAAGCTGAAGAGTAAATGCAGCAATAATTAAAACAACTCCTCCTACAAAAAGAAATTTATATAAGCTGTCTGTTGGAATTATTGGTGTTGTGAACATATTTGAATAGTTAGAGCTGGTTGTAGTAACCTTATTAATTTGTATTTTTTAAATAGTTAGTCATCGGTTATTCAAACACTGTGTATTCTTATTTCTAATTTAGAATATTGTATTATAAACAAAAATTTAAGGACAATATCAATCAATCTCCTTATATCTTCCTCACCCCAACCCCTTCCTTCGTAATCACAACCGGTTTAATCAATCCATCCGCATCAAAATACAGCTTATCAATACACGTAACCCGATGATTGCCATCCGTTTCGCCAAGCGGCCGACGGTGGTAAACAATATACCATTCATCCGTGCCCGGAACCTGGATCATAGAATGATGCCCGGCACCCGTTGCCACTGCCGGATCTTGCTTTAAAACCACACCAATACGCTCAAAAGGACCATTAATGGAGTTGGCCATCGCGTAAGCCACGCGGTAATTCGGGCCAGTCCAGCCGCCTTCGCTCCACATTAAATAATATTTGTTTTTACGGGTAAAAAGCACCGGGCCTTCCACATAATCTTTTGGGGTGATGGATTTATAAACCGTACCATCCGCAAACGGAATTAAGCCGGTAAAAGAAGCATTGAGCTTTGCCATATTGCAATGGCCCCAGCCGCCATAAATAATGTAATACTGCCCGTCGTGGTCTTTAAACACAAACTGATCAATCGGTTGCGCGCCGTTTACAATTTTACCGATTAGCGGTTTGCCCAGATAATCTTTAAACGGGCCTTCGGGTTTATCCGAAACGGCCACACCAATTCCACCGGTTTCTATGTCTTTCTGAATGTCATTCGCCCCAAAAAACAAGTAATATTTGCCATTTTTTTTGGTGATGGCCGGTGCCCACATCGCTTTTTTCGCCCATTTTACGTTAACAGAATCTAAAACATGCGGATGTTTCGTCCAATGCACCAAATCAGGCGAAGAAAAAGCATCCATAAAAACCTGCTCCTCATAAGGCGCAGAATATGTTGGATAAACCCAGTATTGCTTCCCAAAAATGGCCACTTCCGGATCAGCATACCAACCCGGAAAAATCGGGTTACCACTACTGTTTTTACCGGTACTTTTTTGTGCTGATAATGAACCGTAAATCCCCAAAAAACATAAAATCAACGCTAATTTTTTCATCTTTAATTTTCTTGATACTGCTACTAAATACTCGCTACTAACTGCTTGCTATTTTTTCCCCGCACCTCAAACCCCGTTCCTCTTACCTGCTTTAAAGCCCCAGCTCCTTCATCAACTTATTCAATGCTTCTTTTATCGATAAATAATCTTCCTCCAATTTCGTTACGCGCGCTTCCAGTTCGCTTACTGATTTTCGCGCCGGTTCCTGCGGCGTTTCCTCTTCCTCAAATTCAATTTCGCCGCCTAAAAGATGCATGAAACGCACTTCTTTTTGTCCGCTGCGGCGAGGTAATTGTTTGATAAATAATGTTCCGGGCTGAGAAAGCTTATCTAAAACAGACTGCACTTCTTCTATCGATTCAAACTCATACAACCTGCCCGAATTAGTATTGATTTCACCCGGCGTTTGTGGTCCGCGTAAAATAAGCAGGCAAATTACCGCAACTTCCGCAGGCACCACCGGGAAAACGATAGCAAAGTTATGTTTGTATTTTACCGCGCGGATGGAACCGCCGGTTGCTGTGGAAACTAAACCTTTTTTCTTTAATGAATTTAAGGCTAAAACCACGGTTTCCTCATCATAATCAACCACCGGTTTGCGCGACGATTTCTGGTTGCAGGCCGTAGTTAAACCGTTTAAAGTCATCGGATAATAATCGGGCGTGGTTTTGCTTTTCTCCATCAAAACGCCCAAAACGCGTAATTCCTCCGTAGAAAGAACCGGTATTGTAATTGCTGAATCCATGTTTTAAAAGTAATGATTGGTTTGGGTTAACCAAACGGAGGACTACTTTTAAATGAACATCAAATTTATACCCATAAAAACAGCATCAGCAAAAGGCGTAACTTCAAATATTTACGCCTTTTTCTTTTTCGGGTTGTTGCTGCACGCCAACTTCTACCAGTTCCTGTTGTTCTTCCACGGCTTCGGTTTGGGTGGCGTAATTGAGTTTTCTAAATCGCCATAAAGCAAAAGCCGGTTCCTGGTAACGGTTAATCAGTTTAAAATATTTAGGCAAATTATGCACTTCGTCGAGCAAAACGCCTGGCACAATGCCGCTGTTATCCAAAATTTCGCGGATGGTATATTCTTTATCTTTGGTGATCCAGATTTCAAAATCATTCCTGATTTCTTCTGCCTTATCAGGATCAATTGTTGCGTTGATGCAAATAACTTTATCGCCGGGTTTCATCGTTTTATTTTTATGCCGAGGTGCAAATTCAACCGTTTCATGCTATTATCCGCACCAATTTTTATGCGATAAAAACAGTATATGGCTGTAGCACCTGATAGTATTTACAGCAAACCGGGGTTTATTGTTTAGGTGAATTTTCAAAAAATCCCGTCTATTTCTTTTATCAACCAAATTATTTCATCTTCATCAATGATAGATAAATCCGCAGGAAAACTTCGCCGCCGTAAGGGTTTTTGCCATACAAATTATCCAAACGGTTATCGGCATGATAAGCAGAAAGCTGTCCGCCGGCCGCAACCCTAAATTTACCGATTTGAAATAGATCGTAATTTAAGCCAAAAGTTAAAGCGTTAACCGGGTAAAGCGTGGTTTCTCCGTATAAATTCTCATCAAGATTCAATTCCTCACGAGATTTTTGCACAAACTCGTAGCGCGTGTATAATTCCAGTTTACGCAAACGGTAACTGGCTTCCAGCAAAGCGGTGTTTTGGCCGGCCTGATCTTTATACTTATTTAATCCCCACAAAACCGTAACGTTTAAAAACTGCTCGCCTGTAAAAGGCTTGCTGTAAATGGCCGAAGCGATGGTGCGATTTACGTTTTCGGCTGGCATCAGCATCTCCGGACTTTTAATGTAACCATGCGAAACCTCCAAAGCCCAGTTTTTTGCGGGATTGTAGGATAAACGGCCACTCCAGGAATCAAACTTCGGCTTGTCAAAATCAAGCCGGTTCTCGTCCGGTTCTCTCCCGGTAAAAGAAGAACCTTCGATTTTAAATTTATCCAAACGCAAACCTAAAGTTGCCACGCCGAAGGTAATGTGCGTGCCATCATTCCAATGGTGGCCAATCGGCGCATCCGGGTTAGAAAGGGCAGAAGGCCGGTGCATAAAAGCCGTAGAACCGAGCGCAGGTTCGCCGGGATAACCGATGTAAAAGCTTAGATCTGTTTTTTTGTTGAAGCTGTATGAATAACTTGCGGCCAGTTCCGAAAATAAATCATGCGGATGTTGACGGTCAACCAGCGGCACATTTTTCCAGCTTTCGCCGGTTTGAAACAGGAGCGGATAACCGTTTCCGCCTTCTGTAAAACGATCCGCAGAAAGCATTACGTTGAAATGAAACAAGCCTTTTTGTCCGATTTGCCGTTGTCCCATCGCCATAAACCAGTTTGGCGCATCAAAATCATTGCCGCCACGAGAACCTTTATTAGTAAAATCCTGACTGGTAAAACGCGGCGCAATATTGCCGTGCAGCATATACATCCATTTGCCCGAGCTCAGCATCAAACCATACATCGGCGAAGCATCCGGCAGCCAAGCCGTGCCGGAGCCGTCGCGGTTCATGGGCAAACTCAACGAGTAACCGCTATTCATTTGCATATTCATGCTGGTGTCGCTCATTTGCATTCCGTTCATTTGAGCCTGTGCTTTTGCAAGCATCAGCGGGAACAGCAGTAAAATCAGCTTCAGGCAAAGGATTGTTTTTTTCATAGCCATACAAAATTATCTAAAGCTGCACACCTCGTTTTACATAATCCGGTTTAAGATTTATGTAATTATGATGTTAAAAACGATCATCACAAATACTAAAAGCCGGAATAGTAGGTTTTGGAAAAAAGCAGCATGCTTTGTTTATCGACCTAAAATTTTGTTGCATAAAAACAGTAGCTGCATGCAAAAACTACTTTGAAATCAAATCAGACTAAATTTTGTTGAGGTTGAAACAAGGATAAAAATGCGCTTGTCATTTACAGATCAAATTCGGTCCGGCTATTTTTCAATCCGTTGCTTTTAAATTTTGAACGTATCTTTACTGTCTTCAATAAATACGATGAATAATTCTGAAAATACTTCTGCAAATACGGATGTAATTTTAATTGGTGCCGGTATTATGAGCGCCACGCTTGGCGTAATGCTGAAAGAACTGGAGCCAAATTTAACTATACAGATTTTTGAACGGTTGGATGGTGCCGCGGCCGAAAGTTCTGATGCGTGGAACAATGCCGGAACCGGCCATTCTGCTTTTTGCGAACTCAATTATACGCCGGAGTTGCCGGACGGTTCGGTTGAAACTTACAAAGCGGTAAAAATTGCCGAGTCTTTTGAGGAATCTAAGCAGTTCTGGAGCTTTTTGGTGCAGCAGGGTTTTTTATCTGATCCGCCCAGTTTTATCAAAAGCATCCCGCATATGAGTTTTGTTTGGGGCGAAAAAAATGTAGAATATCTGCGCAAAAGATACGAAGCACTCAAAAAAAATCATTTGTTCCGGGAGATGGCTTATTCTGATGACAAAAAACAGTTGACAGAATGGATGCCGCTGGTGATGGACGGCCGCGACCCGAACGAAAAAGTTGCTGCCACACGCATGGAAATTGGTACCGATGTAAATTTTGGCGCGTTAACCAAAGCGATGTTTAACCAGCTGAAAACCATGAACGGGGTTGACTTAGAGTTTGAACACGAAATCCGTTCTTTAGATAAAAATAAAGATGGTTCGTGGACATTGAAAGTAAAAAACCTTGCAACCGGAGATAACAGAAAAGTAAATGCCAAATTTGTATTTATCGGTGCCGGCGGCGGTTCTTTGCCTTTGCTGGAAAAATCAAACATCCCCGAAGGGAAAGGTTTTGGCGGTTTCCCAGTGAGCGGGCAATGGCTCAAATGCGTAAACCCAGAAGTAATTAAACGCCATCAGGCAAAAGTTTACGGCAAGGCTTCGGTTGGTTCGCCGCCGATGTCTGTCCCGCATTTGGATACGCGTATGATTGAAGGCAAACGCGAGCTGCTTTTTGGCCCGTATGCCGGTTTCTCCACTAAATTTCTCAAAAGCGGTTCTTATCTGGATTTGCCTTTATCTATCAAAGCCACCAATATTTTACCGATGATGGCTGCCGGAATTAAAAATATCCCGCTAACCAAATATTTGATTGATCAGGTGAAGCAATCTCCGCAAGATCGTTTAAATGCTTTGAAGGAATATTTACCAACGGCAAAAATGGAAGACTGGGAACTGGAATTGGCCGGTCAGCGTGTACAGGTTATTAAAAATGATCCGGTAAAAGGCGGCGTTTTAGAATTCGGAACGGAAGTAGTTAGTGCCGCCGACGGTAGTATTGCTGCTTTGCTGGGCGCATCGCCGGGCGCATCTACTGCGGTTTCAATCATGCTTGATTTGTTAAGCAGATGTTTCAAAAGTAAAATCAACACGCCCGAATGGCAAAATAAAATGAAGGAAATGATTCCGTCGTACGGTAAAGCTTTAGGAAAAGAGGCAGAACTTGCCATAAAATTAAGGGCAGAAACAAGCAAGATTTTGGGCTTAACCGTGCCGCAAACAGTTTAAGTTAACACAACAATTTTTTAGGCATAAAAGAAGTATGAAGTTTTAAAAAAACTTCATACTTCTTTTTGTTCATGTTGCGTTAATAAAATTTCACGGTCAATCAAATCTAATATTTCTGCATCTGTATTTTCGTCAAATTTTCTGGCAAACAAATCATCAGAATTTAAAATCGCTTCAAAATCGTTTTTACCAAGCAGGTTTGGATGGGCAGCATGTTCATCTGCCCAAATTATAAAACGCTTGTTGCTGTTTAAAATACTTTTTACCAAATTTTCATCTGTAGCATTGGCAACAATCATTTGAACATATAATTCGTCCGGTACAAATGTATGTTGATGGAAAGCGCGGTATTCGGGATGCTTTTCATCATAATCCAAAATATAATCCAACGCATATCCGTCACCGCTCCACCATTGTGAGCCTGCAAAAGGTTTCATTTCGTTCGGGATTTTTCGTTTTAAAAGAGGAATATAAGTGGATAATAAATTTAATGATTTAGAACAAAATAGCTGATACCATTTAAGGCCGAAGTAGTATTTGTAAACACGATACAAGCCGCCGTTGTCGCTGCCCGGCCATTTTAAATAATTTGGTATCGGGAAATAGTCGATAAAAACAGTATGCGGGGAGTTGCTAAAAAAATTATCGATGTATTGATTGCTCTTGATCGGATAATCCTGGCCGCTTAACAATAAAATCCTGTCGAACTTTTTTTGGGAATTTTTTACAGCTTTCAACCCGTTTAGTGATGCCTGTACAGAGCCAAAACCGCCCCATTTAGAATCTGCACGATCAACAAAATGAATAATTGTTGTACCAAGTTCTTTTATAATTTCAAAAGGGGCAAAGGCTGCTGTTTTATCGATATGAATAAAAAATTCCGAAGCACCGTCGTTTAATCTGTCTATTAAACGATATAATTGCCCGGGATTTTTATGGGCCATGATGATGTAAGCTTTTTCCATTTTTTATAATCGGCTTGAATAAAATTAGTATTAACTATTAATTTTTATACGCATGTATTTTTGAAATAGTTGGTTTCGTAACTCAAAATCAGAGCCTGTTTTACCAAAATCAAATGATACAAACATGATTTACAGCATTGTAGAATCTGCGATGGTAAATTGTTAAAAAGAAATTAAAAATACAAGCGTGAAGGCGAAACTATCCGCTGCTTATTATTTTAATGGTTTCTAACAAAACTAATACGGGGCAAGATACTTCTATCAGCGGAACAATCGTTTTGGTTGAAGCCAAATCAATCAAAATGAATCAATCTAAGTTAAGTTTTTACGTGATGGAAGCCTTGGCCATCGCCGGTTTTGTGTTGCTTGCTGCTTTTACAACTATATTTTTAGAACATCCGGCTTCACCGGTAGCACACACGCAACTGGCCGTGCACCCTGTTTTGCGCAGCGTTATTTTGGGCGTATTGATGGGGATTTACATTTTTGCGATCTCTTCAACTATCGGTAAATTATCCGGCGCGCATGCCAATCCGATACTCACTTATGCGTTTTACCGGATTAAAAAAATTAGTTCTAAAGATGTTTGGGCTTATTTCGGTGCCCAATTTTTAGGTGCAATTATCGCGGTTTTACTGTTAAAACTGACTGTTGGTCAGCTTTTTAAATATTCGCTGATTGATTACAGCATCACCAAACCCAAACCCTGGCACAGTTTAGGTGCTTGTTTTATAGCAGAATTTATTATCAGCTTTCTTTTTGTGGCTACAACTCTATTTGTGCTTACATCCAAAAAGCTGGAAAAGTATAACGGCGTTATTGCAGGTTTATTAATTGCGCTTTTTCTGATTTTTGAATTGCCGTATTCCGGGATGAGTATGAACCCGGCACGTTCTTTTGCCAGTGCTTTTGTTGCCGGGAAATGGAAAGAATTATGGGTTTATTTTGTAGCACCTATTTTTGGGATGCTGCTGGCAACAGAATTTTTTAAAGTTTGGCAAAAATCACTTGGGGTTGATGCCGAAGGAAAACTTGTTTTGAGCGAGAAACTTTTCGGCAGCATGGCTATTCCTGATTTCCCTTCCGAAGAAAAATAAATTGCGGCTCTAATTACAATGCTTCTTTTATCGATATAAAATTGGTGCTAAATTAAAGCTTAGACTATTTTAAAAATCGGATGGAAATTGTCTTATTCTGTTTTCGTTTTCAAACTATCCAGGTTCCAAATCTTTTCTGCTTTCCGTCCGATCAGCCAGAATGATAATCCCAAAATGGCGAAGAATAAGGTTTTATTAATGTTATCCCACAAATATTCGGTGTAGCGCGTGTATACGTTGATGAGTAAAAAGGTGATGCCGAATTCGCGGGCAACTTCATCTTTCTTTTTCAATCCGTACAGAACGAAAGCAATGGAAACAACGATGGAAATGATAGCCCAGTAAAAAAGGCTGATCTGTTTTACGTGCAGCCAATCGTTAATCGTACCGAAATTACCAAAGATGGAAAGCAGCCACAACGAGCAAAAAAGGTAAGCCATACCCATAATGTAAGTGAATTCCCGGAAGTATTCCAGCCAGCGTTTTTTCCTCAACACAAAACAAAAGGCCACCAATATTGCCCCGAAAACTACAAAACGCAACGGATAATTCATGCCCAAAAAGTAATGCCGCCAATCGGTTTGGTAGCCGGTTTCTGTACCGAACCAGCTTCCGAGCGAAATCAGCGCAAACAGCCAGATTAAGTGCGAATTGAGTTTGTAGGCGATAAAACCATACACAAAAACCGACAGTAAAAACAGCAGCGAGTAATGGCCGGAACCGTTATCAAAAGTTTTGCCCAAGTAAGCGATGCAGTTTGCGGTAAACAGGATGCCCAGGAAAATAATGGCTTCGTTACTAAATACTTTCTGCGGGGCAGTTTTTTTTAGTTTGCTGCCTCTGATGAATAAAAATGCAGCCAAAACTCCTGAAAACAAGCTGATTAAAATATCCGGTGTGTTGTACAATTGCTGTAGCCAGCGGATTACTTTATCATCAATAATCAGCGAAGCGATGGCAATCAAGCCGCAAAATAAAGCTACCCAAAAAGAATATTGTGCCAGCCGTTTCCAATCAAAGCCTTTAACATCGTAACTATTGCGCAGGTTTTGGGCGAGGTTGGGTTCGATTAAACCTTGCTTTTCCCAATGCGAAATGGTTTCGTCCAAAAACTCACTTTCTTGTTTATCGAGATCCAGTTTTTCCAAAGCCATAATTTAGAAATGGAAGATACTGTTTTTATCTGCTAAAAAACGAAAGAACGCTTTCTTTATCGCGGCCCAACTGCCGGGTCAACTCCTCCAGGCCGGCAAATTTAACGTCGTGCCGGATAAAAGCATGAAAACTCATTTGCAAAGTCTGGTTATAAATATCGCTATTAAAATCAAAAATATTCACTTCAATATTGCGTGTCATACCGTTGATAGTTGGGCGATGGCCTATGTAAGCCATGCCGAGGAGCGGGGTTTGGGGAGCGGGGAGCGCGGAATCAGGAGTGGGAAGCATGGTGTCGTCTTTTTGATTTTCCGCTCGCCGCTCTAACCTCTCCGCTCTAACTTCCACCGCATAAATCCCGTCGGCAGGAATCAATTTATAGTTTTCTTCGATGAAAAGGTTTGCCGTTGGATAACCAATTGTACGGCCGATCTGGTCGCCGCGGATCACTTTTCCGGTGATAAAAAAAGCATAACCTAAAAACTGGTTGGCTAAACTTACTTCGCCATTTAATACGGCCACGCGGATGCGGCTCGAACTTACGGCCACTTCATTTACATCCTGTTCAGGTATTTCTTCGACCTGATAATCATAAACCGGCGCAAATTGCTGCAGTTCTGCTAATCCGCCGCTACGATCTTTGCCGAAACGATGATCATAACCAATCACAATTTTTTTGGTGCCGATGCGATTCACCAGCATTTCGCGGATATATTCTTCGGCAGAAAGATTAGAAAAATCGCGCGAAAAAGGTGTGATAATCAAATGATCGATGCCTAAACCGGCCAGCAAATCTGCTTTTTCAGAAATGGTGGTAATCAGTTTTAAATTCTGATCTTCCGGATGCAAAATCATCCGCGGATGCGGAAAAAAAGTGAGGATTACCGTTTCGCCGCCGGTTTGCCGCGCCACTTCCTGCAAACGCGAAATTATTTTTCGATGCCCTAAATGCACACCATCAAACGTACCGATCGTAACTACTGCATTTTGGAGCGGCTTAAATTCGCGGATGTCGTGGTAAATATGCATGCTGTTTTTAACAGGTTAATTTTTTAGGTGATAAAAGAAGTATTAACCAACAGGCGTGGTTTCCGTTTTTTGGGAACGGATATGATTAACTAAATCCATCACTTCGTACGCATCTTTTAGGTGGAAGTTGCCGCTTCGGGTTCGGGTTAATTTGGAAAGGAATGCACCGTTTTGCAAAGCTGCGCCGAAATCGTGTATTAAGGAACGGATGTATGTGCCTTTGCTGCAAACCACACGAAAGTGGATTTCCGGCAGTTCGATCTGTGTGATTTCAAAAACAGAAATTGTTACTTTTCGGCTTCGGCGTTCTATTGTTTCGCCGCGGCGGGCTTTTTCGTACAAACGTTCGCCGTTGATTTTGATGGCAGAATGTGCCGGCGGAAACTGGTCAATCTCACCCAAAAACTGCTTCGTATTTTCTTTTATCTTTTCTTCGGAAATTCCTTCCAAGGAGAAAATCTGGTCAACTTCGGTTTCCAAATCGTAAGAAGGCGTTGTGGCACCCAGAACCATCGTGCCGGTGTATTCTTTTTCTTCTGCCTGGAAAGTATCGATTTGCTTTGTTAGTTTTCCGGTACAAACGATAAGTAAACCGGTTGCTAACGGATCTAAAGTTCCGGCGTGGCCAACTTTTAATTTCAGCGGTTTCATCGAATTGCGGATTTTTCCAACCACATCAAAACTCGTCCAGTTGTAAGGTTTGTTAATTAAAAGAAGTTCTCCTTCGGGGAAATTAAAATTTTTGAACGTGCTGTTTTTATCAGGCAAAATATTGATTTCTATGCAGCTAAATGTCCGGTAAAATACAAGGCAATCAGCACCAATCCGGCTAAAATCCGGTAGAAGCCAAACATTTTAAAGCCTTTCTTTTCCAAATAAGTAATAAAAGTTTTAATGGCAAGCATAGCTACCACAAAAGCAATGATGTTACCAATCAGCAGGTATTTAATTTGATCGCCATCAAACATTTGTGTGTGATGTTTATGGTAATCCCAAAGTTCTTTTACAGTAGCACCAAACATGGTTGGAACGGCAAGGAAAAACGAAAATTCGGCTGCTGCCTTACGGGAAAGTTTTTGGCTCATGCCACCAACAATTGTTGCCGCAGAGCGGGAAACGCCAGGAATTACAGCAAGGCATTGGAATAAACCTACTTTAAACGCGGTTGGGTAATCAATTTCTTTTTCTTTGTCAACTGTTGGCCTGTTAAACCATTCATCTACAAAAAGCAAAATAACACCACCAACAACCAGCATTATGGCTACCACAAGCGGACTTTCGAGCAAAATATCAATTTTCTTTTTAAATAAAACGCCAACAATTACAGCCGGAATTACACCTGCAACCAGTTTTAAGTAGAAATCAATAGAGCGAAAAAATCGTTTGAAGTAGAGAACAACAACGGAAAGTATAGCACCAAGTTGAATACAAACCTCAAACAGTTTAACAAAATCGTTTTTTCCGATGCCCATAAAAGCACTGGCAATAACCATGTGGCCTGTAGAAGAAACGGGTAAAAACTCGGTAATACCTTCGATAACAGCCAGAATAATAACGTGAATTAGATTCATGCTTTGTGGTCAGGTTTTTTTAGGATCGCATAAAAACCTAATCCGAAACCGGCCAGAACCACAATTGGTGCCAGTACAATTTTGCGGAAATCGTAAATATCAGTGTCGCCGGTCATCAGCAAAAAGCCGATTACAACTACGGCCATACTAATCAGCATCCAGCGGTAATTACTTTTATTAAATACAAAATGCGAAGGCTTAACTTCTGTTTCTGTGTTTTTTAGTGCCATTATTTTATCTGTAAAGATCGTAAAGTTTTAAACGTAAAAATTTGTTTACCGCCAGAAAAGTGCTGAAACCGGAGATAAACATGCCCAGGCCAACTATTCCTAAAAAGATGATCCCGAATTCGTAATAGTTGCGCAGCAGGATTAAATCCGGCACTTCGCGGTAACCTAAATACAAACAGCCGATGAGTAAAATGATGGCGATAAAGCCGCCCAGCAAACCATGCAGCAGTGCAAAACCAACAAACGGCCAGCGGATAAAGCCTTTGGTTGCGCCAACCAGTTGCATCGATTTGATTAAAAAACGCTGTGAATAAATAGCCAGACTGATGGTGTTGTTAATCAATGCAACCGAAACGATCAGGAAAATGCCTGCAAATCCTAAAATTACAATACTGATGGAATAAATTTTATCATTCATCAAATCCACCAGCGATTGCTGGTAAATTACTTCTTTTACCAATGGATTTTTAATGAGTTCGGCTTTAAACCTGGTGATGTTAGCGTTGTTGGCAAAATCTGCTTTCATGTAAACATCGATGGAAGATAGCAGCGGGTTGTAACCCAAAAACTTGATAAAATCTTCGCCCATATCTTTTTGCAGGTTGCGGGCGGCCAGTTCTTTGGTAATATATTGGGTTTGTTTTACCTGCGGATTAACGTCGAGCTGTTTTTGCAGCTGTAAAATATCGGTTTCGCGGGCGGCATCATCCACAATAATATTAAGCACGATGTTTTCCTTTACATAACGTGATAAATTATGCGCGTGCACCAAAATCAAACCCAGCAAACCAACCATCAGCAGTACCATCGCAATGCTGATAACGGTAGAAATATAAATCGTTTTTGTTTTTTTTGCTGAAGTGCTTGCTTCAAATTCTTCCAACATAGCCAAAACCTTTTTGCGAAAATAGAAAACTACTGTTCAAAGGTAAAACAATATCTATTTTAATTTCATCATACTCAAAAACCGGATACAAAGTTTAACAAATATTAACAGGATATTCGGCGGTGTTTTTTGCAGAACTATTTGCAGCAACAACAGTTTTAGGTAGATAAAAACAGCATCATGGAAAAAGCAAATTCAACAAATAAACCTTCTCCTTCCGACGAAAAAACGTTTCCGAAAGTGGATGAAGGCCACGATAGTATTCAAAAAAAAGAAGATAAAACCTACCACGAAGATGATGCAATGGCCAAAACTGAAAATCCGGCAGAGTATTATCAGAATGAGGAGCAGCCGGTTGACCCGATAAAAGATGCGCCGAAAGAGGATTAATGTGATGCTGTTTTTATAGTATAAAAATTGAATTCTGTCATCCTGAACTTGTTTCAGGATCTCTCGTGAAAAGCAATAATCCTGTCCTATGAGATGCCGAAACAAGTTCGGCATGACAAAACAAAAATCTCATCTTGAAAAAGACCGCATTTTTTTGTTATAATAATTTTAATGTCGAAAGAAAGAAATCGCATCCAAACTAAAAATATAACCTTTAAAAACCGACTGTCGGCTTTAGGCAACCTCCCGCAATTTTTTAAACTGGTTTGGCAAAGCAGTCCCTGGAAAACCTCGTTTAGCTTTATTTTACGGTTGATTCGTTCTGCGATGCCGGTTGCGTTGCTGTATATCGGGAAGCTGATTGTAGATGAAGTGGTGCAATTAAACCACAATTCGGCCAGCCATCCCGATCATTCTCATTTGTGGAAATTGGTTGCGATAGAATTTGGCCTCGCCATTTTTACCGATGGTTTAAACCGGTTAATCAATCTGTTAGACAGTCTTTTAGGTGATCTTTTTTCCAACCATACATCCGTCAGGATTATGCGCCACGCTGCCACACTGGATTTGGATCAGTTTGAAGATTCCGTTTTTTACGATAAGCTGGAGCGCGCCCGGCAGCAAACCGTTGGCCGCACGGTTTTGCTTTCGCAGGTGATGAGCCAGGTGCAGGATATTATTTCGATGGGTTTCCTCATCACCGGTTTAATTGCCTTTAATCCCTGGCTGATTTTGCTTTTATTGGTAGCCATTATTCCGGCTTTTTGGGGAGAATCTTACTTCAATAATCAAAATTACGCTTTAACCCGAAGCCAAACGCCGGAACGCCGCGAACTGGATTACCTGCGTTATTTGGGCGCAAGCGACGAAACTGCCAAAGAAATCAAACTGTTTAACCTGGCAGAATTCGTTATCAATCGCTTTAAAAACCTTTCGGATAAGTTTTATGCCGATAACAGCAAACTGTCCGTTAAACGTTCCGGCTGGGGTACTTTTTTTTCCGTTCTGGGCAGCATCGGTTATTATTTAGCTTATGTTTTTATCATTATCCGTACGGTAAACGGTAATTTAACCGTTGGCGACCTCACTTTTCTGGCTGGTTCTTTCCGGCAGTTAAGAAGTTTGATGGAAGGGATTTTAACCCGTTTTGCCGCCGTTGCGCAAGGTGCAATTTACCTCACAGATTTTTTAGAATTCTTCGAGATCAAACCAAAAATTGAAGTTGCCGAAACCCCGCTGCCTTTTCCAAATCCTATTAAACAGGGATTTGTGTTCGAAAATGTAGGTTTTCAATACCATAATTCCGAAATCTGGGCAAATCGATATTTAAATTTCACCTTAAATCCCGGCGAAAAATTAGCTTTGGTAGGCGAAAACGGTGCCGGAAAAACTACATTGGTTAAGTTACTGGCGCGATTATACAACCCAACCGAAGGAAGGATTTTGCTGGATGGCATCGACTTAAAAAGTTACGCGATAGAAGATTTACGTTTCAACATCGGCGTGATTTTCCAGGATTATCTGCGTTACCAAATGACTTTATCACAGAATATTGCCGTCGGGAATATCGCCCAAATCAACAATTTTTCCTTGATAAAAAAAGCAGCACATGAAAGCCTGGCCGATTCGCTTGCCGAAAAATTACCTGATCAATATAACCAGTGGCTCGGCCGGAGATTTAACGACGGCGTAGAACTTTCCGGCGGCGAATGGCAAAAAGTTGCCCTGGCGCGCGCCTATATGAAAGATGCACAGGTTTTAATCCTGGATGAACCAACCGCCGCTTTGGATGCGCGTGCAGAATACGAAGTTTTCCAGCGATTTGCCGAACTAACCAAAGGGAAATCTGCCGTGTTGATTTCGCATCGGTTTTCTACAGCGCGACTGGCCGACCGAATTTTAGTTTTGGAAAAGGGAACGGTTTTAGAAATCGGAACGCACCAGCAATTGCTTGCAAAACAGGGGAAATATGCAGAATTATTTAAGCTGCAGGCGATGGGCTATCAGTAAAATCGGATACTTCTTTTACCGGTATAAAATCCGGTTTCTAAATTAATCACATTCAGCAAAAACCAAATAAATGAGTTTACAAGTTTAAACTCCTATTAATCATGTTCGATTGGCATAAAATCTTTGTAAACGATTTAAGTTGGAGGCTGGCTGGCGAAGTTGTTTTGCGGACGTTTATCATGTTTACGTTCATTCTGATTTTCCTGCGGTTATCGGGCAAACAAGGTGTCCGCCAGCTTTCCATTTTGAAGTTGCCATTATTGGCGGCGCTTAAAACGGTGCGGATAACGCAAAACAAAACTGCTCAACTATTTCATACTTCTTTTATCATCCTAAAACTGATACTTGACATTATACATTCTTAACCCATCAAATTTTTTAATTTCGCGGTTCAATTCTCCGCAGAACCGAAAATGGATTATCAGTTTAAAAAAATAGAAAGCGAATGGCAACAATTCTGGGCCGAAAACAACACGTTTAAAGCCGAAAATCATTCCACCAAACCAAAATATTATGTAATGGACATGTTTCCGTATCCTTCCGGGGCCGGTTTGCACGTTGGCCATCCGCTTGGTTATATTGCTTCGGATATTTTTGCGCGCTATAAACGGCTGAAAGGTTTTAACGTGCTACATCCGATGGGTTACGATTCTTTCGGGTTGCCGGCAGAACAGTACGCGATACAAACCGGACAACATCCGGCCATCACCACCGAACAAAATATTGCAACCTATCGTCGGCAGTTAGACCAGATTGGGTTTTCTTTTGATTGGAGCCGCGAAGTGCGCACCAGTTCGCCGGATTATTATAAATGGACGCAATGGATTTTTATGCAGCTTTTCAATTCCTGGTACAACCGGGAAACAGACAAAGCGGAACCGATCTCCACCTTAATTCAAAAGTTTGAGGTTGAAGGAAATACATCGGTAAAAGCAGCATCGGACGACGATGTATTAAGTTTTTCTGCGGAGGAATGGCTTACTTTCACCGATCAGGAAAAACAAGAACAATTACTGAAATACCGCTTAACGTATCTCCGCGAAAGCACCGTAAACTGGTGTGCGGCATTAGGAACGGTTCTGGCCAATGATGAAGTAAAAGACGGCTTTTCGGAACGCGGCGGTTATCCGGTAGAACAGAAAAAAATGATGCAGTGGAGCATGCGCATCACAGCGTATGCTGAGCGTTTACTGCAAGGTTTGGATACCATCGACTGGCCGGAACCGCTGAAAGAAATGCAGCGCAACTGGATTGGTAAAAGTGTTGGCGCAATGGTGAGGTTTAAAGTGGAGAGGGGAGAAAATAAAGAGCGAGGAGCGGAGAGTGAAAAGAGCGACAATGCAAATCCGCTCTCCGCTCCATTTCTCGTTGCTGGTTCCTCGCTCTCCACTCCATTCATCGAAGTCTTCACCACCCGCGTTGATACCACTTTCGGCGTAACTTTCGTGGTTCTGGCCCCGGAACATGAGTTGGTAAAACACTTAACCACGCCAGATCAGCAGGCCGATATTGATGCTTACATCGATCAGGCAAAAAAGAAATCGGAACTGGACCGGATGGCGGATACCAAAACCGTTTCCGGCGCTTTTACGGGCAGTTATGTAATCAATCCTTTAAATGGAAACAAAATTCCGGTTTGGATTGCGGATTATGTTTTGGCCGGATACGGAACCGGCGCGGTGATGGGCGTTCCTTCCGGCGATGCGCGCGATCATCGTTTTGCCACGCATTTTAATTTGCCGATTGTGGCCATTCTGGATACGCAAAAAGAGGTGCTAAAAGAAGCAGATGCTACCAAAGAAGGCCATTACATCAATTCCGGTTTTATCAACGGCATGACTTACAAGGAAGCAACCGCTGCGGTGATTGCTAAACTGGAAGCATTAGGCGCCGGAAAAGCCAAAATTAATTACCGCCAGCGCGATGCGATTTTTGGTCGGCAGCGTTACTGGGGCGAACCTGTTCCGGTTTATTTTAAAGATGGTTTGCCGCATTTAATTGATGAAAACGAATTGCCTTTGGTTTTGCCGGAAGTGGATAAATATTTGCCAACCGAAAGTGGCGAACCACCTTTGGCTCGTGCCGAAAACTGGAAATACCAGAACGAATTTGAATACGAATTAAGCACCATGCCAGGCTGGGCAGGCAGCAGCTGGTACTGGTATCGTTACATGGCGACCAAAGAGGAAAGAGCGGAGAACGTTTTCGCGCCAAAAGAAGCCATAGATTACTGGAAAGATGTGGATTTATACATCGGTGGCAGCGAACATGCAACCGGGCATTTGTTGTACAGCCGTTTCTGGAACAAGTTTTTAAAAGATTTGGGTTTGATTGAAGTGGAAGAACCTTTTAAAAAGCTGATTAACCAGGGAATGATTCAGGGAAGATCGAGCTTTGTTTATAGGTTGTTTTTTGATATAAATAGTGGAAGGCAAACTTATTTTGTATCTAAATCTGTTTATGATAAACTATCAAATGATCGAGAATATCGAGTAGACTTTTTTACAAAATTAGGATTCAGAGAAGAAGATATTCCAGACTATATTTTATCAGCTCAACATGTTGATGTAAACCTTATATCAAATGATATCTTAGATGTAGAAGCCTTTAAAATCTCCAATAAAGTAGATACAAATGCACAATTCGTTTTAGAGTGTGGGTTGCCAATTTTTTCTTTTGAGAAAAGATTAAATGAAGTATATCGATGCGGCCACGAAGTAGAAAAAATGTCCAAATCCAAGTTTAACGTAGTCAATCCGGATGAAATGATTGAACGTTACGGTGCGGATACTTTGCGGATGTACGAAATGTTTTTAGGTCCGCTGGAACAATCCAAACCCTGGAACACCAACGGCATTGAAGGCGTTTTTAAATTTCTGCGGAAGTTCTGGAAACTGTTTCATGATGATAACTTCAATTTTAGGGTGATAAACGAAGCAGCAAGCAAAGCCGAACTGAAATCGCTGCATAAAATCATTAAAAAAGTAGAAGATGATGTAGAGCGTTTCTCGTTTAATACTTCCGTTTCCAGCTTTATGATTGCGGTGAATGAACTGATGGAATTAAAGTGTGCTAAAAGAAGCATCCTGCAGGATATGGTGATTATTTTATCGCCTTACGCGCCGCACATTTGCGAGGAATTGTGGAAGTTGTTAGGCAACGAAGCCGGAACTTTATCTTATGCTGAATTTCCAAAATTTAATCCGGAGTTTTTGGTGGAAGATGCGTTTTCGTACCCGATTTCCATCAACGGAAAAACAAAAACAAACCTGAGCATTCCGTTAAGTTTAGAACCGAAAGAAGTGGAAACGCTGGTTTTAGCCGATGAAAATGTGCAGAAATACCTGGCCGGACAAACGCCTAAAAAAGTGATTGTGGTGAAAGGCCGGATTGTAAATATGGTGGTTTAGGAGGAGTGGAGAGCGGAGAAAAAAAGACCGGATTTAGAAGATGCAATAATCTTTATCATTCTGATTTTTAACCCTTTTTATATTGTAGATTTAATTTTCAAACTATTCGAAACCTCGCTCCTCATACCTCACTCTTTTCATAAATTGTAAAGAAAAGGTTACAATACTTCTTTTACCATACAAAAAAAGTTATTGGCCGTAACAATTATCACTTTTGCGCCTCCTAATACAAAAATAACTCAATGAAACGTTTATTTCTACTTTTTTCCTTCTTTATAGTTGCATTTACAGCACAAGCTCAATTTCTCGGCGGTGGCGGCGGCCCTTCTGTTGTGGGCAGGATTTCCGGTTCGGTTGTTGATTCGGTTACCAAAAAGCCGATTGATTACGCTACCATCACTTTATACCGCAGCGGCGGAAAAGTGCCTTTAAACGGTGTAGTGACCGACGAAAAAGGTGTTTTCCGGATCAATAATGTTAACACCGGGAAGTACAAAATTACGGTCAGTTTTATTGGTTATCCAACTAAAACCATCGATCCGGTTACCACTACACCTGCAAAGCCGGATTTCAACCTCGGCAGCGTACGTTTATCACCTTCGGGCCGTGTTTTAAAAGGCGTGGATGTTGTAGGAACCACAGCGCTGATTGAAAACCGTATCGACAAAATAGTTTTCAATGCCGAAAAAGATATTACTTCTGCAGGCGGCAACGCTACGGATGTTTTAAGAAAAGTCCCGTTATTGTCTGTCGATATCAACGGTAACGTAGCTTTGCGCGGCGATCAGAACGTTAGGGTGTTGATTAACGGAAAACCATCCGGTGCAACTTCCAATAATTTAGCTGATGTATTGCGCTCTTTGCCTGCCGATCAGATTAAAAATGTAGAAGTAATTACTTCACCATCAGCAAAATACGATGCAGAAGGTTCCGGTGGTATCATCAATATTATTACAAAAAGCAAAAACGTTGCCGGCGTAAGCGGTTCGGTAAGCGGCGGTGTAGGCACGAGGCAAAATAATGGTAACATCAACCTCAACATTAAACAAAACCGGTTAACGATTACCGCTAATTTGGGTGGAAATTTTACCTGGCCGCAAACTACGCCAACTACTTTTTTTAGTTATAACGATACTTCCAGAACGCAAACCAACCAAAATAGCAACAGCCGTGTAAAACGTTATGCCGGCACAGGTTCGGGGTCAGTAAATTATGATTTCAATAATTTTAACAGTATTAATTCTACCATCCGGGTTAACCAGGGCGGCTTTAATAGCAATGCACTGATTAATAACGTAACCACAGACCCTGTTTACGGCAACGTGGCTTACAATAATAACAACAATGCTAAAACTACATTCGGCGGGTTTGACTGGAATGCTGATTTTACGCATAAATTTAAGAAAGAAGGTGAAGAATTATCAATTGCCGGGCAATGGAGCCACAGCGTTACACAGGTAGATTACACTTCCTTATTTGCTGCTGTTGCGCCGTCAACAAACTCTTTTCAAAATCAGCAGGCTAATAATGACGGTACCAATAATGAATATACAGCCCAGGCAGATTATACTTTACCGGTAAATAAAGTGTTGAAGATTGAAGCCGGTGCAAAATCAATTTTCAGGGTAATCAATAGTAATTCTGATTTTTATAATCAGATAAACGGCGGCAGTTTTAATTTCAATCCTGCAACTTCCAATAATTACGATTACAACCAGAATGTTTATGCCGGTTACAGCGTATTTAGTTTTACACTGCCGAAAAGTGTTGGTTTGCAGGTTGGCGCACGTGTAGAAAACACACAGATTGAAGGCAAATCCGCCAATGCTTTGCTTGGTTTAGTTCCGTTTGATAATAGTTACACAACGTTTATCCCGAGTTTTGCAATTTCTAAAGCCTTTGGTACCAAAACTTTTAAGCTAAGCTATACAAAACGTATTCAGCGGCCAAGCCTGCAATTTCTAAATCCTTTCTTAAATACCAGCAACGTACAGAATCAAACTGTCGGAAACCCTTATTTATCACCGGAAGTTTCTCAAACCGTAGAACTTAACTTTAACACGTTTATAAAATCTTCGGTAGTTAACGCTTCGGTTTATTACAAACACACCAATAATGTGATCGAAAGTTTGGTAAGTACGGTTGCTTATACCACCGTTAATTCCAGCGGTGCGGATGTTACCCGTAACGTTAACCGTACAAATTATTTTAACATCGGCGAGAATAATTCTCTCGGGGTGAGTTTTTTTGGTTCTATTACGCCTGTTAAACCCTTAACTTTTAGGGCAAGCATCAACACTTTCACTTACAATCCGAGTGCTAATGGTGTTTATCAGGCACAGCAATCCAGCACCGGAACCTATATTTTATACAATATTTTTGCAAACGGAACCCTGGAGTTAAAAAAAGGGTTTTCTGCGGAGACTTTCGCCATTTTAAACTCGCCGCGCCGTACTATTCAGGGCACAAACCCTTCTTTTGGTTTTATCGGTTTCGGAGTGAAAAAGCAAGTGCTTAACAAAAAAGCATCGATTGGATTCAATACACTTTCTCCGTTTACAAAAGCGATCAACTTTAACCAAACTATCAATACCGATCATCTAACACAAATTAGTAAAACAGCATTTCCGTTCCGTTCTTTCGGTTTAACGTTTAGCTACAATTTCGGTAAAATCAATTATAATGTTCAGTCGAAAAAAGGAATTAATAATGATGATTTGAAACAAGGTGATACAGGCGGCGGCGGTATTCCATCCGGCAGCAACGGTGCCGGCGGTGGCGGCAGGCAATAATTTATCCGATAAAAGAAGCATTTAAATCCGGCCTAACCAGCCGGATTTTTTTGTTTAAAAGCTATCAACCATGAGCCATGAACTATCAGCTATCAACCATGAACTATCAACCATGAACTATCAACCTTTCCCATTCAATCTTTTGCCTTTTTAACCCTTTTCAAAATCAGCAAATTTTGTCCGTTGGTGCTGATGCCGCTGATGTTATTCTGATACAAATTCACTAATTTATAGTAATACAAAACAACCACCGGCGATTCTTCCATTACTAATTGATCCATCTGCCGGTACAGTTTAAACCGTGCCGAATCGGTTTTTGCCAGATAACTGTCTTCAAATAATCGATCAAAATCAGCATTATAAAACGCCGTATAATTTGGCCCGAAAGGAACTTTATTTTTAGAATAGAAAACCGACAAATAATTTTCGGCATCCGAGTAATCCGCAATCCAGTTTCCACGGAAAAAGTTGATGCTGTTTTTAGCAATCATTTCTCGTAAACTGGCTCCCTGGCTGACTTCTACGCGCGTACGGATGCCGATGGAATTGAGCTGCCCTTGTACAAATTCTATTAAATCGCGGTAAGTTGTAGTCGTATTCAGCAGGATTTCCGGAACGGGATGATTGTTGTTAAAACCAGCTTCAGCCAGTAATTTCCGTGCTTTATCCGGATCATAATGATAACCTTTCACAATTTGCTGCTCAAAACCAGGCATTCCAACCGGCACAAAACCGGCGTGACCAGGTGTGCCGATGTTGTTGCGTAAGTATTTCACCATCTTTTCCCGGTCGATAGCGTAATTAATGGCCTGCCTTACTTTTTTAATCCGCAACGGCGAATTTTTAACGATGCTTAAACTGCTGTCAACCAGCATTCCCAAATATTCTGTATTGAGGTAAGGCCGGGTTTTAAACTGGAATTTACCTTTGTATTTTTTGGTAATTTTCCCGGATTTGGTCAAAATATCATCGCGGTAACTGCCGTCCACATCGTTAAAAAAATCCAGATTATGTTTTACAAACTCCATAAAAGCCGTTTGTTTATTGGTGATAAAAGTGCCGCGAACAGCATCAAGATAAGGCAACCGGTGTCCGTTTTCAATTTCCCAGTATTTTTCGTTTTTAAGGAGGATTAAAACTTCGCCTTCCTTCCAATACTTAAACTTAAACGGGCCGGTGCCAACCGGATGGCTGCGGAAATCTTTCCCGTAAAAATCAACCACTTCATGCGGCACAACCGAACAATATTGTGCCGTAAGCAAACTCAGCATCGGCGGAAAAGGCTTTTTTAAATTGATGATGAAAGTAAAATCGTTCGGTGCTTCAAATGCTTCTTTTACCGCTACTTTATCACTAAAAATCCAGGAACCGGAGGAGCCAATTTTGGGATCAATCAATCTGGAAAAACTGTAAACAAAATCTGCCGCCACCGCTTTTCGGCCTTTTCCGTTTTTAAATTGCGCATCATCCTGAAAGAAAACATCTCGGCGCAAATGGAACGTATAATGCAAACCATCCGCAGAAACATTCCAGCTTTTGGCGATGCAGGGTTTAGTTTTCAAGCTGTCGCCGATTTGCACCAAACCGTTATAAATCTGGTTATCGCACCAAAGCGCGTTCTGGTTTCGTGCAAAAGCCGGATCAAGTGAGGTAAGCAAATCATCCATGTTAAAGTTAAAAACCGTTTTGTTGGATTGATTTTTAGATGTGCAGCTACTTAGAAAAAATAGGCATAAAAGAATCATGAGCAGTTTATCAAAATTATTAATTTGGTTTCCATTAGATAGGTCTGCGTGATGCTTCCCCCTTTGAAGGGGGTTAGGGGGATGACCTTCCTGCTTTTTTCTCTCCACAAACTTCTCCACAAAAACTTCCAAAGTCCTGATCACGTTGTTAAAATCATACAAAACCTCATTATCCTCAAAACGAATTGTTGTATAACCTAACTCCTGTAATTTTCGATCACGCATAACATCGCTTTCGACTTGTTCTTTATGCTGATGACTTCTTCCATCTAATTCAATAATCAATTGTAATTCTTTACAAAAAAAATCAGCGATATAATTACCAATTGGCCGCTGGCGGAGGAATGCATAACCATAAAAACCTTTTGCCCGCAACAAATCGCTCCAGAGCCGGATTTCTGCCGGTGTAGAATCATTGCGCAAATTGCGGGCGAATTGCTTATTTTGTTTATTGTAGTGGTTGTTCAAGGTTGATTTATTAGGTTGAAGATCATCCCCCTGGCCCCCTTCAAAAGGGGGAAATGAGAACCATGGCATTTTATTTTTAGAAGTGAAGTTATAATTTATCAAATTGAATCAAAAAAGAATCATTTCCCTGTTAGCAGCCGGAACCGAAATTGTATGCGAACTGGGCCTGGAAGCGCAATTAGTGGGCCGTTCGCACGAATGCGATTACCCGGAAAGTATTTTAAACCGGTCGGTTTGTTCGTCGGCGATGCTGGATCCAACGGCAAATAGTTTGGAGATTGATAAACAGGTAAAAGGTATTTTAACGGATGCTTTATCATTTTACCAGATTGACCGCGAACTGATTAAACAGCTGAAACCGGATGTGATCATCACCCAAACGCAATGTGAAGTTTGCGCCGTGAGTTTGAGCGATGTAGAAAATGCGCTGGAGGATTTACTGGATTATCCGGTTGAAATTATTTCGCTGGAACCGGATAATTTGGATGCTGTTTTTAATGATATAAAAACAGTATCGGAAATTTTAGGCGTGCCGGATCGTGGTGCAGATTTGCTGGACCGGATGCACGAAAGAACAGATTTGATCCAGCATAAACTTAAATTTATCACTCAAAAACCAACGGTTGCCTGTATCGAGTGGCTTTCGCCGCTGAGGATTGCCGGCAACTGGACACCGGAAATGGTGGAACTTGCAGGCGGATCAGCTGTTTTATCAGAAAACGGAAAACATTCGCCAGCCATTAATTGGATGGATTTGGTACAGGCCGATCCGGAAATCATTATCGCGATGCCTTGCGGTTTCAGCATCGAACGTACTTTAAAAGAAATGGATTTGCTTTTGCAGGAAATTTATTTTAAGGATTTGCAGGCGGTTAAAAACAATAAGTTTTTTATTGCAGACGGCAATCAGTATTTCAACCGTTCCGGGCCGCGGATTGTGGATTCGGTAGAAATTCTGGCAGAAATAATCAACCCAAAACAGTTTATTTTTGGTTATGAAGGAGAAGGCTGGATAAAATTTAGCCTGTAAAAGAAGCATCATGAGTAAAAAAATTAAACTGGCCGATATTTCTACCTCGCCGGAAGAAAAAATAACGAAGGAAGAAGCTGCGGAAGAAAGCGTAAAGCTGACAGAAAAACTGGCCGAAATCCAGAATAAATTATTTGCACAAAAGAAGTACGATGTGCTGATTATTTTGCAGGGAATGGACGCTTCCGGGAAAGACAGCGCGGTAAAGCATGTTTTTTCGGGCGTAAATCCTGCCGGCTGTCGTGTAAAATCATTTAAAGCACCAACGGAAGAAGAACGGGCGCATCATTTTTTATGGCGAATCAGCAAAGAAACGCCGGAAAAAGGAATGATCCAGATTTTTAACCGGTCGCAGTACGAAGATATTTTGGTGCCTGCCGTTAATAAATCTATCGATGATAATTTGATCAAAAATCGTTGTGAAGAGATTAATTCTTTTGAAAAAGGCTTGGTGCGGAACAACACGATTTTAATGAAATTTTATCTGCATGTTTCGCACGATGAGCAGGTTGAGCGTTTGCAGGCACGTAAAACCAACGAATATAAACGCTGGAAGTATCAAAAGGAAGATATTTTAGCCATTAGCCAGCACGATGCTTTTGCTAAAGTTTATGAATTTATTTTTGAGCATTGCGACAAAGCGGCATCCTGGAAAATCATTCCGGCTGATAAAAAGTGGTATAAAAACTATACAATTTTAAACGCAATAGTGTTGGAGTTGGAGAAATATGAGATACATTATCCAAAGGTGGATTTGTAATTGAAGATATGTCTGATCTTTTAAACTCTTCTATTTCAGTTTTCTTTTCTTAGGATTTTGGCGGTGCGAGAAGAGAGATATTATTTCAATATCATTATTTTTTAACCGGTAATATAAAGAATTGTGTTTTGCAACTACAGCTCTTCTAACATCTTTTTTGGTATCTGAGCTTTGAAACAGGTTTGGGTTCTTTGAAATAAAAACTATTGTTTCTTCAAGCTGAGTAGAGAAAATTTTAATTTCCTTTTCTGTCCAGTTTTCCTGCAGATATTTTATGGTTTGCGCCAATTCATCTAATGCAAAATCTGTCCAAAAAATTTTATAACCAGTTTTCATAAAGTTCTCTGGCTTTGCTGTGCGGATTTAGTTTTCCTTCTTCTGCATCAGCCAAACCTCTTTCTATAGATTCTTTTTCGTTCTCAGAAATAGAATTCCACCAATCTGTGTTTTCTTGTTTTCTTAAATCCATTATTTTTTCGATAGTGGTTAAGTTCTCCAATGTTGAAAGCCATTGAATCAATTCGAGTTTTTTGTTTTGTAAGTTCAATTCAATACTCATAACAATTGATAAATCTACCCAAAAATACAACAATTATTTGTGACAAATTATACACGCTTCTACAATTGTTAACCGTCATTTCAAAGCGTTTATTCTGTTCCCGATAATTTGGTTACAAACCTGTTTGCTAGTGATGCGTTATTTACACAAATAATTTACCGATAAAAAAAGCATCATGGCAGAACTGTTTAAACCGATCAAAATAAAGAGTATAGAACTGAAAAACCGTATCGTGATTTCGCCGATGTGCGAATATTCAAGCACAGATGGTTTTGCAAACGACTGGCATTTGGTACATCTCGGCAGCCGCGCGGTTGGCGGTGCCGGTTTGATTATTATCGAAGCTACGGCGGTTTCGCCCGAGGCAAGAATTACGCCGGACGATTTAGGTTTGTGGAAAGATGAACACATTGCGGAGCTGAAAAAAATTGTCGGTTTTATCCATGCTAACGGCTCAATTGCCGGCATACAATTAGCACATGCCGGCCGGAAAGCGAGCCATGAATCGCCCTGGAAAGGAGGCGAATTGATCCACAGTAAAGCACCGGAAGGCTGGCAAACCGTTGCGCCGAGTGCTATCCCGTATAAGGAAGGAACGGAATTACCGATTGCTTTGGATGAAGGCGGGATTACCAAAGTAATTAATGATTTTAAGGAAGCAACGCGCAGATCTATCGAAATTGGTTTTAAAGTGATGGAATTACATGCGGCGCATGGTTACTTGCTGCACCAGTTTTTATCGCCGTTAAGTAATGAAAGAACAGATCAATACGGTGGTTCTTTTGAAAACCGGATTCGGCTTTTGTTAGAAGTAACGGCTGAAGTACAGGAAATCTGGCCGAAAGATTTACCTTTGTTTGTCCGTATTTCGGCTACAGATTGGGCCGATGGCGGCTGGAATCCGGAAGAATCAGTAAAACTATCAGCTATCCTGAAGGAAAAAGGTGTCGATTTGATCGATTGTTCTACAGGCGGTTTGGTTTCCTGGCAAAAAATCCCGGTCGGGCCGGGTTTTCAGATTCCTTTTGCAGAACAGATTAAAAGTGAAACCGGTATTTTAACCGGAGCCGTGGGTTTGCTTACCGAAGCAGAGCAAATGGAAGAAATTATTGCCAGCGGCAAAGCAGATCTGGTTTTAATCGCCCGAGAATCTCTGCGTGATCCTTATTTCCCATTACATGCAGCGCAAGCTTTAGGTGCTGATGTAAAATGGCCTGTTCAATACGAACGCGCTAAGTATCAGCATAAATAATCAGAATTTTTAGGTGATAAAAGAAGCATTATAATTAGCCACAGGATTTAAGATGTGGCTAAATCCTTGTCAGGAATTTTCGTTGCCACAGCTTTTAAGCCGTGGTAATATTAGCTATAAAGATCTTCTCGTAACAAATTTCAAAATTATATTCATTTATGAAAAAACTCTTTTCAACCACTGTAATCCTGTTTTTTGTAATATTGGAAACATCGGCGCAGCAAAAAAGTACGCGGGATATTTACATTTTTTCTGCGGAACCCGGCAATGCTTCTTTTATCGCCCAAAAATTTATACTGGTTAATGCCGCCGGTTTAAAAGAACGCGACATCCGGGTTCACGAAATTGTTGGTTTAAAAGCCAATGAAAGTATTTTTAAAAAGTACAAAGCCTCAGCCCAAAACTTTACTTTTATTTTATTTGGGAAAGATGGCGGCGAAAAATTACGTGCCAGCGAACCGGTAAGTTTAGAAAAACTATACAAAACAATCGATGCCATGCCGATGCGAAAAAACGAGATGAAAAGCAAGCCTTAATCCTGCTATCGGTAAGCTTCCCACCAATTATTTACATACGGTTTGCCGTTGTAGATATAAGTTTCGCCAGGTTGCGGAACCAGTAACGGGATGTTTTTTTGCACGGAAAGTTCCAGTATTCTTTCAATTGGTTGCGTCCAGGTGTGGAAAGCCAGGTTAAATAATCCCCAGTGGATCGGCATCAACAGGTTCGCATTTAAAGCTAAAAAAGCATCAGCAGCATGATCCGGCCCCATGTGGATATCTTTCCAAAGCGGGTTAGAAGCACCGATTTCCAGCATGGCAATGTCAAAAGGGCCGTACATTTCGCCAATGGTTTTAAAAAGCGGATGGATACCGGAATCAGCACCAAAATAAACTTTATGTTTCGGGCCTTTGATGACGTAGGAAGCCCAAAGCGTTGTGTTGCGATTCAAAATTCCTCTTCCGGAGAAATGGCGCGCCGGAGCCGCAGCCAACGTAAAGCCCGGCCAGATTTCCTTTTCCTGCCACCAGTCGAACTCCGTAATTTGGTTTTTGGAGATGCCCCAATCGGTCAAAATCTTACCTACGCCCAAAGAGCAAAAAAACGGGATACTTCTTTTACCCAATGTTTTTACGGTTGCTTCATCCAGGTGATCGAAATGGTCGTGAGAGATGATGATGCCGTCAATTTTTGGTAAATCCTGTAAGGAAATTGGTGCCGGGAAAAATCTTTCCGGGCCAAAAAACTGGAATGGCGAAGCACGTTTTACCCAAACCGGATCGGTTAAAAACCGCTTCCCGTCAATTTCAATCAGCAATGAAGAATGGCCGATTAAGGTGATGCGTAACGTATTTTCGGGCAGGTTATTTAAAAGCTTTAAGTCGGCATGAAAAGGGCCGGGCTGGATACTTGGTGTCCGGTTGGGATGATCTTTGGTATATTCGGCTAAAACTTTAAAGATACTGGAAGATAAACCACTTTGTGTCGGGATCGGATTAACAAAAACTTTACCGTTAAAATTAGGCGAGTTGTACATGATATTTGAAACAGCAGGACAAGGGTTTGGTTTGTAGGAAGCCTTTAGCTATCAGCCGTTACCAGCTTGCTTTCCACTCTTTCTTTTTTAAAATTGATTTAGGGTGAGGCTTCAAACATTAATCCTATCAGCACATTTAAAATGTATGACAGCAGAATTAGCGCAAACCCGGCAGCAATATCAGCCAAGAACGACACAAATTATTTTTATTACGGAAGCTGTGCAGCCGGGAAAAGTTTTTTTCTACCGTAAAAACTCCAATGTTTTTAGGGCGATAAAAGAAGCATTCAATCAGGTTTTCGGAGAGTTTAAAAGTGATGATGAGTTCCTGGCATTTTTTAAAGAGAATGGTTGCTATGTTGATTATTTATGTTCGGAAATGATTAATGGTTTACCTTTGGAAGTTAGGCAAAAAGCAAGAACAGCAGGCATTAAACCGTTAAGTGAACGGCTGGCTTTGCTTCAGCCAAAAGTTGTAATTACCGTAATGAAAATTTTAGAAAAGCAAGTAGATGAAGCAGTTAGTCTATCTAAAATCACTTCTGTTCAATATCGTAAAGCTGTTGCTTTCCCGGCGCATAGTAAAACCAATGCGGATAAATGTATACAGGAACTGGTGGAGATTTTAGAGGAGTTGGTGGAAAGGCAAATTTTGATTGATTAATCTAAAATAATAAAATTCAAAAAGCTTAATTTTTCATTCTTATTTCTACTAAAAAACTTAAACAATATTCTATAAATTAATTTCTTAGTCATAGTTTATTAAGCAACTCAAATTTCATTTATAAAAAAACCGCCTCATTTTTTTACTATGAGACGGTTTTTCAGACTAAATTCAAGTTATTTCACTTGTACATTATACACTAAAGTATTGTAATTGCTAATTTGCTGTCCACTCGCATCTTTAATGACTACTCTTAAAGCATAGTTTTTTACGGTTGTGCCAACAGCTGTAGGATTAATTTGAAAATTTACAGTGCCTTGCCGCTGTCCAGCAGGTATAGTAGCAACTAAACTACTTACAATGTAAGCAGTTGTTGGTAAAGGCTGGTAACTTGCAGACAAACCAGTATTATCAACAGCTAAAGTTACATTTAAGTCTGTATTCAGGGTGTTTACCGAAGCTAAATTTACAACAACACTTAGTGTTTGAGTGCCGGATGCAGCTGTATATGAGGTTGCAATAACTTTATTGGCTTGATATGCTGCCAGAGGTAGTTCTACTAAAGGTACACCTTTTGATAAATCTGTATATCTATCGTCTTTTAGACAAGAGCTTAATATTAGTGTCAAGGCCAAGAATGCTACTAATATTTTTGTATGTTTTTTTCTTTTCATTTTTTTAAGTGTTATGCTTAATTAAAATTTAGCCCAAAATATTTTTGAATTAAATTTATCAATAGTTGATGCAGCTGGAACATTAGCTGCATTTTGCTGATATTCGGCTGTAGGATAAAATATTCTGGAAGGTATTTTAGTTACTGTACTTGATGGATAAACTGATACTGGAATATTTAAAGGAAATCCAGTTCTTCTATACTCGTTATATGCTTCTAAGTTACCATACCCCATTATCGCAAAATATTTTTGATTGATAATAGCTTGTATTTTGTCTGTCGAAGATCCCCAGCTAACATTTACCTTATCCTGAGAATAGTAAGTTATAGCTTGTGCTGGTGTTAAACCTAAAGCTACAAAGGATGCGGTAATACCTCTCTTATACAAATCCTGCGGGTCGCCCGGAATTGCAAAACCATCAACTAATGCTTCTGATTGAAGAAATAATGCTTCTGAAGCTGGAAAAACAATAGCATCCATTGTTGCAGATTTTAATAAACCAGTACCAATAGCACTTACTGACACATTAGAAATACCGTTAGGGTTACCATAGTTATTACCTATAACCGCACCACTTATAGGCAAATAAAAAGCGTTTAAGCGAGGGTCATTATTAGCCTTAAGTAAATTAACTGCAAAGTTATTTGCCCTATAATAAGCATTACCTGCACTACCTGTCGGTACACCGTTCTGATTAAATCCATACTTTAACCAAAATGGGCTTTCTTGTCCATTATATGCATCACTGTTTAGATAACCAGGATTAACAGCTCCCTGAACAAGATTCGCACCGTTGGCATCACTGGATAAATATCCTTCGCCAGCAGTAGCAGCAATATTGGTTTTTAAAGCAGCATCTTTAGCAGTAACATTAGCATATTGGCGAATAGCAATACGTAATTTTAAAGTATTGGCAAGCTTTTTCCATTTGATCATGTCGCCTTTAAACATAATATCTGCCGAGCCAGGGCTTGCAGCGGTAGTGTTTTTATTAATAAGTCCTATTGCAGCATCAAGTTGAACTAATAAATCATCATAAATGTCAGAACCTTTATCATAAACAGGAGTTAGGGCAGTTAAACCCTGGAAGGCTTGTTTGTAAGGAACATCATTATAATTATCTACCAATGCTTGAAAGCCATAAGCTTTCATGATCATTGCGATAGCTTGATAGTTTACGAGGGAAGCATCTGCTGCTGCCAGTTTTTGTATAGCATCATAGTTAGAAAGATTATTGTACCATTGGGTAAAGCTTTGATAATCACCAGTTGTAAAACTATAAGTAACTAAACCAGCACTTGGTGAATAATTACCACTTGGTGCCCAATATCCCATCCAAATACCATAGGTTGGATACAAATTATTAATATTTTCTGCAGTGATTTTTAATGCTCCCGGTAATATAAGTTGAGGAGAAGCTGCAGCACCCGATGGTAGGTTTGGGTTATTTTGCTGGCTGCTGATGTAATTTTTTTTACAACTACTTATAGTAATTGCAAAAGCTATTGTCAATATTAATTTATAATTTTTCATTTCTATTATTCTTAGAAAGTTACAGTTAAGTTAGCCCCAAATATTCTCGTAGGAGGAGTTTGGTTTGAATCATTAATACCAACAGCATTACCACTAGTATTAGATATTTCAGGGTCAGACCACATATTGCTTTTTGGCCTGAACATCAATAAATTTCTTCCAACTAAAGCAAAAGATAAGCCTTTGACATATTTTTTTGAACCTAAAAATTGGTTGAGGTCAAAGTTTAAATTTACTTCTCTTAATTTCCAGAAAGCACCACTTGTAATATAAGTGCTAGTTGCATTATAAAAAGCAGAACTTGTCCAGTAATTGATATTACCATCAAATGTTGATAAAGAAGTATTTGGTACATATACTCCGGGAGAAGTCTGGATTTCAGAATTAGGGAATATAAATCTTTGACGGCCTGCAGAGGCTGATTGTGCAGAAGTGCCTGAAAAATTAAGACTTGAGCCAATGGCATTATATACAACATAACCTGTTCTATATTCTGCTACCATAGAAAGCGTAACGAATTTATAACCCACCGAAGTAGTTAAACCTAATATATATTTTGGGGTTGTGCTGCCTTGTGCAGATACTGTACTTACCAGCTGGGCATCGCCATTAGCACCAACAACTATTTTTCCGTTAGCAGGGTCTCTTAACAAACTTGTACCTTCAATTTGACCATAAGGCAAACCTACTACCGCATGAACAGCGGCTGTACCCGTACCTAAAGCAAAATCATTTAACACACCTGGAAGCAGTGAAACTACTTTAGAGTTATTAATAGCAAGGTTACCACCAATATTCCAACTTACCTTGTTATTTGTTTTTGTGAAGACTTGCAAATTAAGGTCTGCTTCTAAACCATTTGATTTCAATTCACCTGCATTTAAAATATATGAACTATATCCTGTAGATGGTGAAGAAGATACAGAGAAAGTTTGGTTAGTAGTATGTGTATCATAATATGTAACCTGGCCACCTACCCTTCCGTCAAATAATCCAAAATCAATACCAAATTCTTTTTCCTTCGTTTTTTCGGGCAAAAGGTTTGCATTATTAGCAATTGTATTAGCCGTAAGACCTCCGGTTGATCCAAAAGGGAAACCTGTTGTAATGTTATAAGTGTTATTGATAGAATATGGCTGAACGCTCACCTGACCTACCTGACTGTATGAAGCTCTTAATTTACCATAACTAAGTATTTTGTTAGCTTTTAAACCAGGTATAGCATCGGTAAACACAAACGAACCTTTTACCGAAGGGTACCAGAAAGAACTATTTTTAGATGGTAATCTTGAGTCATGATCATTTCTTAATGTCCCCTCAATAAAAACAAAATTCTTGTAATCCAATCTTAAATCCCCGTAATAAGCAATTTGCCTAATCTCTGCTTCTGCTTCTGTAGAAGTAGGCTGGCCAGTAATAAAGGCTACATTATAAAGATTCGGGATTAATAAACTATTACTGGCAGCAGCTATGTATTTTTGACGCTCACGCCAAATTGTATTACCTAACAATAAACCGGTGTGGAAATCATTAAAAAAAGTATGATGGAAGTTTAAATAAATGTCTTGTTGTAATCTGGAATACCCAGAGTTATTACTTCCAGAAGCATTTGTAGCACTTGATGAGTTAGTGCTTGACCCATCACCAAAAACAGTAACATCATTTACCGTACCTAAAACTGTTGAACCAAGTGTTGAAGCAGCATTACCTCCACCGCTTGGATCAGACCGTGCATAACTGGAAAAGTTTACTTGCGACCGTGTAACTTTTGATTGATAGATACCATAGTTGTCTCCAATTTTATAAGTAGCATCAAGCCAATTCGTAAACTTGTAATTCAAATTCAAGCTTCCAACAAAAGCATCAATACGCCTGTTTATTCTTGAATTTTGTAACTGCCAATATGGATTTGAGCCATAATCATTAAAATAACCATTAGGGTCAGCATACGGGCTGCTTAAATCTTGAAAAGATCTTATCGGTACAAAAGGAGGGGTTTGAAGCAGGTTAAAATATGGTCCGTAACCAGCAGTAGTATAGTCTCCGCCATAAGTGCTTATAATTCTTTGTGTATAGCCTACAGAATAATCTGCTCTAAATTTACCATAAGTATTGGCACCGCTTATCCTGAATGCAGTCCTTTGGTTTTTATCCATAGGAACAACACCTGTAGTGTTTACATTTTGAAAAGAAAAGGAAAAATTATTATCCTGGTTGCCAGATCTGTAAGAAAGATTATTCTGCTCAGTCTTACCGGTATTCCAAAAAGCCTCTACGGGGACACCATACGAAGGTACCGAATAAGGGGTCATAAAAGAAGTACCGTCGGATACTTTTGCACCCAAAGCAACCATAGCACCATTTAAAGCCGGTCCATAAGATTGATTTTCAAAAGGTACATATCTCGAAAATCCAGTGAGAGGATCAATAAAGCTTGTAGTAGCACCATTAAAAGTCTGAGTTCCTTCACCACCATAAGAGCCATAAGATTTTTGCAAATTAGGCAAGTAAGAAACTTTTTCTAATTGAAATGTATTACTATAAGTTATAGTAGGCTTACTGGTTCTTGAACCTCGCTTGGTTGTAACAATTAATACGCCATTTGATCCCTCTGATCCATATAGTGCAGCACCACTAGCACCTTTCAATATGTTAACAGTTTCAATATCATCAGGGTTGATTGTATTAAGAAAGTTACTAGGTACTTGTAAACCATCAACTACCAATAAAGCTGTATTATCCGAGTTGATATGACGATTACCACGTAAAGTAATTCTTAAATCAGGGTCAATACCGTTGTTTACAGTGTTAATTTGCAAGCCCGAAACCTTGCCTGTTAATCCGTTTGCAAAATTAGTTACCTTAGCTTGTGTAAGCTCTTGATTGGTAACTGTCGCTTGTGCAAACCCTGTAGAGCGTTGCGCAGTTTTTACACCTAATGCACCAGTTACAACCACTTCTCCAAGCTGCCTGCTGGAACCTGTTAGTGTTGCATTTATAACAGTACCGGTAATATTTCTGTTTAGGATTTCATAACCAATGAAGGTAAATACTAAAGTACCGTTACCAGGCGCACTAATAGAATACTTTCCATCTCCACCGGTCACTGTACCAATTGTCGTTCCTTGTACCCGCACGCTTACTCCCGGAAGTGGCAACCCATCCTCCTTTGCTGTAACTGTACCGGTAATTGTGCGATTCTGTGCAAAAACCTGCGAGGCAAATAAGAGCAAGAAAACTACACTTACATGTAGAAGTTTTTTCATGTTTTTAAATTAATTAATGATTTTTAGTTGTTAAATTATGTTAAAGTTATAAAAGAATATTGAAAGCATTAAATTTTTAATCTAAAAAAATTTATAAAACTGTAACAAAAGATAAATTTTGGTGTCAATGTCAAAATTTATTACTTAATAATATTGGTTAAACCTCAATTTTTGATTATTAGTATAAACACAAATAAATTTTAGCATAAACATTAATATTTCCCAATTTTTATCTTAAAAAAACAGGCAGAAGTAATAATCCTGTACTTATTTAGCAGCGTTATAAGTCAACTTTTTCCAAATCATCCATTTTATTTAACGCCAATACATTTATACCATTCTCATCACTGGAAATTGCAGAAATAAATTTGGCTCCCCAGATAACTTCTTCATCCGTATAAGATGTACGGGAATGTACAGTTTGCGAAAAGCTGTCATCAAAGGCTTTCAGCATCACAATAAATTCGGCTTCGCTGTTTGTTAAAAATGCAGGGTTCATTGTTTTTAGCGGACTGTCGCCGGTTATCGGATGTACAATTGTCCAGCTTAAATTGAGCAGGCTAATGCTATTCCGCTCCAGTTCTAAAGGCACATATTGCCTCATGTTTTTACCATTTATTAGAGCATTATAAGTAAGCATAATACTCACTTCCAACTCAATTAATTGGTTGCTTCGGAGGTTTGCCACCCGGAACATCAAACCGGTTATATCCCGGTATGGCGCAACAATCATATTTTTACTGTAACGGATTTTTGCTGAAGGCCGCGAAAACCTCCCATAAAGCAAACCGGTAGCCAATGCAAAGCTGAGTAAACCAATTAAAGATTCTAAAGCAGCAACAAAGCTGGTTGCCAGGCCGGAAGGGCTGATGTGGCCGTAACCAACCGTAGAAATAGTTTGTGCCGAGAAGAAAAAGGCATCCATAAAATGTAAAAAAGCGGAATTAGTTAGCTTAATGCCATCCAGGTTTTCGATGCCTAAACCTAAATAAGCAAACGCAAACAGGATGTTGATACCTATATACACCGAAAAAACCAGTAGCGTAAAAGCACTCCACGGCATTGTAATCAAAGCGTTATAAGTATCAGCCGTGCGGAAAAAAGGAGTTCCGGTACGCAAAATATTTGCGGTGCCGTTGCGGTTAATTACACGTTGGTTTTTTACAACCGGCTGCAAGCCTAAGCCTAAATCATCCTGTACTTTGAATTTATTTTCCATCATAAATTATTGATATGCTTCTTTTACCACTAAAAAATTGTTGTGCTTTTGGCAGTTAAAACAGCAATAAATTTAATGCTCAGGTTTAAATCTATTCCTGCCAAAAGCTAAGGGCAACTTTGTATTGCTTGTATTTTTTTTGATATTTGCTTATCTGATTAATCGAGCAAAAAAATATAAGCGGCAATATAAATATTGATTTATAAGAAAAGGTTGCTGCCGGCAGCCTTTTTTATTTTCCGAAAACTACAGCTACAATTCTTTTTTAAGATTGCCCAAGCCTATGAAAGCCATTCTAAATCACTTATTTGAAAACAGAAGTTTTACCAAAGAGGAATCAAAAAATATCCTGATCAATATTGCACAAGGCAAATATAATCCTGCGCAAATGGCTGCTTTTATTACCGCTTATAATATGCGCAGCAGCACGGTTGATGAGTTGGAAGGTTTCCGGGATGCCATGCTGGAATTGTGCCTGCCGGTAAATCTCGAAGTTGAAAACTTAATCGATTTATGCGGAACCGGCGGCGATGGCAAAGATACTTTCAACATTTCTACATTGGCATCATTTGTGGTTGCCGGCGCAGGTTATCCGGTTGCCAAGCACGGTAATTACGGCGTTTCCTCCGGTTCCGGTTCTTCCAATGTGATGGAATATCTGGGTTATCAGTTTACAAACGATATTTATACCCTTAAAAGAAGCATCGATACAGCGGGGATCTGTTTTTTGCACGCGCCTTTATTTAATCCGGCCATGAAAATTATCGCACCGATCCGTAAAGAACTCGCCGTAAAAACTTTTTTTAATATGCTTGGGCCGATGGTTAATCCGGCGAAGCCAAAAAATCAGATGGTTGGCGTTTTTAGTCTGGAACTGGCCCGTGTTTACGCTTATCTGTATCAAAAAACAAATAAAAACTACACCATTGTGCATGCTTTGGATGGTTATGATGAAGTTTCGCTAACCTGCGATTTTAAAACGTTTTCTAACGCCGGCGAACAGATTTATAAAGTTGAGGATTTGGGTTTTCAAAAACTCGCTCCGGCGCAAATCAGCAGCGGCCACACTGTTCCGGAAGCGGCTGCTGTTTTTATGGATGTTTTAAATAATGAAGCAACCCAGGCGCAAACAAACGTAGTGCTTTGCAACGCGGCTATGGCGATCAAAACAATTCATCCACAAAAATCATTTGCAGCAAGTTTTGATGAAGCAAGTGTATCTTTGCACAGCAAAAAGGCTTTAAAAAGTTTTAAATTGTTGATTCAAAACTAAAAATCGATGAAAATTAAAGTTTGTGGGATGAAGTTTCCGGAAAATATCCGGCAAGTTGCAGCTTTACAGCCGGATTATTTAGGGTTAATTTTTTATCCGCATTCGCCGCGTTTTGTAGGTTACGACCCGAATAAGGAGTTGACAGAGCTTCGTTTACCGGCAAAAAAAGTGGGCGTTTTTGTAGATAAAGATTTTAGTACGATCAAAAATATTATTCAGCTTTATCAGTTTGATGCCGTGCAGTTACATGGAAACGAACCCGCAGAAACCTGCGCCGCACTGAGAAAAAGTGTGGAGGTAATTAAAGCCTTTGGTATAGATGGAAATTTCGATTTTAATTTGCTCAACAATTATGAGGACAAGGTTGATTACTTTTTATTCGATACGAAAACGGATGTGCACGGCGGATCCGGAAAAACTTTTAACTGGCAGGTATTGCAGAATTATAATTTAAAAACGCCGTTTTTTATCAGCGGCGGTTTAAATAACGAAAATTTAGCAGCTGTTTTGAAATTGAAACATCCGGCATTTTACGGGGTTGATTTAAACAGCGGGTTTGAAACAGCACCCGGATTAAAAGATTTAGAAAAATTAAAGGAAGCTTTTGGGTTGATCAGATCACCAAACGCGGTGCTTCCTTCAAAATAAAACCTCTGTAAATGAAATACGGTGTAGATGAACAAGGTTATTACGGTGATTTCGGCGGCGCATATATCCCCGAAATGTTGTACCCGAATATCGAAGAATTGAGGCAGCAATATCTGGAAATTACAACAGATGCTTCTTTTACCGATGAATTTAATCAGTTGATGCGTGATTACGTTGGCCGGCCTTCGCCCTTGTATTTTGCCAAACGTACTTCAGAACTATACGGTGCAAATATTTATTTCAAGCGGGAAGACCTCAACCACACCGGTTCACATAAAATTAATAATGCAATCGGCCAGATTTTGCTGGCGCAGCGTTTGGGCAAAAAACGAGTTATTGCCGAAACCGGTGCCGGCCAGCACGGTGTAGCAACGGCAACGGTTTGTGCTTTAAAAAATATCGAATGTGTGGTTTACATGGGCGAAGTGGATATTGAGCGGCAGGCACCAAATGTTGCCCGGATGAAAATGCTTGGCGCAACAGTTATCCCGGCAACTTCTGGCAGTAAAACCTTAAAAGATGCCACAAACGAAGCCATGCGTGATTGGATTAACAACCCGGAAGATACGCATTATATCATCGGTTCTGTGGTCGGGCCGTATCCTTACCCGGAGATGGTAGCGCGTTTTCAATCAATCATCTCAGCAGAAACCCGCAAACAATTATTTGAGCAAACCGGAAACGAATTACCGGACTATGCTTTGGCTTGTGTAGGCGGCGGCAGCAATGCGATGGGCATGTTTTATCATTTTTTAGATGAAGAAAGTGTAAAATTAGTTGCGGTGGAAGCTGCCGGAAAAGGTATTGATTCCGGCGAATCTGCAGCTACCACATTTTTAGGCCGCGAAGGTGTTTTGCACGGAAGCCGTACAATTTTGATGCAAACCAATGACGGGCAGGTGGTTGAACCGTATTCTATTTCTGCCGGTTTGGATTATCCGGGAATCGGGCCGCAGCACGCACATCTGTATAAAATCAAACGTGCCGAATATGTAAGTATTACGGATGACGAAGCGATGGAAGCCGGCTTGGAATGTTCTCGTTTGGAAGGGATTATCCCGGCGATAGAAACGGCGCATGCTTTGGCTCATCTTAAAAAAATGAATTTTAAAGGGAACGAAACGGTTGTAATTTGCCTTTCCGGCCGAGGCGATAAGGATTTAACTACTTATATCAATCATTTCGGATTTTAAGGTTTGTTATGCCAAAATTTATTCGGCATCTCACAGAACAGGGTTTTGCTTTTTACGAGGGATCCTGAAACAAGTTCAGGATGACAAATGTAGCTTGCATTCCTTCAAAGTATCAATAAAAATGACGATACTGTTTTTATACCGATAAAAACAGTATCTACCAAAATCAATATCAACATAAAATTTTATGAACCGGTTAAACCAGCTATTTTCCACCAAAAGAGAAAATCTTTTATCTATTTATTATACAGCTGGTTTCCCGGAATTGGATTCGACGGTTGCTATTGCTGCTGCTTTGGAAAAAGCCGGAGCAGATTTTTTGGAAATCGGTTTCCCATATTCAGATCCTTTAGCTGATGGCCCGACGATTCAGCACAGTTCTCAAACCGCGTTGGAAAACGGCATGAACCTGAATTTACTTTTTGAGCAGTTAAAAAGTTTGCGCGCTCAGGTTTCAATTCCGGTTTTGCTGATGGGTTATTTTAATCCGGTTGTACAATATGGCATCGAAAATTTTTGTAAAAAAGCAGTTGAAGTTGGTATTGATGGCGTAATTATTCCGGATTTACCGATGTACGAGTACGAAAGTTTGTACAAGCAATATTTTTTGGAACATAACCTGAGCAATATTTTTTTAGTAACGCCGATTACTTCCGAAGAAAGAATCCGAAAAATTGATGATTTGAGCCAGAGTTTTATCTACCTGCTTTCTTCTTCGTCCATCACCGGGAAAAATCTGGAAGTTTCTGATACGGTAGAGCTTTATTTTGAACGAATTAAAAAGATGGAACTGAAAAACCCGACGGTTATCGGTTTCGGAATTTCCGGTAATGCTGCTTTTGCAAAAGCTTGTAAATACGCTAATGCTGCGATTGTAGGCAGTGCTTTTGTAAAAATGTTAACCATAGAAAAGGATTATATCGATAAAATTCCGGCATTTATCAAGCAGCTTAAAAATCAAACAATTGCCGCTTAAACTATCTTTTTAAATTCCATCATTTGCTTAATATAATCTTTACAAATTTTTTTGTCTCTGCCTTAAAAAAAATTTGTTGCTGTTTTTTACCTGCTAAAAACAGTATCCTCAAAACCGGTTGAGGAGCATTAGTAAAAGTCATTTTTCCATATTATTTTCGGTAAAATCAAGTATGGATTAATACTTGCAATTAAAGTTTTATAACTTTTAAAAATCACACCCATGAATTCAAAAATTACTGCTAAAATTATCAATCACACCACACAGTATTTACCAAACGGCCAGGCAGTTTCCCTGATTTTTCATTATCCTGCAAACTTCAAAATAGGAGATTGTCTTGAAGTAACTGCAAGGCATGAAACTATACAACTACTTCAGCCTCAGCATGAAGAAGGTTGCTTTACCTTTGATTTAGAAATTTGGGATGATCGTATCCGGTTGTATTGTGATTCGATGCAGGAACTCAAAATCTATCATAAAGAAGGTGCAGTTTTCTCTTTTAAAATCAGGGAGATTGATCTTTTTGCAAATAGTTTTCCTGCTATTCAAAAAGCTTTTATATATAATTAATTCTACAACTGATGAATTAATTTCCCATTCCGTGCAAAACAATCTGCTTGCAAATCCGTGTTAAAAGTCTAAATATAATTATATGGAATTACAACCGGAAAATCAGGATCAGGAACAAAAGCCTGCGGAAGGCCAGCAGGATCAGGCACAAGACAATGAAGATTTAGCAAAAAAAATTCCGACAGTTACGCCGGAATCTGATAATTTAGAACCTTTGCCGGATGAAGGCGACAAATAACGTAAACCAGTAACAAAGAGCAGGAATTATGCCTGCTCTTTGTTGTTAAAGTTTTTTGAGTTTTCCTGATCTTCAGTGTTTGTAAAATCATTTTTACGGCCAAGTAATTTAAAATTTTCAGCAACTATTTCTGTTGTAAATTTCTTCACGCCTTCCCGTGATTCAAACGAACGGGTTTTTAATTTCCCCTCAATATAAACCAGTTTTCCTTTGCTTAAAAGCTGCTGGGCAATATCTGCTAAACCTCTCCATAAAACTACATTGTGCCACTCGGTTAATTCCGTTCTTTTACCGTCTTTCATCACAATTTCCGAAGTTGCCAACGGAAAACTTGCTACCGCAACACCATCTTCCAGATGTCTGTATTCCGGGTCTTTCCCCAAATGCCCAACCAAAATAACTTTATTAATCCCAGACATAGCTTTTATATTAATTTGTACATCAATAAAAAATTTGTTGTGTTTTTTAAAGTATGATTTACTAACTCATAAATTATATTAAGTTAAATTAATTTTAAAAGTTTTAAATTTAAATTTTTTCCAATTAGTTTTTAAAAGTGAGTTTTTGTAGAAAACCTGCTTAGTTAATAGCCTTACTGCACGTAAATTATTTATTTTTTGATAGAAAATAATTTGTGATTTAAAGCTCTGGTAGAAATATCGTTAAAAGCAAACAGTTTTGTTTTTCTGATACTATCGAAGCTGATTTTTCAAGGCTTTAATAATTTATCAATATCATAATTAATACTTCTTTTATTACTATTTTTTTTATTAAGACAAATTTATTAATCCTGATTTTGCCGAATCTGCAAAAACACGGTTTAATAACCGGAATTTATTTCACTAAGCTTATATTCGTCTATTAAGCGATCATTTTTATTCTTCCCATCAAGTTATGAAGCAAACTGAAACTGGCCAGCAGGGATTGTACGACCCTCAATTTGAGCATGATGCTTGCGGCACCGGATTTATAACACATATTCAAGGCCATAAATCACACCAGATTATAGCCGATGCGCTTACCATGCTCGAAAATATGGAGCACAGAGGTGCTTGCGGCTGCGACCCGGATTCTGGCGACGGAGCAGGATTATTAATGCAGATACCGCATGAGTTTTTGTTGGAAGAATGTACTTCCGATGAAATATCTTTAAAAGAACCGGGTGAATATGGCGTGGGGATGCTGTTTTTACCGAAAGATTCTGTGGTAAAAAAAGCATGCCGCGGTATTATCGTGCAATGCTGCGATAAGTTAGGTTTAAGCATTTTAGGTTATCGTAAAGTTCCGGTAGATTCTTCTGTAATCGGTGAAACTGCGCGTGCAGCAGAACCAAATGCAGAACAATTGTTTATTTCCCGTCCGCATCATATTCTCAATGCCGATGATTTTGAGCGAAAATTATACGTATTACGCCGGTTCATCACCAAAACAGTTAACGAAACGATAAAAACCGGTGCAGATCATTTTTACTTTACCTCTTTTTCCTGTAAAGTAATCGTTTATAAAGGCCAGCTTACCACTTATCAGGTCCGCCAGTATTTTACGGATTTGCGTGATGAACGTATTACGTCAGGTTTCGGGATGATCCATTCCCGGTTTTCTACCAATACTTTTCCATCCTGGAAACTTGCGCAGCCTTTTCGTTTCCTGGCACATAATGGCGAAATCAATACGTTAACCGGTAATTTAAACTGGTTTTATTCGGGTATCCGTTCTTACGTTTCTCCTTTTTTCACTAAAGAGGAAATGGATATTCTGTTCCCGGTGATTGATAACAATCAATCTGATTCTGCCTGTTTGGATAACGTGGTGGAAGTATTGATGCACTCCGGCCGTTCCCTGCCGCATGTAATGATGATGCTGGTGCCGGAAGCTTGGGATGGAAACGAGCAAATGGATCCGCTAAAAAAAGCATTTTACGAATATCATGCTACTTTAATGCAGCCTTGGGACGGGCCGGCTGCCTTAAATTTTACAGACGGCAAAATTATTGGTGCGCTGCTGGATCGAAATGGTTTGCGCCCGTTGCGTTATTTAGTTACCGATGATGGCCGTGTAATTGTAGCATCCGAAGCCGGCGTTTTGCCGCTCGATGAAAAAACAGTAATCGAAAAAGGCCGCTTGCAGCCCGGAAAAATGTTTCTGGTAGATACTACGCAGGGAAAAATTATCACCGACGAAGAAATTAAAAAACAAATTACGGGTAGGCAGCCTTACGGCCGCTGGTTGGAAAATTATAAAATCCGGCTGGATGAATTGGCAGAACCACGTGTTTCTTTTACCAGTTTATCAAAAGATTCTGTGTTTAAGTACCAGCAGGTTTTTGGTTATTCCCGCGAGGATATCGAAACTATCATTAAGCCGATGGCAACGGACGGTAAAGAGCCGATCGGTTCTATGGGAACGGATGTGCCGCTGGCTGTATTGTCGGATCGGCCGCAGCATATTTCCAGTTATTTTAAGCAGTTTTTTGCGCAGGTAACCAATCCGCCGATTGATCCGATCCGCGAAAGATTGGTAATGAGTTTGGCTACTTTTATCGGTAATAATGGCAATTTGCTGGATGAAGATAAAATGCACTGCCATTGCGTAGCGCACAAACAACCCGTTCTGCACGATTACGAACTGGAAAAATTAAGAAGTATTGATACCGGTTTGTTCCACGCCAAAACGCTTCAAACTTATTTTAAGGCAGACGGATTACCCGGTTCGCTGGCAAATGGTTTGAACAGGCTTTGCCGTTATGCAGAAGATGCCGTACAGGATGGTTTTGAGGTTTTAATTTTATCAGATCGCGCGTTGGATTCTGAGCATGCACCGATACCTTCTTTACTGGTAGTTTCTGCGATTCATCATCACTTAATTCGTAAAGGTTTACGCGGGGCAGTAGGCTTGGTGGTAGAAGCAGGCGATGTTTGGGAAGTACATCATTTTGCCTGTTTGCTGGCTTTTGGCGCAACAGCAATCAACCCGTATTTAGCCCTGGCTACGATCAATACGCTAAGTCAGGAAAATGATTTGGAAAGCACGCTCGATGTACCTTCTCTTTCAAAAAATTATATTAAAGCCGTTTGCGACGGCTTATTAAAGATTTTCTCTAAAATGGGAATTTCTACGTTGCAATCTTATCACGGTTCCCAGGTTTTTGAAATTTTAGGGATTAACAAAGAAGTTGTAGATCAATATTTTACCGGTGGAATTACCCGGATCGGCGGTTTAGGTTTGGATGAAATTGCCCGAGAAACCTTGTGTAAACATAGTAACGGTTTCAGAAGTTCAAAAAAAGAAAATCAGTTATTGCCCGAAGGCGGAATTTATCAGTGGAAACGCCGCGGAGAGGCACATTTATTTAATCCGCAAACGGTGCATTTGCTGCAACATGCAACCCGAACCAATGATTACTCGGTTTATAAAAACTATGCGAAATTAGTTAACGAGCAAACCGAACGCATGTATACTATTCGCGGTTTGCTTGATTTTGCCCATCATCGCGAATCTATTTCGATAGATGAAGTAGAATCCGCAGAAAACATTATGAAACGTTTTGCAACCGGCGCGATGTCTTTCGGTTCTATCTCTCACGAAGCACATAGCACTTTGGCTATTGCTATGAATCGTATCGGTGGAAAAAGTAATACCGGCGAAGGTGGCGAAGACGAAATTAGATATGTGCCGATGGAAAACGGAGATTCGATGCGTTCGGCGATCAAGCAGGTTGCTTCCGCGCGTTTCGGCGTAACTTCAAATTATTTAACCAATGCGGATGAGTTGCAGATTAAAATGGCTCAAGGTGCAAAACCCGGTGAAGGCGGACAGCTTCCGGGCCATAAAGTGGACGACTGGATTGCGAAAGTACGCCATGCAACGCCGGGTGTTGGCTTGATTTCTCCGCCGCCGCACCACGATATTTATTCTATCGAAGATTTAGCGCAGCTGATTTTCGATCTGAAAAATGCCAATCGTGCCGCCCGGATCAACGTAAAATTAGTTTCTAAAGCAGGAGTTGGTACAATTGCTGCCGGCGTGGCAAAAGCCCATGCAGATGTAATTTTAATTGCCGGAAGCGACGGCGGAACAGGTGCTTCGCCGATCAGTTCTGTAAAACATGCCGGCTTGCCCTGGGAACTGGGTTTATCAGAAGCACACCAAACATTAGTTCGGAATAAGTTAAGAAGCCGTGTGGTTTTACAAACCGACGGGCAGTTAAAAACCGGTAAAGATTTAGCAATTGCTGCTTTATTGGGTGCCGAAGAATGGGGCGTTGCAACCTCAGCTTTAGTGGCCGGCGGTTGTATCATGATGCGCAAATGCCACCTAAATACTTGCCCTGTTGGCGTGGCCACGCAAGATCCGGAGTTACGGAAACTATTTAGCGGCAAGCCGGAACATGTGGTTAATCTGTTTAATTTCCTGGCAGAAGAACTGCGGGAAATTATGGCAGAACTGGGTTTCAGAACCATTAATGAAATGGTTGGTAGAGTTCAGTTTCTGAAAGTTCGTGAAAATATAACCCACTGGAAAGCGAAAACGATTGATCTTACTGCGCTTTTGCATCCCGTTAGCAACGCGCGCGGCATGACGTTGTACAACAGTGAAAAACAGGATCACGGCATGGATGAAATCATCGACTGGCAATTACTGGAGCAGGCAAAACCTGCACTGGAAAGCAAGATGCCGGTGTATGCTTCTTTTACCATTAAAAATACGGACAGGACAGTTGGTACATTGTTATCCAACGAAATATCTAAAATTTACGGTTCCGCAGGGTTACCTTCCGGCTTAATCAATTATAAATTTACCGGTTCTGCCGGACAAAGTTTTGGTGCTTTTGCAGCTAAAGGAATTTCTTTTGAACTGGAAGGCGAAGCAAATGATTACGTAGGAAAAGGTTTATCGGGCGCACAAATCGCAATTTATCCGTCTAAAAACAGTAAGTTTATTTCCGAAGATAATATCATCGTAGGCAACGTAGTACTTTACGGTGCCACCTCCGGCGAATTATTTATCCGCGGACAGGCAGGCGAGCGTTTCGCAGTCCGCAACTCCGGCGCAACCGCAGTTGTAGAAGGCGTTGGCGATCATGGCTGCGAATATATGACTGGCGGCCGGGCTTTAATCCTCGGTAAAACCGGAAGAAATTTTGCTGCCGGAATGAGCGGCGGAATTGCCTGGATTTACAACGCAGATAATTCTTTTGTCGAAAATTGCAACCGTGAAATGGTTGATCTGGATCCTTTATCTTCTTTAGATGAGGAAGAAATTATCAGCCTGTTACGCAAACATGTGCAGTTAACACATAGTAGCGTTGCGCAATTTTTACTGAACGACTGGCAAGCAGAATCATCAAAGTTTATTAAAGTATTCCCAAAAGAGTACAAAAAAGTTTTACAGCAAAAAGAACCCTTAACCATCTAATCAAAAAATGGGAAAAGTTACCGGATTTAAAGAGTTTGGAAGAGAGCTTCCGCCAAAAGCAGCACCGCAGGAACGGGTACATAATTACAAAGAATTTGTAGGCAATTATTCTGATGAAAAGCTGAACGAGCAATCTGCAAGGTGCATGGATTGCGGCATTCCGTTTTGTCATTCCGGCTGCCCGCTCGGCAATATCATCCCGGAATTTAACGATGCCGTTTATAAAAAAAAATGGGAAGAGGCGTATCATATTTTATCTTCCACCAATAATTTCCCGGAATTTACAGGTCGGATTTGTCCGGCACCTTGCGAATCTGCCTGCGTTCTCGGCATCAACAAACCGGCTGTGGTGATTGAGGAAATCGAAAAACACATCATCGAAATTGCGTACGCTAAAGGTTACGTTAAACCTACGGCACCATTGCTCCGCTCCGGTAAAACTGTTGCGGTGGTAGGTTCCGGCCCGGCAGGATTGGCTGCTGCCGCGCAACTAAATAAGGCCGGTCATTTGGTTACGGTTTTTGAGCGCGATGACCAGCCCGGTGGCTTGCTTCGTTACGGAATACCGGATTTTAAACTGGAAAAAATAGTGATTGACCGCCGTTTGGAAGTGATGAAGGACGATGGGATTACCTTTAAGTGCAATACAGAAATAGGCAAAGATATTTTAGCGGACGAGTTGCTGCGTAATTTTAATGCCGTTGTGCTTACCGGTGGTTCTACCATTCCGCGTGATTTGCCGATTCCGGGCCGCGAACTGAATGGAATTTATTACGCCATGCAATTTTTAAAGCAGCAAAATAAGCGGGTAAGCAATACTTCTTTTACCGATGAAAATATCGCGGCTACCGGCCAGGATGTAATTGTGATTGGCGGCGGCGATACCGGTTCTGATTGCGTTGGTACCTCCAACCGGCAGGGTGCGCGTTCTATCAAGCAGTTTGAAGTTATGTTTCAACCCTCCAAAGAACGTACTATTTCGATGCCCTGGCCAAGTTTCCCGATGGTATTAAAAACAACAAGTTCCCACGAAGAAGGCTGCGAGCGTTTTTGGGGCATCAACACCAAGCGTTTTGTGGGAGATGAAAACGGCAATTTAAAAGGATTGCTTGTTACGGATGTGGAGTGGGAAAAAGATTTTCTCGGCCGCCCGGTAAAATTTAAAGAAATTGAAGGTTCCGAACGTGAAATGCCTTGTCAGCGTGTATTTTTAGCTATGGGTTTTGTGCATCCGCAGTACAACGGTTTGCTGGAGCAGTTAGGTATCGAGCTGGATGAACGGAAAAATATCAAGGCAAGAGAAGGCGTTTACCGTACCAATGTGAGCAAGGTTTTTGCTGCCGGAGATATGCGCCGCGGACAATCTTTAGTGGTTTGGGCAATTTCTGAAGGACGTGAAGCTGCCCGAAAAGTTGACGAGTTTTTAATGGGACATTCTGAACTGGAAAGCAAAGATTCCATAAACGAATATCAGATGGATTTATAAAAAAAGATTAGTTCAATAGTTTTTCAATCATTTTTTGAACCCGGTTGATCCGGGTTTTTTCTTGTTTAGCTGTTAAAATCCAAATTACATATTCTTTTTGATGTGAGTATGCTAATTTCCGGTAGGCCGTAAAAGCTGCCGGTTCTTTTTCCAGGGCCAGCTTTACATCTTCTGGCAAACGGACAATTCTGTTCTTCGTATCAATAAAATCATTAAGCTCATTGTTTTGAATTGCTGCGTTAGAAACAGTCGATTCTTTAACCTGCGCTTTAGGCCGCAAACGTAAAGCCGTCCAGGTTTTATCAATAGAAGCCGCAGACACAATTCTTAAATCATATTTCTCCAACCAGTTCCAATTTCTCGTCATCTCCAGATCAGAAACAATACCCGAACTTTTCTTTGGATAAGTAATCCAGCAAATAGTTTCCAGCTTTAAAACAGGGATGATTTCTGGCAAAGCAGTTTGTAGTTCTGTGCTGTTTTTTACAAAAAGTAAAACGCCATCTAACTTTTCACCTAAAAAAATTTCAGTTTCTATTTCGATGTTAAGCGAAGCAAAGCTTTCAACAAATCCTTCCGGCGCGTGGCTAAACAACCAGCGTTGTGCTGTTTTTATCAATAGTTTTTTGGGGAGGAGGGTTGCTGATGTTGGTTCCATAGTGTTTTTAAAGTTATTTATATCGACCTAATTATAAAATAATCCGTAGATATTTAATTAATAATTATACCTTACAACCTGTATTATTTACTTTAAATTAATTATTATTAATGATTAAAACTTTTACTAGACTTATTTCAGTATTGCTATTTATTTCAAGCTTCGATACTGTTAATGCCCAGTATTCCCAAAAAAAATCTAATTTATACCTCAACACTTTTGCAGGTTATGGAACAGAAAACAATTGGGGAAATACCGCTTTTTTTGGTGGTGTTAATCTATCAAGACCTGTAAAAAAGCATATCTTTTTAGAATTAGGAATTACTCGTTTTACTACGGATATCTATAATGTTTACAAGGCTAAACCAACGAATATAGACAATGAAGACCGTAAATATAATGCGTGGTTCTTAACTCCTGCAATAAATTATACCCTTGGTAATACGAACTCGTTAATAAATATTTCTATCAAAATTGGCCCTTCTTTAAAATACTACAATTATAGAGAGTTTGGAGGAGCTTTGATTAAAATATATCCTGACGGAAGAAAAGAAGCAGTAGAAGGTACACTTAAATATATTGATAAGCAAGGCTTTAACATGTCCTTGTACAATTCCGTAAGCTTTGATGCTAAAGTTACTTCCAAATTAAGAGCCGGTGTTTTTTTAGATGTTTATAGTTCTTTAATCCCAATAGAACATTTTATGCCGGGTATCAATGCTGTTTTTAAGTTGTAGCCAAACCATGCCACATGAAAAAATATTTACTCCTAATCTTCTGCTTGATAAGTTTACTCTTAACAAATTGCAAAAAATCTGAACGAAGCGAGTTTTTAGTAAGCGAAATGCAAACCTTAAATGCTTTGACCAACCCGGGCATTAAAGAAGAATTTCTGATCAACCAAAAGATTACCTTTTATGTTACCATCAGTAAAGTAAACAAACCTAAAGTGGTTTATACTTTGCGGGAATATTATCCTAATAGCAGTTCAACGATCATCACTTCCGGTTCGATAGATGAAAGATATACCGGCCATGATTTAAGTTTAGATTACATACCAACCCAAAACAAAGATTTGATTACACTGGAATTAACTGTTGCCTGCGGAAAAGAGGTAATTAAACGTTTTAAGTATTTAGTTGCAAAGTAAACTGTTAATTTTATCATCTTGTTTTTCATGCTTCTTTTATGGCATAAAAAACTTTAAATGATTTGCCGCTTTTGCTATAATTTTCCAATCTCATTAATAGAAAGCCCGGTTGTTTTAGCAATTAAATCTGCAGAAAGCCCACTTTCTTTTAAGGATTTTGCAACTTTTAAAATTCCTTGAGAAATCCCTTCATCATAAGCTGTTTCAATGGCATAATCATAGGTGGCTTTATTATCCCTAAATGCTTTTAGGCTGTATTCGTATCGATCTAAATCGTCCTGTTTAAAGTTGGCCAATTCGGCTTTTTCAAAAGCTTGGGTAAATACTTCATCTTTAAAAATAGCCGGAATATGCTGAAAGTCTTCCAGGTTTTTAATAAAGTACAGCCATTTATCTAAACGGGTTTCCAGCTCGTTTTCAGGTTTGCTGAAGTTGGGCATTTCTAAATAAATGTAAGTTAGCTTATCATAAAAAACTTTACCATGCTGGTTTTTCAGTTTGATGGTATGCACAACTTCATTTTTCTCCGGCTCGGTTTCATAATCATCAAAAGTAAAATCCAGGATACCGATACAATAAACTGCATTGAGATTGTAGTTCCACTGGCCTTTTTCGGCCTGTTCGCGTATTGGGAAAGTAGAATAATAAACGGTTCGCTCTATAAAATAATTTTGCTTGGCCTTTTGCAGCTCGACAATAAATTTTTCGCCTTTATCGGTTTCGCAATAAATATCGTAAATGGCTTTTCGGTCTAAATCGGTTTGCCCAAGCTGCTCGGTATTTTTAAAAGAAAGGTTGGCAATATGGTGTTGCAGCGGTAAAAGTGCATTCAAAAAATCGATCAATAAAAGTTTACTGGCTTCTTCACCAAAAATTTTCTTAAAACCAAAATCCGTAAAAGGGTTAATGTATTTTGCTTTCATTTTAAGATCAACTGTTAGCGAATTTACAAATTTAAAAGATAGAAAAACAGATTAGCGTTTAGACAAGCCTTTCTACCTCAACTCCAGTTTCGCAAAAAAATCCCACAAAACAATCCCGGCCGAAACCACAATATTGAAGGAATGCTTGATGCCAAACTGTGGGATTTCAATACAACTATCAATCATTTGCATCGCTTCATCGCTTACACCATTTACTTCGTTTCCAAAAATCAAGGCGTATTTTTTATCGGTTTTAGGTTGAAATTTGTTTAAGCTGATACTGTTTTCCGCCTGTTCAACCGCAATGAGCTGGTAACCATCTTCACGAAGTTTTTGCAATGCTTCTTTTATCTCACTAAAATAAAGCCAGCTGATTGATTGTGTGGCACCAAGCGCAGTTTTCTCAATTTCACGGTGCGGCGGCTGCGCCGTGATACCGCATAAAATCAGCTGTTCAACCGCAAAACCATCAGCCGTACGAAAAACAGAACCGATGTTATGCATGCTGCGCACATTATCCAGCACAACCGTTACGGGTAATTTTTCCTGATTGCGAAAAGTTTCAACATCAACTCTCCCTAATTCTTCGAGTTTAAGTTTAGTAAAAGGAGTGTTCATGGGTTTTGGTAAGCGAAGTTAAGAAGCGGAGAGTAATAAACGTAACCCGGACCGGATTTATACAGCGTGGCAAGGTTATTTAACTGTGCTAAGTCCTTCGCTCCCCGCACTTCGTTCTTACATTTTCTTCACGCCATCGCCAATCTGCGAGTTGTAAACGGCGGGAGCGTAGCCAATTTTTTCGGTATAATACGGAATCAGTTTTTTAGAAAAATCATCAAACGACTTGGCTTCTACCAACGCAATGGCGCAACCGCCAAAACCTGCGCCGGTCATCCTGCCGCCTGCAACGGTTGGTTGGGTTTTACAGAAATCTACAATTGTGTCCAGTTCTTTGCCGGTTACTTCGTACAAATCTTTTAAAGAAGCGTGCGAAGCATAAAGCAGTTCGCCAAATTTTTTCAGATCGCCGCTTTCCAGTACAATGGATGCTTCTTTTACCCGGTCATTTTCTTCAATCACATGGCGGGCACGTTTTTTCACCACTTCATCGCTGATCAAATGCTCATATTTGTTAAAAATTGCAGTGTTGATGCCGCATAAATAAGGAAGATGCAGCTCCTTATTTAAATCTTTCAAAGCTGCCTGGCACTGCTCCACACGCTCGTTATATTTAGATTCTGATAGTTTTCGCGGTTTATTTGTGTTGATGATGGCCAGCACATATTCATTCAGCCGGCAATCTACAATTTCGTATTCCAACGTATCGCAATTGAGTTTCAATGCTTTTTCTTTTTCGCCGAAAGCAACCGCAAACTGATCCATAATGCCGCTGTTTACACCGATAAAATCATTTTCCACTTTTTTACTGATCTGCACCAGTTCCAACTTAGTAAAGTCGGATTTAAACGTTTCATTAAACGCAAAAGCTGCAACAATTTCTATGGAAGCCGAGGAAGAAAGGCCGGAACCAACAGGCACATCTCCGGAAAACAACATATCCAAACCTTTCATCGGCTTTTGGTGCAGTAAAAATTGCTGCATCACGCCGAGCGGATAATTGAACCATTCTTTACCTTGCTTTTCGTATTTTTCCTGAAGCGGAATATCTAGCTGATCCTCAAAATCCAGACTCCTGAAACGGAAAATCCCTTCTTTATTCTCGGCGATCAGCAAATCCGTACCAAACGTTATGGAAGCCGGCAAAACCAGTCCGCCGTTATAATCAATATGTTCACCAATTAAATTTATCCGGCCGGGCGCAAAAAAATGAGCGGTTGCAGGCTGATTAAATAACTCGTTAAATTTCTGTTGAAGATCAGGTTTCATGATTCAAAGATGACAATAATTATAGATTCGGCTAATTGAAAATTTATTTTTCTTCCTGACATTTAATTTTGAGCCAAACCATCAATGCTTCTTTTACCACAAATTTTTCACATCTGCTGTAAAAAACATTTCAAGCTTTAACTTTACTGTTTAATCAGATTAAAATTTGGCAAAGAAAACTTCGGCAGAAACACCTTTAATGCAGCAGCATAGCCAGATCAAGGCTAAATATCCCGGTGCTTTGCTGTTGTTTCGGGTGGGCGATTTTTACGAAACTTTTGGCGAAGATGCCGTTACCACTTCCCGCATCCTGGGGATTATCCTCACCAAAAGGGCAAACGGTTCGGGCACTTCGATTGAATTGGCCGGTTTTCCGCATCATTCGCTGGATACTTATCTGCCAAAACTGGTTCGCGCCGGCCAGCGGGTTGCCATTTGCGATCAGCTGGAAGACCCAAAAGCCACCAAAACCATCGTTAAAAGAGGTGTTACCGAGCTGGTTACGCCAGGCGTTTCTTACAATGATAATATCCTTAGCCAAAAAGCTAATAATTATGTAGCGGCATTGCATTTTGAAAAGAACCAGATCGGTTTGGCTTTGCTGGATATTTCTACCGGCGAATTTTTAGTTGCGCAGGGCGATATTGCTTATATCGATCAGTTGCTGCAAAGTTTCCGTCCGAATGAAATTATCTTTTCCAAACAAAAACAAAAAGAATTTGCCGAAGCTTTTGGCGATGGTTTTTACACTTATTGCTTGGATGACTGGGCTTTTGCCAATGATTTTGCTTCGGAAACTTTGCTGAAGCATTTTGAAGTTAAAAATTTAAAAGGTTTCGGTATTGATCGTTTGCCTTCGGCGATTATTGCGGCCGGCGTAACTTTATATTATATCAACGAAACCGAGCACCGCAATTTGCAGCATATTTCGGGTATCAGCCGGATCGAACATCAGAAATATTTGTGGCTGGATAAGTTTACGGTCCGCAACCTGGAACTGCTGGATTCTGCAAATGAAAACGCCATTACGCTGGTTGATGTGCTTGATCAAACGGCATCGCCGATGGGCGCGCGTTTACTGCGGAAATGGATTTTGATGCCTTTAAAAGAGTTGAAGGGAATTGAAGAACGTTTAGGCGTTGTCGATTTTTTGTTTGCAAACGAAGCATTGGCAGAAGCTTTACTGCATCAGATTAAACAGATTAATGATCTGGAAAGGTTGATCTCCAAAATCGGTTTGCAAAAAGCTAACCCGCGCGAAATTGTGCAGTTAAAAAGAGCATTGCTGGCAACGGTGGAAGTGCGGCAGCTTTGCGAAAAATCTGACAATTTATTTTTGCAGCAGCTGGCAGATCAGTTAAATCCTTGTCAGCTGATCCGGGAACAAATCGAAAAAGAACTTCGCCCGGAGCCGCCGGTTTTAATTGCCAAAGGCGAAGTAATTGCGGATGGCGTGGACGATGAACTGGATCAGCTGCGCAAAATTGCTTTCGGCGGAAAAGATTTCCTGCTGGAAATACAGCGCAGAGAAGCAGAAGAAACCGGAATTCCATCTTTAAAAGTTTCTTTTAACAGCGTTTTCGGTTATTATCTGGAGGTAACGCACACGCACAAAGATAAGGTTCCGGCCGCTTGGATCCGTAAGCAAACGCTGGTAAATGCCGAACGCTACATCACGCCGGAACTAAAAGAATATGAAGAGCAGATTTTGGGTGCCGAGGAAAAAATTTTTGGTATAGAAACCCGCTTGTACCAAAATTTGGTGCATAGTATCAGTGCTTACATCAAGCCGGTTCAGGTTAACGCACGTATTTTGGCCAAACTGGATGTGCTGCTGTGTTTCGCACAATTAGCGCATAAAAACAGCTATTGCAAACCGGAAATTAACTTAACGGATTGTATTGATATTAAAGGCGGCCGGCATCCGGTGATCGAAAAAAATTTGCCGCTCGGCGAAGAATATATTACCAATGATGTTTTTTTGGATTCGGATTCGCAGCAGATCATCATTATCACCGGGCCGAATATGGCCGGTAAATCTGCTATTTTGCGGCAAACGGGTTTGATTGTATTGATGGCGCAGATCGGCTGTTTTGTGCCGGCAAAAGAAGCACGGATTGGTTTGGTAGATAAAATTTTTACGCGCGTTGGCGCATCGGATAATCTTTCTTCCGGCGAATCTACTTTTATGGTGGAGATGAACGAAACGGCAAGTATCCTCAACAATATTTCGCATCGAAGTTTGGTTTTACTGGATGAAATCGGCCGCGGCACTTCTACTTATGATGGTATTTCGATTGCTTGGTCTATCGCCGAATATCTGCATAACCATCCTTCTGCAAAAGCGAAAACTTTGTTCGCAACGCATTACCACGAACTCAACGAATTGGCAAGCTCTTTTTATCGCATAAAAAACTTTAATGTTTCTGTAAAAGAAACCGGGCAAAAAATCATTTTTCTGCGAAAACTTGTACCCGGCGGGAGTGAGCACAGCTTTGGAATCCATGTAGCAAAGTTAGCCGGGATGCCGCCGAAAGTTTTGAGCCGTGCCGGAGAAATTTTGAAGAAGCTGGAAGCAGAACGTACCGGCGGTGAAAGTATTAAGGAAAGCATTAAAAAAGTGCAAAAGCAAGCCATGCAATTACAGATGTTTTCTATCGATGATCCCGTGCTTGTAAAAATCCGGGATGTGTTAAATGCTTTGGATGTAAACACATTAACGCCGGTAGAAGCTTTAATGAAATTAGACGAAATCCAACGTTTAATTAAAGGTAATTGAACAGAACAAGTTCAATTTTTTTTTGTAAAAGAAGTAACAAGATCAATCCGGTTACTTTAAAGTCAAAACTATCTTTCAAAAAAAATTTGATCAAAATTTACCATTCTCAATAGTTTAAATAGCTGCTTAAATTGTATTAACTATTTTACAATAGTTGTAATGCTTGAGAATTCAACTTTGGATAGCATTATCTAAGTCAGGAATATACAATATGGAAAATTTATTGTATATTGTGAACCGAATTAATCTTCATTGAATTGCACAATAACATATTGTTGTTTTAAAGCAATATATTGTTACTTTTTTGATTTCACTTGTGCCTAACTTTGGTACATTTCAACGTTAAAATTGTGTAATTACTATTAAGATGTAAAAAAATTATCCGGCACAGAACAAAATTATTTTAAATATGTTATCCATACTACAGTTATCATTACACACAATATGAAGAAATTACCCGCCAACCTGCTTTGCTTTTCACACCTGAGATGGGATTTCGTTTATCAGCGTCCGCAACATTTGTTGACAAGATTTTCAGAAATGTTTAATACATATTTTTTAGAAGAGCCAATACATGATGCGGAAGAAGATTCGTATCTGGATATGACAAAAAGATTACCCAACTTGTGGGTAATTGTACCTCACATTCCGGCTGGTTTAACTAAAGCACAAGAGAAGCTGGTAATGAAACAATTGATGGATAAATTTATGGAAAATGAAGATGGCGATGATTTTCTTTTCTGGTATTATACACCAATGGCTTTATCTTTTACAGAGCAACTTCATCCAGCATTAACTGTGTATGATTGCATGGATGAGTTATCGTTATTTAAAAACGCACCTGCTGAATTGAAAGATTTGGAAAAAAGATTGATGGCAAAATCAGATGTTGTATTTACCGGCGGGCATTCTTTATATGAAGCAAAAAAACATCAGCATGCAAACATCTATGCGTTTCCAAGCAGCATAGATAAAAGCCATTTTGTAAAAGCAAGAACAAACAAAGTTCAGCCAGTTGAACAAGCTAATATTTCCAATCCTAAACTTGGATTTTACGGTGTGATTGACGAACGCTTTGATATTGAATTAATCAAAACAATTGCAGACGCAAGGCCAAAATGGGAATTCATGCTGATTGGCCCGGTTGTAAAAATTAACAAAGCAAACCTGCCTCAAAATAAAAACATTCATTATTTAGGACAAAAAACTTACGATCAGCTTCCGTCTTATTTATCAGGTTGGGATATTGCTTTGATTCCATTTATGTTAAATGATTCTACCCGGTTTATCAGTCCCACAAAAACACCTGAATATTTGTCGGCAGGCAAACCGGTTGTTTCTACTGCAATTCGTGATGTCATAAATCCTTACGGAAAAAACAAATTGGTACATATCGGCTATACCGCAGAAGATTTTATTGATGCAATTGAGTTAGAATTAAATAATAAAAACAGAAAAGACTGGCTAACAAAAGTTGATTTGTTTTTAAGTAAAAATTCCTGGGATAATACTTGTGCAAGTATGCTCACTTGTATCCAAAATTCGATCAAAGACAAACAGAAAATTTCTATTGCAAGTTAAAATCTTTTAAATAGATTGTATAAAAGTGCTGATTAACCAAACAGCACTTTTTTTATGCAAGTTTAATTTTTAGCCGGTAAAAGAAGTATTGATAATTAAAACTACTTCTATAAAAATTATTGATCATAAAGAAAACCAAAGTTAAAGTTTAGAGTTGAAACTGATATTCGGCAATTAAAACAATTACAATACAAGGCATCATATTATGAGTTTAGATCAAAAGTTAATCGGCAGTTTAGAGCATTTAGTAGTAATTGGAGTTGACGGGGAAGAGGGTTATACCAAAGCGGCCGAAATGGTTAGCAGTAAAGATTTATTAGCGCAATTTGAACAAGCAGCCACAAGCCGGAATATTCAGGCAGAAGCCGTCAGAAATTACATGAGCGATCAGGGTTTAAAAAAGCCGGAACATAAAGGGGAGTTTTCAGGAGTATTGCATCGTGCTTGGTTAGATATTAAAGGAACTTTATCCAACCGCAGCGATAGTGTTTCCATATCAAGCTGTGTAACCGGAGATAAAGCTGCTATTGATGCTTACCAGGATGTTTTAAATGAAAAAGACTTACCGGCAGATCTTCAAAAACTGTTGAGCAGCCATTTGGCAGATCTTAAAACGGATGTAAAAAACCTGGAGCTTCTTTTAGCAGATAAATAATTTAAGCAGAAACCTTTTTATCCAAAAGATAGCAGGTTCTGCATCTGGGTTCGTAACTTTCTTTTTCGCCTAATAAAATTTTAGTGTCATTTTCAATCAGCCGGTACGAGTATAAAGCCGGCTTACCGCAAATTACACAAACGGCGTGTACTTTGGTAACAGATTCTGCCATAGCCATAATTGCCGGCAGCGGCCCGAACGGCTTTCCGGTATAATCCATATCTAAACCGGCAACAATCACCCTGATTCCTTTATTCGCTAATTTATTGCAAACTTCGGGCAGTTCGGCATCAAAAAACTGTGCTTCATCAATGCCAACAATTTGTGCATTGCTACCCAAAAGCAAAATAGCCGAAGCACTTTCTACCGGTGTTGAATGAATTGTGTTTGCATTATGCGATACAATATCGGTTTCATCATAACGCGTATCTGTTTTCGGTTTAAAAATTTCTACGGATAATTTAGCAATTTGCGCGCGCTTTAACCTGCGGATTAACTCTTCTGTTTTACCGGAAAACATGGAACCGCAAATCACTTCTATACTGCCGCCGTATTCGTTTTTTCGCTTAAAAACTTCTTCATTAAATAACATCTGCACGTATTGTTGAAAGTCGAATATCAGAATTTAATCCTATTTTTGAACGTCGATTTATCAACATCTTCTCTTTGTTTGGATTATGAATCAGCAGGAAATATTAAAAAAAATAGGCGGGATTATTGCTGAATTGAAAGAACAGCACGCTTATATTGCAGCAGCCGATAATGCTTTTAATGATTTGGAGCTGGAACTTTTTATGGCCAATGCCAACTTCCTCACGGATCATATTGAGATCTTAAAAAAGATATACGGACAAGCAAAATTTACCGCTTTACCAGTTGCGGCACCTGTTTTATCGCCGGAAGAAGTTTATCCGGCAAGGCCGCAAATTCCGGATTATTTTGGTGAAGAAGAACTGCTTTTTACTGAAAATGAAATACCGGAAGCGTTAAAAACTACGGAAGTTATTGAGATTGCTGAACCTGAACAACCGGAAGCTGAAGAAACGGTAAAGCCGGAAACGATTATCCTGCCGGAAACTATGCTGCAAACAGAACAACATCCGGTTTTGGAGGATGCTTCTTTTAGCACACAAAAAACAGCGGAGCCGCAGGAAGCTTTCGCCGAAGCAGAAACGGCTATCGTTCCGCAGGAAATTGAGCCGGTTGCATTAAAAGCCGAAGAAATTGAGCCTGAAATTATCGCCCCGCCAGCACCTGTTTTAAAACCGGAGATTGTAATTGAGAATGAGCCGGCAACTATAAAACCGGAAGTTTTTAAGGAACAACCGTTAACTTTAAACCAGCGCATTGCTGCACAAAAGGGTTTGAATGTAACTGCGGTTTCGGAAAAGCCTAATCAACCGGTTCCGGATTTGCAATCTTTGATCAACCTGAATGATAAGTTACTTTTTGTAAAGGAGTTATTTAACGGTTATAATCTGGCGTATTCTGAGGCGATTAATATTTTAAACCGGTACAATAATTTTGAGCAGGCCGAAAATTTCCTCAACCTAAATTACGTTAACAAAAATAAATGGAAGGATAAACCGGCAACGGCAGAACGTTTTTATAATTTATTACGAAAACGTTTTTCTTAAATTGAGATTAACAGCAATGCTTCTTTTACCGGCAAATTATTTAGATAATCCCCATTCGATTAGAATCCAGTTTTAGTAGGATAAAAAGCAGGATTGTAAAACTCCACAGTGAAGATCCGCCGTAACTAATTAAAGGTAAAGGGATTCCGATAACCGGAACCAAACCGATCGTCATCCCGACATTGATAAAAACGTGGAAAAAGATAACTGATGCCACGCCGTAACCATAAATCCTGGAAAAGTTGGAACGCTGCCGTTCCGCAATAAATACAATCCGGAAAAGCAGGATCAGGTAGATGATCAATACGGTAAGTGTTCCGGCAAAGCCCCATTCCTCGCCAACGGTGCAAAAAATAAAATCGGTGCTTTGTTCGGGTACAAAAGAAAACTTGGTTTGCGTACCTTTTAAATAACCTTTCCCCCAAACTTTGCCCGAACCGATGGCAATTTTGGATTGATTTACGTTGTATCCGATTCCGCGTAAATCAGTTGTGATACCCAGCCATTCGTCAATTCTTACCGTTTGATGTTGCTTCAAAACATTGTGATAAAGGAAGTTCACGCTAAATATCATCGTAATAGAAATTACAAAACCAGCCACAACGGTAATGATTAGGGTTTGATTTCTACGGAAAAAATAGATCAATAATAAGGCTGCGATTACCAGGCCCAGGATTAAATAATTTTGATTTAACAATAAAGTGAGGATAAACAAAGCAATTACTAACGCGGTAACAATGAGGAAAAGAGGTGAAATCCCTTCGCGGTACAAAACAAATATAAGGGAACAAAAAACCAAAGTAGAACCGGCATCCGGCTGTAAAATAATCAGCACCATCGGGAAACCGATGATAACTGCAGCAACCAGAAACGATTTTGTATCGGTTACTTTAATATTGGTTCCGCTTAAATAACGTGCTAACATCAGGCAGGTTGCAAATTTTGCAAATTCGGAAGGTTGCAGCCGAAAACCGCCTCCCAAAGAAATCCAGGCCTGGTTTCCGCCCACGTTTCGCCCGATTAATAAAACCACGACGAGCAAAATCATGGTTATTACATACACTGCTGGTGCCAGCGCGCTAAAAAACCGGCTTTCCATCAGTAAAATAACAGTTGCCAACACCAAGGCAGAAATAATGTAAATAAACTGTTTGCCGTAGTTGGTGCTTAAATCAATAATGCTTGGATGTTCCTCGTCAAAAATGGCAGAATGGATATTGAACCAGCCGATGATGCACAGGATAAGGTAAAGAATAACAGTTAGCCAATCAACGTTAAAAAAAAAGCTGCGTTGATTATTCATCTTTCTTTTTAGGTTTTAGAGCAGCAATCTTAATGATCTGGCTTTTTTTCTTATCCGAATCACTCCTGATACTTTTTTTATTACTGTCTGCCTGATTTTTTTTCAAGGAGTCTTTTGGCAGGTGCGGATTAAGTTTCGGCAAACTTCCCGGCAGGGCAGGCAGCAGACTCGCCTCCATATATCTTTTCGGATTGATGCCGGACGGCCTGCGGCTGATGGTATCCCTTAAATATTTTTCGACGATAAAAGAAGCAATCGGCGCCGCCCAGGAAGCTCCAAATCCAGCATTTTCTACTACTACAGCAATGGCAATTTTAGGATTATCCCGCGGAGCGAAAGCAACAAATACCGAATGGTTTTTTCCATGAGGATTTTGCACAGTTCCGGTTTTACCGCACATCACAATTCCCGGAATACGAGAAGCTACGGCAGTACCGCGTTCTACAACATCTTGCATACCATCTATTACCGGATGGAAGTAGACAGAGTCGATACCTACACTTAGTTTTTCTTTAAATTCCGGCTTGATTATGTCTTTATCACCTACTGCTTTTATTAAATGGGGACGATAATAAAAGCCCCGATTAGCAATTGTACATTCTATATTAGCCATTTGCATTGGCGTAGCCAATAATTCCCCTTGTCCAATCGCCATTGAAATGATGGTATTTGCCCTCCAGTGGTTTTTACCATAAGTCCTGTCATAACGTGCAGGTGCAGGCACCAATCCTCTTTTTTCGTTAGGTAAATCAACATCCAGCTTTACTCCGAAACCAAACTTGTTAACATCCTTTTTCCAATTAAGATAAGCTGCTGTTGTATTTTTAGCCCCGTTTTGATTCAATACTTTATTAAGGACATTACAAAAGTAAGCGTTACAAGACTGTGAAATACCTTTGCGCAAATTAGTTACACCGTCATAATGCTCGCAGCCAACCCAATGCCCGCCAGCCTGATAGCCACCTGCACAAAAAAAAGTAGTTTGTGGCGTGATAATCCCTTCCTGCAAAGCAATCAAGGCACTAAGCGGTTTAAAAGAAGAACCCGGCGGATAGTACGCTTGTATTGGCCGGATCAATAATGGGCTATAGGGGTTTTTGTACATAGCCGAAATATTGTTGCCGCGTTCGCGCCCAACCAGTTCGTTTGGGTCATAAGTCGGGCTGCTTACAAAAGCCAGAATTTCGCCGGTAGCCGGTTCAATGGCTACGATGCTGCCCACTTTGTTTTGCATCAATTTTTCGCCAAGCTTCTGGATGCGGATATCTAAAGAAGAGGTAAGCCGTTCGCCGGCTACAGCAGCCGTATCATATCTGCCATCCATGTATTTCCCCTTTTTTACATTACGGGAATCTACCAAAGAATTTTCTACACCGCGCTGCCCGCGTAAAACTTCTTCGTAAGCTTTTTCTACACCGCTTATACCGATATAATCTCCGGGATGATAATAACCGTTTGATTTTGTAATCGTTTGATCATTTACTTCGCTGATATAACCCAGGAATTGCGCGGCAACAGAATCGGGATAATTTCTTACAGAACGCGGCTGTACAGAAAAACCTGGGAACTCAAAAAGGTGTTCCTGGAAAGAATTGTAAAGCCTTGCAGGCAGCTGTTTTTCAAACACGGATGAACGGAAGTAAGAATATTTTTTAGCTTTTTCCCAGCGCTGGTCGAAGCCTTTTTTATCGATCTGCAGTAGTTTGCAAAATTGAAGCGTATCAAATTCGCGGACTTCTTTCGGTGTTACCAGGATATCATATACGTGCTCGTTTTGCACTAATATTTTTCCTTTCCTGTCGAGAATAGCTCCGCGATCAGGATATTTTATAAACCTGCGGAGCACGTTATTTTGTGCGAAAGCCAGGTATTTATCATCTATAACCTGGATATAAAACAAGCGGCCGATCAGCATCAGCATAATCACGATGAAAATGCCGAGAATTACATATCGCCTTTCAAAAAAACTATTCATTAACGTACCTTTTTCTTGAAAAACATTAAACCTGAAATTAATAATAAAAGTACCGTAAATAAAGTACTGAAGAAAACCCTTGTCAAAGTAAACAGGATTTCTGATAAATGGAACGACTCCAGATTAAGCAGGAAAAAATGATGTAAAAACGTTAAGATCAGGGCGTATAAAAAAAACCACCTAAAACCCATAATGCCTAAAGTTGGTTCGGGTTCGTTATCAAAACCTTCTTTTTGAACGGTAATACTAATAAAAACGATCCTCACATAAGCTAAAAAAACACAGGAAGCTGCATGCAAACCGGGTGTATCGTAAAAAGCATCAATGGTAATACCGAGTGCAAATGCCAGCACATATAACAGGAAATTCGGAATATCGAATGGTAAAAGAAGTATGAACAGAATATAAAAATAAGGCGTAACGATATGATAAAGAGAGATATTTTTCAGCAAAAACACCTGTATAAAAACCACAACGATAAAGCGCAATACATTAAATAAAATTGTTCTGCTCATTGTTTTTCCTGGGCCTCCAGTCTTTCCTGCTCCTGCGCCAGCTTATTGGTTACCACGTAAACGTATTGCAGGTTGCTAAAATTAACAGATAAATTTACTTCGATCTGGGTTCCGTTATTGCTGTCTTTTGCATCCAGTTTACTGATATGACCTAACATGGTACCTTCCGGAAAAAGCGAAAAACCGGAAGTAACAACAGGCGTGCCTACGTTGATTTTTACCTGCTTCATAAAGTTGATAAGCATGCCTTTTGTCGGATCCAGGTTGTTATCCCATATTAAAGAACCTACATTGTTAGAATCTGCAAGCATGGCACTGATGCGGGTATTTTCATGCAGTAAAGACTGAACCGTAGCCAAATTAGGGCCGGTAAAAGTAACAATGCCAACTACGCCGGAACTAGAAATTACGCCCATCCCTTTTGTAATACCGGCGTTACTGCCACGATTAATAGTGAGGTAATTATTGCGTCGGTTAAAAGAATTATTAATTACCCTGGCCGAAATGTAAGTGTACTGCTGTTTGTTGATGGTATCGTTTACTGTTTTTACCACAGAAGAATCTACATAAAAAGAAGATTTAAGCTGATTGCGCAAATTTGCATTTTCACGGGCCAGGCTATCGTTGATAATACCGAGTTTAAGATAATCAGTAAGCTGATCTACTTTTGAATAAACGTTTCCAATAGCTTCATTGGATGAACTGATAAAAGTTGCTTTCTGGAAGTTATTGTAATTTACGAAAACAACTAAAGCAGTAACTTCAAAAATAATAAACAAAAAGAACGCGTTGTACTTGCTAATAAAAATCAGGAGGTTACGCATTCTTTTGTCAGTTGTAAGTTCTGAGTTATACGTTTTAAGTTGAACGTAAGCCGGAACCTAAAACTTAAAACGTATAACCTGATACTCCTTTTATTGCATTAAAAATTTAAAGGTTCCGATGTTCTTTAAGGCAGTTCCGGTGCCGCGAACAACGGCACGAAGCGGATCTTCGGCCACGTGTACCGGTAATTTTGTTTTGGCTGCTACGCGTTTATCTAATCCGCGGAGTAGCGCGCCGCCACCGGTTAAATAAATGCCGGTCTGGTAAATATCCGCAGAAAGTTCCGGAGGCGTAATTTCTAAAGCTTTTAAAATAGCTTCTTCAATTTTGGAGATTGATTTATCTAAGCAATGTGCAATTTCGGTATAAGAAACGGTGATTTGCTTGGGTACGCCGGTCATTAAATCGCGGCCCTGAACTGCAAAATCTGCCGGCGGATCGGCCAGTTCCGGTAAAGCAGCACCAACTTCAATCTTGATTTTTTCAGCTGTACGATCACCAATCATGATGTTATGCTGGCGGCGGATATATTGCACGATATCAGAATCAAAATTATCTCCGGCAACGCGGATGGATTGATCGCAAACGATACCCGAAAGTGCAATTACCGCAATTTCTGTCGTTCCGCCGCCGATATCGATAATCATGTTGCCCATCGGTTCTTCTACGTCAATACCGATCCCGACAGCCGCGGCCATCGGTTCATAAATCAGATATACTTCTTTTGCACCGGCAATTTCAGCAGAGTCGCGAACGGCACGTTTTTCAACTTCGGTGATGCCGGAAGGAATGCAGATCACCATCCGTAGCGAAGGAAAAAACCAGCCTTTGCCTTTATTGATCATTTTGATCATGCCGCGGATCATATGTTCCGAAGCATTAAAATCAGCAATTACACCATCTTTTAATGGCCTTACGGTTCGGATATTATCGTGTGTTTTGCCTTCCATCTGCATGGCCTGGCGGCCGATTGCAATTATTTTATTTGTCGTCCGGTCAAATGCTACGATGGATGGTTCATCCACCACCACTTTATCATTGTGTATAATCAGGGTATTTGCAGTGCCTAAATCAATGGCAATTTCCTGCGTAAAAAAGTTAAATAAACCCATTTGTTTCTGTTTCAGTATTAGCTGCAAAGTTTACGAAAAATTGTTCTATAAAAGAATGTGTGAACAGTTTTATCGCGAGGAATTAGTGTTTAAAATGACGGACGCCGGTAGTTACCATTACAATGTGCTTTTGATCGGCCATCCGGATAGAATCCTGGTCTTTAATGGAGCCGCCCGGTTGTACAACGGCAGCAATCCCGGCATCGGCAGCGATCTCTACACAATCCGGAAACGGGAAAAAAGCATCCGAAGCCATCACGGTATCTTTTACTGCAAAACCAAAGCTTTCTGCTTTTACAATTGCCTGTTTTAAAGCATCTACACGGGAAGTTTGCCCAACGCCGCTGGCAATCAGCGTGCTGTTTTTAGCCAGTACAATTGTGTTTGATTTAGTATGTTTTACAATTTTATTGGCAAAAAATAAATCTTTCAGTTCCTGTTCTGTCGGTTGCTTTTCGGTAACAGTTGTCATTTGCGCCGGGCCTTCAATCACCGCATCTTTATCCTGTTGAATCACGCCGTTTAACAAAGTTTTAAATAATTTTGAAGGAAGTTCTACCGGTTTACGCAGCAAAATGATACGGTTCTTTTTGGAAGTTAGAATCTTCATGGCTTCTTCGTGATAAGCCGGAGCAATCAAAACTTCAAAAAATAACTTGCTGATTTCTGTAGCCGTTGCGGCATCAACCTTCTGATTAGTAATGATCACGCCGCCAAACGCAGAAACCGGATCACATGCTAAAGCATCAATCCATGCTTGTAAAACAGTTTCCCGGCTGGCAATTCCGCAGGCGTTGGTATGTTTTAAAATGGCCACGGTTGGTTCTTCAAACTCATCAATCAGCGCAACCGCGGCATCTACATCAACTAAATTATTGTACGACAATTCTTTTCCGCCTAACTTATCGAAAAGCTGGTTTAAATCGCCATAAAAAATGCCTTGCTGATGCGGGTTTTCGCCGTAACGCAAAATTTGCGCAGGTTCAATGCTTTGTTTAAAAATGTTTAAAGGTTCTTCTTGGTTAAAATAATTAAAAATAGCAGAATCATAATGCGAAGAAATATGGAAAGCCTTGCGCGCGAAACTTTTGCGTTGTTCTAAAGTCGTTTCGCCATTTTGTGTTTTCAGGATGTTTTCCAGTTCGCTGTAATCATTTTTGGAAGCTAAAATCAATACATCTTTAAAATTTTTGGCTGCTGCGCGGATGAGGGAAATGCCGCCGATATCAATTTTTTCTACAATTTCTTCTTCAGGAGCACCGGATTTTACGGTTTCTGCAAACGGATACAAATCCACAATTACTAAATCAATCTCCGGGATTTCGTATTCAGCGATTTGCTGCTGATCACCTTCGTGTTCCCGTCGGGCTAAAATGCCGCCAAATATTTTTGGATGTAACGTTTTCACCCTTCCGCCCAAAATGGAAGGATAAGAAGTTAAATCTTCCACCGGAATTACTTCTGCACCTAAATTTTTAATGAAAGTTTCTGTGCCGCCGGTAGAATATATTTTAACGCCTAAACGATTCAATTCATGGATAATCGGCTCCAGATTATCTTTATAATAAACAGAAATTAAAGTATTTTTTATTTTGACAGGCTGACTCATGGACGGTAGAAATAAGCCGCAAAGCTAAAAAAAATAATGTTTTTTGGTTGAGGGATTTATGGTGGTAAAAGAAGTATGGAGGTTTAGGGTGGTTATAATTTTTTCAGTAAATCTCAATCACTTTAAATCGATTGAATAAATAAAATAGTTTTGCTACCTGCAACGTTATACGTTACATTTGCACATGATCATCAGCTTTAACCACAAAGGCCTAAAGCAATTTTATGAGAGTGAAAATGCTTCTAAACTAACATCAGAACATGTCAATAAAATTCGCAGGATTTTAACTCGTTTAGATAATGCAGCCTCGCCTTTAGAAATGAATGTTCCGGGTTATAATCTTCATAAACTCTCCGGAAATTTAAAAGACTTTTGGAGTGTTAAGGTTGACAAAAATTTTCGTATCATCTTTCGTTTTATTGGTGAAGATGCTGCCGATGTTGATTTTACAGATTATCATTAAGGAGGAAATAGATTATGGCCATGTTTAATCCGGTACATCCGGGAGAGTTAATACTCGAAACCATTGAAGGGATTAGAGAAGAAACCGGACAGGAATTGACTATTACGGAAGTTGCCAAAGGGCTGCAAACTACCCGCAAAACACTTTCGGCAATTATTAATGGCAAACAGGGAATTAGCTCTGAAATGGCTTTGAAATTGGCTGCCGGCTTTAGAAATACAACGCCCGAATTTTGGCTGCGCGTGCAGGAAAGTTATGATTTGGCACAAGCTCGCAAAAAGATCGATGTAAAAGAAATTAAAATATTCTGGCAGCCGCAAATTGTTTAGTGAATTAAACTAATACTCTTTTTACCACCCTAAAAACAGCATCGTTAAAATCAATTCATCTTTTTTACCAAACTCTCAATTACTTTTGGGAAATGCTGATGCTCTAACTGCTGGATTTTAAAACGGATATTTTCCAGCTCATCTTTCAGTTCAATCTTAAAACGGAATTGCTGGATCATTTCGCCTTCATCAAAATTTTCGTTTACAAAATGAATGGTGATGCCGGTTTCCTTTTCCCGCGCAGCCAAAACTGCCCTGTGGATATGATCGCCGTACATTCCTTTTCCACCATAATTTGGTAAAAGTGCCGGATGGATATTGATAATTTTATTAGGAAAAGCTGCTATTAAATTTTGCGGAACCAGCCATAAAAAACCTGCCAGCACAACTAAATCAACGTTTAAACTTTCGAGCAAACGGATAATCCGGTCACTTTCGTAAAACTCTTTACGATTAAAAATATGTGTTGGGATTTCAAAATTATCGGCACGCTGCAGTACAAAAGCTTCGGAGTTGTTGGTTAAAATAAGCGCGACTTCGGCTAGCTTACTGTTTTTAAAATGCTCCATTATTTTTTGAGCGTTTGAGCCGGAGCCGGAAGCAAAAATGGCAATCCGTTTTTTTAACGGTTTAACAGCAATGGGTGCAGGCATACAGAGCAGGAATTTATGTGCTAAACCACACAAAATTTAATTTAATGGATAAAACCATAACGAAAAATAATTACCGAATCGGTTAGTTTGTTTAGCGGCGTTAAGTTAACATCACCGGCATCAAAAATTAAAGAATATTGCCCCAGGTTAATTAGGCGTGCTACGTTTTGTGGCGGCTGCTTATTGGCGGTTTTGATCGCACTTACAGAAATAACAGAATTTAGGTTGAGGTATAACTGATCGGCCGTAAAAGTATAAGGAGCGTTAACCGTCGTATTTTTACAGGTATAATTTTGATACGTATAATTGTTATCCGTTTTAAAGGTAAGCGTTTGCGTTAAAGTACACGTATTTTCCAAAGTATCCGTTTTTACCAGAACACTGTTTACGTAAGCAAATCTTTGTTTTAAGGCTAACTTCCAGGGTTTTTGCGTTAAAAAGAGCGAAAGAGAATTTTGGTCTTCTTTTTTACAGGAATTTAAAGCGAAGCAGGCAAGCACCAAAATGAACAGAAAATGATTCAGTCTCGTCATAAACAGCTTCAAAATTACATAAAATTTGCCATTTGGTTTTGATGGATTTTCCTGCTTCAGCCTAAAATTTCGTGCAGCTTTGCTTTTAAAATCGGTTTGGTGATAAACTCTTTTATCAGTTTATTTTTTGCTGCACGTTTAAAATCTTCTTCCCAAATCGAAGAACTCACCAAATAAATACTGATTTGTTTAGGCAGATTTGGTTTAATCTGCGCAAAATTTTCTACAAAATCCCAGCCGTTCATACCGGGCATATTCAAATCCAGCAGTAAAATATCCGGCAATGCGGATGCTTCTTTTACCTGTATAAAATCGAGTGCTTCGGTTGCGCTTGTAAAATATGTCGCCGGATTGGTAATTTTCCAGGTAAGCAGTAACTTTTTTAGCGCGTTTATGTAAATCAAATCATCATCAATAACGGCTATAGTTTTTAGAAAAGGCATTTTAATTTTTGTGTGATAAAAGAAGTACGATTAAATTTTAACCAGCGTATTTAAGTAACCAACCGTTTGGTTGAGGTTGCTGCTGATGGTTTTGATGCTGCCGAGCATGTTTTTTATCTCTTTGGAAGAAGTTTTTTGATCGATGGAAGCCAGTACCATTTGCAGATTGCTGGTGTGCGAACGCAGGTTGTGCGACACGATACGCGCAAAGTTTTCTAATTTATAAACCTGCTCGTCCAAATTTTCGGTGGTAAAAAAAGTATTCCCGGTTTCCTGTTCAGCCGTTTGCAGCGTGCCTTTTATGGCGATACATTTCCCGTAATCATCGTAAACCGGGCTGCCTGTAGTGTAAACCGGGATGATTTTGTTGTGGGCAGTAAGTGCCGGAAGTTCCAGATCAAAAGGAATCCCCTGATGGATGGCGCGGTTAAAAGCGGTACGTAAATTTTGTTCGGGCTGATAATACCGGATCAGTTGCTCCAGCGTTGGCGTGTAAGGTTTGCTGATGTTTAATAAATTGCAAAGTTCGTTTGACCAGGATAATCGGCCGGTGTAAAGATCCAGTTGCCACAAACCGGCATCCGGTTTAGTTTCTGTTGGCGATAGCTGGTTGTATGCTGTTTTCAATGCGGTTTTAGTTTCCAGCATCTAATCCATAATCAAGCCATTTGGGTTTTACGTATAACTTCCTCCCAAAACAAAGAAATCCGGAAAGGTCTGTGGATTATTTTCCCCAAAACTTTCTGGATTTTATTTCCAGATACTTCTTTTATCAGGTAAAAACCGGTGCTTATTTCGCTAAAACAAACTTTAAACAAACCGGATGGCTCAGTTCTAATTTCGTGCCGGTAAAGGTTAATTTGCCGGTAGTTTTGTTGATTTTAAAAGTGTATATATCATCTGTGTTTTGGTTGGCAACCAGCAAAAAATTCCCGGTCGGGTCGATTGCAAAATTCCGCGGCGCATTGCCGAATGTAGATTGCCTTTGCACAAAAGTAAGTTTCCCGGTTGTTTTGTTGATCTTATAAACCACTAAATCATTTGCTTCGCCGCGGTTAGAAGCGTATAAAAAGTTTTCATCCGGCGATAAATGGATATCTGCTGCTCCGTTTACACCTTTAAATTCCGGTGTTTCCATGTCGATGTTTTGTATCGAAGTAAGCTTTCCGTCGGCATAATTAAAAGCCCTGATTTTTGCGCTTATTTCCTGCGCCAGATAAGCATGTTTGGCATTTTTTGTAAACACCAAATGCCTTGGCCCGCTTGCCGGGTCAACGGCAACAGTTGGTTGTGCAGCTGGTTTTAAAGGTATTTTAGCGTTGGGCTGATAATCGTATTCGTAAACTTTATCCGTACCCAAATCATCAGCTATTAAATATTTTTCATCCGGAGATAAAATTACAGCATGAACATGCGGCGATTTTTGCCTGGTTGCATCAACGCTTCCTCCGGTGTGCCGGATGGTTTGCAGCGTATCGCCGATACTTCCGTTTGCTTTTAAAGGATAAACGGATAAACTTCCGCTGGAATAATTGGCTACAAAAAGGGTTTTGTTCTTTTTATCCACGCTCACATAACACGGATCGTTTCCGTAACTCGGTAATTTATTAATGTAAGTCAGCTTCCCGCTCCGGTCATCAAACTTAAACGCACTCACACTGTCGCCCGCCGGATTATGGCTTTCATTTACCGCGTAAACGAAGCGTTTATCCGTAGAAACAGCCAGATAAGCAGGATCTTTTACACCGGCGGCAACTTGTTCGTAAGTAGTTTTTCCGTTGGAAGGATCAAATTTATAAACGTAAATACCTTTGCTCGTTCCGTTGGTATAAGTACCGATCAGTAAATGATATTTGGCCGGGCCATGCTTCTTTTGTGCCATTAAAACCCAGGGCGTTAGCAGGCAAAGTATCAATATTGAAGTTGTTTTTTTGATGTTCATTACGAAGAAATAATTGATTTTATAGCCAAACGTACACAAAAAAAGCCGCTTTGGCTGAGGCAAAAGCGGCTGGTTTGTTTTTATTTAATGAGATGTTTTAGCTGGATAATTTCCTTTTCTTCCAGGTAGCGCCAGCGGCCGCGGGTCAAATCTTTTTTGGTGAGGTTGGCATAAATCACACGATCCAGTTTTACTACTTCGTAACCTAAATGTTCAAAAATCCGGCGCACGATACGGTTTTTTCCGCTGTGGATTTGGATGCCAACTTCGCGCTTGGTTCCACCCTGCACATAAGTAACGGTATCAGGTTTTATCAAACCGTCTTCCAGTTCTAAACCGAAAGCAATTTTATTTAAATCTCCCTGGGTTAAGCTTTTATCAAGTTCGATATTATATATTTTGGTAACGTTACTTCGCGGATGCGACAATTTATCGGCTAAATCTCCGTCGTTGGTCATCAATAAAAGCCCGGTTGTATTGCGGTCTAAACGGCCAACCGGATAAATGCGTTCGCGGCTCGCTTTTTCTACTAATTGCATAACGGTACGGCGTTCCTGCGGGTCATCCGTTGTGGTAATGTAGTCTTTCGGTTTGTTCAGCAGTACGTAAACCATTTTTTCGCGCTTTAACGTCTCGCCGTTATAACGGATTACATCTTTTATCGGGTCAATTTTTGCGCCCAGTTCAGCAACTACTTCGCCGTTTACAGAAACCACGCCGGCTGCAATCAGCTCATCCGCTTTGCGGCGCGAACAAATCCCGGCATTGGCAATATATCGGTTTAAGCGGATTAAACCATCGTCTTTAATTTTACCTTCCGATTTATTACGGGAACGCATAACCGGTTTTCGCGGTGCATCACCTGTGGTTTCTTCAGTGCGGGTACGTTTTGGTTTTGCACTAAAATCTTTTTCGTAAGGCCTTCCTTCAGAATTACTGCTTTTAAAAGATGGTTTTTCAGAACGAAAATCTTTAAAATCATCATTACTTCTGCTTTTAAAAGGTTTACCGCTGCTAAAAGGCTTGTCGCGACTGGCATCGGATGAACGTTTTGGAGCGAAGCCGCCTTCTTTATTAAACGGCTTGCCGGTTGTGCTTGCTTTGCGAAAAGGTTTTGCGCTTTCAAACGGACGGTCTGCTGCAGGTTTGCGGAAAGGTTTTGCATCTTCCGATTTTTTGCCGGTAAAAGAAGCATTACTGTTATCCCTGCTTTTAAAACGATTGTTTTCTGTAGAAGGGCCGCTAAATCTTTTTTCTGCGGAATTCCCTCTCGCCGGGCCAAAAGATTTTTTTGGTGCACCAAAAGCAGAAGGTTTTTTTCTGAAGCTACCTTCTTCGCCCGTATTTTCATTTTTGGGAGATGAAGTTGATCTTCTTCCAGAGGCAGGTTTGCCATATTTCCGGGTAGCATCAGCGGACTTGTCATCACGACTGTTCCCTTGTTTTTTGTAAGCCATTTTTAAAAATTAACCGCTTTTTTGGCGGGCTGTAAAGGTAGCTTTTTCTGCTATTTCCCGCAAATTAATCCCTTTTAAAACAAGTATTTATCATTCCGAAAAAATATATTTTCATGCGTGTTTTAAGGCATATTTTGGAGGCGTTTTTGTAACTATTTGATATTCTGATTTATATATTTACCTTTGCCGGCGTTAATCATTAAATATATAATAAAACCAAAAGACTAATGTACAAAAAACACTTAATTACGTGCTCCGTAATCCTGGTGCTGTTTGTGTTGTCGAAGTTGCTTATCTACGGTGTAACTCTAAAAAAAACAGTAGTAAAAACGCAGTTAAAAGAGGGCAACGATGTAGTTGTGCCTGATACCTGCGACAGCCCCGCCAAGCTCAATTTTGCCAATGAACCACTTCCGGTTCATGATCAAAAAGTAGCAGTTAAGTTGAAGTATTCTTTAACACAGCACAGCTTTAAAAAGCTACAAACAAATTTGCTGCACCACCGTGCAGCAATATTATTTAAAGTAATTGAGCCGATCCTTAAAGCTTATGGTATCCCGGATGATTTTAAGTACATCCCGATTGTAGAATCTAATCTTGAAGCAGGCATTTCGCCAAAAGGCGCAAGGGGTTTATGGCAGTTTATGCCATGTACGGCGCGTACTTATGGTTTAAAAGTTGGCCGGAGAAATGACGAACGCCTCAACCTAAAAAAATCTACCGTTGCAGCTTGCTGTTATTTACGCGAGTTGTATGGCGAATTCCACAATTGGACACTGGTTGCAGCTGCTTACAACAACGGTTCTATGAAGCTTGCGCATCAAATGAGGCTGCAAAAAAAACACAGTTATTTTAGGATGCATCTAAACCACGAAACCGGCAACTATATTTACGACCTGGTTGCCGTGAAAGAGATTATTACCCGGCCCGGAGATTTTGGGTATTCTTATAACGAAGCTAATTACCTTTCGTTAAATTAAACATCACAATTATGGAGCACAAACAAAAGGCTGTCCCGCTACCGGGATGGCCTTTTTTGCTTATTTTTGTAGCAATAAACAAAGCAGTTTACTGCGATTGGTAAAAATTTACTTTCTGATATTGTATGACTGAAAAAACGGTTGATCTGGGCGAGCAGAGTGAGGTTGAAGTTTATGGTGCCCGGGTCCATAATTTAAAAAATATTGATATTTCGTTTCCGCGTAACCAGCTGGTTGTAATAACCGGCTTAAGCGGCAGCGGCAAATCTTCCCTGGCTTTTGATACGATTTATGCGGAAGGACAACGCCGTTACATGGAAACTTTTTCTGCTTATTCGCGCCAGTTTATGGGCGGAATGGAGCGGCCGGATGTAGATAAAGTTTCCGGTTTGAGTCCGGTTATCGCCATCGAACAAAAAACGACCAGCAAAAACCCAAGATCTACCGTTGGTACCATAACCGAGATTTACGATTTTATGCGGCTGCTTTTTGCGCGTACCGGCGATGCGTATTCGTACGTAACCGGCGAGAAAATGGAACGCTTTTCGGAAGATCAAATATTTCGCACTATTCTTGAAAAATTTAAAGGCCAGCCGATTAATATTTTAGCTCCTGTAATTAAAGGCCGGAAAGGCCATTACCGCGAGTTGTTTGAGCAAATCCGCAAACAGGGATATTTAAAAGTTTGGGTGGACGGTGCCATACAGGATGTTGAACCTAAAATGCAGGTTGATCGTTACAAAATCCATGATATCGACATTGTAGTAGACCGGTTAGTGATCAACGAAAAAGATGAAAAGCGGTTACAAACTTCTATCCAAACGGCTTTAAAAGTAGCTAAGGGAATTATCCGCGTTGCCGATCAGCAAAATCAGGTTTCTTATTTCAGTAAATTTTTGATGGATCCTGTTTCCGGGATTTCTTATGATGAACCACAGCCAAATACGTTCTCGTTCAACTCGCCTTACGGTGCCTGTCCGCGTTGCGATGGTTTGGGTTATATTTCCGAAGTAGAAGAAGATTCTGTTATTCCGGACAGGAAGCTAAGTATTTTAAACGGCGGTTTGGCTCCGCTTGGCGAATACCGGGAAACCTGGATGTTTCAGGTTTTGAAAGCATTGGCTAAAAAGTATGAGTTTTCTCTTTCTACACCAATTGAAAAGCTTTCCCCGGAAAACTTAAAAATGATTTTAGAAGGCGCGCCGGATTTAATCACCGTTCCGGTTGAGTACAATAAATATAACGTTCAGAATTACCAGATCAGTTTTGACGGCATTATTAAAATGCTGGAAGAGCAGCAGGAGCGTAAAACCGATGATGACAGCGGCGACCTGGATAATTACCGCGTAGTAAAAGTTTGCCCGGAATGTAACGGTGCGCGCCTCAAAAAGGAATCACTCAATTTTAAAGTTGATGGTAAAAATATTTTCGAGCTGTCCAGCATGGATATTGTTACGCTCAATTCCTGGTTTGAGGGTTTGGAAACGCGGATTAATGAACGTCAGAACATCATTTCCAAAGAGATTTTGAAGGAAATCCGCACCCGCATCGGCTTTTTGCTGGATGTTGGTTTAAGTTATTTAACGTTAGACCGTACAGCCAGAACGCTTTCGGGCGGAGAAGCGCAACGCATTCGTTTAGCCACGCAAATTGGTTCGCAGCTGATGAACGTAATGTACATTCTGGATGAGCCAAGCATCGGTTTGCATCAGCGCGATAACGACCGGCTAATCCATGCTTTGAAAAACCTGCGTGATTTGGGCAACACAGTTTTAGTTGTGGAGCATGATAAAGATATGATTCTGGAAGCAGATTATGTGATAGATATGGGGCCGGCGGCTGGTGTACACGGCGGTTTTGTTGTTGCGCAAGGCACGCCGCAGCAATTAATGCACCAGCAAACGCTTACCACTTCTTATTTAAACGGAAGTAAGGAAATTACGATTCCGGAAAAAAGGAGAGTAGGAAACGGCAAATTTTTATCGATAAAAAAAGCATCGGGCCATAACCTCAAAAATGTAAATGTCGATTTTCCGCTGGGAAAACTGATTGGCGTAACAGGTGTTTCCGGCAGCGGAAAATCCAGTTTAATTACAGAAACGTTGTATCCGGTTTTAAATCATCATTTTTTCCGGGCGAAAAAGCAACCGCTGACTTACGGTAAAATTGAAGGTTTAGAACATATTGATAAAGTTATCGAAATTGATCAAACGCCGATTGGACGTACGCCACGCTCTAATCCGGCAACTTATACCAGCGTTTTTTCAGACATCAGAACACTTTTTGTAGGCTTGCCCGAAGCACGGATTCGCGGTTATAAGCCCGGCCGTTTTTCCTTCAACGTAAAAGGTGGCCGCTGCGAAACTTGTCAGGGCGCAGGCGTGAAATTAATTGAGATGAACTTTTTGCCGGATGTGCAGGTTCCGTGCGAAGAATGCGGCGGCCGGAGATACAATCGCGAAACTTTAGAAGTGCGTTACCGCGGCAAATCCATCAGCGATGTTTTGGATATGAGCATTGAAGATGCCTGTGCTTTTTTTGAACCGATTCCTTCAATCTACCGTAAAATCAAAACGTTGCAGGATGTTGGTTTGGGTTACATCACGCTGGGTCAATCATCGACCACGCTTTCCGGCGGAGAAGCGCAACGTGTAAAATTAGCGACAGAACTTTCTAAAAAAGATACCGGAAACACTTTTTATATTTTAGATGAACCGACAACCGGTTTGCATTTTGAAGATATCAACGTTTTATTGGGCGTTTTAAATTTATTGGTTGATAAAGGCAATACGGTTTTGGTGATCGAACATAATTTAGATGTGATAAAAGTAGCAGACTATGTAATTGATCTTGGCCCGGAAGGCGGTTCCGGCGGAGGGAAAATTTTATTTTCGGGCACGCCTGAAGGTTTGTGTAAAGTGAAAGAAAGTTTTACCGGAAAGTTTTTGCAGAAGGAGATGAACCTGGTTGTTAAATAATTATCAGTAACCAATCAAATTTTTACCGATGCTTCTTTTATCACCATAAAAGAAGCATCGGTGTTTTATTAAACATTGCTGCAAAATCAGTTGTTAGCTTTTTATGCTAAAATTGATAACCTCCGCACAAATGCACGAAGCTGATGCACATACCATCAGCACAGAACCAATTACTTCTGTTGATTTGATGGAACGTGCCAGCAAGGCTTTCGTTAATTATTTTTGCAATCATTTCCCTGATAAAAATATTTCCATTTCGGTTTACTGCGGAACGGGGAATAATGGCGGTGATGGCTTGGCAATTGCGCGTTTGCTTAAAGCGGCTGGTTATCAAAATCTCAATATAAAAATTGCCGGTTTTTCTGATCATTTTACCTCTGATTTTGATACTAATTTTAACCGTATAAAAGAAGCATCGATTGATTTTACAGAATTAAAAGCAGGAGAAATTCCGCCAGAAAACGCGGAGATTTTGATTGATGCTTTGCTTGGAAGTGGTTTGAATAAACCTTTGAGCGGTGCTTATGCTGATCTGGTTAATCACCTGAATTTTTTAAATAAACGCGTTATTGCAGTAGATGTGCCGACCGGTTTTTTTGCGGAAGGTGTAATCAGCCTTGAAGCTATTGTGCTGAAAACGGAGTTGGTAATTACTTTCCAGCAGCCAAAAATCAATTTCATGTTGCCGGAAAGTGCTTCTTTTATGGATGATTTTTTAGTGGTTGATATTGGTTTGGACGAAAAATTTATTCAAAATTTAGATAGTTTTTATTATTTGATTGAAGAAAAAGAGGTGATAAAAACAGTACGACCACGTAAAAAGTTTCAGCACAAAGGCACATTCGGCCATGCTTTGCTGATTGCCGGGCAGGAAAAAACAATGGGTGCGGCGTTATTATGTTCGTCCGCTTGTACTTACACCGGCACAGGTTTAACAACCGTTTGTATGCCGGCTTCCGGCCTTACCGCTTTAAATACCCTGATCCCGGAAGTAATGGCAATTGTGCGCGAAGAAAAGAAAATGCCGGAAATTCCATGGGATAAATTTACGGTTGTTGGTGCCGGGCCGGGTTTAGGAAAAGATTCTCAGGCGTTAATGGAAGCACTTCTGTCTAACTATAAAAAACCAATTGTGCTGGATGCGGATGCTTTAAATATGCTTTCCGAAAACCCGCAATGGTGGCCTTTATTACCCGAAAATTCTGTTTTAACGCCGCATGTAAAAGAGTTTGACCGTTTGTTTGGCAATCATCAATCCTGGTGGGAGCGGTTAACTACTTTGAGAAAACAGGCTTCTGAAAAGAAAATATTTATCATCCTTAAAAATCAATATACAATTATCGGAACACCGGACGGACAGTTGTTTTTTAATCCGACCGGAAATCCGGCTATGGCTTCGGGCGGTATGGGCGATGTACTTACCGGTATTATAACCTCATTGTGTGCACAGGGTTATCCGCCTTTGGATGCTTGTTTAACAGGTGTTTTCATCCATGGAAAAGCAGGGGATGAACTTGCTTTAAATAACACCTTATCTGCTGTTTTAGCCTTGCAAGTTGCCAAGCAGATTCCTGCTACTTTGGCAAAATTAATTGCTAACAAAAAAGGCTAAGTTTAATCTCAGCCTTTTTTGTTAAAAAATATGCTCTTGTTATTTATGATTCAATCCCATTACAACCATTTCTTTCAAAGTTGGCTTTTCGCTTCCACCGCGTGGCTCAAGCGTAACGGCAAAAGCAGAAGCTCTGTCAATGGAAGACATGTTTTCCATTATCGAATCAGTTTTCCGTATATCAAAAACACCTAAACTTATAGGTTTTAATTTGCGTATCGCCCATAATTGATATTGGTGATCTTTATCGTTTACAGGTAAAGCAGATGCTTTTTTGTTTATCCACAATTGTTTTTTATCCGGGTTCCAGGCAATCAATAATTTGGAAGAATCTTTTACACCTTTTAATTTGATAAACCTGCTTGCCGGATCAGAAAAAATTTCAAATACTTTTTCACGGGTTTTATTTTGCCTTTCTAAAGCCAAAATTTCTTTTTGAGATTCTTTTAGTGATGCTTTTTGCCGGGCAATAATCTGTTGAGAATTATCTCCTTTTACCGCGTTGCTATCAATAAAACTGGGTTGTATAACCGGTGCGCCTGATTTTTTTCTGTATTGATCAAGCTCACTTTCCTGGAAATTAACCTGGTTGGCAAATTTTTGATTTTGCTGCTGCAGTGCTACCAATTGTTGCCTAGAATCCTGTAAACGATTATATACGTTAAACAAAGCAATGCCTGTAGTTAAAAACAAAGCTAAACTGGCAGCGAAAGCATATTTGTAAAAGTTGGTTTGACTGGTGTTTTTTAAAGAAATAATTTTTTTATCCTCAAAAGAAGTATACCCAGGTTTTGATTCTGTAACCGAATATTCAAGCTGATTTAAAATTGTAGATCTTAAATTTTCGTTTGGTTCTATGGCATTAAGTTCAGCAAAACTTTCTATTGCAGCACTTATCTCATTCAGCTCTTTTTGAATTTCAGGATAACTTATTGCATACCTCTCCACATCCAGTTTTTCTTCCGGTGTAAGATTATCCAGAACATAAAGTTCAAGTATCCCTGATTCGATATATTGTTTTATGTCTTCCACGCTAATTAAAATATTTCCTCAGCTGTATTATAGCCATTCTTAAACGGGTTTTAATAGTTCCCAGAGGAATACTTAACTCATCGGCTGCTTCCAGATGGGTGTATCCTTTAAAATAAATCAGGTCAAGAATTATTTTTTGTTCGGGCCTTAAATTATTTACAAGATCTTTTACACCAAGCAATTCGGGTTTATAAGCCGTATTTCTGCTTGCATCTATGGAAGTTACGTTTAATTCAAGTTCATGGTTTTTTGTTTGATTTTTATAATCTTTAGATCTTATCTTATCGATTGAAAGGTTACGTGCGATATTAACCATCCAGGTAAACAACCTGCCTTTATCCGCACTGTAAGATGAAAATGAATTCCAGATTTTTACAAAAGTTTCCTGCAAAAGGTCTTCTGCAAGCTCATTATTTTGAACAACCCTGATAATTACACCAAAAAGAGAAGAGGAGTACATGTCATATAACGCTTCCGCTGCTATTTTATCATGTTGCCGGAGAGCTGTGATGAGTTCTTCCTCTGTAAGTGATATTTTACGCTTCTTGGTCAAGGAAATTGTAGGTTACAAAAATTAAAAGTTGAAAAGGTGTTTTTCGGCATGATAGGAAGACCGTACCAATGGCCCGCTTTCCACATACCTGAAACCCTTCTCTAATCCTATTGTTTTATAAAACTGAAACTGATCAGGATGTATCCAATCTAAAACCGGATGATGGTTTTTTGTTGGTTGTAAATATTGGCCTAATGTAAGTATATGTACGCCTGCTTCCAAAAGATCATCCATGGCTTCTAAAACCTGATATTCCTTTTCACCTAAGCCTAGCATAATCCCTGATTTTGTGCGTAAACCGGCGGCAGAGATCTGCCTTAAACAATCTAAACTACGATCGTATTTTGCCTGTATCCTTACTTCTTTGGTTAATTCGCGTACGGTTTCAAGGTTATGAGAAACCACTTCCGGCCTAACAGCTAATACACGTGCTAAATTATCCCAATTTCCTCTAAAATCAGGAATTAAAGTTTCTAAGGTTGTTTCCGGGCTTTCGCGCCGGATGGCGTTAATTGTTTCTGCCCAAATGGTAGAACCGCCGTCTTTTAAATCATCGCGATCTACAGAAGTAATTACGCAATGTTTTACCTGCATCAACTTAACAGAACTGGCCACGCGCTCTGGTTCATTTAAATCAACGGCTAAAGGCCGGCCGGTTGCAACAGCACAAAAAGAGCATGAACGCGTGCAAATGTTTCCTAAAATCATGAAAGTAGCGGTGCCTGCTCCCCAGCATTCGCCCATGTTCGGGCAATTGCCGCTTTCGCAAATGGTGTGTAATTTGTGCGTATCTACAAGTCCTCTTACATGTGCATATTCTTTTCCGACAGGTAATTTTACTCTTAGCCAATCCGGTTTACGCTGAGGTTGAACAGCAGCAACTACTGGTAACTCTATCATATCACAAAACTAAATTAATTCCGGTTCATATATATAAAATTCTATTGCGTGAAATAGTTAATGACGATTAACTGACTACAATTTATTTAATTTGCTGTAGAAATAATTATTATGGCAACTATAGAAACGGTATATCAGGGTACGTTAAGAACACAGGCAAAACATGTACAATCCGGCACGGAGATTTTAACAGATGCACCGATTGATAACCAAGGAAAAGGTGAAGCTTTTTCGCCGACAGATTTGCTTGCAGCTGCTTTGGGAAGCTGTATGCTTACCATTATGGGGATTGCTGCCAGGGAACACCAAATGAATATCGAAAATACCGCATGCAGCATTACAAAAATAATGGCTGCAAACCCGCGCCGGGTTGCTGAGATTGTAGTGGATTTAAAGTTTCCGGAAAATTATTCGGATAAACAACAGAAAACATTAGAAAGGGCAGCTTTAACCTGCCCGGTATATTTGAGCCTGCATTCGGATTTGAAGAAATCTGTAAATTTTAACTGGTAAAAACAGTATTACTGTATAGACTCTACCGCTTCTTCTGCGGAGATAGAAGAATGCGATTGGTCCAAAATACACTCGCCGTTTTTAATCAGTAATAATTGCGGCGATTCATGGTGTACATTAAAAACATCTGCAACATTTTTAGAAAGGTCGCGGTATTTAATCAGGTCTAAAAAGTACAACGGCGTAATATTTTCATCAAACAATTTTCCGTCCAGCTCAAACCTTCTTTTAGCCATCATACTAATGGAGCAGCGTGTACTATGTTTAAAAATGATGCTGTAACCTTTAGCGGCTTTAATATTATTTATTTGTTCTGTTGAAGTTAAATTTATCCAATTCATATTGCAAAATTACACGGATGCTTCTTTTATCAACCTAAATATTTTGCAATATTACAATTACCAAACACCTTATCTGTGATGGCTGTTTCCGTAAGCCGGGCATAATTTAGAGGAGCAGGAAGATAAAGAACCGGATAAAGCAGCTGCTAAAATTGCCAGTAAAATAATTTTTCTCATTGTAGTAAATGTTATAATTCTTTTAAATTAAATAATACCTGTTTTACCTGTTTAAGGTTACAACCAAATCTGCCATTTTTATGGCCGTTATAGCTGCTTCATCACCTTTATTGCCATGTTTACCGCCAGAGCGGTCTGTTGCCTGTTGCTGGTTATCGGTAGTTAATACACCAAATATTACCGGTTTTGAATATTTTATGGCAACATTGCTTAAGCCGTTTGCTACTGCATTGCAAATAAAATCAAAGTGCCGGGTTTCTCCCTGTATCACACAACCTAAACAAATTACAGCATCAACATCACCTTTTTTCAGTAATAGTTCTGCTCCGGAAGTCAACTCAAAACTGCCCGGAACAGAGTAAATTTTGATGTTTTCTTCTACTGCGCCATAGCGAATTAAAGTTTGATAAGCACCATCCAGTAAAGCGTTTGTAACTTCTGCATTCCATTCAGCAACTACAATGCCGAAACGATAATCAGCAGCAGATGGTATTGCTGTATGCGAAAAATCGGATAAATTTTTTAATTGAGTAGCCATCTGAGGGATTTGTTGTAGAAACAATTACCTGATGCTTCTTTTATCAGGTAAAATATTACCCGAAATTATTTTTCAGCCTCAGCTCTTGCAATGTATTTGTCAATGCTGGCCGCTTCGTTGCTTTCCGGGAAATCAGTTTTTATTTTCTGATAAGCATCAACGGCATCGCTGTAATTTTTCTGTGCCTCATAAACCAAAGCCAGCTTTTTTAAATAAATGGGAGAGATAAAACTGTTATTGCCTTTATCGGCAGCTTTTTTATAGTAGGTAACGGCTTTGTCATAATCCTTTAATTCTACATAAGCATCGCCGGTATTTCCTAAAGCCTGTGCCGCAATTATTATATCATCACCGCGGTAATTGGTAAAATTATCAGCGGCTTTTTTGTATTCGCCTTTGTTTAAATAAGCAACACCGAGATAATAAAAAGCTAAGTTGGCCGCTTTGGTATTACTGTATTCGTCCACAATTTTGGCAAAACCCGGATAACCGGCATCACCGTTAATCGCCTTGTCCCATTGTTTTTTATCCCAAAAATCCTGTGCAACATACATCTGGTTTGATGCCTCAATTTCGCGCGGTGCAAGGTAAAATTTCTGATAAGCAAAATAAATGATGATTAAAGCAACAACAGCCGTGCTGATAAACAGTAAACTTTTCTGATTTTCTCTTACAAAATTTCCGGTTTGGGCTAACGGCTTCGCTTCTACAGCAGGTTTAATTTGGGCAGCAACTTTAGTATTTGGTTGATTATTCGACATTTGTATCCAAAATTTTAGTGTGCAAAAATACAGTTTTAACCATCTTTAGCAATACCTATTTTACTGGAATTTTTAAAGTTGATTTACACTATTATCTTAACTTTTGCAAGCGCGGAAGTATTAACTTTGATGCCCAACATGTATTTAACCCAGCTTTCCCTGCTCAACTTTAAAAATTATGTTCAGGCTGATTTAAATTTTCAGCCCGGCGTAACGGTTTTTGCCGGTGATAACGGTGCCGGTAAAACCAATCTGCTGGATGCCATCCATTATCTTTCGTTATGTAAAAGTTATTTTAATCCGATTGATAGTCAGCAGATTTTGCAAGGCGCGGATTTTTTTCTGATAAACGGAGCATTCAGTAAAAGCGAGCAAAAGGATACCGTTTCGTGCGCGGTAAAGCGCAACCAAAAAAAGCAGTTTAAGCGCAATAAAAAAGAATATCAGCGGCTGGCCGATCATATCGGTTTGTTTCCGCTGGTGATGCTCTCGCCTTATGATATCACGCTGATTATGGAAGGGAGCGAGGAGCGGCGCAAATTTGTGGATAATGTGATTTCGCAAACTGATCATCAATATCTGGATGAACTGATTTCGTACAATAAAACGTTACTCAACCGGAACATTTTATTGAAAAATATTTCTGAAACAGGCAAATACGATCCGCAATTATTGGAGGTTTTTGATGATCATCTGATAACTTCCGGTAATATCATTTTCCAAAAAAGAAAAGCTTTTATGGAAGTTTTTACGGAGATTTTTAATCAGCATTATTTATATTTAAGTGAAGATGCGGAAAGTGTAGAACTGATTTATGATTCGCAGTTGCTGCAGGATGATTTTAATTATCTGCTTAAAAAATCAACCGAGCGCGACCGGGTTTTAGAACGTACCAGCGTTGGCATCCATAAAGACGACCTGCAGTTTTCTATTCATCAAATGCCCATGAAAAAGTTTGGTTCGCAAGGGCAGCAAAAATCTTTTTTAGTTGCCTTAAAACTAGCGCAATACAGCTTCCTTTATCAGCAAAAAGGCTACAAACCTTTGCTTCTTTTAGATGATATTTTTGATAAACTGGATGAAAAACGTATTCATAAACTAATGCAAATGGTATCGGATAATAACTTCGGCCAGGTTTTTATTACCGATACAAACGCCCAACGAATGCAACAGATTTTTGACCGGATAGGCGTAGAAGTAGCAATTTTTAACGTACATAAAGGACAAGTGCATGGGTAGAACGAATGATAAAACGTTAAAAGAAGCTTTGGGATTGATGCTGAAAGTTTACAAGATTAAAAGGAAGTTTGATGAAACCGCTGTAATTGCGCATTGGCCTGATTTGGTAGGAAAACCTGCTGCAAACAGAACTAAAGAATTATTTATTTTGAATCGGAAGTTATTTATCCGGATGGATTCTTCAGTTATCAAAAACGAACTGCTGCGTATGCGCCTGGAAATTATCGAAAAAATTAACGAGCAGGCCGAAACGGAATTGATTACAGAGATTATTTTGCTGTAAAAATCTTCAAAATGAAAAAGCATGACCGTAAATGTCATGCTCTTATCAACTAAACTAAAACTAAAATTATATCGTAAAAACAGTATTACTGTTTTAAAATCTTTTGCGGCGTTCGCCACGGTCTTCTCGGCTTTTACCTGAAAAATCACGGAAACCGCCTCCGCTTGCGCCGCCACTATAACTGCGTTCGCGTCCGCCATCACGTCTTTCTCTGCTTCCGCTTTCTCTTCTTTGGTAACCGCTGCCACCAGAAGATCTTGGTGAACGGCTTTCGCCACCTTCCGCAGCACCGGAAAGTTCAATCCGAACTTCGCGGCCCTGGAAATCTGCATTTTTAAAAGCGTCAATTACTTGCTGTGCTTCGTCATTCGGTACCTCAAAGAAAGAATATACGCCTTTTACATCAATTTTACCAACACCACGGCCGTTAATTTTGCTGGTATTACAGATGTAACCCAACAAATCTCCGCGGGTAAAATTATCTACCGAACCTAGGTTAATAAATAAACGCGTAAATTCTGAACGCATTCCGGTTCGCGGAAAACGTTCGCCGCTTTCGCGAACGCGATCATCAGCTGAAGCATTTAAATCAGGAGCGTTTTTATAATATTCCAGGAAACGGTTAAACTCTAAAGAAGCAAAACGCTTGATGATATCTTCTTTGCTTAGCTCTTCAAATTCGGCCATGATACGCGGAATGTACTGATCGATCTGCGAATCGTTCACTTCCACATTATGCACTTTATGAACCAAGCCGAATAACTGTTTTTCGCAAACATCAAAACCGGTCGGGATTTCTGCTTTCACAAATTTCTTACCGATCACGCGTTCAATCTGGCGGATTTTGCCAATTTCTTTTGCGTTGATGATTGCGATAGATACACCGGTTTTTCCGGCACGGCCAGTACGGCCACTTCGGTGTGTGTAATTTTCAATCTCATCAGGTAAAGAGTAATTGATTACGTGCGTAACATCACTTACATCAATACCACGGGCGGCAACGTCCGTAGCAATCAGCAATTGTAAACTACGATCGCGGTAACGTTTCATTACTTTATCACGTTGTTGCTGCGATAAATCTCCGTGCAAAGAATCTGCGTTATAACCATCTTTAATTAAAGATTCGGCAATTTCCTGCGTTTCAATTTTGGTCCGACAAAAAACGATACCGAAAATCTCCGGGTTAAAATCTACAATACGCTTAAAAGCGGCGTATTTATCACGTGCTTTTACGATGTAATATTCGTGCTCAATGTTAACATTTCCGGTATTTTTTGTGCCCATCGTAAGCTCAAAAGGATCGGTCATGTAGTTTTTTGCAATGCGGCGCACTTCTGCCGGCATTGTGGCTGAAAACAGCCAGGTTTTTTTCTCTTCTGGAGTGGTAGACAGGATTTCGTTAATGTCTTCCTGAAAGCCCATGTTCAACATTTCATCGGCTTCATCCAAAACAACGAACTGAATATCCGAAAAATCAATGGCTTTACGGCCAATGATATCCAGCATACGTCCTGGTGTGGCTACAACAATCTGTACGCCGCGTTTAATTTCGCGCAGCTGATCCATGATGCTGGAACCACCGTAAACTGCCACAACTTTAACGTTGGACATGTTTTTGGAGTAACTTTTAATGTCGCTTGTAATTTGCAAACACAACTCGCGGGTTGGGCAAAGGATTAAAGCTTGAGGCTTGTTCTGATCAAAGTCAATCAGTTCTAATAACGGCAGTCCGAAGGCGGCGGTTTTTCCGGTCCCTGTTTGGGCTAATCCGACAAAATCGTTGCTGCCTGTTAACAAAACCGGGATAGATTGTTCCTGGATTGGCGTAGGATTTTCAAATCCTAAATCAGAGATGGCATTAACAATATCATGACGGATTCCCAGTTCAATAAATGGGTTCATGATGTAAATAACGAATTTAGCTACATTGCTAAATCTGCCGCAAAAGTACGTTAAATTTTAGTTATTTCAAATGAACTTATGATTATGAGTTTGAAGTGATAAAGTATGTAAAAATCAATTAAGCCGTATGCTGTTTTTATCACCCGTTTTTAAGAATGAAACGCAGCAATTGTTATCTAATCAACTTATTACAAAGCGTTTGCAATTGAAGCAATCGATGCTCGTTTCCGATAATCTTTATCAAACTGAACAAATGTTATTTTACCGCTTTTGTTGATCACATAAGTTGCGGGGACTGGCAAAATATGATCTGTGTTACCATTATTTTGTTCCAGATCAATGCCGTGTGCTTTATATTTTCCAAAAGTTGCATCATCCATTACAAAATTAACGTCGTACGCTTTCATAATTTTATAGCCGTTATCTTGCACCATAGAAAACGAAGCATGTGTTTTTTCGATGGTTTTGTTGATATTTTCGCTTGTTTCCGGCGTTACACCAATAACATAAGCACCTTTGGATGTGAGCGTTTGCAGCGAATCCTGCATTTCTTTTAAGTGTTTATTACAATACGGACACCATTGTCCGCGGTAAAAAAACAGCACTACATCTTTATGCTTTTTCAGCAAAGTTTTTAAATCTAATTTGTTGCCGGAGTTATCAATTGCAGAAAATTGCGGTGCAGTTTCGCCGATTTTTAATCCGCTTTGCGCGATGGAATTCAAAGAAAATAAAATTGCGATAGTAAACAGTAAAACGTTTTTCATGTATTGATTTTTGATTTGAAATAATCTGTTATTGAGTTGATAATACTTCTTTTATCGTATAAAAATTAGTGTTAAACTTCGTACAAATGATGATTTTTAGTTGATAAAAGAAGCATCGTGTTTTATGCTTAGTCGCCAAACATTCATCAACCTTACAAATAAAATTAATTTTTTTTGATTCGGTTTTGTATGATGTTTTGAAGCTGGTTCTTGTAATTTTCATCCAGTTTTTTTTCCTGCGGAGATGAATTTATCCAACTCTTAACCATTTGATTAATGATGATACTTTGCTGCTGGAAAATCCTGCAGACAGAACAGCCAGCCAAATGGATTTTTAATTCCAGTTCTTCCCGGATCGTTATTTTATCTATCTGTTTTTTCTCGATCAAAAAGGTTGCTTTTTTGCAGTTATAAGCTATCTTTCTAATTTCGGCTTTGTCTAACTCATCCATCATGAATCTCTTTTAAATCCAGTTTTTTTGCAAACAAGCCCGCAGATTGAGTTTAGTCCGATGAATAATTACCCAAAAGTTTGCAGGCGAAACTTTAAGCGTACTACAAATTAAATCTGTCGGCTCATCATCCATGTGTTTCATGGTAAAAACTACCGACCAAAGTGCCGGAAGTTTCTGCATACATTTTTGTAAAATCTGATTAAACTCTTTGTTTAACAACGGTTCCTGGTTTTCAACTCCAAATTCTTTTGGCCAATGTACCGGGTTCCAATGTCCGTCTGAGGTTTCAAAAAAGTCCGCCTGATCTTGCAATGCTTCTTTTACAAGTATATTTTTAGTAAAAGCTGAAGCATTTTTGCGATAAACATCAATCACCTTATTTTTCAAAATAGCCGTTAACCACGTTTTTTCAGAGCTTTCGCCTTTAAACAGATCAATCTTTTCCAGCGCAGCTAAAAAAGTTTCCTGCACCAAATCCTTCGCCAGGTTTTCATCATTTAAACGTGTTACCGCAAAACCAAACAAATAATCCGCGTATAGCAAAACCCATTGCTGCGGATTGGGCAGAACAACTTCCTGTGTTTTAATGGTCAAAGTTTTATCGGCTTGCATAGATTGTATCGGATTAGTCGTTTAGCTTTCTTGTTCCTTACAATTTTTTTTAAATTTACTGTAAGGTTTTGATTTGGTAACCGACAAAGCCTTAAAAATCAACATAAAATGAAAGCTATAAAAATTTTTATCCTTGCGGGATGCCTGGCAACTGCTGGTTTAATTTCCTGGATAATTTCTAACGATCACCAAAAAAACACCGATAAAAACAGTATGCCAGCCAAAGGTTTTGCGGTAGTCGAGTTGTTTACTTCCGAAGGTTGTTCCAGTTGCCCGCCGGCAGATGAATTGGTAGAAAAAATCCAGAAGGAAAGCAATAATTTGCCCGTTTATATTTTGGCTTTTCATGTTGATTACTGGAATCGTTTGGGCTGGAAAGATGTTTTTAGTGATCCATCATATTCAAAAAGGCAAAACCAATATGCCGAATGGCTTAACCTGCAATCTATTTACACGCCTCAAATTGTGGTAAACGGAAGGAAAGAATTTATCGGTTCCGAAGAAGGAACGTTGCGGAACGCGATCAAAAGTAACCTGCAAAAATCTTCATCGGTAACTTTAACTTTGAATGATGTAAAAATCAGCAAAGAGCAAGTTAGCTTTAAATATAATATTGAGGATCAGCAAAGTAAAACTTCACTTTTAGTAGCTTTGGTTCAAAAATCAGCAAGAGTTGATGTAAAAGCCGGAGAAAATGGCGGTCGTAATTTATCTCATGTTCAAATTGTACGCAACCTGCAAACTGTTTCTTTGGATGGCAAAAGCAGCGGAAATATCAGCTTAAATATTCCTGCAAACTTGGATCGTCAAAACCTGGAGATTATCGCTTTCGCGCAAAGCAGCAACAATGGTGCAATATTGGCTGCTGCCAAAGTTGGATTAAATCCGGCGGTTGAAACAGTTTTGGCACCATCTAAATAAAACTAATTGCATCGATACTAATTTTATCCTGCTAAAAACAGTATCCGATTTAAACCTCACTCGTATCATTTCGTACAAATAATATGAAAATTATTAAAGAAAAGCATTCTGTTATTACACGTTGGACACATTGGGTTAACTTCCCGATCCTGACGATTATGATTTGGAGCGGAATGCTGATTTATTGGGCGAGCGATACATATACTTTTACATTATTTGGCCATACTTTTTTTCATTTTTTTCCGGATTCTTTTTACAAGTTTTTTAATATTCCGGCAAGGCTGGCAGAAGGTATGGCTTTCCACTTTTTGTTTATGTGGTTTTTTACGCTGAACGGAATCTTATACTTCTTTTATACCATCATTTCCGGTGCTTGGCGGGAACTGGTTCCTCAAAAAAATTCTTTTAAAGAAGCCTGGCAAGTGCTACTGCATGACCTGCATATCCGCAGGACGGCACCGCCTCAAAATAAATACAACGCCGCACAGCGCATTGCTTACACTGCGATTATTGTGATGGGTTTTGGCTCGGTTATTACCGGACTGGCAATTTATAAACCAACACAATTTTACTGGATTACCTGGATGTGCGGTGGTTATAATTTTGCCCGGATACTGCATTTTGCGCTCACACTTGGTTACGTTTTCTTTTTTATCATCCATGTGCTGCAAGTGGTTTTAGCCGGATGGAACAATTTCAGATCGGTAGTTTCCGGTTTTGAGGTGGTTGAAGAAAAGCCTGATCAGATGGTAAAAGATGATCTCAATCCAACCGTAAACAATTAATAATTAAATTGTACATGGAAAATCACACAGATAAAAATAAAAAAGCCAAAGAAGAAGTGGCAGTTGAACAAAAAATAAAGCGGCGCAATTTTATATCCTTTTCCACTTTTTTTGTTTTGGGCGGAGCAGCTTTCGGCGGATGGAAATGGCTGTATAATTCGCCGGAGGAAACCGCCGGAATCACAGCCGGCGCACGTAAACCCTTACGCCGTGCCTTAAATAAAACCGAACTTTTTTTCAGGAAATTCTATAGCAATAACCACCACGTTAAAACTTATCCGAAAGCTATGGCGGCAAAAAAAGTGCGTGTTAATAGTGATATCGGGATGGATGACGAGGGTTTTAAGCCGGAAAACTGGACTTTATCCGTCGTAAAAAGTAAAGGTGATGTTTTAAAAATAACCATGGATGAGATTAAAGCACTGCCCAAAACAGAGCTTATTTTTAGTTTTAAATGTGTGGAAGGCTGGGACCAGATCCAGCATTGGGCCGGCGTAAAATTTTCGGATTTTATTGATCATTTTAAGTTGAATGAACATGCCAAAATGGATTATATCGGTATGGAAACCCCAAACGGCGAATATTATGTTGGCCTGGAAAGCGAAAGTGCCTTGCACCCGCAAACGCTGCTGGCTTACGAAATGAACGATCAGCCGATCGCCATTGAACATGGTGCGCCGCTGCGTTTAATTATCCCGGTAAAGTATGGGATTAAAAATCTGAAAAGAATTGGAACGATCAGCTTCAGTAACAAACGCCCGAAGGATTACTGGGCAGAGCAAGGTTATGATTATTATTCGGGCTTGTAAATTAATTTTCTTAAAAAACTTACCGCAACCGATCAGCCGACCTCACTAATCTTTCATCTTTATTGATACTTCTGATTGCAAAATAAATCAACACAATAGACAGTGATGGCAGGATAATGCCAATGCTGTAATTTTCCGGTCGAATGCTGTTGGTTCCGGCAATATCTTTAACCGTTTCTGCTAAATAAAAGCTATAACCAATCAGCAAAACAACAACAATATAGCAGTAGCCAACCTGTTTTTTCCGATTTTTATATAAAAAAACACCTGCTAAAGGCAGCAAGGCCGCAACTACAGTAGCCATACTCAGCAGTATTAGCGATGACGTTTTGGTACGCATGCCGTTAATTACTTCGTAAATGCCGGTTACCATTACGCTGTCTGCATGGCCGTTTAAAATTAAATTATTTACCACCGGGAAAATAAACAGCGCAAATAAAACCAAGCTGGCGGCCAGCAAATAAACACTTTGTACTCGTTGTATCATTTTTATGCAGGTAAAAAAAGCATTGCAAAGATAAGATTGTTTGTAAAATATTTTCTGCGGAAGTAGATTTACTCGTTTTGTTACCTTTGCGGAAGTGGAGGGAAAACAAAGATTTTTTGCAGAATTGGCTTTTGATGGCACCAATTATCACGGCTGGCAAATCCAGCAGAATGCGGTAAGTGTGCAGGAAGTTTTTAACAAAGCTTTGCAAACTTTGCTGCGCCAACCTGTAGAAACCATTGGCTGCGGCCGTACGGATACCGGTGTACATGCGCGGCAATTGTTTGTGCATTTTGATGTGAAGGAAGGAGTGGGGTTTAAGGTGCGAGGAGCGAGAAATGTGCAGGCGACGAGCTATCAACTATCAACCACGAACAATGAACCATCAACCATCAACCATCAGCTAAAAGCCTCCCTCAATGCTATCCTTCCTAAAAATATAGCGGTAAAAACAGTATTGTCGGTTGCTGCGGATGCACATGCCCGCTTTGATGCAACTTTGCGGGCGTACGAGTATCATATTCATTTTGATAAAGATCCGTTTAAGCAGAATTACAGCTGGCAACTGCGGGATTTTCCGGATGTGGAACTGATGAATCAGGCTGCAAACATCCTCAAAGAATACCGGGATTTCAGTTGTTTCAGCAAAAGTAATACGCAGGTAAAGACTAATTTTTGTACGATAAAAGAAGCATTGTGGCGACAGGAAGCAGGTGGAAGTTTGATATTTTACATTGCTGCCGATCGTTTTTTGCGGAATATGGTGCGCGCCATCGTCGGTACTTTAATCTCCGTTGGGAAAAAAGAAATCGAACCGGAAACTGTACGCCAAATCATCGAAAGTAAAAACAGAAGTATGGCTGGCATGTCTGTTCCGGCTTGCGGATTGTACTTAACACAAGTAATTTATCCTTATATTCCTTCAACTTAAAAACAAAAGCAAAGTTTAATTTTGACTTGCTACTGAATACATGATACTAAATACTAATAAAAAATGGCGGCAGTAACCGGGAAAGCGTTCGATACAAAATTATTAGGCAGGGTGCTGCAATATGTGCGGCCTTATCGCAAACAGTTTTTATGGGCTGCTTTTTTAACGGTTTTGATGGCTGCACTTTCGCCAATTCGCCCATATTTAATTCAGGTAACGGTTGATAAATACATTCTGAATGCAGATTTTAACGGTTTGCTCAAAATGACTTTGCTCACGCTGGCACTGCTTGTCCTGCAATCGTTTGTGCAATATTTTCAAACATTTTTAACCAACGCACTCGGCCAATCGGTCATTCTTGATCTTCGGACAAACGTTTTTAATCACCTTACGCAACTCCGGTTAAAATATTTTGACCATACGCCGATCGGTGTTTTAATTACGCGTTCGGTTTCTGATCTGGAAACGATTGCTGATATTTTTTCGGAAGGATTGATTTCCATCATCGGCGATATGCTGCAATTGGTTGCGCTCATCGGTATTATGCTTTATACCGATTGGCGGCTAACGCTGATTACTTTAATCCCGATGCCTGTGCTGATGCTGGCCACCTATTGGTTTAAGGAAGCGATTAAATCTTCATTTCAGGAAGTGCGCACGCAGGTTTCTCACCTGAATACTTTTTTGCAGGAACATATTTCGGGGATGAGCGTGATCCATTATTTTGCGCGGGAAGATCAGGAAATGCGGAAATTTGTAGCGGTAAACACCAAATATCGCGACGCAAATATCCAATCCAACTGGTATTATTCCATTTTTTATCCGATGGTAGAAATCATTTCGGCTATGTCTTTGGGCTTGCTGGTTTGGTACGGTTCTACGCGGATCCTGGCTGATCCGCTGCACGTTTCCCCCGGAACGATTACGGCTTTTATTCTGTACATCAACATGGTTTTCAGGCCGATCCGGGAACTGGCCGATAAATTCAACACGCTGCAAATGGGAATGGTTGGTGCGGATCGTATTTTCAAAGTTTTGGATACCGATGAAAAAACAGTTAACAACGGAAAAATAGCCCCAAAAACCATTCAGGGAAGTATCGATTTTGATAACATTTGGTTTGCCTATAATGATGAAAATTATGTGCTAAAAGATGTATCGTTCCACATCAAGCCCGGCGAAACTTTGGCTTTAGTTGGCGCAACCGGCGCGGGCAAATCCTCCACCATTAACATTTTAAACCGTTTTTATGAGATCAGCAAAGGCACGGTTAAGGTTGATGGTATAAACATTCAGGATTACGAACTGGGATTTCTACGCTCGCAAATTGCAACCGTTATTCAGGATGTGTTTTTATTTTCGGATACGATTGCCAATAACATCAGCTTAAATAATCCGGAAATCAGCCGGGAAAAAATTATTGCCGCCGCAAAAGAAGTTGGTGCGCACGAGTTTATCATGCGTTTGCCCGGCGGTTATGATTATGAAGTGATGGAACGCGGTTCGACACTTTCAGCCGGACAAGCGCAGTTGATTTCTTTTATCCGAGCATTGGTTTACGATCCGAAGATTTTGGTTTTGGATGAAGCCACAGCTTCCATCGATACAGAAACGGAAGAACTAATACAGGAAGCGATTTTTAAACTGATGAAAGGCCGGACATCAATTGTAATTGCACATCGTTTATCAACCATCCAAAATGCGGATAAAATTATCGTTTTAGATCACGGTGAAATCAAAGAAATGGGTTCTCACCAAGAACTGTTAAAACTGAATGGTTTTTACAAACGCTTGTATGATTTACAGTTTAACTCGACCGGAATTGCGAAGGCTGGCTAAAAAACACCGGTAAAAACAGCATTTTACAATTGCATGTTTCAACACAAAAACCTTATTAATTATCTATGTGTTCTATCTTTTAAAATCAACAAAAATTAATTTATATGGATACTGAAAAAGCCATTTTAGCCGGCGGGTGTTTTTGGGGAGTGGAAGAATTGTTCAGGCATCAGCCCGGCGTTATTTCTACCGTAGTTGGCTATACCGGCGGCGATGTGCCAAATGCAACTTACCGCAATCACGGCACACATGCGGAAGGGATCGAAATTGTATTTGATCCGGCACAATTGTCTTACCGAAAATTACTGGAATATTTTTTCCAGATTCATAATCCCACGACGCGAAACAGGCAGGGAAATGATATGGGCGCATCTTATCGTTCTGCGATATTTTTCTTGAATGATACACAAAAAGAAACTGCGCAAACCCTAATTGCTGAGATGGAAGCATCCGGAAAATGGCCTGGAAAAATAGTTACCGAAGTTGTGCCGGCAAAGGATTTTTGGAATGCCGAGGAAGAGCATCAAAATTACCTGCAAAAACATCCTTACGGTTATACTTGCCACTATGAAAGACCGGAGTGGGCTTTAGCGTAAAAAACTAAAATTGTCATTTGTTATTTTTCGCCTGAACAATTATTGCGTTGTTCAGGCGAAATTTTTGCCTGCTATTTTTATACTAACTTAACAGTTATTTCCACATTTAATTGAGAAAAAGTATCTTTATCATTATTAAAAACTACAATCATGCAAATTGAAAGAACCAAAGATGAGGTGATATTTCGGTTACCGGCAGATATTGGTATTGAAGATTTACAGGCTTTAATTGATTTTTATGAATATACCCAAATAACAAAAAAATCAAAAGCTACTCAGCAAGACGTGGATGATTTGGTAAAAGAAGTTAAAAAAGGCCGCTGGGATAGAACCAGATCAAAATTAAATTTGTGAAGATTGTTGTAGATACTAACATTGTTTTTAGCGCAATCTTAACTGCAAATAGTCGAATTTCTAATATTCTTTTCAGCAAAAATTTGAACTTAGTTTCTATGCTACAAAACAACTTTTAGTAGAAATAGAAAAGCATAGGATTAAGCTTTTGAAACTTTCATCTTATTCTGATTTAGAATTATCTCGTGTTATCGCCTTTATTACAAGTAAAATTAAATTTATCAATGTCCAATTAATTCCAACGGCTATCTATAAGCAGGCAGAATTATTAACTACCAACATTGATGTGGACGATACTGAATTTGTTGCTTTAACAGAGTATTTAAATGTCAAATTGTGGACAGGCGACAAAGTATTGATAAACGGCCTGACACAAAAAAGGCTGGAACAAATTTATTTCAACAGGCGAATTGTTTGAAATATTTCTTGACGGATAAATGAACGCATAGACTTTTTATCTGCCTAAATTTTATTTTAGTTAAAACCAGAATAAACAAATTCCGGTTTAAAAACCATGCAAACACTCAAAACATTCAATCAAATAGATACCGACCGCATCATCGAAATGGCCTGGGAAGATCGTACACCTTTTGAAGCCATCGATTTCCAGTTTAATTTAAAAGAACAGGAAACCATCGAACTGATGCGCCGCGAATTAAAACCGCAGAGCTTTAAACGCTGGCGCAAACGCGTGCAGGGCCGCAGCACCAAACATTTACTGTTGAGGAGCGAAACGATGAGTCGTTTTAAGTGTAATCTTCAACGGCAAATTACTGGTAATAAAATCAGTAAAAGATAGTATCTTACCCAAATTTTTGGCGGATACATCATGAAAAAACTTTTCTCCAACCTTACTTTCCAAGTTATTGCTGCAATTATCGCCGGTGCTTTAACCGGCTTTTTGTTTCCGAGCTTTGCCGCAACTGCCAAACTGATCAGTACTTCTTTTATCAACCTGATTAATATGCTGATTGCGCCGATCATTTTTTTAACGATCGTGCTCGGTATTGCCAACATGGGCGACATGAAAAAAGTTGGCCGCGTTGGTGGTAAAGCTTTACTTTATTTTGAACTGATTACCACGTTTGCGCTGCTAATTGGAATCATTGTTGCCAACGTGATCAAGCCTGGAAACGGTTTTAAACCAAGTGCCTCTATCGATGTTAGCAAAATTGCTGTTTACCAGGAAAAAGCGGCGGAGATGAAATGGGGCGAGTTTATCACGCATATTATTCCGCACAACATCATTGAATCTTTTGCCAGCGGCGATATTTTGCAGATACTGTTTTTTGCCATTCTTTTTGGTTATGGGTTGAACAAAATGGCCGGCGAAGGCAGTTCGATTTTACGCGGATTAGATAAATTGTCTAAAGTGTTTTTCAACATCATGAAAGTGGTGATGCGGCTGGCCCCAATCGGTGCTTTCGGCGGGATGGCTTTTACCGTTGGCACTTACGGCATCAGTGCTTTACTACCGATGGTTAAGCTGATGGCTTGCGTTTACATCACCATGATTCTGTTTATTTTTGTGGTTTTGAATGCGATTTGCCGGATTTATAAATTCAGTTTGTGGCGTTATTTAAAGTTTATTCGGGCAGAGATTTTGATTGTTTTGGGAACTTCGTCTTCCGAATCTGTACTGCCGAGCATGATGTTAAAAATGGAACAATTTGGTTGTGCCAAGCCGGTTGTGGGTTTAGTTATTCCGACCGGTTATTCTTTTAATTTGGATGGAACAACGATTTATCTTTCCATGAGCGTGATATTTTTGGCGCAGGTTTTCCATATTGATTTATCGCTGGCGCAGCAGTTAACAATTATTGGTATTTTGATGGTGACTTCTAAAGGTGCGGCCGGCGTTACGGGCAGCGGTTTTATTGTGTTGAGTAGCACACTGGCGGCGATTAAAGTGATTCCGGTGGAAGGGATTGCAATTTTGCTGGGCGTGGATCGATTTATGTCGGAAGCGCGGGCGATAACCAACATGATTGGTAACGGAATTGCCAGCGTAGTCATTGCCAAAAGCGAGAAAGAATTTGATGAAGCCAAATATTTGAAAGCAATTGAGTGATGCTGTTTTTATCGGTGTTTTTTTAAAGTGGATGAGCCGCTTGCAAGGTTGCCCATCATGCGCGTGAGGGATTGCAGTGGAAAACCCGCAGCGCAGCGAGGATTTGCAACGGAAAGCCCGACCGGCGGGGGCCGGGCACGCCCAAATTATTTGAAAGAGCGGGAGCGAGGAAGAATTAAAAAGAGCGAGGAGCGAAGAAGATTGAAAAGAGTGGAATTTGAAATGCCAATAAAAACAGCCTGCTCATAAATAAAAGGCTCACGCTAAACAGATGAAGAATTTACACTGATAAAAACAGTATTACAAAAGATGAATCTGATTATCTGCTTTTGCCAAAAAAATTTAGCTTTGCCTTCATAAAGAAAACAACATGAGCGTTCTTGTAAACAAAGATTCTAAAGTGATTGTGCAGGGTTTTACCGGCAATGAAGGCACGTACCATGCTTCGCAAATGATTGCGTACGGAACCCAATTGGTGGGCGGTGTTACGCCGGGCAAAGGCGGTCAGCAGCATTTGGAACGGCCGGTTTTTAACACGGTAAAAGATGCAGTTGACCAAACCGGTGCCGATGTTTCGATTATTTTTGTGCCGCCGGCTTTTGCTGCGGATGCGATTATGGAAGCTGCCGATGCGGGTATTAAAGTGATTGTTTGCATTACGGAAGGTATCCCGACGAAGGATATGATCCAGGTGAAAGAATATATTACGGATCGTGATTGCCGTTTGATCGGTCCGAATTGTCCGGGAATTATTACTGCGGATGAAGCGAAGATTGGTATTATGCCGGGCTTTATCTTCAAAAAAGGAAATGTAGGCGTGGTTTCTAAATCCGGCACGTTAACTTACGAAGCGGTAGATCAGGTAGTTAAAGCTGGTTTAGGTATTACTACGGCAATTGGTATTGGCGGTGATCCGATTATCGGAACACCAACCAAGGAAGCGGTTGAATTGCTGATGAACGATCCGGAAACGCACGGCATCATCATGATTGGTGAAATTGGCGGCGGTATGGAAGCAGAAGCGGCATTATGGATCAGAGATAATGGTACCAAACCGGTTGTTGGCTTTATCGCCGGACAAACTGCGCCTCCGGGACGCCGCATGGGCCACGCCGGTGCAATTGTTGGCGGTGCCGATGATACGGCTGCTGCAAAAATGAAAATTATGACAGAATGCGGTATTCGCGTGGTAGAATCTCCTGCGGAGATTGGTGCTGCAATGGCGGAGGAACTGGCTAAGTTGAGTTAGTTTTTAGGTAAAAGGATAAGAGTTTTACTTCTTTAATATTTTAAAATCCTGGTTTTTTAACCGGGATTTTTTGTTTTTGTCTTTTGATAGATGGGTTTGTCAAATCGACTGAAGGGAGATATTTTCATCAAATTTATGTCGATAAAAGAAGCATGTTCAAGATAAGCAAACCTGCGGTTGCTTGAGGTTCTGTTCTTTTGTCTTGAAACAAAAGAACCAAAAATTCAAGAATCCCGAATCCCTCAGCCGGGCGGCATTCAGCCCAGCGCGCCTGCGTGGCTACTTTGCAGATGGCTCTGTGTAATAATTACTTTGCACACGATTTTGTTGGATGATTAGTTGTTGGGTAAATGCTTCTTTTACCGCTTGTTTTTCTGATTAATGCTATCGAATCAGTTCCCACCTTGTCCTCCTGAGCTTGTCGAAGGATTCTCCAATTTGCAAACTTGTCCTGTGAGATGCTGAATAAATTTCGGCATGACAAAACTGGGAATACTTCTTTTATTACCTAATTTATAAACTCTTGCAAAGCCGCGTGCAAGGTAGCCACCCAGGTGCGCAGGGAAGACAAAACGCCCGGAGGCGATCGGGTTTGTCTTGAATTTTTGGTTCTTTTTGATCAAGCAAAAAGAACGACAAGATAGGGTTGTAAACCCGCTTGAATACAATTTTCTACTGATAAAAGAAGCATCCATTTCTCCTCAAAAAACCACCAAATTTTTTGTAGATTGTGATTTTAAATCAACCCAATATGTTCCAAAAATTTACTTTTACTGCACTGCTTTTCGGCTGCTATTTTACTTCCATCGCCCAAAACTACAAACCCGCTGCTTTTACAGATTCCGATAGAAATAAAAAAATAGAAGCGACTTTCCCGGTAATCGATCAGCTTTACAAGGATTATGCGGCGCAAAACCATTTCCCGGCGTTGGTTTACGGCATTGTGGTTGATGGAAAATTAGTGCACACCGGTAATATCGGTTATACAAACCTCAACGCTAAAATCTTGGCTACCACTAATTCTGCTTTTCGTATCGCTTCCATGACTAAAAGTTTTACCGCCATGGCAATTTTAAAACTGCGCGATGAAGGCAAATTAAAGCTGGACGATCCGGTTAGTTTGTATATCCCGGAGATCAAAAACACGTATTATTTAACCAAAGATGGTTCGCCCATAACCATCAGAAACCTGTTAACGCATTCGGCAGGTTTCCCGGAAGATAACCCCTGGGGCGACCGGCAGCTGGCGGATACCGACGAGGAATTGCTGGCCATTTATAAAAAAGGTGTTTCCTTTTCCACCAATCCCGGAAGCGGTTACGAGTATAGCAACCTCGGTTTTGCCACGTTAGGTTATATCATTAAAAAGGTTTCGGGCAAAACTTATGAGCAATATATTACGGATAACATTTTGAAGCCATTGGGAATGATGCATACTTATTGGGAATATGCTAAAGTTCCCAAAGAACAACTGGCGCATGGCTACCGCTGGCTGGACAATAAATGGGTGGAGCAGCCGCTTTTGCACGATGGTTCTTACGGTGCGATGGGCGGGATGATTACTACGATTGAGGATTTTAGCAAATATATGTCGCTTCATCTTTCCGCCTGGCCGGCGCGCGATGATGCCGAAATTTTACCTGTTAAAAGAAGCTCCGTCCGCGAAATGCAGTTTCCCTGGGATATTTCCTCGCTCAATGTTAATGCTAAACTAACCAACGGCCGTGTTTGCCCAACGGTTTCTGCTTATGGTTATGGGTTGAGCTGGACAAAAGATTGCGATAACAAAATTTATATTGCCCACACCGGCGGTTTGCCCGGTTTTGGCAGCAATTGGCGCATAATGCCCGAATATGGCATCGGTATTGTTTCTTTTGCTAACCTGACTTATGCGAATGCCGGTGCCGTAAATAAAATTGTTTTGGATACTTTGCTGGCGATTTCAAAGATAAAACCGCGCGTTTTGCCAGCTTCGGCCATTTTAAATCAGCGTAAAAACGAACTGATTAGATTGTTGCCCGATTGGGAAAACGCCAAATCCAATCCGATCTTTGCAGATAATTTTTGGCTGGATTATTTCCCCGAAAAACTAAAAGTAGATGCCACAACTGCCTTTGCTAAAGCCGGAAAAATTGTTTCGGTAGATGATTTAGTTGCCGAAAACCAGTTGCGCGGTTATTTTTTGATGCACGGCGAAAAAGGTACGATAAAAATAGCATTCACTTTATCACCCGAAAACCCGGCGAAGATTCAGGAGTTTCATTTGGATTTTGTGGAGAAGTGATAGTACTTTTTTTGCTGTCATCTCGACATTAGGAGAGATCTTCTTTAAAAAATAAAGCTTTTGAGTTCGACGAAGATCCCTCCCTACGGTCGGGATGACAATTTTACTTTCCGACTTCCAGTCTTCCTAACTTTCCGTCTCCTTCCCATACTTCTTTTATCAGCAAAAAGTCAACACAAACTCGGCTTCAAACTCAAAACCGGAATTTGGCGTTATTAATAGCTCAACACAAATAAAAAATGGAATACAATAAATTAACACCCGAAGAAGAATACGTGATTTTGCACAAAGGAACCGAGCGGCCTTTTACCGGCGAATACACCAATTTAAAAGATGCCGGAACTTACGTTTGTCGCCAGTGCAACACGCCGCTTTACACTTCCGATACGAAATTTGAATCGCATTGCGGCTGGCCAAGTTTTGATGATGAAATTCCGGGAGCGGTAAAACGGGTAGCTGATCGTGATGGTAGAAGAGTGGAGATTGTATGCAATACCTGCGGCGCGCATTTGGGCCATGTTTTTACCGGCGAACGGTTTACTCCTAAAAATACACGCCATTGTGTAAACTCAATTTCGATGAAATTTATACCGGCAACGGCTTCAGCTTAATAAAAAGCTTTCTTTTTACGATAAAAAGTTGATCATGTTATTAATGTGGATAACTTTAAATTTGTTTAAAACTTCATCTTTCCCGAGGCTTTTTCAAAGCCTATATTTGTATCAAAGGCAGCGTTAACAGCTTTTAACCAAACGGTAAACAGTTAAGGAATTACCGGTCTACTTTGAAAAAACAACAATAAATTATATCGATAAAAAGAGCCTTCCGGATAGGGAGGCTTTTTTATCGACTATTATTAAATCACTCAAAAAAACTACAAATGATTGTAAATCAGAAAGATGAAGTATTGCTGCGGGAAAACAAAGATCGTTTTGTTATTCTGCCGATCAATTATCCCGCTATCTGGGAAATGTATAAAAAGCACGAAGCCAGCTTTTGGACAGCTGAAGAAATCGATTTATCCGATGATCAAAAGCATTGGGATAATTTAAGTGACGGCGAACGGCATTTCGTTTCACACGTGCTGGCGTTTTTTGCGGCAAGTGACGGAATTGTGAACGAAAACCTGGCGGTAAATTTTATGAGCGAAGTGCAGGTTCCGGAGGCACGCTGTTTTTATGGTTTCCAAATTATGATGGAAAATATCCACTCAGAAACTTATGCGCTGCTGATCGATTCGTACATCAAAAATCCGGCAGAAAAAGACCGTTTATTCCACGCAATTGATACCGTTCCTTGTGTGAAGAAAAAAGCAGAATGGGCTTTAAAATGGATCAATAACGGCAATTTTGCACAACGATTAGTAGCTTTTGCCGCGGTAGAAGGTATTTTCTTTTCCGGTAGTTTCTGCTCTATTTTTTGGCTGAAAAAACGTGGTTTGATGCCAGGATTGACTTTCAGCAACGAACTGATTTCGCGTGATGAAGGTTTGCATTGCGAATTTGCCTGTTTGTTGTACAGCATGTTATCAACTCAACTTTCTAAAGAAGAAGTAACCGAGATTATTGCAGATGCCGTAACCATCGAAAAAGAATTTGTAACGGATGCGTTGCCAGTGCGTTTGATTGGAATGAATGCTGATTTGATGGCACAATACATTGAGTTTGTTGCTGATAGATGGTTGGTAGAATTGGGTTACGATAAACTGTATAACGCTACTAATCCGTTTGATTTTATGGAGATGATTTCCCTGCAAGGTAAAACCAATTTCTTTGAAAAACGTGTTGGCGATTACCAGAAAAGTGGCGTGCTGAACGTAGAAGCGAAAAGCCAGGCGTTCTCGATGGACGAGGATTTCTAAAAAAGAAGTATAAAGTAGCAAGTATTCAGTATCAAGTACTTGTCTATCCGCAATTAAAATTCAATAATTTACCGATAAAAACAGTATGCTCAGGTCTTGCTACTAAATACTTGCTACTTGATACCAAGAATTGATGCTTACTACTCAATACTCAAAATATGTTTGTAATAAAAAGAGACGGAAAAACAGAATCCGTAAAATTTGATAAAATAACCGCCAGGATTGAGAAACTGTGCTACGGCTTAAACCCGGCATTGGTTGATCCGGTTGATGTGGCCAAAAAAGTAATTGAAGGTTTATATGATGGCGTAACTACCTCAGAATTAGATAATCTGGCGGCAGAAACAGCAGCATCTTTAACCACCAAACATCCGGATTATGCGTTGCTGGCTTCGCGGATTGCAGTTTCCAATCTGCATAAAAACACGCGGAAATCTTTTTCAGATACGATGCAGAAATTGCATCAGTATATCGACCGGAAAACTGGTAAAAACGCTTCTTTAATTGCGGATGATGTTTGGGAAGTGATCAGTACACACGCAGAATTGCTGGACAGCACGATTATTTACGATCGCGATTTTGGCTTTGATTACTTCGGATTTAAAACGCTTGAAAAATCTTACCTGTTAAAAATTGATGGACAGATTGCCGAGCGTCCGCAGCATTTATTTATGCGTGTGGCTGTTGGTATCCACAAACAAGATGTGGAAAGTGCCATCAAAACGTATCATTTAATGAGCGAGCGCTGGTTTACACATGCCACGCCAACTTTATTTAATGCAGGTACACCGAAAGCGCAAATGTCAAGTTGCTTTTTGCTGACCATGAAAGATGATAGCATTGAAGGTATTTACGATACACTAAAACAAACCGCAAAAATTTCGCAAAGTGCAGGCGGTATCGGTTTGAGTATCCACAATGTGCGTGCAACCGGTTCTTACATCAGCGGAACGAATGGAACGAGCAATGGAATTATTCCGATGCTGAAAGTTTTTAACGATACGGCTCGTTATGTAGATCAGGGCGGCGGCAAACGTAAAGGTGCTTTTGCAATTTATCTGGAGCCTTGGCACGCGGATATTTTCGATTTTTTGGATCTCCGCAAAAACCACGGTAAAGAAGAAATGCGCGCCCGCGATTTATTTTATGCGCTTTGGGTTTGCGATTTGTTTATGAAAAGGGTAGAAGCTGACAGTACTTGGAGTTTATTTTGTCCGCATGAAGCACCAGGTTTAGCAGATTGTCACGGTGCCGAATTTGAAGCTTTATACGAGCGTTATGAAAAAGAAGGCCGTGCACGTAAAACCATTAAAGCGCAGGAATTGTGGTTTGCTATTTTAGATGCGCAGGTAGAAACCGGTACGCCATATTTGTTATATAAAGATGCAGCCAATACCAAATCAAACCAGCAAAATTTAGGAACGATCAAAAGTTCTAATTTGTGTACCGAAATTATAGAATACACTGCTGCTGATGAAGTTGCGGTTTGTAATCTGGCTTCGCTGGCTTTGCCGAGATATGTAATCAACGGCGCGTTTGATCATGATAAATTGTATGAAGTGACTTATCAGGTTACCATCAACTTAAATCGAATCATCGACCAGAATTATTACCCGGTAAAAGAAGCACAGAACTCTAACTTGCGCCATCGTCCGGTTGGTTTAGGCGTACAGGGTTTGGCGGATGCGTTTATCAAATTGCGTTTGCCGTTTGAAAGTGTTGAAGCACAAAAGCTGAACAAAGAAATCTTTGAAACGATTTATTTTGCTGCGATGACCGCTTCAAAAGATCTGGCCATCCGTGAAGGTGCCTACGAAACTTTCCAGGGTTCACCATTATCCAAAGGAAAATTCCAGTTTGATTTATGGAATGTAACACCGGATAGTGGCCGCTGGAACTGGGATGCGTTGCGTGCAGAAGTTGTACAGCATGGTGTGCGTAATTCGTTATTGGTTGCGCCGATGCCAACTGCTTCTACTTCGCAAATTTTGGGTAACAATGAGTGTTTCGAACCTTATACTTCCAACATTTACACGCGTCGTGTTTTGAGCGGAGAATTTGTGGTTGTAAATAAATTCTTGTTGCACGATCTGGTTGCTTTGGGATTGTGGAACGGACAGATGAAAAACAAAATCATCACGGCAAATGGTTCGATCCAGGATATTCCGGAAATTCCGGCTGATATTAAAGATCTGTATAAAACCGTTTGGGAAATCAAAATGCGGACCATTATTGATATGGCTGCAGATCGTGGTGCATACATCTGTCAGTCTCAATCTTTAAACCTGTTTGTTAATCAGCCAAATGCTTCAAAATTAACTTCGATGCATTTTTATGCCTGGAAAAAAGGTTTAAAAACCGGCATGTATTATCTGCGTACGCAAGCTGCGGCACAAGCGGTTAAGTTTACGGTAGAAAATCAGGGCGGCAAAAATATGGAAGCGGTCATTCCGGCACAAATCAATCATCCGGCAGAAGAAATTCCGGCCGGTGCTTCCTGCTCTATGGAAGAAGGTTGTGTAACCTGTTCTGCCTAAAATATCATTTATAAAAGAAGCATTGTAAATCGATGCTTCTTTTATCGGCATAAATTCATCAACAAACGTTCCTCTGTAACCAGAGGAACGTTTGTTGTTTGTGGCAAGTCATATTGATGCTTCTTTTATCGGCACAAAACAATTACTATTAATTTTGAGAGTTTAAATTAACGGATGAGCAAGCACGAAATTATTGGTTGTGAACGTTGTGGTGCAAGCATTGAATGCAAGGCAAACTCTTTTACAAAATGCCAGTGCAGCGAAGTGCAGCTAACGCATAACGAAATAGAATACATCGGTGATTATTATGAAAGCTGCCTTTGCGCGGCCTGCTTGCTGGTGTTGCAGCAGGAATATCAGCACAATCAAATTAGTAAAATGACGGTAGAAAAAGTTAATTAAAAAACAACTCGGCATAATTTACGTAGTTCATTAAAACCTAACACTTTTAGTATTAAGCCATAACAAAAACTTAATAATAAATATCTAAATTTGTAGTATAAAGCAGCGAAATGAGATTTTTTGAAGAGAAACGAAGAGAAGTAATGAGGCATATTGAGCATTATATGCTCGAAAAGATGGACGAATACCTGAAGCCGATTGATCAGATCTGGCAGCCAAGCGACTTACTACCGGATTCTTCAAGAGATACTTTTTTTAATGAAATCAAGGATTTACAGCAAAGTGCCGAGGGATTATCTTATGATTTAATTGCCGTTTTAATCGGGGATACGATTACTGAAGAAGCATTACCAACTTACGAATCCTGGCTAATGATGGTTCAGGGAGTTTCTCACGGGGAAGAAGGTGGCTGGATGAAGTGGACGCGGCATTGGACCGCAGAAGAAAACCGCCACGGCGATTTGCTGAATAAATATCTGTACTTATCCGGGAGAGTAAATATGCGGATGATGGAAGTATCAACCCAATATTTAATCGCGGATGGTTTTGATATCGGCACCGGCCATGATCCTTACCGCAACTTTATTTACACCTCATTTCAGGAATTAGCCACAAATGTTTCTCACCGCCGCGTAGCCAGCCTGGCTAAAAAACATGGTGATACTTTATTGTCAAAAATGTGCGGCGTAATTGCTTCTGATGAAGCACGGCATGCAAAAGCATACATCAACTTTATTAGTAAAATTTTTGAAGTAGATGCAAATGAAGCGATGATTGCTCTGGAAGATATGATGCGGAAAAAGATTGTGATGCCTGCACATTTTTTACGTGAAATGGGCATGATGATGGGACAAACTTACGGTCATTTTACAGATGCAGCACAACGCTTGGGTATTTATACTGCGGTTGATTATGTTGATATTTTAAAACAGTTGATAACTGATTGGAAAATAGATACCCAGGTTGAATTAAATGAAGCCGGTGAAAAAGCAAGAGATTATATCATGAAACTGCCGGATCGTTTATTACGAATTGCGGAACGGATGAAAAACCCCGGACTGGAATATAAATTCAGTTGGATTAACGGATAAAAATTAAGAAGCTTCTTTTACAGAAGCTTTTTTTATGCCGATAAAAGAAGTATCGTAATTGGTATCTTTGCCAAATCATGAGTACGGCAGAACTGGCTTTTAATTCGGGCGTTAGAACTTACAATAATTACGGTGCCTGGCTGCGCAAAAAATATAACGGGCAACGGGTTTTTAAAGTAATTGTGGATGGCGGTTTTACGTGCCCAAATCGCGACGGAACCAAAGGTTTTGGCGGTTGCACATATTGTAACGTCGATTCTTTTACGCCTTCCGTTTCCCGTTCCACGCCTTCTTTGAGAGAACAAGTTATTAAAGGAATGGAACGCGCCCGTACCGGAAACCGGGCCGATAAATTCATCATTTATTTTCAACCCAATACCAATACTTACGCACCAACGCATTATTTAAAAATGATGTATGATGAAGCGTTAAGTATCGATCCGGAGAATATTGTCGGCCTTTCCGTTGGAACTCGTCCGGATTGTATCGATGCCGAAAAAATAGCTTTGTTAGAAAGTTATACCGATCGTTTTGATGTGGATTTAGAAATGGGTATGGAATCTATTTACAACGATACGCTTGGCCAGATTAATCGCGGGTGCACACACGAAGAGTTGCTTAAAGCTTTAAAACTGGTTAAAAACTCTAAACTCGATATTTGCGTGCATACCATTTTCGGCTTCCCCTGGGAAACCAAAGAAATGATGCTGAAATATGCTGATGAAATTAACCGTTTTCCGCAAATCAAGTTCGTTAAATTTCATCATTTGCATATTGTTGAAGGTTCTATTATGGGCGTAAAATATAAACGCGAACCTTTCCCGTTATTTAGTTTAGAAGCTTATGCTGATTTTTTGTGTGAATTATTGCCCCTTGTTCGGCCGGATATTGTGATTCAGCGGTTGTTTGGATTATCGGATTTGGATTTGCTGATCGCGCCGAACTGGAATTTAAAAAAATCTGAAATTCAGTTTTATATTGATAAAACCATACGGGAAAGAGGAATTGTGCAAGGAAGCAGGTTTTTAGAGCTTTCAGCTATTAGCAATTAGCAAGCATGCTTCTTTTATCAGTATATTTTCATTGCCTTTCATCTTCCAACCATTTACTTCGCCACATATTTCCCAAAAAGGTCATCAATTGCTTTGGTACGATGATCAAAAATCTTTTTGACTTCTTTTTTTACCAAAACAGCATTGGCAATTCTCCCGAAAACGGAATATGGAATGGCATAATCTAAAATGTCGTGCATGTGTACGCCGCCCGAAATTTCGGTAAAATGGTGCTGATGATGCCATAAAGCATAAGGGCCGAAAACCTGGTTATCAACAAAATATTTATGTTCATCAACGTGCGTAATTTCCGTCATCCAGTTCATTTTAATTCCAAAAACGGGGGAAACGTGATAAGTTATAATCATACCCGGATACATTTTGGTATCTGCTGTATAATTAGAAGTTACGGTAAACTTCATCTCTTTTGGCGTAATGCGCGCTAAATTTAGTGGAGACGAAAAAAAATCCCAGGCTTCTGCCAACGGGATTGATAATTTTTGCTCGAATTCTAAATGGTATGTTTTCACATAGATTCAACTGCAAAACTGCTAAAGTGTTTATACTGTTTTTACTGCACCATTTTATTGGCGCAATAAGAGCTGGCAAAAGCTTCGGGTTTGGCTTTGAAAACGAAACCCATACTCAAAATATAACCCATCGCTTCGTGCAAAGCTTGGTTAGATTTAAACATTGGGTTCGTATTTATATCAGCATGAACTTCCAAATCTACGTCATATAAATCCAGTAAATCGCAAAGTTTATAAGCAATATCGATGGATTTTTGTACTTCATTTAACATCCTTTCTTTGATGCCCATTTTCTGTGAAGTACGTTCCTGGTGGATATACATAAAGCCACCGCGCTGTTCCCGCAAAAACACAATTACGGTTGCAAAATCAGTAACAGCACCTTTTACCTGCGAATCCGTGCCGATGCAAACTTTTAGTTTGTTGCCTAAAGCCGTTTCGCGCTCAATAGTTTTTTCAACTTCTTCAATAATGGGTAGTTCGAGTAGCTCGCCGCTAAATTTTCTCCAGGTCATAAAAAATATAAATTTAATATTCAACCCTGAATGAGGTTTAACGAATTTACACTTTATTAATTTGTAATCAAATGATTTTAAAGTAATTAAATTGTTAAAGGAAAAGATTGTTTTCAACAGAAAAAGCTCAGGCGATTTTCTCTTCTGAGCTTTTTACTTGATAAAAGAAGCATTTTAACTATTGCATAAAAGGACCTTGATGATTAATATCACGTCCTACTAAGCCATCAAACACATTTTGTGCATAATCTTTCAATAAAATCCAAATCGTCATTTCTCCATTTTCATTAAGTATATTATTACTAAATATTTCATTTTTATTCTCCTTAGAAACATTAAAGAATATTACAAATGAATTTATTACAAAAGCATAATACGATTGCTTTTCTTTAAAAGGAATCATTCTTGGTGCACCAATAGTAAAATAAGGTCGGTTACCGTCAGGAATAAAAGCTAATATTGAAGTCTCAAATGAATCATTTTTACCTGAATCATTAACGTAAAGCATATTTCTAATTTTCTCAGATGTCGTTGGTTCAAGATTAACAAATTTGAAAAATCGATGGGAAGAAATGCTTGCTCTCCATAAAATAGAGAGAAAAAAAAGTTTAGCTTTTTTATATTCAATTCTTGACATAGTTACACTCGTTTCATTACCATCGAAGTCACTAACTTTGTTTTTTAAAGCTTCGATAAAACCATGCATAGTTGGTTTAAATAATTCTTTTGCGGCGTAAGTTTCATAGCTTCCGAGTATTTTATTATCGCAATTAGAGCATAAAATATTTCCCTCATAAATTCCGGTAGGAGGAAATGATTCTTTTTTATTTGTAAAGTCTATTTGAGAAATTCGATGTTTTTCGTCAAAAAGTCCTTTATACATAAAGTCAGGAATTATGTGAGATTTTTTAATTAGTGGCTTTTCCTGAAGACATAGTTTACACTGCATGGGAATTATTTGATTTTTACCCAATAAAAGAAGCATCCAATTACCCAACCAATTTTTTATACCGAATCCTTTTTGGTGCCACATCGCCTAAACGTTTCTTGCGGTTTTCCTCGTAATCAGAATAATTACCTTCAAAAAAGTAAACCTGCGAATTACCTTCAAAAGCCAGAATATGTGTACAAACTCGATCTAAAAACCAGCGATCGTGGGAAATAATGACGGCGCAACCGCCAAAATTTTCTAAAGCTTCTTCCAGCGCACGCAAAGTATTTACGTCAATATCATTGGTCGGCTCATCCAGCAATAAAACGTTAGAACCTTTTTTCAAGTTAACGGCCAAATGCACGCGGTTACGCTCACCGCCCGAAAGCACATTGATCTTTTTCTGCTGATCGGCACCGTTAAAATTAAATTTAGAAACATAAGCACGGGAATTTACCGGCCGGTTGCCCAGCAAAATAGTTTCTTGTCCACCAGTAATATTTTCCCAAACAGATTGATTTGGGTTGAGATCATCGTGCATCTGGTCAACATAACCTAAAGCAACCGTTTCGCCCACACGGAAAGTTCCGGCATCAGCTTCATCCTGACCAGTGATCAACCGGAACAAAGTGGTTTTACCGGCTCCGTTCGGGCCAATAATCCCAACAATTCCCGCTGGCGGAAGCGAAAAGCTGAGGTTATCAAACAAAATTTTATCGCCAAAAGCTTTAGTTACATTGTTGGCTTCAATCACCACATTTCCCAAACGCGGTCCGGGCGGGATAAATAATTCCAGTCGTTCTTCACGTTCTTTGGTTTCTTCGGAGGCTAATTTATCGTAATTGGCTATTCGTGCTTTACCTTTTGCGTGACGGCCTTTCGGTCCCATCCGAACCCATTCCAGTTCGCGCTCCAAAATTTTTTGCCGTTTGCTTTCCGTTTTTTCTTCCTGCAAAAGCCGTTTTGATTTCTGCTCCAGCCAGGAAGAATAATTCCCTTTCCACGGAATACCTTCTCCACGATCCAATTCTAAAAGCCATCCGGCCACATTATCCAAAAAATAACGGTCGTGCGTTACGGCAATTACGGTTCCTTTGTACTGTTTTAAGTGCTGTTCCAGCCAATCAATAGATTCTGCATCTAAGTGATTTGTAGGCTCATCCAGTAATAAAACATCCGGTTCCTGTAGTAATAATCGGCATAAAGCAACACGGCGGCGTTCCCCGCCTGACAATGTGGCAATCTTCGTTTCCGGCTCCGGGCAGCGCAAAGCATCCATCGCGCGCTCCAATTGCACATCCAATTCCCAGGCATTTGCTGCATCAATTTTATCCTGCAATTCGCCTTGCCTTGCCAGTAATTTGTCCATTGCATCGGCATCTTCGTAAACTTCTGGTGAACCAAATTTTTCGTTAATCTCCTCGTACTCTTTCAAAATTGCGGTAGTTGCTGCAACACCTTCTTCCACAACTTCTTTTACTGTTTTTGTGGCATCTAATTCCGGTTCTTGTGCGAGGTAACCAACGGTATATCCTGGTGAAAAAACGACCTCACCTTGAAACGCTTTATCCAGACCGGAAATAATCTTTAATACCGATGATTTCCCGGAACCATTCAAACCGATCACCCCAATTTTTGCCCCGTAAAAGAAGCTTAAATAGATATTTTTTAAAACCTGTTTTTGCGGCGGATAAATTTTATTTACACCCGCCATAGAAAATATAATTTTCTCGTCTGCCATTATTTCTGCTTTGCTAATTTTACAATGCTAAATTAGTCAGAAAGCAGTAAAAATGGATATATTAGATTATTGTTGTAACGATTGCTACTTAATGGCGTAATTGTTGATAAATTTATGTCTGGAAGCCTTCTCTATTCTTATTTGTTAAATTTATTTATAGATTAGTTCTTTCCTTTATTTGAAAAATATATTTATGGAAGCTAAATTTTCGCCCCGTGTAAAAGATGTTATTTCATATAGCAGAGAGGAGGCATTGCGTCTCGGGCATGATTATATCGGAACAGAACATTTATTGTTAGGACTAATTCGCGACGGTGATGGCGTTGCGATAAAATTATTGAAAGGATTACAAGTTGATACGGCACGTTTAAGGCGTTCTGTTGAAGATGCAGTTAAAGGAACTACCGGAACCACGGTAAATATTGGCAGTATCCCGTTAACCAAGCAGGCAGAGAAAGTATTAAAAATTACCTATCTGGAAGCTAAAATATTTAAAAGCGACCTGATTGGAACAGAGCATCTTTTACTATCAATTTTAAGAGATGAAGATAATATTGCTTCGCAGATTTTAACTCAGTTCAATGTTAATTACGAATTGTTTAAATCTGAAGTAGAATCCGGAAAACACGATGTTACGGATGAATTGCCAGGATCATCAACCGGTGGTGATGACGATTTCCGTGACGAAGAATCATTTAGTCAACCCAAAAAAGTGTCAGACATTAAATCAAAAACACCAGTTTTAGATAACTTTGGCCGCGATTTAACCAAAGCCGCCGAGGATGGAAAACTAGATCCGATTGTTGGTCGGGAAAAAGAGATTGAGCGTGTATCGCAGATTTTATCACGCCGTAAAAAGAATAATCCAATTTTAATCGGCGAACCGGGCGTTGGTAAATCAGCTATAGCAGAAGGTTTAGCTTTGCGGATTGTACAGCGAAAAGTATCGCGTGTACTGTTTAACAAACGGGTTGTTACGCTGGATTTAGCTTCTTTAGTAGCCGGTACAAAATATCGCGGACAGTTTGAGGAGCGGATGAAAGCGGTGATGAACGAGCTTGAAAAATCTCCGGATGTAATTTTATTTATTGATGAAATCCACACGATAGTTGGCGCAGGTGGTGCTTCCGGTTCTTTAGATGCTTCCAATATGTTTAAACCGGCTTTGGCTCGTGGAGAAATCCAATGTATCGGTGCTACAACTTTAGATGAATATCGCCAGTATATCGAAAAAGATGGTGCTTTAGACCGTCGCTTTCAAAAGGTAATGGTTGAACCTGCTACACCAGACGAAACGATAGAAATTTTAACACGTATTAAAGATAAATATGAAGAGCATCACGGTGTAACTTATACCAATGAAGCAATTTTAGCCTGCGTTTCTTTAACTTCAAGGTATATTACAGATCGTTTTTTACCTGACAAAGCAATTGACGCTTTAGATGAATCTGGTTCCCGCGTTCACTTAACCAATATCCATGTTCCGCAAAATATTCTGGATATCGAGCAAAAAATTGAGCAGATCAAGCTGGAAAAGAACAAGGTAGTCCGTAGTCAGAAATATGAAGAAGCGGCCAAACTGCGTGATACAGAAAAGCATTTACTGGAAGAATTAGAGCAGGCAAAAGCAGCATGGGAAGCAGAAACAAAATCTAAACGTTACACCGTAACCGAAGATAATGTTGCCGAAGTTGTTTCGATGATGACTGGTATCCCTGTACAACGTGTCGGACAAGCGGATAGCCAGAAATTGTTAAACATGTCTGATAAAATCAGGGATAAAATTATTGGCCAGGATGATGCGATCAAAAAGTTAACGAAAGCAATTCAGCGTACCCGTGCCGGATTAAAAGATCCTAAAAAGCCAATCGGTTCCTTTATTTTCTTAGGCCCGACCGGTGTCGGTAAAACTGAATTAGCAAAAGAACTAGCACGTTTTATGTTCGATACCGAGGATGCTTTGATCCAAATCGACATGAGCGAGTATATGGAAAAATTTGCAGTTTCCCGTTTAGTCGGAGCGCCTCCGGGATATGTTGGTTATGAAGAAGGCGGACAATTAACCGAAAAAGTTCGTCGTAAACCATATTCCGTAATTCTGTTGGATGAAATTGAAAAAGCACATCCGGATGTATTCAACATTTTATTGCAGGTTTTGGATGAAGGGCAGTTAACAGATTCTTTAGGCCGTAAAGTTGATTTCCGGAATGCAATCGTCATCATGACTTCTAATATTGGTGCGCGTCAGCTAAAAGATTTTGGCCAGGGAGTTGGTTTTACAACTGCTGCAAAAGTTGACCAAGCTGATGCACATTCCCGAGGTGTAATTGAAAACGCTTTAAAACGTGCTTTTGCACCAGAATTTTTAAATCGTATTGATGATGTAATTGTGTTTAATTCTTTAGGAAAAGAAGAAATTTTCAAAATTATTGATATCGAATTAAATGCATTATTTGGCCGTGTCCACAGCTTGGGTTATGAGGTTAAATTAACACTTGCTGCAAAAGAATTTATTGCAGATAAAGGTTATGATTCTCAATTTGGAGCAAGGCCGCTGAAAAGAGCTATTCAGAAATATCTGGAAGACCCGATTGCTGAGGAAATTTTGAAAGGCGAATTAGCTGAAGGTACTTTGATGGAAGTTGATTATGATGCAGAAACCAAGCAAATTACAATCAACGCAAAACCTGCTGAAATAAGTATTACGCCGGAAGAAGAGCAAAAAGGTGAATAGTTAAAACTATATTTCAACAAAAAGTCCCGATACTGTTTTTATCGGGACTTTTTTTATGTCTGAAATTTAGGTGATAAAATTAGCATTATTCTTTTTCCATCTGGTTAATTACCGGTTGCGTTACACCAACACCGGAAAATCCGCCGTCGTGATACAAGTTCTGCATCGTAACCATTTTAGTCAGATCAGAAAATAAGGTTACTGTGTAATCCGCACATTGATCTGCATCTGCATTACCAAGCGGAGACATTTTCTCAGCAAAATCAATAAAACCGTTAAACCCTTTTATACCACCGCCGGCTGTTGTACGTGTAGGAGATTGGCTGATCGTATTGATCCGAACATGTTTTTTAACGCCATATTGATAGCCAAAATTACGGGCAATACTTTCCAGCATCGCTTTGGTATCAGCCATTTCATCATATCCGGGGAAAATCCGTTGGGCGGCAATATAAGTTAAAGCAACTACAGATCCCCAATCGTTAATCATATCCTGTTTCATGGCAACCTGTAAAATCCGGTGTAATGACATGGCCGAAATATCAATAGTCTTGTGCATAAAATCGTAGTTGGTTTGCGTGTAAGGAATATTTTTACGCACATTTAAACTCATCCCGATAGAATGCAAAATGAAATCCACACCTCCGCCAAAATGTTCTTTTGTGGCTTCAAATAGATTTTCGATATCAGCTGTAACCGTAACATCCGCCGGAATTACGGGCGCATCACAAGTTTCAGCGAGTTTATTAATCTCGCCCATGCGCAAAGCAATCGGCGCATTGGTTAGTACAATTTGTGCACCTTCTTCCACACAGCGCAACGCAGTTTTCCAAGCAATAGATTTCTCATCCAAAGCACCGAAAATAATGCCTTTTTTACCTTGTAATAAATTATAAGCCATTTGATTTTGTTTAGTGCCTAAAAATAGAATTATTTATCGGTTAGTTTTAAGTAGAAATCACTTGTTTAACTATTCAGCAATTCTCTCGCATTCTGCAAAGCACTTTCGCCGGGTTTGCTGCCACTCAGCATTTTGGCAATTTCCAAAACACGTTCTTCTTCCGTTAATTTTTTGATTTTTGTGGAAGGAACTTTGCCCGTATCATTTTTATAAACCAGGAAATGCGATTGGCCTTTACTTGCAATTTGCGGCAAATGCGTAATCGTTACAACTTGTAAAAACTGCGAAAGCTGCTCCATCACCAAACCAACTTTATTGGCAACTTCTCCGGAAACGCCGGTGTCAATCTCGTCAAAAATGATTGTTGGTAGAGCCGTATATCTGGAAATTAAGGATTTGATACTTAGCATTAAACGAGAAAGTTCTCCGCCCGAAGCAACTTTGCTCATTTCCGCTGGCTGATGTCCTTTATTCGCAGAGAAAAGAAAACGGATATGGTCTATTCCACTTTTATCAAATGCTTCTTTTACCGCTATATTATTTTCGATCTTTAAAACAGACTGGCCCATATCAACTTCGGCAAGAGTTTTCAAAATCTGTTTTTCTATCGCCGGAATAGCTTTTTGGCGGTTGGCAGATAACTGCGCGGCCATTTTTTGTAAATCAGTTTTCTGGCTTTCCAGCTGCTTCTGCAAAATTTCTATCGCTTCATCGCCGGATTGTATATTATTTAATTTGTTCGATAAATCTTCCTGAATTTGCAGCAAATCTGCGTTTCCGCTTACCCGATGCTTTTTTTGCAAGGTAAAAATCAAATTCAGCCGATCACTAATTTTTTCAGATCGTGCTTCATCAACTTGCGTGGCCTGTTCCATATTTTCAATTTCAGCAACAATATCTTTTAATTCAATGTTGATGCTGCTTAACCGCTGGCTCAATTCTGCAGCTTTCGGGTTATACTTTTCAAGCGCGTTTAATAACTGCAACGATTCTTTAAACTGATTTAAAGCTGCCGTTTCGCTTTCCTGCAGCAAATAATTTGCACTTAATAAACTTCGCTTTATTTCTTCGGCGTTGTTTAAAGTAAGTAATTCCTGCTCTAAAAGTTCCTGTTCATCGGCAATTAAATTTGCTTTCTCCAGTTCGTCAAACTGAAACTGCAGATAATCTTCTTCGCCTTTTGCCTTCTCACTCTCGTCAATTAAATGCTGCAGTTTTGATGATGATTTTTTATAGGTAAAAAAAGCATTGCGGTATTTTTCTAATAATTCCGGATGATTGGTGATCGAATCCACAACTAACAATTGGAAATTCGGATCATTAATTTCGGCAGTTGCGTGCTGCGAATGGATATCGATTAGTTTCTCGCCAAGCTGTTTTAATGAAGCCAAATTAACTGGCGTATCATTTACAAATGCGCGCGATTTGCCATCGGCACTAATTTCCCGGCGTAAAACTGTTTCTGTTTCATAATCCAAATCATTCTCTTCGAAATATTTTTTTAAGTGAAAGCCTTCAATGCGAAAATTTCCTTCGATCACACATTTTTTTTGCTGATTAAAAAAGTATTTACTTTCTGCCCGCTGACCCAAAATCAACGAAAGTGCACCCAATATAATCGATTTCCCGGCACCGGTTTCTCCGGTGATAATGTTTAAACCGGCATCAAAACCGATATCCAGGTTATCAATCAGCGCATAATTGTTAATCGTTAACCTACTCAACATGATTTCTAAATTAAGAAAAACAAAATTACGGATTCGAGTTAAATTGGGCTAAAAAAATTAGTTTTTTTGTAGTTGTTCGTATTTTGTTCCGTTTGCCGGATCTGCCTTACTTAGCGTTTGATAAGCAATTTCCCGGTCTTGCCGGTTTGCCCTGCTAAGAATCTGTAATAATTCATCACTTTTGGCGGTAAAAAATAGTTGCGGCAACAGCGCGCCGGTTCTTTGCCGGTCAACATCAGCGATAAAAGGCAGTGCCGCCGTAATCGCTTTTAAACCCTGATCTGCATTGGCAGACATCACATCCAAACCCAAACGATGATAAGTATAGCTAAAATCGCGGAGATTTGTGTAAACAGGATTATTTAAATTTTCAATCAGCCAATAGCGATCGTGGTTATTATCAAAACCTTTCCAACCTTTATAAGCAGAAGTCTGCGCCGCGTTTACAATAAATTGTGCGTGATCAAAATACGGAGAACCGCCACGTTTAGAAAACGAATCGTAATCTAAACCGACAATTATATAAGCGTAAAAAGCAAAAAACGAACTCAGGTTACTTTGAAAAAGCTGATCGTTAAAATCGATAATCTGCCCTTCCGTATAATTAAAATCAAAATCTTTATCGTTGATATTTAATAATGTGGAGTTAAAGTTTGAACCGAAAACAGGCCGGCTGGATTGCACTTGCACTTCCGCGCTCAAATTACTGGCACCGTCCCAAGCAGTAATATTGATCACAAAGTTACAATCGATCCGTTCTTGAGGAGCAATTTGATCGGCAGCCCATTTTCTTCCGTTTAAAAAATCTTTAACAGCAGTTTCCAAAGCTATAAAAATCCGCCTGTTAGTTGTCTGGATTTTGGGTGAAAGCACCTGTACGCGTGCATTCAAATCCTGCGAATTAGCAATTACAGAAGTAAAAAGGAATAAAAAAAGTATACTTGTAAATTTCATTTTGGTAGCAATTCAATAATTTTCCGGCAAATATCTACTGCAACTTCCGTTTTACTTTTCAGTTTAAAAACTGTTTTTTGCAGCTCTTTATCAATAACAGTTACTTTGTTGGTGTCGGTTTTAAAACCTGCACCAGTATCGGCTAAAGAATTTAAAACGATCAAATCCAGATTTTTTTTCTGCAATTTATCCAAAGCATAACGTTCGCCATCGTTGGTTTCTAACGCAAAACCAACCAAAATCTGGTTATGCTTTTTTTGTGTACCTAAAGTTTGCAAAATATCTACAGTCGGTTTTAATTCGATAGTTAAACTAATATCCTGCTTTTTCATTTTCTGATCGGCAACATTTTTAGGTGTAAAATCAGCTACGGCAGCATTCATCACACAAATACGTGTATCCGGGAAATAACTTAAGCATTGTGCCAGCATTTCTTCTGCAGAATTAATGTTGATGCGTTTAATGTTTTTATTTTGTGTTTCCTGTTGAGAAGGGCCGGAGATCAGCGTAACTTCCGCACCCAAATTAGCCAGTTCTTCTGCCAGTTTAAAACCCATTTTACCGGAAGAATGATTGGCAATAAAACGAACGGGATCAATCGGTTCGTATGTTGGGCCCGCCGTAACTAACGCTTTTTTACCCGATAAAAGAAGCATTTTACTTAACGATTGGTTCAAAAAATCAACAATATCTTTTGGTTCTGCCATTCTGCCTTCGCCAACCAAGCCGCTTGCCAGTTCGCCGTATGCAGGTTTAATCAGGATATTTTGATAACTCAAAAGCTTTTTGACATTATTTTGTGTGGTAGGATGTTTCCACATATCCAAGTCCATCGCCGGTGCAAAATAAACCGGGCATTTAGCCGAAAGGTAAGTTGCAGTCAGGAGGTTATCACACAAACCCAAAGCCATTTTAGCCATTGTATTTGCTGTAACCGGCGCAATCAGCATTAAATCTGCCCACAAACCCAACGCAACATGATTATTCCATTCTCCTGTTTCTGTTTTATAATACTGAACAAGAACAGGTTGTTTTGAAAGTGTGGAAAGCGTAAGCGGCGTGATAAAGTTAGTTGCATCTTCCGTCATAATTACCTGCACAGCTGCACCAGCTTCAACCAACAATCTCACCAAAAAAGCAGATTTATAACCGGCAATACTTCCGCAAACGCCTAACAAAATTTTCTTACCGTTTAGCATATTCAAAAGTAGTTTTTTTACCTATAAAAAAAGCTTTCCTTATTTTTAAGGAAAGCTTCATTATCTGATTTTAAAGAAAATTATTGTTGTTCTTTAGAAGGATTACGGTAATATATTTTCCCTTCCAAAAATTCCTGAACTGCAATTAACGAAGGTTTAGGCATTTTTTCGTAGTGTTTGCTGATTTCAATCTGCTCCCGGTTTTCAAAAATCTCTTCCAAATTATCATTTGAAGAAGTAAATTCTGATAATTTCTGGCTCAACTCTTCTTTGATGTTGTTCGAAATCTGGTTTGCCCTTTTAGACATTACCACAATTGATTCGTATATATTATCTGTTGTTTTATCCAGGTCGCGCAAATCACGGGTTACGGTACTGCTTGCTAAAACGGGTTTAATGTTGCTCATTTATTTATGGGGTTTTAATATCTGATGTTGCTTGCGCTTGTTTACTTTTTTCTGATTCGAGCTGTTTTTTGTAAGCTTTTTGCTCGTTATCAAAGTTAGCTAAATATCGTTTTACATTTTCTATGCTGCTTTCACATTGCCTTTTTAATGATTGCGCCTGTTTTAAATATTGGCTTGAAGGATATTTTTCTTCAAACTCCTGATAAATTGCAATCCCTTCTTCAAGGCGTTCCTGCTGTTTATTTTCAAGGCTGTTTTTAGCATACATATATTGCGCTTGTATTGATAAAAACTCCATTTCCTCCGCATATTTTGTATCCGGATAATCGCGCATGGTATTTCTAAAAGCAATCACGGCCGATTTATAATCACCGATTGTTAAATAAAGCTTGGCGTTTGCATATGCTTTTGTTTCTAAACGGTCGCGTAGATTTTGAATCAGTTTACTTGCTTCGGCCACACGGTCGCTTTTTGGATAAAGGTTAATAAACAACTGCAGCTTATCTATCGAAAGCAATGTATTGGTTTGATCTAATGTTGAATTCGGAGATTCTAAATAAGCGCAGTAAGCAGACATATAGCGGCATTCCTCAGAACGGGAACTGTTAGGATAAGTATCTGCAAAGTTTTTAAAATGATAACCTGCCGAAGTAAAATCTTTCAATTTGTAATTTGCAAAAGCATAATAATAGAATAAATCCTCTGCTTCTGATCTTCCGCGATAACGTTGTACCAAATCATCAAATAAAGCTAAAGCACGGCTGTAATCCTTTTTATTATAATATTTAATGCCTTCCTGATATTTCTTAGAATAATCACTGCTTGCTTTTAATTTTTCAAATTTACTCTTACAGCTCGCAAAACTGATACTGATAATTAAGAATAAGGTTAAAAATTTAATTGAATAACACTTTTTAAACATGCTGCAAAGATAAATTAATATTGTAAATCAATCAATCTATTTATAAGCAATGTTACATAGTGAATACACAGTAATCAAAAAATTAACATTTATTAACGATCATAGATTTTAATGCTGATAAAAGCTTTATTTTTTTAAACTACATATTAATTGACAGAAATCCTGATGCTTCCTTTATCAGGCATTTTTCCTGTTATATAATAATATGGATAAAATAAGTATTAGTGAGGTAGTACATAATGCTGGTAAAAGAAGCATTCAATTTTTATTTTATTTTTTCTGACTAATAATTAATAAGTTATCTGTTTTGGTATTATTCTTCTACTTATTTTATTTTCCGTTGCATAGTAATTTTCTATCTGTACCTCTGCTTTGCAGGTAAGGTGGTTTGAGTGAGAAGAGTTAGAGGGTATGCAGTTGCGAGATATTTAGGGTTGAAAAAGGCTGACAAATTAATATTTGGGGCTGAATAAATAATTTTACTTTTTGTTTGCAGGAATGGAAAGAGTTTCTACTTTTGCATCCGCTTCCGGCAGGGAGGCGAAGGGA
>CAHJWG010000009.1 GCA_903642215.1 Sphingobacteriaceae bacterium | reverse complement strand
TTTGTCTTGAAACAAAAGAACCAAAAGTTCAAGCATTTCGGATCGCCTCCGGGCGAAATGCAGCCCAACGCGCCTGGATGGTTACCTTGCAAGTTGCCTTTCTTTCGGCTAATTTTTTCTTTCGGTTAACTTTTCTTTTGCGATGCTTCTTTCACCAACTGTTTTTCTGGTACCATGCTGTCATTCCGACCGCAGGGAGGGATCCTCTTTAAATTTTAACAGTCTCCACCAGAACGGTAACCACCACGGCGGGAAGGCCCGACAAAACGCCCGGAGGGATCGGGTTTGTCTTGATTTTTTGGTTCTTTTTGATCAAGCAAAAAGAATAGAAAAAAAGGGCTGTAAGCCCGCTTAAATACAATTTTATGTTGATAAAAGAAGCTTGCTTCTTTGTTAGCAAACCTGCGGTTGCTGATGCTTCGTTCTTTTGTCTTGAAACAAAAGAACCAAAAGTTCAAGCATTTCGGATCGCCTCCGGGCGAAATGCAGCCCTGCGCACCTGGGTGGTTACCTTGCAAATGGCTCTGCTTGATGGCTCCTTCGTTTTTACAATTTTTTATAAACCTGACTGAGCCACCATAATGGTCTCCACCACGGTGCGGGAAGGCCCGGCAAAACGCCCGGAGGGATCGGGTTTGTCTTGAATTCGTTGATTCTTTTTGTTCAAGCGAAAAGAACGGAAAGAAAGGCTGCAAGCCTGCTTAAATACAATTTTATGCTGATAAAAGAAGCATCAGAGTAATCCTTCAAATTCCCATCGCTCCTCGCCAAAAAACAAAACCTTATCTTTGCCCCTATGCCTGTAACTTTTGAGGACTTTAATTTTAACCGGCAGATCCTGAATGCCCTAACCGATGCAGGTTATACCGAGCCAACGCCGATCCAGCAAAAAGCTATTCCGCCAATCATGAACGGTCAGGACGTAATGGGCATCGCCCAAACCGGAACCGGGAAAACTGCTGCTTACGTTTTGCCTTTGCTAATGAAACTGAAATATGCGCAAGGCGATGCACCGCGCGCTTTAATCATTTCGCCAACGCGGGAACTGGCCATGCAGATCGAAGAAAACATCAAAGCTTATGCAATCAATACGGATTTAAGAACGATAGTTTTGTACGGCGGTTTGGGACCGAAACCGCAGATTGAACAACTACAAAAAGGTGTGGATATTATTGTGGCTTCGCCGGGCAGGTTTTTGGATTTGTATATCGCCGGCCACATTGTTACCAAAACTTTACAGGTTTTAGTTTTGGATGAAGCTGATAAAATGATGGATATGGGTTTTATGCCGCAGATTAACCGGATTTTAGAAGTGGTGCCACGCAAACGGCAAAACTTGCTTTTCTCCGCTACCATGAGCGATAAGATACATCTTTTAGCAGGTAATTTCCTAGAATTTCCAACGGTAATTGAGGTTACGCCGCAAGCAACGCCGGCACAAACCGTAGTACAGAAATTATATTTTGTACCGAACATGAAAACCAAGATCAACATCCTGAAAAAACTGCTGGAAGATCCGGAAAGTATTACCAAGCTGATCGTTTTTTGTAAAACCCGGCAATCCGCAGAAGATGTTTTCAAATTTCTGGAACGCAAGCTGGGACAAAATCAAGTAAAGGTTTTACACGCAAATAAAGGGCAAAACACGCGTATCAACTCTATCAATTCCTTCAAAAACGACGAAGTAAAAATACTGGTTGCTACCGATGTGGCTTCCCGCGGGATCGATGTAAGTGCTGTGAGCCATGTGATTAACTTTGATGTGCCGGTTGTTATTGAAGATTATGTACACCGGATCGGCCGTACCGGCCGGGCTTTACAATCCGGAGAAGCGATTACTTTTTGTGCGCCGCAGGAAGAATATTACCTCAAAAAAATTGAGAAACTGATCCGTCAGAAAATAGAAATCTTACCCATCCCGGAAGGTGTTTTTGTGGAAGAAACCGGTTACGACGAACGGCAGGAACAGAATAAGGAAATCGACATGCAGCTACGCAAAGAAGACCCGGATTTTAAAGGTGCTTTCCACGAAAAAAAACTTTCTAACCAGAAGAGTAATCCTGTAAAGAAAAAAGATGACCGCAGATTTAAAACGCCAAAAGCTGCCAGAGGCAAAAAATTGCGGAATAAATAGTTCTTTTGCAGCATGAAATTCAGGCTTACACCACTCAACTTTGCAACGGCTGCATTTATTGCGCTTGCAGTTGATATCTGGATAAACGGTGCCAAACTTTCCGGCGGCAAGTACGAGCATTTTGGCAGTGCCATCAGCTGGATGTTCATATTATTTGCAGCAGCCGTATCATTTCTCGATTTAACTTTCCGGAACTTCTTCCCCGAAACCAAAAGAATATGGATCGTAGAACTGAGTTTTATAATTTTAGCAACCGTATTATATATTTTAGTTAGTTAAATATTGTTCATTGCTGATGGTTTATGGCTGATTGCTGATACCTGAAAGCTGATACCTTTTCTCCATGAAAAAAGCAGAAATTAAATTAACAATTGAACTGGACGACGCGAATGTGCCGGAAAAAATAACCTGGGAATCTACCGATGCCACCACTAAAGAAGCCTTGCCGGTAACCGCTTTTACGTTGGCTTTATGGGATCATCATTATAAAAACACCTTGAAAATTGATTTGTGGACGAAGGAAATGCCGGTTGACGAGATGAAACGTTTTTTTTACGAAACGCTGCAAACCATGGGCGACAGCTTTTTGCGTGCCACCGGAGAAAAAAACATTGTGGAAGATTTACGCGATTATTGCGCGCATTTTGCAGATAAAATGGAAATAAAACAAGGATAAAAACAGTATGGCACCACGCACATTCATCTCGTTTGCAGGTTTTATTTTGCTCATTGCCGGGATATTTAGTCCGCTGATTAGTCCCTTAGGCTTAATAAACTGGAATTTGTTCGACCTAAATAAAACTTTCGGAATTATTCTTTTGGCAGTTTCAATTTCCGGTTTAGCCGGGGCAGTTTTGAAAAATAATCCGTTAATAAAATTTGCCGGCTGGATTACCTTAGGCTTGGTAACTCTTGTTTTCATAGCAGCCGTAATGAAGGTAAGTACAGCTTTCAGTTTTATCCCTTTTCCAAAATTATCACATACTTTATCCGGCTTAATCCGTTACCGCTGGGGCTGGTTTTTATTATTTGCCGGGACGGTTTTAGCTCTACTGGGATCAAGAAAAACAGTAAGCATTCATCCGGCAGGAAAATAGTTTTTACTGAATAGATGCTTCTTTTATCACTTAAACTTCGGCAACTTTAAAAGGCTTGATTTCCATCTGATCCCAAACCTTGTTTAAAATATACGGATCATTTTGCAGCCATTCCTGCAAAGATTCCGGTGTTTCAAACTGCACGATCATGGTAGAACCAATCATCTGGCCATGATCATTCAGCAAAGCACCGCCAATAAAATAACGCCCTTGGCTTTTTAAATCTTTTACATTTTCAAGGTGCGCCGGCCGTGCCTGCATCCGCCTTTCTAAAGCCTTATCGTCGGTAAAATCCAATGCTTTAACAATATATTGTTTCATGTTGATTTTCGTTTTCAGAACAACTAAAAATTAAAGAAATAGTTCTGTTTGTGCTTTGCCGACGATAACGGCTTCATGCTGCAGCAACCATTTTTTTCGCCATAAACCGCCGGCATAACCCGTTAATTCGCCGTTTTTACCAATGATGCGATGGCAAGGAACCACAATCCACAATTTATTTTTGCCGTTGGCGGAAGCAATCGCGCGGATAGCCAGCGGATTACCAAACTGCTCTGCCAATTTTATATAGCTTTGTGTTTTACCAAATTCAACATTGGTTAATTGCTGCCAAACCTGCTGCTGAAACGGGGTTCCGTTCTGTTGAAAGGGGAAATCAAACGTGCTTCTTTTACCGGTAAAATATTTGTGTAACTGATCAATTGCCTGTTCTGTTACCGGTGTTTGGGGAAAACTCAATTCAACTTCTTCGTTTAAAACTTTAATCGAACTGATTAATCCATCGGTTTCTTCAATCCTGACAATTCCGATTGGCGAGCGGTAATGAGCAACAAGCATGATCAAATATAGATTTTCAGGCTTATGTTTTTAGTTTGTATTTTGATCATTTTATAGCCTATAGGTGTAGCCGGGGTTAAATTTTACAAATCAGCATACCATTTTCCTTACCAACCTTCTCAATCTTGTTTTAAACCACATATTTATCCCTATTCTTCTTTTGATAAAGTTACTTCAAAAATACTTCAAAAAATTTGCTATAATTCAATATCAAAACTGTTCGTGCCTGCACACTGGTTGTTCGTTTATGATATAATGCCAAACAAATAGTATTTATAAATAATTCATTATGAGTAATTTACAATTTAGGAATGATTTTGTAAGCAATAACGTTGAGTTGATCTATTTTACCAATCAGCAATTAAACCATGTATAAAAACTATCTTAAAACAGCTTTCCGAAGTCTTTGGCGCAACCGGCAGTTTACCCTGATCAATATTGCAGGACTGGCCCTGGGCATAACGGTATTTTTGTTTATCATGCAATTTGTTGCTTTTGAATGGAGTGCAAACCGGTTTAATAAAAACTACAAAAACCTGTATCGCTTTAATTTACAGCATGAAGACGGTAAAGCAGATTATTTTTTAGTACCCGGATTAGCACCATTGTTAAAACAGCAGCAGCCGGCTATTGAGGATTATACCCGTATTGCCGATGGTATAGCGGCCGGCGTTTTGGCAGTTGCAGGAAAGAATACCGCCGAAAACAAAGTTTTCAGGGAAACAAACATCATCTATGCCGATGGCAGTTTTTTAAAGATGTTTTCATTTCCCATAATTTCAGGAAGCCGAAACATGGCAGCTCCTCAAACTATGGCCTTATCTCAAAAAACAAGTGAAAAGTTGTTCGGCCATACCAATGCAGTTGGTAAAACAATCCTGGTGAGCAATCAGTTTGGTAACACGCCTTACATCGTTTCCTCCGTTTACAATATTCCAGAATCGTCTGACATTAAACCCGAAGCCGTTCTTTCTTTCAGCACTTTAGAAAACGCTGCCAACCGCGGCGGAAACGATTGGGCTGACCCGAAAGGTTTAGGTTCTGGTTATGTAAATGTTTATTTACAGTTAAACCGGCAGGCTGATGTTGCAGCAGTTTCATCAAAGCTTAACAATTACACCAGATCCTTAAATTATTATCCCGGCGCAAAAACAGACCGGGTTTACCTGCAGCCATTTAGCGAACTGCATTTGGCACCTTCTTTTAGCTATAAATTTCAAACTTATGGTAATTTATTACTGGTAACGGTTTTTGAAAGCGTTGCCGTACTGATTTTACTGATTGCCTGGCTAAATTACATCAACCTTTCTACAGCGCAGGCATTAAAGCGGGCCAAAGAAGTTGGCGTAAGAAAAGTGCTTGGCGCAAGCCGGTTACAGCTGATGTTACAGCATCTTAGCGAAACCATATTGCTCACCCTAACCAGTATTCTGATTGCTGTTTTTACCGTTATAATTTTGCAGCAAACATTCAATCAGTTTACAGGTCAAAAACTTTCGTTGGCCGTTTTAAACAAAGGTTGGTTTTGGCTGGCCGGCATTTCTATGTTAACCGCGGGGTCAGTCCTTTCCGGTGGCTACGTTGCTTTTGTGCTTACCGCTTCTAAACCATCCGGCACTTTGAGAGGAAAAGCTGAATTACAGATTAAAGGGTTTTCTATGCGAAAAGCACTGGTGGTATTCCAGTTTACTGCATCAACAGTATTTATTATTGCCACTGTAATTTTATACAGGCAGCTGCAATTTATGAAAAATGAAAAATTAGGAATGAACCTTAATCAGTTACTGGTTATTGAAGGCCCGACCGTAACAAGCGACGGACAAAAAGCTAAAAATGTTTCCTTCAAAAATGCACTGGCACAATTATCTTTTGTAAAAAAATATACGGCGAGCAACAGTGTTCCCGGCTTAGGTTATAATTTTTCTGCCGATGGAATTACCAGGATGAACCTTGCAGAAACTGATAAAAAGAACGCTTATTCGATGTTTATCTGTGATGAAAAATTTTTTGACACCTACGGAATTTCCTTCTCCCAAGGAAGTACATACACGGCAGCAGACGCCGAAAGCAGCTGGAACAGAGTAAAAAAAGTTATCATTAACGAGCAGGCGGCAAGGCAGCTTGGCTTTAATCCGACAGAAAACCTCATCGGGCAAAAAATTAATTGGGGCAGCCCTTACGAAATCATCGGCGTTGTAAAAGATTACCACCATCTCTCCCTGCGCGACCCCATAAAGCCCACGCTTTATCTGGCTTCCGTTTCTTTTTCTTACTTCACCATCCAAACAGACAGCAGAAATTTACCTGCTAAAATTGCAACCATCAGAAACCTGTTTAATACAACTTTCCCCGGCAATCCTTTTGATTATTTTTTTGCAGATGAACGGTACAATCAGCAATATCAAACCGAACAGCAACTGGGGGAAATATTTGTTGCAGCCGCAAGTATTGCTATTTTTATTGCCTGCCTCGGCCTTTTTGGACTGGCAGCTTTTTCTGCCCGGCAACGGATCAAGGAAATTGGTATCCGGAAAGTTTTGGGTGCAAGTACGGCCAGCATCACGGCATTGCTTTCAAAAGATTTTATCGGGCTGGTTATCATTTCCATTTTAACGGCATCGCCAATTGCCTGGCTGGCCATGCATAAATGGCTCGAAAGCTTTGCTTACAAAGCAGCTATTTCCTGGTGGATTTTTGCCCTTTCCGGCTGTATCGCTGTGTTAATCGCGCTGTTAACCATAAGTTTTCAGTCGGTAAAAGCAGCATTGGCTAATCCGGTAAAGAGCTTGAGGAGCGAGTAAAGCCGATCAATAATTACCTTGAGGATTTATCGTGTTTTTCAAAACCTTCCGAATCACACGCTGAAGTTAATGCTGATGTAACTTTTTGATAAATACTGCTGTTTTGAGTGCTGCTGATTACAACAATATTGTTGGTACGGCTGGCAGTATCAATTTCGGCAGCGGTAACATTGGCCATTAATTTATTTAGATGGATGCTGATTAAAGTACTTAAATCTTTTGTGCCGTCTACCACAACATTGGTTAATGCTACTTTGATAACCGCATCATCATTAAAATCAAATTCGACAGGGATTATATTGCCTGCGGCATTTTTAAAATTACCCTTCAATACCAAAGGAATAGCTGCTGTTGCCGACTTACTTAAAATCACTTTAACATCAATTCCCGAATAAATGCCGCGGGTAATAACGGCACTAATCAACTTCGGCGTACTGTTAAATAAATCAATATCGGTTAGTTGATCAGCTTGAATTTCTGTATCAACAGAACCTTTCTTCGCTTCCAATTCAAAGCCGGAAATATTAGCCGTGCCGGCAGTCCACGTTAAACTGGCTGTTTTTGCGGTTGCCGCGCCGAACGAAGGAAGTGTTGTTGTAAAACCATCAGCATGTATCCCAAAAGAAACCTGTGGCGTAATTGATTTTAAACTGTTATCCTTTTTACAAGAAGCAAGCAGAATTACTGCCATAAAAACAGTAGTGATAGCTGGTGATTTTAATTTTTCCAAGAGATATTGGTACTGTATTAAGCACCGCTATACGAAAAAACTACAAATTGGTTGCTGTTGATCTAAAGCAGCATTATTTGCCGGAAAGAATCCATTGTAAAATACACGTGATATTAATCGTGAAGATTAAACTTTCGGGTGGCTGCCTTATCCAAATAGTATGAAACAGCAAAACACATTACTCGACTTTATATCAGTTATCGTTGCGTTATTCGCTATCATTTTCACGATTTCTGCAGGGCTGCATGTTTATCATTTAACAGAATTAGGAATGATTGACTGGAGATATTAATTGTGGTAACTGAGCAAAGAATTATGTTCGATTGTGCGATATCCCTAATGAAAAATAGAATTGTTCAGGCAAAAATATAGCTGGTAAAAACAGCATATAATTTTTTCTTTACTTGTAAATCTGTAACAACAATTTTAAATGCATAAAATTATAACCGGTTTAAATTTTGTCTGGTTGATTTTACATGCTTCTTTTATCACCTAAAAAACGTCGGTTTCAAAGTTTTTCTAATACAAATGTTTAGTCTGGTTATTGCCATTGGCTTTAGCCAACGGCCAAATAAAGTTACAGCTGAGGGCTTCAGCCAAAACGCCGTTATGATATTTGGCTAAAGCCGATTTTTCAAATTTACCTATACCGTTGGCTAAAGCCAAACGGCAACATAAGTGTTATTCAAAAACTATTCTTGAACAGACTCTTAACTTATAGGTTTTTAATCAGATTTATAGAACGAATAACTTTTTACTCCTCCACATCCTCCGCCTTAACCTTTTTAATAATTCCATTTTCAGAAAAAACAAAAATACCACCAGTTTGGCGTTTAGCTTTTAACAATTTTTTAAAAGTTAAATCCAAGCCTTTTAAGATTTTTTCTTTCAATTCCTTGTTATTTGAATCACTTAGTTTCATGCGCTACATTTTTTATTTTTTCCCACAACTCATTATTGTGAATTACAAGTTCAACATCTTTAATGCCTTCTGCTATTTCAAATTCAGCTTTATCGAATTATCAACAACAAGCCAATAATCACACAACTTTGTAAAGACATTAATCAAATTAGAAATTCCTTTGTAATATCACTGAACATTTACCTCTTCCGGGATGTTGTGGCCGCCTTCTGTAACTCTTGTTTTTACTCTTTCAATAGCTAAATCTACATCATTCAGCCAAAAAAACAACAAGGTAATTTGATAACCTTTTCGCTTTGCCAGCTCAATTGTTTTCCGGTACGAAAGTGTAGTTAAAGTAGTTTCAATTGCAAAATCCGTATTTTGTTCCAACAGTTCGTTTATCCGTTCCAGCATAATCCTTCCTGCCAAAAAAGATACTTTTTCCGGCTGAAAAGGTGAAATCCCTTTTGCAATTTCATCAGCATTTACAAATTCTCTACAAACAAGGATCTCCGGTAAAATTGTGTAAGAAGCCGTTGTTTTTCCGGCTCCGTTACAACCGGAAATGATATATAAGTTTGACAATTTTGATTTGATTGATCAGTCAAAAATACACTATTCTATTTTAGGGAAATCTTATCAGTTTAAACCTAAACTTTCCTTCAAAACTGCAGCAAAAACGCCGTTCCCTCTCCTTCTACAGATTGTACCTGAATTTGCGCTTTGTGCAGCAGCATAATCTGCTTGCATAAACTTAAACCGATGCCGCTTCCGTTTTTCTTGGTGCTAAAAAACGGAATAAAAATTTGCTCCAGTAAATCTTCGGCCATGCCGGCACCGTTATCTGCTACTTTTAACACCGTTTTTTTGTCGTTCAACACATAAGCCGATAAAACTATTTGTGGTTCCGGCTGCTCTTTTACCGCTTCAATCGCGTTAACCAAAAGGTTAATCAGCACCTGCTCAATAAGCATCGGATCAACGGCTACCGTTAAACTCGGATCTTTCAAAACCATATCCATTTCGATATTTTTTTGTGCCAGCGTAGGTTCCATAAGCGTATTCAGGTTTTCAAACAGATCACGAACGTGGACTTTTTTCACACTAAGTGTCGTAATTTTATTGAGGTTGCGGTAAGTTTCGGCAAATTTGAGCAAACCTTCACTCCTGCGCCGGATGGTATCGATGCCCAGTTCCAGATCTTCCAGCAAAACAGACTCATTTTTTTCATCGGTAAAAGAAGCATTAGCCTGGTGCAGCCGGTTTTTTAACGTATCTGCCAGCGAAGAAATCGGTGCGATAGAATTCATGATCTCATGCGTCATCACACTTAACAATTTTTGCCAGGCACGCGATTCGGTTTCGTCCAGCGCTTCGTCAACATTTTGAAAAGCGATCAGCTTGTAAATCTTGTTGTTGGTTTGGAAAGCAGTTGCAGAAAGCAAAATTTTGAAGGATGCCTTTTTCGTGCGCGCCGTAGCGATAATGCCGTCGCTGCTTTTTAGGCTGATGATATTTGCATACAACTCTTCATCGCGTTTTTGCAGCGAATGGATAGTTTTTAAAAAGGGTAATTGCAGCATATTCCGCAAGGATTCGTTCATCCACTGTACATCGCCGGTTTCTGCTTCGTAAGATAAAATACCGGTTCCAACCAATTCCATTATTTTTTGGAGATACTGATACTGGGTTTCCTTTTCCCGCGAAATCATTTTAAAAGTGGTATTGATTTCGTTAAAACCTTTGCGTAAAACCTGCAAACCTGCCGGCGCATGTTTAGAATCAAAATGCCTCGAAAAATCCCGGTAATGTATTGCTTCTACAAACTGCTCCAGTTCCTGATGTGTTTTATGCTGAAACTCGTACAGGTTGTATAACTGGTAAATTACCACCGGTAAAACAAGCAGCAAATAATTAACTCCGTGAGAAAAAACCAGGTAACCGGCAACTAAAAAAGTTACCGGTAAAAGAAGTATGCGCCATAAAATATTCCATTGGTAGCGTTTCATTTGCTGCAGGTGCGAGGAATTAAGTGCGGAGATCGAGGAAAAGTCAAATCAAAACAAATGGATAACTTGACGAATAAACAGGGAAAGTTCATTTTTATTTTAGAATTAATCTTCCGCATACTGGTTCTCGCTCCCCACTCTTTCCAACCCCGCTCCTCCTTAAATATCATATTTACTCAGTCTTCTATACAAAGCGGTTCGGGTAATGCCGAGTTCTTTGGCGGCTTTGGTAATATTACCGCTGTTTTTTTCGATCACATGTAAAATGGTATTTTTTTCGATAGAACTTAACCGAAGCTCATCCGGCGCACTCATCTCCGGAGCTTGTTCTATCGGCGAAAAAATTAAATCTTTGGGTTGTAAAACGCTGTCATCCGCCATAATTACAGCCCGTTCCATGGTGTATTGCAACTCCCGCACGTTGCCAGGAAAAGGATAATTCAGCAATTTTTCTGTTGCTCTGGCATCAAATTCCGGCTCTGCTTTCATATACTTTTTGCTGTAAACTTTGCCAAAATGCTTTGCTAAAAGTAAAATATCGCTGCTCCGTTTCCGCAATGGCGGAACTGTAATTTCTACCGTGTTGATGCGGTACATTAAATCCCGCCGAAAACGGTTTTCGTTCGCCAGTTCTGCTAACGGAACATTGGTGGCACAAATTAATCGGATATCAACCGCAACCGGCTGGTTGCTACCCAAACGCGTAACCTGCCGGTTTTGCAAAACGCTCAATAATTTTGCCTGCTGATGCAACGCAATATTACCGATCTCATCCAGAAATAAAGTGCCGGTATTGGCGGCTTCAAAACGGCCGGCGCGGTCTTCGCGGGCATCGGTAAAAGCACCTTTTTTATGACCGAAAAGCTCGCTTTCAAACAAGTTTTCGGATAACGCGCCTACATCAACTTTTACGTAGGGTTTTGCTGCGCGGAGGGATTGCTGATGGATGGCTTTGGCAATCAGATCCTTCCCGGTTCCGTTTTCGCCCAGAATCAAAATATTGGCATCCGTTGGGGCGATCTTTTCAATCTTGTAAAAAATTTCCTGCATGATGGCAGATTCGCCGATCAGTTCATTACCGATCACCAGGTTCTTGTTATCAGTTCCGGCAGATTTACTCTTTACGTTTTTGCCCAATGCTTCTGTTAAAACATTAATCAGCACTTCATTGTGCCAGGGTTTCACCACAAAATCCGCCGCACCGATTTTTAGCGAACGTACGGCCAGATCAATATCGCCATAAGCGGTGATCATGATTACGGCCGCATCAGATTTAAACTCACGGATTTTGCCCAGCCAGTATAAACCCTCGTTGCCGGTGTTGATGGAACTGTTAAAATTCATGTCGAGCATGATCAGGTCAAAGTTTTGCCGCGATAAAATAGCACGCAGGTTCTCCGGATTTTTCTCGGTTACTACTTCTTTTACCTGTGTTTTTAACAGTAACCGCACGGCGGTAAGCACGTCTGTATCGTCGTCAATTACTAAAACGGAAGCGTGTTTAAGGTTCATAAAAGAAGTATATTTTTAGGGCAAGATAGTGATTGGCCATCAGCTTTCAGCAATCAGCTTCCTGCAAAGTTTAATAGTTTTCAGCATCTAAAAGCCCCACCTAACCTCCCCAAAGGGGAGGAATTATGGCGAAGACCTTGCATATCCGCCTTATAAATTTGGGTGAAGCTTTTTTGCTAGAGGTAAGAGGTTCGAGGATTTGCAAATCCCTCAAACCTCTTACCTCTGAACCTCTTCCCTACTCACTCCTCAAACTTTTTACCGGATTGGCCAATGCTGCTTTTATCGATTTAAAACCAATAGTTATCGCTGCAATTATAAATGTTGACAAGATGGCGACCAGAAAAACCCAGGGACCGATACTGATGCGATATACAAATTCCTGCAGCCAATGGTGCATTGCCAGCCAGGCCAGCGGTGCGGCGATTACAAATGCGACCAACAGCAAACGGCTAAATTCTTTGCCAAAAAGCCATAAAATGTTTTGCAAACTGGCACCCAATACTTTGCGTACACCAATTTCTTTGGTTTTTTGTGCCGCCATAAAAGAAACCAAACCATATAAACCCAAGCAACCAATCAGGATGGCAATGCCGGCAAAACCTTGCACTAAACGAAGTATGGTATTGTCGAGTTCGTAAAACTTGGCAAGCTTCTCATCCAGAAAAGTGGCCGAATAAACATATTCGGGATAGGTTTCTTTCCAAATCTTTTCAAAAGCAGTTAAGGTTGGTTTAATATTGTTTAGATTGATGCTTACGGCTGCATAATTATATTGTGAATATTTGGGATAAATTACAATCGGACTAATACTAGCACGGAAAGATTGTTGATTAAAATCTTTTAACACACCAACTACTGCTGCTTTTTTATTGTTTATAGTAATCATTTTACCGATAATTTCCTGCGGAGATTTTAGCCGAAGTTTCTTTACAGCAGTTTCGTTCACTAAATATTCACGTGTAGTATCCGAAGGAAAAATATTTCTGCCGGCAACCAGTTTTAAATCAAATGTTGGAATATATTGAGCATCAGCATCTTTTACATTTACTTGGAATACTTCCTTTACCGGCCTATTTTCATATGTAATATCGGTTTCATTATTACTGTTAGATGCTGGAGGTTCAAAACAAAAACTTAGCTTCTCGGCACCGGAAACTGCAAGCAACCGAGATTTTAAAGTACTCATTTTTATTTTAGAAGAATCCGGCAGGTTCAACAAAACAATGCCGTCTTTTCTAAAACCCAAATCGGCTTTGGCAGCGTATCGCATCTGCGCCGAAATCACAATCGTTCCAATAATCAGGATTTGTGAAATGGCAAACTGCACAATTACCAAAACCCTTCTCAGCGGAAAACCACCGGCATCTTGTTGGGTGAGTTTTCCTTTTAAGGCTGCAACCGGTTTAAAGTTAGATAGGATTAATCCCGGATAAGAGCCGGACAGGAAAACAATTATAACCGAAAGCAGCAAGAGAAATGCGGTAAGCGTAAAATCCTGAAAAACATTGATCGAAAGTTCGGTTTTAAATAACTGGTTAACAAAAGGAAGGGCCAGTTGAGCCAGAAACCAGGAAATAAATAAGGCTACAATAGTTATTAATGCCGTTTCTGCAATAAACTGCCAGAAAAGCTGTCCGCGTAAACTTCCTAAAACTTTGCGAACGCCAACTTCTTTAGCACGCTTTAAAGCTTGTGCCGTAGCTAAATTGATAAAATTGACACAAGCCGTCGTGATCAGAAACAAACCAACCAAAGCCAAAGCCCACAAATATTTTTTATCAGTTTCTCCATCATAATCCATATTAAAATGAATATCCGAAAGCGGCTGTAAATTAAAAAAGTCAGTCAACGCATCTTTTCCCATATATTTTTTCTTAAAAGCCGGGAAAACTTTTGCAACATCTGCAGGTAAAACATGTGGTTTTAGTCGTAAAAAACATTGCATACTACTGGCAACACTGCCCCAGCTGCTATCGCTGGCCATCCCTTCGCTGCGTTGTTTTAAGCTGGAATAAGACAGGTAAATTTCCTGTTTCCGGTCTGTATTGGTAGGGATATTTTGGAGAATTCCGGTAATTTTAAAATTGATTTTGTTGTTAAGTCGGATAATTTTACCAATCGGGTTTTCTTTGGGAAAATATTTATCGGCCAAGTTTTGGGTGATAACTGCCGTGTTCAATTCCGTCAGCATACTTCTTTTATCGCCTGTTTTTAGGGGAAAATTAAAAATGTCGAAAAACTCAGGTTCGGCAAAAGCAACGCCGTTTTCTTCCTCAAACCTTTTATTGTCTTTGCTGGCAGGAATGGAAATTAGGCTTTTTCCAAAACCTGCTACGCGCGCTGTTTTTTCTGCAAAAGCATAATCATTGCGAAAAGTTTTGCCCAAAGGAGCAGGAACACCAGGCGAATAGTCAATGCCGTCTTCATGAAACTCGGTAACAATCCGGTAAATCCGATCTTTATGTTGATGGAAATTGTCAAAGCTGAAATGATATTTTACCAGCGTAAAAATCAGGATACCGCAAGCTATGCCAAGCGATAAACCCAAAATGTTAATTAAAGCGTAGACTTTGTTTCGCTTTAAATTTCGCCAGGCAATTTTGAAATAATTTTTGAGCATGGGTTTTTAGTTTTTGGCTGTCGGCAATCGGCTTTCAGCGGTTAGTGTTTTTGTTAATGCTTCTTTTATCGGTGTTTTGCCCCACCTAACCTCCCCAAAGGGGAGGAACCAAAGTTCGATACCTTTATAGTTTGCAATTTAAAAGCCCTCTCCTTTGGAGAGGGTTGGGTGAGGCCCTTTACTCTGATCTCAAACTCTTTACCGGGTTAGCCAATGCTGCTTTTACCGCCTGAAAACTAACGGTAAGCAGTGTGATTGTAATGGTGCCGATTGCCGTAATTACGAAAATCCATACAGAGATACCCGTATGATATTCATAATTTTGGAGCCATTGGTGCATAAAATAATAAGATGCCGGGATGGCGATAAAGAACGATACAGAAACTAAAACCAGGAAATCTTTAGATAATAATCCCCATAAATTAACAACTGTTGCACCCAGCACTTTTCTGATTCCAATTTCTTTTACACGTTGTTCGGCAAGGAAAGATGCCAAACCGAAAATCCCCAGACAACTGATTAAAATAGCAAAAACAGCAAAAAACGTAGCCAAGCTTCCGATACGTTGTTCTATTGCAAATTTTTTAGCAAAATCTTCATCTACAAAACGGAAATCAAAAGGTGCGGCAGGATCTAATTTTTCAAATACAGCTTTTATTTTAGAGATCGATTCGCTTGTACTGATGTTTGGGTTTAACTTAATCGTAATGGGTGAAACTTGACTATAATTCATAAAAAATACAGTCGGTGGCGGTTGCTCATACGGGGATTCCATCACCACATTTTTAATTACACCAATTACACGGTAAGGATCGCCGTTAAATTTTACGGTTTCGCCAACCGGGTTTTTCAAACCCATATGTTTTACGGCGGCTTCGTTTACTATCATGGCCGTTGTATCGGTTTTAAACTGCCTCGAAAAATCCCGGCCGCTATCGAAATGCCAGCCTACCGTTTTTCCAAAATCATGTGTAACCCATGAAATGCTAAAATCAGAATTGAGGTTTGGATTTTTCCCCGGCCATTCAAAACCGATTAAATGCGCACCAACATTTGTTACACTGTTAGAAGCTTCGGCCATATTTACTACGGCACCAGAGTTTAATAGTTCGCTTCTTAGCAGATCATATTTTCCGTGCAAGTTAGGTGTTGACATATTAACCGTAATCAAACCGTTTTTATCATAACCCAACGGCCGATTTTTGGCATACTGAATTTGCTTAAAAACAATGATTGTACCGATGATGATCGAAACCGAAATAGTAAACTGCAGAACAACCAGCACCTGGCGCGGAACGGCGGCAAAACGGCCGGCTTTAAATGTTCCTTTTAAAACTTTTATCGTGTTGAATGAAGACAAATACAAAGCCGGATAACTGCCGGAGATCAATCCTGTAAGCAATGTAAAGCCTAAAATCATCAACCAAAAAACCGGACTGGCCCAAGGGAAGATTAAGCTTTTGTCGGCCAACGTATTAAAACTTGGCAATGCCAATTGTACCAGTAAAACCGATAATAACATCGCAATAAAAGCAATCATTACAGATTCGCTTAAAAACTGTATAATTAATTGTTTACGCTGAGAACCGATTGCTTTTCTTACGCCAACTTCTTTCGCACGGATTTGCGACCGTGCCGTACTCAGATTCATGAAATTGATACAGGCCAGCATCAATACAAACAAACCGATTAAACCAAACAGCCAAACATATTGTATCGCCCCGCCTGTATTTTTCCCTTGTTTAAATTCGTTGTACAAATGCCATTTGCGCATAGGTTGTAAAATAATTTCCGGTTTATCGTCCCTATCAGGTTTCCCAACTAAAATGTTTTTAACTTTTTCGTTCACTTTGCTTAACGCTACATTGTCGCTTAATTCGCCGTAAAGAAAAAATGAATTATCGTTCCATTGTGTGTAGTCCCTTTTTATCCACTCCTTTTGAGCAACTAAAGCTGCCCAGGGCATCAAAAAACTAACGTCCTTAAACTCCGAGTTTTGTGCGAAATCCTGAAAAATACCACTTATTTTATAGGATTTTTTATCATCTGTTAATAGGATTTTATTGAGCGGATCAAGCTTTCCAAAAATGATTTTAGCTAATGATTCGCTAAGCATTATGCTTGATTCATCCTGAATGCCCAACTGTTGCCCTTCAATCATCTTTAACGATAAAATCTGCGGCATTTCCGGCTCTGCATAAATCCCGGTTTCACTTACTTTTTTGTTACCAAAAGCTAAAATATGCGGCTCCTGATAGCGCGTTAAAGCCAGGTGCTTAAAATCAGCTGCATACTTGCTTCGAAGTTCTAAAACTAAAGGAATCGAAATAGTGGGATAAGTTGAAACATCACTTCCATTGGTCGAGTTTTGAATGAATTGTACCACACGGTCATAGTTTTTGAAACTCTTGTTGTAGGATAATTCATCATAAATCCAAAAGCTAATCAGCATAGCAACCGCCATCCCAACCGCTAATCCAACAATATTTATGGCTGAATAAACTTTGTTTTTGATCAAATTCCGCCAGGCGATTTTAAAATAATTCTTAAACATGGTTTTTAGTTTTATAACTTTTAGTCAATAATTCATGCTTCTTTTATCGGCATATTTTTGGTGTGAGATGTGTGAGGCATGAGATTTTGCAAATCGCTGATACCTCCTACTTCTCACCCAAAACTTCACTCGCTCCTCAAACTTTTTACCGGATTGGCCAATGCTGCTTTTATCGCTTGAAAACTGACGGTAGCTAAGGCAATTAACAAGGCAAGTGTTCCGGCTAAAGCAAATATCCACCAGGAAATATTGATCTTATAAGCAAAGCTTTCCAGCCATTTGTGCATAGCCCACCACGATGCGGGCACGGCAATAAATATGGCGATGACAACCAGTTTGATAAAATCTGTACTGATCAGTTTTACAATGCTGGCTACACTCGCTCCCAAAACCTTGCGGATGCCAATCTCCTTAAACTTCACCTGGGCAGTGTAGGTTGCCAGTCCGAACAAACCAAGGCAGGAAATAAAAATGGCAATGCCTGCAAAAACGTTAAACAGTGTTCCCGCCCGCTGGTCTGTTTTGTAATGTGCCTCAAAACTCTGATCTAAAAAATGATAACCAAAAGGACTATCGCCAGCATATTTTTTGTACTGAACGCTTGCTGCGGTTATGGCCTGCTGCGCACCGGCACCTGTTGTGCGTACATATAAAATATTGCGGTAGTTCCAGAAGGTAAAAAAGATAAGCGGCGTAATCGTTTCTTTTAAAGATTTAAAATTAAAATCTTTTACCACGCCGATTATGGTGCCTTTATGATCGTGAAAAGTAATTTGCTGCCCGATTGGCTGCTTCAAACCCATTTTTTGAACAGCTGTTTCGTTAATAATAAAGCTGGAGCTGTCAGCCGGTGTGCCTGCAAAATTTTCCCCTTTTAAAAACTTGATCCGCATTGTCGGAATTAGTTCTTTATCTGCTGAAACTTGTGTAATCATCGTGCTGGTATTGGCTGATTTTTCCGGCCAGTCCAGATCACCTGTTTCACCTTCAATATCGGAGAAATTGTAGACATCAGATGAAGCAACTGCATTGATGCTGGTCTCTTTTTTAAGTTCTGCCTTCACTGCATCCAAATGATCTTTAACTTCCTGGGTTAGCGGCACAGAAAAAACATAGCTTTTATCGTAACCAATATTTTTATTTTTGATAAAATTGAGTTGCCGGCCCATCACTATCGTACAAATCAACAGGATTACGGAAATGGAAAATTGGAAAATAACCAAACCTTTTCGCAAAGTTGCAATGCCAACGCCCGAAGTAATCCGTCCTTTTAAAGCTTGAATGGGTTTGAAGGATGACAACAGGGTTGCCGGGTAAATACTGGAAGCGATAAGTGTACAGGCAATTGCCAAACCAACGCCTTTCAATATATTTGGGTCGGTAACGTCCAGGGCCAGGTTTTTACCAGAAATCTGATTGTAAACCGGTGTAAACAGATATATTAAAACAATGGCAAAAACCGTTGCAATTAAAAACAGCAGGCAGGTTTCAACTAAAAACTGAAAAAACAATTGCTGTTTTTGTGCACCTATAATTTTACGGATGCTTACTTCCTTTGCCCGGATTAAAGAGCGCGCGGTAGAAAGATTTACATAATTGATACTGGCAATAGCCAAAAGCAAAATCACGACCAGCATAAAAATCTGCACCATCCGCAGCGAAGAGTTGTTGCCATCGGCACCGATCAAATGGATTTGAGCCAGATTTTGTAAACGGAAATCAGCATCGCTATCGCCGTTTCTGGCTGTTTTAAATGCTGCGGAAAAATATTGTTCTATTTTTTTGGGATCGGTGCCGGGATTTAGCTTTACATAAGTATCAAAGCTCGAGTCGCCCAGATCTTCGTCAATTGTCTTCCATTTCCCGTTGCCTCCGTTTTGGGTAAATACTTTTGCCAGATAACCCATCGGGAAAATCGCATCATAGCTTAAAGAAGAATTCTCCGGGAAATCTTGTAAAATACCGGTAATGGTAAACAGCTCCTTTTTAAAGCCGATGGTTTTTCCGATAGCATCTGAGCTGCCAAAATACTTTTTGGCCAAGGTTTTGGTAACAACAACTGAATTATTATTGGGGAAAAGATCTGCTTTATTTCCCTTCAACAACTCAAAATCAAACATCGAGAAAAAGCCGTTATCTACATAAGCAATCTTATTACCATCAAATATTTTGCTGCGGTCTTTGTTGGAAATATTCTGGTCAAACTCGCTGGCAATCCTAACAGTTGAACTGATTTTAGGATTTGATTTTGCAAAAACCGCCAAAGGACCCGGAACGCCCGTCCAGGTCATTTCCTGTCCGTTTGAGTTAAAATGTTCGCTTAGTTTATAAATCTGCCGGTAATTTTTGTTGAATTTATCGTAACTCAGTTCATTTTGTACCCACAACAACAACAGGATGCCAGTTGCCAAACCAACAGCCAAACCACTGATGTTAATCAGGGAATAAAACTTGTTTTTGAACAGGCTTCGCCAGGCGATTTTTAAATAGTTTTTGAACATTTTCTTTAGGTTTTGGCTGTCGGCAACCAGCTTTCAGCGGTTTGTGTGTTTTAATTTAGGTTGAGGTATCCGGCTACATGCTTCTTTTATCATCATAAATTTGGTATCAGCTTTTTACAAGCTAAGTTATAGCTGATTGCTGAAAGCTAATTGCTTGTTTCTTTATTATCACAACTAATACCAACGATTCAACTTGTTGAAAATCAATACATTCAATATTTATCGATTCAAAAAACGTTCGATGCCGAACACCAGGTGTCCGTTTACGAACAGCTGTTTAGTTCAATTTTCTTCAGCAAGAAAAATCCTGATTAAATTTAATTTCTACGAAGTATTGTATCGAAACCGAACACTACCTGTAATACAAACGCACAAGCTGATGCTTCTTTTATCACCTAAAATATTGTTTTACAGATAGTTGATTGAATGGCACAGGTTTGCCTATACAATTTGCAAAAATACAGAACATCAAAAAATACCTTATAAAAAAAGCATTGTGGACAGAGTTATAGCAAAAAAGAAATGGACAACCAAACGGATTTTAACAATCGGCGGCGTTACTGCCCTGGTTTTATTAATCGGCGGTGCCTATTATAGTAATTCCGGTAAATCCAAGTTGAACGTTGATACCGAACGCATCACTATCAGCGAAGTAAAAAACGGCCCGTTCCAGGAATTTATCCCGGTTAACGGCGTGGTAATGCCGATTACCACGATTTATTTAGATGCAAATGAAGGCGGCAGGGTTGACCAGAAGTTTGTGGAAGACGGCACGATTATGAAAAAAGGCCAGCCGATTATGAAACTCGCAAATACTGATCTGGAATTGAGTTTGGTGAACCAGGAAACTTCGGTTTTTAACTTATTAACGCAGATGCAGATTTCGCGCAATGCGGCTCAGCAAAACACGATCAGTAAGTTAAACCAGATGGCCGATGTGGACAACGGTTTTAAAGAATCCGAACGTTTGTACCTGTTAAACAAGCATTTGTATGAGCAAAAAGCCATCGGTTTACAGGAATTTAAGCAATCGCAAATTGCTTATGATTATCAGGTAAAACGTAAAAAATTAACGCAGCAGATTTTAAAACAAGATTCTGTTTCCACCAAACAGGAATTGAACCAGTCGAAACAATCGTTCGACCGTACGCAAAATGCTTTAGCTGTAATGCGCCAAAAGGTTGGCGATTTGATTGTCCGCGCGCCGGTTGACGGCCAGTTAACTTCCATGGATGCAGAAGTTGGGCAGAATAAACACCAGGGCGAACGGTTGGGCCAGATTGATGTTTTAAGCGGATTTAAGGTTCGGGTTGATGTGGACGAACACTACATTTCCCGCATTTTTACCGGCCTGACCGGCGATTTCGACTTCTCCGACAAAACCTATAAACTGAAAATAAAAAAGGTTTTTACACAAGTTACCAACGGCCGTTTCCAGGTAGATATGGAGTTTATCGGTAAAGTTCCGGATGGTATCCGCCGCGGACAAACGCTGCAAATCCGCTTGGCTTTAGGTGATGAAACGAAAGCTCTGCTACTTGCCAAAGGCGGCTTTTACCAGCAAACCGGCGGTAACTGGATTTTTAAAGTGAGCGATGATGGCAAAACGGCTTACAAAGTTGATGTGCAGTTGGGCCGGCAAAACCCGGATTATTACGAAATTTTACAAGGCTTAAAACCCGGCGATAAAGTGGTTACGAGCAGCTACGAAAATTACGGAACGATGCAGGAGTTAGTGTTGGGGAAGTGAGGTATGAGGTTCGAGGTATGAGGTTCGAGGTATGAGGTATGAGGTATGGGGTTCGAGGTATGGGGTTTGAGGTGCGGGGGCATGAGGTGTTAGGCTTGAGGTAAGGCTTTGATGAATGCTCTGATCATTTTTCTAATTTCAACTACAGCTGCTGAAAGTTCCAGGTACAAAACTTCGCTTATATAATTTAAATCTTTAATCAATAATAATTGATATTCTAACTCAGAACTTGAACCAGAAGATATGATAAGAAACTGTTTCATTTCAGCATTACTATCTCTACCGCAACCTTCAGCAATGTTGGTTGGAATTGAAGAACTCGACCGCCGCATTTGTGAGGTTAAATCATATATTTCCTCCTTAGGAAAAGAAAAACTGGTTTTATATATTTTCAAAGTTAATTCGTGGCTCTTTTGCCAAACCAATAATTCAGAATAATTACGCATACTTTAAACATAATAAATTAATTTAAAATAAATTTAAACTGAACAGGTATCCGCTTAGGCTCAAACCTCTAACCCCATACCTCAAACCTTCCTCTCATGATAAAAATTACAGAACTCGAAAAAATTTACCGGACAGAAGACATTGAAACTTCTGCCCTTAACAAATTAACCATCCATGTAAACGACGGCGAATTCGTGGCCGTAATGGGACCTTCTGGCTGCGGCAAATCTACTTTGCTCAACATTTTAGGTTTGCTGGACGACCCGGACGGCGGCAGCTTTATGTTCAACAACATTGAAGTAGCCGGTTTTAACGAACGCAAACGTGCCGATCTGCGCAAACGCAACATCGGTTTTGTGTTCCAGAGTTTCAATTTGATTGATGAGCTGACCGTTTTTGAAAACGTAGAACTGCCGCTGATTTATCTGGGCGTAGACAGTGCCGAACGTAAAAAACGAGTTGATGTGGTTTTAGATAAAATGCAGATTATGCACCGCCGCAACCACTTCCCGCAGCAGCTTTCGGGCGGACAGCAGCAGCGTGTTGCCGTAGCGCGAGCCGTAGTTAACAACCCAAAACTAATTTTAGCGGATGAGCCGACAGGTAACCTTGATTCATCCAACGGTAACGAAGTGATGCAGCTTTTAACCGAACTGAACGAGCAGGGAACTACGATTGTAATGGTTACGCACTCGGAACATGATGCACGTTACAGTCACCGGATTATCCGGATGCTGGACGGGCAAACGGTTACGGAGAATTTGTTGGTGTGAGGGTTTGTAGGTGAGAAATTAGCAACATTAGGTCTTATTATTTTAACTCTTTTTAAATAGTTCAAACCTTGTAAATCATGAAAAAACTATTCTTGCTTGCTATAGTTGGAATGCTTCTTTTATCCTCTTTTGTTTGGAGATGTAATGATGAACAACTACCGAGACCAATTGCGAGAACTACTATAGTTGTAAATGGAGACAGAATTATTAGAACAGTTATTTTATTTGATAAGAGCACTTCTCGGGAAGAACTAATTAATACATGCCAATTTTTAGCTCATGAAAATGTCCAATTAACGTTTGATAAACTTGAAATTGGTAAAAGTTACTTTGGAATTATTGGAAGGAACAGAATTAGAACTGCCAAAGGAAACATCAAATTGCCAAATTGTATAACACAGAATTTTAAAGCCGGCGGATTAACCAGTTTTAAATTTATAAAAATTCAATATTCAAATAACTTGAAAACTAAAGTATCACAAGTTGATATGATTGAAATCATTGATTAACAATTATTTGAATTTTTTTATAATATCAGTTTTTTTAGTACATGCTACTTTTTAAAACCTGCATCTAAACAACTTTTACTATAAATTCACTCCATCGATTAATAAGAAATGTATGTTCAAAAATTATTTCAAAACTGCTGTTAGAAACTTACTAAGGCATAAAAGCAACTCGGTTATCAACATTTCCGGGTTGATGGTTGGGTTTACTACTTTCCTATTGATATTTCTGGTTATACAATATGAACAAAGCTTTGACGATTTTCATCTCCAAAAAAACAACATCTACCGGGTTGTACGGATAGGGAAAAATTCGGTTAATCCCGAATACCGTTCTGGTGTTCCGTTCCCGGTTACAATAGGTTTGCGTACTGAACTTCCTCAGCTTAAAAATACTGCAGCCATTTTTGGTGATAATAATGTACAAGTCAATATAACCGCTGCTGATGGTTCGGTGATAAAAAAATTTAAAGAACAAAAAGTATTTACTGCAGAACCCGAGTTTTTCCAAATATTTAATTTTGGTTTAATATCCGGAGATATCAAAAACTCTTTGCGGGAACCTAATACCGTACTCCTTACAAAAGATGTTGCGAACAAATATTTTGGTGACTGGAAAACGGCCATCAACAAAACAATCAGGTTGTATGGCAACAACATGAAAATAACAGGTATCTTGAATAATCCTCCTGTTAATACCGATTTTCCATTAAGCATCGTAATATCCTATATCACCCTAAAAAACAGATTAAGGCCAAATGACTGGAGTAGCATCGATGATGCCAATTACTGTTTCGTACAACTAAATGATAATGCTTCTCTCGCTCAGGTTAAGCAATTGTTGGCTGCGTTTACAGAGAAACACATTAAGCCGGTAAACCCGGGTTATGATTTACAATTTCAACCGTTAAAAGAAGTACATTTTGATGATCGGTATGAAAATTTTACCGGGCGGACATTTAGCAAAGATCTGATTTGGGGACTGAGCCTGATCGGCTTATTTCTGTTGATTATCGCTTGCGTAAATTTTATTAATATTACAACAGCCCAAGCAATTAATCGTGCACGTGAAGTAGGTGTAAGAAAGGTACTTGGTGGCAGCCGTTTGCAATTGGTATTTCAATTTCTGGGGGAAACCGGCATCACTATAGTACTTGCATTCATGAGTTCGCTACTTTTTGTTTTTGTTTGCCTACCTTTTATAAACCACATTCTCGATATTAAATTACACTTATCTGCCTTATTTGGTGCACAATCTATCTTCCTGCTGGCTGGTGTTTTATTGCTGGTTATCTTTTTATCGGGTTTCTACCCGGCGTTGATATTGTCTGGTTTTAAACCGGTGAGTGTTTTAAAGAATGCCATTAATTCTAACAGTAAAGGAATTACCTTGAGGCGAGCACTGGTTATATTTCAATTTGTAATTGCACAGGCACTCATTATTGGTACGCTGATCGTGGCATCACAGATGGATTATTTCATAACGGCAAATATGGGATTTACCAAAGTGGCCATCATCAATGCAGGTTTTCCCGGCGATAGCTTGAGCCGTACAAAAATGGATTTGCTTCATAATGAATTAAATAAATTGCCCGGTATTACAAATGTGAGTTTCAGCACATTTACACCATCAGGCGAAGGCGGCTGGTACACTGATTTGCAAACAAAAATCAATAGCACGAAACATTCCGATATGGTTGTTTCTATAAAGCCTGCCGACGGGAATTATTTTCGATTGTATAATTTTGCTTTCGTTGCCGGCAGGGCTTATTTTCCGTCCGACACGATGCGTGAATTTGTTGTGAACGAAACAGTAGCGAAAAATCTGGGTATCCAAAACCCAAATGATATCCTGGGGAAACAAATCAACGTGAATGGAAAGTTTTGTCCGGTTGTAGGCGTTATAAAAGATTTCCATGTTAACTCCTTGCGTGATCCTATCGGTCCGGTCGTGCTAACAACCAATAAAAGTGCGTATGGTATGGTAAATATTAAAATAGATATGAGCCATGTAAAAACTGTTTTGGCAGATATGCAAAATATATGGAATAAATACTTCCCCGATTATGTATTTGAGTACAGTTTTTTAGACCAGTCTATCGCTGATTATTATAAAAGGGAAAACCAGCTTTCGCAACTGTATAAGATATTTTCGGGTATCGCCATCTTTATTTCCTGCCTTGGTTTGTATGGTTTGATTTCCTTTATGGCTGTACAACGCCGGAAAGAAATTGGCATCCGTAAAGTTTTGGGCGCGCCCGTTCGCGATATTGTAACCATGCTATCAAAAGAGTTTACAGTACTTATTTTGATTGCTTTTCTCATCGCTTCCCCTATTGCCTGGTATTTTATGCACCAATGGCTGCAGCAATATACTTACCGCATTAGTATTGGCCCAGGCTTTTTTGCAGTTACCATTATTTGTTCTTTGTTTATATCCTGGTTAACAAGTGGATATACAGCGATAAAAGCAGCATTGGCTAACCCGGTGAAGAGTTTGCGGAGTGAATGAGGAGAAGCTTTTAGTAATTGGGTGTCAGCTATCAGCTATTTGCAAAGTTACCGCACCGCTTACTAATAAAGCCTCACCCAAACCCTCTCCACAGGAGAGGGCTTTGCAGGGCAGATCATAGAAAACTATAAAGGTCTCCGCCATAATTCCTCCCCTTCGGGGAGGTTAGGTGGGGCTAAAAAACATCGATAAAAGAAGCATTAGTTATAAAAAAGCTAAAGTCATGATTAGAAATTATTTCAAAATTGCATTGCGAAGGCTGCAAAAAAGTAAATTATTCACGTTAATCAACATTATAGGTTTAACGGCTGGTTTAGTCAGTTGCCTGCTCATTAGTTTGTTTGTTATCAACGAACTAAGTTACGACAGGTTTAATGAAAAGGCCGATCGGATTGTCCGCATGACCATGCAATACGGCGATGGCGGCAGCCAAAAAGTTGCCTTAACCGGTACGAAAGCCGGCCCGCAATTATCACGCACCTTCCCGCAGGTTCAGGATTATGTCAGGCTGATGAATAGTGAGGCAATTGTTAAAAATGGTCAGGAAATGTTTCATGAAAAAAACTTCCTTTTCGCAGATGCTTCAGTTTTTAATATTTTCTCTTTCAAACTAATCCGCGGGAATCCGAAAACAGCTTTAAATGCGTCGAATCAAATTATTATTACCGCAAAAACAGCAGAAAAATATTTTCAACATATTGATCCGATTGGAAAGATATTAAGTGTTACAACCTGGGGCGATAAAACTTATACCGTGACGGGAGTAGTTGCCGATGCGCCGGAGAATTCTCAAATTAAATACGATTTTATTGCTTCGTTTACATCGCTTCAGGCAGCAAAAACCGAAGAATGGTGGACGGCAAATTATACAACCTACTTATTGCTGAAAAACAAGGACGAACTGAAAAGTTTCCAGCAACAGTTAAACTCTTATATGCTCGGCATCAGCAAAAGTGAGCTGAAATTAGAAAACAACAGTCCGCTACTTTACAATCTTGAACCTCTGCTTAGCGTTCACTTATATTCGCAATTGGATGGTTTGGAACCAAGTGGCAGCATCACTACAGTGTACATACTTGGTATTATTGCTTTGCTGATACTGGTTATCGCCTGTATCAACTATACAAACCTGGCCACTGTGCAATCAAGTGCCCGGAGTGCCGAGATTGGTATCAGAAAAGTTCTGGGTGCAGAAAAATCACAGCTTTTCAGACAGTTTATAGGTGAATCATTTTTGCTTACATTGTTGTCGCTCGTTATCGCAATTATACTTTCAGCAATTCTTCTACCATATTTTAATCAGTTAACCGGCAAAACACTATCATTTTCTTTGATGTTGAAGCCTATTCCATTTTTTACGGTGATAATTTTATTTATTGCAATCGCTTTTTCTTCGGGCGCATATCCGGCATTTATACTTTCCAATACCGGGATCATTCATATTTTAAAATCCGGATTGCGGCTTTCTTCTTCCGGCGGAACTTTCCGGAAATCGTTAATTATTTTCCAATTTGCAGTTTCCATATTTCTGATTATTGCCACGATAATCATCCTGCAACAACTCAATTATATTCAAAGTAAAGATCTGGGTTATGATAAAGAACACATTTTGGTATTGCCGATTACACAGCAGGTAAGGGAGAATTATGAACCGATTAAAGCAGAAATCAGCAGACTGCCACAAGTAATCAGTGTGAGCGGTGCCAATGCAACGCCAACTTTTGTGCGTTGGGGCGATGGCATCAGTGCAGAAACCGGCCATGGCAAGGTTAGTTTGGATATTACCGCCCTGCCATCAGATTTAGGTTTTATGAAAACAATGGGCATGAAAATTATTGCCGGAACTGATTTTACCCGTGCTGATTTAAAGCTTGCAGATACGGCAAATCAAAGTAAAAACTTCAAGTATGCTTTTATTTTGAATGAAACCGCGGTAAAAGCTTTTGGCTGGACACCGGAACAAGCGGTTGGAAAAACGGTCGAAAAAAACTTCCCCGGTGTGATAAAAGCAGTTGTCAAAGATTTTCACTTTTCATCTTTTCACCAGCCGATTGGCCCGCTCATGCTGTTTTTAGACCGGAATTATACAAACGATTTCTTTATCAGGGTAAGCGGAAAAAACTTGCCAGCCACCATAAATTCTTTACAGAATTTGTGGAAAGAACGCGCACCATCAATGCCGTTTGAATACCGTTTCCTGGATGATGATTACAACAGTTTGTACATTTCAGAACAAAGATCAGCCAAAGTTTTCAGCACTTTTTCCATACTTGCCATTTTATTGGCTTGCTTAGGTTTGTTTGGTTTGGTAGCTTTTACCACCATGCAACGCACAAAAGAAATTGGCATTCGTAAAGTTTTAGGTGCCGGTGTAAGCGGAATTGTCGCTCTGATTACAAAAGATTTTTTAAAGTTAACCCTGATTGCCGTACTGGTGGCCTCTCCGCTTGCCTGGTATTTTATGCACCAATGGCTGCAAGGTTTTGCTTATCGTATTGCTATTAGATGGTGGGTTTTTGCTGCAGCAGGTGGCTTGGCTATTTTAATCGCCCTCCTTACCATCAGTTTTCAGGCGGTAAAAGCAGCATTGGCCAATCCGGTGAAAAGTTTGAGGAGTGAGTAGGTTTGAGGTATGGGGTACGGGGTTTTGAGGTTTGAGGAAAAGAAAGCCGTACCTCATACCCCATACCTCAAACCTACCTCTTACCCAAAAAACATCGATAAAAGAAGCATCAGAGAATCAATAACAAATTTTTTATGACAACATATCTAATCAACACACTACGCCACTTATTAAAACAACGGTTGTTTACCACGCTAAATATTTTTGGATTGGCTATCAGCATTAGTGCCTGTTGGGTAATTTTCCGGATTGTAGATTATGAATTTAGTTATGACCGCGGCCTGCCCAACCAAAAAAATATTTATCGCGTTGTTACCGGTTTTATTTTTGATGAAAAAGAATCTTACAACGGCGGCGTTTCAGCTCCGCTTTACCAGGGCGTGCGCGAGCAGATTGCTGGTTTGGATTACGTGGTGCCAGTTTTTGGGAAATATATTAAAGCTGTAGAGATCAACGGTCCTTCCCAAAAAGCCACAATTTTTGAAGATCAGGAAAATATTGTTGCCACAGATGTTACCTATTTTAAAATGTTACCTTATAAATGGCTGGCCGGCAATAAATCAACCGCGCTAAAAGCCCCGGAAAGTGTGATTCTGACGGAAAGCAGGGCGAAGCAATATTTCCCCAATAAAAAACCTTCAGCAATATTAAACCAGCAAATTACTTACTACAGCTACAGTGATACTGTGCAAAGTACAGTTACCGGTATTGTGGCAGATTTTAAAGCACCCACTGAATTTACGGCGCAGGAATTTTGTACGTTGCCAACCAAAGCCTACGAGTTAAATACCTGGACGAACACAAGCGGTTCTGATAAATTATATCTGCAATTTAAACCCGGAACTCAGCCCGAAAAAATAAAAAAGCAGATTGAAAATATTGCAGCTCAGAAATACAAGGAATTTCAACAAAAGAAATCGAACGCTTTTAAATTTAAAAGATGGTTTCAAGTAATACCTTTAAGCGAATCTCATTTTTCTACACATGTTAAAGAAGGGGATATTCGCAAGGCAAACAAACCAGTTATGTATGGTTTGAGCGGTATTGCACTGTTCCTGCTTGTTCTGGCTTGCATCAACTACATCAATATGAGTGTAGCCAGCATCCCGCGAAGGGCTAAAGAAATTGGTATCAGGAAAACGCTGGGCAGCAGTCAGGCCGCTTTAATCGGGCAGTTTTTATCAGAAACAATGATCACTACTTTCGCTGCGGGTACATTATCCTATGTGTTCAGCTTGCTTGCTTTTTGGTTGCTGAAAGACATTATCCCACCGGGCATCACACCCATAACCAATATCTTTCAGCTCATCATTTTTATCATCCTGCTGGCAATTGTTGTAACTGTTTTAGCCGGCCTTTACCCGGCCTGGCTCATCACAAAGGTAAAGGCAGTTAACATATTTCGCGGCTCTTCTATCGGCCTAAAAAGAGGCAGCAGGTTTAGTTTACAAAAGGTACTGATTGTTTTTCAATTCGTAATCGCTCTTGTTTTTATTACGAGTGCTTTGATTGTAGGCAGCCAGTTACAATTTGCGCTTAAAACAGATATGGGTTTTAATAAAGATGCCGTTATTGTGGTTGATGTACCTTGGAAATATACAGAAGATAAAAAATATGAGAATAAACAGTTCACGCTGCTATCAGAATTGAAACGGCTGCCAGGTGTTCAAAACATTTCTCTCGGCTCTGTTCCGATGAATAATAATTACTCTTCCAGTCCGTACGATTATATTCAAAAAGGTAAAGAACCAATAGAAAGACAAGTTTTCAAGAAATGGGTGGATACAGCCTACCTCGGTTTGTATGATATGAAATTACTGGCCGGAAGAAATCTCCATGCTTCGGATACCACTAACGAATTTGTAATTAATGAAACCGCTGTAAAAGCATTTGGCTTTGCTTCTCCGCAGGATGCAATCGGGAAAACGATTGCTCAGAAAGGGCAAATGATACCTTTTCCTATCGTTGGCGTGGTAAAAGATTTCCATCAGCAGGATTTTTATAAAACGATAGACCCGATGGCTTTCCAATCTGAGAAAGACAATCTTAATACTTTTTCCATCAAATTAGTAAGTAAAGATCCTGCCCAATGGCAGAAAACGCTAAAAGCTGTTGAGAAAGACTGGTACCAGTTCTATCCGCCGGAAACTTATTCTTATAAATTTTATGATGAAGTGATTGCGAAATTATATGAGCAGGAACAGCATTTGGCTAAGCTGATTAACCTTGCAACCCTTGTTTCGATTTTTATAAGCTGCTTAGGGTTATTCGGGCTTGCCGTACTTACCGCTTTCCAGCGCACCAAAGAGATTGGTATCCGGAAAGTGCTTGGTGCTTCCGTTTCGGGCATCGTCCGTTTGTTATCCAAAGAATATGTTTGGTTGGTACTAACTGCGTTTGTAATTGCCTCGCCAATTGTATGGTGGGCGATGCAAAAATGGCTGCAGGGTTTTGCCTATCGGATAGAAATACAATTGTGGATGTTTTTGTCGGCAGGAGTTGTAGCACTTGTCCTTGCTTTGCTAACGGTAGGTTTTCAGTCGATAAAAGCAGCATTGGCTAACCCGGTTAAGAGTTTAAGATCAGAATAAAGCCTCACCCAAACCCTCTCCAAAGAAGAGGGCTTTGCAGGGCGGATATGCAAAGTTTACACCTGGGTTCCTCCCCTTTGGGGAGGTTAGGTGGGGTTAAAAAAGTATCGATAAAAGAAGCATTATAAAACATAAACACCGCTGAAAGTCGATTGCCGACAGCTACAATCTTTAAAAAATCATGATCAGGAACTATTTTAAAATTGCTTACCGAAATCTATTGCGCAACAAGGTTTACTCGGCCATAAATATTCTGGGTTTAACCATCGGGTTAACAGCCTGCCTGCTGGTTGCCACAGTAGTTATTGATGATTTATCGTACGACCGGCAGTGGAAACGCGCCAAAGATATTTACCGGATTATTAGTGTGGATAACAGCAATATAAATGCCGCCCAACGCAGCAGATCGAGCTTTGTAGGATTGGGGCCAAACCTGAAAAAAGACTTCCCGGAAGTGGAAGATTACTGTCGGATTTCGCTTTACAAAAACCGGATGAAAATGGGTCCTAATAAAGATGGTGTAGAACTACCTGCGTTTTTTACGGAGCCGAGCGTTTGGAACTTATTTGATTTCAATGTTGCGCAAGGAAATCCGAAAAAATTTGTGAAAGGTTACGTTAACCTAATCATTACCGAAAAAATCAAGAATCAATATTTCCCAAACAGCAATCCGATTGGAAAAGTGGTTACGGATATTCCAACTTACGGCAAACCCCAGAGTTATTTGATTACCGGCATCATCAAAACTTTTCCGGCCAATACAAACTTGCGTTCAGATATAATTGCTATTGCCGAAAGAAAACCGGAAGATAATAAATTGTATAATGGTAGCGGGACATATATTCAGAACCAGTACCTGCTCTTTAAACCCGGCACTTCAATTACCAAGTTTCAAACTAAAATGAATATTTGGTACAAAAAATTGACAACCAGTGATTTTGGAAAAAGGGTTTCCTATGATTTGCAGCCAATAACTGATGTTTACCTACGCTCTGATTTTGATGGATATTCTGAAGTTAAAGGCAACATACGTGATGTGTATATTTTCTCCGGAGTTGCTTTAATGTTGTTGCTGATTGCCTGCATTAATTTTATTAACTTAACTACTGCAAGAGCCATTAAACGGGTTCGTGAAGTTGGTATCCGTAAAGTTTTGGGTGCGGATAAAAAAGAATTGATTGCACAATTTTTATTTGAATCTTTACTATTTTTTGCAATCTCTTTTTTGCTGAGTATAGTTTTGTATAACTTTTTTAGTAAACCTTTGGAAGCTTATCTTGGACATGCTTTAACCTTAAATCTGGCAAACAACATTACACTTTTCAGTATCACAAGTTTGGTAGTTTTTTCGGTTAGCTTGTTTACCGGTTTGTACCCGGCCTGGTTAATTTCTAGGCCAAAAGCAGTTGTTGTTTTGAAAGGAAAACTTTCTGTAAAAACAGATTCCGGTTTGTTGCGCAAAAGTTTAGTAGTCATGCAATTTACAATTGCTATTGTAATTTTAATTACAACTTTGGTAGTACAATTACAATTACGTTTTATCGATCATAAGGATTTAGGCTTTGATAAAAACAATCTCATCAGTATTGATTATACCGATTTTGGTACTAAAGGTACTGCTTTTAAGCAGGAAATTTTAAAAATAGCCGGTGTAGAGCGTGCAAGTATTGCTAATTGGACACCATCTTTAGGTGCCGGATATATGAGTAGAATAGTTGAAGATCCAAACCAAAAGGGAAATAAATTAGAAGTAAATTACATTGCCGGAGATATAGATTTAGCAAAAACTTTAAAATTGCAATTACAGGATGGCCGTTACTTGGATGCATCCTTTGCAAATGATGCTGTTAATACGGATTCTTTATTGGCACATGACGACAAAAAATTAGCTCAGGTACAGCAGCAGCAATCTTATCTGATTACAGCTTATACAGCCCAACTTTTCGGTATCAAAAACTTTAAAGATTCTGTTCAGCATTTGCCTGGTTTCCCGGTTGGGGTTATAAAAGATTTTAATAACGAATCTTTACACACACCTTTAAAACCTTGCATTATCCAGGCAACTGCTAACACAAGTTTTGGCAACCTACTGATCCGCATAAAACCCGGTTCACAAAAACAGGTATTAATCAAAATTTACAAACAATGGCAGCAGTTTTTCCCGGAAAAAGTTTTGAAAATAGATTGGATCAGTGATCTGTTAGACGGCCAATATCGCGCCGAACACAAGTTGCAGCAATTGTTTACTTTTTTTAGTTTTTTAATTATATTTCTGGCTTGTCTTGGATTATTCGGACTGGCAACTTTTACCGCCGAACAACGAACCAAAGAAATTGGTATCCGTAAAGTATTAGGTGCTTCGGTTACACAAGTTACCGCTTTACTATCAAAAGATTTTGTTGTGCTGGTAATATTGGCATTGGTTATCGCCTCCCCAATTGCTTTTTTTACCATGCAAAAATGGCTGCAAGATTTTGCTTACCGGATTACAATCCAATGGTGGATGTTTGCTTTAGCCGGAGCATTTTCTATCCTTATTGCCTTACTAACCATCAGTTTCCAGTCGATAAAAGCAGCATTGGCTAACCCGGTTAAGAGTTTGAGAAGCGAATAGGTTTGGGGTGAGAGGTTTGAGGGACTTACAAATCCTCTCGCCTCAAACCTCCTACCCCATAACAATCTATGCGCCCTGCCCTAACAGCCGCATAAAGCCGCCGTCCATCGCGTAAGTAGAACCGGTTACATAAGCCGCATCTTCGGAAGCCAGGAAAACGGCTACATGTGCAATTTCTGCGGGTTTGCCGGCACGTTTCATCGGGATTTTCTGTTCCTTTTCTTCACGTTCTTTCGGGTCGTCCATCGCTTTTTGGTTCATCGGCGTTAAAATCATGCCCGGCGCAATATTATTTACGTTGATGCCTTGTTCTGCAACTTCCAACGCCAGCGTTCTGGTAAAATTTCTTAAAGCACCTTTGGAAGCGCAATAATCGGCCGTTCCCGGCGAAACCACTTCTTCGTGGATAGAACTGATATTGATAATTTTACCTTTACCGCCGTTTTGTAAACGGTGTTTTACAAAAGCACGGCAGCCAAAAAACGGACCGTATAAATTGGTACGGATCGTTTTATCAAAACTTTCAGTATCCATATCCGCCACTTTGGTGCTGCCACCGCTCACGCCGGCATTGTTCACCAAAATATCTATCGTTCCAAATTCCTTTAAAGCCTGTTCAAAAAGCTGCTGCACGCCTTGTTCCTCGCTCACATCTGCCTGCAAAACCAAACCTTTCTGGCCGGCTTGCTGCACTTCTTCCATTGTTTTAGCGGCACCTTCGCTGTCAGTATGATAAACGATAACTACATCTGCGCCTTCTTGGGCAAAAGCAATGGCAGTTGCCTGGCCGATACCCGAATCTGACCCTGTAACAATTGCTACTTTTCCGGTTAATTTTTTCATGATTATTAGTTAAATTCAATAATTTATAGTTCAATCATAAATTTATAAACCAGCAGAATGTTTTAGGTTTTGATGAAATAACTAAAAGACCATGCTTCTTTTATCACCTAAAAACCTGTATCACAATAGCACAGGAAGTGTATCATTACCGAACGGAAACAAAACCAATTCCATTATTAAAATATTAAAAAACAGATACTTACAAAACCGGCATGTAATTGTAACCGCTTTTGTGAAATCAACAGAAAATCAACATGAAAACATTAGCGATACTTCTTTTATCGGCCTTTTCTTTGGCTGCATCGGCACAAAGCAAAACCAGTTCTTACAAAACAAATGACACGAAGCAATCCGTTTCGGACGATGGCAAAACGCTGCACATCATGATTAAAAGCAACAAAGACGGAAAGGCGGTTAAGTACGACCGCACGTTTCCTGTAGTTGGCCTTAACCAGATACAAAAAGACGTGATGCTAAAAAAAATAACAGATTCGCTGGGCATTTATCCGCCGCCCGCGCCTCCGGCACCAGCTTCTCCGGCACCGCATATGCCAACTTCTGCTTCAACCAAAAACAGTTCCCATTCTGAAACCGAAGAAAAAACAGTTAAAGATGATGGTAAAACCTTGCACATTATGGTTAGCAGCACTAAAGGCGGAAAAGAAGTTAATTACGACAAAACTTTCCCAGTTAAAGGCATGAGCAAGCAGCAAAAAGATACCATGGTTAAAAAAATAACCGATTCGTTAGGCGTTTCGAAGTAGTAGGCAGGCTTTTAGCTATCAGCCTTCAGCTACCTGCAAATCCAATATAAATAACGACTATAATTTACAAACTATACCAAAGCTGATAGCTGATTGCTGACAGCTAAAAGCCTACCTCTCATGCTCAAAAACAACCTCAAAATTGCCTGGCGAAACCTGTTGAAAGGCAAAGTATTTAATGTGATCAATATTGCCGGTTTAAGCGTGGCGGTTGCCTGTTGCGTGCTGCTGTTTTTGACGGTGATTTACGAGTTTTCGTACGATCAGTTCCACAAAAACCTGTCGGATATTTACGAGATTTATCTGACCGAAAACCATGCAAAAGGTGTAGAAAAAAACACATCAATGCCCGAACCGCTTACACCAGCTTTAAAAGCCGAGTACCCGGATGTACAATACATTTCGAGATTGGGTAACGGCGGTGCGGAGATCAGTTACAAATCGAAAAAGATCATGGAATCTATCCGGTTTGTGGACGAGGATTTCCTGCGGATATTTACCTTTCCGCTCGAAAAAGGATTGGTAAAAACAGCATTGCATGATCCGCACAGCATTGTATTAACCCAATTCGTTGCCAAAGCAATCTTCGGCAAAGAAAATCCGGTAGGTAAAACTTTGGAAATGAACCTGTACAACCAGAACCAGAGTTTTGTAGTTACTGGCGTGGCAAAAGATTTCCCCAATAATTCAAGTCTGGATTTTGATATTTTGATGCGGTTTGAAAACTACAACAATTATCAGCAAAACCTGGATAAATGGGATACCGGCAACCATCTTACATATGTGAAACTGAACGCCGGCACCAACCGCGCTTTGTTTGAAAAACGCCTGATCCCTTTCGCCAAAAACCATTTTAAGGAAGCCATCAGCAATATTAAACGCGATGGCGCCAAGCCGGATGCCAACGGAAACGTGTTTACGGTAAACCTTACGCCTTTTGCCAATAACCATTTTAATAATGAGCTGAGCGGGCTGGAAGGATCTCAAATTTCTAAAGTTTACATCATTGCCTTGCTTGCTATCGGCATTTTTATTTTACTGATTGCCTGTATTAACTTTATCAACCTCAATATTGCTCGCGCTTTTAACCGTGCGCGCGAAATAGGCATGCGCAAAACTTTAGGTGCCGGTAAATGGACTTTGCTCATTCAGTTTTGGGTAGAAACAGCTTTGGTTTGTTTGATTGCTTTTGGCTTGGGTTTGCTGATCTCGTCGCTGATTTTACCGCTGTTTACACAAAATTTCAGAAGTCCTATCCAACTCAAAATGTTGCTGCAGCCGGTTTTGCTGCTTGCTTCTTTTAGCACCTTTTTACTGATAACCGTAATTGCGGGCTTTTACCCGGCCTGGCTGATGCTTCGGTACAAAACCGTTTTAGTTTTAAAAGGAACGGTTAACACGACGAAACCCGGCCGCGTACGCAATATTTTGCTGGTTACGCAATTCTCGCTTTCTACACTGCTGATTATCTGCACGCTGGTAACCTGGCAGCAGATGCAATACATGCAAAACCGGCCGCTGGGCTATAACCGCACGGAAGTGATCAGCATCCCGCTGGGTAACCTTTCTGGTACCAATGCTTTGGATATTTTGCGGCAAAAATTACAAGGTTCGCCGGAGGTGGAAAGCATTACGGGCGCCCGCGGTAACTTGGGTTTGGGAAATGATGGCTCCACAATGACTTCGGTTAGCGGATTTAATTATAAAGGGCACGAAGTGAAAAGCCACATTTTGCAAGTTGATTACGACTATTTGAAAACGCTTGGCATTACGTTATTAGCCGGTCGCGATTTTTCGAGAGATTTTGCGACAGATAGCAACGCGGTTATCATTAACGAAAAGATGGCCGCACAAATCGGCAGTAAAAATCCGGTTGGCACTTACCTGCCGTACCAAGACAACAAGCCGCCAATGCAGGTAGTTGGTGTGGTGAAAGATTACAATTTCCGTTCGCTGCATGAAGAAGTAGAACCTTTATCCATCGCCATAAACGAAAGAAACCGTTTGCAATACGTTTTTGTGCGGCTAAAACCGATTGGGTTAAATGCTTCTTTTAACCACCTAAAATGGCAATGGCATCAAATTTTCCCGAACACCGAATTTAAAGGTTCCTGGCTCAACGAAAACACCGAACGCCAGTACCGAAGCGAAAAACGCTTGTCCAATATTTTTATCAGCGGTGCTATTTTAGCCATCCTCATTTCCTGCATTGGTTTACTGGCCATGGCCATGATGACGATGGTACAACGCACCAAAGAAATCGGGATCCGTAAAGTATTGGGTTCCAGCATTTCCGGTATTGTGGTATTGGTTTCTAAAGATTTCATCAAGCTGGTTTTACTGGCGAGCGTGCTGACGTTTCCGGTTGCTTATTGGGTGATGCACAACTGGCTGCAAAGCTTTGCTTATCGCATCGAAATCAGCTGGTGGATTTTTGGTTTGGCTACGCTGATTGCTTTGGTTATCGCCTTGGCAACCGTCAGTTTTCAGGCGGTAAAAGCAGCATTGGCCAATCCGGTTAAGAGTTTGAGGAGTGAGTGAGGAAGAAGCTGTTAGCAATCAGCTTTCGGCTATCAGCGATTTGCAAAGTTTCGCACCTCAATACTCTAATAGAAAAGCCTCACCCAAACTCTCTCCAAAGGAGAGGGCTTTGCAGGGCGGATATAAAAGGTTTCCACTTTGGTTCCTCCCCTTTGGTGAGGTTAGGTGGGGCTAAAAAAAGAGTGATAAAAGAAGTATTAAAAATAAATACAAATTGCTGAAAGGGTTCAGCACTTTACAAATCCTCACACCCCGCTCCTCGCACCAAATATTAAACCATAAAAGAACCTAAATCATGATCAAAAACTATTTAAAAATTGCCTGGCGAAACCTGTGGAAACACAAAGGTTTTTCTGCCATCAACATTATGGGCTTAACCATCGGCATTACGGTTTGCCTGATGATTTTCCTCTTTATTCTGAATGAGTTTAGCGTAGATAACTTCCACAAAAAAGGAAAAAATATTTATCGTGTGATGCGCGGTTACGATGCGCTGAAGGCAAGTGTGCCTTTCGTTTCGCCGCCTTATGCCACAGCTTTACAAAATGATTTTCCGGCGGAGATTAAGCAAACCGTTCGTGTAATGGTATCAGATGGTTTGATTTCCTTTGGAGAAAAAGCTTTTAGTGAAAAAAAGGTTTACATAGCCGATCCCGGTTTTTTCACACTGTTTTCTTTTCCACTTTTAAAGGGAAACCCGGCTACAGCTTTAAAAGATCCGGGCAGCATTGTACTAACAGAATCGACCGCAAAAAAATATTTTGGCAACCAAGATCCGATGGGCAAAGTGATTGAATATGCCAAGCAGAAGCATTTGAAAGTTACCGGGATCGCCAAAGATGTTCCATCCAATTCTCACCTGGATTTTAACGCCGTTTTACCGTTATCAAATTACCAGAACGAAAGCTGGTTTAATATGTGGATCAATAATGATTTGTTTACTTATGTTTTGCTCAATCCGGATGTGGATAAATCTCGAATTGAGAACTTGTTACCGCATTTTATGGATAAATACATGGGAAAAGACATGGCGCGTTCCGGTGCAAAATTCAGTCTTTCGCTCACACCTTTGAAAGATATTTATTTTGAACACGTGTCAGATTTTGATAATGTTAAGCACGGTGATAAAACGGTGGTTTACATCTTTCTTTCTATCGCAGTTCTAATTTTGCTGATCGCTTGTATCAACTTTACCAACCTTTCTACCATTCGTGCAGTCGAGCGTTCCAAAGAAGTTGGGTTACGCAAAGTTTTAGGTGCGTTGCGCAACCATTTAATCTGGCAATTTATCGGCGAATCTATTTTAATTACATTGATTTCCTGTATCTTATCTGTGGCATTACTGTTTTTACTGATGCCTTTTTATAATGATTTGCTGGGTTACAACTTAAATATTTCCTTCAATTCGTTACCGATTTATTTGTTCCTGCTTGGCGTAATTGTGTTGGTTGGTTTCCTAGCGGGAAGTTATCCGGCATTTTTTTTATCCGCTTTTTCTCCGGTGCAGGCTTTAAAAGGGAAACTGCGCTTGGGCAAAGGCGGTGTATTTTTCAGGCAGATGCTTGTCGTCGTTCAGTTCAGTATTTCAGTTTTTCTGATCATCGGCACAATCGTTATCATGAAACAGATGCGTTATGTAAAAAGTAAAGCTTTAGGTTACGATCAATCGCAAACGGTAATTGTTAAAATTGATAACGACAACATTTATGACCACCGCAAAACTTTTAAAACTGAATTGCAGAATACAAACGGGATTGCTTCCGTCTCATTCATGTCCGGCGAGCCGGGCGGTTACCATGATATCCATACGTTTCAAGCGCAGGGCCAGCAGGATGTTTGGCGTTCGCGAACAGAATTTGCCGATTTTGAATTTGTAAAAACATTAGGTTTAAAAATCATCGCCGGCCGGGATTTTTCTAATCAGTTTGCAACCGACAGTACAAAATCCGTCCTGATCAATCGTACCGCAGCAACAAAACTGGGTTTTACGCCAGAACAAGCTTTAGGGAAACAGCTATCTGATAAAATGCGCGACAGTGCTAAAACTACTATTATCGGTGTGGTGGAAGATTACAATTTCCTGTCCCTCAAACAAAATATGGATGCGCTGGTGATTTCTCCTTTTGAAGATAACCGTGTGGCCGTCATCAAACTAAAACCCGGAAACGTAGCCTCGGGATTAGCAAGCATAAAAGAAGTATATGGCAAAGTGGCACCGGTTTACCCTTTTGAATACTCGTTTCTCGACCAGAAATTTGAGACCACTTATAAAACCGACATTCGCCAGCAAACTATTTTAAGCATATTTTCTGGTCTCGCTATTCTGGTGGCGTGTTTAGGTTTATTCGGTTTAGCTTCTTTTACGGCCACAAAACGGACCAAAGAAATCGGCGTGCGGAAAGTGTTGGGTTCATCAGTGCAAAATATCCTGCTGCTATTATCCAAAGATCTGCTGAAACCGGTTTTACTTTCTACCGTTATCGCCATTCCGATTGCCTATTTCTGTATGGAAAAATGGCTGCAAAACTTTGCCTACCGCACCACTTTGCATTGGTGGGTTTTTGCTTTGGCCGCACTGATTACGTTTGCCATCGCTTTAATCACCGTCAGTTTTAAGGCGGTAAAAGCAGCATTGGCCAATCCGGTGAAGAGTTTGAGAAGTGAGTGAGGTTTGGGGTGAGAGGTTAGAGGTATCAGCGAATTGCAAAGCCTCGTACTACAAACCTCGCACAAAAAAATATACTATAAAAGAAGCATCAGTAAAAAATTAAAAAAATGATCAAAAACTCTTTAAAAATTGCTTGGAGAAATATCTCGAAAAATAAAGCATATTCTGCTATTAATATTGGGGGCTTAGCTTTAGGCTTAGCAACTTGTTTGCTTATTATTTTTTATGTGTTTGATGAATTAAGCTATGACCGCTTCAACATCAAGTCCGACCGCATTTATAGGGTTAATACAGATATTAAATTCGGCGGTAACACTAGTTCATACGCAGTGTCAACTCCCGCGTTAGCCGCTGCGTTAACAACTAATTTTCCTGAAGTTGAAAGATCTGTGAGATTAATTCAATCGGTTGGTACAAGGTTTAAAAAAGGCAATGAGCATATAAGTGAAAACAAAGTTGCTTATGCTGATGCTGCAATTTTTGATGTTTTTACCTTGCCTGTAATAAGTGGTAATCCTAAAACAGCATTAACAGAACCTCATACTATTGTGCTGAGCGAGCGTGCGGCTAAAAAGTATTTTAACAATGTTAATGTTGTTGGGCAAAGTTTGTACTTGGTTAACGACAATATCAATTACAAAATCACTGCTGTTATGCATGATATTCCCAAACAATCGCATTTTGATTTTGATTATTTTTTGTCGATGCCGTCGTTGGCATCAAGCCGGGATAACAACTGGAACAATTTCAGCTTTAATACCTATATTTTGTTTAAAAAAGGTACAGATTATAGAAGTTTTGAGATAAAATTGAATGCCTTAACCAGGCAACATTTTGGGTTGGCCAATTATGCCAGATTTGAAAAAAGTGGCAGTTATATCAAAGCAAATTTAACCCCTCTTACAGATATACACCTAAAATCAAACCGGCAATACGAACTTGGAACAAACAGCAGCTTAATTTATGTTTATATTTTTTCAGCAATAGCACTATTTATATTACTGATAGCCTGTATTAACTTTATGAACCTTTCGACTGCACGTTCGGCAAATCGTGCGCAAGAAGTAGGTGTGCGTAAAGTGTTAGGTTCATCACGCAAAAGCCTTATTGCCCAATTTATTTTAGAATCCTTATTAGTAACATTTATTGCTACAGTCATTGCTCTATTGGGTGCGTTAATACTTATTCCTGTTTTCAACCAGGTTTCTGGTAAGGAATTAACCTTATCTGCACAGCTACTTGGCTGGTTGTTGCCGTTGTTAGTAGTAATTATTTTAATAGTAGGTGTACTTGCAGGTTCGTACCCGGCTTTTTATTTATCTGGTTTCAAACCAATAAACGTTTTAAAAGGTAAAATATCCGTCGGTCTTAAAGGAAGTGGTTTTCGAAATTTTTTAGTTGTATTACAATTTTCAATATCAATTTTTCTTATTATCGGCACTATAGTTATTTATGGCCAACTTAATTACATCCAGCGTAAAAACCTCGGTTTCAATCGTAATCAGGTACTTGTTATAAAAAACACAGATGTACTTAACAATGCAAAATTGTTTAAACAAGAGGTTAAACAAATAACAGGGGTTACTAATACAACGTTGACCGGCTTTCTACCTACAAGTAGTTTAAGGGCACCAAATTCGGTGTTTACTAATAAAATAGCCAATTCAAAAAATGCTTTATTTACCGAGATATGGCCAGTTGATAAAGATTATTTAAGCACTATGGGTATGAGCCTTACAAAAGGAAGAAATTTTTCCAGTCAGCTTGCATCAGATTCCGGAAGTATTATCATAAATGAGACTGCAGCAAGAATGTTAGGTTATAGTAGCAACCCTATTAATCATAAATTGTATAGCCCTGATAATTCTACTGGAAAAACCATTGTCAAAGAGTACAATGTAATTGGTGTATTGAAGGACTTTAATTTCAGTTCGTTACGCGATAATATTACACCTGTAGTCATCATATTAACAGAAGATAAGGGAGCATTGAGCGTTAGGGTAGATGCTAAAAATATTACGCCTATCATATCTCAAATAGAAAAAACCTGGAATAACCTGTCGCCTAATCTGCATTTTGAATATTCATTTATGAACGAGGACTTTAACTCGACATACCGTTTTGAACAGCACACAGGAAAGCTATTCCTTTTGTTCACAATACTTGCATTAATTATCGCATGTCTTGGTTTATTTGGACTTTCGGCTTATGCAACTGAACAGAGAAATAAAGAAATAGGAATACGAAAAGTACTTGGTGCTAATGTATTTGATCTGGTAACATTGCTTTCAAGAGATTTTATTAAGCTGATTTTAATATCCATATTGATTGCAACACCTTTAGCATGGTTAGCTATGAATCAATGGCTACAGGGCTTCGCCTACCGCCAGAATATACAATATTGGGTTTTAGTAGTTACTGGCTTAGGGACAGTTATGATAGCTTTAATCACCGTCAGTTTTAAGGCGATAAAAGCAGCATTGGCCAATCCGGTAAAGAGTTTGAGGAGTGAATAGGTTTGGGGTGAGAGGTTTGAGGTTTCAGCGAATTGCAAAGCCTCGTACTACAAACCTCGCTCCCCGCACCAAAATAATAAACTATACAAAAGCTGAAAGCCAATTGCTGACAGCTTAAAGCTAATCAAACATGATCAAAAACTACATCATAACCGCAATTAGGAGTTTACGAAAAAACAAACTCTTCTCGTTGATTAACCTGTTCGGACTTGCATTGAGTATGTCTGTTTGCCTGGTTGTAATCGTGATTATTGCCGATGCTTTTACTTATGATGATTTTCATCCTTTTCCGGAAAGAACTTATCGTATTATTTCTGATGCAACAGCAAAAAACCGTTTGCATGACCGATCGGCAACTTCGCCTTTACCATTGGCAAACAAGTTACAGAAAGATTTTCCATTTGTAGAAAATACAGTTCGTGTTTATAATGCAATTTCAGACGAGGTAAGTTTCCAAGGAAAGAAAATCCAAGTTAAAGGAGCTTTTACAGAACCTTCTTTTTTCAATATATTCGGATTTAAACTTTTAGCCGGTGATAAACAAACTGCATTTGAAAATCCTTATTCAGTTGTACTTTCAAAAGAAAAAGCCGGGTTACTTTTTCCGCATGAAAATACAATTGGTAAAATTGTAAGATTAAAAAATTTTGATGCCGATTTTACAATAACCGGCATCATCCAAGACGGCTATAAAACTGTTTTTAACAATGATATATATGTATCATTTTCCACTTTACCAGATTTGATCCGGCAAAAAAAGCTAAATGCAGATTTGGATAATTGGAAAAACTATGATGGCGCATCTGCTTACGTTCTTTTAAAGAAAAACACAACTGTTACATCTTTAAAAAACGCTTTGCAAAAGGTAGCTTCAATAAATTCTAAACTGTATCCAATTGCAAATATCAAATTAAAATATGATTACCAGCGATTGGACCGTATTACGCCCGGAGAAACTTTGTTTAATGGCGGCAGTACAATTAACACATCCACAATAGTTGCAATTTCAGGTATTGCATTCCTGATCTTGTTACTTGCATGTTTCAATTATACAAATCTTTCTATCGCCCGTTCTTTAACAAGGGCACGTGAAGTTGGCGTACGCAAAGTATTGGGCGGTTCGAGGCAACAATTGTTTTTACAATTTATAATAGAATCAGTTATTGTGTCAGTTGTTGCCTTAATATTAGCTTGTTTGTTGTTACAAGTAATGGCTAATTATTCCATTACATATCGGTTATTGGACGGGATTCATCCATCCTATTATCTGTTATTATGGTTTATTCCGTTTTCCATTTTTACAGGTTTGCTTGCTGGGAGTTTGCCTGCTTGGATCTTATCTGCCTTTAAACCTGTTGAGGTGATGAAGGGAATATTATCGGTAAAACTGTTTAAAAGTTTCCGGCTGCATCAGGTTTTAATTGCTTTACAATTTTCGGTAAGTTTGTTATTTATAGTTTTTCTGATTACAATTTACAAGCAAACTATTTACCTTCAAAGCTTTTCTTACGGTTTTGATCAAAAAAACATAGTTGATATTCCTGTAACAGGTAAAAATATTAATTTGTTAAAAACTCAGATTTTAAAAATCCCAGGGGTTGAACGTATTTCCGCTACATCAGCTATTTTTGGTTTCCATTCATCTGATAATTTACAAATCAAAAAAGACAATAATAAAGATGGAATAAACACAGACAGTTATTTTATTGATGAGAACGTTATACAAAATATGGAATTAAAGTTAGTTGCAGGGACGAATTTCCCAATCACAAATTTATCCAAAGAAGCTTATGTTATTTTAAATGAGAAAGCAGTAAAAGCGTTGAATTTCCATAATGCTTCTGATGCAATTGGCAAACTTATCTGGCTGGACGATTCTACACAAGTCCAAGTTTCCGGCGTTGTAAAAGATTTTTATTATTTAAATCCAAAACATGAATTAGGGAACCTTGCATTAAGATACAATCAAAAGCAATTTAATTATTTGAATGTAAAAGTAACCGGACAAAGCCGGGTCGCTGTATTAAAAGCAATCCAATCAACGTGGAAAAAATTATATAGTAACGAACCTTTTAAGTATAATTGGTTTGATGATGAATTGAGAGAAGCAAGGGACAAAAAGGATGATTTTGCTTTGATTACTTTTCTTGCAATTATGGCAATAACAATTTCATGCATGGGTTTGCTGGGAATTGTTACTTATTCAGCCGAAATAAGACAAAAAGAAGTAAGCATACGGAAAGTAATGGGCGCAGAAGTAAAAAGTATCTTGTATCTTATTTCGAAGGATTTTGTACTCTTGTTATTTTTCACATGTTTATTTACGTTGCCAATTGGATATATAATCAGCAATGCTTTTTTAAATGAATTTGCAAATCGTATTACATCAGGATGGGAAATATTAGCCGGTTCTACATTTATAATTTTGTTAATTGGATTCTTAACAATCTTCCCGCAAACATTAAAAGCAGCATTGGCCAATCCGGTAAAAAGTTTGAGAAGTGAATAGGTTTGAGGTGAGAGGTATGAGGAATCAGCGTTTTGCAAAGCCTCATACCTCAATCCTCACACCCACCACACTTAAAATATAGTGATAAAAGAAGCATTAGAATAATTAACTTATTACTGTAACAAGTGGCTTGTAAAGTAGAAACTTCTCGTCAATGGAAATAATTGGTATTTGTTCTGATAGCGCGGTTACCAATAAGAAACGATCAAAAGGATCACGGTGATTTTCAAAAAAAGGAATGGAATGATAAGAAAAAACATGATGGTTTAACAAAGGTAAAATAGTGAAACCATCTGATAAAAGCTGAGCAACAATGTATTCGATACTAACAATAAAATCAGGCAATTTATCGAGCTTTAATTTTATGGCCAATTCGATAAAGCTAATTTGGCTTACAAGTATTGTGTTGGAAGGATTTTCGACCAAATTTCGTAAAGAATTTTTGAGCTTTGGATTATCTTCTAAAGACCAAATCAGGATTTTGTATCAAGCAAATATTGCATGATTACATGTAGTCTTTAAGATCGTCAAGTGGTTCATTAAAATTATCCGGAATACTGATTTTACCTTTTAAACTGCCTAAGCGGCGTTTTTTAACAGCAGTAGGTTGGATTTCTTCCAAAAATGCAACCACAACTTTCGAACTGTTTTTGGTGGGTGGCATTTCATCCAAAACAATTTGTCCGTTAACATAAATGCCTTTAATAGTTGTCAACATAATATGATGAATTGTATCCGAAATTACAAAATAAAACCATGCTAAAAAACTACCTCAAAATCGCTTTCCGCAACCTGCAAAAAAACAAGATTTTTTCGATGATTAATATTTTAGGATTAACTATCGGCTTAACTGCCTTCTGGCTGATTACGCTTTATGTGGCCGACGAATTAAGTTTTGACCGTTACCATCAAAATGCTGACCGAATTTACCGCGTAGTGCAACATGCCAAATGGGACGGCGGCAAGTTTGATCTCACCGGAACCTCCGCTCCTTTTGCGCCGGCTTTAAAGAACGATTATCCGGAAATTGAGGAAACGGTTCGGTTTGATTTGGAAGGCGGAGGTGCAATTACTTATCAAAACAAACATTTACAGGTGGACGATATCATGTTTACCGATCCTTCGGCGTTTGCTGTTTTTACCTGGCATTTTTTATCGGGCGATGCCAAAACAGCTTTAATGAAACCGCAATCTATCGTGCTGACTAAATCGCTGGCTACCAAAATTTTCGGCAATCCTTCCTTGGCTTTAAACAAAACCATCAGCTTTGATAACAATTATCCAAACCTGGTTACCGGCGTAATTGATGATGTGCCTGCCAATTCTCACTTTACATTTAGTGCATTGCGTTCCCTGCCCGAAAATTATACTGAAGATTGGGGAAACTTCCATTTATACACTTACATCCTGCTTAAAAAAGATGCAGACATCAAAAAACTGGAAGCTGGTTTGCCGCAATTCTTCAACAAATACCTCAAGGCAACCATGAGCAACATGGCTTATCGGATGGAATTGCAGCCTTTAACTTCTATCCACTTACATTCTAATTTAAGCTTTGAAATGAGTGCCAACAGCAGCATGATTTACATCTATACTTTTTCTGTTGTGGCAATTTTAATTTTGCTGATTGCTGCCATCAATTACATGAACCTTTCCACCGCGCGTTCTTCCATTCGTGTAAAAGAAATCGCGGTGAGAAAAGTTACCGGTTCCAGTAAAGCGCAATTGGTTTGGATGTTTTTGTCAGAATCTGTTTTGATCACGCTAATTGCTTCTGTTGCAGCCGTTCTGCTGATCAGTTTTATGTTGCCGGCTTTTAAACAATTAACCGGAAAAGAACTGAGTATTTGGCGGTTTGGCGTTTGGGATACGATGCTTCTTTTAACGGTGTTTTCTTTGTTTACAGGAATTATGAGCGGCATTTATCCGGCACTGTTCCTTTCCGGTTTCCGTACAATTCCCGCTTTAAAAGGACAAATAGGAAGCCAGGCCGGAAACCTGATCTTCCGTAAATCATTGGTTACTTTTCAGTTTGTAATTACCATTGCCATGATTGCCGGTTCTGTCGTGATTTACCAGCAATTGCAATATGTTTCAAAAAAAGACCTGGGTTTCAACAAAGATCAGGTGCTTACTTTTCATATCCAAAGTAAGGAAGTTCGCAACCAAATTGTCGCTTTAAAACATCAGCTTTTACAAAATCCGCTTATCGAAAATGTTTCCTCCGCCAGTAATCCAATCGGAAATAATGACATCGGGAAAACTGGTTATATGTTGGAAGTAAATGGAAAAATGGAAACCAAACCTCGCATCGGTGATACATTTATGATCGATGAAGATTTTATTCCGACACTTCAAATCAAGCTTTTGCAAGGACGGAATTTTGCACAAGATATGCCGACCGACAAATCGTTAGCTGTAATTGTGAATGAAACTTTTATAAAAGATGCCGGCTGGAAAAATGCGATCGGCAAAAAAATACAAGATGGTGCCGATGAAAAAGGCAAACCCTTGTTTTACCAAATTGTAGGCGTAATTAAAGACTTTAATATTTTTTCACTTCAGCATAAAATTGAACCGCTTATCTTGCATTTGCCGCCCGTGCCGAAAGAAAAAGACAACTTGTACGTCCGCATCAATAAAACCGGTATAAAAGAAGCATTGCATTTTATCGAAACTACGTACCGGAAGTTCGACCCTGATAACCCGGTTGATTATCATTTCCTGGATCAAAACTTTGCAAAACAATATCAGGCGGAACAAAAGCAAGGCGTAATTTTACTCACTTTTACCGTTTTAACTATTTTAATTGCGTGTTTGGGTTTATTCGGCTTGGTTACTTTTATGGCGCAGCAACGCACCAAAGAAATTGGTATCCGTAAAGTTTTAGGTGCTTCGGTGGCACAAATTACTTCGATGTTATCCAAAGATTTTATAAAATTGGTTTTGCTTGCGCTGATTATTGCTTCGCCGCTTGCTTATTTTACCATGCAAAAATGGCTGCAAGATTTTGCTTACCGGGTAAATATCAGCTGGTTGGTTTTTGCTTTTTCCGGCTTGCTAACTATTATTATTGCCTTGATCACCATCAGTTTGCAAGCGGTAAAAGCAGCATTGGCCAACCCGGTAAAAAGTTTGAGGAGTGAGTAGGTTTGGGGATGAGAGGTATGAGGAATTAGCGTTTTGCAAAGCCTCATACCCCAATCCTCACACCCACCACACCTACTGTTTATTTAAACATGCCGCCTAACATACCGCCAAGTCCGCCGCCACCGCCGAACGAACTTGCCATGCTATCCGTTGTGATGCTTTGATCATTAGGATCATTTGCTTTGTGTGCAAATTTTTGTAATATACCTGGTAAAGCAGCAGCAATTGCGCCTGTTGCCATTGGTGGTAAACCAAACCTGCTGCCCAGGCTGCTTGCCAAACCGCCTTCGATAGCACTGGTAATCGGACTTCCGGAAGCCATACTTCCTGTCAGCATAGATAACAATCCGCCCGCGCCGCCTTGTGAGGCAGCCTGATTTTGTAAGCCATCGTGGATGTGTGTTGCAATTTCGTGATGAACTGCATCTTCCTGTCCGGCCGGGATTGCAGCCGATGCTGATGAGTTACCGCTCATCTGGTCTTTTACTAATTGTAATATTTGATCGAACATGGTTTAATTTATTTAATTGTTTACCTGCTGATAAGCTTAAATCAGTGGATTTGTTTCAGCAAAAGCCATCAGTTGTTACTGATGGATTTATAACGAAACTGCTTTTTGTAATACTTACAGGAATAATTCTTCTTAAAAAACATACTCCCGGTTGCAGGATAGATTTTTATAGTGATAAAAGAAGCATTATAATTTACGGCACTTTAAACAGATAGTCCGCTATTTATCGTTCTCGGTTTTTTCTTCTCTTCCGGATAATTTATAAAGCATAGAACAAACTTCCTTTTTTTCCGGATTTTTCCAACAATAAATATTATTTGCGATATGTTAAAAACAGGAGAGGCCGGCAGATATACATCCGCCAGCCTCTTCTATGATATAAATTTCTGCCTATTTCATTCTGGCAATACCGCCAACAAATGAACCCTGGATAGTAGCACCTTTAGTTGCCGTAGCAGTAGCAATATCTGTTTGGTAAATATTTACCACACCTGTTGACGAAGCAATAGCATTGTAAACCTTGCCATTATCTAACAACGCGGCAAAGCTCCTGCCGCCGTTACCGCTAAATGCAGGTGCGTTTGTTACGGGTGTAATGGTTTTGCCTACCAAGTCAACAATAGCTAACCTAAGGTTTGCATCACTCCATCTATCCGTTAATGCCGGAACCTTGGTTGTAATTGCTGCAAATAATTTGCCGTTGCCAATATAAATAGCGTGGGCAATTTTTCCGCCGTTTGTGGCAACATCCGTATTGAAAAAATATGAGGCATCAAAAACAGTTGTTCCCGAAGCAATTTTTAGGATACCGGCCGGTTTGGTCGACTGGCTGTATCCGTTATAAAAACTACTGTTTGATACCGCGTAAAGATCACCGCTTTCGGTTTTAAACAATCCGGAGCGGGTATTAAACGCACCTGAAGGGCCTGTACGGGTATCTTTGATCACCTTTTGAAGTGCAAAACCGGGGTAGCTATAAACAGCAACGTAATTAGTATCTGTGTTTTGGGTTGAATAATCGATAGCACTAACCGGGTAAAACGTTTGGAAAGCCTGACTGCCGCGAACCTGGAAACCGGTATGGAATATCCAGTCTTTAGCACTTGGGTAAATACTGTTCACCGGTACATTAACTTTATTGCCTAAAGTATTCGATGCTATATCAACCGTGTAAAACTTGGCATTTAAACCAACTGTAGGGCCTGTAGGCATAGATACCCCGGCCATGGTTTTGCCGGTTCCGTCAATATCTATCAAATCATTATTCGGAAGTTCAAAGGTGAGGCCGGTTTTAGTTGTCAGTTTATCTGAGGCATCCAGGCTCAATGTATTCACATCTGTGATACCTAAACCGCCGATGCTGTAAAATTTCGATCCGCCAAAAGCGTAATCACGGTAACCGTCTTGCAGGATGCCGTTTCCGGTGAGGGAAATTGTTCCGTTCATCAAGTCGCTTGTTTGTACAACATAATTTGTAGTAGCAGTAGAAGTTGAAACGCCAATGCCAAGCGCGTACACTGCCGGCCCGACAGGTGTAACATTGCCGCCGCCACTGTTTTTAGAACAGGAAAATAAGCTTATGGCAAGGCCCGAAAGAAGAGCTGTTTTAAATAAATGTTTAATATTCATGATTGATTATTTTATGGATTGTTTATGATTTATTTAGAAATGAAATATCTCACCTTTACAAAAAACGAACGCCCCGGCTTTTGCAGTAAATAATTGTCGAAGAGATCGCTGTTCGTAATATTCCTGCACTCCAGCGAAACATTATACCGGCCGTTTTTAAGGGCACAATTGGCTAAAATATTATGGGCATACTGAGTTGGGATAACATCCTGATTGTTTGCGCCAAGCTGATAAGGCGTGAAATAGTAATTCTGCGTAAAATTTAAACTGTAAGATATATCCAGTGAATTTTGATGATTGTTATCCAGGCTGAAACGGTAACCCAAATCAGCATTGCCAAAAAGATAAGGCGTATTCGGAATGCGATAACCGTAACCCAGGTTTGGTGAAGTTGTTGTTCCCTGGAAGTTGGTGCTGGATAATGTTTTTTGCTTATCAATAATGCTTTGATAAGTCATATTTACGGCAGCATGCAGGCTGTTTTTCCATGAATATCTTATCTCACCTTCAACACCGTTGGTTTGTACATCGCCGATGTTGATATATTGCCTGTCGATAGGCTGTGTTTGTGCCTGGTCAAGCCGGATAAAATTATGTGATTTCCGATAGAGGTAATTAACTTCAAAATTAAATCTGTTTACATCATTCAAATTAAATTGATAAAGGCCACCCAGATTAATATTGTCGCTGTTTTCAGGTTTCAATGCGGAATTTCTGCTGGTATATAAACCATCGCCTAATAACTCCACTGCTTCCGGCAACCTGTAAGTGTGCTCATAAGATGCTTTTGCCTGTAGTTGCGGCAAAATGAAATAAGCCGCCGCCGCGCCGTATCCGTAATTAGTGGCGTTGGTTACGGATTGCCTGTAGCTTGCAACCCCGGTTCCGTTGTTAAATTGTTCAAAAGATTTGGCATTTAAAACATACAGCTTGGTAAATGCCGTTGCTGTAAAGCGGTCAAAAGTTTGCTGTAAAGCAAGCCCAACAATCTGCTTGGTCAGGTTTTGAGGATACAGGAAAGTTATATTCGCCGGGTCTTCCGCATCACTTGATTTCCGGCCGAAATCCGTCATGATATAATTTAAGGCGACAGCGTAATTCGGACTCAGTTTATAACTTAAATTTGCGGTTACCAATGCTTCGTTGTCCCGGTTTTTTAACTGCGATCTTCTTAATTCAGCCGTGCTTGACGGGATGGTTTGCTCCAGCCAGTTGTATTTTACCCTTGCGGTATCGGTAAAAGTGTTCCGCGTAAAATTGTAAGCACTGTACAAACTCAGGTTAAGGCCCTTTACAAATAAATCCGTTTTCTTATATTTCAGGGTAGGGATTACCGAGGTGGATTTTGATGTTCTGGCACCAAAAACCTGGTCCATCGTAACTCCCGTTTGGATATCCCTGTCATTTCCTGCTGCAATCAGGCCGAACAATAGTTTATCAGCATAACGTTTTCCGGTAATTCCTGTCTCCGCTTGTGCGCCGATGGATTGGTAACCGTCATGGAAACGCCGCACTTCCTGCTCTGCTTCTTTTTGGCCGGTAGCAAGATCAATCGGATTTACTTTTACTTTATAGCTGTTATCAGAATAATTGTAGAAAGTATTGGCACGAACGGTAAAACCGGATTTAGCATCCGTATAAGCAAAATTTGCAGAAGCTTTATGCGTGTTAAACGAACCATAGCCATAAGATACATCCAAAAAGTTAGGGTTGTTGCGGGTAATGATATTTACGGCTCCGCCCAAAGCATCAGAACCAAGGCTGATCGGAACTACACCTTTATAAATCTCCACCCTTTCGGCCAGGTTAACCGGGAAGTTGTTGAGCGTTAACGAAGAACCGAAGTTATCAATCGGAATACCATCCAGAAAAAACTTGACCTGCCTGCCCGAAAACCCGTTCAGCGTGAAAGTAAAATTAGAGCCTACGCCGCCTTCTTCCCGTACCCTAATGCCCGAAGTTTGGTTAAGTGCCTGATTTAAATCCGATGCGGTGTTGTAAAGTTTTTTGGTATCCAGCACATTTAAATTATATGCCTGCTGCTTTACCTCCTGCGCATTAGTTTTGCCGGCTATCCTTACTTCTTTTAACGCCTGTTTATTGGTAAACACAATTGCCGGGAGGGTAACATTGGCTGCGCTGCCTAATATTACTTCACGTGTTTGCTGCTTAAAGCCCAGCCTGGAAATAATGAGGACGTATTTGCCTGCCGGAACGCTAAGTGTAAAATTTCCTGCATCATCAGTTTCTGTTTTATAATTTGTTCCTTTTAGATAAACAACGGCAGCACTTACCGGATTACCTTCTGCATCCTTAACTTGCCCGGTAACAGAACGGATAACAGTTTGCGAATTTGCTTGGAAGCTTACGATCAGCAGCAACACAGAAAATACTAATGATTTGAAGAAATATAATCGCACCAAAAATTATTTACAATGAGCGGCAAATATATAATTTTTATTTAGACTGATTAAAAAATTTGTATTGGATGGCGTTTGTATGATTGTTATCGGGTGATAAAAGAAGCATCAGCCGCTATTAAAAAGCTTTAAAAGCTCGTGGCAAAAAAGAATATTTTAAAATAGGCCAAGAGCTGATCAGCTGGTTTATCATTTTTGCCGGAAACTTTTTATCAGCAAACAGTATTATAAAACCAAACAACATTGATAAAAATATGCGTATCATAACCCTTGAAGAACACGTAGTGTTTCCGGAATTTATAAACAGGATTCCCGAAGAAGCAAAGGCTGCAAAAAAAAGCAGTCAGCCACCAATAATGGATAAAGTTGCGCCCTTGCTGGAAGATATTTCAAACATGCGCCTGAAATCTATGGATGAAAACAGCATCAGCCTGCAAATCGTTTCTGTGGCGGGAGAAGGTTCAGATCTGCTCGGCCCGGACACCGCGCCAGAATTTGCCAGCCAATATAATGATGCCGTTGCAGCGCGCATAGCAGCACATCCGGGCCGTTTTGCAGCGTTTGCACATCTTCCGTTAACCAATCCCCAGGCAGCTGCAACAGAACTGGAACGTACTGTTAAAACGCATAGTTTTAAAGGTGCCCTGATAAACGGACTTACACAAAACCAATTTTTAGATAACCCTGTTTATGCGCCTCTTTTGCAAAAAGCACAGGATTTAGATGTACCGATCTATCTGCATCCCGGTATTCCGCCGCAGGCAATATCTGATACTTATTACAGCAACCTGCCCAAAAATGCTGGTGTTACCTTAGGGCTTTACGGATGGGGATGGCACTCGGAAACGGCACTGCATGTGTTGAGGCTGATTTTTTCGGGTACTTTTGATAAATATCCAAAACTAAAACTTATTATCGGCCACATGGGCGAAATGCTGCCGATGATGATTGCACGTATCGACAGCCAGCTTGGAGTTGAAAAGGTTGGTATTAACAAACGCAGCACCAGCCAGACTTTAAAAGACCAGGTTTACATCACCACCAGCGGCATATTTACGCAAGGTCCGCTCCATTTGGCAATCGAAACTTTCGGAATAGACAATATTTTGTTTTCGGTAGATTATCCTTTCAGCAAAAATGAAGAAGGGAAAGCATTTTTAGACAGCCTGACCATCCCGCAGGAACAAATTGAAAAAATTGCACACGGTAATGCAGAACGGATTATGAATTTATAGCGGCAGAATGTTTAAAAATCAGTCAGCTTATTTATAGTAGATTTAGTTGCAGGTAGATTCTATTCCAAAGAAAAAGTCCTTTAATCAATGATTAAAGGACTTTTTTTGCATTTATGTAAATGTAATCGGCGGAGAAAGAGGGATTCGAACCCTCGGTACAGTTGCCCGTACACCAGCTTTCCAAGCTGGCTCATTCGACCACTCTGACATCTCTCCTGTTTTTCGGATTGCAAAGTTATCATTTTCCTGCTTTCTCCCTAAAAAATTATAAAATTGCTCGGGTTAGATTTTTAGGTGATAAAAACAGTATCGTTTCACATTTAGTTAATTTGGCCTTCTTCCAAACAAATCATTGCTTATTTTCGGCAGTAAATATTTTAACAGATAAAAGAAGCATGAAGCTCTACGTAATAAAAATTGGCGGCAATGTGATTGATAATTCCGAAAACCTGCACAAGTTTTTAAAGGATTTTGCCGCGTTAAAAGGTTTGAAAATTCTGGTGCACGGCGGCGGAAAAATGGCCACGCAAATTTCTTCTTCGCTTGGTATTGAAGCTAAATTAGTGGATGGCCGCCGCATTACCGATATCGAAACTTTGCGCGTGGTTACAATGGTTTATGCCGGCTTGATCAACAAAAATATGGTGGCACAATTGCAGCGTTACCACAACAATGCCATTGGTTTAACCGGTGCCGACGGTAATTTTATCCGTGCCAAAAAACGCCCGGTAAAAACAATTGATTATGGTTTTGTAGGAGATTTAGATGGGCAATCTGTTCAGCCCGAAAGTATCAGCAAATTATTAGATGCTTCTTTTACACCTGTTTTTTGCGCGTTAACACATGATGGCGACGGGCAAATGCTTAACACGAATGCGGATACAATTGCCTCGGCATTAGCAGTTTCTTTAGCTGAAATGTATGAAACCACATTGATTTATTGCTTTGAAAAGAAGGGCGTTTTACAGGATATTGATGACGAAGATTCTTTAATTACAGAAATTAATCCCGAACGGTACGAACAATTGAAACTGGAAAAAATTGTTTCCGAAGGTATGCTTCCAAAGTTGGATAATGCTTTCGATGCCATCAAAAGTGGTGTAAAAGAAGTTATCATCGGCCGGGCAGACGAGCTGCATTTGCTAAATACTAAATCAACTTTCGGAACGATTTTGAAAAGTAACTAGTATTGAGTAACAAGTAACAAGATTAAACCACGATGATTTAAAACGCACAACCGAAAACTTAAAACTTACAACTTATTAAAAATGATCGACAAAAAAATAGTCATACTTGGAAGCGGGAATATCGGTTTATCTTTGGCAAAAGGATTGGTAAAAGCACAGATTTCCAATCCAAGTCAAATTACTTTAACACGCCGAAACCTGGCTGCTTTGCAACCACAATTAGATGCTGGTTTTAAAACTTCCAATCAAAATTTTGATGCGGTAAAAGAAGCTGATATTGTTATAATTGCTGTTTTGCCGCAACAATTAAACAAGTTGCTGGAAGAAATAAAACCAGGTATCAACATCGAAAATCAGTTGTTTATTTCAGTAATTTCCGGTGTAAGTTGTGCCGATATCCGCAAACAATTGGATGCCGATATACAAATTGTACGTGCGATGCCGAACACGGCAATTGCTATCGGCCAATCCATGACTTGCCTTGCTACCGATAATGCTTCCGCAGAAAACCTAAACCTGGTTAAATCCATGTTTGATACGGTTGGCGTAAGTATCGAAATTAACGAAGAACTGATGACGGCCGCCACCGCTTTGTGCGCCTGCGGGATTGCTTTCTTTTTACGTTCGATCCGTGCGGCTTCTCAAGGCGGAACGGAAATTGGTTTCCATGCGCATGATGCTTTAAAAATGGCGGCGCAAACTGCAAAAGGTGCTGCGGATTTATTGTTACAATTAGCATCTCACCCGGAACAGGAAATTGATAAAGTTACTTCGCCGAAAGGCTGTACCATTGCCGGTTTAAACGAAATGGAGCATAACGGTTTTAGTTCGGCCATGATCAAAGGCATCAAAGTTTCGGCCGTTAAAGCCGGCGAATTATATAAGGAAGACTGATGCTGTTTTTACCACCTAAATTTTATAATTTGTTGTAAACTTAACTTGCATTATTATGGCTTCTTCCCGCAAAGCAGCACTCGGCTTTATTTTTGTTACGCTGCTGATTGATGTAACCGGCTTCGGCATTATTATCCCGGTGCTGCCCAAGCTGATTACCGAATTAATCCACGGAAATTTGAGTCAGGCTTCTGTGATCGGCGGCTGGCTAACTTTTGCTTACGCAATCATGCAGTTTCTTTTTGCGCCGGTTTTAGGAAATCTGAGTGATCGTTTTGGCCGCCGTCCGGTCCTGCTGTTTTCATTACTGGGTTTTGGGATAGATTATATTTTCCTGGCTTTTGCGCCCAATATTGCCTGGCTGTTTGTGGGCCGTACCATTGCCGGCATTACCGGTGCCAGTTTTACAACCGCTTCGGCTTATATTGCCGATATCAGTACGCCCGAAAACCGCGCGCAAAACTTCGGGATGATCGGTGCTGCTTTTGGCTTGGGTTTTATTATCGGCCCGGTGATGGGCGGTTTGCTTGGCCAGTACGGCTCGCGGATTCCGTTTATCGCTGCTGCCGGGTTGAGTTTACTAAACGCTTTGTACGGTTTTTTTGTACTGCCGGAATCACTTTCTGCCGAAAACCGCCGTCCGTTTGTACTAAAACGTGCCAATCCGATTGGTGCTTTACTCCAACTTAAAAAATATCCGGCCATCAGCGGGTTGGTGATTTCGCTGATCCTGCTTTATACGGCCAGCAACGGCATGCAAAGCGTTTGGAGCTATTACGGCATGGAAAAACTGAAATGGAACGAAGCCATGGTCGGTTATTCGCTGGGTTTTGTTGGATTGATGACGGCATTGGTACAAACGCTTGTCATCCGTTGGACGATCCCGAAATTCGGTACCGAAAAAAGCCTTTACATTGGTTTTATCCTGTACAGCATCGGTTTGTTCCTGTTTGCTTTTGCGGCCAACAGCTGGCAAATGTTTGCTTTTATCATCCCGTATTCTTTGGGCGGGATTGCCGGCCCGGCTATGCAAAGCATCATGTCGGGCTTTGTGCCGGCAAACGAACAAGGTGAACTGCAAGGCGCGCTAACCAGTTTAATGAGCGCCACCACCATTTTTGCACCCGTAATGATGACGAGTTTGTTTGCTTTTTTTACCAGTACAAAAACACCGTTTTTATTTCCTGGTGCGCCGTTTTTTCTGGGTGCGGTTTTGGTTTTGCTGAGTACGGCGTTGGCTTATCGGAGTATGAGGAGGGTTTTAGTTGAAAAATAGGAAAATAAATTGAATCGATTTATTTATGTTTTTGTTAAAGATAAACTGATCTTTAGTGACAAATAAATAAATCCGTCTAAATATAAATTAGTTAAAAATTTCAACCTAAGACTAAAAAATGATTATAGCAATACTTATTATTTCTTGCATTACCCTAATTGCCGTTTGTATAGGCTTATTCCTAAACCTCAAAGCAAATCGTAACACTTTGACAATTATTACCAATTTCGGAGAGACAACAATAGCGAAGGTTGAAAATATAAGAAGTGAAGTTTTTTCCAAAATTGAGGATTTCAATAGTAGTACACATTCAAACATTGATATAACAAGAACCGCAATTCAAACAACAGTAAAGGACAACTCTAAATTTATGCAGGAAGAATTAATATCAAAGGCTAAAGAGAGTGATGTTAGTAATTTCAATGCTATCGAATCTGGTAAGAAAGCAATTTTAGAATCACTTGAACCAAAAATAAGTGAACTAAAAACAGAAATTAATCAATATTTTCAAAAACTTTCAACAGATATAAATTTAAAAGTTGATACAGTTTTACAAACTCAAGAAAAGCAACAGACTGAATTAATCAACGAAGTACAAACCAAATTCAACAAAATAATAGAAGAAATAAAAAGCCCTCTTACCTTAGATTAACGCTACTATGTCAAATCATACGGACCGAATCTTACAATATCTTCGATACTTACGGGACGTTAGTCGTAAAATTGTAACACGGAATGGCTTTGAAAAATGCTATCTAAACAAGCAAAATCGCTACGCTTATCCTATTGTAAGATATAAAGAAATTGTATCAAATTTTGATTCTGAGTATGAAATATACAATGGGTATTATAAGGATGTAAAATCAAATCAGGACAAAAAGTTATTCATTGGTTTTGGGCTTCTTTGCGGAAGCAAACAAAAGAAAATGATTTCGGCTCCAATTGTTTATATTCAATGTGATATTGACAAAACAGAAGACAATACAATCGTTCTCAATTTTGCGGATACTGCTAATATTAACTACGATCTAATTGCAAGCATTTCCGATAAATCTAGTTCTGATGACGACGATATTTTTACGCCTTCTACTACAAATCAAACATTAGTATTAGAAAAGTTGGAAGATGAGATATTGAAATGCAATACTTTTTCCAAGTTATCAGATTTTGCCCAAGATGTTATATTGCAACTACGCATCGACTTTGATGAATTTAAAAACATCGAAGTAAGCAAAGACATTTTAGATTACAAAGCTGAAATAAATAATCATTTAAGCAATAAATCAAATTCCCTCTTCAAAGGGAAATTAAAATTCTATTCAGCAAATTATTCTTTTATCGCAGATATTCCAGACCAACTTTCAACTTATCAAGCACTTCATTCATTTGTAGAAAATATTGAGCAGACCGGAGAATTCGAAAATCCAGTTTTAGAAAAATTGTTGGTTAATGCGTTAAGTGATAAAAAGACGACAGTAGGCACGATAAAAGAAGATAGAATAAATAATATCATAGACAATGTGATACCACTTTCATTATCATCTTCTCAAAGACAAGCCGTTCAAAATGTTTGGCAAAACGAAGTTTCCTACATTCAAGGACCGCCAGGAACAGGTAAATCGCATACGATTTCGGCAATACTTCTATCTGCGTTAGCATTGAACAAAAAGGTTTTAGTTGTTTCGCAAAAACAACCTGCTTTAGAAGTGGTAAATCAAAAAATAAACCCATTACTTTCTGACGATCAAGCATTAACAGGCGTAATATATTTTGACAAAGACTCAAAACGAAAAATCAAACAATACATAGCTAAGATAACAAACCTTGCAACTAATAGTGGAGGTTTATTCAGTAAGTGGACATATTTAGGAGCCAATATTCAAGAGTTAGAGGAGAAAATTAAAACCAAGCAAACATCCCTCAAAAAGTATGAGGAACAGTTAATTCAAAACTTGAAATTTCAGCAAGAGTTTAAAGAAAAGAATGAATTGCTTGAGGAAGAAGCAAAAAGATTTTCAACAAATTTTGAAGTAATCCCTAAGAAACATCCTTTTAAGTTAATTAAAAATAAGAATGCCTACCATGTTGCCAACGATATGGTAAAAGGATTTTATAGTAAATCAAAAAAGTCTTTTGCTGAAAGCCTATATTTAAATAAATACCAAAAGCACCTTATTGGAAAGTTTAATTTTCCAATAGAATGGCTAAATAAATCAAGCTTTCCAATTTTAAGTGGTAAATATGTTGAACTGAATGAAATATATTCTAGAACTCAAAAAATAAGAGAACAGATAGTTTATGATGAAACAGGTTTGAGGTCTTTAATTAAAGAGTTAAATATTGACTTAGAAAAATTTAAACTTCAACTTATAAAACTGAAGTTTAAACAAAGGCTTATTAAAACTTTGCAACACAATGATTACTCTAATGATTTACAGCAGTTTGATAGAATGTTGTATTATACAAATAGTAAGTTAGTTGCTCAACGAATGAAAGAAATTAATTTTTCAAACATTCTAAACCTTTTTCCTTTTTGGACAGCGGAAATTAGAAACTTAGGACAATTATTTCCTTTAGAAAATAACCTGTTTGATTTAGTAATTGTAGATGAAGCCTCACAAGTAAACTTAGCAGAAATACTTCCTGCATTTTATAGAGGAAAAAATATTTGTATAGTTGGAGATCATAATCAACTTAGCTTAAAAGCAACTGGATTGAGTTTTGGATTAACAACAAGCTTTGATGAAAAAATTTGGAATAAATACAATGGAAGATATTTGCAATATAATGGAATAGGAGGCGCAGAAGATAAATTATTGGTTGTAAAGAAAGCAAGTATACTTGACTTTATTAGAAGCCCTGATTATCAATTTCCAATTCGTGAAGTAATGCTTGAAGAACATTTTCGTTCATTGCCCCAGTTGGCACGATATACAAGCAAGACTTTTTACAAAGACGAAAACAATCCAAATAACACAGAAGGGAAATTAAAAATAATGACAGAAACGCCTGATAAAATGGCACTGCAGTGTTTCAAAGGCTACTTTGTAAACGGAAAGCGAGATACAGAGAACAATAATAAAGTTGTCATTAAAGAAGCAGAAACAACTATTCAATTGATTAAGTTTTTAATCAATCCGAATGCAACACAAAATGAATTGTTTGAACATCAATTTGACTTTCCAAAACACGTTGACAAAATAAGTTTTACTATTGGTGTTATTTCTATTATTCGTGACCAATGTGAATTGATTAAAGAGAAAATCAATGAAGCATTCACAGAAGACATTCGGCAGAAATTCAATTTAATGGTTGGTACACCAGAAGAATTTCAAGGAAGTGAAAGAGATATTATTATCATTTCACTTTGCCTTGATGAAAATTGCAAAGGTGGACATGGACATTTCCAAGACAAGCAAAGATTTAATGTTGCTACAAGTAGAGCTAAATCGTTCACATATTTTATTTACTCAAAATTCAATTCTTCATTTAATGTTATCCATACTTATTTAAACACTCTTGCTGGTGGTGTAGAATTTACAGACCAACCGGCAAAAATTGAAATAAAGAAATTGCCAAAGTTTAACCCTGAAAAGTTAGAGTCGGACTTTGAAAGAGAGGTTCATTATTTTCTATCTCAATATATTGAAAGAAGAAACAGGAGTAATAACTCAATTACTATCCATAACCAAATTGTAAGCTGCGGACAAAAGAGACTTGACTTTGTTTTATATAACGAACATTCAAAAAAATCAGCCGCAGTTGAGGTTGATGGAAGTTATCATTTTAACATTGGCGGACTAAAACAGAATTATACAGAAGAACATTTAGAAAGGATGGAAATTTTACAAAGGGCAGGTTGGAAAATCATTAATACTCCGTATTACAAATGGTATAAGAATGGTTGGCTTAGTGAAACCTCTGAACCAATATTCAAAGAAGAAATTGAAAGAATTTATAAAGAACTTGACAGGCATTTATTTGACTAAACATCCCATCCTATTAGTCTGGGTTTGCAATCTGGTCTTTTGAACTTTGGATTAAAAAATCCAAAGTTCAAAATTTACTCGATAAAAGAAGCATCCCATAAATTAATTATTTATAATGGCTTGTTCTTTGAGTTATTCAATACGGAAAAAGCTTAATTAAGAAAAAAACATAATACGTCTTCATCAATCAAAACAACAATTTGTTCTATTTTAAAACAATCACTATTCTTGTATAGAGAAACGTACTTCAACAACAGAAATGAGTACCAAATTATCACAAAAACAAATCGGACAACGGATCACAGAAATACGTAAAACAAAAGGTTTAACGCAGGAAGAACTTGCAGCAAAAGCAGGTACAACAAAATCTTATATCTCCAAAATTGAAAACAAAGTTACAGAAGTGCGCATTTCAACTCTTCAAAAAATAGTTGAAATTGGTTTAGGCGAATAAGTAAAACTTTGTTATTTTTTGAAAGTGAAATATTATCTGGTAAAAGAAGCATTACAATTTAAAAAACATAAAACTTCCGGATCAAAAGAATAATCAGATACTATAATCTCTTGGCGGTGATTTTTTAAACCATACACCCAACAAAATACAAGTCAAATTTAACCTGTAAATTACTTTACGCTTTAAAAAACTAATAATTAAAGTGATCAGTTGTGCGGTTTGTTTGAAAGAAAATAGTCGATGCTCCACTGATACTGACTTAAACCCGAAAGTACCAGCCCTGCCCCGGTAAAAACAAATACCGGATAATTGAACGGGGCGCGTATTCCTGTAAAAATAGCCATGGATAACCCAAAAGTAAAAGTCAAAATAGCCGCACCTAAAGCTACATATTTGATTTTTAGACCTATAATCAAACAAATACCAAACACAACTTCGGCAAATGTAACCGCAATTGCCATTACATTAGCCGTGGCATAATTAAAAAAAGGCATCAAAGTATTGGTATAAACAGCAAAGTGGTTCCAGTCTCCCCAGGAAACACCGGCTGACCCGGGAGGACCCAGTAAACCGAGCCTGTCCATAACCGGCAGTATAAAGCCAATTCCAAGTGCAATCCGTAAAAATAACTGTGCAACGCCAAATGAATTTTCCATTAATTAATCAAATAGGTAAATTTGACGTGATAAATTTAAATTTTAAATCCATTTTATCAAATTTTACCCGATAAAAGAAGCATTGTAAACCCGGCACAATAACAATTTAAGGTTTTACGGTTCTGATTTTTTAAACTTGGATTGATAACGAAAAGTAATGGTTGCAAAGTGCAGACCTGCAAAACGCAACAGTGTATCTTTTCTTTATCATGCAATTATTTATGGCTCTCAAAAAATAAATACTTCAGGGTGTATCTCCTGCAATCTTTTTTAATCACGGTTTCTACAAAACAGTTTAAAAACTACCTATATACAATAATGTTGTTTTGTAAAATTGTTTTGATAAAAGAAAAGAACTACCTTAACCTGCATGAAAAAACCTTTACTCTCTTTCATCCTTATTTTAGCTGCTCATTTTGGTTATAGCCAATTACTGGATTCTTTGCAGATCAACGTTGGTTCAATCGGTACAATTGCCAAAGAAGGTTACCAGCCGTTATGGCTGGTTTCAAACCGCTGGGGAGCGATTACCGACCGGCAATACGATGCTTCAACTTATGTAGGGTTTAGCAACGCAAATTATTTTGGGAAAAAATACATCAGTAAATCAAACCCAACCGGGATTGAACAACCGATGTTTTATGTAAAGTATGGTGCCAACCTTATCAACAATAATCAATTTAAAGATTTTACCCTGCAGGAAGGTTATGCAAAAGCGGGTTACAAGCATCTGGAAATCCGGGCTGGCCGCTTTAAATATATTCCCGGAGAAATAGATCAGGATTTATCAAGCGGATCATTGGGCGTGAGTAGCAACGCGCTGCCGATCCCTCAAATAACCATCGCATTAACTGATTATGTAAATGTGCCGTTTACCAACGGCTGGCTGCAGGTAAAAGGGCAATTAAGCCACGGCTGGCTGGGCAGGGATCGCTTTTTGAATTCTTATTATCATGAAAAAAACCTGTACCTGCGTGCCGGCAAAAAGAAATTTAAGTTTTTTGCAGGTGTGCAGCATTATGTAGAATGGGGCGGCAAGAGAGACAGCATACAGTTAGAACGCTCTTTTAAAGGATTTTTGGACGTATTCTTTTCTACAGCTAATGCGGATGATGGTTCGGGTTTTGATCCTAATGCTTTGAAATACGCGGTTTATCATGCCGGCGACCAGCGGGGTGTGTTTGAACTCGGGTTTGACCTGGAAACGAGCGGCCTCTTACTACATTTGTATCATCAAACGCCTTTTGACGGAACCTGGGGTATCGATATCAGAAACATTGATAATCTATCCGGTATCAGCCTGAAACCCAAGAATGAAAATGCAGTGGTAAAAAAAGTATTGCTGGAATTTATTTATACCAAACAGGCAGAAAACTATGCACCGGCCGAAAACCGCCAGGCATATTATAACAACGGCTATTACAGAACCGGCTGGGAATACCAGAACATGATCGTGGGTACGCCGTTGTTTATCAACCGTTACCGGGCGCAGGATTATCCATATTTCCAGCAGCGGGGAATCAAACCTTTTGACTGGAGCAACCCTAATATTCCGGGAAACTCCAACATCATTTATAACCAGATTGCCGGCGGCAATATTGGCTTGCTCCTGCAACTAAGCAATAAGTTATCCGGCAAAACAAGGCTTACTTATACCAATGGCAAGTATGGGAATTATGGCCCTAACCTCAGCCAGTTTTATACTTTGCAGGAAGTATATTACAGCATTTCCAACAGTTTAAAAATTTCGGCAGGTTTTGCATTGGATGCCGGTGATTTTACCAATAATGTTGGCGGCTTGGCAGGCGTGCACTGGCAGTTTAAAGGTTTTCATTGATTTATCAGGGAAATTTAAAACCGGTATTTTTAGGCGATAAAAGAAGCATCACCGCTCCTGCCGTTTCTTAAAAATTTTTGCCGCATCTTTGCTTTCCGTCGTAAAGTATTATGAATATTTCCTACAGCATATTTGAAACAGATTTTAAGGTGAGGCCGGATGATATCGATATGTTTCAGCATGTACACAACAGCAAATATTTTGATTATGTGCTGGCTGCGCGGTACGACCAGATGGAACGCTTTTACGGTATGCCGATGGAGGAATTTATGAGCCGGGGTTTTGGCTGGGTGGTGCGTACCGCTTACGTGGATTACAAACGCGCGCTAAACATGGGCGATGAATTTACGGTACGAACAGGTATTGAAAGTTTTGGCGATAAAGGCTGCCGCGTACAATTTGAAATCATCAATAAAAAAACCAGGAAAGTTTGTTCTGACGGCTGGTTTGATTATGTTTTGATCGATATAAACACCGGCCGCGGCATGAAAGTAAGCCCGGAAATGATTGAGAAATATACGATTTGAGGAGGGGTGCGAAGTTTTAAGAGCGGGGAGCGGAATAACAATTTCAGATTTTCTTGTTTCCGCTCTTTTCACTTCGTTCCTCGCTTTTTTCACCTCGATCCTCGCTCTTTTCACTTCGATCCTCGCTTTTTTCACCCGTTCCCCGCTCCTACCTCATCGCTTCCTCAATCAGCTTCCCGTAAAATTCACTTAAATCCATCCCGGCGGCGCGAACCTGCTGCGGGATCAAACTGTTTGCCGATTGCCCCGGCGTGGTATTGATCTCGATAAAATAAAAGTTATCCGTTGTTTCCTCCAAAATAAAATCGATACGCGTCATCCCTTTGCAGTTTAAAATACGGTATGCTTCTTTTACCACACTTTTTATGCGCTGGTTTTGCGCTTCGCTAAGGTTGGCCGGCGTAACTTCCTGCGAAACGCCCGGCGTATATTTAGCTTCGTAATCAAAAAATTCTTTGGAACTGATGATTTCCGTAGCCGGCAAAACCAAAATTTCTCCGTCGAATTTAACGATGCCGATACTAAACTCACGGCCTTTTATAAATTCCTCCACCAAAACCTGATTGTCTTCTGCAAAAGCTTTCTCCAACGCTGCCGGCAATGCTTCTTTTACCGTTACTTTTGACATGCCCACGCTGCTGCCGCCATTATTCGGTTTGATAAACAAGGGTAGTTTTAAATGCTGAACCTGTGTTAAAATTGTTTCTTTATGCTGATTAAAAACCTGCACCGAACTTGCCACAAACAGGTTTTCAATATCTTTAACAACAGCTTTGGTGTACGCTTTATTCATGGTTAAAGCCGAAGTTGCCGCATCACAATTGTTGTACGGGATGCCCAGCATATCCAAATAACCCTGCATCTTTCCGTCTTCTCCCGGCGTGCCGTGAATGGTGATAAAAGCAGCATCAAATTTTATCTTTTCCCCGGCAATATCTATACTGAAATCATTTTTATTTACCTCGATATTTTCCCCTTCCGAAGAAACGTAAAACCAATTATTCCGGTTGATCAGGATCGTATAAACCTGGTACTTTTCCGGATTTAAACTGGCTGCAATGTTACGGGCACTATTGATTGAAACTTCATATTCTCCGGTATAACCTCCGGCCAGCAGGGCAATTTTTTGGGTAGTCATAGAACCAAAGATAATTGAAAATTTTACCGGAATTTACAGGATTTGCTATTAAATTTAAGATCACTTCTATCCAAATAAATTTTTAGTTGATAAAAGAAGCATGGTACCAAATCCTATTTTCAGATTCAGAGAATTTGCTTACGACTTAGAAATTGATGCTTTATATAATATTTTATGCAGGTTTTGATTATGTTTGGATAAAATAAAAACCCAAAGCTGATGCTTGCAACTATCTGTAAATGAGTTCTTTTTTCACTTACCTTAAAAGTAAATCTTTCCTGATCAACCTTTTCTTAGCAGCTGTAACAGTTTTAGTTGTAGTGTTGATTATTGTTTTCAGCTTAAATTATTATACGCGCCACGGCAGCGGCATCCCGGTCCCAAAGCTGATCGGTATGCAAATCAGCCGCGCTTCTGCTATTTTGGACGAGCAGGGTTTTCAGTATAAAATCGACTCGGTTTACTTGCCGGACAAGGATCCCGGAACGGTGGTGCAGCAAGATCCCGACCCGGCAACAAACGTAAAAGAAAACCGTACGATTTACCTAACCGTTATTACCAAACTGGCACCGAACGTAAGCTTGCCAGCGTTAGAAAACATCGCTTTTCGCGAAGCAGAAGCCACACTTACCAACTTTGGTTTAAAGCTGGGCGATACCAGTTACCGTTCTGATATTGCCCGAAACCGGGTACTGGAAGTTCGTTTTGCAGGAGAAGCTATTAAAGCAGGTGCTAAATTACCCAAAGGTTCAAAGATTGATTTAATTTTGGGCGACGGAAAAGGTGCCAGCGAAGTAGATATTCCGGATTTAACCAACCAGGAGTTAGATGCGGCCAAATTTGTGATCAGCCAATCCGGTTTAACGCTCGGAACGGTTACTTACGAAGGCACCATTACCGATTCTGCCAAAGTACTGGTTAAATCCCAGCAACCGATGAAAACAGATTCGACGGCTAAAATCAGTATCGGCACCAGGATCAATATTATCGTATCGCAGGGAAATTAAAATGAATACTGAGATGGACGATATTGAAGCAGATGAACTTTTAAAGCGGATACAGAATGCCGAACCGTTAAATTTGCTGGATGTACGGGAACCGATGGAATTTGCAACTTATAATATCGGCGGTAAAAATATCCCGCTGGGTAAAATCAGCGTCAGCATAAACCAAAAGGGTTTTGATAAAGAGGCGGAAATAATTGTGGTTTGCAAGATGGGCCTGAGAAGCAGAACCGCACAGGAAATTTTAAAGCAGCTTGGCTTTAAAAAAGTACGAAATTTAAAAGGCGGTTTAATTGCTTTACACAAGATTAGTTAATTTTGTACTGATATGTCTAAAAAAAATCCTCGTAAATCCGGTTTGCTCAAAAAGTTTTTTATTGCGCTTGGCGTTATGTTTGTGCTATTGCTGGCTTTTACGGCATTTAACTATTATTTTAAATATTATGGCCCTAACGTTACTGATAATCAACAGTATCTGTATATTAAAACCGGCTCTGATTTTACAGACGTTTTGAAAACGATTGAGCAAAAAGAAATTGTAAAAGATACCTCTGCTTTTATGCAAGTTGCTTATAGTGAACATTATGAAAACCGTGTAAAACCCGGAAAATACCGTTTGCATAAAGGAATGGGCAATAAAAAACTGATTCGGATACTGGCTTTGGGCGAACAGGAACAGGTAAAATTATCCTTCCAAAACGTGCGGTTAAAAGAAACTTTTGCCGGCATGATCGGTAAAAAATTGGAGGCTGATTCATCCTCAATTATTCGTTTGCTGGATTCGGCTGCTTATTTAAAACCTTTTGGTTTTACACCGGATAACGTTTACGTAATGTTTATGCCCAACTCCTACCAAATGTACTGGAACGGGCCGGCAGAAAAGTTTTTTACCCGGATGAACGATGAATACCAAAAATTCTGGACATCCGAACGAAAAGATGAAGCAAAAAAAATAGGATTAACGCCGATACAAACAAGCATCCTGGCTTCTATTGTAGATGCCGAAGCTTTGTATGATAACGAAATGCCTGCAATTGCCGGTTTGTATATGAATCGCCTTAACCGGGGCATGAAACTGGAGGCAGACCCGACGTTAATTTTCGCTTTAAAAGATTTCACCATAAAAAGAGTATTGAATAAATACAAGATTTTTAACTCGCCTTACAACACGTATCTGAATACCGGTTTACCGCCCGGCCCGATCATGATGCCTTCCGTTAATGCCGTAAAAGCGGTTTTAAATTATCAAAAGCACAATTACATTTACATGTGTGCCAAAGAAGATTTTTCCGGCTATCATAATTTTGCAACCAATATGGCGGATCATTTAGTTAATGCGCAAAAATTTCACCAGGCGTTAGACAATCTCAATATTAAACGTTGATATGTTTACCCATACCACGAAAATCCGTGTTCGCTACGGCGAAACCGACCAGATGGGTTACATGTATTACGGCAATTACGCCGAATTTTTTGAAGTTGGCCGGGTAGAAATGTTGCGTAGTTTGGGCATGACTTACAGCGGAATGGAAGAATCCGGGATTATTATGCCGGTGCTGGAAATGAAATGCAAATACCTGAAACCGGCTTTGTATGACGAGGAAATCAGCATCAAAGTAATTATGCAGAAAATGCCTGGCATCCGCATTCATTTCCTGTATGAATTGTATAATGAAAAGGAGGAACTGATCCACTTAGGTGAAACTTTGCTGGTTTTTGTAAACCAAAAAACGAACCGGCCATGTTTGCCTTCTGCCGAATTTTTGAACCGTGTAAAACTTTTTTTCGTATAGTATCATTGCATGATCTGGCTGCATAATTTTTTGCTCCGCTTTAAGTTCTATGATTATTTAACGGATTGCACCAAGGTGCTTATCCTGCCCGGTTTTAATTCGTTGCCGCTCTATACAATCGGTGTTTTTTTCTTTGCCGAAATCCATAAAGAATCCCTGTTAAACAAAGCATCTGCACTGGCCTACAACTTGATGCTGGCCATTTTTCCGGGTATCATTTTTATGTTTACGGTGATCCCTTACATCCCGATCAGGCATTTTCAGGATAAATTATTATCGGTTATGGCAACCGTAATGCCTACCAACGCCTTTCTCGCTTTCCAGGGAACAATTGTAGATATTATCAAAAACCAGAACGGGAAACTACTTTCGTTCGGCTTTTTCTCGGCTGTAATTTTCGCCACCAACGGCGTAAGTAACCTGATGGCCGCTTTTAATAAATCTACTTTAACTACAGATACGCGAACCTGGTTCCACCGCCGATGGATCGCCTTGATTTTAACTTTACTACTTGTTTTCGCTTTTATCGCCGGAATTGCCATCATGATTCTGGGACAAAAGTTTATCGGTTTTACACGACAGCAAATTCACGGCAGCGGCATATTTTGGGTATTTTTAATTATAGTTACCCGCTGGATTATCGTGATCCTGTTATTTTTTGTAACGGTTTCTATTTTGTATAGATATGGACCGGCACACGTCCAAAAATGGAAATTTTTAAGTGCCGGATCCATTATGGCTACGGTTTTAGCAATTCTGACATCGCTCGGCTTTAGCTTTTATATCAATCATTTTTCATCCTACAATAAAGTTTATGGTTCTATCGGTACGCTGATTGTAACCATGATCTGGCTGTACCTCAACTCTTTAATTGTTTTATTAGGCTTTGAGTTAAATGCCAGTATTGATCTTTCCAAACAAAGTATCAAAATTGTGAAACCCGGTTACAATGTTTTAAAACCAAAAAAAGAGGTGGTAAAAGAAGCATCACCCAAAACGGGACTGAACAATTACCGCCGGAGTTGAAGTTTTACCATTTTGTTATTTTTGTCATTTCGACCAAAGGGAAAAATCTTCATCAAACATTATAAGTTTAATCGTTTTAATGAAGATCCCCCCTCCTATGGCGAAAAAATAGTAATATTAAAACTTTAACCAGTTAAAACAGATATAATGAATTACTTTTCCCGCAGAAAGTTTATCAAAGCAGGTTCTGTCGCAGGCGTTTCTGCGCTTACGCTAACTGAAATTGTTACTGCTGCTTTTACAGAAGCAAAAGCTGGCAAAATTACTATCGGCCAAAACAATACGGTTCTGTTTCAGGGCGATTCGATTACGGATGCCGGACGGAAAAAAGACGATTTGAACGCGAATAATACATCGGCTTTAGGTTCCGGTTATGCCATGATTGCCGGCTCGGAGCTGTTATTTAAGTACCCCGAAAAAAGCCTGAAAGTTTACAACAAAGGCATCAGCGGCAACAAAGTTTACCAATTAGCCGAACGCTGGGATGCGGATTGCCTCAACCAAAAACCTGATGTTTTAAGTATTTTGATCGGAGTAAATGATTACTGGCATAAGCACGACGGCCATTACAACGGCACGGTAGAAATTTACCGGAACGATTTTAAAGCTTTGCTGGAACGCACCAAAAAAGCTTTGCCTACTGTAAAACTGATTATTTGCGAGCCTTTTGCCGTGCCGGATGTAAAATCGGTTGATAAAACCTGGTACCCCGAATTCCCGGAATACCAGCAAGCTGCCCGCGAAATGGCTGATACTTTTGATGCTGCTTTTATCCCCTTTCAATCTGTTTTTGATAAAGCGGTAAAATTAGCTCCGGGTGTTTACTGGACTGGTGATGGCGTGCACCCAAGTTTGGCTGGCGCTCAGTTGATGGCACATGCTTGGGGAGAAGTTGTAAAGGGTTGAGGGAAGTTGAAGAATCAAAAATATATTTTATGAATCAACTCAATTATAAATGTAATCGTAGATATAATAAGTATAATCGCAATTATATCATAATTAAATATGCCGTTATTTAAAATAGGACAACAATTAGAACATGTTAAAGAAATTTCATTTAAATTAGAACGTGAGATTCAACTTTTAGCAGAGCAGAATTTACAAACCCTTCTTCAGCTTAATTTTATTCGTTCAGAATTTTCTTTAAATAATTTCCGTATTGACACTTTAGCCTTTGACTTAGAAACGAAAGCTTTTATTATTATTGAATACAAGCGAGATAAAACTTTTAGCGTAATTGATCAAGGTTATGCATATCTGTCTTTGATGCTTAATAATAAAGCGGATTTTATTTTAGAATACAACGAAAGTCAAAACAAAAGTTTAAAGCGAACTGATGTAGATTGGACACAGTCAAAAGTAATTTTCATTTCACCTTTATTTACAACATACCAACGAGAAGCCATAAATTTTAAAGATTTACCTATTGAACTCTGGGAAGTTAAGAAATTTGAAAATGATACAATTTCCTTTGAACAAATTCAAAAATCATCGGCTAAAGAAAGTATTAGAACTATTTCACGAACAGATGAAACTGTAGAAACAGTTAGCAAAGAAGTAAAAGTTTATACAGAACAAGACCATTTAATAAAAGTTGATTTTGAAACTCGTGAGTTATATAAACAGTTTAAAGAAAGATTACTAAACATGGAAGATAATGTAATTGTTCAGCCTAAAAAGCAAACTTTAGGTTTTAAAATTAACAATAATATATTTTGTGATGTTGTATTATTAGGTAAAGGGTTGAAAGTTTATTTGAATTTAAAAAGTGGGGAATTACAAGATCAAAAGAATGTATCGCGTGATGTTTCAAATGTTGGCCATTGGGGAAATGGAGCATATGAAATTAAATTAATAGACTTAGAAGATATTGATTATATTTTAAGCTTGTTAAAGCAGTCCTTACGAAAGAATAAATGAAGTATTTGACATTTGATTCTGGTAAAAATAAAAAATATATTATTTTATACTTTTACAAATAAAGAAAACAAGTTAAAATTCGACTTATGTTTACTAAGGATTATGAGTGCCAAGACAAGAGCCAAATTAGGTTTTATATAGTTGAAAAATCTATAATTGATGACGTGTTGGCAAAATATTTTCCTAATATAGTTTTTGAAGATTCTGATACAGATTTAGAGCATACAGCAGATATTGATTATATAGGAAAAGTTGGTAATAAAGGGTTTGGTATCCAAATTAGGATTGTGAGAGCAAATTCAAAAGCTCACGAAATTAAACCTTCCGAAAGAATGCAAGCTAACTTTGAATCTTTTGAAGAAAAATATGGTGGTAAGGTTTTTATTATCTTTTCACTAAAGGTGGGTAATAAAAAAGTGATACAAAACAAGGATGTACTATCAGAAATACAAAAGGAGATTGAACGCCTAACTTTGCTGCAATAGGCAAAAAGGGAATTAAATGTGTTACCAGAAGATTGGCAATCTGAATTAGCGCAATCGCTTAACGAATTAAGGTAATCGAACCGGATTTTACAATCCGTTCTTTTCGGTAAGTATCCGCTCCTTCCAAAACCCAGTAATAAGTACCTGCCGGGGCTTTACTTCCGTTAAAAGTACCGTTCCAGTAATCCGTTAGCTGCTTCGTTTCAAAAATCTCTTGTCCGTAACGGTTAAAAATTTTCAGGTAATTCATCTGCAAAGCTCCTTCAAAACTAAACTTGAAATAATCATTTGTTCCGTCGGCATTGGGCGTAAACGTATTTGGTGCAATAATTTTAACTATAGCCGGCGGATTAACTACCACCGTAACTGGTAAAATAAGTGTACATCCAGCTTTGTTACCTGCTTTAATGTAATAAGTACCACCGGTTTCTAAGGCAGTTGGATTGGATAGCGGTACGGTTGCTGCCTGATCTTTCCAATAACTGTAAGTAAGCGTATCGCTGCCGCTGATAGCTGTTGTTAAATCTACCTTACTCGGAAATACAACCGGCAGTGGGTTAACAACTTTAAAAACCGGAAGGGCAAAAACCTGGACATAAACGGAGGAAACAGTATAGCAGCCGGACGGATTTGCAGCCTTGATATAGTATTTTCCGCTGGTTGCAACATGATCCGGCGCAGCCAAAGCATTGGTAGCAGCAGCATCAAGCCAGTAGGAAAATGTTAAACCCGGATCGCTGCCCGAAGTAACGGCAGCCGCTGTTAAGTCAAGCTGTATGCAGGCCGAAGGATTTGTGATAACCAGCTTGGGTTTTATACCGATTACTACTTTTACCGGCACAATTGCAGCACAGCCAATTGTGTTGATGCCTTTGATATAATAAGTTCCGGCAGAATCTACGGCTTGCGGCAACTTTAAAGGAACCGTTGCCTGTTCATCTCTCCAGTAAGAATAAGTGAGTGTTGAACTGCTGCCCGCAGTAATTTTTGTTTGGGTGAGATCCGCTTTATCCGGAAAACAAACCGGATCGGGATCGGTGATCAGGATATCCGGCGTTTTATTAAGGCTAACCTGTATCGGCTTAATATCCGAACAGCCTGCAGTATTTACCGCCCGTATATAATAAGTCCCGCTGGTGGTAACCTGTTCCGGATCCGGCACGTAATTTTGGGCATCCGGATCGGTAAAATAAGAATAAGTTAGGTTCGGACTGCTGCCTTCGGTAAGCCTGCTTTCTTTTAAACTGATGCCGGATTCGCAGCCGGCTATCGAGTCTTTCACTTTTAAAGTTAAAATATCCGGTGAAGCAATAACCGTGGTAAACAAAGTATCCTCGCAGCCCAAACCCGGAAAAGGTACAATTCTTAACGCATAATGTGTTTGATCCGGCGGCGCGGGTGTGATTGTTAATGTATTACTGGTACCAAGCACTTTAGAAAAATCCTCATTATACCAGTAATAAGCCTGGAAACCTGCCGGAGCACTCATTTTTAGAAAAGAGTTCCCGGCACAATAGGTGTTTCCGGTAATCGGCGAAGCGCAGTTTTCATTTACATCAACATAAGCATATCCAAAATGGCCGCCGCGGGTGCAGTCATTTGTAGTAAATTCCAGGCGTAATGTTTTCCCGGCATAACCTGATAAGTTGATGGTGATAGGTGCCCATGGTTTAAAAAACACACTGTTCCCGTAAACGGATTGCTCAAAACCGGGCAAACCGGAGGAAGCTACAAATTCAAAGGAACCGCAATTAGCATACTTGTTTGAGGTAACATCAAAAACCCTTGCTGTAAATTTTGGCTGCTCATAATCTGCATGGTCGGGGTTTTGAAACACAACCGCATAATTGTAAATAATGCTATAGGTTTGATTTGCAGGAACGGTAAACGTATAACTCACCCGCTCCGCCTGTCCGCCGGTACCATCGTTTCCTAATTTTAAAGAATATAAACTTCCGTTTGGGCAGGTCATCGGGAATTTCCCGTACGGATCCAGCTGGTTGGCTTGGTATTTTATAATGGTTTGCCTGCCCGGGATTGCAACCGTAGGAGAAACACTAATATCACCCGTACGGGAAATTAAACCGGTATAGCTTTGCCAGTTTTTTAAATCGCCGTTTTCAAAACCGATATTCTCCGGGCATTGGCCGTAAGTTTTGGTTAACAGCAACACCAAAAAACAAGAAAAAAAAATGTTAAAAAACCTCATCTTATAATTGGAAAACCGAAACTGTAGCAAAATTGACAGCCATGCAGACAGTTTAAATTTAACAAGTATTTAATAAGAAATAAAATTATTTATATGATAAAAGAAGCATCGATTCTGATACTTCTTTTATCACCTAAAAATGAGGAAAGGTTTTACTGTTTAGAATTTTCTTCCGGCTTGTAGTTTGCTTTCATTTCTTCCAGCTTTTTCTTGCCGTAAGCAAATTTAGTGATGATTACATAAAGCACCGGCACAATAAAAATACCGATCAAGGTGGCGGCAAGCATCCCGCCTAAAACCGTAAAACCGATAGTTTGCCGGGATTGTGCGCCCGCACCGGATGCAAAAACAAGCGGCAATACGCCCAGGATAAAAGCCAGCGACGTCATAATAATTGGCCGTAAACGAAGCTTAACCGCTTCCAGTGTTGATTCCTCCAAGTCCATCCCTTTATCTACCCTTTCCTTGGCAAACTCAACAATCAAAATTGCATTTTTAGCAGCCAGGCCGATTAGTGTAATCAAACCGATCTGCGCATAAACGTTGTTATCAATATGCGGAACAAAAGTGAGGAACAAAATTGCACCGAATGCACCAATCGGTACGGCCAGCAATACTGAGAACGGAACCGACCAGCTTTCGTATAATGCCGCCAGGAACAGGAACACGAACATGATGGACAAGCCAAAAATATAAATGGTTTTGGAACCCGATGCCAGCTCTTCCCTGCTCAATCCGGAAAACTCGTAGCCATAACCTTGCGGCAAAGTTTTTGCGGCTACTTCTTTTAAGGCTGTTAAAGCATCACCGCTACTGTAACCAACAGCCGGGCTACCATCAACTTCGGATGAACGGAACAAGTTGTAATGGGAGATTAAAGGCGCGCTTTCTATTACTTTATAGGAAGTAAGTGTACTTAGCGGAACCATCGTTCCGGCCTGATTGCGTACAAAAAACTGCCCTAAATTTTTTATATCTGTTCGATAAGAAGAATCAGCTTGTTCCAGTACCCGGAAATTTCGGCCGTAAATCGTGAAATCGTTTACATAAGTACTTCCCAGATATGTTTGCAAAGCGTTAAACACATCAGAAACTAAAACACCTAATTTCTTTGCTTTTTCACGATCAACCTCTAACTGGTAACTTGGCGTACGGGCAGTAAAAAAGGTAAAAGCTTTAGAAATTTCGGGCCGCTTGTTAGCTTCTGCAACAAAGTTCTGGATTACACCTTCAAAAGTTTTGACATCAGCATTAGGTTCTTTTTGTTCAATAATAAAAGAAAAACCGGCAGTATTACCTAAACCCGGAATGGCCGGCGGCGGAATTACCACGACATTTGCTTCTTTTATCACCGATAATTTTTGCTGTAAAGTACCTACCAAAGCTTGTAACTGCTGCGATTTATCTTTACGCTCGTCCCAGGGTTTTAAGGAGCAAAAAATAGTACCGCTGTTAGATTTATTAGCAAAAGTTACCACGTTTAAACCACCTAAAGCTGCATAATGGCCAACACCCGGCACACTATCCAGGATACTCATCATTCGTTTTAAAACATTAACCGTTCTAACAGTAGATGATGCTTCCGGTAAATCAAAGGTAATATACAACCGGCCTTCATCTTCTGTAGGAATAAAACCGGAAGGCTTGTTTTTAAACAGTAATAAAGCCCCAGCCACAATACAAACAAGGATAATTACTACAATTTTTGCATGATTGATACCTTTATCAACACCTTTTTGGTAACGATCGGTAATACGGCCAAACCAGCCGTTAAACTTGTCAAAAAACTTATCCAGCCAGGACGATTTCTTTTTGTCTTTTTCTGAAGGACGTAAAATTAAGGTACACAAAGCAGGTGTTAAAGACAAAGCCACAAAAGCAGAAATCAGTACAGAAATTGCAATCGTGATCGCAAATTGCTGGTATAACCGGCCTACAATCCCCGGAATAAAACCTACCGGAACGAAAACTGCTGCCAAAATCAGCGCAATAGCAATTACCGGAGCCGAGATATCTTGCATGGCATGTGTGGTAGCATCTGCCGGCGACATCCCTTCCTCATCCATATAATGCTGTACCGCTTCCACCACTACAATCGCATCATCCACCACAATACCGATAGCCAACACAAAACCAAACAAAGTTAAAGTGTTGATAGTGAAACCTAACGGGATGAAAAACACAAACGTACCGATGATTGAAACCGGAATAGCCAGCACCGGGATTAAAGTTGCACGCCAGGTTTGCAGGAAAAGATATACCACAATGATTACCAGAAGCAGCGCGATAAGCAATGTTTGCACCACTTCGTGGACGGAAACCTGTACCACAGAAACGGATTCAAAAGGAACTACATAATCTACATCTGCAGGAAACTGCTTTTTAAGCTCTTCCATCATTGTGTAAACACCTTCGGCTGTAGATAGTGCGTTGCTGCCCGGAGCCTGATAAACCAGCAGATAAGAAGCACGTTTACCATCTACAAACGAGTTACCGGTATAATTAAATTTACCGAGTTCTATCCTGGCAACATCTTTTAAATAAACAATAGAGCCGGTTGCAGGGTCAGTTTTAACAATCACCTTACCAAATTCTTCCGGCTTAACCAACCTGCCTTTTACAAATACGGTGTACTCAAATACCTGAGAAGTTTTTTGAGGCGGCGCACCTACCGTTCCGGCGGCAACCTGCACGTTTTGTTCCTGCAAAGCCGAAGTTACTTGAGCAGCCGTAATACCAAGCTGGGCAAGTTTATCCGGTTTTAGCCAAACGCGCATACTAAAATCATCGGCACGGGTAAAAATATCACCTACACCTTTGGTTCGTCCTAACGCATCTTTGATGAAAACGTTGGTGTAGTTATCCAAAAAAGTAACGTTGTGTGTTCCTTTTGGCGAGTATAAAGCAACCAGCATCAGGATGCTCGGGTTTCTTTTTCTAACGGTTACACCTATACGTTGTACCTCCTGCGGTAAGGTGGGCTGGGCTATACTAACTCGGTTTTGCACATCCAAGGTGGCAATATTAATATCTGTACCTACCTCAAAATTCGCAGTCATAGTCATTTGCCCGTTGCTGGTACTATTACTGGTTAGATAAGTCATACCCGGCGTACCGTTAACCTGTACTTCTATCGGTGTGGCTACGGTTTGTTCAACTGTTTGCGCATCAGCACCTGTATAAGTAGCTGTAATTTGTGCCGTCGGCGGCGTAATTTCCGGATACTGGCCGATGGATAAAGAACTCATGGCCAGTAATCCAACAATAACGATTACCAATGAAATAACGATAGCGGTAACCGGCCTGCGTATAAAAGTTTCTGCAATCATAATTGATGCTTCCTGTGTCTAAAAAATTATTTACCTGTTTGTTGTCCTTGCGGTGCTGGTTTTGGTGCACCTAATGTAATATGGCCGCCGTCGCGAAGCCGGTTCAAACCCTCTGTGATAATTTTATCACCTTCTTTTACGCCTTGAAAAACAACAACATTATTGGCCACTTTAGGCCCGATCTTTACCTTGATTTGCTTAGCAATCGTATCTTTTGCCATATAAACGAAGTATTCGCCCATTTGCTCTACCACGGCTTTGTAAGGAATAACGACTTGATTTCCGGATGCCTGATTTAATACATTCAATACGCAGCTCATGCCATCGATCAATTGGTTTTTAGGGTTCGGGAATTTGATCCTTACTTTAATGGTTCCGGTTTGATTGTCCACACCGCGGTCAATAACCGATATCTGTCCGGGTTTGTTATAATTTGTTCCGTCGGGCAATACTACTTTAAAAGTAGAATCCTGTTTAACAACTTTATTCTGCAGTTTTACAAACCGGGTGATGCTTCCTTCATCTACCACAAAATCAACCGCTATCGGGTTTTCTGATGAAATCGTGTTAAGCAAAGTTGTGCCTGGTGCAATCTGTGCACCTAATTTTACCTGCGAAATACCAATCCGGCCGGTAAAAGGAGCTTTGATGATAGAATAACTCAAATTTGCTTTGGCAGATTTAACAGCTGCAACAGCTGCTGCTACCTGGCTTCTGCTGGTTTCCAACGTAGCAATGGCGTTATCTAAAATCTGGCGGGCAACGGCATCCTGCTGAATGAGCTGAGTATATCGGTCTGCATCTTTTTGAGCCCGGTTATAACTGGCCTGCGCGCTTAATAAATTTGCCTGCGCTTGCTGATAAGTAGCTTCGTATAAGCGGCGGTCTATTTCATATAAAATTTTCCCTTTCGGTACCACTTCTCCTTCCTTAAAATAAATTCCGGTGATAAAACCGGTAACCTGGGCACGCAGCTCAACACTGTTTAAAGCCACAACAGATCCGGCAAACTGATCATAATAAGTAGCATCTGTTTTTTCGGCAGCTTGCACAACTACAGGCGTTGCAGGAACGGCAGTATTCTTTTTTTGCGATTTGGAACAAGACATCCAGCTTGCAGAACCTATTAAAAGAATAAAAGGTATATATTTATTTTTCATGATGTGTGTATCTGTTTAATAATTTACCGGAAGCGTGCCCAATGCCCTTTGCAAATCAACCTTACTGGAAAGTACCGTAAACAAAGCATTGTTATAATTTAACTGTGAAGTGCGGAGGTCTGATTGTGCCACAATTACATCCAGATAGGTTTTGATACCTTCCCGGTATTGTAGGAAAACAACGTTATAAACTTCGTTTGCCAGGCTAACGTTTGCATTTTGGGTAATCAACTCCGTATAATTACTTTTATAATTAGCCAGGGCTTGCGTAACCTCCGTGCTGATTGTATTTCTACTGTTCACTAAATCCAAATCTGCACGTTCAACCTGTAATTTAGCTTTTCTTAAATTTTGCAGCCTTCTGGTTCCCTGGAAAATAGGAATAGAAACACTTAATCCGGCATAAGAATTTGGGTACGATTGATTATAGAGATTACCTAATTGATTGTTTAAATAAGATAAATTATAGTTACCAAAAGCTGAAACCGTTGGAAGATAACCATACCGGTAATAGCTTATATTGAGATTTTGCAAAGACCGCGTAGATTCCAGTAACTGATATTCAACCCGGTTTGCAGGATTGGCAACCACGTTGGTATCAACCGCTATTTCTCTTACTAAAGCCACACTATCATAAACCGGGTTTATAATGCGGTTATCTGCATTTCCCATCAGTTCTTTTAAAATAGCCACATTTGCTTTAATGGCTTCCTGTGTTTGTTTATGTGCCGATAATTCGTTATTTAAAGAAATAGTTGCTTGTTTATAATCAATTTTATCAACCACGCCAGCCTGATACTGCTGATAAGCATCTTTTAAGGCAAGCCGTAACCGCACAATATTTTCATCGATAATTTGAAGTTGTTTTTGCGAAAGCAACAAGTTGTAAAAGGCTTTGCTTACATCAGAAACAAGATTAATCTGGCTGCTTTCCGTATTTTCCCTATAAAACTGTCGGGAAAATTTGGCAGCGCGCGATGCCAGCAAAACATCATTATTATAAATTGTCTGTGTGGCACCCAAACCAAGCGTAGAGGTATTTTTGATACCTAACTGTGTAACAACTGTTTCCCCGGTTGTACTGTTAAAAATTGGTGAAGAAGCTAACTGAAAATAGTGCTGATAATTACCCGTTGCTGAAATTTGCGGAAGCCATCCGGCCAATGCAACCCCGATATTTCGTTCGTTAATGTCCTGATCAATTACCGCTTGTTTTAAAGCCGGTTGATTTTTTAAAGCATAACGAATACATTCTTGCAGGGAAACAACAGGCGGAAGCGAATCCCGTGAAGCTTGTGCCATTAAAAAAGCTGGGCAGCAAAAAATAAAAGATATGATTGCGTACAGAGTACCGGATTTAAAACGCATAACAATTTTGGTATTGTTTATTAAACACAAAGTAAAGTATATGTTTTAAAAAAGTTAATCATTTGATTAACACATTTTATATTTTTGTTGAAATTTTAGCATTGTGAAGAAGTTTGTAATTCGATTTTTACAAATACCTTTATAAAAGATTACTAATAATGTAATTGCTGATGCTGTTTTTACGGATAAAAAATCGGAACACTTTTGCAATAGCTGGCAATCATTCACGCTTCTTTTACATCGGTTATTTCAACATAAGCACATTTAACTTCACCGGGCAAAGGCGGATTCATTTTTTTGACTCCTACTTTTATCGTTTCCAGAAACGGAAATTCGGAACGGATTTTAGCAATCATTTCCTGCACTAAAGTTTCGAGTAATTTGCGCGGCTTTTTCATTTCATCTGCCAGAATCAAGTAGAGCATTTCATAATTTACCGTTTGAGCAAGGTCATCATTAGCAGCTTGCTTGCTGTTATAATCCACTTCCAAATCAACCGTAAAATAATTTCCCAGAATTTGTTCTTCCGGATAATATCCGTGATAAGCAAAAAACTTTACTTCGTGGAGAGCAACTTTGATCATGGATTTTGGATTTACTTGAGTTAAAGTTTTGTTTGATTTTGGGATTATTAAATTGTTCTAAATACTTTCTAATCTTGTAATCCAATTATTAAAACGCGGACACTTACTTCTTATCTTTTCCAAACCAATATCATGTGCCAGTAAAGAACCAAAAGCAACCTTGTCGTATCCTTTAATTATTTTTTCTAACCTTTTTGATGGTGCTGTTTCATTACCATTATTAATCATTTCCGGATTACTATTTTTACTGATTGTTTCTACCAGATAATCGTAACTTATAAATTCATATTCTTCAAAACTTCTATCAAACACTTCTATTTCACTAAACAATAATGCTTCAAATTCATGCAGTTGGATATACGGGATAAACCTTTTTTGTAAGCCAACTTCAATATTTAATTGCATAGCATCTTCGAGTTTTTTCATCCTGCTGTTTTTATCAACTATTTTTTCTACTTCTTCCCAATCGGGATATTGATGATGACTATGCAAGCCATAATAATCAATTAACATGGTTACAAAAGCAGTTGGATCTTGTAATAAATGTGTTTCAATCTGATGCTTTAAAGCTTGCCAGTTAACAATTCCTCCTTTATTTTTCTTGATTACCGGGTTTTCAATATAGATAGCTATTGAACTGAAATAAGGCTTTAAAACATCATTACAAAAGGATTGCTCTGTTTGCCCTTCCCCAATAACAATTATCCTTTTCATGCTATTTGGTAAAAGGCTGGGCAGCATTAATAATATTTCTTTCCCACAAGTCGCCAAGTGTAAAATCTTGGAGCCAGATATTTAAAGATTCTGAATTTAACCGGTTAAAAACAGTTTGTTTTTCTTCTTCGCTTTTATCGATTACAATAATGTCTTCAGGTGAAAAATTGCTGATTAATCCGGGCGATTGCGTTGCTGCAATGATTTGGGATTTACTAGATGCAGCTTGTATCATTCCGGCTAATTTACCAATGGCAAAAGGATGTAAACCTAATTCCGGCTCATCAATAATAATAACTGCCGGAGGTTCTGGCTGCATTAACAAAGTAGCTAAAGCAATAAAGCGCAAAGTTCCGTCGGAAAGCTGATAAGCGGAAAAATTAGATTCCGGGTCTCCCTGATCTACCCATCTCAACTCAATTTCTCGTTCGTTTAACCGGCTTGGTTCTAAAATAAAATTCGCAATGTAAGGTGCAACGGATTGAATTGTTTTTTCTATTCTACTAAAGATTTTTGAATGCTTTACTTTTAAAAGATATAAAAAGGCAGGTAGGTTTCGTCCGTCTTGTTTTAAATAAAGGTTATCATTTACATCACATTCTCTTCTTAAAAAGGAAGTAGAAGAAGTATCATGAAAGTGATATGATTGAAGACTTTTTAAGTGTATTTTTAGACTCTCATCAGTTTGAAGATCAGATTTAGCTATAGAACTTTCTACTAAAAAGTCTCTAATATAATAACGTGTTATTCCCTCTCTGTCTACTTCAAAACTTGAAGCTTCTTTTTCAATAAGCATTTCGCTATTTGCAGCCGATAATAATTTGAAATAGTAAGCATTTTTAAAACTGTTATTATCAAATATAAATTTTCCAAATAACTTTTTAGTTGTTTTTCTTCCAAAATACAACAAATTATCTGCCTTTTCCTCGATGACAAACTTTTGCAAACGTTCATTAAAAATTGCATTAATCAGTTTAAAAAATGAAATAAAATTACTCTTGCCACTTCCGTTGCTGCCAATTAAAATATTAATTGGTTTCAATTCCATCTGCATTTTTTTGATGGATTTAAAACCTTCTATTTCAATATATTCAATCATAATACAAGTTTAATTTCTATTGTATTTTTCAGTTTTTCTTAAAGATAATACTGTTTAATCAATATTTTTCTCGTAATCATTTCTTACTGATTTTATACCGGTAAAAACAGCATCCTTTATTCTGAATAAACAGACTGCACATGATCACGCAAATTATAGCCCGAAGCCATTACTTCGCCATAAGCACCGGCAGTTCTGATCGCAATTAAATCGCCGCGTTCCGATTCCGGCAATTCTACATCAGTCCTGAAACAATCCGTACTTTCGCAAATCGGGCCGACAACATCGTAGTGAGTTGTGGGTTGTAAGTTGTAAGTTGTAAGTTCTTCGCTTTGAATCTTTCCGTCTTCCAAACTTTCGGACTTTCGGACTTTCAGACTATCCGTCTTCGACAAATTCTCAATTTGATGATAAGCCTGGTACAACATCGGCCGGATCAGTTCCGTCATGCCGGCATCCAAAATTAAAAAGTTTTTTTTGATGCCGTTTTTAACATATAAAACCCGTGAAATTAAGGAGGCACATTGCGCAACCAAAGCCCGGCCAAGTTCAAAATGCACTTCCTGTGCTTCGTTTACCTGCAAATAATCGGCAAAAACCTGGAAATAACTTTCAAAATCGACAATGTTGTTTTGGTCAGGCTGGTGGTAATCTACGCCTAAACCACCGCCAACGTTCAGGATTTTCACCTTAAAACCTTCATCTTGAAACCACAGCTGCATTTCATTCACCTTTGAACAAAGATCCCGGAAAACAGTTAAATCGTTAATCTGCGAACCCACATGGAAATGGATGCCCAAAAACTGCAAGTTCGGGCATTGCCGCAACTTTGCTGCAACTACCGGCAGCTCCCAAGTATTGATGCCGAACTTGTTTTCTTCCAGGCCCGTTGTTATAAAATGATGTGTATGCGCATCAATATTGGGGTTGATACGAATGGCGATATTGGCAGTTTTACCTTTTGCGGCAGCAAGATCATTGATGATCTGCAGCTCCTGAACAGACTCTGCATTGAAGCAAAAAATGTCTCGATCCAGTGCCAAATTAATCTCTTTATCCGATTTTCCAACGCCGGCAAAAACTACTTTATCGCTTTTAAAACCCTGATTGATAGCCGCAAGCACTTCGTTTCCGCTTACACAATCCGCACCGAAATCCAAGCTTTGTATCGTGTTTAAAACCTCCGTATTAAAATTGGCTTTCATGGCATAATGCACATGGAAATGATGCTTAAAAGCAGCATCGGCACAAACTTTTAAAGTAGCTTTAAGCAGTTGCAGATCATAATAATAAAACGGTGTTTCTAATTGCCGGAAACGGTTTACAAGGGCAGAATTAAACATAACAGTATTTTACCTGGCCGGTAATTGCGTAAATTTTGTTTGATTATGAAAAGCCAGTGGGCAAAAATAAAATTTTAAGCCTGTAAATACGGATCGGTTAGGAATAATTAGGCAGTAATTTCTGAATGATGATTTTTATACGGTAAAAGAAGCATCAGTCGGTTTTGCTAAAAAACCTCGCCAAGGTTTACAAATAAACCATGCGAACCATTTGTGCCGATACCATAATCTATACCAATATTGGTGTTGGAACGCTTGTTAAATTTTATGCGCAAACCCGGGCCATAACCCGGTGTAATTTTTTGAAAACGATTGGCCGGATAATCAGAAAAACTTGCTGCATTGGTAAATAAAACGCCGCCCAGCAAACCGTTATCAGTTAAATCAAACCGGTATTCTGCTTCCGCGTAAAACATATTTCGGCCACGATAACGGCCTAATGGATAACCTCTTCCGGTATTTCCGCCGCTATCCCAGCCGATACTCGGCAAATCAAAATACGGCGGATGGCCGTTTAAAGTAAAGCTTTCCAGTGTCCATAAAGCCAGCACACTTTTGCCGCCCGGCGTTAACGGGATATATTTCCTGAAATCAAAAGTTAAAGATTGCCAATTATCATCGCTCCCAAGTAGTTTTAAATTGGGGCGGTAAATAAGGTTTGCATACATTCCGTTTCTTGAATTGATGGAATTTTTGCGGTTATCATACAATAAATTAAACGTAACGCCCGAAGAAACAGAACTGGTTGTTTGCCCGTAAAGCTGGTAACCGGTAGGCAAATGTTGCGGCGCATCGTTTTGTTTTATGCCGAAATGATAATCCAGATTGTAACCTAAACCACCGTAAAAGTTGTTTTTGATTTTCTTTAAAACGGTTTCATAAAAGCGGAAAAGATTGTATTTAATCGGGTTTACATCATCCGGCGAAGTTAAACTTCCTAATCCGTAAGTACTTTCCGGGAATTTATACAAACGCCAATCGCCCACCAAATTAAATTTATTGTCCTTCGTCCAGATGTTAGAACCTATTTTAAAGGTAAGCTGACTGCGCTGGTTATAACCCAAAACAGAGCCGATGGAAGATAAATTTTCGTGCTGTTTCGGTTCTGCAAAAAAAGCAACATTGGCAGTTAAACCCGCCGCAAAACCGGTAGAAAGCGTGTAACCCAAAGAAGGGACAACAGAATAATTAAACTGTTTTACAGCCGAATTGGTAACCGGAACTCCTTTTTTATGCAACAATTTATGCAGATAATCCAGAATATCCCGTTGATTGGCTAAGCTGTCGGTTTGTGTTAAAACAGTATCCGCAACAGCGTAATTGATAAAAAAATGAAGATTGGAATCAGCAAAAAGTTTTCCGGGGAAAGCAGACAGAAAATAGCAGAACAGGATTAGTTTTATTTTACAATTCATCCTGTATTACTAAAATTAACAATAGCAGCATCGCATTTTGACGAGAGAAAACGGCGAAAGTTTATTTTTATAATCCCGAAAAAAATTCTTCCAGCGAACCAAAATAAGCAGAATTCCAACCTTCTACAATATCGTCAAAATCCTGATCCGGGATGTTGGTATGTTTTAACTCTGCAGAAGTGCCGTGTTTATCCGGATGCAATTTTATCGTTACGATAGATGCTGCTTCCTGATCGCCAAAATACCATTGCTGTACAATCTTTTTTCCGGCTTCAAATTCCAAGTTTTTACCTTCGATACTTCCTTCCCACAAAGAAAAATCCGAACCTGGGATTTCCGCCATTTCGGCCGGCTCGCCAGTCCAAATTTCTATACTAACCGGGTTGGTTAAAGCCAGATAAACCTCATCAGGTGCTGCCGGAATTAAATAATACTTTTTATAATCTTTCATGGAAACCGATGTACAAAACAGGAAATTCCGTGCACAATAATACTTACTTAATATTCCTGCGGATCAATGTTTTTTATCAATTCGTCCAGTTCGTTGCCGCTTTCCCTTAAAAATTCAATTGCTTCCGATAAAGTTTTGTCATCAATTGTGGATTGGTCCATCACATTTACTAAACCTAAAATATTGGCGAGCGGTTTCCTGGCCAGATGAAAGTTCATACAAGCAATCGTCTTCAGTTTCTGGTTTTTATCCTGTAAACTGATTTCAGTATCGATAAATTCTTCTAACAAATTACGGTACAGTTTTTTTTCTGTAACATCCGTCATGGTTAACAGCCGCGCTTCTTTTCCCTTATATAAAATTGCTGATATAACAGCTTCGGCATAAATTATTTTACCGGATTTGCTGATTAAAGTAATTTCTTTTTTCAGTGTTTTTTGTGCCGTAAAAGAAGCATCGGCAAGTTGCAGCAGTTTTTGCTGCTCTTTTTGGGGAATGATTTTTTCTACGGATTGTAGAAAAATCTCTTCTTTATCATAACCGCAGCTGTTTATCGCGGCATCGTTTACTTCTAAAACAGTTTTGAATTCTACATCAGCAATTAGCATGGATTGATGGCTGCAGGAGAAAAACGTTTGCAGGCTTTTATCTTCAAAGTTTAACAATAATGGATTTACGTGCATGCGTAATCAGAAATTAGTGGTCAGTTAATGTTTTCGAGAACAAAACAGATATATAATAAAAAAATTGCTTTTAGGTTTAAATATTTATTTAAAGTTTTTAGCATTTCAATTTCATAACCGAAACCTTGCAACATTTAAGCCAATTTTTTTATCGGTAAAAGAAGCATCAGGGCAACCTTTTTTTACAACTTTCCGTTACATACGAAAGCCGGAAAAATAAAATTTTAGCAGATGAAAAAAAGCCTTTGGCTTGGATTGCTGTTTTTATGCACACAAAGTTGTACCCCGAAAGAACAGCAAGTAACCATCAAACAAACAGATACACAAAAATTTACGACTGCGCTTTCTACCGAAAACCCTGTTTTTTTGAAAGATTTTTTAGGCGTTAACGGTTTTGAGTGGGATTTTTTATCCGCTCCGGATGTTTCCCGGATTGATGACCAAAAGATGGAACTGATCAAATCTTTCGGTGGTTTCAGGCATTATTTGGACTGGGATAAGATTGAGGCCACGCCGGGAAATTACACTTTTAACCCAACAAATAATGGCGGCTGGAATTACGATGCGATTTACGAACGCTGTAAAAAAGAAAATATCCCGGTATTGGTTTGTTTAAAAACCTGCCCAAACTGGTTGCTCAAAACTTATCCCGAAAACGAACGCGATGCGGAAAATGTGCCGGCACCTTTCGGTGCTGATTTGCAAAATCCGGCCTCGTATATTTTGCAGGCAAAAGCTGCATTTCAGTTTGCGGCGCGATATGGCTCCAACAAAAACATCGATACTGCGCTGGTAAAAGTAAATTCAAAACCGCGCTGGACTGCGGACAGCATCAACCGTAAAAAAATTGGTTTAGATTTAGTACGCTATTTAGAATGCGATAACGAGCGCGATAAAACCTGGAAAGGCAAAAAAGCATACCAAAACCCGCAGCAATATGCGGCTAATTTATCGGCTTTTTATGATGGTAATAAAGGCAAACTCGGCAAAAATACAGGCGTAAAAACAGCAGACCCAAACATGCAGGTTGTGATGGGCGGTTTGGCTGCGCCGGATGTAAATTACGTGCAGCAGATGATTAACTGGTGTAAAAAAAACCGCGGTTTTAAAGCAGACGGTTCTGTGGATTTATGTTTTGACGTAATCAATTATCATTTTTATGCACACAACGACCCGAAAAGATTTAGTTTAACTACAAAACGCGGTATCGCACCGGAACTTTCTGATGCGGGGAAAACAGCTGACGGATTTGTAAAACTTGCACACCAATACAAAAACCTGCCGGTTTGGGTAACCGAAACCGGTTATGATGTAAACAAAAACAGCCCGCAGGCAGCTGTAAAAATCGGCGGTAAAACAACAGAAGATACGCATGCCGACTGGTTATTGCGCACTTCGTTTTTGTATGCGCGGCACGGCATCGGCAAAGTATTTTTTTACATGTTGGATGATGTAGATAAAAACAGCGAAGTACAGTATTCTTCTTCGGGTTTGCTGGATGGATTATCCCGGCGGAAAGCTGCTGCTTATCTCCTCCAAACTAAAAACCTGATGGGTAATTTTCAGTTTATCCAAACGCTTAATACCGATCCTTTCGTGGATGTTTATGCTTCCGGCAAGAAAAAAATTTACGTGCTGGCCGTACCCGATGAAACCGGCAAAACAGTTATTTGCCATTTAAACTTAGGCGGCGCGAAACGGGCAATTGTTTACATGTTAGCTGCTAATGCTTCTTTTATGGATAAAGAAATTGTACCCATCACCAACGGAAAACTAACAATCAGGGCTGCAGAAACGGCGGTTTTTGTAGAAACAAATGAAGATTAATCCATCCTGATCCATAAAATAAAGTTGAAATTGTTACCTTTGCCCGGCAAATAATTAACCCAAAGTTGTTTGCTATGCAATTTGATCCTGCCAAATTTGTTTCCGAAGGTTTAACGTTTGATGATGTACTGCTGGTGCCGGCGTACTCGGAAGTTTTACCTCGTGATGTAGATACCCGCACGTTTTTAACCCGAAAAATTAAGCTTAACGTGCCGTTAATTTCTGCGGCGATGGATACCGTTACCGAAGCCGCCTTGGCCATTGCCATTGCGCAGGCCGGCGGAATCGGTATGCTACACAAAAACATGAGCATCCAGTTGCAAGCCGATGAAGTACGTAAGGTAAAACGATCTGAAAGCGGCATGATCCAGGATCCGGTTACGTTAAAGCATGATGCTATTATTGCTGATGCCGTTAAAATTATGAAGGAATTTCGCATCGGCGGGATTCCGGTGGTTGATGCTGATCATAAACTGACTGGTATTATTACCAATCGGGATCTACGTTTCCAGAAAGATATGAACAAGCCGGTTCGCGAAGTGATGACGAAAGAAAATCTGATTACGGCTCCCCTCGGTACCGATTTAAAACAGGCAGAAGAGATTTTACAGAATTATAAAATCGAGAAACTACCGGTTGTTGATGCAGACGGAAAACTGACGGGCTTGATCACTTTTAAAGATATCCAGAAGTTTAAAAATTTCCCGGCGGCTTGTAAAGATGAACACGGAAGATTGCGTGTGGGTGCCGCCGTTGGCATTACTGCCGATACGCTGGAACGGATTGATGCGCTGGTAAAAGCCGGCGTTGATGTAATAACGATTGATACAGCGCATGGCCATTCCAAAGGCGTAATTGACCGGCTAAAAGAAGTAAAGCTTAAATTTCCGGATTTGCAGGTAATCGTAGGAAACGTAGCCACCGGCGAAGGTGCAAAAGCGCTTGCCGATGCCGGTGCGGATGCCGTAAAAGTTGGTATCGGCCCGGGTTCTATTTGTACCACGCGTATTATTGCCGGCGTTGGCGTGCCGCAACTGTACGCTGTTTATGAATGCGCCAAAGCTTTGGAAGGTACGGGCGTTCCGGTTATTGCAGATGGCGGGATTAAACATACAGGCGATATTCCGAAAGCGATTGCAGCCGGTGCAAGTTCGATTATGGCCGGTTCGCTGTTTGCCGGTGTGGAAGAATCGCCGGGTGAAATTATTATTTATGAAGGCCGCCGTTTTAAATCTTATCGCGGCATGGGTTCTATCGAAGCGATGGAGCAAGGCTCGAAAGATCGTTATTTCCAGGATGTGGAAGACGATATTAAGAAATTAGTGCCCGAAGGGATTGTTGGCCGCGTACCGGTAAAAGGCAGTTTAGCCGAAGTGATGTACCAATACGTTGGCGGTTTGCGCGCCAGCATGGGCTATTGCGGTGCCGCCAATATCGGAGCTTTGCAAAAAGCCAAATTTGTGCGCATCACTTCTGCCGGTATCCGCGAATCGCATCCGCATGATATTACGATTACCAAGGAAGCACCAAATTATACGAGGTAAGTTGGGGATGCTGTTTTTATTAGGGTAAAATTTTATTAGGAATATCGGTACAAGTTTTTGTGCAGTAAAAAAAGCATGACTTAAAAATATTTTTTTAAATCCTTATCTTACATATATGTTATTAAGAATTGATATTGAAAACAAGTTAAAGGAAATCAAACCGATTTTAATGAATCAGTTTCATGTTAGCGAGATTGGATATTTTGGTTCTTACGCAAACGAAAAACAAACAGCTACAAGTGATTTAGATTTAATTGTGCGTTTTCAAAATCTGTAGGCTGGGCATTTTTTACGCTGGAAAAATACCTTGAACAAACATTAGGCCTTCCGATTGATTTGGTTACAAAAAATGCTTTAAAGGATCGGATCAAAAGTTCAATACTTAATCAAATTATTTACATTTGAAACCAAGCGAAAGAGATCCAAACAATTGTGTAGACCGCATAATTACCATTATAAAAGAAGCATTAAATTATACAAGGTATAATTAATACGCTTTTTTGTTGATAAAAGAAGTATAAAACTTTACACTAATTCTTTATCTTGAATAATTGTTATTGTGGATTCATAACGAAAATAAATACAGAAAAATTTAAACAGACACTTAATTATAGAAAGAACATATACTTATGAGGAAAATTTTAACTGCTTTGATAATCTTAAATTGTAAACTAATATTTGCCCAGGAATTAACGCTTAAAGATTTAAAAATAGAAGAATTTTACAAGATTGAAGAAACAAAAAATAATTCGATTAACAATCATATCCAAAAAGTTGAGACGTTTCCAAATGAAGATATTAACATCGATTTTTCGAACATAAAAGATTTTGATTTTTTAAAGAAAATCTCCAAAGAAAAAAGAATTGTAATGCTTGGTGAAACGCATTATTCAAAAAATATCTCATACTTGAGAAATAAAATTTTCTTTGCACTAAATACTTTTGACTATTATCCTTTGATCATTATTGAAAATTCATATTCAATTACAGAGTTTTCCAATTACTATATTCATATCAAAAATGATGATGAAGCAAAAGTTTTTTTAGAAAAAGAACTTTCTAAGTTTCTATATACTGAACAAGATTTAACTTTTTTAAATCAATTAAGAAGTTGGAATAAAAAGAGTGAAAAGCAATTAAGCATTGGTGGTTCTGATTTAGAATTTACTTATGATAATATATTAGAAAAACTTATTAAACCTTATTTTTACAAGTTAAAAAATGTAAATAAAAATAAAATTGATACTGTTATAAATTTAGGAAAAGAACAAAGCAATGATTTTTTTATTCAAGTTAAACCTTTCTTAAAATTAGCACAAGAACAAAATCTTGTTGGCGGTTATCCATTTATAACTTCTAACTATATTAATAATGTAATCACTAATTTTAGTTCAACAAATAATGCTTTTAGATACTCGTTTGATTATTACAGACAAAAATCAATAATTAGAAATCTTACAGATAAAAATGTTTTTGGAAAAGTATTTAAGAACAGCAAAGTTTTAATACATGGAGGAGGTGAACACATGAGAAATCATTTTATTTATCCGGATGACGCAAACTTTTTTAGTGAAGGCTCATACTTAAATAATGATTTTAAGTTTACGAAAAATAAAACCTATTCAATAATGTTAGAATGTTTAGCTTATTCATACGGAGAAATGAAAGATAGAAGCATTAATGATTGCGTTCCGCAAGGAAGTCAGTATATAAGTATGATAAAAACTTTTCAAAAAGGCTTTGATAAAGGTTTAATCAATGATAGAAATCCTTATTACATGTATGAAAAGAGAAATGAGTTTTTAAAATATTCCAGTCAATATTATTATAAAAATCAATCGTTCTCATTAACTAATGAACAATGGGAGATTTTAAAAAAACCAGATAATCAATTTGATGATTTAACGAAAAGATTTATAAAAGCAAAAGATCATAATTTTAAAGATTATGATAAATATATTATAATTCCTGCTTCTGAAATAGTTAGTGCAAGACTCAAAAAATAGTTTCAGACAGGACAAGTTTTTTTGTCAAGTTTCCTATTTAAATACAATACTAATTATCTCCAATTTACATGACTACCCAAACTAACATATTACAAATCCTCAAAACCTACAAACCAAAACTTTCCAAGTTCGGAATTTCCAATTTAGGTTTATTCGGTTCTTATTCAAAAGATGAGCAATCTGATAATAGCGATATTGATATTTTAATTGACTTTGAACCAAACAAAGAAAACTTTGATAATTACATGGCTGTTTATGATTTGTTAGAAAGCGTTTTCAAAGATGAAAAAGTTGAAGTTGTTACCAAGAATGGTTTAAGTCCGTACATCGGCCCCAAAATATTGAACGAAGTTTTGTATGTCTAAAGAGCCTATCAAATACATTAAACATATTCTTGACGAGTGTTCTTACTTACAATCAGTCATTGGAAATGATATATCAAAAGGTGATTTTTTATAGAACGAAACTTTAAAAAGAGCCGCAGTAAGAAGTTTGGAATTATAGGAGAAGCCATCAAAAAAATTCCTGTAGATTTTAAAGCAAAGTTTAGTTCAATTAAATGGAAAAGTATGGCCGGAATGAGAAATTACTTAATCCACGATTATATGGGAACCAGTTATAAAATAGTTTGGGATATGATCAAAAATAAAATACCAAAGTTGCACGAGCAGTTAATGGAAGTTAATTTTGAAGATTAACTAACAGAAGCAAAAAGTTTTACATAGTTCTTTTAGCACCCCAAATCCTTTTTCCCACATCAAATCCCATAAAAGCAAAAAACAATTTGCGAGTTTAAAAATCTTCTTTTATTTTAGCCCACTTAATTGATAGACTTTATGTACTACTTCTTTTACCACCTCATTTTATGTGTTCACCGGTTTGGCCGTTGTTGCCTTTTGTAGTGCTTCCCTCCGCTTAGATCAACAAAATTTCCTGTTTTTATCAAACAAAATCTATTACATGAAAATTTCTACGTTCTTTTTAAAAATCAACTTCCTACTTTTTTTATTCCTGCTGCCGTTCCTGTCCTTCGCCCAAATGAACGGCAACTATGTACTCAGCGGCACCATAAAAGACGATACCGGCCAGCCGCTTCCCGGCGTTTCGGTTAAAATTACCGGCAGTACAAGCGGGACAACTTCCAACGCGCAAGGCAAGTTTTCCATCACCAGCAATGCAAAGTTTCCATTACGGCTGGTGTTTACCAGTATCGGTTTTAAACCGCAGGAGTTTGAAGTAAAAAATTCCAGCAGTCAGCTAAATGTGCAACTGGTTACACAATCTATGATCGTAAACGAAGTAGTGGTTACCGCTTCCCGCCAGGAAGAGCGGATTTTGCGCTCGCCGGTGGCGATTGAAAAGTTAGACATTCGCGCCATCCGCAACTCGCCTGCCCCAAGTTTTTATGATGCGCTGGAAAATGTAAAAGGCGTACAGATGACTACCTCCAGCTTAACTTTTAAAGTGCCGAACACGCGCGGTTTCAACATCCCGAATAATTTCCGTTTTATGCAGATGGTTGACGGCGTGGATATGCAGGCCGCAACGCTGGGCGTGCCGCTTGGAAACGCTATCGGCCCAACCGAACTGGATATTGCCAGCGTAGAAATTACGCCCGGTGCGGCTTCGGCTTTATACGGCATGAACGCAATTAACGGCATGGCAAATCTGATCACCAAAAGTCCGTTTACATATCAGGGCTTGAGTATTTACCAGCGTACCGGCGTAAACCACGTGGACGGGATTGACCATTCGGCAAGTGTTTTAACGGAAACTGCTTTGCGTTATGCCAAAGCTTTCGGTAATAAATTTGCTTTCAAAATTAACGGCAGTTACATGCACGGAACCGATTGGATTTCCAACTCAACCCAAGATCAAAACCCAAATAATTTAGCCAGTGCCAATCCGTCATTTCCGGTTTTAAACGGAGCAAGCAATACCGCTTATGATGGCTGGAACCGTTACGGTGATGATGCTTTGGCAGGTAGTAATTTGGTATCGATCAGCGGATTAACCATCAACGGAAAAACCAACCAGACTTTGCGCGTTGCCCGGACAGGTTACTACGAAAAGGATTTGGTTGATCCCTTAGTAAAAAATTTAAAGTTTGATGCCGCTTTTCACTATAAACCGAACGAGCATACCGAAATTGTTTACAGTTACCGCATCGGCGATATGGACGGCACGTTTCAGCGGGGAAATAAAATCCGGCTGGATGGCGTAATCGTTCAAAACCACAAGCTGGAAGTTAAAGGTAAAAACTTTAAAATTTTAAGTTATATTTCCTTAGAAAACACCGGTAATTCTTATAACGTAAAACCTTTGGCCGATAACCTGGATTTGTACAGCGGAGGCAGTAATTCGGTTTGGGCAGCAAAATATAAAACGGCACTGGTAAACCAATTAAACAGCGGAACCGATTTGGCAACGGCCAATAATTTAGCCCGAGCCGCAGCAGATGCCGGTCGCGTTTTACCGGGAACGCAAGCTTTTAACGATCTTAAAAACACCATTATCGGGATTAATAACTGGGACATTAAATCAAGTTTAATACCGGATGCGCCTGCAACCGGCGGTGCAGCGTTACTTCAAAAAAGCCGGATGTATCACATTGAAGGTCAGTGGGATTTATCAAAAACCGTAAAAATTGTTGATTTATTAATTGGTGCCGATGCCCGTTTATACCAGATTATTCCGGACGGAAACAACTTTGTGGATTTCTCCAGATCCATTGCAGATCGTAACAAACAGCTGCCCGACGGCACTTTCGGCAATGATGTTTACTACAAAAAAGTCGGTGCGTTTGCGCAGGCAACCAAAACGTTTTTCGACCAGAAACTGAAGTTGGTGGGTTCGCTTCGGTTTGATTACAATCCGTATTATGATCCTAAAATTACGCCGCGCATTTCGGCGGTTTATTCTCCAACGGATAACCATAATTTCCGCGTTACTTTCCAGCAGGGTTACCGTTTTCCGTCTTTGTTTGAAGCACTTTCCTACGTTAATAATGGCCGGGTAAAAAGAGTAGGCAGTTTATCTTTTATCGATCAGGGTTTGGGTTATCTGGAAAATAGTTACACACAAGCTTCGGTAGTTAACTTTAATAATGCCGTGGCAGCAGCCGGAAATACTGATGCAGCAGCGTTAGCTAACAGAGGTTTGTTAAAAACTGCAGATTTGCCAAAGGCGCGGCCGGAGCGCATCAACTCTTTTGAAGTGGGTTATAAAAGCGTTTTAGCCGATAATAAAGTGGTGGTTGATATAGATGCTTACTCCAATATTTACAACGGATTTTTAGGCCAGGTGCAGGTTTATGTGCCGAGAAGTACAACCATCGGAACGGATGCTTCCGTGCTGGCTATGCTTGACCGGAACCGCGATCCAACTGCCGCAACCACCACTACGGCGGCCAGTGCCGGGCAGGATCGTTACCGCGTTTACACCAATGCCAAAAATGATTATCACAATTACGGTTCGGCTTTGGGCGTAACTTATAATCTTTACAAAACGTATAGTGTTGCCGGCAACATCAGCTTTAATAAATTGGTGACTAACAAAACGGATGACATTTTTGTAACCGGTTTTAATACGCCGATTTTATCAACCAACCTTTCGTTTGGCAACCGCGAAATCATCAAAAATTTTGGTTTTAATGTGATCTACAAATGGCAGCAAGGGTTTTTGTGGGAAAGTCCGTTGGTAACCGGTTCCGTGCCGGCCATTCACACGTTTGATGCACAGGTTAGCCTGCGCGTTCCTGCTTACAAAGCCAGCTTTAAATTGGGTGCGACAGATTTGTTAGACAGAAGATATATCCAGTATGCGGGCGGCCCAACTATCGGCGGTTTGTATTATCTGGCAATTACTTTAGATGGTTTATTAAACAATTAGCATGCTGTTTTTACCGGCATAAAAACAGTATTAATATTGCTGTCATTTCGATAAAAGGAGAAATCTTGCTTCAAATAAGAAAATATTACTGTTTTAAAGAAGATTTCTCCCTTCGGTCGAAATGACAATATCTCAAAAATATCAAGCATTTTTAACCAGCCGTGCTACAAACATCGTATCAGATTTTCGTTCATAACCTTTTAACAATTCCAAAGATTCTAACGTTAAGCCTGCTTCTTTTACCAAATAATTTACAAGATCTTCGTTTTCTTCACGGAAAGCCGAGCAGGTAATATAAATTAACGGTTTGCCCGGTTTCAGATATTTAATTACGTTTAAAGCAATCGTTTTTTGCAGTTGCCGGAAAAAAGAAATCCGCGAAACATCAAACTGACTAATCATTTCCGGCGTTCTACCCCAGGTTCCGGAACCGGTGCAGGGCGCATCTAAAACAATCCCGTCAAAAGTATAATCATGTAAAACGGAATCCACATTTTGAGTGAGATCGAGCACTTTTTTTTGATATTTTTTGATTCCCGCCAGCTGCAAACGCTCATCCAGATTATCCAAAACAGATTCTCTAATATCCGAAACTACTAATCTTAAATCCGGTTCCAGTTCGTGCAGCAGTAAAGTTTTTCCACCGGAAGCAGCGCAGGCATCCCACCAGTTTTCCCATTTTTGGGGCTGAAAATACTTAGCGGTCATTTGCGAAGATTCATCCTGTACTTCAAAATATCGCTGTGCGGGGAAAAGCTGATCTAATTTTGTTCCGTTTGGCAGTGCTAAACACTGATCGGTTTTTTGCCTGAAAACGATATTGGCATCTGTTAACGTTTGTTTTACCAAAAATTCATGCCCTTTTTGTATCCGTATAAATAAATCCGGCTGCAAAAAAAAGGATGATAAAAACAGCATCTGATTGATTCCTACAGATAAATGATCAGCAAACGGAAAAACATCTTCCAACTGAAAACCCGGGAATTCTTTTTGCAGGATTGAGATTTTATCCTCTGTCGGAAGAGAAATTTGTGATGCCAAATCCGGCTTAAAAAAGCTTAAAAATGAGTTTTCCTGACTGTTGCACAAAAACTCCGCAGCCAGCAAACGTTCTTCCGGCAAATGGTTTGGTAAAGCTTTCCCCAACCGGAAATAGTTGTAAATCAATCGCGAAGCAACCCGCCTGTCTGTAGAACCCATTTTTTTATGCAACCGGAAATAGCCGGGCAAAAACTTGTACAAAGGCGTTTCCAGCGGGTAATCTTTCAGCAAAGCTAAAAATGTGCGAAGCTGGTTTTCCGGTGTCATTTTACTTGTTTCAACGTAAAATTATTGTATTGCAAAACTTCAACAGAAGTATTAATCCAGCCGTAACCTTTTTTCTGCATAAATTCAAAGCGGTTATGCAAGGCATCAAACGGCATATTCTGCAGCATTTTAAAATTTGCCGGCTGCTCCGCACTTATTTTGGCAAAATATAAACCGGTATCAAAACCTTTAATGGCGTATTCATTCGGTTCTGTGTGATAATTTTTACGGAAACTTTTGATAAAACCGGTTACTTCTGCCGATTTATACTCTACCTGATAAGCAGAAGTGATGTATGTATGCAGTTTTTCCAGCAGTTCCGGCCGCAGATAAGTGGCTTTGCTCCAGTTTGGATGGCCGAACAGCTGTACCGGATATGTATCGGAAAGCTGATTAAGCGACTCCAGCGTAACCCTTAAAAACGAACGTTCTGTGGAAGGGATCACAAAAATGTTTTCCGAAGTTTTAGAAAGTTTAGGCAACAAAGCCGTGAAATCACCTTTGCTGATCGTTATATCCACAATTTTAGTTTGCTTTCGGCTTAAACTGTCCATGCTTCTTTTAAAGGGTAAAATATATTTATTCTCTTCGGAGAAACCCGAACGCAAAATATAAACTGTTTTCGGGTGGATATTTTCCTGGATAAAACCGGCTGCGCGCATGGCATGAAACTCCAGCGGCGGCGTAACCGTAATTAAATTTTCGTTATTATAACCTGCGGGAGAAGCGGCAGAAAGCGGCGAAACGACCGGTTTATGCAAACTATAAATTTTGGAAGAAAATGCCTGCACACCTGCCGGAAAAACCGGCCCGACAATTAAATCACTGTTTCGGATCGCCGGATTTGAAGCTAATTTTTGCGCCTGGTTAACTTCATCTCGCGTATCAAAAACGGTTAGTTTAAAGTTTTGCCCGTTGCCGGTTAACGAATCGAGGGCGAGTTTAAAGCCTTCGTAAAAATCTACTGCGATGTTTGTTTTAACCAAGTTTTTTGAAGAACTGCTTTTACTTAAATCGATATCATCCAAACTAAAAGGCAGCAGCAAAGCGATGGAAATAGTGCGTTTTGGCTTTACAACCGGGGCTGCCTCAACCGGTTTTGCAACCGATGCCGCAGCAGCAGCTTTATCTGCAGCTTCTTTTTCTTTGGTGATTTCTTCCTGGGTTTTCATGGCCGGCTGATTGACAACCGGGCGAATTTTAGGCGAACAGGCAGCACAAAAAAGTACCGATAAAAACAGTATCGCCTTACTCCCACTCAATCGTTGCCGGCGGTTTCGAGCTGATATCATAAACCACGCGGTTAATTCCTTTAACATTATTGATGATTTCGTTAGATATTTTTCCAAGTAAACTAAAAGACAGGTGGCAAAAATCGGCCGTCATCCCATCCAAAGATTCTACCGCGCGCAGGCAAATCACGTTTTCGTAAGTCCGTTCGTCGCCCATCACCCCAACCGATTGTACCGGCAAAAAGATGGCTCCGGCCTGCCAAACCTGATCGTAAACACCGGCCGACTTTAAATTATTGATATAGATGGCATCCGCTTCCTGCAAAATAGCTACTTTTTCCGGCGTAATTTCGCCTAAAATCCGGATCGCCAAACCTGGCCCTGGGAAAGGATGACGACCTAAAATATTCGGATCAATTTCTAAAGATTTGCCAACCCGGCGCACTTCATCTTTAAATAAAGTATTTAAAGGTTCTACTACTTTTAGCTTCATAAAATCGGGCAAACCGCCCACATTATGGTGCGATTTAATAGTTGCCGACGGCCCTTTTACCGAAATAGATTCGATCACATCCGGGTAAATCGTTCCTTGGCCAAGCCATTTTACATTTTCTATGCGATGCGCTTCATCATCAAAAACCTCTATAAAAACGCGGCCGATGGCTTTACGTTTTTTCTCGGGATCGGATAATCCTTGCAGCGCATCGTAAAAACGCTGTTTGGCATCCACGCCTTTTACATTTAAACCCATATGCTGGTACGAATCCAGAACGGACTGAAATTCATCCTTCCGCAGTAAACCGTTATCTACAAAAATACAATGCAGGTTTTTGCCGATGGCATGATGCAGCAAAACCGCCGCAACGGAAGAATCCACACCGCCGGAAAGGCCCAAAACTACCTGGTCATCACCTAATTTCTCCTTCAACTCGGCAATGGTGGTTTCTACAAAAGAATCAGCCGTCCAGCTTTGTTCGCATCCGCAAATATCTACCAAAAAATTTTGCAGCAACTGTTTTCCATCGATACTATGCGTTACTTCCGGATGAAACTGGATGCCATAAGTTTGTGTGCCTTTAATCTGATAAGCAGCAACTTTTACAGAATCTGTGCTGGCAATAATTTCAAAATCAGCAGCAATAGAAGCAATGGTATCGCCGTGCGACATCCAAACCTGCGAGTTTAATGGAATCAGCTTAAATAGAGGATTTTCCGAATTGATATATTGCAGATGCGCGCGGCCGTATTCGCGCGTGCTGGAAGCTAAAACTTCTCCGCCATGATGATGTGCCAGAAACTGCGCGCCGTAGCAAACGCCCAAAACCGGCAACTGGCCATGAAAAAGCTTATAATCAACATGAAGCGCATCGGTTTGCCGCACTGAATACGGGCTGCCGGACAAGATAATTCCCTTTACAGATGCATCAAATTCGGGCAAATGGTTAAACGGATGGATTTCGCAGTAGATGTTAAGCTCCCTAACACGACGCGCAATTAGTTGGGTAAACTGCGAGCCGAAGTCAAGAATGATAATTTTTTCTTGCATCCGCGAAGATACAGAATCTGCGGAAACGGTAAAGCAGGATTTTTAGCCGGTAAAAGAAGTAGGTATGCTGGTTGCTTAAGTTACAATTTTGTCTATTTGATGTAATTAAGGCTGCTGTTTTCCACAAAAAGCTGCACCAAATATTATTTTTGGCATTTTATTGCGAAATTTGCGACGTAATAAAATATTTGTTGCGTTTTTTATAATGATAAATAAATTTTAATATGAGAAGTTCAATTGTAGGAAATAAATTTCCGGATCTTGCCGTAAATGCCATGGATGAAATGGGCGATGCCTATAAGATTAATGTATTGCAAAAAGCCATAAACGATCATAAAAAAGTGCTACTTTTTTGGTACCCAAAAGATTTCACTTTCGTTTGTCCGACAGAAATTCATGCTTTCCAAGCTGCGCAGGAAGATTTCAACGCTAAAAATACAATCGTAATCGGTGCGTCTTGTGATTCTGCAGAAGTACATTTTGCCTGGTTAAGCACAGCTAAAGATAACGGTGGAATTGAAGGTGTTACTTTCCCTTTATTAGCCGATACCACACGCAGGTTAGCTTCAGAATTAGGGATTTTAGACGAAGAAGATTTTGTAACCTATCGTGCAACTTATTTAATTGATGAAGATGGAACTGTTTTCCACGAAAGCATTAACCACATGCCGCTTGGCCGTAATGTAAATGAATACCTGCGTTTGGTAGATGCTTACGCACATGTGCAAACACATGGTGAAGTTTGCCCTGCAAATTGGGAAAAAGGTAAAGAAGCGATGAGTGCAACCACAAAAGGCGTTGCAGAATATTTACAAGCTAATTAATTTTATGACAGAGTTAACCAGTGATACTTTAGGCAGCATTGTTGCCGGTAATAAAAAAGTGATTGTACAATATGCAGCTTCCTGGTGCGGTAACTGCAAGATTATGAAACCTAAATTTAAAAGGTTTTCTACAGAGCATGAGAACATTAAATTTGTGGTGATTGATGCGGAAAGAAACCCGGAATCCAGGAAACTGGCCGACGTAAGCAACCTGCCAACTTTTGCTGCATTTGTGGATGGGAAACTATTTAAACAAACACAAACCAATAAAACAGAAATCCTTAAAGAATTGATTGATGAAACTGCCAGTAATTAAACACGTACTCGGGTTTGTGGAAACACACGACGAGGACTGGGTAGTTGAAACCATCGAATTGCTTGAACACATGACGGAACTTTCAACGATAAAAGACGAAGAACTGGATGTAATCGGAGAACTTTTATCTAACTTTTACGGTGCTTTAGAAGTGCATCAGGCGATGAAAGAAGGCGTACCGGCCAAAGAAGCATTGAACCAGTTTATGGGCAGGGTTTTAGGTTCGATTGATAAGTAATACTTCTTTTACCAGATCAAAATAAAAAACTTCCGTGTCAAAAACCGGGAGTTTTTTTATGTAAACTAAACTCGAAATTTATACTGATAAAAGAAGCATCAAACGTTTTGCGTTTCCACTTCCGGTATATTTTCTTCGGTTGCGATACTTTTTGTTTCCGGGATTTTCTCCGGTATAATTTCATCACCCAATAATAATCCCCAGGGCTGCAAACTATCAACCCGGTCAAAAATAATTTTCAGGATTGCAATTACCGGGATGGATAAAAACATACCCGGAATCCCCCAAAGCATTTCGCCTAAAACAACACCTAAAATTGTGATCAGTGCGTTGATCCGAACCTGCGAACCCACAATTAGCGGCAGTAATATGTTGCTGTCTATCAAATGAATAATGATGATTGTGATGATAACCAGAATCACTTTTCCGGCAGCTACGCCTGTACTGATGGTGATAATAGTGTTGATAAGCAATGCTGTGGCGATGCCCACATAAGGGATTATGTTAAAAAGCCCGGTTATTAAACCTAATAATAAAGCATATTTAACCCCGCTGATGAGGAAAACGGTACAGCAAACAGTAGAAATAACCATCATTTCTAAAATTAAACCGCTGATGTATTTGCTGATGATAAATTTTATGCGTGCAATCACTTCATGAACAACCGCGGCATTTTCCTTTTTAAAAATGGCAATCAAAAACTGCAGCAATAGTTTGCGGTAAAAAAGCAGAAAAAAGGTATCGATAATGGTGAAAACCCAAAATAACAATATGGACGATGCCGTAAGAACTGTAACACCAATTGCCGAGGTTGTACCGGTACCGCCATCAGAAATTTTACTTGCGGCACTGTTTACAATACTATTTTGCTGCCGTGTAGTTACATGGAAATTAACCCGAACGTAATTTAGCAGGCTGTTAAAAGAATTAGTTAATTGGGATTTAAGCTGCGGCCAATCATCCAGTAAATCAGAAAGTTGCGAACCTACTAAATATAAAACGCCGGCAATTAAACACAACATTAAAAAAACAGACATCATGGAAGCAACACTGCGGTGAAAGCGGAACCTATCCTCAAAAAACTGGCTGGCCGGCAGCAGCAGCAACGAAAATAGCATGGCAAAAACCAGCGGACAAAGTATTTGCTTGCCTTCGATAATTAAGAATCCTAAAGCAATCAGGGTAAATAATGTAAAAGCCCATCTGGCATGGAGTGGTATTAGTTTTTTCAAGCAGCTTCAATTTAAATAGATGTTGGTTTAAAACACTTCTACGTAATTTTTCAATTAAGTTTAAAAACTTATTGTTTTACAGATTTAAACCTAAACAATAATTTATACCGATAAAAGAAGCATCCCAAAAAAATTGAATTTTACCTTAGTTAACACGATACCATTTATAGCCGTAACCGTTTAATGCAACTGTAGTTTTATTACGGATCAAAGAAACCGAAGTATTTTTATTAAGCAGATCAGCTAAAGTTTTTCCCGGAATTGAAAGGTTGATTTGTTGCCTTTCCCGGCTGAAATTATGTACGGTAATCAATGTTTTTCCCTGATAATTATATCGTATAACCAAAACGTAAGGCGATCCGGAGTTGATTACTTCCCACGTGCCGAAACCAAATTCCGGGCAGGCTTTTCGTTCTTTAATCAGTTTGGCCATCCAGTTGAATAAAGAATTACCATCTTCTTTTTCTGTTTCAACATTAACCTTTTGAAAACCGTATTCGCCCTGATTAATTACCGGCCGGAAAGCTTTTGCCGCAGTTGTAAAACCGGCATTTTTTGTGTCCGACCATTGCATCGGCGTTCTTACCGATAAACGTTCTTTCAGCTTCAAATCGTCGCCCATTCCTATTTCGTCTCCGTATCGCATTACAGGCGTTCCTGGTAAGGAAAAAAGCAAACTGTAAGCCATTTTTAATTGTGCCGGATTGTGCAGCATCGTGGTTAAACGCCGGCGGATACCACGTTTATACAGTTGCATATTTTTTTTGGGACCCATCCTGGCATAAACCAGTTCCCGCTGGCTTTTGGTTAATCTGCCTAAATCCACTTCATCGTGATTTCGTAAAAAATTAGCCCATTGCGAAGCAGCCGAGATATTATTGGTTGCCTGTAATGCCTTTTTATAATCTTTGATTTTACCGGATGCCAGTGCATAAAACAGGTGTTGATTAGCAAAAAAGTTAAACAGCATTTGCATCCGTTCGGCATCTTTCCCAAAATAATCCTGATTCTCTTTGGGCAGCACATTGGCTTCCCCCAATAAAAAAGCATCCGGTTTCCGTACCTGTACAAACCGGTGCATTGCGGTTATAAAATTGAAATCGTGATCAGGTTTTTTTACTCCCGGCCGCATTTCTTCAACAATAAACGGCACGGCATCCAACCGGAAACCATCCATTCCCTGCTTCAGCCAATAATCTAAAATTTTATAAGCTTCTGCTTTTACCGCTGGGTTATCGTAATTTAAATCAGGCTGAAACTTGTAAAAACGATGATAATAATATTCTTTCAGTTTAGGATCGAGCGACCAGATTTCCTGCTGTACACCCGGGAAAACCATGCCCTTATTATAATTTTTCGGCAGCGTTTTCGTCCAAACATACCAGGAATGAAATTTAGAATTGCGGCTTTGTTCGGCCTGCTTAAACCAGGGATGCTGACTGGAAGTATGGTTGATTACCATATCCATAATGATGCGGATTTGGTGCGCTTTTGCCTGCCGGATAAAATCTGCAAAATCCTTTTTTGTGCCGCATTTCGGATCGATTCCGTAAAAATCTGAAATATCATAACCGTCATCCAAACCGGGCGAAGGCTGAAAAGGTGAAAGCCAGATCACACCTACACCTAAATCCTTTAAATAATTTAGTTTGGAAGTTAAGCCTTTAAAATCGCCGTAACCGTCACCGTCGCTATCTTTAAAAGTATGCACATCCAGATTGTAAAGGATACTGTTTTTATACCATAAATTTTTTGGTGAGATGGATACGTTCTGACAAAAAGTGTTACCTGAAACCAGCACCAGCAGCAACAAAAAGCGAAAAATATTCATAAGTGATTAACTTGAACAAGTGTTGATAACGGCTGGCTCTGTTTCCTGTTTTAATCTTTGAAAACAGGTTTTTTGCCGGTAAAAGAAGCATGCCGTCGAGTTATTTAAAACCGGCACAAAACAAAAAAAGCATCAGTTTAAAATTCGATGCTTCTTTTAAGAGGTAAAAATCAGCAGGAAATTTACTGTCCTTGCGCCAGCGAATAACCAAGTTTACCGCCAAACTTTTTCAAAAATTCTACAGAGCAAATATTAATTACTTCGGATAAATGAGCTGCTAAGTCAAAAATATCTTTAGCGTTGATTTCCTGCCCTTCATTCTTTTCAAAACGCAAACGAGATTGGTTGGTCAGTTCTGTAAAAATGGAACCCGTTGGCCAGATTTGTGTTCCTCGGTTAGAAATCATAATCAGTTTAAACTTTTCGTTTAACTTGCTTTGCGCCAAATCTGCCAGCTGTTTGGGTTGAAACATTGTTTCTACAAAAATATCGGCACCCATAATTTCTTCAGAAATTCCGGGTGCTGTTTCTGTAATTTTATTTTGCGGCGGTTTTTCGCCGGTACGCGTTGTTTTTTCAAAATTGCCCTGCGAAACTGCACCACCTTTTTCCGGCTTTTTACCTAAATTCTGAATAATAGCATCAGCAAAATTAGTTGTGTTGCTGGCCGGAATGGTTTTATCGCCAAAATCTCCGGTGTGCACGCCTTGTTCTAACGTATAAAGCAATGCGTTTTCTATCGTTGCCGCGTTTTCTGTTAAACCCAGATAACGCAGCATTGCCACGCCGGATAATAGCAGCGCGGTCGGATTAGCAATATTACGGCCGGCAATATCCGGCGCAGTGCCGTGCACGGCTTCAAAAATGGAAATATAATCGCCGATATTTGCGGATGGTGCAAAACCTAAACCACCGATTAAACCGGCACAAAGATCAGAAACAATATCGCCTTGTAAATTCGGCAGCACCACCACTTCAAAAGTTTCCGGGCGGCTTACCAGTTTCATACAAAGATCATCCACAATAATATCCGCAGCATTTATCTCCTGATAATTTTTAGCAATCTCATAAAAAGCCTCCAAAAAAATACCGTCGGTCAGCTTCATAATATTGGCTTTATGCCCGCAGGCAACTTTGGTATAACCTTTACGTTTAGCCATTTCAAAAGCATACGTAATTACCTGTGCAGAACCGGAACGCGAAATCAAGCGGCGGCCAACGGCCACATCATTGGTTAACATATGTTCGATACCGCCGTAAGTATCTTCAATATTTTCGCGCACAATCGTTAAATTAATGTTTACGCCAGCCCTGGAAAAAACAGTATCTACTCCGTTTAACGTTCTAAAATCCCGTTGATTAGCATAAGTATTCCATACTTTTCGTGCCGTTACATTAATGCTTTTTACACCTTTGCCTTTTGGGGTTTCCATTGGCCCTTTAAATAAAAGCCCCAGATTTTCTATGGTTTCTTTTGCCAGATCGGTCATCCCGGTAGAATGGCCTGCATCAAAATAGGATTTGCCCATCTCCACAAAATCATACTCCAGCGGTACATTATCGGCTTCAAAAATGCGCAAAACCGCGTCCATAATTTCCGGCCCTATTCCGTCTCCTTTAGCAACTGCTATTTTAGTTCTCATTAAATTACTATATATTTAAGGAAACAAATATACGGCTTCATGCAGTAAATTGATTCTGATTGAGGTTAGGCGAATTCGTAATTTTGCTTTAAACTTGTATCAACACATGAAAGCATTTTACGGAGATTTAAAGCTTGGGATTTTAGGCGGCGGACAATTAGGCCGGATGCTGATTCAGCAGGCGATCAATTACAATGTAACGGTAAAAGTACTTGATCCTGATCGAAATGCACCCTGCAAAAAGCTGTGCGACGAATTTGTAGTTGGAGCTTTGAACGATTTTGACACTGTTTACAACTTTGGCAAACAAGTAGATTTACTTACTATCGAAATAGAAAAAGTAAATGTAGATGCGCTGGCAAAATTAGAAAAAGAAGGCGTGCTGGTTTACCCGCAATCGCGCATTATCCGGCTGATCCAGGATAAAGGCTTGCAGAAACAGTTTTTTAAGGAAAACGATATTCCAACGGCGGCTTTCAAAATTATTTCTTCTGCGGAGGAACTGAAAGAAAGCCCGTTCCCTTATCCTTTTATTCAAAAATTACGAAAAGACGGTTACGACGGCCGGGGCGTTTACAAAATTGCAGACGAATCTTTTATTGAAAACGCGTTTACCGAACCAAGTTTGATTGAAGAACTGATTGATTTTGAAAAGGAAATTGCCGTAATCGTGGCTCGCAATAATCAGGGGGAAATAAAAGCGTTCCCGATGGTAGAAATGGAATTTAACCCGGGTGCCAACCTGGTCGAATTTTTAATTTCACCTTCGCTTTTGAGTTTCGAAATCCAGCAGAAAGCACAGCAGATTGCTGTTGATATTGCCGAAAAGTTAAGCATTACAGGTTTGCTGGCGGTAGAAATGTTTTTAGATAAACACGGGAATATCCTGGTAAACGAACTTGCTCCGCGGCCGCATAACAGCGGCCACCAAACAATTGAAGGCAACGTAGTTTCGCAGTTTGAACAGCATTTAAGGGCAATTTTTAATCAGCCTTTGGGCGATACGGCCGGCCTGCAGCATGCAGTAATGGTTAATGTTTTAGGTGAAGAAAACCACGAAGGGCCGGCAGTTTACAAATGTTTGGAAGAAATTTTAAAATTAGACGGCGTTTACGTGCATTTATACGGCAAAGCGTTAACCAAACCGATGCGCAAAATGGGCCATGTTACGGTTGTAGATGCCGATCGTGAAAAAGCGATTGAAAAGGCAAGGTTTGTGCAGAAAACTTTAAAAGTGATAAGTTAAAGTAAGTTGATGGTTTATAGTTGATAGTTTATGGAAGCTGCACAATTTAACCTAATTTCAATCTCATTCCCTTTTCTTACATGAACTATTAACCATAAACTATTATTTAATTAATGATGAACCGAACACAAAATGCTATTCGTATTGCCATCATAATGGGCAGCAAATCTGATTTGCCGGTGATGCAGGATGCGGCCGATGTGTTGAAAGAACTCGGTGTTGCGTTTGAAATTACGGTTGTTTCTGCGCATCGCACGCCTGATCGCATGTTCAGTTACGCCAAATCCGCTGCTGATCGTGGTTTAAAAGTGATTATTGCGGGTGCCGGCGGCGCAGCACATTTGCCCGGAATGGTGGCTTCGCTTACGCATTTGCCGGTGATTGGTGTGCCGATAAGATCCAGTAATTCGATTGATGGCTGGGATTCTGTTTTATCGATTTTACAAATGCCGAACGGAATTCCGGTTGCTACGGTTGCTTTAAATGCAGCTAAAAACGCAGGTATTTTAGCTGCGCAGATTTTAGCCGTCGGCGATGAATACCTCGTTCAAAACCTGATTAATTATAAAACTGTTTTAGCCAGAAAAGTAGAAGCTGCTGCTGCCGAAATGAAAAATGAAGGTTTTAAATGTGATTTTTAACCGGTAAAATAAGTATTGTATTTAGTTAGCACCCAAGCAAAAACTTATGTTGTTGAATGAAGATTTCTCCCTGCGGTTGAAATGACAGTAACGTTGGATTAACACCACAAAATTTAACTGGTAAAAGAAGTATTGTATTGAGTTAGCACCCAAGCAAAAAACTTATGTTATTGGATGAAGATTTCTCCCTTCGGTCGAAATGACAGTAACGTTGGATTAACATCATAAAATTTAACCGGTAAAAGAAGTATTGTATTGAGTTAGCACCCAAGCAAAAAACTTATGCTATTGGACGAAGATTTCTCCCTTCGGTCGAAATGACAAAATTTGATACAACATCATAAAATTTAACCAGTAAAAAAAAGCATCGCTCAATTTAACTGCGGGTTATTCGGGAAGTTTACAATGTGTGCATAACGTTCGCCGAGATTGGTAACGGCTTCTTTCCAAACGTTTTCTTCTTCGTCGTTAAAAATCAAATCATGATCAAAGCGGTTAGAAATTATCCAGCTGTTTAAACTCAATTCTCTGTTCAGCTGCTCGCTTCCCCAACCGGAATATCCCAAAAAAAACTTAATCTCATTTGTACCAATCAGGTTAAGCTGAAACATGGTTTTAACCGCTTCAAAATCGCCTCCCCAATAAATACCGTTACCGATGTCCGTTCCGCCGGGAATTTTTTCGGGGCAACGATGTAAAAAATGAAGCCGTTCGTTGTTGCACGGGCCGCCGGTAAACAGTTTGGTATCCGTTTCCGGGAAATCAATTACCGCATCATTAATATATAAACCGGAGGTATGGTTCAATACAAAACCTACAACGCCTTCATCGGCATACTCAGTAATTAAAATAACAGAGCGCTTAAATTCCGGGTCTAACATAAATGGTTCTGCAATAAGCAATCTGCCAGTAGCTGGTTTTAAGGTATTTAGCATAAGTTTTTATTAGCGTGTTATACAAAGTTGCTGAATAATTGCCAAGCTTTTTTGATCAGCATAAAAATATTTTTATAAATTTTAATATAAAAATTGATTTCTGCCGGTTAAGCAGTTTTTAACCGATAAAAGAAGCATCAGCATAACGCTAAATTAAATTTACAGGATGATATGACTTTTGCATAAACTGCATTGTGTAAGTTTGTACCACATGGAACAGGAAACGATAGAAAATTTAAGAAGAGATTACCGTTCGGCAACTTTAGCAGAAGCGGATGTAAACCCGAACCCGGTTAAACAGTTTGATAAGTGGTTTAATGAAGCGTTGCAGGCAAAATTATACGAGCCAAACGCCATGACTTTAGCTACCGCAACTACCGACGGCCGGCCTTCTGCACGCATTGTTTTATTAAAAGGTTTTAGTGACGACGGCTTTAAATTCTATACAAATTATTTAAGTAGAAAAGGTAAAGAGCTGATGAAAAACCCTTTAGCATGTTTAATATTTTACTGGCCGGAAATGGAACGCCAGATTCGTGTTGAAGGAACGATAGAAAAACTAAGTAAAGAATATTCTACCAGCTATTTCCATTCGCGCCCGAAAGGCAGCCAGATCGGTGCAGTGGTTTCTCCGCAAAGCCAGGAAATAATTTCCAGGGATGAACTGGAAAGCAAATGGCTGCAGCTGGAAAAAGAATACGAAAACAAGGAAGTGCCGAAACCTGCACACTGGGGCGGTTATATTGTAAAACCCAGGACGATTGAGTTTTGGCAGGGCCGGTCGAGCCGGTTGCATGATCGGATCGTTTATAAAAAAGCCGATCAGCAAACCTGGAAAATAGTTCGTTTGGCACCATGAGTTTAGCAGAAATCAAGCTTCTTTTATCGGTACATTTTGGAGAAGATGTGGTTTTAGGCGAAGAAACCGGCGGACTGCAACCGGCTTTGCTGATCGAGCCGGCACATATTGCAAATGTTTGCTTTTTTCTGCGTGATCATCCTTTAACTTATTTCGATTTTTTGTCGTGCCTCACTGGTGTACATCACGAAAAAGAAAACCGTTTTGAGGTGGTTTATCATTTAGCTTCCATCCCATATCAAACGCAGTTAACCTTAAAAATCAACACTGAAAAACCTGTTAATGAAAGCGTGCTTCCCTCTTTTCCAACACTTTATCATGTTTATCGTACTGCGGATTGGCACGAACGCGAAGCTTATGATTTAATCGGAATTAATTTTGAAGGACATCCTGATTTACGCCGCATTTTATTGCCGGACGATTGGGAAGGTTTCCCGCTGAGAAAAGATTACAAAAGTGCCGAATATTACAAAGGCATCAAAATTGATTAAAGCCACCAGCCCGGATTTTATATGGTAAACGAAGCATTTTTAAAATACCAGCAACGGATACAGAATTTGAGTGCCGAGGAAATGGTGTTGAATATGGGTCCGCAGCATCCATCCACGCACGGCGTTTTGCGTTTGGAGCTGATTACCGACGGTGAAATTGTAAACGAAGTAATCCCGCATATGGGCTATTTGCATCGCTGCTTTGACAAACATGCAGAATCGATGTCGTACCAGCAAACCATCCCTTTTACAGATCGACTGGATTATTTATCCTCCATGAACAACAACCATGCTTTTGTAATGGGCGTAGAACGTATGCTGGGCATTGATCAGGAAATACCGAAACGGGTAGAATATATTCGCGTTTTGGTTTGCGAACTGAATAGAATCGGTTCACATTTGATTGCTTTAGGCACTTACGGCATTGATATCGGTGCTTTTACGCCTTTTTTATGGTGCTTCCGCGATCGCGAACACATTATGGGTTTGCTGGAATGGGCTTCGGGTGCACGTATGTTGTATAATTACATTTGGGTTGGCGGTTTATTTTACGATTTGCCGGTTGGTTTTGAAGAACGTTGTGCCGAATTTGTAGATTACTTCAAACCTAAAATGGTTGAGCTGAATGAGTTATTGACCAACAATCAGGTGTTTGTTAACCGGACGGCAAACGTTGGTATTCTACCTTTGGATGTTGCAATTAATTATGGTTGTTCCGGGCCGATGCTGCGCGGATCCGGTTTAAAATGGGATTTACGCCGCGTAGATGGTTACTCGGTTTACCCGGAATTGGATTTTGAAATTCCGGTCGGAAAAGGCGAAATGGGAACGAAGGGCGATTGCTGGGACCGCTTTAAGGTTAGAATTGACGAAATTGGCGAATCCTTAAAAATAATTGAGCAATGCGTAAAACGTTTACAGAAAGAATTAAAACGGTCGCCGGATTTTGATCCGAGAGGAAAACTTCCGCGTAAAATTATCCCGAAAGCACAAGATTATTATATGCGTGCCGAAAATCCGAAAGGTGAACTTGGTTTTTATTTTATCGCCGACGGCAAAACAGAAATTCCGAAACGCATTAAAGCGCGTGGGCCGAGTTTTAATAATTTGTCTGTGCTGCCGGCAATCTGTAAAGGTGTGATGATTGCTGATTTGGTTGCAACAATTGGCTCTGTAGATATTGTTTTAGGAGAGGTTGACCGTTGATAAGGAAAAGTATTTAGTATTTAGTAACAAGTATCAAGACTGGCGCATATTGAATACTTGTTACTAAATACCTGCTACTCTTTTCAATTATAAACTTTCACCATAAACACGTAGTTCTGTAGTTTTTTAATTTGTTGGGATCGGTTCAATTTCCCCATATTATTTTTGCTGTTCAAAATGATTTTTTTACCGGCAGAATCAGCCGGAATGTTTTGAATAGCTTTCATCAAATAATTGGATTTTGTGGCAAAAGCAGCACCGTCTACCTGTGTTTGCTTTCCCTTAATCATCCCGATTATATTACCGAAATTGTCTAATAACGGTCCGCCGCTATTACCTTCATTTACAGGAATTGCAACCTGGTAAGCTAAAGAATCATTATCAAAACCGGTAAAAGAACTTAAATAACCTCTGCCGAATACTACAGAATCTTTAGGATAACCCAAGGTGAAAACATCTTCACCTAAATCTGCTTTTGATTTTTTGAAGGCGTAAGGAATAGGCGATAATGTTTTGAATGTTGTATCTACAATTCGCAGGATAGCTACATCGCAATCCGGGTTAGTATAAACAGTTTTTGTTTTATAAGAATTACCAGACGCATCCTGCACATAAACTGAATCTGCACCACTAATCACGTGTAAAGCTGTAACCAAATCACCTGTTGCAGTAAGTACAAATCCGGTTCCGCCAAAACTTCCCGGACTAATTAACTGCTTGCTGGAATTGTTGTTATTGATATCCCGAATCAGCGCAGTTTGTGAACGTTTTACGTTACCTAACTCACGGCGTAAAGCATTATAGTGTGATTGCTGGTTGCGGTTGTTAAAATATCCGGTAAAAAACAATGTCGTCATCACTGCAAAAATTGCTATAGAAGCAGCTACAGAAATTTTAGAATGATGGTTACGCCATAAAGTAATAATTTTGCTTTCGCGGATGCCTAATGCTGTTTTTACTTCATCAATATCGATTTCATTATGGATATCGTTAAGTTTTTTTTCAAATGCTAAACGATCGTTTAAACCGGATAAATATTTTAAAAACTGTTGATGTTCTGTAATGCGTTTATTTAACTGCAGATCATTTTTGCGCATCCGTTCAAACTCAACCTGTTCCGGTGTAGAAAGCGCATTGTTTAAATGTCTTTCAATTAAATCAAGTAATTCTGGCTCAGTCATTTTTTTAAAATTTACAGCTGAAAAAACAGCTTTTTTAACCGTTGCAGGCATTTGTATTTTTGCGTTTTAGCGTTTTCCGGATTGGTGTAACCAAACTTATCACAAATCTCCTGCATAGATTTGTTTTGCATGTAAAAATCCTGAATGATCGTTCTGCATGGTTCGCCCAGCATCAATAATGATTCTTCCATTTTACTAAACTGCAGATCGCGCATTTCATGTATTTCAAGGTCGTTTTCAACAGATAAAAAATCGTGAACATCTTTTAATTCACATTCTTTATTGCCGCGCTGATTCAGCTTTTTTAACCAGATTCGTCTGCAAACAGAATAAATATACGTTTTAAGCTTGCTGGTTAGTTCAAAATTTCCGGCTTTTACCTTGCTATATAAAATAATGATGCTTTCCTGATAAATATCCTTTGCATCAGCTTCGCTCCCGCTATTATTAAGTACCATTTGCAAAACCATCGGAAAATATACTTTATAAATACGCTTTAGCGTATCAGGAGAATTATTTAAAATCCCAAGTATATCTTCGCTGTCTGTTGGTACAGAACTCTTTATCTTTAAACTCACCAGTTAATACAGTTTGTACAAAAATGTAACCCATTTCCCGAAAAAAAAATATTTTTTAATTTATCGGGTTACCTTTTCAAAGTTGAGGTATTAAAGGCAAATTCACTGCTTAAAAAATATTAAAAACAACATGAAAAATTCATTCAAATTAGGCTTTTTAGCTTTAGCGATCACAATGTCAGTTGCTGCTTGTAACTCTAACAAATCTGCTACATCCGGTGATTCTACATCAGTATCTTCTTCTTCTACTGATACTTCATCAAAAATGATGGATACTACAAAATCAGCAATGGATACCACAAAAAAATCCGGTATGGCTACAGGTGTTGATACAAGCAAAAAAATGTAATTATTACTCCTGGCAGAACTGAATTATAAGTATTATAAAAGCAGTTCTGCTTATTCCTTTCTAAATTTTAAAACCATTATATATGAAAAATGCATTTAAATTAGGCTTTGTTGCCTTTGCAATATCTTTATCAGTTGCCGCTTGTAGTTCAGATAAAAAAGCTATGGGAACTTCAGATTCAACTTCTACTTCTACAACTGTTGATTCTTCTGCAACTGCTACACCATCAACTACTGATACTACTAAAAAAGATACTACCAAAACTGATACCACTAAAAAATCATAAATTTATTTGGGTAAATTTTTTACAGAATTCGTAACTACTGTATTTTTATTTTCCGTAAAACCTTTATTCTTATCACAATTCCAAAAAAATTTGTCATGAAAAAATCCTTTAAATTTGGCTTTTTAGCCTTAGCCCTTTCCTTATCAGTAGCTGCTTGTAATTCTAATAAAAAATCCGGCGAAGGTTCTGATACTACCAAAACTGATTCTGGTATGGCAGTAACTGATACTTCTAAAGTTGATACAGTTGTTAAAGACAGCACGGTTAAAGACACAACTTTAAAAGTTAAAACAACCAAGACTGAAAGTAAGAAAATGTAATTTTTTTAGTTAAACATTAGGGAAGGCCGTGCAATTTGCATGGCCTTTCTTTGTTATACAACTTTTTAGGCGATAAAAGAAGCATGTAATATTATCCTGTATTAACCGGCAAAGTTTACTGTAATTTCTACTTTTGCAACCACACGATTATAACAGCAATATGCCATTATCTCCGCTTTCTGCAATTTCGCCTGTTGACGGCCGATATTATCAAATTACACAGCAATTAAGCAGCTATTTTTCGGAAGCAGCCCTGATCAGATTTCGGGTTTATGTAGAAGTGGAATATTTTATACAGCTTTGCGAGCTGCCTTTGCCACAGCTTAAAACCTTCCCGAAAAAAAATTATACTGATTTAAGGAACGTTTATTCGGATTTTAAAGAGGAAGATGCTTTAGCCATTAAAGAAATCGAGAAAACGACCAATCACGATGTAAAAGCAGTCGAGTATTTTTTGAAACAACAGTTTGATCAGTTGGGATTGGCAGATTTTAAAGAGTTTATTCATTTTGGATTAACCTCTCAGGATATCAATAATACCGCGATTCCATACTCATTTAAACTTGCAGTGAACGAACAATACCGGCCGGCAATCATCGCCATTATTGATCAGTTAAAAACTTTGGCCGAAGAATGGAAAAATGTTCCGATGCTTGCCAGAACACACGGACAGCCGGCTTCGCCAACCCGCTTAGGCAAAGAAATTTTGGTTTTTGCAGAACGGTTGGACGAACAGTTGCAGCTGCTTGGCCACATCCCGTTTGCTGCTAAATTCGGCGGTGCAACCGGCAATTTCAATGCGCATCATGTAGCTTATCCAAATATCGATTGGAAAGCTTTCGGAAACAATTTTGTAAATGATACTTTGGGTTTGAGCCGTTCGCAGTTTACCACGCAAATTGAACATTATGATCATTTTGCGGCGCATTGCGATAATTTAAAACGCATCAATAATATCCTGATCGATTTTAACCGTGATATCTGGACGTATATTTCCATCAATTATTTCAAACAAAAAATTAAAGCAGGTGAAGTCGGTTCATCGGCCATGCCGCATAAAGTTAACCCGATTGATTTTGAAAACTCGGAAGGAAATCTCGGTTTGGCCAATGCAATTTTTGAACATTTGTCTGCAAAATTGCCTATTTCCCGTTTGCAGCGCGATTTAACGGATTCTACCGTGCTGCGCAACATCGGCGTTCCGTTCGCACATACCATTATCGCATTTAAATCAATTGTAAAAGGCTTGAATAAATTAGTGCTAAACGAAGCAGCCATCCATGCAGATCTGGAAGATAACTGGGCGGTTGTTGCCGAAGCGATCCAAACGGTTTTGCGCCGAGAAGCTTATCCGAATCCTTACGAGGCTTTGAAGGATTTAACGCGTGTTTCGGGGGAAATTAACGCAAAAACCATTGGGTATTTTATTAATAGTTTAGATATTCCGGCAGCGTTAAAAGCAGAACTTTCTGCAATAACGCCGTTCAACTATACAGGGATCTGAAGGCGTTCGTCAACAAGCCGTAAAAAAGTATCGATAAAAGAAGCATCCAACAAAAGCTATACAAATTTGTCTAATTTTATATAAAAGAGAAGATTATGAACATCAACGTATATACCGAAAGCACGCCGAACCCGGCAACAATGAAGTTTATTGTAAATAAGTTGTTAATTAACGGCAGCGTGGATTATCCGACTGTAGAAAGCGCAGAAAAATCTGCTTTTGCAAAAGAACTGTTTAAATTTTCATTTGTAAACGGCGTTTTCTTTGCCAGCAATTTTGTAACGGTAACTAAAACTGAAGGTTCTGACTGGAACGATCTGGAGCCGATTTTAAAAGAATTTGTAAAAGGCGCAGTAGAATCTGAATTGAGCGTGCAGGAAAAAGAGCAGGAAGTTGTTGCTTTTGAAGGAGACGATGCCGAAATAAAAATCCAGCAGATTTTACATGATTATGTTCGCCCGGCTGTAGAGCAGGATGGCGGCGCGATTACTTATAAATCATTTAACGAAGGTGTAGTTACAGTAGAGTTACGGGGTTCCTGCAGCGGTTGCCCATCTTCAACTATTACTTTAAAATCAGGTATTGAAAGTTTATTGAAACGTATGGTTCCGGAAGTTACGGAAGTGGTTTCTGAAGCTTTGTAACTATAATTTTTCACTGATAAAAGAAGCACGTTAATTTGTTTAACGTGCTTCTTTGTTTTATAATAGTTGAATTTGATCGGACGGGAATTATCCATATTGAATAGATTTTACGGTAATGTTTCTTCTATATTTATATTCCCAATTCAGCCTGTGTTATGTCAGTTAAAAAATACCTGTTCGCTATTTTATTAGCTTTTATTACTGCAAATGTATCTGCTAAAAACAATTTAACGGTTATTTCACCGGATAAAAATATACGTTTTGAATTACAAACAGACCAGGCTGGATTAATTTATCAGGTTACTTATAAAGGGATTGTATTACTTGATTATTCCCGTTTAAATATCAGCTTTCAAAATGGAGGCGCGTTTACTTCAGGCCTTAGTTTGAATCGGCCACAACTGCAGCATCTCGAAGAAAACTACAATTTAATTGTAGGTAAAACCAGTAAAGTTTATAGTGCCTGCAATCAGCTTTTAGTATCTGTTACAGAAAATAGCGGACTTAAACGACAGCTTAATTTAGAAGTAGAAGTATTTAACGATGGCGCCGCTTTTCGTTACCTAATTCCAAATCAGCACCAATGGAAAAGTGTGAACATTACTGATGAAGCCAATACGTTTAACCTAACCCAAAACCCGCTTGTGCTTACGCTTTTCCGTGAAAACTACACCACTTCTCACGAAGGAATTTACAGCAAACTCCGTTTAAATGAAATTAAGGCTGATACTTTGATGGATTTACCGGCACTTTTCTCTTTTCCAAAAGGTATTTATATGGCTATTACGGAGGCTAACCTGCTGGATTATGGCGGCATGTATTTGATTAAACATCATGGTGTTTTGCAAAGCAGTATCTCGCCTTTGCCAAATCAAACGGTTATCAAAGTAAAAGCAAAATTACCGCACCAAAGTCCGTGGCGGGTAATGATGATTGGTGATCGGTTAGGAACTTTAATCGAATCAAACCTGCTCACAAATTTGAGCGAACCGTGTAAGATTAAAGATGTTTCCTGGATCAAACCCGGCAAAACCACTTTCCCCTGGTGGAACGGTAATGTTACGCCTGATACTTCATTTGCGCCGGGCAATAATTACGAAACCAATATGTATTACGTAAATTTTTGTGCTAAAAACAGTATTGCTTATCACACCGTGGTAGAATATGGTTTGCACGAATGGTACGTTAGCGATGGTGTAAATTTTCAACCTGGTCCGCATACAGATCCTTCAAAAGCTGTTCCGGGCTTGGATATGCAGAAGCTGTGTGATTCGGTAAAAAAGTTGGTGTAGGGATAAGGGTTTGGGTTCATTTTTATGCTTTGTACCCGAAGTTGGAAGAAACATTTACGCAGTACGAAAAGTGGGGAATTAAAGGTTTGATGTGTGATTTTATGGATCGCGACGATCAGGAAATGGTAAACATGCAGGAAGAAGTTTTACAAAGTGCGGCAAAACATCATTTACACATTCAGTTTCACGGTGCTTACAAACCAACCGGCTTAAACCGTACTTATCCAAACGAGTTTACGCGCGAAGGCACGCTGAATTATGAAAACGACAAAGGGAACGACGTTGTTACGCCCGATGCAGACATAAATATTCCGTTTACGCGCGGCCTGGCCGGTTCTACAGATTATCATTTGGGTGGTTTTCGTGCGGCAAATGCATCTACTTTTAAAATTCATTATACCGCGCCGATGGTTTTGGGTACGCGTTGCCATATGCTGGCGATGTATGTGGTTTTGGAGAATGAACAGGGAATGGTTTGTGATTATCCTGATGCTTATATCGGGCAGCCTGGATTTGAGTTTATCAAAGAAGTACCGCTCAGCTGGGACGAAACCAAAGCCGTAAGCGCAAAACTAAGCGAATTGGTTACCATTGCAAGGCGAAAAGGAAATGATTGGTATTTGGTAACGATCAATAGTAATACGGCCAGAAACTTAAACACACCTTTATCTTTTCTGCCAAAAGGAAATTATACCGCCGAAATTTACAGTGATGCGTCGGATGCAGACAAAAACCCAAACCATCTAACAAAAGTGGTTCAAACTGTAAACAATCAAACTATTTTGAATACTGTTTTGGCAGCGGGTGGTGGGCAGGTTATTAGATTGTGTAAAAAGTTTTAGGTGGAAAAGGTGATGAACTAATTTTAAGTTTTATTGAAAAATATGTCTTCTGAAGTTACTGAGGTGGTTTCTGAGGCTTTGTAAGCGAAATAAGCTTTATAAATTTTATGGGGTAAAAGGAGTATTATGCTTCTTTTACCCTTTATTTTTTAATTAATAATTAAAAAATAATGTATTTTCATATCCTATAAAATAATATGAAGCTTGAACGATAATGAATTAAAGGCAGGGCAAAACTTAACCGTATTTGAATTTCTAAGTGAAGGACAAAAAGGGAAGATTTTGAAAATCATACAATTTCAGCCCATGAATTTACCTGAGTTGTTCAACCTTGCATTTGGAGATAAAAGCCAAATGTCAGGAGAAATTGATGATTTAATTATAACAGATAATGGTGATTCAGAAAAGGTACTTGCAACAGTTGTAGCTGCAATTTATGCTTTTGCTGATAAGCATCCGAACACCTGGGTTTATGCTACAGGAAGCACAAACGCTCGTACAAGATTGTACCGAATGGGTATCAATAAATATTTTGATATTGCTGAAGCTGATTTTGAAATTATGGGCGAATATAACAATGAGTGGGAATGGTTTGAAAAAGGTAAAGACTATCAGGCTTTTGCGGTAAGAAAAAAATAGATAAATTTGAATATGAAAACGCTGTTAGAAATAAATGATAAAAAAATTCCTGCCGTTCGTATTGATTCCGCTTTAGATAAATATGAAAATGTTGTACTCTTTCCGGATAAGCTGGCAAAAGCAAATGAAAGTTTAAAAAAAACTGGTTTTCCTAAATTGGTTAAAAAATAGTTTGTTCTGACTTATATAATGTAGTTTATTGAAACGCATGGTTCCGGAAGTTACGGAAGTGGTTTCTGAGGCTTTGTAAGAAATAAGGTTTTTTAATTTTATAGGGGTAAAAGAAGTATGATGCTTTTTTTTACCCTTTGTTATTTAAGTTAAATTATTACATGAATTTATTATCTTGTTGATGACAAATAATCAACAAATTCCATATGAATAATTTAAACATTTTTGTTAGCTCTACTTGTTACGATCTATCACAAATTCGAGCAGATTTATCTGATTTTATTGTAAATAATGGACACACGCCAATATTGTCAGAATACAATAATTTCCCTGTCAATCCTCAATTAAATACTATCGATAATTGTATCAAAAATGTAAATGAGAATGCTGATATTTTACTATTAATAGTTGGAAATAGATATGGTAGTATTATTAATTCTGGTAAATCAATTACTAATACGGAGTTTTTAACAGCTAAACAAAAAGGTGTTCCAATATTTGTTTTTATTGATAAAAAGACGTTAGCTGCATTAGGGTTTTGGAAAGAAAATAAAGATGGAAATTTTGAGAAGTTTGTAGACACAACTAAAATATTTGAATTTATTGAGGATTTAAGAAATAATACACAAATCTGGACTTTCGAGTTTGAAAGAGCTCAAGACATAATTGCTATACTTAAAATTCAGTTATCTTACCTTTTTAAAGAGTCTTTAAAAATCAGAAATATTTATGAAAACCAAATAGAAGACTATTTTAAATACAATTTATCAAACCAAGCACTCCGAATTTTAGTTGAAAAATCTGATTTCTATGAATATAGATTTTTTGCACAAACGCTAATAGACGAAATGTTAAAAAAAGAACATTTTAAGAATGATTTTAAATATGATCTTTTATTCGAACCTAAAAACTATATTTTCGAATCAAGCGAAATACTTAACTGGGTTATTGGCAGAATGAGTAGTTTAACTAATATAGTTACTTCTATAAATACATTATTTAATGTTGCTTTGCGCGAGTTTTTCAATGAACCAGGTAAGCCTTCAGATTTGAATGGATTATACTATGTTGCAAAACATTATTCACAGTTCTATGAAAGTTTTATAAAATGGAAGTTAGATATAAACTCATCTTTCATTGATGATGAATATAAATATTTAAAAAAGACACTTTCAAAACTTGCAGACAAAGTTATATTGGATACATGGAGTTTTGCCTTTGAAGTTTATGATGAGATTAATAAACTACCTGAACGTGTCTTAATGGGCGAAAAAGAATTTACGTTAAATTTATCTTTTATGATGGAGTTCGATGCTAATGATTTAAATAATTTTTATCAAGATTTAAGTATCTTCAGAGTTCAAATGGGTTTACCGCCGGATTGAAATTGTATATAGTTAAACATTTGTTATATAATTAGCTTTTTATATTGAAATACATCTTCACCTTCTCCAGCAACTCCTCCCCAACTTTTCCATTTGTAGCAATTACATCATGGGTATTCAACATATCATCCCCTCCTGCAAAATCAAAAACTTTGCCGCCGGCTTGTTTAACGATGATGATACCAGCCGCCATATCGTAATCGTTTAAATTATATTCGTAATAGGCATCAAAACGGCCGCAGGCGGTGTAAGCCAAATCAACCGCGGCAGAACCTAAACGGCGCAAACCGTGCGTGTTTTGAATCAGATCTTTAAACAAATCCAAGTAAGCATCGGCTTTTTCAAAATTGTAATACGGGAAACCGGTTGCCACCAAACTGTCAGCTAATGTTGGTTTGTCGGAAACATGAATTTCTTTACCGTTTAAATATGCGGGCGCATCTTTCCAGGCATAAAAACACTCATTCTGGTTGATTTCATAAACCACGCCTAACACCAATTCTTCGTATTCTTTCAATGCAATGCTCACCGAATAAACCGGCAAACCGTGTATAAAATTAGTGGTGCCATCCAGCGGATCGATTACCCAATTGTACTGCAATGCTGTTTTTACCACTGTTTTTTCTTCGGTGATGAAACCTGCTTCGGGTAAAAGCTGCTGCAGTTTGGCCACGATCATTTCTTCGGAAGTTTTATCTACATAAGAAACCATATCGTTTAAACCTTTAAATTCTATTTTATCGGCACGAAATTTTCCAGCTTCTGTACGGATAAAACTCCCGGCTTCTTTTGCCAGTGCAACTACTTCCAGGCATAATCTATCTAAATTCATTTTGAACCTCTTTTAATGTTGAATGAAAAAAACTTGTGGACAAAGTAACTGGCAATACCCAAACTTAGCGCACCAACCACCCTGGCCAGCGGCGGATACATTTTAAATACCCGCACAAATAACCGCAACATCAGCAGGTTGGCAAAAAAGCCGATAAACGCAACCATAAAAAACCGCAAAAACTGATTGCGCGAAGAAAGCTTGGAATGCGCAAAAACAAAATATTTAGTTAACAAAAAGTTACAGATGATGCAGCAGCTATAAGAAACAATCAGCGAAATAACATCGCGCGAGAAACTTAAATCAAAAATTTTTATGGTTTTGATAAAAATATAGTGGTAAACGAAGTAGTAAACAATTGCATCAACCAAAAACCCTACGCCGGTAGAAAGAAAAAAACGTACAACCTCGTTTTTAAGTAGTTTTTTGACTGCAGGATTTTTGATTTTTACGGGCATTTACACAATTTGGATACTTCTTTTGTGCCTTGTTAAAGCAAGTAAAATCATAATTGTTCCCCAAACGGCTAAAACAGTTGATATAAATTCGGCTTGCGTAAAGGCAATCCCGAAAACATGATATTTAGTGTTAACGCGTATCAGTTCGATCAAAAACCTTTCGGCACCGTTCAGGATTAAATAAATGCCGAACATTAAGCCGGGCGTTTTGATGTAATTGCGGATACGCCACAAAAACAGAAATAACGCGATACAAATTACAGATTCATAAAAGGAAGTCGGATAAACCGGAACCGGCAACTGATGGCAATATTTACCTATACAATCCGGAATTTGCACGCCTTCATCCCCAACATTATGCGGAAAACGGAAAGCCCACATCCAATCCGGTGCCCAGCTTAGCCAGTTTGGTTTTGGGTTGAGGTTAACAATCCCCCAATCGCCATCACCGGAAAGCTGGCAGCCGATGCGGCCAACGCCGTAAGCAATCATCATCCCCGGCGAGCCAATATCAGCCATATGGATCAATTTAATATGATTTTTATGAGCAATATACATCACCGCTGCGCCACCGCAAATTAAACCGCCATAAAAAGTTAAACCGCTGAAACCGACCATCATCCCTATCGGATCTTTTACAAAATCACTCCAGTTTTCTAAACCGTTAAACAATTTCGCCCCGGCAAAACCCCAAAAAGCAGCCCAAACCAGCATAGTGCCCATCAATTCGTAAGGATGAACAGTTATTTCCTGAACTTTGGGTTGAGGTAAAGCCGCTTTTTTCTTTTCCGCATAAGCCCAATAAGCAAAAGCAGCTGCAACTATAATCCCGCCGATCAGGTTTCCGCGGGCCGATAATAAAAACTCCTGCGGATTGTCCACCAAAGCGCGGTAATTAAACACCGCATCCAGGAATTTGTATCCTATTAAAAAACCGAATAAGCCGTTGCCAACCAGTTCTCCGGCAGAAGCAGGTTGGCCAATAGTAACTGTTTTTTTGAATGGATGGATGTAGCCTAACTTTTCCTTCCGCTTAAATTCCTGTTCAAAAGCCCAGTAAGAAGCCATAAAAGCGAGGGCTACACAGAAACCAAAAGTTTGTATCGGAAGCGGAATAGTTAGGCCGGTTAAATACCGGATAAGTTCGGTTATGGTTGGAAACATGTAGGACTCTTTTCGAGCGAAGATAAAACTAATGCACCAGAATTTCTGCTGTTTCCGCAATTTCCATATCGCCGGATGCCGCAATGGCAGTTAAACGTACCGGCCTGATCTCGTTAACCAGCAGCGGATCATAATCGGTTTCGATTTTTACGTAGTTCCGGGTAAAGCCGTGCATCAAACTGTCGTTTGTTTCTCTTTCAAACAATACAGATGCAAATGTACTAACTTGCGATTCGTAAAAAGCACGACGTTTTTTATCGGATAAAATATGCAGCATTTTGCTGCGCTCTGCCCGTGTTGAACCCGGCACTACGCCCTGCATTTCTGCAGCAGGCGTATTTTCACGTTCAGAATAGGTGAAAACATGAAGATAGGAAACCGGCAATTCGTTTAAAAAATTGTAAGTATCGATAAAATCTTCGCGCGTTTCTCCGGGGAAACCAACGATTATATCAACGCCAATACAACAATCAGGCATTAATTCTTTAATTTTTGCGATGCGTTCCACATATAATTCGCGTTTGTAACGCCGGCGCATTAAGCTCAAAATTTTATTAGAACCTGATTGCAGCGGAATATGAAAATGCGGCACAAAACGTTTGGAAACAGCTACAAAAGCAATAATTTCATCTGTGAGCAAATTTGGTTCGATGGAGGAAATACGGATACGGTCAATGCCTTCCACTTCATCCAAAGCTTTAATCAAATCGATAAATTTGTGCTGACGAATGCCATCAATTAAACCAAAATCACCCAAATTTACGCCGGTTAAAACGATTTCTTTTACGCCGGAAAGTGCAATTTCATGCGCTTGTTTAATCACGTTACTGATCGTATCGCTCCTGCTACTGCCACGCGCCATCGGAATGGTGCAGAACGAGCAGGAATAATCGCAACCGTCCTGAACTTTTAAAAATGTACGGGTACGATCACCGAAAGAATAAGAAGGAATAAATTGATTTGCTTCTTTTACCGGCTGATTATAGACAATCGCTTTTGGGTTTTTGGTGAGATCGGTAATATGCTGCACCAATTGAAATTTCTCGGAAGCTCCTAAAACTAAATCCACACCTTCAATTTCGGAAATCTCTTTTGGCTTTAATTGCGCATAACAACCTACAATTGCAACGTAAGCATCAGGGGAAATCTTCAATGCTTCTTTTACCACCTTTTTACATTTGCGGTCGGCATTTTCGGTAACCGAGCAGGTGTTGATTACATAAACATCAGCCTGATCTGTGAATTTAACTATATCATAATCAGCTTGTTTAAATAATCTGCCTATAGCAGAAGTTTCGGAGTAATTGAGTTTGCAACCCAATGTGTAAAAGGCAACTTTCCTGTTCATTCGTGGCTGCAAAGATAAAAAATATAGGGTAAAAGAAGTACGCTGTCATTTCGAACGAAGAGAGAAATCTTTTTTAAATTATATCGCTTAGAAGAAGATTCCTCTCTTCGTTCGGAATGACAAAACCTTGCAATTACTTTTCCCCTTCGCTCCAGCGATAACTTTCGTGCTCCAATCCTGCTAAATCAATAATCCGGTTTACAACCGTCATCGCCACATCTTCAATAGTTTTCGGGCGACTATAAAAGGACGGAACCGCCGGACATATAATCCCGCCGGCTTCTGTAACTGTTTGCATATTGCGTAGATGGATCAAATTTAAAGGCGTATCACGGGCTACTAAAATAAGCCGCTGTCTTTCTTTCAACATCACATCAGCGGCGCGGGTAGTTAAATCGTTTGATATTCCTGCTGCAATCCGCCCCAAAGTTCCCATAGAACAGGGAACGATAATCATGGTATCAAAACGGGCAGAACCGGAAGCAAAGGGTGCCCAAAAATCAGCTTTATTATAAAATTTAAAGGGGAAATCCCGATAGCTTTCATTGCCTAATTCAAATTTCCAAACATCACGGGCATTATCAGACATTACCACGCCAACTTCCAGGATTTGATCCTGCAAATCCTGTAATTTTTGAAGCAGCAACTTAGCATAAACAGAACCACTGGCACCGGTTATAGCAACTACTATTTTCTTTTTCATTTTTTTATCGATAAAAGAAGCATTTGCTACTTAAAATTTCCCTCTATTAAAAGCTGTATAATCCCGTCAACCATACCTACTTTCGGAACGTAAATATTTTTTACGTTCGCCCATTTCATTACAGTAATAAAAATCAGCGCAGCCGGAATAATCACATCCGCGCGATCCTGGTTTAAACCCAAAACCTGGATACGGTCTTTTAAAGAATAGGAGCTTAAATGATGATGCAAACTCTTTAATTTTGAGAAAGCAAGCGGTTTTCCTTCCTTTTCTTCAGCTAATTTAAACAGCTTATTAATGTTTCCGCCGGTACCGATACCGATAATCTCTTTGTAAGATTTGGTATTGGTGATCAGAAACCGCTCCATTTCTTTCCAGGTTTCGGCTTTGTCCTGGTTATCTAAAATGCGGATAGTTCCGATGTTAAACGATTGAGAAGCAATCAGCACGTTATCAGAAAAAAAGGATAATTCTGTACTTCCGCCGCCAACATCAATGTACAGGTAATTCTTTTTTTTGTCTAACTTTTCTTCAAAATGACTGGCATATATGATATTTGCTTCCCGTTGCCCGCCTACAATTTCGAGGTTGATGCCTGCTTTTTCTTTCACCGAGGCAACAATATCCGGTCCGTTTACAGCTTCCCGCATGGCAGATGTAGCGCAGGCGCGGTAAGCGGTTACATCAAATACATCCATTAAATCACGAAAAGAACGCATCGTTTTAATCAGGTTATCGATTTTTTTACCGGAGATTTTTTTGTCGATAAAAGCATCATCGCCTAAACGAAGCGGAACGCGGATGAGCGTATTTTTTTTAAAAGTAACCGGACTGGAAGTATCTGCAATATCTGCAATCAGCAGCCGTATCGCGTTAGAACCGATGTCAATTGCAGCGTATCTCAAAATTTATTTTGTTGTTTAAGGTAAGTATAAGTATCAAATTGCGACCGTACTTTAATTTTATCGTCGGTTTTGTGGTAACGGTTGTTGTTTAAACTATTGATTTCCCGTGATTTGGTATTATCCTGAAGCTGGATATTGATTATATCCCGAACTTCCTGTTTAAGTTCTTTATCATAAATCGGGAAACCTACTTCAACCCGGTGATCCAGATTACGTGTCATCAAATCAGACGAAGTTAAAAACATCATTTCTTTTCCGCCGTCTGCAAAAAGATAAATGCGTGCGTGTTCCAGATATTTATCCACAATACTAATCACCTGTATATTTTCGCTAAAACCTTTTATCCCGGGAACCAAACAACACATACCGCGGATAATGAGTTTAATTTTTACGCCGGCGTTGCTGGCCTTGTATAAATGTGTAATCATCTGCTCATCCGCCAGGCTGTTCATTTTTAAAATAATGTAAGCAGGAATGCCTTTTTTAGCATTCGCAATTTCGCAGTCTATAAACTGGTTAAGCAGTTTCCTGGAATCCACCGGCGATACCAGTAAGTTTTTTATTCCCTGCGGCACCACATTTTTTTGCAGTGCATCAAAAACAGAAACCAAACCGGCAGTTATTTTTTTATTAGCTGTAAGCAAAGTATGATCAGCATAAATGCGTGCAGTTTTTTCATTAAAATTTCCGGTAGATAAACAGGCGTAAAAATATACTTTCCTTTTTTCCAGCCGTTTAACTAATATTATCTTAGAATGTACTTTATATCCGGATACGCCGTAAATTACTTTAACACCTTCTTCTTCCAACCGGCGGCTCCAAAAAATATTGGCTTGTTCGTCAAAACGTGCCTTCAATTCGACAAGGCAATGCACTATTTTTCCGTTTTTGGCGGCATTGATCAGCGCATTGATAATCCTTGAATTTTCGGCCAAACGATACAACGTAATGCTGATTTCCCGAACGCCGGGATCAATTGCTGCCTCACGCAAAAAGTGAATAATATAATCGAAAGATTGATAAGGCGTGCTGATCAAAAAATCGCGCTTGCTGATCATCTCCAGCAAACTTTTGCCAAAAGACAGATCGGGAACCTGCAACGCCGCTACTTTTGGATATTCCAGTTCCGGCCGGCCTACATTCGGGAAGTTAATAAAGTCTTTAAAATTATGATAATGGCTTCCCGGGATCAAACTTCCGGCGGTTAACTGCATTTTACGCACCAGGTACGAAAGCATATCCAGCGGCATATCGGTATCGTAAAGCAAACGCATGGGTTTACCCTTTTTCCTTTTTTGCAAACTTTTGGAGAGCGATTCGATAAATTTCTCGCTTACTTCTTTATCCAGATCCAATTCTGCATCACGCGTAAGCTGGATAGAGTAAGCTTCGATCACATTATAATCAAAAATGAAAAAAATATCATCCAAACAGTAACGGATAATATCGTCAAGCAAAATGATAAATTTAAGCTGATTGGTTTCCGGCAGCACCAAAAAGCGCGACATGTTTTCGGGGATTTCAATCAGTGCCAGTTTAGATTCGCTTTCGTTATCGGTTTTACTCAACCTTACAAAAAAGTAAATTAGCTGATTTTTTAGTTCCGGCATCACGGTGTGCTTGTCCAGCATAATCGGCACCACGTTGGAAAGCAACTTTTCCCTGAAATAATTTTTCACAAAAGTGCCGCGGGTAACGTTAAGCTGCTTATCATCCAGGATAAAAATTTTTTCTTCTGCAAGTTTTTTTAAAATGATGTTTTCGTACAGGTTATTAAACTTTTTTTCCTCTTTGATAACCAAATTTTTAATTTGATTCAAAACCTTGCGCGGGTTATAACCCAGTATTTCTTTTGCTTTTTCGTTGAGATTGGCCAGCCGGTTTAAAGTTGCCACGCGTACGCGATAAAATTCGTCCATGTTGGATGAGAATATCGCCAGAAAACGAACTCTTTCGATCAGCGGAACTGCTTCATCCGCAGCCTCCTGCAAAACACGATCGTTAAAATATAACCAACTGATCTCGCGGTTAGTTAAAGGGATACGCTTTAAACTCATAACAATCTAACAACAAAAAATTCCCGGAAGGTTGTGCCGGGAAATGCAAAAATCTGAATTTGCCTGTTAAGCAAACGTTAAAGTTCCGGCAAGTTACAGCCGGAAAAAGATTACAAAACGGCCGAACCAATTGCTTCTGCAGGCGGATTTGTATCAGCCGGTTTGGGTTTATTAGGTGCGCGTTTACGTTTCGCCGGGGCTGATGCTTCTTTTACCGGCACTTTTTCGGTATCGGTTTGGGCAGTAACATCTTCTGTTTTCTTTCTCGGCCCGCGTGTACGTTTCGCCGGGGCTGATGCTTCTTTTACCGGTATTTTTTCGGTAGGAATTGTTAAAGATTTATCAATAGTAGGAATTGCAGGTTTTGAAACAGAACGGCTGGAAGCGGTGGAAGATTTGCCTGAAACGGCTTTGGTTACCGTAGAAATTACTTTATCCACTTTTACATCGGCTTTAGCCAAAACGGTTTTTGCTTCTTTTTTCTTTTCGGCTTTTTTTTCAGGCTTGGCTAACTTGGTTTCTAACTTTGCTTTTTGTTTCTGGGCACTTTTTAAAGCACTGCTTATTTTTTGCGAAACCGCTTTACCGGCTTTTGTAATTTCTTTTTTCAGCTTTTCTGCATCGTGGCCCAAACCATGTACGGCTTCCATAAATTTACCGGTGATGCTATTTTCCAGCTCTTTGTTTTTTACTTTTGATTTACCTTTATTTTTCATCAGCTAATTATTTGTTTTTTTGTATCGATAAAAGAAGTATGCGCTAAGAACTACTAATTTAGTATCATTCGCCTCAAATTTCTAATTTCGATAAAGCTATTAGTTAATATTTAATTCCTTAAAAATAAAACATCAAATTATGCCGTCTTTTGATATAATCAGCAAGATTGATGCACAAACGTTAGATAACGCCATCAATAATGCTAAAAAAGAAATTTTGAACCGTTACGATTTTAACGATTCTAAAAGCAGTGTGGAGCTGGATAAAAAAACCAATGAAGTAACGATTGTAACCGAAAATGAGATGCGCTTAAAAGCCATCCAGGATTCGATCATCAGCCGGATGGTGAAACAGAATTTAGACCCGAACGCGCTGGATTTTGGCAAACAGGAATACGCATCCGGAAACATGATCCGTAAGGAAATTAAAATTGTAGAAGGAATTGATAAGGAGGCCGCTAAAAAAATTGTGAAAAAGATTAAAGACAGCGGTTTAAAAGTTCAGGCTGCGATTATGGACGATCAGGTTCGGGTAACGGCTAAAAAAATTGATGATTTACAAGCCGTTATTTCCTTATGCCGAAGCGAGGATTTCGGCCAGCCGCTGCAATACAGCAACATGCGGAACTGAGGAAGATTTAAATTTTAAAAATCTTACTTCGTTTTTTTACCGGTAAAAACAGCATTTCACTTTTTACTGAACTTTACTGATCGTTGCAATTCCGGAGTGCTGGTTACTAATTTTGGTTGGATTTCCTTTGTATTGCACCTCGCCGGCTTCCTTAATATTCACGTTCAATTCATTCAGCACATTAATTTTACAATGTGTGTCGCCTCGTGTTTCAATGCGGTAATTGGCAACAATAAAGTCAAAAGCATTTAAAGCAGAAGTTCCGTTCATGGTAACCGTATTTTCGGTTGCCTGGCCTTTTAAATAAATTTCTGCCGTACCGCTGGAAAGTGTTTTCACATTACCGGCATTGATATCCAGATTTACTTTCGATACACCGGCCAGCTCCAACGCAAAATCTTTTACAGTTAGTTTACCATCAGAACTTAAATCAATTACGCCCGAAGATTTTACCGACTGAAAATCCGGGTTCGTTATATTAACGATCATCGGGCCACTGTTACATATATTTCCGTCTGTAATCACGGAAAGTTCATCCCCGCTTACATCCGTTTTAATTAGTTTTAACAAGTTGTCATCAGCCATGATTTTAACCGAAGCCGCACCTTGTTTCAGGATCAGTTTGTAATTACCGGATACTTGTATTTTTGTAAAAGCAGCCACTTTACGATCTTCCGCAGCGGTTTTGCCGGAACCTTTTTCACAGGACTTATTGCAGGATGCCAGCAGGGAAAAAGTAAATATGAGTGCAGACAAAATAAATAGCGACTGTTTTTTCATGATATTTCAGATTGATTTTTTAAAGATACTCACCAAATTTTTACCGATAAAAGAAGCATTCGGTACTACGGAAAATTTCCCTGCTTAAAGATAATATTTTTCACCGTCGGATTTAATTTTACCGGCATCCAGTAAACGACGGATCGTATCCAGTTTTTCTTTTTCCCGTCCCGTCCTAAGTTTTCGAACCAAATTTTCCACAGAACTGCTTTCTATCAAAAGCTGCTCTATAATTTCCTGCATAATCTGATCAAAAATTTCCGATGATTTCCCTAATCGCTTGTTTTCTAAGCAAACATCACAATGGCCGCAAATCGGCGCATCCTGCTCATCCAAATAAGTAAGCAACATCCGGCTGCGGCATTGCCAGCTTTCGGCATAAGTAAAAACAGCTTCCATTTTCTGGTGAAAAACCTGCTTCCTGTCTTCCAGAAATTTCCGGTCGATTTCTATATATAAATGCGCAACTCTTGGCCGTGTAAAAGTAATTTGCGGCTGATCGGTTTGCGGCAGATAACTTAAAACTTGGTGTTCCTGCAAATAATTAAGCTGAGCTATAACCTGCTGAACACTGATATTTAAACGCCGGGCAATTTCCAGTTCTCGGATGCGGACGTAATTTTCAAACGAACCGCCGTAAGTACGCAGCAAAGTTTTGATAAAAAAATCATAAGCCGAATTTTCAATCTGGAAGCGGTACAAATCTTCATTTCCAACTTCAAAACGAAAACGGGAAGGCAAAAAAACACTCTCCGTAAAAACAACATATTCATTGCGCTCTAAAAACTTAAAAGCATTTAACGTTTTAACCGGTTCTAATTTAAACTGAGCACAAAAGGCACCGATATCTAAATTAAAGCTTAAACCTTCGCCGGCACCGAAAGCCAGCTGCGTATAGTTGCCCAGGTAATGATATATTTTTTTAATTTCTTCTACCGATGGAAAACTCAGCTCAAATTTTTTCTCCAGCTGCAGCCGATCGCTTTTGGTGTAAAGCAACACGGTAAACGCTTTTTGTCCGTCGCGCCCTGCCCTGCCCGCTTCCTGATAATACGCCTCCAAACTTTCGGGTACATCTTTATGGATCACAAAACGAACGTCCGGTTTATCAATCCCCATCCCGAAAGCGTTGGTAGCCACAATAATTTGCGTTTGGTTATTTTTCCAGTTTTCCTGTTTGGAGGAACGCTCTTCGGCAGTTAATCCGGCATGATAATAATCGGCAGTAAGCTGATACTGGTTTAGATATTTGGCAATTTCGAAAGTTTCGCGCCTGCTTCTCACATAAATAATCCCGCTGCCTTTTACGCCGTTAATTACACTCAGCATTTTACGCAGCTTATTTTCATCACTTTGAACTACATAACTTATATTTTTTCGTTCAAAACTTTGCTGGAAAACATTGCCGTTTTTAAACAATAATTTTTGCTGAATATCTTCCCGAACCTGCGCCGTTGCCGTTGCCGTTAATGCCAGAACGGGAATGTTTGGATGAAGCTGTCGCAAATCAGCCAGGTGCAGATAAGATGGCCGGAAATCATAACCCCACTGCGAAATACAGTGCGCCTCGTCAACCGCAAAAAGATTTACGTTCATGTAGCGGATACGCTCCTGCACCAGTTCCGACAGCAACCTTTCGGGCGACAAATACAGGAACTTAATGCTGCCGTAAACGCAGTTATCCAAGGCAATATCCACTTCCCGCCTGCCCATTCCGGATACAATGCTGATGGCTTCAATCCCTTTTGCCTGCAGGTTTTCTACCTGATCTTTCATCAGCGCAATCAGCGGAGAAACTACGATGCAAATCCCTTCTTTCGCCAAAGCCGGCACCTGGAAGCAAACCGATTTGCCGCCGCCGGTTGGCAGCAGCGCCAGCGTATCGTAACCTAACAGAACGGATTGGATGATGTCTTCCTGCATTGGCCGGAAGGTTTCGTGCTTCCAGTAGTGCCGGAGGATTTCTTGTATAGTCATGCAGAGGTTCTGTTCCAAAGTTATCAAAACCGGGCCAATATTTTAAATTTGAAGCGATGCTTCTTTTATGCAGGTAAAAACAGTATCAGCTAAAATTGATTTGTATTTCCGAGTACCATTGCCTTAATTTAAACCAGGCAAACTATATCAAATTATAAAAAAACAGAAAATGAACATTTCCCCGATACAGATCTCGCACAGCCGTTTGGTTCAGTTAAAACCAATCGAACAACAGCATCAGCAGTTTTTGGATGATCAACAAACCCGTTATTTTATTTATGAAATTGACGATAACCTTTGGCAAAACGTAAACCCGGACGGCGAAACGGATTACGAATTACAAAGTATCAAGCAGGATCCTGCCAGAATCCCAATCGGGATTTTAACCATAAATAAAAATAAAACTGATTTTGATTTTGAAGGTGATCTAACCGTTTCAACAGAAGATCAGCAATTACTTTTTGATACTGTTTTTACCATGTAAAAATTTATACCGCTTCCGTTTTTTTGAAAACCCAGTATTTCTGCAATATAAAATTATAGCCGAGGGAAACAATCAGATCAATTATCAGCCTGCTGATTTTATAATCGATTTTTAAGCCGGAAGTAAGCAGGTAAGTGCCAAAAGCTTTTAGTAAAACGCTGCCGGAAACGACTAAACAAAAGCGGATTAATTGTGAACTAACCGGCGACTGATCGGCTTTTTTATCTTTAAAAGTCCAGTATCGGTTTAAAGAAAAGTTTAAAACTGCGCCGATAGTTCCGCTGATAATAATGGAAACAGTGTAATGGATGTGCAGCAATTCCGTGCAGCCGATCATCACAATATAATCCAGCACACCACCTAAAAAAGCTGAAAGCTGGGCTTTGGCGAAAGTAAAAACAGATTTTTTACCGCTCATTTAAAAGCGCTTTCAGCTTTGCAACATTCTCCGCCTGATCTCTGGTATCGCCCAGTTTTAACAACTTTTGCGTATCAATTATATTGATGATAAATAAAGCAACGCACATACCGATGGCACAAAACTGAATGGAATTTTTAAAAATTACTTCGGCTAACAGTACAGTAGAAATTATAATCCGTACTTCTGTCGGGCCTAATAAACCTGCATCGATAGTGTATTTATCGGTAATTTTGTAGCGCAGCTGAGAGATAATCATCGCCCAGCCGTAAAGCACAACAAACAGGAAAGCAGCCAGTTCATACTCGTTTTTGGCATAAACAACATAACCTAAACCAATCAAAACCGTCCCGATCCAATCCATAATTATATCCAGCGCAAAACCAAACCATTTACGCGGAATGTTGCGGTAATAAGCAATCCTGCCATCCAGCGAATCGCCGAACCAATTTACAGCAAGGCCGGCAATGCCCAGCAAAAGGTAATTTCTGTGGAGATAAGTGGCCAGCACAAAACCGGCAAAAACAAGCACGCTGCCAACCAAACCGATGAAAGTAAGTATGTTGGAAGTAATATAAACCGGCATCTTTTTCACCAGAAAAGTGATTAAACTTTGTTCGGTATTTCTTAAAATATTGGTTCTTTTACGGTCTTTAAATATTTTTTCGGAAGTATTACCCTGAGCATTGTCAGTCAAAATATCTTCTTGTAATGCCTTTGGTACCATGCAGCAATTGTTTAACCTCTTTTAAAATGTATTACAAAATTATCAAGCCTAAGTTTTATTTACAGGATAAATAGCAGCATTACATCCACTTATTAAACTTTACAATCCTATTTCAATATTAGAACGAGTTTCAAATATCAATTTTTTGAAGCTTTAATCATACGGTCTTTGTTCCTAAAATCCTGCCTTAGCTCAATATTTATAAAACCGTGTTGCTGTAACAGTGCCGCCGTTTGTTGTCCAAAATTTTCATTGATTTCTAAAAACAGCAATCCGTTTTTTTGCAGCATAAAAGAAGCATACTTAGCAATTGCTTTATAAAATTGCAGGGGATTATCTTCCGGTACAAACAAGGCCTGATGCGGCTCAAAATCCAGAACGTTAGGCTGCATCAGTTTTTTTTCTTTTGGGGTGATATAAGGCGGATTGCTAACGATAATTGTAAATTGCCGTGCTTCTTTTACTGCATCAAAATTGAGAATATCACTTTGAAAAAAATTTACTTCAACCTGGTTTAGCAATGCGTTTTTTTGTGCGGTTTGCAAAGCTTCCGTAGAAATATCTAAAGCGAAAACCACAGCTTTAGGCCAGTTTTTTTTGATGGCGATCGGGATACAGCCGCTGCCGGTGCCAATATCAAGGATAGCTTTCAGCTTTTCCCGCTCCCCGCTCTTTTCAACATCGCTCCCAGCTTCCTTTTCCTCCAAAACCCAGGCAACCAGTTCTTCTGTTTCGGGGCGAGGAATCAAAACAGAAGCATCTACTTTAAACTTCAACCCAAAAAAATCTGCTTCGCCTAAAACATATTGTACCGGCATATGGGTTTGCAGTTTTTTTACCGATAAAAGAAGCATCCCGATTTGTGTTTCCGTAAGTTCTTTTTCCGGGGAAACGTGCAGTTGTGTTTTCGTTAATTTGGTGATTGAATTTAAGATCAAAAACAGAACTTCGTTCAATTCTCCTCCGGCGTAAACACTTTTTAAGTTTTCTTTAAGCCAGATGCGTGCTTCGCCAACAGTTTTCATCCGGCAAAGAACGGAAAAAGCTACTTTTGCTCTATGGTTGATCACGAAAAATACATGCGCCGATGTTTAGAGCTGGCTGCTTTGGGTGCCGGTTTTGTTAGTCCGAACCCGATGGTTGGTGCTGTAATCGTTCACCAAAATAAAATTATTGGCGAAGGCCATCATCAAAAATACGGGCAGCCACATGCGGAAGTTAATGCGGTAAAAGCAGTATTTAACAATCATTTGGACGCAGCAGCATTACTTAAAGAAGCTACTATTTACGTTTCGCTGGAACCTTGTGCGCATTTTGGGAAAACGCCGCCTTGTGCTGATCTGATTATCAAAAACCAAATTCCAAAAGTGGTTGTTGGCTGCCGCGATCCTTTTGTGCAGGTTGATGGTAAAGGCATCGAAAAACTGCGGGATGCGGGAATCGAAGTGATTGAAAATATCCTGGAAGCAGAATGTTTGGATTTAAACAAGCGTTTTTTTACACGGATACAAAAGCAGCGGCCTTATATTATTTTAAAATGGGCACAAACACAGGATCAGTTTTTTGCACCTTCGGATGGTAGTCAGCAATGGATTTCCGGCCCGCTTTCCAAAAAATTAGTGCATCAGTGGCGAAGTGAAGAAGATGCCGTTTTGGTAGGGAAAAATACGGCAGCAGCTGATAATCCGCAGCTGAATAATCGTTATCAATCGAATGCAAAACAACCAAAACGAGTGGTTTTGGATCGAAGATTAGAATTAAATTACGATTTGCATCTATTCGATCAATCCGTAGAAACCTTTATTTTTAATGAGGTAAAAACAGCATCGGAAGGAAATTTAAAATATATCGGCCTTGAAAGTTTCGAGCTATTTTTACCGCAATACATTTTGTTTCAATTGTATTTGCAGGATATTCAATCGTTAATAATTGAAGGCGGGGCAAAAACTTTACAACTTTTTATTGATGCCGGTTTGTGGGACGAGGCACGTATTTTTACAGGTAAAGCACGTTGGGGAAAAGGAATTAAAGCACCTGAAATTACGGGTGAACAAGCAAGTAATTCTATGTGCGGAGAAGATTTATTAACTATTTTATATCACAAAAAAAATCCCTGATTAATTAACCCGGGATTTTTTCGATAATATTTAATAAGATTATTTACCTACAACTTCAGCTTCGGGCACATCTCCTTTTCGGCTTAAAATAGAATTTTTGGTTGGCTTTTCTTCGTCTCCCAACAAAATACCCCAAGGTTTTAAAGATTCTATCCGGTCAAAAATTATTTTAAACATGGCGATAATCGGTATGGATAAAAACATGCCTGGTATTCCCCAAAGCATTTCACCGATAATTACACCTAAAATAGTAACCAAAGCATTTATTTTCACCTTAGAACCTACAATCAGCGGAAGTAATACATTGCTATCGATTAAGTGCATAGCTACAATGGTTACCAAAACCAGTATTACTTTGCCAATTGCCGCAGTACTAAATGTAATTAGAACACTTAATAACAGTGCGGTAAAAATACCGATATAAGGGATTACGTTGAACAAACCGGTTAACAAACCTAATAATAGTGCGTATTTAATACCGCCGATTAAAAATACGGTACAAACAATGGTTGCTACAATAGCCATTTCTAAAACTAAGCCGGTTATATATTTGCGGATGATAAATTGAATACGTTCTACAACATCATAAACGGTTTGCGAATTTTCTTCTTTAAAAACAGAAACCAGAAAGTGCATTAATAATCTTCGGTAAACCAGCAGAAAGAAAGTATCAATCAACATAAAAATTAAAAACAGCAGCATAGACGATATCGAAAGAACAGTTGAACCGATTGCCGAAGTGCTGCCAGCCAGGATATTTGAAGTAGCAGAATGTACGTAAGTCATCTGTTTTTTAGCGTTGATATCAAAATGCTCGGCAATCCAAACCTGTAAATTATCTAATGAATTTATTACCTGATCCCTTAATTGCGGCCAATCGCTTGCTAAATTGCTAACTTGTGAGCCGATGAGATAAAAAATCCCTCCCACAACAGCAATAAACAAAATTACAGACAAGCCAGAAGCTGCACCCCGCGGTAAATGTATTTTTTCCTCAAGAAATTTGGCAACTGGTAGCAGCAAAATTGAAAAAAGCATGGCAAAAACCAATGGCGACAGTATTTCTTTGCCATGAATAATGAGGTAACCGAGCGCAAGCATGCTTACGAGCACCATTGCTAATTTTGTATAAAAAGGAGGTACAGATCTTAAAGCCATATATTTAAAAAGAATGGGATGAATTTTACACTTAACTAAATAAACACCTTTATGTTTCTTTAACGGTTAATTAGTTCCCTTGATAAAGGCTGAATCAAAATAAAAAGGAACACAACTATTTGCTATGCTCCTTTTACCGGTTAATAAATGTTATCCAAAGGGTTTATTTTTGCATCACCATAACGCCATTCATCATCAACGTGCTTCCGCCGCCGGCAACAACATTATATACTTTTTGTACGCCGCCTGCTTTTTCTGTTTTATCTAAAATCGTAAATGTTTGGTAAGCTTTTTTAGCTTCGTTGTAACATAAAACCTGTTCGCCGATTTGGGTTTCTCCGATTTTTTTGGTGCCGGAAACTGTTGCCATCGGATGGTTTGGCGTTGCTTCCAAAACTTTTGCCGAAAGCTTAATACTGTTTTTATCGGTGTTTTTTTCTTCTGCTGAGATTAAAACCAAACGTGTTAAAGCATAATTTTTAGCTTCGTGCACCGCAAGTTCTTCTACCTTAACAACCGTAGTTTGTTTAGTTTTTGGGTTGATAGAAACAATCCGGTCTCCCGGTTTTACGGATGAAATCATTTTTTGTGTACCGTTTGCCATCGTAACCAAATCCGCTCCGGGGAAGCAAATATCGCTGCCGTAAGTTCCGCTTTCCTCTTTCATGTTTTTACCGCCGTTGATGTTTTTATAAACCTGGTAAGAAAACTCGCGCGAAAGCACGTACGACAACTTCAGCACGAAATTCTTTTCTTCTTTATCGATGGAATGAATATCTTCAAAATAACGTTCCCAAACTTTTCCGTCGGCTGTTTGATTCGGCAGCAAAGCCTGATAACGTTTACCTTTTTCGTTGGTATAAAAAATCATCAAACCCAATTGCTGCAAACCTTCTTTAGCCATTAAATTGTACAAATCCATTCGCTTTTTCTGTCCGTCATCTCCCGTAATAAAATAAGGTTTCGGGCGATAACGATCTAAAATATAAGCGTTTTCAAACTTTAAATAAGTATCCTGATCCGGATCTTTTATGCTGAAAGTTTTAGCTTTAACGTACTCATCCATGGTAATCGGACGGGGATTTACCGCTTGAGAAAAAGACTGGTAAAAGAAGCATATCGCTCCAACAAAAAGTAATAACCTGCGCATATTAATGTTTAAAATTAACTAAGATAACTGTTTAAAGGCATCTGCAAAAGCCTGCATTTCGTCCATCCTGCCAATGCTTACCCGGCACCAGTCTTTATCGTTAAACTTCCAAAATCGTACGCCAACGCTTCTTTTCATCATTTCGCCTACAAACTTTTGCCCGTCCATTTTCAATTGGAACATTACAAAGTTGGTGGAAGAAGGAATGTAATCGTAACCTTCTTTTTTCAACGTATCGTACAAAAACTGCTTGGAAGCTTTCGTTTTGGCCAAAGCATCATCCAAAAATTCGCGGTCCTGATAACTTGCAATGGCTGCCTGCAAAGTTGTAGCCGAAACTGACATGGAACCTTGAGTGTATTTTGACAAGGTTTTCAGCATTTCCGGCTGTGCAACAATGTAACCGATACGCAAACCGGCAAAGCCGTAAAGCTTTGAAAACGTGCGTGCTACAATTACATTCTGTCCTTTTTTAACGGCATCCATCATGGTTACTGCTTGCGGGTTTGGCAGATAATCAATATAAGCTTCATCAATAAAAATAGGGATTTTTTTAGAAACCCGTTCGCAAAAAGCTTTCAGTTTAGCGGTATCCAAAACAGTTGCCGTTGGGTTGTTCGGGTTACAGATGTAAACCAACGTTGTACTACTGTCGATGCTTTTTTCCATGGCATCTAAATCCAGTTTATAGTCAGTTGTAAGCGGAACGTGAATGATTTTTGCGCCTGCTTCTTTGGCTTTTTTCGGCAGATCGTCGTAACTCGGATCGGCTGTAACAATAGAAGCACCGTTTTTACTAAAATGTAAGGCAGCGGCCAGCAACAAAGGCGATGAACCGGCATCTAACATAATCTGGTCTTTATTTACACCTTCAAAAGCAGCAATTTTATCAATCAACTGTCCGTAATACATAAACGGGTACTGGTAACTCGTATCCATCGCCGCCTCAATCGCTTTTTTAGCTTTTGCAGAAGGGCCGAAAGGGTTTTCATTAGCCAGCAGCCTTGCTTTCATCGCACCCATCATCGGCGGAGCGGAAGCCATTAACTCTTCTTCGGAAAGTGTGAAGCTTTTTTGTACAAACTTTGAGGCTGAATTGCTAACCGGTTTTGCCAATAACCCGGAAACAGCGTTGGAAAAGAAAGTAACCCCGCCTGCCATTAATGCGCTGGATTTGATCCAGTTACGCCTGTTGATCTGATTTGCCATGATGCTGTTTTTATCGATAAAAAATTTAACTTTTAGAACTCGTTGCCGGATAAGCTGTACGCTGCTCGTTTGCCCGCGCATGGATTGCTGCCGCTGTACTTCTGGCAGATTCAAAAGCACCGGCCATCCAGGCGTTTAAATAAGTAAGATGTTCGCCGGCAAAATAAACCTGCTTTTCGGGCTTTAATAACGCTTCATAAACCGTTTTCCGGGTTTCATTCGTGTAAACCGCCCAGCCGCCTTCATTGTATTTTACTTTGTGCCAGCTTACCGAAAAAGAATTTTCAAACTCTTTCGGATACTGCGGATGAATCAAAGCACCTTTTGTTAAGGCTAGTTTTTCGCGTTTGCTGATAGACAAATCGCCAACTTGCTTTGCTTTATCATTAAAATTATAATAACCAAGCAAGATGCCTTTTTTACCGAGGTAATTATTATTCGGATAAAAAATCTGGGTCAGCTCATTATTGGTATGCGTGATGCCGCCGTAAATCATTTCATCTTCTTCCCAAAAACGTCGTTTAAACTGCAAGCCGATTTTGCCGGTTTTAATGTAAGTAGCGTAATCAATCGCACGGCTCACATCCGAAGAAAAATTATTGTTGACATTACTTAGCACCGGCAGCGGCAACGTGCAAACGCAGTAATCGCCGGTAATTTCTTTGGTTCCCTGCAAATCTTTATAAACAACTTTTACACCTTCAGCCAGGTTTTGTATGGAAGTAACTTCAGTATTTAATTTTAGCATTGAATCTACTTTTTTATGCATCGCCTGCGCTATTTTATCCATTCCACCAACTGCTTGGAACATTGTTGTTTGCAATTCATACACATATTGCGATACATTGTAAAAATCCGGATCCATCAAACCGGATTGCAACATATCCTGTAACTTGTAAGCATCTGCTACTTTCCCGGATAATAAACCCGCGCCAGGCGATTCTGTGTAACCTCTCCTATCCGATGCTTTATACAGTTTATCAATATCCAAACCACCTTCGGCACGTAAATATTCAATGATTTTTTCCGTGTCTTCTTTGGTCAGGTTTGAATCCAGTTGTCCGTGATCAATTGCTTTAACCAGCATTTCGCTCATGTAGCCGCGCACATCATTTTGAATCTCTCTGATCCGTATTTTTTTGTTGGATAACGGCCCTTTTCCCTCCGAAAAATAATAAGCAGCTTCGTTAACATTGTTGTAAACTTCCAACGGAACGCCTAACTCTTTGCAATAATGCAGTGTGAGTTTATGATGATGCGGAATACGCGAGGGGCCGGCATTAAAATAAAGGCCGTCATCAAAAACAGCTTTTTGGATTGGCGCACCGATTTCGTTGCTGATACTATTTTTGCGGATGCTCCAGCAACGGCCGCCGGCACGTTCGCGGGCTTCTAAAATCGTACAGTTATAACCGGCTTTGCTTAATTCGTAAGCGGTCGTCATTCCGGCCAAACCACCGCCTAAAATAATTACTTTTTTGCCTGCACCGCTTCCCTCTAAATTAAAAGCGTGTGCCGGAGCCGGTTTTAACATGCCCAAAGCAAGCAACGCAGGATAAGCACCGCCGGCAAGCATCGTCCCTTTACTTAAAAAATCTCTTCGTGAAATAGATTTCAAACCAAATTTGATTAATACAGCATGAAATTAATTGTTTAAAGATAAATTATTACAACTTTAATCACAAGTAAATCTAAATTATCTTGAAAAAACAGAAGTATTTGTAGAATTAAAAGCTTTTAGGAGAAAATATCGGTATTATTTAAACTTAGAATCAAATATTTTCTTGCCAGCTGCATTTCCATGACCAAAAATAGCTACATCAAAAGGAAAAAAAGTCAATTTTTTTAAAGTTTGAACATTTATTTCTTGAGATTGATAAGCATAACTCGGTTTTAAACTTTTTATATTTTCGGCACTGTCGGCGGCAAAAAGTAATGCTTCTTTTACCGGGTAAAAAAGTGCAATCTGCTCTGCCGAATGGCCCGGCGCATTGATAATATGCAAGCCGTTTTTGCCCGGAATTGTGTCGCCTTCGGATACTGTTTTTATAGGATAAAAAACCGGATCGATATATAAAAACTGTAGTCTGATCAATCCAAACAACGTAATCAGTTTCAGTAAAAAAGCTAAAATTTTTAATTTGGGTTCAAACGCAATTCCCTTGCTAACCATTTTTGCACAAAGCGGAGAAGCATAAACCGGAATATTTATATCTTCTAAAATAGCAGCTAAACTTCCGGAATGGTCGTGGTGCGCATGCGTAAGAATAATGTATTTTAAATCTTTCGGCTGCTTGCCGATTTTGCGGATTCCTTCAAAAATCAAATCTTTGCTGCCTTTCGGGCCGGTATCAATCAAAATTAAACCGGAAGGATGATCAACCAAAAAAACATTTACAATTGGAAGCGTTAGCTGAAAAACGTTTTCAGTTATTTTTGTAACTTCCATATTTTCAAACCTGATATTCTTCCGCAAGCTTTTTTATTTCAACTAAAATCGGGTTCCAGCCTTCACCGTTATTGTAAACATCTTTGTATCTTTTTTCTCCTTCGGCTGCAGCTTCAAATCCATCTTGCGAAACCGTTAGCGTAGTTTTATTGTCCGTTCCTTCCAACTCATAAGTTACATTTAAATAGTTTTCGGACACATCAGGGTAAGCAGCAAAAGGATCGATCACCGTATATTTTAAAAATTTTTCCGGTTCGATATTTAGGATTTTACCTTTTACAAAAACCATTTCTTTGCCTTCGTAATTTCCCCTCCAAAGCAACTCACTTCCAATTTGCCAATCAGAAACGGTTTCGCATCCAAACATGTAAATTTTGGTTTTTGCGGGGTTTGTCAACACATCCCAAACTGATGAAACCGGCGCATCAATTGTGATTATACTTTTAACGGTTAAAGGATTTTCCATCTTAATCTTTTAAAAGGTTAACGTTTCTTAGATGATAAAAGAAGCATAATATTAAAGCTGTCATCCTTAACTTGTTTCAAAGTCTCTCAGGACATTAATTTTAGGCTAATAAAAGAAGCACAAATCATGAGAGATCCTGAAACAAGTTCAGGATGACAATCAAAATTATTTAATCCAACCGTTGCTGATCATCCAGTTTTTACAATGTTCCATCCAATTATCAGGCGTGGTTTTATTATTCAAACCAAAACCGTGGCCGCCTTTGGGATAGATTATTATCTCAGCTGAAACTTTGTTTTTAAGCAAAGCCTGGTAAAAATACAAACTGTTTTTTACGTTCACGGTATTATCATCCTCCGCATGAACCAGCAGTGTAGGCGGCGTATTACTATTGACATTCAACTCGTTAGAAAAATAACGGATCGATTCCGGGGAAGGGTTTTCACCAAGTAGATTTTTACGCGAACCGCCGTGCGCCAAACTATCCGTCAAACTAATTACCGGATACAAGAGTACCATAAAACTGGGCCGCAAACTTGTATTATTTAAATTCGTGATTTTTGCATCGCTGAAATGTGTACCAGACAAAGCAGCCAAATTTCCGCCGGCAGAAAAACCGATAATCCCAATTTTGTTGGCGTCGAGTTGCCATTTTGCCGCTCCTTCCCGCACCGTTTTGATCGCCATTTGCGCATCCTGCAACGGGCCGATCGTTTTATCTTTCATAATTGCATCGCTTGGCAAACGATATTTCAACACAAAAGCAGCCACGCCGATTGCGTTAAAAGCCTTTGCAATTTCAGTTCCTTCGTGGTCGTAAGAAAGAAAAGCATAGCCGCCGCCCGGGCAAATTACAATTGCCGCGCTGCTTGCTTTTTCTTTTGCGGGCAGGTAGATTTCTAATGTTGGTTTGGTTACTTTACTGTAACCTACATCGTTTGCGGCACCGGATTTTACTTCCTGATAAGCATTATTATTAATCGAATTTGGTATAATGCCCGGATACAGAGGAATTACCGTTTGGGCTATGGTTTTGGCTATTGAAAAGGAAAGTACCGACATTAAAAAACAGGTGTAAAAGAAGCATTTCATTTGGTTGTAAATTGGTTGTTTAAATCAACAAAATTCCTGCTTAAAGTGCAAGTATCAATTTTGATGAGCATGCTTCTTTTATCACATAAAATTTGTCGTCAGTATTAAAATAAGATTCCTCACTGCGTTCGGAATGACAGATTATTTAATAAACTTCCTGTTTTAAGTAAATTGCGAAAATAACAGACATAGAAAAAGTAGCGGTAAAAGAAGTAACAGTTTTTTCATAGCGCAATCATTTTGGATTAAATGGTGTTGAAAACTAAGTTAGTTAAATGTAACAGAATCATAAATTTAGTTTGAGCAGATGATAGTTTAAGCTACTTTTAGCACATCAATTTATAAAAAATTATGCCTTATACAGCAAGTTCAACCCGTTATCAAAATATGGAATACCGCCGCTGCGGGAAAAGCGGCCTAAAATTGTCTGCCGTTTCACTGGGATTGTGGCACAACTTCGGCGATGTAGATGTACCGGATAATTTCCGGAGTACGTTGAAACTTGCTTTCGATAGCGGCATCACGCATTTTGATCTGGCCAATAATTACGGTCCGCCGCCGGGATCAGCAGAAGAAAATTTCGGCCGGATTTTACATGAAGACTTTAAAAGCTATCGCGATGAACTGATTATTTCCAGCAAAGCAGGTTACACCATGTGGGACGGGCCTTACGGCGATTGGGGTTCTAAAAAATACCTGGTTTCCAGTTTAGACCAAAGCCTAAAACGGATGAAAATTGATTACGTGGATATTTTTTACCATCACCGGCCGGATCCGGAAACACCGTTGGAAGAAACAATGGGTGCTTTAGATCTGATCGTGCGGCAGGGGAAAGCGTTGTACGTAGGCATTTCCAATTATCACCCGGAAGAAGCGGCTAAAGCCATCCAAATTTTGAAAGATTTAGGTACGCCCTGCCTCATCCATCAACCCAAATACTCTATGTTTGAACGCTGGGTAGAAACGGAAGGTTTGCTGGATTTGCTGGAACAGGAAGGCGTTGGCTGCATTCCGTTTTCGCCGTTGGCACAGGGAATGCTGACAAATAAATATTTGCACGGCATCCCGGAAGATTCCAGGGCGGCCAGAACAACCGGTGCTTTGCAGGAAGACCATTTAACGCCTGAAAAACTGGATCAGATCAAAAAGTTAAACCAATTAGCCGGACAACGTAATCAATCTTTGGCGCAAATGGCTTTGTCCTGGATTTTAAAAGATGAGCGCGTAACTTCTGTTTTAATTGGTGCCAGTAAACCGGCTCAATTAGCAGATTCGTTAAAGTGTTTGGACAATACTGTTTTTAGCGAAGAGGAACTGAAAGCGATTAATGATATTTTGGGTTAAGTTTTTAGGTGATAAAAGAAGTATCGGTAATTAACGGGATGCTTCTTTTATCACCTATTTTTGGCTGCGTTCGGTTGTTCTACCCAAAAACATTCCTGCTTAATTTGTTTTAATCCAGAATTTTTTGAAATTTAATATATAGTTTAGTTAAAACTTGTAACCAGTTGCCATTTAGTTTTTCAGGGTGATTTTACATCAAATTATTTAATAATTTCTACTCAGTTTTATATTATGCAAAACGAAATTGTAAATACAGATGAAATTGTAAGTACAAAAATTCATCCTTTAGAACCGCTTAACGCTACAGAAATCACGGATTCTGTTAACGTTTTGCGTAGCAGCAAGCAGTTGAGCAGCACCATCAGGTTTATATCTGTTGCGTTGAAAGAACCTCCTAAAAATCTGGTACATCAATATAAAGCAACCGGTAAAAATGAAGCAAAAAGGCAGTCTTTCTTCGTTCTGTATAACCCCGAAACCAGAGAAGTTTATGAAGCTGTTGTAGATATAGAAGATAAAACTATTTCTTCTTGGAAAGTGCTTTCCGGCGTGCAGCCAACGCTTTCTATAGATGAGCAAATGGCGTGCGAACAGGCTGTTTTGAACAGCGATCTTTTTAAAGAAGCCGTAAAAGAATATGGCATAACCGATACAAATTTGGTGATGGTAGATATTTGGTCTGCCGGTTATTATGGGCATGTAGAAGAAAAAAATATGCGTTTAACACGTCCGTTGTGTTTTGTGCGTACCGATGCCACCGATAACGGTTATGCCCGGCCGATTGAAGGTTTAAGGCCGGTGGTAAACATAGATACGATGGAAGTGATCCGGGTTGAGAACTATGGCCACATTCCTTTGCCGCCTGATCCCGGAAATTATGCGGCTGATCGGATGGAAAACTTCCGGACAGACATCAAGCCTTTGGAAATAACACAACCGGAAGGGCCTTCGTTTACGGTTAACGGTTACCAGGTGAGCTGGCAAAAGTGGGATTTTGTGATCGGGTTTAATGCGCGGGAAGGTTTGACTTTGCATGATCTATCTTATCAAGATAACGGTGAAAAAAGATCAATCCTTTACCGAACTTCTTTGTCCGAAATGGTGGTTCCGTACGGTGACCCAACGCCTACCCAGAATCGTAAGAATGCTTTCGATACCGGCGAATACGGTATGGGCACCTGCGCCAACAGCCTTGAATTAGGCTGCGATTGTTTGGGTTATATCAAATACTTTGATGCATTTATGACAGATAGCAAAGGCAATTTGGTAACCGTTAAAAATGCAATCTGTATGCACGAAGAGGATTACGGGATTTTGTGGAAACACACCGACAGGCGTTTGGGCAAACCTGAAGTACGACGTTCCAGACGGCTGGTTGTATCTTCCGTTTCTACCGTTGAGAATTATGAATATGGCTTTTTTTGGTATTTATATCAGGACGGTAATATCCAGTTAGAAATAAAATTAACCGGCATTTTGTCGTTGGCTGCTTATCCTGCAAATACAAAACCTAAATATGGCAACCTGGTAGCACCGCAGCTTTATGCACCAAACCATCAGCATTTTTTTAGTGTCCGTTGTGATTTTGATTTAGACGGAACCAATAATTCGGTTTATGAAGTAAATGTTGTGCCGGAAGAAGCAGGGGAACATAACCCCTACGAAAACGGATTTTACGCAAAGGCAACGTTGCTGGAAAACGAGCTGCAAGCCAGGGCAAACCTCAATTTGGAAACTTCCCGTTATTGGAAAATTGTAAACCCAAATAAAAAAAACCATTTAGGCGAAGCCGTTGGCTATAAGTTTATGGCTGGCGATAATTGTATCCCTTTTGCTTCTAAAAATGCCTGGTGGCGCAAGCGTGCCGGCTTTGTAGAAAACCATGTTTGGGTTACGCCTTACCAGGAAAACGAGTTGTTTGCTGCGGGAGATTATCCGAATCAAAGTCATGGCGGCGACGGATTGATTGGCTGGACAGAAAAAAACAGATCAATTACTGATACAGATATTGTTTTTTGGTACACCATGGGCCATACACATATTCCGCGGCCGGAAGATTACCCGGTGATGCCTGCCGCCTACATTGGTTTTTTGTTAAAACCGGTAGGTTTTTTCAAGGAGAATCCGGCTAATGATGTGCCACCTTCACCTGTAAAAATGGAAACTAAGGGTGGAAGTTGCTGCCATTAAAATTTAAGTTCTGTTAGTAAAAAATTGAAAGTTTAAAAAAAGTCCCGGCAAAATATTTGGTCGGGACTTTTTTTTCATGCTTCTTTTATCACCTATAATTTAAAGCCGTAAGCTACACGCAAACCAATCAAACCATAATTACTGTGGTTGCCGGAGAAGTTTTCGTAACGCAAACCTAAATCCAAACCTTTGTTACCGGCGTAACCAATTCCCGGCGACAAAATCAGTTTTGTTTCCTGTGCGTGGTTCAATTCAAACCCCGCTCCCGCTTCTCCGCTTAAATAAAAGTTGGGCGCAAAAAATGATTTCAACCCTAATTTTACCGGAATCATATTTAAATCATTTGTATAAATCCCTTTTTCGGAGATTTGCGCATGGCCGTCTTTCGCAAAAAAGTGATAAAATCCCGATGTTAAAGTAAGCGAAAGGTTGTTTGCCAGATCGTACTGTAAACGCGCAGTTCCGCCTAATTCAAAATTTGAAAAGTTTTTTGTCGGATAAGCTCCTTCCAAGCCTAAACCTAAACGAAAAACACTTTTAGAGCTTGATAATTTTGTTTTATACACACTTTGTGCCTGCACCCGGCTTCCGGTAATTACAATTAACATTGCTGCTGCAGCGATCCATTTTGTTGTTTTTTTTAAAATCATAGTTGTAAAATTTGTAAACAGGTTTAATAAAAAATCCTGACTTCGCCAAACAAATACTTTGCCATCAACCACAACATTAATCCAAATTAACTGTAAATTACTGGTGTAAAAACAGTTAACAGTATTTATTTAGATTGACGTTTTGACAGTTTATAAAAGCAAAAAGACCCGGAAATTGAGTTTTCGGGTCTGTACTTTGAATGCATTGATAATGAGATGCCAAAACAAGTTCGGCATGACAACTACAAAATAAAAGTCTTGTCATCCTGAACTTGATTCAGGATCTCTCATGAAAAGTAATAAACTTTACTTGTGGGATGCCGAAACAAGTTCGGCATGATAGCAAACCTTTACACATTCAAATCTTTCATAATCGTATCAATTTTATCTTCCAGCTGCTTGTCGGTTTGCTGGTAAGCTTCTTTGCTTTCTAACGGGCTGTTTACGCTGCAATAAAATTTGATTTTAGGTTCTGTGCCGGACGGACGGGCGGAAATAATGCTGCCATCTTCGGTTACAAACTGTAAAACATCCGATGTCGGGAAATCCAGTTTAGAGGTTGAACCGGAGTTTAAATCAGTTTCCACGCCTTTTTCATAATCTTTTAAAACCACAACTTTTGATCCGCCTAATTGCGTTGGCGGCGTTGCACGGAACTTCTCGATCATGGCTTTAATTTCTTCGGCACCGCTTTTTCCTTTTTTGGTGATTGAAATTAGTTTCTCTTTATACAAACCATATTGCAGGTACATTTCTACCAGCGCATCATACAAACTACTTCCTTTATCCTTGTAAAATGCGGTCATTTCCGCAATAAAAGCGGCAGAAACAACGGCATCTTTATCTCGTGAAAATCCTCCCACTAAATAACCGTAACTTTCTTCGCCGCCACAAATAAAGGTTTCTTTGCCGAGCAACTCTGTAATCAGCTGGCCGATATATTTAAAACCGGTTAAAGTATTATAACAGCTGATGTTTTTAGAAGCCGCAATTTTATCGATCAAATAAGTAGTTACTACTGTTTTTACCACATATTCTTTGCCGGTTAGTTTGCCGCTTTCCTGCCAGGCCGTCATCAAATAGTTCAACAATAAACTGCCGGTTTGATTACCGTTCAGCAAAATCCACTCGTTCTGATTGTTTTTTACAGCGATACCAACACGGTCTGCATCCGGGTCTGTTGCCAAAACCAGATCAGCATCCGTTTCTTTTGCTTTTTTGAGTGATAAAGTCAACGCTTCTTTTTCTTCCGGATTCGGATAAACTACCGTCGGGAAATTTCCGTCCGGCGTAGCTTGTTCATCTACTAAAATCACGTTTTCAAAACCAAACTCTGCCAAAGCTTTCGGCACCAAAGTAATTCCGGTTCCGTGGATTGGCGAATACACAATTTTTAAATCTTTCTGGCGATGAATGGCTTCCTTGGAAACCGACAGGCTTAAAATATCCTTTAAATATTTTTCGTCAATTTCTTCGCCGATTAGTTCTACATTCTCCTCAATACGATCAAATTTTACTTCATCGATCGTTTTAATGGCCGAAACTTCGTTCATCACATTAGTATCCGCAGGAGAAACAAACTGGCCGCCATCATCGCCGTAAGCTTTATAACCGTTATATTCTTTTGGATTGTGGGAAGCAGTTAGCATCACGCCGCCTTTGCAGCCCAAAGTACGGATGGCGTAAGAAAGTTCTGGAGTTGGCCGCAACGCCTTAAAAAAGTAAACGTGTATACCGTTTGCAGAAAAAACGTCGGCGGCGGTTTTGGCAAAAAAGTCGGAATTATTTCGGCTGTCGTGTGCAATAGTTACTTTGATAGCTTCGTTCGGATAAGTTTTTATAAGATAATTACTCAAACCTTGTGTAGCTGTGCCGATGGTATATTTATTTACACGGTTAGAACCCGGCCCCATCACGCCGCGCAATCCGCCGGTTCCAAATTCGAGGTCGCGGTAAAAGGCATCTGTTAAATCGGCAAAAGCTTTATCATCCACCAATTGCTGGATTTGCTTTTTCGTTTCTTCGTCATAGCTTCCCTGAAGCCATTGGTTAATTTTTTCCTGAACAGCAGGTTCTAAGTCTTGCATAACAATAAAATATTGAGTTTTACGGGATAAAGTTATAAATCTTGTTTACAAATAAAAGGAATCGTAAACGTTATGTTTTAAGAAGAAAATTTTATAACGGCACCTGTTTTCAGCTGCTAAAAGAAGCATTGCCGGCGATAATCTTTATAATTATTTGAAACAAGTTTTAACCTGTAAACGTATTTTCTACAAACAATAAATAACATTTACTCCAAAAATTATAGTTTAGCAAACTCCTGCTTTTAAACTAATCAGCCCAAACCCGATCTATTATTACTTATCCGCATAAATTATCCCTAAAAACAGTATCCCCGATATTATGAGTTTTGAATTGAACCGCCCAAACTACGGCTTTTCCGAAAGTAAGGAAGAAATTGCCGGTATAGATTACGTTAACCCGCTACCCCGTGCGGTAATCCGCCCGAATTCTTTTACTTTATTGGATGGCGAATGGAAATTTGAACTGGATCGTGAAGACCTCGGTTTGCAGGAAAGCTGGCATTTAAACCATCAATATAACGAAACTGCGCATTGGCCGGGCAGTGTGGAGCAGCAAATGGCGAAAGGCCATCCAACCGAAAAAATGTGGGACACAAAAATTGTGGTATGGTATGAGCGCGAATTCCCGATACCGGTGCAAAGCAATGCTCCGGGCATGCCGCCGTCCATTATCCAGCTAACTTTTGGTGCCTGCGGATACGAAACGCGTGTTTGGCTAAACGGCCTGCCGCTACATACGATTGAAGGCGAACCGGTACATGTTGGTGAATATACTTCGTTTTCTTATGAATTGGATGAAGTTACATTACAAGCCATCAACCGACTAACCGTGCGTATTGCCGATACCAAAGATGCGGATACTACGCGCGGCAAACAGGAATCGTCTGTGTATAAACGCGGCGGCATTTGGTATCAAACTTATACGGGCGCGGTACGCAGCATCTGGCTGGAATCCGTAGAGCGCAACCGTTTACGTTCCCGCGTTGGTGTGGTAAGTATGATTGAGGAAAAAATGGTGCGTTTAAACGTAACTACGCGCATCCATGATCCGGGTTCTTATACAATTAAATTGCAGGTTTTTAATAAACATCCCGATCATGATGAACCTATCGCGACAGATGAATATCCATTGTTGCTGGAAGCCGGACAAAAAAGACAACGCGTTGTACTGCAAATCCCGGATGCTAAGTTATGGTCGCCGGAATCTCCTACTCTGTATCGTTTGGTTGCCCAATTAATTGATGCCAACGGTTACATTGCAGAAATTGAAACCAACTTCGGCTTGCGTAAAATTGATGCCCGCGGCTGCTGCGTTTATCTGAATGACCAGCCGGTTTATTTAGACGGCATTTTATACCAGCCCGGCGGTGCCAATTACGAAGAAATTAAGCAGCATATGCACGCCATGAAAGCACTTGGCTGCAATTTGGTGCGTATCCATATTGCCGGTGTTGACCCGCGGATTTATAACCTGGCAGATAAATTAGGGCTTCTTTTATGGGTAGAAGTCCCGAGTCCGCACACATCCAACATTAAAAGTCGTGAAAATCATAAAGCAGAATTACTGCGGATGCTGGCTTTGATCGGTACGCATCCTTCCATCGTGATTTGGAGTTTGTATAATGAGGATTGGGGCGCGCAGGATATCGCTACCAACCCGGAAACCCGACAATATATTATGGATATGTACCACTTTATGGAAATTGCCGAACCGCAGTTTTTGGTGGTTGATAATGACGGCTGGCAGCACATCAGCTACGAAGGCCGGTTAAAATCTGACTTGCTGACGGCGCATCTTTATACGCCGGATTTACAACGCTGGAAGGAACTGCTGGACGAGCTTTCCAGCGGAAAGCTAAACGGCGTAGCTGCCAATCCGCTGGTTGTGGGCGATCCCTTCTTCTACCGAAAACAAGTGCCGTTAATTGTGAGCGAGTGGGGCGGTTTTGGTTTCTCCGGTTATGGCGGCCCGCAAGGTGATGACGAACGAACCAGGCAAATCCGGTTGTACAAGGAAGAATTGCGCAAACGCCCGATTGCCGGGGATGTTTACACGCAGGCAACAGATATTGAAGATGAAGTGAACGGTTTAATCACCGCTTCTGGAGAGTTAAAAGTACCGGAAGGATTGCTGAGTTCGAGAGGATAAACAGCAATCAGAGCGGAAACTGCAAAAGAAATCCTTACACAAGTGCTTTGGCAACAGGTTTTTAAAAAGATGGCCAACGGTGATTTTTTAAGTCGAAAAACTACCCTGCCGGCTTGAAGCAGGTAAAGGAAAAGCCGTTTCCTTGTTGCAATACTTCTTTTACCTGCTAAAAAATTGTATCGAAACAAAACATAACTTGTATCGATACCGCACACTATAAATTTACTTATCAATTTAATACGTTTATAATCAATACGTTGTGTTTTTGGTATCGCATTATCTATGATTTAGCAGGAAAGGCAGCTTTTACATAGCTTTAGCCAAACACTTTATCATATGATCCAACTAAAAAACATTTACAAATGGATTTCCACCGGTGGAAACCGTACTTTTTTATTAAAAGATATCAACTTCACTATTAAAGAAGGCGAATTTATATCGATTATGGGGCCGTCCGGTTCCGGGAAATCTACGCTACTGCACATTCTGGGTATGATCGACGAACCGTCAGAAGGCGAATATTTGTTTGAAGATCAGTCGGTTTTTAAGCTGAAGGAAAAGCAGCGTTCTGCTTTGTACAAGCAGCATATCGGTTTCGTTTTTCAAGCTTATCATTTAATTGATGAACTAACGGTTTATGAAAATATCGAAACGCCGTTGATTTATCAGGATATGAAATCCTCGGAACGAAAATCGGTAGTGGCCGATATTTTGGATCGTTTTCAGATCGTTGGAAAAAAGGATTTATTTCCGAACCAGCTTTCCGGCGGACAGCAGCAATTAGTTGGAATTGCCCGCGCCTTGGCAGCCAACCCGAAAGTAATTTTAGCTGATGAACCAACCGGAAACCTCAACTCTAAACAAGCCGAAGAAATTATGGAGCTGTTTAAAACCTTAAATCAGCAGGGCGTAACCATTGTACAAGTAACGCACTCCGAAAAAAATGCTGCTTACGGTTCCAGGATTATTAATCTACTCGACGGAAGGATTGAGTAAGAGCTTTTAGCTGTCGGCTGTCGGCAATCAGCTTGCTGTAACGCGTGATAAATCATACCTAAAATTTAAAAAATCATACAAAAGCTGAAAGCTGAGTGCCGAATTTCAACTATAAAAATATTAAACCACGCAAAAGCTGAAAGCAAATTACCACTCATGAAAATCATTTATTCCTGCCTGCTCCTATGCTTCTTTTATGCCACAAAAGTTGTTGCGCAGGACAGCACTTCCCGTAACCAAAATTTAAACCTGCAGCAATGTGTAGAAACAGCCATCAGCAATAATTTAAACGTAAAGCAAAGTGAACTTGCGGCGCAGCGAGCCGGCATCAATTATAATCAGGCAAAAACAAATTTACTGCCGAGTATAAACGGGAATATCCAGCAAGGTTTAAACCAGGGCCGCAGCATCGATCCGTTTACAAACACCTATTTAAACCAGCAGATTAACTACACCAATTATAGCGTTGGCGGCAGCATTACTTTGTTTAACGGCTTTTTATTATGGAATACGATTAAACAAAACCTGCTGGCTTTCCAGGCGAGCAAGCTTGAACTGCAGCAGCAAAAAGATAATCTAACACTCAACGTGATTCTGGCTTATCTGCAAATTTTAAACAATCAGGAACTGGTTAATCAATCCAAAAACCAAGCTTCGGTTTCTAAAGAACAGGTTCACCGGTCAGAAATTTTAAATAAAGACGGTGCTATTGCGCCATATCAGCTGGCAGATTTACGCGGACAGTTAAGTAACGACAGCCTTTCAATCATCAACAATCAGAATAATCTGGAAGCCGCAAAAGTTGCACTGGCGCAATACATGAATGTGCCTTATCAAAAAGCGGCAACTTACGCACCACTCAATGCCGAGCAGCTTACTTCCTCATATAACGGCAGTCCGGATGCTATTTATGAGGCCGCGTTAGAGCAACTTTCGCTGGTAAAAGCAACGGATTATCGTAAAAAAAGTGCCGTAAAAGGAGTAAGCGCAGCCCGCGGTTACCTGTATCCTACCCTTTCGCTCAATGCTTATCTATTCACCAATTACTCAAGTGCCGCCGGCAAAAGTACATTTACGGATAGTGCCAGAGTAGCCACAAACGATTATGTGAACCTGCAAAACGGCAACAAATCTTATGTTATTACCAACCAAACCGATTACCGGACGGATAAAATCAGCTATCGCGATCAGTTTAAAAACAACTATAATTCTGCGGTAACGCTGGGTTTGCAGATCCCGATTTTTACCAATTGGGTTGCCCGGAACCGGATCGCACTGGCAAAAATCGATTTAAAAAACGCAGAACTGGTAGAGCAAACTACGCGCATCCAACTAAAACAATCCGTAGAACAGGCTTTTTTCAACACAACAGCTTCATTTAACCGGTACCACACGCTGCAAAATCAGGTTGGTTCTTATGCAGAATCTTTTAAGGCTACCGAAGTAAAATTTAATGCCGGCGTGGGTAACAGCGTGGATTATACAGTTGCCAAAAATAAGCTGGATGCGGCTAACATTAACCTGATTAGCGCACGTTATGATTATATCCTGCGGATGAAAATTTTGGATTATTATCAGGGGAAGTTGACGTGGTGAAAAGGCTTTCAGCAATTAGCTTTCGGCAATCAGCCAAACATTTGCTGAAAGCTAATTGCCGAAAGCTAATCACTTTTTTTATTACTTTGCAATTGGCTGATTGCTGAAAGCTGATTGCTAACAGCAAATCCCACCAATGCTGTTTTTACATGACTAAATTCAACGTTTTAATATTGATCCTGCTTTCGGTTTTATGTTTTTCCTGCAAACGAAGAATCCAATCCGGGCAATTTGAAGAAAGCGATTCCAGCAGAATTGCACGTACAAAAACCTCTTTTAAATCTGTAACCAACATTGTTTATGTAGAAGTTTATCGCCGTTTTGCCAACAATACTTCTTTTAATACGCAAGGCTATCAGCTAAAACCTTCCTGGAAAATTAATTTTTTGTCGGATACTTTGGTCAGCGTTTTCAGTCCGGTTAAAAAACGTTTTTACGATTTGCCTTTAACGCTGGATCATGATTCTATTTTTAACATGTCCGGCGCATGGTTCAGGGCCAGAAAAATCAGTAAAGACAGTTTAAAATTTCAGGTTTTAGATGTAAAAAACAAGCATATCAATTGGAAGAATTCTAACGTTTATGTTACTTTTTACGCGGAGGATTATTTGAAAAACCAACACCTAAACGTGGAAAAGCTCCGGCAAACCACCAAAAAAGATACAGATTACATTAAATCGCTGGCGTTGGCATCAAACCGGGATCAAAAGAAAATATTCGCGGCACAACAACCCGTTTTTTTAAACAGCAAAAGTTTAAATGTTACCGCTACAGATGCCAAATTAAAAGCAAAAATCCTGGATAGTTATTACATCCCGGAAACGTTATTTTACCCGGAATATAACGTGACGATCCACAAAGCTTATGCGGATTTTTACCACAGTTTTGCCGTTTTGGTTGATGCGAACGGGCAAATGCACTTTATAGAACCGATGGAAGCAATGCTGCCCGATGAAAACGAACATGTAATTAAAATAATGAAAGCTATTATGGATGGCTATTTGGCTCATTATCTGCAAATTACACCCGGTAAAACTTTAGGTATCCCGCATAATAGCCGTATTTTGTTAGTAGTAAGAGGTTACAAAAGCTGATGCTGTTTTTATCGACATAAAAACAGTATTTAAAAAGGATGAACAATTTGTTACGTTTTACTTTGTTTTGCCAAAATTTTTCCGGTATTCTACTAGAAAAGTAACTACTTAAACCAGGCTTCAACCTTAATGTAAGATGCTGAAAAATCTCAGTATAAAAGGTAATAACCAAAACGGTAGCCAACCCAGGTGCGGCGGGTTAAATGCCGCCCGGAGGCAATTCGGCATTCTTGAATTTTTGGTTCTTTTTATTCAATCAAAAAGAACGAAAAAGAAATTTGAGGAAGGTGCTTTGATAAACCCAGCATAAAGGAGTCCATTTTCGTAATCACTTCTCAAATTACCTTACTCTTTTTATGCCGGTAAAAACAGTATCACCCAAAAAATAAAAAGTTGACCTACAGAATTTTAACAAGATGTTAAATAATTGTTAAACTTAATTTTCGTTCTTAAAACTAAAGTATAATTAAAAAATTAGTTATATCTTGATGCCCACAACCAATTGCGTATGAAAGGCATCATTTTTACTCTGATCTGTAGTTTTGCAACTCAATTTTTAATGGCTCAAAATGGGTACCGCATCAAAGGCAGCGTTGCCGATACGGTAGCAAATGTAAAACTGCACAATACCAGCGTGGTAGTTTTGAATGCAAAAGATTCTACCCTGCGCAAATTTACACGTGCCGGCGAAGATGGCACATTCAGTATCAGCGGCTTGGGTAAAGGCAAGTTTATTTTGCTGGTTTCTTACCCGAATTATGCAGATTATGTAGAGGATTTCGCGCTTGATTCCATCAATAAAGAACATGATTTTAAGCGGATTTCCATGCTGCTGAAAGCACGCCTGCTGGCCGGCGTAATTATCAAAGGTACCAAGGCTGCCATCAAAATAAAAGGAGATACCACGGAATTTGATGCGGCGAGTTTTAAAGTTCAGCCCAATGCCAAAGTGGAAGATTTACTAAAGCAATTGCCCGGCATCCAGGTGGATAAAGACGGAAAAATTACTGCACAGGGCCAAACTGTAAATAAAGTTTTGGTAGACGGCGAAGAGTTTTTTGGCGATGACCCGACACTGGTTACCAAAAATATCCGCAGTGATATGGTTGATAAAGTACAGCTTTACGATAAAGCCAGCGACCAAGCGGCATTTACAGGTGTGGATGACGGCAAGAAAACGAAAACCATCAACATTAAATTAAAAGAAGATAAAAAGAACGGCTATTTTGGTAAAGTTGATGCCGGTGCGGGCACAAACGGTTTTTACCAAGAGCAGGTTTTATTCAACAAATTTCAGGGCAAAAAGAAGTTTTCTGCTTACGGTACGCTGGCCAATACGGGTAAAACTGGTTTAGGCTGGCGGGATAGTGAAAAATACGGCTCTTCCGGCAGTAATATGGAAATGACAGATGATGGCGGTATTATTTTTTACGGCAGTGGCCGTGATGAATTTGATTCTTTTGATGGCCGGTATAATGGCGAAGGTATCCCAACGGCCAGAACGGGCGGTTTGCATTTTGATAATAAGTGGAACAACGATAAAGAAGCTGCTAACGCTAATTATAAGGTTGGCTATCTGAACGTAAAAGGCAACCGCGATGCGCTAACGCAGAACAGTTTGCCAACCGGGCTGATTAAAAGCAATACGGCGCAGGATTATGATAATTCTATCTTCAGGCAAAAGCTGGATGCCATGTATTCGGTTAAGCTCGACTCTACTTCAACCCTAAAACTAACGGTAGATGGTACGGTAAAAAGTAATAAAACCCGGAACAATTACTTAGCTACAAGTTTGCGCGGAAACGATACGTTGCTAAACCGGAACAACCGCGTACTAACCAACGATGGCGACGAAAAGATTTTTAACGCAGGTATTTTTTACACCAAAAAATTTAAAAAAAAGGGCCGTACTTTTTCTGCTAATATAAGCGAGGCAGTGGATCAGAATGATACCAAAGGTTACCTCGTTTCTGAAATTGATTATTATAACCGCCTGGGCACGCAGGACAGTTTGCAGCGCATCAATCAATATAAAACTACCGATATAAAAAGCAATGTGCTTACTTCCAATTTCACATTTTCAGAGCCATTGTCAAAAACTTTTACCTTAACCGGCAACTACCGGTTTATACTGAACAACAGCAGTATTAACAGGTTATCTTACAACCAATCGCCGCCGGGCCGGTACGATCAGGTGGATATGACGCTGAGTAATAATTATAAACTAAACCAAACGAGCAACCAGGGCGGTGCTGTTTTTAACTATAAAAAAAACAAGACTTATTTTAATTTCGGAACAAAAATAGCGGATGTAAATTACAATCAAACAGACCTTTACACAAATAATGTGGTTAAAAGAAGCTTTTTAAATTACAACCCGCAGGCCAGTTACCAGTATCGGTTTTCTAACCAGCGATCTATCCATATCGATTATAACGGTAACAATACACAACCAACTCTGGATCAAATTCAGCCGGTTCGGGTAAATACAGATCCGCTGAATATCACCATCGGCAATCCGGATTTAAAACCTTCTTTTACCAACCGATTTAACGGCTATTACAATTCGTACAAAGTTTTGAGCGGACAATCGATTTATTTAAGCGGCTCGTATGCAATTACTTCCAATTCAATTATCAGCAACACGATGACTGATTCTGCCGGGAAAAGCATTTATCAATCCACTAACCTTCGTGGTAAACAAACAGCCAACTTTTATCTGTATGGCGGATATAATCAAAAAATTAAATTTTTAACTATAGACGGAGGCATAAATGTTGATGCAAACGGCAACACTTATTACAGTTATATTAACAATGTGCTTAACAAAACCCAATCCTACACTTACGGTGTAAACGCAAGGTTTTCTAAGTACAAAGAAAAAAAATATAACGCTTACTTATCTGCCGGGCCAACTTTCACCCGGAGCCAGTCGTCCTTGCAAACGGCCATCAATAATAATGGTACAGGTTTTAATGCTGATGGAGATTTTAGTATTTATCTGCCTAAAAAATTCCAAATTAGCAGTGATCAAAATTTCCAATATCAGGGGAAAACAGCTTCTTTTAACCAGGATTTTAAACGTTTTATAATGAATGCCAGCTTGAGCAAAGCCTTTTTTAAGGATGAAGGTTTAAAACTTGCCGTAACTGTAAATGATTTATTTAACCAGAATGTTGGTTTTAGCCGGAGTGCCACCAGCACGCTGTTAACGCAAAGCACTTATACCACTATCCGCAGATATTTTATGTTCTCTATTGTTTATGATTTTAGTAAAATGGGCGGTGCCCCTCAAAAATAAAATGATGAAAAAGTTTATCCTGATTGCAATTTTCCTGTTTATAGTTCAACAGGATTTTGCGCAAAACACGCATTTTACAACGGTTGGTTCTATTGAATTTGAGAAAAGCATCAACATGTTTGCAATGATGAAAAAGCAGATTAATAAAGATAATGAAAGCTATTTGCAGGTGGCTTTTGATCAGTATAAAAAAACACAGCCGCAGTTTAAGAAGCTGAAAAGCACGTTGTATTTTTCGAACAATAAAACTATGTTTCAGCCGGTTGCAGATGAGAACACGCAGTCGGGTTTTTTTAATACGCCGCTTGCTTCGCAAAATAATGTGATCCGCACAGATTTAACAACGAGTACGTTTATCAGTCAGAAAAAAGTTTTTGAAGAAACATTTTTGGTGAAAGACAGTATCCGCAACATCAACTGGAAAATTACCGATGAAACCCGTGATATTGCCGGCTACACCTGCCGAAGAGCAAACGCGCTCATACTGGATTCTATTTATGTGGTTGCTTTTTATACCGATGAAATTGCCGTTTCGGGCGGGCCGGAATCTTTTGCCGGCTTGCCTGGTATGATTTTGGGCGTGGCTTTGCCGCACGAAAATATTACCTGGTTTGCCACCAAAGTAAACGAAGTAACGGTTGATCCTAAAAACCTCAATCCTCCAACAAAAGGCAAACCGTTAAACAACAAACAGTTACGTACTACTTTGCAATCAGCTTTAAAAGATTGGGGAGCTTATGCGCAATCCTCTTTCAAAGCTTTTTTGATGTAATTTTTGAGTGATAAAAGAAGTATAGTAAGTTTGAGTGAAATCCACAGAAAAAATTAAATAATTCTACCTGAATTTTATACCGGTAAAAACAGTATCAGCATAAATATAGCAGATTTATTCATTGCCTTTTGGCTTCAATCAACGGAACAAAAAGGCTTTAAATAAAATTAAAAATCAACTGATTTACTTTTTCAGGTTTTTCGTGGTGCAGCCAATGCGTGGCATCTTCAATCACTGTTAACTTCCCTCGGGCACATAATAAATGGCTTTTTTCGGCCATTTCCGGAAGTAGAAATTTGTCCTTCTTCCCCCAAAGAATTAAAGTTGGAACGTTGATGCGTTTTAGAGCCGGATGACTGTATTTAGATGCCCGGTACCAATTAATCATTGCTTTTACCGCTCCCGGATTACGCCACGCAGTTTTGTATTGTGCTATTTCCTGTTTAGAAAAAGTGTTTTTGTTGGCTGACGCAACTATAGTTTTTTCCAGTATTTTGAAATTGGACAAACTGCTTAACCATTCGGGTAGAAACGGGATTTGAAAAAACACGGCATACCAGCTTTTTAGTATTTGCTTCGGATTATTTTTAAGGGTTTCCCGCATTACTTTTAAGTGCGGCATGTTGAGGATAATCAGTTTTTCGATGAGCTCCGGGTGTTGACCGGCTAACTCCCAGGCAACGCCTCCGCCCCAGTCATGCGCTACTAAAATTATTTTTTGTGTCGAAACCTGTTTAATCAGTTCCACCATATCAGCAACCAGGTTTTCAATCCGATAAGCTTTAACGCCTTTAGGCTTACTGCTAAGGTTGTAACCCCGCTGGTCCGGCGCGATCACGTAAAAACCTTTCTCCGCAAAAAAATCCAACTGCTTTTTCCATCCCAAAGAAAACTCCGGGAAACCATGCAGAAACAGCATCGCTTTGCCTTGCGGCGAACCTGCAACTGCTGCATGCAACCGGATATTATTTACCTCATAAAAACGACTGCTTATTTCCATCTCACAAAAACTAATCAATCTATTACCTTAAAAATAGTAATGCTGTTTTTAGCAGATAAAAAAGATTTTTAATTTTAAATCGGTAATACAGCATAAAGCTTCATCAACACAAAACATGAAAAATCTACTTTTTTTACTCTGGCTTTTACCGGCAGCTTGCCTGGCACAAACGGATTCTACAATTGCGAAACCGCATTATATTTATTGCCGGATATTTTTAACTGGTGGCGTTATGTTTACTAAAACCTATTATAAAGCAGACTTTGGTAAGAAAAGTAGTTCGGTTTATTTCTCGGAAGATGAATATAAAAAGCTAAATGAGCAGCTTGCTAATTTCAATAGTGAAGTTGATGCTTTAAATTATATGGATTTACAAGGTTGGGAATTTGTAAATTCTACAGCATTAAAAGATGCGGACAATGTTTATCTTTTGAGAAAAAGAATTAAACCATAAATGCTTTTTACCTGCGCCGTTTATCCAATTGTGCACCGATCAATTGCACATTTTCGGCAGTTAATTCTTCGCCTGCAACTTCCTGTAAGCACCATCCGCCGCCTTCTTTTAAAATTGTGCCGATAAAAACAGTATCCATCGTGATACTGTATAAATCATTTTGAACAGGTTTTGCCCTGCAGATTGCATCTTTAAATATTCCGGGAATTTGAATTGCTTCCATATAAAAACAAAGATAGCAGAATAATTTTCGGCAACATACTTTCAGATTTTGTCAGATATTCAAACCTATTTCCACAAAAAAGCCTCAAATTTTTATGAGGCTTTTCTGTAGATTTTACCAGTATCGGTAACCGAAATCACGGTGGTCGCGGTCGTAGAAACGGTCTCTCCTATCCCGGCGGTCGTTGCGGAAATCCCTGCCGCGGCTGTTATCACGGTCACGGAAATCTCTGTCGGCATAATTCCGACCCTGGTCGCCGCGGTTTTGGTAATTTTGTCCGCCGCGGTTTTGGTTTTGCTGGCCTTGATTATATCTGCCCTGGTTATTTGAATATTGCCCGTTCTGGCTGTTTCCCCTGCCTTGATTTTGCTGGCCCTGATTATATTGGCCGCTCTGGTTTTGATTGTTATTTTGGTTGCCTGTATATTGGCCGTTTTGGCCGCCGGATGGTTGCTGTGTTGTAGCACCATTATTCCCTCTTCCGGAAGAATTTCCGTTTTGGTTTTGGCGGTTGCCACGGTCCTGCGCAAATGCTGTATTAAAACTTAAAGCTGCTAATACAATCAATGTAGAAATTTTTGAAGCTTTCATCTCTTTTGGTTTTTTAAAGTTGATGATGGATAGAGTGCCTGCAATTACAGTAGTTTAACCATAAAATATATAGTTTTTACGGTTAAACCTTTTGCAAAATTTCATTCTAATTCAGCTTTTTATTCCCAAACTTGAATGCTTCTTTTAGCAGATAAAAATCCAATTTTCAGGTGATAAAAGAAGCATGCTGATACTCTTTTTATCACCTGAAAATCTTCATTTAAACGGAGAAAATCTTTTCGGATTAATTGCTTTAAAGAAGATTTCTCCCTGCGGCCGAAAGCACAATAAACTAAAACACTACGGTTTTCTGTGGATTCGGCTAATCGTATATTGAATACCTTTTAACGGGATAATTACCCAATCCGGCCGGTGGTTTAATTCATAAATTAATTCGTTTAAAGCTTTTTCCAGCAGGAAAACCCGCATCAAAGTGTTTAATCCTTCCTTATCTTTCGGTATAAAAGAAGCATCTTTAACGGTATCCATGTAAGCCTGCATAAAAAAACCACTGGTATAATGGTACCATTGCTCGGCAAAAGGCAGCAGCTTGGCAATGTCTTCCTCGCGGATTTGGTTATCGGCATATAAACTTCGGTACGCTACGTAACTGAAGGAACGGATCATGCTGGCCACATCTCGCATGGCAGATCTTTTGATCCGGCGTTCGCTGAAACGGCGTTCCGGGTTACCTTCAAAATCTAAAATATAAAAATCCTTTCCGGTGTATAAAGTCTGCTCCAGGTTATAATCGCCATGCAAACGGATTTTATCTACTTCAATCTTTTTGCTGTAAATCGTTTTAAAAATCTGCAGCATTTCCTGCTTCAATTCCAATACTTCTTTTGCGGCTACTTTTGCGTCATCCGGCAATCCGTCCATTTTTTGCGCAAGTAAGGAGAACGATCTGCGCACCAAAGCCTGCAAATTAGAATACAGCGAACGCTGATAATGCAGCGAAAATTCTTCGGGTGCAAACTCCGGTAAATTCTTGCCGGATGCCAGTGCCAGATGTAGCTCGCCGGTACGCACGCCTAATGTATGTGTTCTGTTAGCCAGTGTGTTGTCCAGTAATTCGATCAGGTACGCTGGCATATCTTCATACAATAATGGGCTGGTTAGTGTTCCTTTATCATCGGTAATAGTAGTTGGCAAATCTGGCAGCGCAATCACGCGTTCGTTAAAATCCGTCATCCGGTCAAGCATGTACGTCCAGCCATCGCTGTTGCTTTGCACCACTTCCTGCAGCATTCCTAAAACCAGGTTTCCGTTCGGAAATTTCCATTCAATCGAACCTTCAAAAGACGGCGTGTTCCTAAAATGCGTGTGTGCATTTAAAAAACGGATAATTTCCAGATCAGAATTGATTACATAATCCAGCTTTCTAAAAATCTTGATCGCGCAAACCGTACCGTAAATAATCATGGTGTTTACCTGCAAAGGCGAAAGTACGCGCGGCCTTACTTTTTCCTGTTCAAGCTTATTTTTTAAATCGTTTTTACCATGAAAAATCAGTTCGCTGTCTTTAATATGGATGGTGTGATGATGCGCCGCCAGTTCGATCAGCGCGTTTTGCAAATGGATACCGTAAATGGCATCGTATAAAACGCCTTCCTCGCCGTTTACCAAAAGGTTGCATAAAATTGCCTGCGGACAACTATCATTGATTTTGAAAGCGAAAGATTGTTTACCAAAAGCAACCGGTAGCTGGAATTTATCCGGGAAACCATTGCGGTAAGAAACTTCAATCAGCAGGAAAACGGCACTGTTTTCTTCCAGCGGAACTTCGGCATAATCGGTAATTTTAACAAAATCAACACCTTTATCTTTGCCGTCAAACCAGGGCATCTGCATTAAATAAGGCGGCAAAATATCACTTTCCAATTGATGCAATACTTCTTTTGAGGTTATTTTTTTCCAATGATCCAGCTCCAGTAAAGGCATTTCCGAAGGATCAGCAACCGTAAACACATCTTTTATCATCTCAAAACACTGGCAAGCATGTGCGCCGAGCGTAAAGAAATAAGGCTGATGCTGCTTAACCGTTGGGAACCGGTTTTTACTCGTAATTTCTACCGGCACAAAGCCCTGGTAAGCCTCCAGATCAATTTCGGCTGCTTGCGGATAGCGTGATAAATTGGCTACAACAAGCATCACCTGCTCCTGGTAAGTTCTGGTAAAAACCAAAACTTTAGCATTTTCCGAAGCAATAAACTGCAAGTCGCCGCGGCCAAAAGCTTTGTATTTTTTCCTGGTGGCGATGCTGCGTTTCGTCCACCATAATAAAGAAGAAGTGTTTTTGGACTGAAGTTCTACGTTAACCGATTCGTAATTATACTGCGGATCCAGAATCAAAGGTAAATAAAGCCGCTGCGGATTAGCGGTTGAAAATCCGGCGTTCCTGTCGGCTGTCCATTGCATCGGCGTGCGCACGCCGTCGCGGTCGCCCAGATAAAAATTATCGCCCATGCCAATTTCATCGCCATAATACAAAACCGGCGTGCCGGGCAAAGTAAAAAGCAAGCTATTCAGCAGTTCAATTTTATTACGGTTGTTTTCCAGCAGCGGTGCCAAACGATGGCGGATCCCAAGATTAATACGCGCTTTGGGGTTTTTTACATACGTTTTATACATGTAATCGCGCTCCTCGTCGGTTACCATTTCCAGCGTTAATTCATCATGGTTCCGCAAAAAAATAGCCCATTGGCAAGTCTCCGGGATTTCCGGCGTTTGCTCGAAAATATCCGTCAGCGGATAGCGGTCTTCCATCTGCAAAGCCATAAACATGCGCGGCATCACCGGGAAATGATAGTTCATCTGGCATTCGTCGCCATCGCCAAAATAAGCGGCAGAATCTTCGGGCCACATATTTGCCTCAGCTAAAAGAAGCGTTCCGGGGAAATGCTCATCCACATATTTCCGCAGTTTTTTCAAGTAAGCGTGTGTTTCGGGCAGGTTCTCGCAGTTGGTGCCGTCGCGTTCAAACAGATACGGAACGGCATCCAGCCGGAAACCATCCACGCCCAGCTTGCACCAGTAATCTATAATTTTAAAAACTTCTTCCTGCACGCTCGGATTATCATAATTTAAATCCGGCTGGTGGTGGAAAAACCGGTGCCAGTAATATTGATTGGCCACCGGATCCCAACTCCAGTTGGAAGCTTCAAAATCCTGAAAAATGATCCGCGCATCTTCAAACTGTTTTGTGTTGTCCGTCCAAACATAATAGTTGCGGTGATCAGACCCGATCGGTGCTTTCCGGGCGCGCTGAAACCAGGGATGCTGATCGGAAGTATGATTGATCACCAGTTCTGTTATCACTTTTAAACCGCGTTCGTGTGCTTCTTTTAGCAGCAATTTAAATTGTTTGATGTTGCCGTAAGACGGGTTAATGCTATAGTAATCAGCAATATCGTAACCGTCATCCTTTAAAGGCGAAGGATAAAAAGGCAGCAGCCAGATGGCCGTAATCCCTAAATCCTGTAAATAATCCAGCTTTTGCAGCAAGCCTTCAAAATCGCCGATGCCATCACCATTGCCATCACAAAATGCTTTGATATGCAGTTCATAAATAATGGCGTCTTTGTACCAATGCAGTTTATCGTCGAGTATTGTTTTTTCTTCAGATATCATTCAAATTCCTTTTTTTACCGGCTTTTAATTTTTCGTTTTAATTAAGCTGTAACGTAAACGTTGTTTTGATTTGTGCGGATGAAAAAGAGCCGTACTTCCCTCCCGTTAAATGCGCAAGATAAATTTTTGTGTGCTAAAAACAGCATCCTGCAATACTTCTTTTAGGGTATCAAAAATATATCGGTAAACATAAAAATAATAACTAAAATGAACGGGGACACGTATAATCAGGCTTCAAAATTACCTCATTTTCGGGTAAGATCACTTAAACAAAAAGATGGATAATTACGCAGCAAATCCGGATGATGAACAGGTTAGTTCGGTACACCAGCTTTTTGAAAACCAGGCGCAGCGAACGCCCGATGCGGCTGCGGTTATTTTTGGCGTGCAAAACTTAACTTACAGGCAGGTAAACGAAGCCGCCGATTTGCTGGCTGATTATATTGTTGAAAATGCTTTTCATGCCGCCCTGATCGGTATCAGCACAAGCCGTTCTGCGGAAATGGTTATTGGGGTTTTGGCAGTTTTAAAAGCCGGAAAAGCTTACTTACCGCTTGATCCGAATTATCCCGTGGATCGTTTAAAACGACAAATTGAAGATTCCGGCGTACAATTCTGCTTATCTGCAATAAACGAACAATTATTTTTTGAGCAGTTCGGACTGCAAGTTGTTCAACCCACAGAAAAAACTACTATAAAAACAGTAAATCCTGAGCAGGGCGAACTGGCCTATGTGCTTTATACTTCCGGTTCTACCGGCGCACCAAAAGGTGTTTGTATGGGCCATAAAGCACTGATAAATTTAATTACCCGGCAAAAACAGCATTCGGTTGCCGGTATAAATTCGCGCACTTTACAGTTTGCGCCTTTAAGTTTTGATGTTTCTTTCCAGGAGATTTTTGCCACGCTTTGCAGCGGCGGGATTTTGGTTTTAGTTACGGACGATGACCGCCTCGACCCAAACCTGTTACTCCAATTTATAGAAAAACAGCAAATTAACCGCTTGTTTTTGCCGTTTGTAGCGTTGCAATATTTAACGGAAGCTGCTGTTTCGGGCAATCATTTCCCAACGTGTTTGCAGGAAGTGATGACGGCCGGCGAACAGTTAAAAATAACGCCGCAGATCAGAACTTTTTTCTCGGCACTGCCAAACTGTATTTTATACAACCAATACGGGCCGACCGAATGCCACGTGGTAACCGAATTAAAATTAACCGGCGACCCGCAAAGCTGGCCTGATTTACCTTCCGTCGGTAAAGCGATTGACCAAGTTGAAGTTTTGATTTTGGATGATGAACTAAACGAAGTTGCCACCGGAGAACCCGGCGAACTTTGCCTGGCCGGCGTTTGCCTCGCCCAAGGTTATTTAAATCAGCCTGAACTTTCAGCAAAAAAATTCCCCGTCATAAATCATCCGGTAAAAGAAGCATTGCGCATTTACAGAACCGGCGATCTGGCCGGATTTCTTCCAGACGGCAATATTGATTTTTTGGGAAGGATAGATCATCAAATTAAAATCCGCGGTTATCGGATTGAACCGGGAGAGATTGAAACGCTGCTCAACCAATCACCTTTGGTTAAACAATCGGTTGTGGCGGCGCGCGAAGATGTGCCGGGTTTAACGCGTTTGGTTGCTTATCTGGTTGCTTCCGGCGATGAACAAGATTCGGCAGTTTTGCGGCAAACCCTCGCCCAAAAACTACCGGAATATATGATCCCTGCGGCTTTTGTTTGGTTAAATAAATTGCCATTTACCAGCAGCGGCAAGGTTGATAAAAAGCAGTTGCCCAAACCGGATTTTACTCGCCCGGCTGTAACATCGCTTTACCAGGAACCTGCCACAGCAATTGAAAAACAGATTGCTGCAACATGGTCGGCTTTACTTCAGATCGAAAAAATTGGTACAGAAGATAACTTTTTTGAACTGGGCGGAAACTCTTTGCTGGCCTTAAAAACCGTTGCCGCATTAAAAACATTAGGACAATATCAGTTGCCGGTTACCAAAATTTATCAGTATCCAACCATCCGCGGGATCGCCAAATATTTGATGGATGGCGATGCGGCAATCCTCCCGCAAAAAAATACCGGTAAAAGAAGCATTACGCAGGAAATTGCGGTTATCGGTATGGCTTGCCGTTTTCCGGGAGCAAATAACATACAGGAATTTTGGGAGATTTTAAAAGCCGGAAAAGAAACCACGCGTTTTTTTACGGATGCGGAACTGGATGCTTCTATTCCTGCTCACCTCAAAAATAATCCCAACTACGTAAAAGCACGTGGACTGATTGACAAGGCAGATGAATTTGATGCTTCCTTTTTCAACATTAACCCAAAAGCTGCCGAATTAATGGATCCGCAGCAGCGTGTTTTTTTAGAACTATCGCGTGAAGTGCTGGAAACTACAGGCTATCTCCCGCAAAAATATAACGGCACAACCGGTGTTTTTACCGGTTCCGGGAACAATAGTTATTATGTAAATAACGTATTGCCCAACGCAGAAAAAGTAGAAAACGTGGGCAGTTTCCAGGTAATGGCACTGAATGAAAAAGATTATATCGCCAGCCGTACCGCTTATGAACTGAATTTAAAAGGCCCGGCGGTTAGCGTTTATGCGGCCTGTTCTACCGGTTTGCTGGCGGTTGTGCAAGCTGCGGAAAGTATCCGCAACGGACAATGCGCCATTGCTTTGGCCGGTGCGGCAGCCATTACTTCGCCTTTAAAAAGCGGAAGTTTATACCAGGAAGGCGGGATTTACAGCAAAGACGGACATTGCCGGCCTTTTGATGCCGATGCGCAGGGAACGGTTTTTAGCGATGGTGCCGGCGTGGTGCTTTTAAAAAGTTTGGAAGATGCTGAGCGTGACGGCGATACCATTTTTGCCGTGTTAAAAGGGGCCGGCGTAAATAATGACGGTTCCGGGAAAAGCAGTTTTACCGCGCCAAGTGCCGAAGGACAGGCAATTGCAATTGCACAAGCACTGGAAAACGCTAAAGTTGAAGCAAGTTCTATTTCCTATATCGAAGCACACGGCACCGCAACGCCAATCGGCGATCCGATTGAAATTGAAGGTTTAAAGCTGGCTTTCGGTAAAACTGCCGGCCGGCAGTTTTGTGCAATCGGTTCTGTAAAAGGAAATTTCGGCCATACTACGGCTGCCGCCGGCATTTCCGGATTGATTAAAACTGTTTTGGCATTGCAGCACCAGCAAATCCCGGCTTCCATTAATTTCGATCAGCCAAACCCGGCTATTGATTTTAAGAATACGCCGTTTTTTGTAAATACGGCTTTAACGGAGTGGAATATTGAAGAAACCAGGTTTGCCGGAGTAAGTTCTTTTGGTGTTGGCGGGACGAATGTGCATGTGATTTTGGAAGAATACCTTCAACGTAAAATCAGGGAAACGGAAGCTAAATCATCCTATTTAATTAGCTGGTCGGCAAAAACGGAACAGAGTTTACAGCAATACACGCAAAAACTGATTAATTTTCTGGATCAAAATCCCGAAGCAGAACCGGCAAACATTGCTTACACATTGCACCACACACGGGAAGATTTTAATTTACGAAATTTCATCGTTGCCCCAAACCGGCAGGATCTGCAGGAAAAACTGGAACACGCAGCGGTTAAACCTTCACACAAAAACCTTCAAAACAAACGGTTAAAAGTAGCGATGCTTTTCCCGGGACAAGGTTCTCAATCCGTCAATATGAACCTGGAACTATATGAGCAGGAAACGGTTTTTAGGGATGCGGTTGATGAATGTGCGGCGATTTTACTGAAAGATCTGGGAGAAGATATACGCAAAATTATTTATCCGGATGAAGTTACGCCTGCTTCCGCAGAAAAACTTAACCAAACTTTATACGCGCAGCCAACTGTTTTTACCATGCAATATGCTGCGGTTAAATTATGGCGAAGCTGGGGTTTGCAGCCGAACGCGGTAACCGGCCACAGTTTAGGTGAGTTTACGGCTGCATACACGGCAGGAATTTTTAGTTTGGAAGATGCTTTAAAACTAATTATTGCGCGTTGTAAATTGATGCAGGCTCTGCCCGCCGGAAACATGCTGGCGATCAAAATAAAACCTGAAAACCTGCAGGTTATTTTACCGGCAAATTTAGCAATTGCAGCTATCAACAGTAAAAATTTGGTGGTAGTTTCCGGCGAACCGGAGGCCATTACTTCTTTTAGCAACCTTTTAATTGAGCAGGATATTGCCTGCCGTTTACTGGAAAACAGCCATGCTTTCCATTCGGCGATGATGGATCCAATCCTACAACAGTTTGAAGAAATTGTTAAAACGGTTACTTTAAATCCGCCGAAAATCGATTTTATTTCTACCGTAACCGGCAAAAAAATCACTGATGCCGAGGCAACAAGTACCGCTTATTGGTCTGCCCATATCCGCAAAACGGTTTTATTTTCTGCTGCTGCCGATACTTTGCTGGATCAGTATAATTTTTTGATTGATGCCGGCCCAAGCAATGTTTTAATGCCTTTAATCAAGCAAAAATGTATCGCCGGAAACGTAGCTTTTACCAATGCGGAAGCACTTTCCGGTGAAGAGGAATCTGTTTATGCAGGCATTTTAAGGGTACTCGGACAGCTGTGGCAGGAAGGTTTTAAACCCGATTGGAAAAGCTTTTACCGGGGGCAAACCCGCAGTAAAATAACCCTGCCGCCGTACGCTTATGATTATAAAAAATGCTGGGTTAATCCGGTTCCGGCAGTCATCGAAAACCAGCAGATTAGGGTAGAAAAGAACCTTGTCATTTCAACACAAAATTTTAGGGAAGAACCCGATAAAGACATGATTTTTAATGAACTGACCGAACAAATTAAAACGCTTTTGTATGAAGTTTCCGGAATTGAAATACAGGAAATGCAACCCGGAAGCACTTTTATAGAAATGGGTTTTGATTCGCTTTTACTCACCCAAATCTCTATTTCGATTACAAAAAAATTTAACGTTCCGGTTTCCTTCCGAAACCTGAACGAACAGTTTAATACGATAGAAACCCTGGCCGCTTATTTACAAAGCAAACTGCCAAAACCGGTTACCGTAGAAAAAACAAGTACGCCGGTACCAAACTTCCCTGTTCAAAATCAGGCAACGGATGGCTCTGTTTTGAGTTTGCTGGCGCAACAGATTCAATTAATTTCTCAGCAGATCAATTTGTTGCAGGATAATGAAAAAACACTGGTAAAAGAAGCATCGGTTTTTACAGAAAAGAAACCTGCCGATCCACAATTATCTCCGGAGGAAATAGCAGAAATCAAAAAGCCTTTTGGTGCAACTGCGCGCATCCGGCGGGAAAAGGATGAATTAAGCGATGATCAGCAGGATTTTTTGAGAAACCTGATCGAAAAATACAATCAAAAAACTACAAAAAGCAAAGTGCAGGCGCAGGCAAACCGTCCTTTTATGGCTGATCCGCGCGTGGTTTCGGGCTTTACGCCGGCTACAAAAGAAATTGTTTATCCGCTGGTAGTAAACCGTTCGCAAGGGAGCCGTTTGTGGGATATCGACGGCAATGAATATATTGATGCGCTAAACGGTTTCGGCAGTAACTTTTTGGGCTATCAGCCGGAATTTATCAAAAAAGCTTTGCAGCAGCAGATAGAAAACGGTTACGAAATAGGCCCGCAGCACGAACTTGCCGGACAGGTAAGCCGGCTGGTTTGTGAGTTTACCGGTGCAGACCGGGTGGGTTTATGCAACACCGGCTCCGAAGCGGTTTTAGGTGCGATGCGGATTGCGCGCACGGTTACCGGCCGTTCGCTGATCGTTGCTTTTTCCGGCTCTTATCATGGTATTGTTGATGAAGTTATCGTTCGCGGAACCAGGCAGTTAAAATCTTTTCCGGCAGCACCGGGAATTATGCCGGAAGCGGTGCAGAATATGCTGATTTTGGATTACGGAACGGAAGAATCTTTACAAATTATCCGGGAAAGGGCGCACGAACTGGCAGCTGTTTTGGCAGAACCGGTGCAAAGCCGGCGGCCGGAATTTCAGCCGGTTGAATTTTTAAAACAAGTAAGGCAAATTACAGCACAAGCCGGAACTGCCTTAATTTTTGATGAAGTAATTACCGGTTTTAGGATGCATCCGGGCGGTGCGCAGGCTTTATTTGGTATTCAGGCTGATTTGGCAATTTACGGAAAGGTAGTTGGCGGCGGATTATCCATCGGTGTAATCGCCGGAAAAAAATATTTTATGGATGCGCTGGACGGCGGTTTCTGGCAATACGGAGACGATTCTGTGCCCGAAGCCGGCGTTACTTATTTCGCCGGGACTTTTGTCCGCCATCCGCTAACGCTGGCCGCCGCAAAAGCAACTTTATTATATCTGAAAGAACAAGGCCCGGATTTGCAGAAAAATATAAACGCAGCAACTTCCCGGCTGGCAGAAGCAATAAACAAAACCTGCGTACAGCGTAATCTACCTGTTTACGCAGCCAGTTTCGGTTCTTTGTGGAAGCTTAAATTTAAACAGGAATATAAGTATAACGAGTTGCTGTTTACATTAATGCGTTTAAAAGGAATCCATATCTGGGACAACTTTCCCTGCTTTTTAACTCAGGCGCATTCGCCGGAAGATGTAAACCGTATTGCTGCCGTTTTTGCAGAAAGTACCCTGGAACTGGCCGCCGCCGGGTTTTTAGGTTTTAACAATACAGGTAAACATCTGCAAAAAGTTACCGTAAAAGAAGTACCGCCTGTTCCCGGAGCAAGATTAGGAAAAGACAAAGACGGTAACCCGGCTTGGTTTGTACCTCATCCGGAACACCGGGATAAATTTTTGCAGGTTAAACAAAGCAAATTGGTTTGAGCAATTTTTCAGAAAAATACATTTTAGAACCAATAGACTTTGATCCTTTTGCCGGACCGGAAATCATACAATTAATACCGCTTGCCAAGCCGCAGGAGGAGATTTGGCTTTCGTGCAAATTAGGCGGCGACGATGCAAACCGGTCTTACAACGAATCTGTTTCTTTAAAACTGAAAGGGCAGTTAAACAGGCAGGCACTGGAAACGGCTTTGCTGGATTTAATCCTTCGGCATGAATCTTTAAGAAGCACTTTTAAAAGTGACGGCACACAGGTTTTGATTCACAAAAACTGGCCTTTAAATTTAATTTACCAGGATTTATCAGCACAAACATCTTTAAATCAACAAAAAAATATTGATCAGTTTGTACATCAGGAAGCACTGCTGACTTACAATTTAAGCAGCGGCCCGCTTTTTAAAACGGTACTATTTAAGCTCTCAGCAAACGAGCATTACTTTACTTTTAGTGCGCACCATATTATTTGCGATGGCTGGTCTTTAGGGATTTTGTTACAGGATTTAAGCAAGCTTTACTCGGCTTTAAATCAAGGTTTACAGCCGCAACTGCCGGAAGCACCGCAGATGAGTTTGTACATTTCTGAACAGATCAATTACGCAGAAACCAACGATTATCAGCAAAACAAAACATTCTGGCTGGATCAGTTTAACTGTGAATTGCCCGAACTTAACCTCCCATTGGATTTCCCGCGGCCGGCCTTACGCAGCTACAAAAGCAGGCGCGATGATTTTATTTTAAAGCCGCAATTAACTTCGGCACTTAAAAAAACAGGTGTTAAAACAGGTACCGGCTTTGTGGTAACGTTACTGGCCGCCTTCGAGGTTTTGCTTCATAAAATTACTAATCAGCCGGAACTTGTGCTTGGGTTGCCGGCTTCCGGTCAGGCGGCTTCGGGCTATTACGGCATGACCGGCCACTGCGTAAACCTGTTGCCTTTAAAAAGTTTTTTGTCGGATGAAACAACATTCGGCGCCTATCTGAAAAAACGAAAATCAGAAATTTTAGATGCGCTGGATCATCAGCAGTTTAGCTTAGGCAGCCTGCTTAAACTGTTAAAGTTTAAGCGTGATCCTTCGCGCGTTCCGCTGGTTCCCGTTGTATTTAATATGGATATGAACCTTGATAGCGGCGTTACTTTTAACGGTTTAACCCGTCAGCTTTTTTACAACCCGAAAGCTTACGAAACCTTTGAAATTTTTTTAAACGCAAGCGGTTCCGAACAGGAATTAACGTTTGAATGGTCATACAATACACAACTTTTTAAATCAGAAACGATTGCGTGGATGATGCACAGCTTTGAAAACCTTATAAAAACGATGATACTTGAACCCGAACTTTTGATCGGAAGTGTTGCGCTTCCGCTCAAAAAACAGTTAAGCCATCAGCTTATAGCATGGAATAATACAGCTGCTGCTTATCCACAGGTATCGCTCCCGGAACTGATTAGCCAAAACCTTAAAAAACATGCGGTAAAAACAGCAATCCGATTTTTTGATCAGGAAATTAGTAATGCTGATCTGCTATCAAAATCAAACCGGCTGGCTGCATTGCTGCTGGATAAAGGAATTAAAAAAGGAGATCTGATTGGTATTGCGCTAAACCGATCGATAGAAATGGTGCTTACCATTGTGGCGGTTTTAAAAACGGGTGCCGCTTATATCCCGCTCGATCCTTCGTACCCGCAGGATCGTATCAACTTTATGATGCAGGATTCGGATGCCAGATTTTTAATTGTAAATCGGGAATATCAGGGAGAATTTTCTGCTCAGGCAGAAAAACTTGTTCTGGAAGATATCATCCGGCAAATGGATGCTTACCTGGCAGAAGAACCCGATGTAGAAATTTTAGGTTCTGATCTGGCTTACATTTTATATACTTCCGGTTCAACCGGCAGGCCAAAAGGTGTGCAGGTAGCGCATCATAATGTGGTTAATTTTCTTAACAGTATGAACAGATGGCCGGGTATTTCTACGGATGACCGGATGCTGGCGCATTCTACCGTTTCTTTTGATATTGCCGGATTAGAACTTTTTCTGCCTTTAATAAGCGGTGCAGAAATGATCCTGACGGATACCAAAACGGCTAAAGATGGTTTTGAACTTTTAAAACTGATGCAATCCGCAAAAATAAGTTTGATCCAGGCCACGCCGGCTACTTTTAGGATGATGCTGGAAGCAGGCTGGAAAGAACAGTTGCCGGTACGGGTTTTTTGCTGCGGAGAAGCTTTACAACCTGATCTGGCTAAAAAATTAACGGCTGTTTGTGCCGGTTTGTGGAATATGTACGGGCCGACTGAAACGACCATTTACTCTACGGGTAAACAAATTTTTAATGATGATGCGATTATTACTATTGGCCGCCCGATTGATAATACGCAGATTTATATTCTGGATGAACGCTTTAACCTGATGGAAGAAGGTAAAATCGGAGAAATTTTTATTTCGGGAGAAGGCGTAGCGAGGGGTTATTTAAACCAGCCCGAACTTACAGCGGTACGTTTTCCGAATGATATTTACAAACAGGAACCGGGCAAAAAAATGTACCGAACCGGCGATGTTGGCCGTTTCCTGGAAAACGGGGAAATAGAGTATTTGGGCCGGGCAGACCATCAGGTTAAAATACGCGGCCACCGGGTAGAGCTGGGTGAAGTGGAAGCACAGCTTTCACGATTGGAAAACATTAACCAGGTGGTGGTAATTGTGCGCGAAGATCAGCCCGGGAACCAGCAGCTGGTTGCTTATGTGCTTGCCCCTTTTGTGCAGGAAAACAATAAAAAACATTGGACTGATCAATGGAAAACCTCCTTAAAAGAAGCATTGCCGCCTTTTATGGTGCCGGCGCAGATTGTTATCCTGCCTCAATTTCCGTTAACGCCCAATCATAAAATAGACCGTAAAGCTTTACCAAAACCGGTAGTTGCCGTACCGGATGTAGCCGGTGGATTTACCGGACCCAGAAATGAAGCAGAAAAAATAGTATCCGATATCTGGTGCGATGTTTTAGGGATACCGGCCATCTGTATTTTTGATAACTTTTTCGAAATCGGCGGGCATTCGCTCACAGCCGTTCAGATTATGAGCCGGCTGGAAAAAGAAACCGGTAAAAGACTTCCTTTAGCATCCTTATTTGAATCTTCCACGATAGAAGCTTTATCGCTGCTTTTAAAAATAGACGGAAAATACATCGTTTGGGATTCGCTCGTTACGATCAAAGCAACCGGCAGCAAAATGCCGGTTTACATCATCCACGGCAGTGATTCAAACGTTTTAAACTTTAAAGGTATTGCCCACCATTTAGACGCCGACCAGCCGGTTTACGGTTTGCAGGCCAAGGGATTAAACGGTTCCGACAAGCCTTCTGACGTAATGGAAGAAATTGTTGCACGTTATGTTAAAGAAATCGTTACGCATAATCCAACAGGGCCATACGCGGTTGCCGGTTATTCGTTTGGCGGATATGCAGCCGTAGAAATGGCCCGGCAGCTTAGGTTATTAGGAAAAGAAGTGAAAATGATTGCCGTTTTTGACACCAATGCAGAAGATCATTCGCCTGATAAAAATGCATTAAAAAAAGTATTGGGTAAAATTATCAGGCAGCTTAAAAAAAGTATCTGGATAATAAATTCTTTATTAAAACATCCTAAAAAAACAATCGATTATCAGCTTGCTTTCCTTACAAAAAAGTTTAAACCGATGACTGTTTCTTTAGGGCTTGCGGAGGAAGAAGTGATTGATGAATATTTGCTGGAAATGAAACGGATACGCGAGCAAAACGACAAGGCTTACTATAATTACCTAATTAAACCGTTTGATGGCACGGTTGATCTTTTCCGCGCAAAAACCAGAATATATTTTATAGATGATTTTAAATTTCTCGGCTGGAAAAAGTATGCACTAAAAGGTGTAAAGGTGCATGTTGTGCCAGGCGATCATGAAACGATGTTAAAAAGCCCGAACGATAAAGAATTTGCCCGGATTTTACAAAACTGCTTAGATAAATCTGCTTAGATTTTACTTTTCACTACAGCTTTGATACTGTTTTTATGGTGATAAAAACAGCATCTGTTTAATTTAAAAAAACAGATTTTAAAGTTTTTGCCAGATTTTTCCTGCCGGGTTAACCTGTTTGTAAAAAGCATTGATAGCCGTAAAACGCAGGCTTTCTTTATCGCCCAGAGCCAAAAAACCGTTGCTTTCCAAACTGCTGTCAAACAAAGCAAAAACGTGGTTTTGCAGTTCCTGATTAAAATAGATAAGCACGTTGCGGCAGATTATCAGTTGAAACTGGTTAAAAGAAGTATCGGTAACCAGGTTATGTGTCGAAAAAACAATCCGCTTTTTTAACTGGTCGTCAAACTTTACCAAGTCGTAATGTGCCGTGTAATAATCAGAAAAATCTGCTGTTCCGCCCGCCTGCTGATAATTTTCTGAATATAATTTCATGGCATTTAACGGAAATATCCCTGCCGATGCTTTTTCAAGTACCACGGGATTGATATCAGTTGCATACAATAAAGATTTTTGCAGCAGGTTAAGTTCTTTCAGCCAAATCGCAACCGAAAAAACTTCTTCGCCGGTTGAGCAGCCGGCATGCCAGATCCTGATCAGCGGTGCATCGCTTAAAGCGGGCAAAACCTGCTTCCGCAGCAGTAAAAAGAACGCCGGATCACGGAACATTTCGGTTACCGGAACCGTTAATTCGTTAATAAACCAGCGTAAATATTCCGGTTCTGTGCTAAGCAGATAACGCAATCCGGCAAAACCGGAAAACAAGCGCAGCCTGAAAAGCCGGTTGATGCGCCGGTTTAACATGTTTGCAGAATAACCCGTAAAATCGTAACCGTAAACGTCGATCAGATCGGTTAATAACAAGGAAATTTCCTCATCGCTTAGCAAGGCAGACGTATTTTAAGGGCATAAAAAGAGTATCTGCTTTTGGTTAATTACAACGCCTGATCGAAAAGCCAAACGCGTAACAAAGAAATTAACTGATCTACATCAACCGGTTTGGAAATATAATCCGAAGCGCCCGCCCGGATGCAAGCTTCGCGGTCTGCCGGCATCACTTTGGCGGTAACCGCAATTACCGGCAGTTTGCTAAATTTCGGATGCTGCCTGATCTGGCTGATACTTTCATAACCATCCATTTCGGGCATCATCATATCCATTAAAACAACATCTACGCGCTGCTGCTCCAGCTGCTCCAAAGCTTCCCTGCCATTTGTAGCGGTAACCACGTTCATTTTATATTTTTCAAAGGATTTTGTCAGCGAAAAAATATTACGCACATCATCATCCGCAATCAGGATGGTTTTTCCTTTAAGCACTTCTGTAAGCGAACCTGTTTTTTTTAAAGCTGAAACCCCTGTCGGCAACGCAGTTTCCTTTTCTTCCACCACGTGCAAAAATAAGGCAACTTCGTCCAGTACACGCTGATAAGACTGTGCTGTTTTTACCACGATAGAATCTGCAAAACGCAAAATTCTGCTTTCTTCGGCGATAGAAAGATGTTTTCCGGTGAAAACAATAATCGGGATCCGGTCGAGATCAGGCTGTTTTGTAATGGTTTCCAGCGATTCATAAATTACTTTTCCGGAAATCCCCATATCCATAATCACACAATCCACTTCCTTTTTTTGCAGCGTATCAATGCTTCTATTAATATTGTCAGATATTTCAGAAGTGATGTTAAACGTTTCTAAAAAATAGGAAAGTGCTTTGGCATGCTGCAAATTATCTTCCACGATCAGTACTTTTTTCGGGCTTTTCAGCATTGCCGCTTCCAGTTTTTCAAACAGTGTTTTCATCTGGTCAACTGCCATCGGCTTACTCATAAAATCTACTGCTCCTTTTTGCAGGCTTTCTCTTTTAACCTGTAAAGACGAAATGATATGCACCGGAATATGCCGTGTAGCAGGGTTTTCTTTCATCTCTTCCATCACTTCCCAACCATCTTTAACCGGTAACTGGATGTCGAGCAAAACGGCATCCGGCTTGTATTGCTTTACCATATCAATTCCCAAATCCCCGCGCACCGCAACAATCCCGTTGTAACCTTTAGCACGCGTAAATTTTAACAAAGCGTTTGCAAAAATCGGGTCATCTTCCACAATTAAAATCACTTTTTGATCTGCTGCCAGCTGATCGCGATCGTCTTTAATATCCTGCGGAATGGCTGTTGTTAAATGCTTGGTACGCCTGGCAATCGGTGCATATAATTCGTTGATGTTAGTCGGATGAACCGGTAAAACGGGTTTGTATTCTTCCGGATCGATGTTTAGTCCTGTAGGTTTTAATTTTGGGACGGATAAAATAAACTCGCTTCCTTTTTCCGGTTCGCTGTTTAAACGGATTTCTCCCTGCAGCAATTCCGCCAGTTTTTTACTGATGGAAAGCCCCAAACCTGTTCCGCCGTAATTTCTCCTGGTCGAACCGTCGGCCTGTTTAAAAGGCTCAAAAATCAGTTCCTGGTCTTTTGCAAAAATACCGATTCCGCTATCCCGAACCGCAAAGCGAATAAAATCCTGCTGATCTGCTTCTATTTTTAAACTCACTTCGCCTTTTGCCGTAAATTTTAAAGCATTAGAAAGCAGGTTTTTTAGGATTTGCTCCAGTTTAGCTTTATCCGTTTCAATCAAATCCTCCAGACCGGGCTGGATCGAAATATTCAAATCCAGCTTTCTTTCTTTGGCCACCGGCGCAAACATTCCCTGCATTTCCGATACGATTTCGCTTAACGTTATCTTTTCATACTCCGCTTCCATTTTGCCGGCTTCAATCTTGGAAAGATCTAAAATCTCATCAATCAAATTCAGTAAACCGTTGCCTGAACTTAATATTACCTGTGCAGATTCTATTTGTTCTGCGGATAAATTCCCTTCGTTATTATCTGACAAATATCTGGAAAGCAGCAAAATAGAATTTAAAGGCGTTCGCAACTCGTGCGACATGTTCGCCATAAATTCTGTTTTGTATTGTGTGCTTAGCTCCAGTTCTTGTGCTTTATGCTGTATTTCCTGGTTCCGGTCGGCAATCATCTGGTTTCGTACTTCCAGTAAATTACTTCGTTCCTGCAAAACCTGGTTAGCTTGTTCCAGCTCTTCCTGCTGCATCCGCAGTTCCTCTTCCGAGTGCTGCAGCTTCTGGGTATAAGCTTCCAGCTCCGCATTCATACTTTCCAATTCGTGCTGGCGGTTGCTTAGTTCTACCGTTTGCTGCTGCGTTTGCTGTAAAAGCTGCGCTAATTTTTGATGGTTTTGGGCCGTTTTTACAGCGATACCAATGTTACCGGCAACGCCTTCTAAAAACCGGATACTTCTGTTCGGATAAGGTTCTGTCGAAGCCAGTTCAATTACACCAACCACTTCGCTTTCATAACAAACCGGCAAGGCCAGAATGTTGGTTGGTTTAATTTCGCCGGTTGCGTAACTAATGGCAATGCTGTTTTTATCGATGTTTTTTAACAGCATCGTTTTTTTACTTTTCAGGCATTGGCCGGGCAATCCTTCGCCATATTTAATTTCTGTATTTACAGCTGCAGAAAGGGCAAAACCGCTTTGCAACTGCAGCAAATCCTGATTGGTTAGATAAAATGCGCCAACATTACTTTGCGTGTAACCGGCAATATATTCCAGCACATCCGCGGTTAAATTTTGCAAGGGCTTCTCTCCCAGCATTTGGATGTTTAAGCCGTTTTCGCCATTTTGCAGCCACTCGTTATCTTCCAGATTACCAAAAGCATAATCAAGGGATTCGGCCATTTTATTTAAAAAGCCGGATACCTCGCCAAGTACATCCAACTCCGCACCAACAACTCTTATTTTGTAATCGCCCCCTGCAATACGGCCGGTTATTTTTTGTACGATCTGAAGTCTTTTGGCAGTAATTTCCTCTTTTTCCTCCAGGTTCGTTTTTAAAACCTGCCTTTCGTGGTAATCTTTGGTCAATCTTAAATAAAATAAAACAGCAACCAGGATGGATAGCAATGCGGCAAAAACAATAATTGCAGGTGTAAAAGCAGTAAGAAAACGTTGTGACGAAGCAGAATTTGATAAAACTAATTTTTCCTGATTTTCCAAACTGCTGATTAAACGCCTCAAAACATCCATTTCGACTTTGCCGTTTTTAAGCTGGATAATGTTAATACTATGGCCGGCACGTTTTAGGTCAATCAATTTTTTAAGCTGAGAAAACCTTGTTACCAGCGTTTGTTGCAGCGTATTTAACTGTTGCTGCTGCAAGCCATTATCCGGGTTAATAATTTGGGATGCTTCTTTTAGGGCAATAAAAACCTTGTTTTCCGTACCGTTATAAGGTTCTAAAAAAACAGGATCGCCGGAAAGCAAGTAGCCCCGCTGGCCGGTTTCCGCATCTTTCATGCTCGAAATAATACTTTCCAGTTTGGAGATTACCACGTTGCTTTGGTTAACCAGTTCGGCATTCCGCAGTAAATCCCGAATACTCAAAAACGATGCTGCCGAACTGATAATCACCAGCAGCAGGGATAACCCGAACCCTAAACGCAAATCGCGGTTAACGTTAACTTTCATCTAAAATATTTTTAATTATGAAGTTTGCTCCTGCACATTGTGCACCGGAAGTGTAAAATAAAAGGATGAACCTTTGCCGGGTTCGCTATCCACGCCGTACCTGCCGTGATGGCGTTTGATAATTTCTGCGCAGATATACAAACCCATCCCTAAACCCTGGAAACGGTTGGAAGATTCTTCTACACGGTAAAACTTGGTAAAAAGCTGTGCCTGTTTATCTTTCGGAATCCCGATTCCGGAATCTGTTACGTTAATCAAAACTTCGTCGCAGGATAACAAAGAAACATCAAACAAAATTTCGGTAGAGTTTGGCGAATACTTAATAGAATTTGTTAAGTAGTTCAGGATCACTTGTTCTATACGGAGCTGATCGCCATAAATTTTAACTTCGGCATTGCCGGTTTTAATAATCTGATGGCTTGGATACGTTTGCCGGATGATATCTACGGCGTTATCAATAATCGGGTCGATATCGTAAACGCGGTTTTTAAATTCCAGTTTCCCGCTCGCAATTTTAGAAGTATCCAACAAATCGTCAATCAAAATATTAAGCTTTTCCAACTGCTGGCGCGTGCGTTCCAGGTACTTTTTAGCATCTTCTTTCAGGTCGCGCTCCACAGAACGTTCTACCATTTGCATGTAACCTTTAATGGAAGTGAGCGGCGTTTTCAGCTCATGGCTGGCCATCGTAATAAACTCATCTTTAGTACGTTCCGCCTGCTTCCTAAACTCAATTTCTTCCACCAGTTCCTGCTGCATCTGCTGCAGCGCGCAGGTTTGTTCGTACAGCTTGATAAAGGTTTTTACTTTAAGCACCAAGATATCCGGATCGAAAGGTTTAACCATGTAATCACGGCCGCCGGAAGCATAACCTTTGCTGATAAATTGCTTATTTACGTTTACTGCGGATAAAAAAATGATCGGGATATCTTTGGTTTTACTATAGCCGGAAATAGATTCTGCTACTTCAAAACCGTCTAAACCAGGCATTTGTACATCCAGGATAATCAGGTCGTAATTGTTTTTGAGAACTTTTTTTAAGGCTTCCTCGCCCGATAGCGCAGAATCAATTTGAAACTGATGCTTTTCGAGGATTCTTTTTAACGCAATTATATTTTCAGACTTATCATCAACTATTAAAATCATGCCATTGGTAGTAATTACAGAAGCTAAATTAACAACATATTTGATTTTTTGAGTGATGTAACCGGTTGATGCTTCTTTTATTACCTAAATTTTATGCTGCTAAAAGAAGTATAACAACCACCGGATTTACCGCAGCAACGGATTTTTCTCTTTTGTAAAAACATCGTAAACCTTTTTATCCAGCCAGCCGGGGATCAGTTTATTCAATAAAACGGTTAATTTTCCTTGTCTAGTCATCACCAAAACGCGTTCCCTTTTTTCAATTCCGTTGGTAATAATTTTGGCAACTTCTTCGGCTGTCATCATTTTTTCTTCTTCCATCGAAGTTTCCCCGTGAGCCGTTCCATCGTTTGACAAAGCCGTGCTGCGGATGTTGGAAGTTGTAAATCCCGGACAAGCTGTCATCACATGAACACCGGTTTTTAAGTTTTCAACACGTAAACTATCTAGAAAACCGTTCATTGCAAACTTGGAAGCCGAGTAACCCGTGCGGCCCGGCAAACCTTTAAAACCGGCAATTGAAGACACGCCGACAATGCTGCCTTTTGATTTTAAAATTTCTTCCATCGCGTATTTGGTGCAGTAAACCGTGCCCCAGAAATTTACGTCCATCAAGTTTTTCAGCACCACCAAATCCAGGTCTTTAAACAGGGCACGCATGGAAATCCCGGCGTTGTTGATCAGCACATCAATTCCTTTAAAAGTATTTACAGCCTGCCGGATTAACAGTTTACAATCTTCCTCTTTGCTTACATCACATTGAACCGCTACTGCTTTTACGGCATAATTTTTTTCGATGTTTTGGGCAATTTCGCATAAAGTAACAAACTGCCGCGCACCCAAAACCAGGTTGGCTCCGCGGGAAGCTAATTCGTTTGCCAAAGCTTCACCGATGCCGGAAGATGCACCGGTAATGATTACTGTTTTTCCTTTAAAATCCATATAAGATTTTTATGTTGAAGTTTATATGAGTATGATTTTTTGCTTTTTGTCATTTCGATTGAAAAGAGAAATCTTCATCAAAGCGAAAGATTATTCGAAGAAGATCTCTCCCTTTGGTCGAGATGACAGCAGAATTTTATGTCGGTAAAAGAAGCACTAACTTCATCTCGTAACAGTTCCCTCATACAAAACCCGTGTAGCGATTGATCGGCCTAAAGTAATTTCATCCACATATTCCAACTCGCCGCCAAAGGCAATCCCGCGGGCAATAGTAGAAATTTTAAGCTGAAATTCTTTTAACTTTTTATGCAGATAAAAAATAGTGGTATCGCCTTCCATTGTTGCAGAAACGGCAAAAATAACTTCGGTTACTTCGTTGTTTTTTAAACGCTCTACCAGTTTATCGATATTTAAATCGCTCGGGCCGATACCGTCCATTGGTGAAATCAGTCCGCCCAAAACGTGGTACAAACCGTTGTACTGACTGGTATTTTCTATCGCCATTACATCGCGTGTATCTTCCACCACACAAATTAACTGATGGTTTCTGCGTGGAGAAGCGCAGATTTCGCAAACCGGCTGATCGGAAATGTTATTACAAACCTGGCAAAACTGCACTTCGTTGCGCAATTTGCTGATGGAGTTGCTAAAACGCTCCACCTCATCTTTGTCCTCATCCAATAAATGCAGCACTAAACGAAGCGCCGTTTTTTGTCCGATTCCGGGAAGTTTAGCAAATTCGGCTACAGCAGTTTCCAGCAGCTTGGAAGAAAAATTCATGGTACGAAAATAAGAAGAAAGTAGTACGTTTTACGTGATAAGTTGTAAGTTTAGCAAGCAAGGTTTAGCTTTATCGGCACTTAAAACTTATCACGTAAAACTTACAACTCCATAAATGGCTCCCGGCATTCTCCTCACTTTTATTATCGGTTATTTTTTGGTGCTGATCCTGATTTCCTGGCTCACTTCCCGCAATTCCGGCGGTGATAATGATACTTTTTTCGTGGCCAACCGTAATTCCAAATGGTATCTGGTGGCTTTCGGGATGATCGGAACAGCACTGAGCGGCGTTACTTTTATTTCCGTTCCGGGGAAAGTTGGTGCGCCAAGCGGCGATCAATTTGCTTATTTTCAGTTCGTGCTGGGCAACGCCGTTGGTTTTGTTTTGATTGCAACCGTTTTACTGCCGCTGTATTATCGACTAAAACTTACTTCGATTTACAGCTATATTGAAGAAACTTTAGGCCATTGGAGTTATAAAACGGCTGCCGGAATATTTCTAATCAGTCGCGTAATCGGTTCATCTTTCCGTTTGTATCTAGTAGTCATAGTGTTGCAGAAGTTTATTTTCGACAGTTATCACATTCCTTTTGCGGTTACGGTTTTGATTTGTTTGATTCTGATTTGGAGTTACACGTTTAAAGGCGGACTAAAAACGATCATCATTACCGATAGTTTGCAAACGCTTTTTTTAGTAAGTTCCGTTTTTCTGTCGATCTTTTTCATCTGCCGAAGCTTGCATTTAAATGTTTTTGAAGCTGCCGAAACGATCAAAAACAGCAGTTATTCAAAAATATTTTTCTGGAACGATTTCTTGGCGAGTAAGTTCCATTTTGCCAAAGCTTTTTTGGGCGGTGTTTTTATTACGGTTGCGATGACGGGTTTGGATCAGGATCTGATGCAGAAAAACCTCAGCTGTAAAAACATCGGCGAAGCACAAAAAAACATGTTCAGTTTTACAGCAGTTTTCGTACTGATCAATATTTTCTTTTTAAGCGTTGGCGCGCTGTTGTATATTTATGCTGCTAAAAACAGCATCAGCGTAGCCAAAACCGATTATCTGTATCCAACCATCGCCTTAAATTATTTGGGCGTTTTGCCGGCAATTGTATTTATGCTGGGCTTAACGGCCGCTACTTTTGCCACCACAGATTCGGCCTTAACTGCCTTAACCACATCATTTTGCATCGATTTTTTAAACTTTAATAAAAAGGAAAACAGTAACTCAGCACAAATGGTAAAAACGCGGCATTTGGTACACGTTGGTTTTTCGGTGATGCTGTTTTTAACCATCCTAATTTTTAACAGTATAAACGATGATGCCGTGGTTAGTGCTATTTTTACAGTGGCCAGCTACACTTACGGGCCGCTTTTAGGTTTGTACGGTTTCGGTTTGTTTATAAAAAACAGGCAGGTTGCAGATCGGCTGGTACCGTTTATTTGTTTGATTAGTCCGGCAGTTTGCTACTTTTTAAAATCAGAATCTAAAACTATTTTGGACGGTTACGTTTTTGATAATGAACTGATTATTATAAACGGACTGATTACTTTTTTAGGATTACTGATCACTTCCCGCAGGAAAACCGTATTAGTAACCACTATTTAATTTATTTTGAGAGCATTATGACGAGCGACGAGAAAATAAGACACGCTTTTGAGAACCGCAACTGGCACGAAATCAAGGTAACTGATTCGTGGCAGATTTTTAAAATTATGGCCGAGTTTGTAGATGGATTTGAAAAACTGGCTAAAATTGGTCCTTGTGTTTCCATCTTTGGCTCCGCACGAACGCAAAACGATAATCCGTATTACCAATTGGCCGAAGAATGCGCACGTTTGCTAAGCGAAGGCGGTTATGGTGTGATTTCCGGTGGTGGGCCGGGCGTAATGGAAGCTGCAAACAAAGGTGCTTACGAAGCCGGCGGAAAATCTGTAGGGTTAAATATTGAATTGCCTTTTGAACAGTTTCACAATAAATATATCGACCGCGATAAGCTGCTGGAGTTTGATTATTTCTTCATCCGCAAGGTGATGTTTATGAAATATTCGCAGGGTTTTATCATTTTGCCCGGTGGATTTGGTACGATGGACGAATCTTTTGAAGCCATCACTTTAATCCAAACCGGTAAAATTGCCCGTTTCCCGATTGTTTTTGTTGGTAAAGATTACTGGGGCGGATTATTTGCCTGGATCGAAGAAAAAATGTTGGGCCAGGAAAAAAACATCAGTCCGGATGATTTAAATTTGTACCGTGTAGTTGATACGGCAGAAGAAGCTGTGGAACATGTTTTCCGTTTTTACAACAAGTATGTTTTAAAACCGAATTTTTAGAGTACCAATTTTTAGTGTATAAAAAAAGCATCGCTAAAACAGCAATGCTTTTTTTATACACTAAAAATTTTCCCTTCCTATTTCAGCATACTAACTTTTTCCGCTTTTGCCGAATCCGGATTTGTTGCCATTTCAATCATTGCAGAAACTTCATCTCTTAAACTTTCTGCCGTACCTTCAAAACCGACATGTTTAAAGCGGATATTTCCGTTTTTATCCAATACAAATTTAGTTGGGATTCCATCTACTTTAAATTGGCTAACCACTTTAGACTGCCGGCCATCTTCGCCCGTTTCATCCATCAAAACATCAAAACTGTAATGATTATCTGTAATAAATTTTTCAACGCCTGCTAAGTAATTTTTGTCCGATTCCCAGGTATCGATAAATATAAATTTAACGTTTTGATCGTTTTTGTACTTGTTTACCGCCAATTGCATCCCCGGAAAAGAAGCTTTACAAGGGCCGCACCAGGTTGCCCAAAAATCAACAACCACCACTTTACCTTTTAAACCGGCTAAGGAAACCGCTTTGCCGCTGGTATCTTTTAGTGTAAACAGGGGCGCAGGCTGATTAATCATTTCTTTCGCTAAAGCAGCCCTTGCCGCAATTGCTGCTGCGTTTTTTAAGGAAGCAAAATATTGATCGAAACCAGCATCAGAACCTTTTGCTTTTACATAAACCGTTTTTAGAGCAGCATCCATCGCATCAGAACTTTTACCATCTTTTACAGCGTTTTCTATTACTGTTTTTGCTTTTTGATCTTCACCTAAAGCTTTTAAAATCATCGCGTAATGCTCATTCACCTCGGCATCTTTTCCTTTTGATTTTTCAAAAACCGGAGTTTCATAGGTTAATGCTTCCTTAAACTTATTTTGTTTGAATAAGATGAAAGCGTAGGTATCAGCATAAGAATCATAGGAGGATTCGTACCTTTCTTTGAGCATTTTTGGAGAGGCGTAAGGCTGAGGGCCTGGATTTTCGATTTCCTGCTTCGTCATTTCCAGCGATTGTTTTGATAAGGCAGCTGCATCATCCAAATGTTCCCATTTTTTTGCCCAGTTAAAAGCAATACTGTTTAACCCGGATGCCAAATGGGACTTGTCCTTTGCTTGATTTTCCCATTTGTGATAACCATCCATTTTTCCTGCCCGTAAATACGAACCGGCTAACTGCATGCGCAAGTCGTCTTGTAAAGTTTTCTTTTCGGTCGTACTTTCGGGATATTTATTTACGAAGTCATTATATAAAATTTCCTTTTTAACTAAATCTGTCTCTTTGCTAAATGCAGCTACCAATTCATTTTTTGCCAATTCCCCATCAGGATATTTAGCCTTGATTACAGCCATTAACGAATCTGCTTGTGTAACCTTTTTAGCTCTCCTTAATAAACTTGAAGCCAGAATTAAATCTTTTTCATCATTGCTTTTCATCAGGCTTGTTAGCTTCTGATCAAGAACAGTTGCAAAATCAGGGCTTTTACCTGAGGCCAGCAAAGCAGTGTACATTGACTGATATTCCTTTTCGCTTTGCGGATAAGTTTGGAACTCTTGTTTGTATAAAGCAAATGCTTCTTTTGGATCCATTTTTATTTTGGCTATCGAAGTTCCCATTCCGCTAAACAAAACGTAAGCTTTGGAAGCATAAGCACCTTCAACCGGCTTGTTGCCTTTGTAAATTGCGTACAAATAACCTTTTTCGTTATTATCATCAGTGGTTTCATCTTTACTAATTTTTACAAAAAAAGCTTTTGCCGAAGCCGGAACTGTAAAATCTCCTTTTAAAAGTTTTCCGACTGGTTTTAAGTCGAGATCGGCAACCGGATAATCTTTATTATCGAGAAAATATACTGCAGCATTCAAATCAGTTTTACCATCCAAAGGCGTTCCCGCAGGATCATAAGTAACCGTTATCTTTTCTCCGGCTTTGGGATAAACATCCGAAAGTTTAAGGTGTGCACTTGTTTGTGCAAACAGATTTTGCATGCCCAGTATCCCCGAAAATGCAAGTATAAACGCAGTTTTTTTCATGCCAACTAATTTTTTAGGAAAATAGAAAGACTTTTGTAGAAATGCAACAGTTAATTCAAAAGAAATTTCCCTCAATCCAAATGACTAACACCACCCGAAACCACAAACTTCATCATCTCCGAAGCACTTTTATCAATGGCTTTGACACGGTTGGCCGGAAGGATGACCAACTGGCCGGTAAAAGAATAAGAAAACGGGAAATACACGGCCACATCGCTGGGTAAACCCAAAACGGTTAAATCTTTATGGGTTACAAAACCGATCCGTTTCAATCCAAATTCGTCCATCGTTACCAAAACGGGTTCGTTAAATTTCTTTTCGTCGCCCACAAAAGCTTCGGTAAGATCTTTAACAGAAGTATAAACAAATTTAAACGCCGGCAGCTTGTTTAGCAAACGTGTAAACCAGTTATAAATCCGATCTGTAATGAGATTGGTAACGATGATTCCGGTGATCATGATAACTACGATTACCGTTACAATCCCCAAACCCGGAATGTAAACAGGCTTGCCGGTTTTTGGGTCTGTGATAATTAAATCACTTAAATTCAGTAGTTTATCTATCGAAGTAAAAACCCATAAAATCAAAAATAAAGCTGCGCCAACGGGTATTACAATCAAAATCCCGTTTATAAAATAATTTATCAAGGCTCTGAAAATCCGGTTCATCTGGCTGTTTTACTCATAGAAATATACTCTTTTTACTCGCTGCGATATGTTGGTTAAAATCTCGTATGGAATCGTTTCTGCCTGTTCGGCCAGCGTTTCTATCCTCAGTTCTTCGTTAAAAACAATCACTTCGTCATCTTCTTCCACGTCAATTTCGCTCACATCGAGCATGCACATATCCATTGAAATATGGCCGATGGTTGGCGCCATTTTCCCGTTGATAAGCATTGCCCCGTTTCCGTTTCCAAAAACCCGGAGATAACCATCAGCATAACCAATGCGCACGGTTGCAATGATGCCGTCTTTTTCCATCCGGTCGTTCCGGCCGTAACCAACCGTTTCTCCGGCTTTTACTTTTTTAAGCTGAGAAATACTGGTTTTAAGCGCAGCAACGGGTTGTAAAGGATTATTTTCTTTGCCCGATGCCGTATCAATGCCGTATAAACCGATGCCCAAACGCACCATATCCAGCTGCATTTCCGGCCAGCGGCTGATTGCGGAAGTGTTGGAAATATGTTTGATAAACGGATATCCCAAAGCGGTTTCCAGCAAAATACAAATTTTCTGAAAGAGGTGAAACTGCTGCCAAGTAAATCCGTCGTGCTCGGCAGAACCGCTGCCCACCAAATGCGAAAAAACAGATTTTACCTGCAGTTGCGGGTTGTTTTTTAGCATTGCACAAAGCTGTTCAACTTCATCCTGTTCAAAACCCAAACGGTGCATCCCGGTGTCAATCTTTAGGTGAATCGGAGAAGAAGTTACTGATTTTTCATCGATAAAAGAAGCATATCTTTCCAGCATATTAAAACTGTAAATCTCCGGTTCTAATTGGTAATCAATTAGTTCTGTAAAAGCAGTAACTTCCGGATTCAAAACCATAATCGGCAAAGTGATGCCGGCATTTCGCAACGCTACGCCTTCATCAACATAAGCCACAGCCAGATAATCAACGTTGTTAAATTGTAAAATCCCGGCAATTTCAAAGCTCCCGCTTCCGTACGAAAAAGCTTTTACCATCGCCATTAATTTTACGCCGGGTTTTAAAATCGATTTATAATGATTAAGGTTTTGCTGTAAAGCATTCAGGTTGATTTCTAAAACGGTTTCGTGTGTTTTTTGCGATAAAATCCGGCTGATCTGTTCAAATTCAAAATGGCGTGAACCTTTTAGTAAGATAGTTTCATCGCTGAATTTCAAGGAGGTCAGTTGCTGCAAAAGGCTTTTTGTATTCAAAAAAAAGTGCTTTTCATCAACATTAAAAAATTGCTGATTTGCCGAAATCTCCTGCCCTACGCCAATCAGTTTATCAATTTTTTTTTGCTGAACCAAGTTTGCAACCTGCCGGTAAAGTACTTTACTTTCCAAGCCCGACTGGTAAATATCCGACAGGATTAAGGTTTTTTTGGGATGCTGTTTTTGCCGGTCTAAAAAGTTCAAAGCAATTTCCAGCGAGTTAATATCCGAGTTGTAAGAATCATCTATAATCGAACAATTATTGGTTCCGTTTTTGAGTTCCAGGCGCATACTCACCGCATTTAGTCCTTTTATCCGTTGTTTAATTACGGTTGGATCGAAGCCTAAAGCTACTAGCGTTCCCCAGCAAAGTAAGGCGTTTTCTATGGAGGCATCATCGGTAAACGGGATACAGCAATCCAATTTTTTACCGGTAAAAACAGCATTGAATTGAGTTTTACCGGGAAAAGTTTGCTGTTCAAGAATATATAAATCAGCTTGTTCTGCTTTTTTACTGATGGTAAAAGTTTTCAATCCGTTCAGCTCTTCTGCAATCCCAATCGGTGCCTGGTCCTGATTGTAAATCAATAAATCAACATGCTGAAACAGCTTTAATTTCTCTTTCAGTTTTGCTGTACGGTTAAAAAAACCTTCATCATGTGCCGCGGCAAAATGGGTAAGTACGCCGATGGTTGGTTTAATCATCGCTTCCAAATGCTCCATTTCGCCCGGTAAAGAAATCCCGGCTTCAAAAATCCCAATTTCATTTTGCGCATCCATCTGCCACAGGGAAAGCGGAACGCCGGTTTGCGAATTATAACTTTTCGGACTTCTAACCACGTTTTTATCGGGAGAAATTAACTGGTACAGCCATTCTTTTACAACCGTTTTTCCATTGCTGCCGGTTACTGCAATTACTTCAAAATCAAAAGTTTTACGGTGATAAGCGGCCAGTTGCTGTAAAGCCGGCAATACTTCTTTTACCGGTAAAAAGTTGGCATCGGCCAGCTCCTGCGGGATAACGTAATCCTGCTTCACCACAAAATTAAAAACGCCGGCTTTATATAATTCCGGGATAAAATCGTGTCCGTTCCGCGTTCCGTTTAAAGCAAAAAACAAGGAACTGACTGCGTTGCTGATTTTGCGGCTATCAGTTAATAAATGTTCAATCGTAACTTCTGGTACAATGCTGCTTTTAGCACCTAAAATTTCACTTATTGCTGTTATTGAATACTTGCCGGGCATATTGCGAATTTGAAGATATTTCTGCCAATAGAAGAATTTTAACGATTTTTGAACAGATGGAATTTGAAGGTATTAAGCCGAAAACGCTCGACCCAAAAACAGCTTTGCAAAAAGCCGAAAAATATTGTGTTTACCAGGAACGTGCGCAGCAGGAAGTGCGCGAAAAACTATATTCCTGGGGTTTGCATCAGCGCGATACGGAGCAGATTATTTCAGAACTGATCAACCAGAATTTTTTAAATGAAGAACGCTTTGCAAACGCCTACGCGCTTGGTAAATTTAGGCAGAAAGGCTGGGGGAAAATTAAAATTAAACAGGCTTTAAAGCTAAAAAGAATCCCGGACGGGATGATTAAAAAGGCTTTGTTACAAATAAATTTAGATGATTATTTGCTGAGCCTGAAAGCTATCCTGGAAAAAAAAGCTGCTTTGTTAAAGGAAAAAGAACCTTATAAACGGCGTTATCTGCTTAAAACATACGCTTTTGGCAAGGGTTACGAAGGCGATTTGGTTACTGAAGTTTTGAAAGACAACGACTTATAAAATAGTTAAAAAAATATCTATCGAAACACTTGCGGATTTTTCGATTCTGTATATATTTGCAACCGCAATGCGAAAGTAGCTCAGTTGGTAGAGCGCAACCTTGCCAAGGTTGAGGTCGCGAGTTCGAACCTCGTCTTTCGCTCTTAGTTTTACGAGCCTCGCCCTAAATCCCTCCCCAAAAGAGAGGGACTTTTTTTAAAGAGGAATTTTTAAAGCTAATAAGGTTAATCACCTGCCTGGGTGGTGGAACTGGTAGACACGCAGGACTTAAAATCCTGTTCCCGTTAAAGGAGTGCGGGTTCGATTCCCGCCCCAGGTACTTATAAATTAAACGGTTAAGAAATATTACTCTTAACCGTTTTTTATTGAGAACAAATTTATTAACTAAAAAGTTAATTAGAAAAAGCAGGTTTTGTTTTTTTGTGTATGTTATTAAAATTCTGCATTAAAAAAAGTTAAGCTCGCCCGGCCTTCTGCATAAAATTACCTGATTAAATACAAAATGCGAAGTACGCATTTTGTATTGCTCAATTTCGGCAATACAAAAAAGCGAAGTACGCATTCTGTATTGCTGAGCGTTTAAAACCGGTTTCCCTGAATGTAATTAAAAGAGGTAGCAGATTGGAAATAAGTACATTATCAAAAAAATTAGTTTTAATTTTTTCCTTGGATAAAAATTTTACTTTTGTAACTGACGTGCCGAAAAGTGCGTATATTATATAGTTGGCGGTAATTGTAGAGCGAAACAATGACTAAAGAGAATTTCAATAATTATTGGACATCAACGTATCCTAAGACGATACCTCTTCCACATTTATTTAAGTACGACTATGCAGAACAATGGTTTCGAATTCACAGCTTGCCACAATCAAAACGTTGGGCTGAAAGTTTAGATGAATGGACTATTTTATTGAAAAGACAAAATCAAATAATCACAGAATTATTTGATGAGAATGCAAAAGTATTACTCATAACTGGAGAATATAACTGGGGAGAGCGAACCAATTACATTACGGACGAAGAAACAGTCTTTAAGTCTTACGAATTTTTAAGACTTGACAGCATAGACTTATTTAAATTGAATGCTGACGAATACGACCAAGGCGAAATTTACAGACCTGCATTTGCAGAAACAACTTGGGTATCACATCAACACGACACATTATTAAAAGAAATAGCAACGGATAAAATAAGAGCTTTTTTTGTTTCAATTGACAAAAAGGTAATCGTTGCACCTTATGATGGTGGTATTGACTTTGTTCTTAAAGACAGCAACACGAAAGACTTTTACAAAGAAAAATATCGAGAATGGCTATCAGAACGAGAAGATGGATATTGACACGCGGACGAAAAACAACTACAGCCAACATTGGTTTGGCAAAAAACTGGCTGACGAAATAAACATCAACTTTTGTTTTTCTATTTTACTTCAGTTCCGGCTGACGGATTAATATTTAGCCGGTAAAAGAAACATCAACATTTGAATATAAATTTAACTTTGGTTTCGGCGGAAGGGTTTCAAATTCCAGTTCTTCGCCAAGCCTTTTCCGTTATGTGTAATATTGTAAACGACCTAAATATAAATATGAATTTTTTCGATAAAATATTCTCAAAAAACAAATTGACGAGTCAAGAGACAAAGATTAAGTCGGTTTTTACTGACGAATACTTTGACAGGCAATATAAAGAATTAGATTCTGACAATCCTATATTTGAAGATAGTATCGTAATGATTAATGGTTATTTCCAAGTAAATAACATTACACGAAAAAATAGCGATTCTACAAATCATCCGATTAATCTCGATCAAGTATTAAATGAAGGATTTTATGAATTTTGCAAATCTATGGATATGGAAGATAAGCAAATCGGTATGATATTATCATTTTGTTTTAGCAATTATTTCATGGAAAAATTTGCCTTTAAGCTATATAAGGACAACGAGCCTGAATCTCCACTTAGATTTCTTACACTCAAATACAACAAGGATGGTATCGTAATGTCTCTATATCCATTTGAATACACCCTTAAGGTCTTGAATAAGGAAGCTACATATGAAAATTTATATTTAAAAATTCAAAGCCAATTAAATCAATTACCTAACAAGGATGAAGTATTAAACGAATTGTTAAGCGATATTAAAAATAAAAAAAAATAATACTACACATAACATTGGTTTGGCAAAAAACTGGCGGACGAATGTTTCATCAACTTTTGTTTTGCTATTTTGCTTCAGTTTCAGCAGAAGGAATAAAATTTAGCCGGTAAAAGAAGCATCAACATTTGAATATTAATTTAACTTTGGTTTTGGCGGACGAGTTTCAAATACCAGTTCTTCGCCAAGCCTTGAACGTTGTGTGCCATTACCGACCAACCGATCATCAAATGACAGAAGCCGACGAACAACTACTTATTGAACTTTATTGCGGAAGAGTTGACAGAAATATCTTTCTAAAGAATTTTTCTGTTGACATTACTCGTGATATTGAATATGTTAGAGCTGAAATTGAAGCGGCGATTAAGACTGCTGACTCCGAAAAAATTCAGATGATAATTCCGTTAATTGAGTTTTCATCTGACGTCTCACAATTTGTTGACCTTTTAAACGAGTTACTAATAAATCCTAATCACAGAAGCCATCAGAGAATTGCTAAGACTTTGCAAGACAATGCGCCAAGTCCAACGACTATTCCGTTTGTAAAAAAGGCTTTAGAAACAAATTTTGATTATCTTAACTATACATGTTCTGATTCTGATGCAATTGCAAAGTGGTTTAGTTGGCTTTTGTATGCTATTGGAACAAATGAAGCAATCCAACTAATGCAAGATTATAGTAATTCACCGGACGAAGGAATTGCTAACGAAATGCGTAATAGACTAAATAAAATTCTTCGTTAATAAAACAAAACGTCACACAACATTGGTTTGGCAAAAAACCGGCGGACGGAAGTAATTAAAGTTTGGTTTTGCTATTTTGCTTCAGTCTCAGCTGAAGGAACAAAATTTAGCTGATAAAAGAAGCATCAACATTTGATTATTAATTTAACTTCGGTTTTGGGCTGACAGTTTCAAATACCAGTTCTTCGCCAAGCCTTTTCCGTTGCACGTAACTTACCGACAAAATGCAGAAACGTGCAACGGACAAACGTTCATCGTAAACTAATTTGTTAAGCTGACTTTTCAAATGCTATTTTATCGGTGTAAATCTCGCGAACAAATTTTTGTTCGGTAAAAACAGTATTTCGGGCGCACTTATTCAATCCAATAATTGTAGCTTTAAAGTTTGTAAAAACAACAAAGTGTTTTTTTGCAAATTAGCCAAGTAAACTTCTGGCGGACTTTAAATTGCAAATCCCAAAAACTGTTATACAAAATTTGAAGCTGACAAATCCAGCTTTTTTATCGGTAAAAACAGCATTTTGAATTTTTAAATAAAGCTACGTGCAACATTGGTTTGGCAAAAAACTGGCTGAAGGAAGTTATTGAACATTTGAATTTCTTTTTTATCTTTAGTTCAGGTTTTGGCTGAAGGGTTTCAAATTCCAGTTCTTCGCCAAGCCTTGAACGTTGGCTGTAATTTATCCTGACATCATGGTTGACAAAATAACTCAAGAAATGCTTTCAATACTTAACTATTCACAGCTTTGGCTTGACAGCGGCATTTTGACGGAAAGTATTTTAAATGCGCAAATTGAGGAAATGAAATCTGGAGTGGACGACCATACTGAGCATTATCGTTATAGAACAATTAGCAGCTACTTTAAAGAGCAAACGTATTTCGACAACTATATTTTAGAAAATGTTTTAAAACTTATAGAAAGTGAAGTTGATGAAAGCATGGCAAGTTCAATAACGATATTACTACTAAAAAATAATGCTTTAACGGACGAACAATTTGATAAAGTTGCAGCGTTTCTAAAAACGTTTGGTGATTGGACAACAAAGCATATAGAAAAAGTAAAAAACGACAGAATTAAAAAACACAAAAGTTCAACTTAAACTACAGCCAACATTGGTTTGGCAAAAAACTGGCTGACGGAATAAACATCAACTTTTATTTGCTATTTTGCTTCAGTTTCAGCGGACGGAAGAAAATTTAGCTGGCAAAAGAAGTATCAACTTTGGTTTATTAATTTAACTTTGGTTTGGGCTGACGAGTTTCAAATTCCAGTTCTTCGCCAAGCCTTGAACGTTGGCTGTAATGCAATGAACGACTTTAATAAATAAATTAGAAATGGTTTCATTAACATTAGACAAACTAATACGGAATTTCCCATTCGTAAATTTCGTATTAGTCTTTGTTTCAAATCTTTTAGTTTTTTGGACTTGGTTTAGGTTAATCGATACAGATGAAGACATAATATTTTTAGGACTGTATGTAATTTCTTTATTGTTCTTAACAATTTACTATTTACTTCTACTAAAATGGAGCATAAAATCAATTAAAAATAGATTTGATTTCACTAGGAAAACCCATTTCAACAATTTAAGCTTGCTATTAATGAACATTATTCCAATGACATTAATTTATTATTATACGACAAAATAACGCATACATAGACAGCACTACAGCCAACATTGGTTTGGCAAAAAACTGGCGGAAGGAAGTAATTAAACTTTTGTTTTACTATTTTGCCTCAGTTTCAGCTGAAGGAATAAAATTTAGCTGGTAAAAAAAGCATCAACTTTTTGTTATAAATTTAGCTTTGGTTTTGGCTGAAGGATTTCAAATATCAGTTCTTCGCCAAGCCTTGAACGTTGCAAGTAATTTAACCGAACTAAGTGCTGAACATTGAGCTGAATCTGACAAACGCCGAACTTGAGTCAACTTTTTTTCAATGCTGTTTTTATCTGTATAAAATTGGAACTTAAATTTTTGGATAGTAAAATAGTATCGTTTTGGTAGACTTTAAATTTTAAAGCGCAATCGCAAGTATCAAGTATAAAAACACAAAACATTTTTGCCGAACTGGGCGCAGAAATACAAAGTCTAAACTTTAAAAATGTTAAAGTCAATTTCAAAATGTTTGAATGTTTAGAATGTATTTCGCAGACAAACGACAAGTTTTACAAAAAGCAAAGCTTAACATTTCATCTTGAGTTTTAAGAAATAAACTACTTGCAACATTGGTTTGGCAAAAAACTGGCGGACGGAAGTTATTGAACTTTTGTAATTCTTTTTTATCTTCGGTTGTGGTTTCGGCTGAAGGGTTTCAAATTCCAGTTCTTCGCCAAGCCTTGAACGTTGTGTGCAACCTTCCAACGACATCAACTGACAAATCCCACCTACTACTTGTTTCTTAGTTAGGAAACTTTATCTTTGTAATAAAAAGTTATGGATGAAAAGTTTTCTGTTGAGTTATTGCCTGAAGCTGTGGAGTTTTTAGAAATTCTCGATGACAAAACCAGAGAGAAAATTTATTACAACATTAAGAAGTCGCAATACATTACCGACAATGAACTTTTTAAAAAGCTAAACGACAATATTTGGGAATTTAGAACTTTGTACAAAAGTAAAGCTTACCGGCTTTTTGCTTTTTGGGACAAAACAGATGGTTTCGGAACTATTGTTTTAGCAACTCATGGAATAATAAAAAAGATAAACAAAACACCACCGAAAGAAATTGAAAAAGCTGAAAGTATCCGTAAACAATATCTAAACCAGAAGAAATGAAAAACTTAAATAAGCCATTGAAAACTGTCTCACTTGACACAATGATTGATAAACACATTGGAGGAGTTGGAACAGAAAGACGCGATTCATTTGAAAACGAATTGAAGATCGATCTTTTGGGAAATGCAATAAAAAAAGCCAGACAAGAACGCCACTTAACTCAAGAACAATTAGGTGAGTTAGTAGGTGTACAAAAGGCCCAGATTTCTAAGTTGGAAAATAGTATAACAAATGCCAGGTTTGAAACAATTCTTAAAGTGTTTGCAGCATTGGACGCCAAAGTGAACTTTAATGTAGAATTAAGCGACAAACAACTTACACTTTCTTAAACCTACCAAGGCTGCACACAACATTGGTTTGGCAAAAAACTGGCTGACGGAAGTTATTGAACTTTTATTTTACTATTTTGCTTCAGTTTCAGCTGAAGGAATAAAATTTAGCTAATAAAAGAAGCATCAACATTTGAATATAAATTTAGCTTTAGTTTCGGCAGAAGGATTTCTATTTCCAGTTCTTCGCCAAGCCTTGAACGTTGGCTGCCATTTTAGTTGACATCCTACACTAAATGAACATAACAGTAGAATATATAGACCAAGTAGGAACAATTTTCAATCAGGACCATAGATTGACACGGCTTGCCTTTGCAAAACACTTCGCTATTGCTGGCCAAGGTTATGCACCAAGACCCCAAAAGCTAATTAGGACAATTGCTATGTTTTTTCACTACAGTTATTATTTGCAAAGACAAGCATTCAATAACGACCACTTTTCTTTGCCGCCAATTGAATTATCTGACCCTACAGACAAAGGACAGTTTTCAAATTTGGCAGGCAAGGGAATTGCTGATTTTCTATCAAAGCAAATTGACCAAAGCTTGTTTACAGTTAACTATGAAGCAGCGATGAGATTAAGAAATATGCCTCTTAATGTTGGCCGACCTGACTTACTTTCCTTTAAACAAAACTCAATGTTTGCTATTGAAGCTAAGGGTTTTTCGTCTGGACATGGCAATATGACTACTCATAAAAATCAATCTTTAACAGGCGGAATACCTGTAAACTTTACGGTAGCAAGTGTTTCTTATGATCTTTACAATAATGTAAAATGCAAATATCACGACCCTTTTAACGACAATGTTCCTTACGACAATGAGATGTTGAGTAATTTGACAAGGAATTATTATACCGGACTTTTAGAGTTTTTAAATCAAAAATTTTTCGAGTACCGTGAATTTGAATTTCAAGGCGAAAAATTTTATGAAATCGAATTAACTTATAGACATTTAGAAAAAATATTCCCAGATGAATTTGGCTTTAGACATTTTTGGTATTTTCAAATTTTCGAGTTTTACAAACCAAAACTTATTTTACCAAAGAACATTAGAGAGTATGCCGAACGTGGGATTACTAATGAAATAAGACCTTTTATTTTTGACAGAAAAGAACAAGACGAAAGTATTTACATTGACAACGACAGAGTGGGCCTAAGAATGCGACGATAAAAAACGGCAGCCAACATTGGTTTGGCAAAAAACTGGCTGACGGAAATTATTGAACTTTCGTTTCGCTATTTTGCTTCAGTTCCGGCGGAAGGAATAAAATTTAGCTGGTAAAAACAGTATTGAACTTTTTATTATAAATTTAGCTTTGGTTTCGGCTGAAGGGTTTCTATTTCCAGTTCTTCGCCAAGCCTTGAACGTTATGCCTAATTGTAAACCGAACTGCTGGAAATGACGTCAAATATAATGGAGAAGATCCTAACTGACCTTTTGACGTATTATTTGAGTCTCGACGACATTTCAATTGAAAAGCATTTAAAAGAAGTAAATACTGCGAATAAAGAGCGAGTGAAAACTCTCGATGACTTACAAGTAATTATTTATTCAAATGATCATGAACCACCACATTTCCATGTAAAAACTAAAGACTTAAATATTGACGCTAAATTTAAAATTGAAGATTGTGAATTATTGAGCGGTTCAATTAGTGCTAAAGACTTGAAGAAAATTAAAGCTTTTCATTTAAGCCCAAAAGGTAAGATTGTTTTAACTTCAATTTGGAATAAGAGAAGTTGAATCAGTTATATTCAATAAAACAACTAGGCATAACATTGGTTTGGCAAAAAACTGGCTGAAGGAATAAACATCATCATTTGCTTTCTATTTTGCTTCAGTTTCGGCTGACGGAACAAAATTTAGCTGGTAAAAACAGTATTGAACTTTGGAATATTAATTTAACTTTGGTTTCGGCGGAAGGGTTTCAAATCCCAGTTCTTCGCCAAGCCTTGAACGTTGTGTGCTATACTTTGCGCCCACCTATAAAGCTGACAACTATTGCCTATTTTAGCGGCTATGCTTAACGATTTATACGATGTGGAAACTTCTGTTGATTTACAAACATTTGAATTTATCAGCAGTGGGCCAAAAGGTAGTGTTGTTAAAGTTATCCGTTATTCTGAAATTAATGTAAAAGGCTTTTATAATCTTGGTTTTGGCGACAAAGACCCGATGACAAATTATATTAGCGACATGGCTGTAACTAACAATAACGATAGTCAAAAGGTATTAGCAACTGTTGCTGCAACGCTTTATGCGTTTACTGACGCTCACCCCAATTCCACAGTCATTGTCACCGGAAGTACAGAAGCCCGAACAAGGCTTTACCGTATGGGAATTACAAATAATTTGTCTGAAATTGAAAAAGACTTTATTGTTTTTGGGCTTGGGGAAACAGATTGGGAACCATTTAGTAAAAATATTACTTATGGTGCATTTTTAGTACGCAGAAAAATATAAATTTGTAATATGAAGACCAAGAAAGAGAATACGGAAAGAAAACAATTTCTAAAAGACTTCAAGTTAAATCCTTCTTTAACTGATAAATACGCTGATCAACCGTTATTTAAAGACAAAATAGATCGGGCCAACTATATCTTAAAGACAATTGGACTTCCCAAACCTTAAAAAAAATACCAGTACAGCACACAACATTGGTTTGGCAAAAAACTGGCTGACAAATTGAACATCAACTTTTATTTTGCTATTTTGCTTCAGTTTCAGCAGACGGAACAAAATTTAGCTGTTAAAAGAAGCATCAGCATTTGATTATAAATTTAACTTTGGTTTCGGCTGAAGGATTTCTATTTCCAGTTCTTCGCCAAGCCTTTTCCGTTGGCTGCAACCTTCTAAGACGACACAAACTCTTTCATAATTAAACAATGAGCATAACAAAAACAATTTTTCTTGACATGGTTTGGCCGGCACTTTATATCAGCGAAACATTTTGGAAATTTTGGTTTTTAGTTGTTGGAACTGTTATTATTGAATTATTCGTAATCCATTACTTCCTTAAATTTTCTTGGAAAAAATCTTTCTTTGCTTCTTTAATAGGTAATTGTGTTTCTGGCTTTGCAGGAACATTCATTATGACTTGGGCAATGCTTTTTTGGCATTTAGTAGTAGACAACTTTGTTCATGGAACCTTTAACATAATAAACTGGATTGCGACCTATATTTTAATGTGTTTAGGAAGTGTATTTTTAGAAACTATGACAATTAAAATTATTTACAAAGAACCAATTAAAAAGCTATTTCTTCCAATGTTGACTGGCAATTTTTTAAGTTATGTTTTTATTTCTTTTATACTGATTACTAAGAAACATCAATAATTTAAAAAGAAAACAAGGCTACAGCCAACATTGGTTTGGCAAAAAACTGGCGGACGGAATAAACATCAGCTTTTGTTTTGCTATTTTGCTTCAGTTTCGGCTGAAGGAACAAAATTTAGCTATTAAAAACAGTATTGAACTTTGGAACTTTAATTTAGCTTTGGTTTTGGCTGACGAGTTTCAAATTCCAGTTCTTCGCCAAGCCTTGAACGTTACCTGCAACTTAAAACCTTCATTTCGCCGAATGACTTGCAAGCTGAAATTTTCACAAATGTAAAGTTGACTTTTAATTTCGCTGACTTTTTTAATACTGTTTTTAGCAGACCTTTTTAACGGACTATTTCCGGTGACTAATTTTATCTGGTAAAAACAGCATTGCTTGCTAATTTTTTTACAAACAAAAAAACAAAGTTTGTTAAAAGAACGATCACGATTTTTGCCCAGTCAAAACCTGTAAACTGAAAATTTTGAATTTAGTATTGCTTAGCAAAGTTTGGTTTTGCAGACTAATTTGCAAAAGTGCAAAGTCTGGTTTTGTGGTTAAAAAATTAAGCTGCATGTAACATTGGTTTGGCAAAAAATTGGCTGAAGGAAGTTATTGAACTTTTGAATTTCTTTTTTATCTTCGGTTGTGGTTTCGGCTGAAGGGTTTCAAGTCCCAGTTCTTCGCCAAGCCTTGAACGTTAGCGGTAACTTCCGAACAAATTCGCCAGACAAACTAAACCAACAACTTTGTGCTTTATTAACTTTGTATTTCGGCGATTTTTAGGCCAGTCGACTTTTCGTCCGACAAAACTTGTAATGCTGTTTTTAAGCATGTAAACTTAGTAGACTAGTTTTCTACCGGTAAAAACAGTATCAAAACGCTAACTTTTGACCAGAAAAACTTTTGAAAAAACAATAACAGTTACTGACTTTGGCGCAAACAAATCCGTTGACTTGGAAGCTGAAAACTTTTGGCTTTAAATTGGTAATTTCAGTTTGGCACAAACATTTTTAGTAATGAAAATTGTATTTAAGTTTTAGAAAAAGCTACCGCTAACATTGGTTTGGCAAAAAACTGGCGGACGGAAGTTATTGAACATTTGTAATTCTTTTTATCTTCGGTTGTGGTTTCGGCAGAAGAGTTTTAAATTCCAGTTCTTCGCCAAGCCCTTTCCGTTGTGTGCAATGTTATTACGACAACTTATTAGGCCTATTGTAGAAATATTTTAAAGTTTATGAAAATATTTTTATCTTCACAAAACAATAATTTCTCACACTTTAAAACTAATTAATCATGAACTTAAAAAAACTAAGTCTTACAGAGACTTACAACAATCTTCCTGATGTTGAGTGGGCTGACGAAAAGTTGAATTCGCTTAACAAAACTGAAATTTTAGCGACTTTAGGTGATATCATTGTCAGGCACAAGTTAGAGTTTTTAATAGGGATACGATTACTTCATAATCACAATTTAATTGACGACTCCGAATTAATGATTGAGAAGGAAGAATTAATTGATGATAGTTATTGTTTAACAACTATAGCCAGTAAAAAAGAAAATAGTACGTATAATGTCGCTTCAAATAGTTGGAAACTATGTAATGGTAATTTTGAACCTTTAGAGTTTTCAAAAGATCTAATGGTCATTGCTGAATCTGATGTCATGATTTCTAAAAATCATTTTTTTAAAGAATTTGGAAATAATCTTATAGAATTAGGAGTTGACAATATTTTAGGACCATGCATAATTCGTCGACATTTTTTTGGTGATAGAAAAACATCTGACTCTGCGCTTCTTGTAGAAACTTCAGACGAATTAAGAAGAGCAAACATTTTACGGTTTGATAATGCAAGTAATTATGATACAAACTCATTAATTCAAACAACTTGGCTTGCTGTCGATATGACTGAAGCTGACGAAGCAAACTGTACTGCATATTGTGCAAGAGCAGCTTGTGTACCACATACTGTGTGTGTTAGGGATGGTCAAGGCGGACACACACAACAAAGCAATCACTCAAGTAATCACACAAGAACTCACAGCCCTTCATAATTATAATAATTTCTATAACAAAAAACGTAAAAGCCAGATTGTACTTTTGTCTCATCAGCTTTGACTATTACCAGCAAAAGTTTTTAAACATTAATTCAACTTTTGTTTCGAAGTCAATTTTGCAGTTTTAATGCTGAATTCGTTTTTAGCTTGATGACAGGTGAATCCAGCCTTTGCAATTACTCAAACAATACAAGGCCCTATTGACTTGGTCATTGTCTTTGTCGTTTTTAACGTAACTACTTTAACTAAAAAATTATTAATTATATAACAAGATGGAAACTCAAGCTTATTCTAGAAAATTGCCCTTTATTACTGAAGTAGTAGAACTTAATGATTCTGATATGCCTTTAATGAATGAAATTCATGACGTTCTTAAAAGACATAATGCGTTGAAGAGGTTTGGTGTAACTCTCCTTCATGACCACTTTGATGTTGCGGATGATGAAGTTTTAATTGAATTCACAAATATTAACGACCGAATTCAAACAATTGAAGTTACAAAAAAAAATGATCCTCTTTTAAGTGACGCAATTGAAACCTCATGGCGTCTAGATACTGGCTTACCGGTCATGGAATGTAAGTGTGCTAAAGTTGACGGGCACACACATCTTAAACATTTACTTTAACTGTAATATTATGTTAATTTGTCAACATTCATATTATTATTATTTGTAAATTTTTTTGCTACTTACTTATTTGAAAAGAGAAATTACCGGTAAAATTGAATTAGTAATATTGTCTCTTAACTACAAATGCTCAACAGTAATAATTCTGTTGAGCATTTGTTTTATAATCAACTGATAGAACTATAATAATAACACTTCATAAATACTCTGCTATTGCTGAACATTCTATTGTGTAGTATGACGGTATCATCCATAATTGTTTTAAATGTACCATTTAAAGATTCGTTTAATTGGACAATAGTATTAACAATACTGATTTGTATTAACTCCGTTCGACAAGCAAGCTAATTAGTGCTAAACCGACAAAAAAATAAATCAACCTTATTGTACAAACCAAAACGGCATAGAAACACTGCAGCCAACATTGGTTTGGCAAAAAACTGGCTGACGGAATAAATATCAACTTATGTTTTGTTATTTTGCTTCAGTTTCAGCAGAAGGAACATAAATTTAGCTGGTAAAAGAAGCATCAACATTTGAACATTAATTTAGCTTTGGTTCCGGCGGAAGGATTTCTATTTCCAGTTCTTCGCCAAGCCTTGAACGTTACCAGTAATTGTATGACTAAAAAGCTTACGACAATCGAACTGAAACAAATCAGAACTGGACTACCAAATATCAAAAAACAGTTATATGAAGAAAGAGAAATTTATAATTCTGTTTGTATAAGTGTTTTTGACAAATGGCTAACACAAGAAGAATGCGATCAAATATATATTACCGATCCAAACACTTTGCGAGACAGAAGAACAAAGCTTGAAAATGTAATTAAAGAGTTTTTCATCTTAACAAACGTTTACCTTTAAAGGCACAAAAGACATTATCGAATTACGTTTTATAAACCAAATTCTTTAGAATACTTGTTAAAAGTTTGTGATATTAAACATCAGACTTGGGAAGTTGGACATCGATACGATTTACTCTTACCAGAATATTCTGCTGTTTATGGAGAAGAATGGGACTGGACAAATATAATTTGGTATAAAGATTTTCAAAAAATTGAACCTTTATTAGAAATAGTTAAACGAACTGGTTTGTATATTTTACCTTAACGTTCAAAAAAACAACTACTGGTAACATTGGTTTGGCAAAAAACTGGCGGACGGATTAAACATCAACTTTTGTTTTGCTATTTTGCTTCAGTTTCAGCTGAGGGAACAGAATTTAGCTGATAAAAGAAGCATCAACATTTGAATATTTATTTAACTTTGGTTTTGGCGGAAGTTTTTCAATTGCCAGTTCTTCGCCAAGCCTTTTCCGTTATGCGTAAGCTTGAAAGACATGGTAAATAACTTATTTCGGGCATCAATATTAGGACTTGTATTTTGCGTGGGACAAAGTTTAGTTGAATCAATTCTTGCATTGTTTATAACTTACACAAGACAAGCGAGCGACATAAATTTTGAAGGTGTTTTAATTTATGTTTTCATTAGGTTC
>CAHJWG010000008.1 GCA_903642215.1 Sphingobacteriaceae bacterium | reverse complement strand
CCGGAGGCGATCCGAAATGCTTGAACTTTTGGTTCTTTTGTTTCAAGACAAAAGAACGTAAAACCAAGCAACCGCAGGTTTGCTTATCTGAAAGCGATACTTCTTTTATCCACTAAAATTGTATTTAAGCAGGCTTGCAGCCTTTCTTTCCGTTCTTTTCGCTTGAACAAAAAGAACCAACGAATTCAAGACAAACCCGATCCCTCCGGGCGTTTTGCCGGGCCTTCCCGCCGTGGCGGTTACCGTTATGGTGGCTCAGTCAGGTTTATAAAAAATTGTAAAAACAAAGGAGCCATTAAGCAGAGCCATTTGCAAGGTAACCACCCAGGCGCGTTGGGTTGCATTTCGCCCGGAGGCGATCCGAAATGCTTGAATTTTTGGTTCTTTTGTTTCAAGACAAAAGAACGAAACATCGGCAACCGCAGGTTTGCTTACCTGAAAGCAATACTTCTTTTATCAGTACAAATTAATCTAACCTTACCGCCCAATCTCCTTTTCAAAAGTAATATAGCCCGGATATTTAATTTCTTTGTTCCCTAAATCCAAAGTTGGTTTTATTTTGATGGTAATCACAGATTTCCTGGAATTTTTGGCACCGGATAAATTTTGTACCAAATCCGTAAAAGCCTCCCGTGTTTGGTCATCCGTGATTAAACGGTAAGCATTTGTACTAATCACGATCGGCACACGCGTTGTTCCGCCAACCGGCGCAACTTCCACCCGATGGTTTACATAGCCGGTAAACACCTCGCTGTTGCGTAACAATATTTTATATTCAAACTGATTGATGGCAGCGGTTCCTGCGGACGGATTGGTAATTTTTAAAACCAGGCGGGCATCCAGCGGAATACTTCTGCTGATAAAACCCATCGCCAAACGCGGCAAACTGCCCAGGTTAATGTTGTTCTGATCTCTAAACTGGTTCATGTTGATGCCGGCCAGATAAATGCTATCCGCAGAAACCAGTTCAAAACGACATTTGCCTAACGCTTTGGCCTGTTCTACCTGCTTGTTCACACCGCATCGGCTCAATAAAAATAGTAGTGGTAAAAGGAGTAACGGCCCGAATCTTTTCATGCTTCTTTTATAATATAAAAATGAGTAACAACCTGAATATTGCTTTTTGTTTGAGTTGGCAGCCGTGAAGATAGTTTAAGCAGATAGAAATTTCTTTTTTATCCTGAACTAAAATTCCTGCTGCTATCTTTGTTTACATGTCATCTATCCTTATTAAATCGGCCACCATAGTAAACGAAGGCAGACAGTTTGTTGCTGATCTGTTTATAAAAAATGGTTTTATAGAAAAAATTGCGCCTTCTATCAGCGAAGCTGCCGATCAGGAAATCAACGCCGAAGGTTTGTACTTGCTGCCCGGCTGTATCGATGATCAGGTACACTTCCGCGAACCCGGCTTAACTTACAAAGCTGATATCGCTACCGAATCGCTGGCTGCGGTGGCCGGCGGGATTACTTCATTTATGGAGATGCCAAACACCGTTCCGAACGTATTAACGCAGGAGTTGTTGGAAGATAAATATCAGCTGGCTGCACAAAAATCGCTGGCAAATTACTCTTTCTACATGGGAGTATCGAATAATAATATAGGCGAAGTGCTAAAAACTGATCCCGAAAATGTTTGCGGCATCAAAGTTTTTATGGGATCATCAACCGGGAATATGCTGGTTGATAATCCAAAAACTTTAGAATATCTGTTTAACGAATCTGAAATGCTGATTGCCGCACACTGTGAGGACGAGGCAACGATCAAAAGTAATTTCGATCATTATAAACAATTGGTTGGCTACAACATGACGGTGCGGGCACATCCTAGGATCAGGAGTGTAGAAGCCTGTTATTTATCGTCATCCCTGGCGGTTAGCCTGGCAAAAAAGTACGGCACGCGTTTGCATGTTCTGCATATTTCTACAGCAAAAGAAATTCAGCTGTTTGAATCGGAGCTTCTTTTACCCGATAAAAAAATTACTGCCGAAGCCTGCATCCATCATTTGTGGTTTTCGGATCAGGATTATGAAACGAAGGGAAACCTGATCAAATGGAATCCGGCAATCAAAAAAGCGGAAGACCGCGATGCTGTTTTTCAGGCAGTTTTAAACGGAACGATTGATGTAATTGCTACCGATCATGCGCCGCATACCTCAGAAGAAAAAGCAAAACCATATTTAGATGCACCTTCCGGCGGCCCCTTGGTGCAGCATGCTTTGCCCGCCATGTTAGAATTTGTGCATCAAAAAAAGCTTTCGATAGAGCAGGTTGCAGAAAAAATGGCGCATCATCCGGCCGTGTGTTTTCAGGTTGAAAAGAGAGGTTTTATCCGCGAAGGTTACTGGGCTGACTTGGTTTTGGTCGATTTAAATTCGCCCTGGGAAGTTTCCAAAGAAAACATTTTGTATAAGTGCGGCTGGAGTCCTTTTGAAGGACAAATCTTTCAATCCAGCATTACGCATACTTTCGTTTCTGGTAATTTGGTTTGGGCTGACGGAAAAATCCAAAGTAATAAAACCGGAAAAAGGCTGCGTTTTGAAAGATGAAATTCTGCTGTCATTCCGACGGTAGGAGGAATCTTCTTTAAAGTAGTTTGGTAATTTAATTTTAAAGAAGATTTCTCCCTTTGGTCGAAATGACAAAATACTTCTTTTATCACCTAAAAATCGATAAACAATAGAAATACAAAGAAGACTTTCCCTTTGGTCGAAATGACAGAATACTTCTTTTATCACCTAAAAATCATTGTTGCTGTTGTTCCATATACAAGCGGAAAGAATTTGGTGCTTCGGTTTTTAATGGCGTAAATACCGGAACCGGCGGTAATTGTACTTCGTTTTGTTCGCCGCCTTCGTAACCCACTTTAACACTTACTTCCAAATGGTGCTGCGCTTTGCCTTTATAAGTTCCTTTAACCGGACTACAATCCGAAAAATTTCGGCCAACCGCCAGCCGAACATGCTTATCATCTACCACAATATTATTGGTCGGATCTAAACCCAGCCAGCCATAGTTCGGAATAAAAGCTTCCACCCAGGCATGTGTTGCCCCTTCGCCGCGCATCCCGTTTTTGTTCGGGCAGATGTAACCGCTTACATAACGCGCCGGAATATTTGTGAGCCGCAGCATTACCAACAGTAAATGCGCAAAATCCTGACAAACGCCGGATTTTAAATCCCAAACCTCGTCCAGCGTGGTTTCTACGGTTGTTACACCGGCTTTATATTCAAAATTTTCAAAAACATAACTACTCAAAGCTTTTGCCAACTGCAGCGGCGTTTGTTCTTTCGCTTGTTCGCTGTCGGTTATCTGCAAAACTTCCGGTAAATGTTTAAACTGCTGCGGCATCAAAAAATTGATGTAAGGCAGTTGATAATGAATTTGTTGCAGTAAATCCCATTGCTCTTTTTGCGGTATAAAATCTTTCGGCATGGCGTGGGTTTGCGTAATCACCGTTAATTCGGAATCGATAATTAAAGCAGAATGTACGCCGGGATTAGTAAACGCGCCAACTGTATTGTTGTAATAATCTTTGTAGGTTTCCACCAACGGATTGCCGGTAATTTTTAAACGATGATCTGCAATTTGCTGGAAATCATCTTCTATCGGATACAACATGATCTGATTGGCACTATCATTAATCGGTTCCTGATAATGATAACGCGTAATATGTGTGATATGGAATTTTGGCATGGAAAGTATTTGCTAAATGCTGATGTTTTTTTTATGAAGGATTTGCAACGCTGATTAATCGTATGCAAAATAATAGTGGTTAAAAGCAGTACCGATATTATACAGTTCGGTTTTGATGTTTTGCAGATAAGCTTGCAAACCTTCCGTTTCTAACGTTTGAATATCAGAAAACTGCACCTGACTTTTCAATTTCCCGATCATGAATTTGATTTTCTGATAACTTTCCAAAGTAGTATCCATATTCAATTTTTCGAAAGAACGCTGCAATCGGATCACGCAGTAAAGGATAGAACGGGTAAAGTTTTCGTTCCAAATGATCTGATCTAAAATATTTCTCGGCTCTAAAGTAGAACGGTAACTCCTTAAAAAAAGCTCGTATCCGGAAATGGAAAGCAGCATATAACGCCAGTAAATCGGGTCGTGCGTGCCATCCAGGTCGTAATCCTGTTCGCTAAATTTTACGTCCAGAATATTAACCGTTTGTATCGCCCTTTCCAGGTATTTGCCAACATTCATGTAGTAAAATCCTTCGCCGCGCGGCATGGTAATTTCTGCTGTGCCGTAATACAACATACATTGCCTAACCAGGCCATCCATCACCGAAATCGGATCTTCTGTTTTTAAAGAATCGTATAAATACTGATCACGGATAACATGGTAAAACTCGTTTAAACACTGCCACAATTCTTTGGTGATATGATCCTGAACGGAACGTGCGTTTTCACGGCTTAAAGTTACCAGGTTAAAAACAGCATTGGTATTTTCCTTTTCGAGCACCATGTAGCGCAAAACTTCCCGTCCGTTTTTTTCTATCCGAAAGATTTCTTTTTCATCTGCAAAAGAAAATATTTTTAAAACCGGTTTCCAGGTAAAACCCGGAATATCATCCTGCGAGTAAGCATAATTAATCCGCAGCATCCTCAAAATACCGTCGGAACGCTCCATGTACCTCGACATCCAATAAAGGGAATCAGCAACTCTGCTTAACATATTGATCTAAAAAAATGAGTTATTTACTTAATATCCAGGTGTCTTTGCTTCCGCCGCCCTGGGAAGAATTTACCACCAGCGAGCCTTCGCGTAAAGCAACACGGGTTAAACCGCCGGGTACAATTTCGATACCATTCGGGCCGCAAAGTGCAAACGGACGTAAATCAATGCGCCGCGGCTGTAGCCTACCGTTTAAATAACAAGGCGCGGAGGATAAGCTGATGATTGGCTGTGCGATAAAATCTCTTGGGTTTTGTAAAATTGCCGCTTTAAAATCTTCCATTTCCTGCCCGCTTGCCGCGCTGCCGATCAGCATACCGTAACCGCCGGATTCATTGGTTTTTTTGATCACCATTTTGGCCATATTATCAAAAACGTACTGTCTTTCATCCGCATTGTTCAGTTGATAAGTAGGCACGTTTTTTAAAATCGGTTCTTCGTTCAAGTAATATTTAATCATTGCCGGCACGTGGATGTAAACCGCCTTATCATCCGCAACACCGTTTCCGGGTGCGTTTACAATGGCAACATTCCCTTTCCGGTAGGCCGACATTAGCCCGGCAACGCCCAGCAAACCGCTTGGGTTAAAAACCAAGGGGTCCAAAAACTCATCGTCAACCCTGCGGTAAATAACATCAACCTGCTGTAAACCGCCGGTTGTTTTGGTATAAACCCGATGGTTATGCACAACCAAATCACGGCCTTCCACCAATTCAATTCCCATTAAACGGGCTAAAGTAGTATGCTCAAAATAAGCGGAATTATAAATCCCAGGCGTGAGCAACACAATATTCGGGTTAGAAATATGCCGCGGCGATAGCGAAGCCAGGTTTTTATACAGCAGCTGCGGATACTGCATTACTGTGCGCACATTGTTTTGCGGCAATAAATCCGGGAAAATCCGTTTGGTAATTTCCCGGTTTTCCAGCATGTAAGAAACGCCGGAAGGTGTACGCAGGTTATCTTCCAGCACGTAAAACTGGCCGTCGGCATCGCGGATAATATCGATACCGGCGATGTGTACATAAATATCGTGCGGTACGTTTAATTCGTGCATTTCGCGCAGGTAATGCGGACAGGAATAAATCATTTCTACCGGCATAATTCCGTCCTTCAAAATAAACTGTTGGTGATAAATATCTTTCAAAAAAAGGTTAAGTGCTTTTAGCCTTTGTTTAATTCCTGATTCGATAAACTCCCACTCGGCAGAAGTAATGATGCGCGGAATCACATCAAACGGAAAAATCTTTTCGATGCCTTCTCCGCTGGAATAAACCGTAAAAGTGATGCCCTGATTCATAAATAACCGGCGCGCCATTTCCTCTTTCCGGGTTAAATCTTCGTTGCTGATCTGATTTAAAAATTCGTAAACCTTGCTGTAAGGCATTCTTACGCTGCCTTCGCTGCACATTTCATCCCAAACTTCTGGATTTAACGGATATTGGTTTAAAAGAAAGGATGAATCCATGATTTATTGAAAAATTTTAGAACTGATATCTTAATACTAAATAATAATTTTGAAAAAGCAGCATTGATTTTTGATCAACCTGTACTTTCAATTTGAAATGCCGAGAAAAAAGCCAGGCATTATCATCCTAATTACTTTTAATGCTTCTTTTAGCACTAAAAAAACTTGTTTAAACTTAATGTTAAGGTTTAAATATTACAAGTGCTATTTTTTTAAAGCTTCTTACGATTGTTGAGAAGCTTTGAAAAAATCATCAGGCTCGCAGTAATTACTTCTGTAAAACGTAAATTTTATGCAGATAAAATTATATGTTTACTTCAACCAAAATTTAAACCGATGAACACCTTAAAAAAATTTATCCTGCCGGCCGCAGTTTTATTTTGTTTAACCAGCTGCCAGCAATCAACTAAAAAAGCTATGAATGAAACAACCCTCCCAAACCCGAATAATTTTAAAGAAACTGTTAACGGCAAACCCGTTCAGCTTTTCACGCTCAGCAATAAAAACGGGCTAAAAGCAGCAATTACTAATTTTGGCGGCAAGCTGGTTAGTTTGTTTGTGCCGGATAGCAGCGGGAAAATGGTTGATGTTGTTTTAGGTTATAATAGTTTGAAAGATTACCAGCAATACACTAAAAACGGTGCTTACTTTGGCTCTTTGATTGGCCGTTACGGTAACCGGATTGCTAAAGGGAAATTTAAGCTGGACGGAAAAAGTTATAGCCTGGCCATTAATAATGCACCAAATGCGCTGCACGGCGGGCCAAAAGGTTTTAGCACCGTGGTTTGGGATGTGGTAAAAACTACGCCAAACAGTTTGGAGCTGCATTATCTAGCCAAAGATATGGAAGAAGGTTATCCCGGAAACTTGAATGTTAACGTTACTTATACTTTAACGGATGATAATGCTTTGGAAATTACCTACAAAGCCACTACCGATAAAGCAACGATTTTAAACCTCACCAACCATTCGTATTTTAATTTAAATAGTGATGGCGGAACGGTCAATAACCATATTTTGCAACTGAATGCCAGTAATTATACGCCGGTGGATTCGACCTTAATCCCGACCGGAAAAATAGAACCTGTTGCCGGGACACCATTGGATTTTACCAAACCAACAACCATCGGTTCGCGGATTGAAGTGAAGAACCAGCAATTGGAATACGGCAAAGGTTACGATCATAATTTTGTGCTGGATGCAAAAGATAAAGGCCAGCATTTGGCAGCCACAGTTGTGGGCGATAAAAGCGGCATTGAAATGCAGGTTTACACAGACCAGCCGGGCATCCAGTTTTATGGAGGTAACTTTATGGAAGGCGGCGATAAAGGCAAAAGCGGAAGTCCGTACGAAAAACGCACCGCTATATGTTTGGAAACGCAGCATTTCCCGGATTCGCCAAACCAGCCACAGTTTCCAACAACTACTTTAAAACCTGGGGAAACTTTTAATTCGGTTACTTCTTATAAGTTTTCTGTGAAGAAGTAAGAAGATTTTAAGTTGATAAAAGAAGCATCAGGATTTTATAGCTGATGCTTTTTTTATGGGGTAAAAGTTGGAAGTTTATGTGAGTGGATTATTAGAGAAGGTTAATATAATTGTTATTTTAAAGATTATAAATCTTTAGCTTAAAGGACGGGAGTACAAATTCCGTCCAACAGAAAATAGCAAAGTTTAACTTTAACTTTTTAAATGTTATCTGGCTTTTGCCAGAAGTAAACCGAGTTATAAGTTACAAAACGTTTGGTTTTTTTTACCGAACCACCGGAAATATGCTGAGTAGTAAAAGTACCCGAAAAAAGGTTAACATATTCTACTGCAGGTTTGCCAGGTTTGTCAGTTTCGATATCCCACTCGCTTTTAGTTGCGCAATACAGCCAGTACAGATTTTTAGACATGTAATAATCCAGGTATTCTTCCTTAGTTTCTTTATTTTGGTTATTCCGGTTGGCATTTTGGTTTAGTAGTAAATCATTCCCACCTTTTACCAGGCGTTCCCTTACTTCTTCAATGTTGAGCAAATTGCCTTTGGCATCGGTTACATAAGCGTTAAAAGTAGGATCCATCCAAACCCATTTATTTAGGGTTTTTGACCAAACCACTGTAATTACATGGCAATCGGTATCCAAGGAATCTTTGGGCATACAGGTTACCACGCGGGTAGGGTATCCTTCGGCTTGGTAAACATCCCGCAATATGGTGGCCATCATACGGCAATTAACGCCCCTGTTTTCTTTTTTACAGATTTCAATAATATTCACTGCGTTTTTTGAATCGGGATTAGCAGAATTCCCATCATGACGCACGGTGTTATGCACCCACAAAAGTAGATTTTTAAATTTGCTTATCTCATCGCCATTGCCGCTTATAGAATCAAGATTGAATTTATTTTTGAGCGTTACCAGTTGAGGTACGTCAGCCGACTGATAGGTAAAACTGGGTAAATTATTGTTGGTTTGCAGGTTGTAAGGGCCTGATTGCTGGAGGATATAATTCATATCACCACATTTACGGAGTTTTTCCAATGCAGCTTTAAATCGAGGATTGTTATGTAAACTTTCAAGATCGGTATCTACTTTTGTATCATAGTAATTGGCATAACCAAGACTTATGGATTTTTCGAGGTCGCTTAAGGCTTCGTTCCTCCTGTCTTGCAAGTTAACATAGCAGGCCAAGTTATAATACATCACCTGCTGGTAGTTCATAAACTTTTTTTGCACGGTAGCGGATGACACATCGTATTTACCTATCCATTCCCGTGTCACTTTTTCAGCAACTGGATAGTTTTTTATTTTTTGAGCATCCTGTCTTTGTTTTTCAATGTTATTGGTATATGTATTGAAGTCCACTATTTCTTTTGGCTGTTGTTGTGCCTGTGTTACAAAGGCAATTAAACAAATGCACACGGAAAGGAAAAGCTTTTTCATGATATGTGGTTTTATTTGTTATGGGACATCCAAAATTATAAAATTACTGCATAAAACAATTTTTTAGTTTTTTCTATCTCGTCTTGTTAGTCAGGCTTGTGATCTGGTCTTTTAGACTTAGGTTTTTAATTGATCCCAATTTTACCCGATAAAAACAGCATTCACAAAAAAAGCCGCCTTTTACAACAGCTTTAATTTTATTTGAACTTCCCGTCTTTCGGACTTTTCCGACTCTCTTAACTTTCCGACTTTTTCCCCATCATCTCCACAAAATCATCAAACAAATACCTCGAATCGTGCGGACCGGGAGAAGCTTCCGGGTGATATTGTACCGAAAATGCGTTTTTGCCTTTTACACGGATGCCTTCAATCGATTGATCGTTGAGGTTGATGTGTGTAATTTCTACCTTGTCAGAGTTTCTAACTGCATCCTGCACCACACCAAAACCATGATTTTGGGAAGTTACTTCACAATGATCTTTAATGATATTTTTTACGGGGTGATTGATACCACGATGTCCGTTAAACATTTTTTCGGTCGGAATATCGTTTGCCAAAGCTAAAAGCTGATGACCTAAACAGATACCAAACATCGGTTTATCGGCTTCCAAAACCTTTTTTACCGTGTTGATGGCGTAATCCATTGCCGCCGGGTCGCCGGGACCGTTGGAGATAAAATAACCATCCGGACTAAATTCCTGCATTTCTTCAAATGTGGTATAAGAAGGGAAAACACGGGTAAAAACGCCACGCTCAGAAAAATTGCGCAGGATGTTTTTCTTCACGCCCAAATCCAAAACGGCAACACGATAAGCAGAATTTTCATCGCCGATATCATACGTTTCATTAGTAGAAACCTGTGATGAAAGTTCTAACCCGTCCATCGACGGTACTTCTTTTAGCCTTACTTTTAATTCCTCCAAATCCAAAACCTCCGAAGAAATAATGGCGTTCATGGCACCTTTATCCCGAATGTGGCGCACCAGTTCGCGCGTATCAATATCCGAAATGGAAACAATGTTTTGTTCCTGAAAGTAATCCTGGATGGATAAATCCGCTTCTTTCCGGCTGTATTGGATGTTGTAATTCTTGCAAACCAGGCCGGCAATCTGTATTTGCCCGGATTCGGTTTCATCATGATGGATGCCATAATTGCCGATATGCGCGTTGGTCGTAACCATAATTTGCCCGAAGTAAGAAGGATCGGTAAAAATTTCCTGATAACCCGTCATGCCGGTATTAAAGCAGATTTCGCCTGTTGTGGTACCGATTTTTCCGGCAGCTTTTCCGTGATAAACCGTTCCGTCGGCCAGTAACAAAACTGCCGGAAGTTTGGTGAAGTTAGTCATGTTGATTTAAAAAAAGGTGGATAAAAGAAGTATTCTCCAAAGGAAAACCAAATGTGAAACGTGCAGGAAAAAAGAAAGATACAACTTCTGGGTTCACAGGAGACAAAGGTAAATTTTCCTGCTGATTTTAGAAGTGCATTCTGATGATTTTACAATCGGTTATTCTACATTTACGGCTTTATAAAAATTTAGTAAAAACAGGATAACATGTCTGTAAATAAAGAAGTTAAGCGGGTAACTACCAGCACATTGTTGGAAATGAAACGGAACGGCGAGAAAATTGCCATGCTAACCGCTTATGATTTTTCGATGGCTGCGGTGGTAGAAGCTGCCGGAATTGATGTGATTTTGGTTGGAGATTCGGCTTCCAATGTGATGGCCGGACACGAAACTACTTTGCCGATTACGCTGGATCAGATGATTTATCATGCTTCATCTGTTGTCCGTGCAGCAAAAAAAGCATTGGTTGTGGTCGATTTGCCTTTCGGCTCTTATCAGGGAAATTCTAAGGAAGCTTTAAATTCTTCGATTCGGATTATGAAGGAATCCGGTGCACATGCCGTAAAAATGGAAGGCGGAACGGAGATTGTCGAATCCATTACGCGTATTTTAGCAGCCGGCATCCCGGTGATGGGGCATTTGGGTTTAACGCCGCAATCAATTTATAAATTCGGAACTTATACTGTACGGGCAAAAGAAGAAGCGGAAGCGAATAAATTGAAAACCGATGCTTTGGCTTTGCAGGAAGCAGGTTGTTTTGGTGTGGTGCTCGAAAAAATCCCCGCAAAATTAGCACAGGAAGTAACCGAAAGCCTGGCTATCCCGACCATCGGGATTGGTGCCGGCGGGAAATGCGACGGTCAGGTTTTAGTAATCCACGATATGTTAGGTTTGAATAAAGGTTTTAAACCCAGGTTTTTACGTCAGTATTTAAACTTGTTCGAGGAGATGAGCGGTGCTGTAAAGAACTATATCGCGGATGTAAAATCAAAAGATTTTCCGGGAGAAAAGGAGCAGTATTGATTTGCTATTGTCATCCCGACGATAGGAGGGATCTTCTTACAACAACAAAAGTCTAATCGCTTCGAGGAAGATTTCTCCCTTTGGTCGAAATGACAAAATGCTTCTTTTATCAACCTAAATTCATCATGCGCCAATCTCAATATATTCCAACGCCAGCCGACATTTCTGCAAAAGATATTTTGTATGAGGATAACCACCTGATCGCCATAAATAAACGTGCCGGTGATATTGTACAGGTGGATGAAACCGGAGACGAGCCGCTGGATGAGAAAGTAAAAAGATATATTGCCCAAAAATATAACAAACCGAACGGTGCTTTTTTGGGCGTGGTGCATCGTTTGGACCGGCCGGTAAGCGGCGTGATTTTGTTTGCCAAAACCAGTAAAGCTTTAGAACGCATTAACGAAATGTTTAAAAGCCGTGATATGCACAAAACCTATTGGGCGGTTGTTCGGCAAAAACCTGTTCCCGAAAGCGGGAATTTAGTGCATTGGTTAGTCAAAAATCAACAGAAAAACATAACTACTCCGCACAATCAGGAAGTTAAAGGCAGCCAGCGCGCAGAGTTAAATTATAATTTGATTGGCGAATTAAACGGTTTTTATTTGATAGAAGTTGACCCGATAACCGGCCGGCCGCATCAAATCCGGGTACAGCTTTCTACTTTGGGTTGCCCGATTGTTGGCGATAATAAATACGGTTACCCGCGCGGAAGTTTAAAAAAGAGCATTTGCTTACACGCCAGAAGGTTGCAGTTTATCCATCCTGTAAAAAAAGAACCGGTTGATATTTTTGCGCCGCTGCCAAAAGATGGTTTTTGGGAGAAGTTTGAAGTTTTCGGTTCCTGATTTTTAACCGGTAAAAGAAGCATTCCAAATTAGCTTGCAACAAAACACTTGCAGCAGCTCAAGGTTGTATATTTTCTTAATAAGATAATTATGAAGGATAATATATTGATTTCAGCAATAACCAAACAAGAATGGCTTGGGGAAGCCGGCGAAAAATTAAGGCCGGTAGTGCTTAATGCTTTTAAAGCAGGCGGCGAGGCCGGTACAAAAATCAAGAATTTTTTACACGGAACTTGGCTCGGGCATCCGCTTCATCCTTTGATTACGGATGTGCCGATAGGATCGTGGACATCTGCGGCTGTGCTGGATGGCCTGGAACTTTTGGGCAAAAAACAGTATGCAAAAGGTGCAGATGCAGCTATTGTGATCGGACTTTTAGGTGCCGCCGGCTCGATGGTAACCGGCATAACCGATTGGAGCGGCACCACAAAAAAGAAGCAAAAAATCGGTTTGATGCACGGTATGCTCAATCTTGGTGCAACGGCACTTTATACAGCTTCTTACGTTCTTCGGAAAAAGAAAAAAGATCGCGGAACAGCTATTGCACTGTCCATGTTAGGTTACGGCGTTACAAGTTTGGCGGCTTATTTAGGCGGGCATTTAGTTTATGGCGAGCAGGTTGGCGTTGATCATACACAGGTTTCTGCGGAATATCCGGAAGATTTTGTAGCGATTCTCCCCGAAAAAGATTTGGTGGAAAATAAAATGACAGCTGCCAAAGCCGGAGAAATTTCGATTTTGCTGGTTAAGCAAAACGGTGAAATTTTTGCAATCGCTAACACCTGTTCGCATTTAGGCGGCCCGCTTTGCGACGGAGAATTAAAGGACGATTGCAGCGTGGTTTGTCCGTGGCATCAATCAGAATTTTCGCTTAAAGACGGAAGTGTAATTTCCGGTCCAGCAACAGAACCGCAACCAAAATTTGAAGTCAGGCTGAAAGACGGACAAGTTGAGGTGAAGCTGGAAAAATAGTTAATTGAGATTTTTATCCGATAAAAGAAGCATCAGTCATTTTCGCTGATGCTTCTTTTATGAGTAAGATTTCAGTTTATTCAACGTAAGTTTCTAAGATTTTAAATCCGTTGGCGGTTGTTAATTGAACATTGTTGATGATATTTGGGATCAAAACACAATCTCCTTTTTTAACCGAAATTTTATCTTCTCCATAAGCTAAATCATAATTTCCTTCCACACAAACATGGATTACGAAAGAATCTAAATTACTGTAATCACGATTGGTATCCTCCGTAAAGTTTAAAACATTTGTGGTGAAATATTTACAAGTTACTGCTTCAACAGCTTCATTTTTAGTATGAGGATAAATTGATTTATACTCCGGATAAACTTTATAATCCAGCGCAGCCAAAGCTTCTTCCGTATGCAGTTCGCGTTTATTTCCCTGATCGTCCACACGGTCGAAATCGTAAATGCGATACGTAATATCAGAGGTTTGCTGTATTTCGGCAATTAGTAAACCTTTCCCGATCGTGTGTACACGGCCTGCCGGTAGGAAGAAAATATCGCCTTGTGCCACATCTTCTTTGTTAAGAATGTCCATCAAATGGCCGCTTTCTAATTTATCAACATAAATCTTTTCGTCCACTTTTTGGTTAAAGCCGGAAATTAAAGTTGAACCCGAATCCGCTTGCATTACATACCACATTTCGGTTTTACCAAAAGAATTATGGCGTTTTTGGCCTAATTCATCGTCCGGGTGAACCTGAATGGAAAGATCATCATTGGCATCGATAAATTTAATCAGCAACGGAAATTCTGTTCCGAACTTTTCGTAAATCGTGTTTCCGGCTAAATCACCTTTAAATTCTTCCAGTAAATCTGTCAGTGCTTTTCCTTCCAATTCACCTTCTGCAACAACAGAAATGTTTCCTTTTACACCGGAAACTTCCCAAGTTTCGCCGCAATTTGGCAACGGAGAAAAATCTTTATTTAAAACGGTTTTTATTTTTTCGCCACCCCAGATTTTATCTTTAAAGATGGTTTTGAATTTTAAGGGATATAATGCGGACATAAATTCGTTTTAGTGCTGAAATTAAGAAATACTTGGAATTTCCAACTGCTTACATATTTTTTTACACAGCAGATTATCTAATTCCTGATGCCGGCCAACAGCAGTTTGCTTCAAGTTAAGAGAGTTTTGATAAATGGCATGATTTGCTCCTTCTCTTAATAACTGACAACCGTTTTTTTCTAAATGTTTTATTAATGCAGAGCGTTTCATTAAATCAATTCCAGCTCTTCTTTCAAAATGGTTTTTCCAACGTACTCTTTTTCAGTAAGTTCTTTATTGGCTTCTAAAATTAGCTTTAAAGCATCCAGCAAATTGATTTTTAGTTCTTCAACTGTTTCACCTTGTGCCAAAGCTGCCGGAATTTCTTCTATCTGACCAACAAAGAAACCATTTTCACCTTTTTCTATAACTGCTGTAAACTTCATATTCAAATATAACAATCAGTTTTAACAAAGAAGCATGCCCTCAAAGTTGCAAACGTGCTTTTTTTATCGATAAAAAATCAGTGTTGTTTAGCCTAATTTTGCTTTAAGGTTCTCATCAATCGCTTCTAAAAATTCTTCAGTATAAAGATAATCACGGCCGTGTTCTACTTTGTTTCCGTGGATACAAACCGCTAAATCTTTAGTCATTTTGCCGCTTTCTACGGTTTCGATACAAACTTCTTCCAGTGTTTTACAGAAGTTGATCAGTTCCTGGTTTCCATCTAAAATCCCGCGAAATTCCAAACCACGCGTCCAGGCAAAAATAGAAGCAATCGGATTGGTTGAGGTTGGTTTCCCAGCCTGATGATCGCGGTAATGGCGTGTAACCGTTCCGTGTGCAGCTTCGGCTTCCATGGTTTTTCCGTCCGGCGTAACCAAAGTAGAAGTCATCAAACCTAAAGAACCAAAGCCTTGCGCAACGGTATCAGACTGCACGTCGCCATCATAATTTTTACAGGCCCAAACAAAATTTCCGTTCCATTTTAAGGCCGATGCAACCATATCGTCAATCAAACGGTGCTCGTAAACGATGCCGGCTTCTTTAAATTTGGTTTTGTAATCCTGCTGATAAATCTCTTCAAAAATATCTTTAAAACGGCCATCGTATTTTTTCAGGATGGTGTTTTTAGTAGATAAATATAGCGGCCAGCCTTTCATTAAAGCCTGGTTAAAACAAGCATGTGCAAATCCACGGATAGATTCATCCGTATTGTACATTGCCAACGCAACACCATCATCTTTAAAATTATAAACTTCAAATGATTGCTCGGCTGCACCATCTTCCGGCGTAAAAGTGATGGTTAGTTTTCCTTTTCCTTTCGTTACGAAATCCGTTGCACGATATTGATCACCAAAAGCATGACGACCGATACAGATTGGGGCCGTCCAATTTGGTACCAAACGCGGCACGTTGCTCATCACAATTGGCTCGCGGAAAACCGTTCCGTCCAGAATATTACGGATTGTTCCGTTTGGAGATTTCCACATTTGCTTCAACCCAAATTCTTCCACTCGGGCTTCATCAGGTGTAATTGTGGCGCATTTAATACCCACGCCGTATTGTTTAATGGCATTTGCAGAATCAATGGTGACCTGATCATTGGTTTCATCGCGGTATTCAATCCCTAAATCGTAATATTTAATATCCAAATCCAGGTAGGACAGGATCAGTTTATCTTTAATAAATTTCCAGATGATGCGGGTCATCTCGTCGCCATCCAGTTCTACAACCGGGTTGGCTACTTTAATTTTTTGTGGCATGATGCGTTTTTTATGGATAATTTTTTAGCGTTCCAAATATATAAAAATGATAGAACGGCAGTTCAGGTTTCCTGTAAAAATCATGATTATTGAATATGCAGGCAAACTTCTGGCTTAAAAATTCCTTTATAGTTCTATAAAAAAACAACAATCATGAGCAATCCGAATCCATTAGTACCCGGCAATGACGAAAACCTTGACCGCGACAAAAAGCTGAAAGAAATGGGCGATAGTACCGATCAGAACGATCTGGCCTATAATACCGATAAAAACAGTTACGAGCTGGATGTAAAAAGCGATGATCCTGATTATCAGCATGATTATCCGTATAATACGGCTGCGCCAAACGGCGAAGATTTTGATTCTATGTATGATGAAGCCAATCCGGAAGCAGTGGATGAATACATTCCAGGCCAAACTTTGGAAACCGATGCCAACAGTTTGGATAATTTAGGAATGCACGTTGATGAAGGCCAGGATATTGAATTAGACCCGATTGACGAGGTTTTGGCGAGAACGCCGGAAGACGACCGCGACGATCTGGACGAAGAAGGTTACCCAAAAAATGACCGCGGAATTGATACTGAAGGTTACCTAACCAAAGATGCCGGCGATAACGACGATAAATTGTTTAACTAAACATTTCTTAAAGTCCCTCTCCTTTGGAAGAAAAGCCTCACCCAAACCCTCTCTAAAGGAGAGGGCTTAAGAAAGCTAATCAATTTCCAAATTAAACCTTTTCCGTAACTCTGCCAGTTCGGGATTTTTGGCAGCCATAAATTGGAATTTTTCTACCGGCGAATATGGTTTTCTCAACCCGGATTGTTCTTCAATCCGGGTTTGTATCTCAATATTAAAATTTTTAAGGGACGAACGTAAAAAGTTCATGATGTTTGGTTTATCTTCCTTAAAAATATTTTCCTGAGATTTATTCTCCAGCACCAATTCAAAAACATAAGACCGAAGCATTACCGGTTTTATGTTGTTAAAAACAGTAAGCAAAGTCATACTTTTATTTTCTGCTTTGGCCTTGGCAGCGTATTCATTCCATTTTTTTAGGAACGTATTTGTATCAAAATCTTCAAAATCGGTTCCTTTTAAGTAAGGATCATCTTCAACAGTTTGCTGCGAAGCTGTTTTGCCCAAATCTTTTAAAGAAGGGATTTTGATAGAAGTAGAAGTTGGGTTGAGGTTCGGAATAAAAATATTTACCTTTTCGGGCGTTGCTTCTACTGTTTTTACAACAGGTTTTTCTACAATATCTTCTGCTGGTTTTGGTGCAGCTTCAGGTTGAAAATTATTTTCCGTTTTTGAAATAGCAGGATAAGTTACTTCTTCAACAGGATTAGAAGTTTCCGTTTCCGGAACAGGTTGCGTTGAAGTAACTATTAATTCAGGCTTTTTTTTTTCGGGTTCTGCTGTTGGCTTTGGTAAAGCCGATGCTTCTTTTACCAGGTTAAAAGCGGCGTTGATATGGCACATTTTTATCAAGGCCAGTTCCACTTGCAAACGCTGGTTTTTACTCAGCTTATAATTTAAATCACATTGATTTGCCAGATTTAAAGCGGAAACCAAGAACGAAACCGAAACCTGTTGTGCCTGCTGCTCATATTTTTTACGGATGTTTTCGCTTACTTCCATCAATTTTAAAGTTGAAGCATCTTTGCCAACTAATAAATTACGAAAGTGATTAGCCAAACCGGAAATGAAATGATAGCCATCAAATCCGTTCGCCAAAATCTCATTCAAAATCAGCAAACTTTGCGGCGTGTTCTCACCTAAAATATAATCCGTCAACCTAAAATAATAATCATAATCCAGTATATTCAGGTTATCAATAACCAGTTTGTAAGTGATTTCTTTTCCGCCCGAAAAACTTACAATCTGGTCGAACATCGAAAGTGCATCGCGCAAACCGCCATCCGCTTTTTGGGCGATGATGTGCAGTCCGTCTGCCTCATAATTAATGTGCTCTTTTTGCGCGATAAATTCGAGGTGATGCGTCATGTCATCAACCTGGATTCGGTTAAAATCAAAAATCTGGCAACGCGATAAAATGGTTGGCAAAATTTTATGTTTTTCGGTTGTGGCTAAAATGAAAATGGCGTACGGCGGCGGTTCTTCGAGCGTTTTTAAAAAAGCATTAAAAGCAGCCTGCGACAGCATATGCACCTCATCAATAATATAAATTTTGTAGCGGCCTGCTTGTGGCGGAATGCGTACCTGTTCAATCAGATTGCGAATATCATCCACCGAATTATTAGAAGCCGCATCCAGCTCGTGTACATTAAAAGAGTTGCCGTTTTGGAAAGCGCGGCAAGAATCGCAAATGCCGCAAGCCTCGGTATCCGACTGCAAATTAGTGCAATTAATAGTTTTGGCGAGGATGCGTGCGCAGGTGGTTTTGCCCACGCCGCGCGGGCCGCAAAACAAAAATGCCTGCGCCAGCTGATTGTTTTTGATCGCATTTTTTAACGTGCCGGTGATATGCCGCTGGCCTACAACATTTTCAAACGTTACCGGGCGATATTTACGGGCCGAAACAACAAAATTATCCATCAGCACGAAGTTAAACAGAACGCCGGGTTTGTGCAAACCGGATTGCGATACTGTTTTTACCGGCATAAAAACAGCATCAAATAAATTTGTATTTTTGAAAGCAATACTAAGGATTATGCAATTTTCTGACCTCGATCTAACTAAAACTTACACGTACGCAGATTATTTAAAATGGACTTTTGATGAGCGGCTGGAGCTGATTAAAGGTTATATTTTCAAGATGAGTCCGGCACCGGCGGAGTTTCATCAGCGGATTTTTGGAAAAGTTTTTTTTAAATTATATGCTTATCTTGATAAAAAACCTTGTGCTGTTTATGCAGCACCATTTGATGTACGTTTAATTCGGAAATCAATTGATGATAAAGAAATTACAACTGTTGTTCAACCTGATATTTGCGTGATTTGTGATCTAAAAAAAATTGATAAAAAAGGTTGTTTGGGTGCGCCGGATATTGTAGTAGAAATCCTTTCACCGGGGAATAACAAAACAGAACTGCAAAACAAGTATGAAGCTTATGAAGAAGCAGGCGTGAAGGAATATTGGATTATTAATCCTTACGGAAAAACCTTTTCGAAAAATTTTTTAGACGAAAGCAGACAGTTTCAAACAACCAGATTATTAACACTTGGAGATGAAGTTACCAGTTCAATATTGCCTGGTTTTGTGCTGAACTTGGATGAAGTTTTTGCAGACTTATTAACCGAAACAGGTGATTAAATTTTGGATACTGTTTTTATCAACCTAAAATTAAATTTGATGTTACATGTTGTTTAAGCCAAAACAACAGAATGATTATGCCTGAAGAAACTACTTATACCAATCCAATCATCAATGCTGATTTCCCCGATCCTTCCGTTATTTTTATTCCGGGCGATGGTTATTATGCTTATGCTACGCACGATGAATTTTCGCCAACAATCAATAATATTCAGTTAAGCAAATCTACAGATCTTGTAAATTGGTCAGAACCTGTTGGAGCTTTAAAAGAGCTACCGGTTTGGGCAAAAACCTGTAATAAATTTTGGGCACCGCAAGTTGTAAAAGTTGGAAATCAGTATCGATTATATTATGCAGCCGAGCCGGATACCAAAGATGGAATGTGCTTAGCCTTAGCGGTTTCCAACGAACCGCATGGTTTTATTGATATTGGAAAACCGCTGGTGCAAATCCCGGGATCAACTTACCGGATGATTGATCCATGCTTCTTTTATGATGCAAAAAGTGGGAAAAATTTATTGTATTACGGCTCGGCCCATGAACCCATAAGTGTAGTTGAAGTTGATGGCGATGGTTATTCAATTATCAGCAAGCCAATAGATGTTTTGTTTCCAAAGCCCGGTGTTAAATTTGAAAGTTTACGGGAAGGTGCATTTGTAACTTATCAATCCAAGTATGATCGCTATTTTTTATGGGTTTCCGGTGATAATACCTGGGTTCAAAACGGATACGCGGTTTCTGTTTACTGGTCTGATCATCCGCAGAAAGAGTTTCAACCAATACCCGGCAATCATGTTATTTTAAAACCCAATGAATATTGGGACACATGCGGCCAGAATTGTATCATAAAAGATACCGAAGAAAACGATTGGATCATTTATCATGCAGTTGATCCGGCAGATTGCTTTATCAAAGGCACTACAATTTTTAAACGAAAAATGTGTATGGACAGGATTCTTTATAACCAGGATGGCTGGCCGTTTATCGAAGGAGATTCGCCTTCAGCTGTTGCACAACCAAGTCCAAAAACTAAGTAAATTTAAGTTTTGCTTAAATACAATGGTGTAATTTAAACACAGTTTATTGTTCAAATTAAATCAACTTATTTAAGTTTTTTACTGACATATATTTCTGGATAAAATATATATCTTGCGTAATACTGTTCATTTTGTTTATGATAAAAAAATATTTACCCTTATTACGTGTTCCGCATTATTTAAAAAACTTTTATATTTTTTTACCGATTTTTTTTTCAGGAGAGTTGTTTAACAAGACAAAATTTTTAGAAACTATTCCTGTATTTTTTTCCTTTTGTTTTATCGCAAGCTCCATTTATATCTTTAATGATTTGATGGATATCTCATTTGATCAGCAGCATCCTGTAAAAAAAAACAGACCAATTCCATCCGGAAAAATATCAAAGGCTGAAGCTTATATTTTATCATTTATTTTATTTGCTATTGCAAGTACAATAGGGTTTTTTATCTCCATAAAAGTTTTATGGATTATATTAAGTTATTTTTTTTTAAACGTATTGTATTCTGTCAAATTAAAAAACCATGCTTTAATCGATGTAACAATTATTAGTATCGGTTTCAATTTAAGAGTAATTGCCGGAGGTTTAGCTGCAGATATTACCGTAAGTAAATGGCTGATAATTATGGTTTTTTTATTATCCATGTTCCAGGCTTTATCAAAAAGAATGGATGATATTTACATAATGCTAACGGATGTTAATAAACAAGTAAGAATGTCAATCCATGGTTATAGTATAGAATTTTTGCAAATAGTTTTATCCATGTTAACGGGCGTATTATTGGTTTGTTATATCATGTATATTATCTCTCCGGAGATCATTCTCAGACTTGGAGAATATTCTTATTTTACAACGCTTTTTGTTTTACTTGGATTGTTGCGCTATCTGCAACTAACATTTATAAAAAAAACAAGTGGTTCACCGGTTAAAATTTTAACTCAAGACCGCTTTATACAATTAAGTATCTTTTTTTGGCTGTTAAGTTTTGCTGTTTTAATTTATACCAAATGAAATCAGTTTTTAAAATTACGTTCGCGCTTATTTTGGTTGCATATGCTTATATTGTGTTTGATTTTGCTTTGAATGGTTACCCGGGATTCATCCAGGATTCTACTTGTTTTTTACCTGCGGCTTATTTTATCAACCATTTTCATCAGTTAATTAACCCGCTTTATGATGCAGGGTTGGATCCTGTACAACATCGGTTTTTGTTTTATCCGCCATTGTTTCCTTATACAATCGCTTTCATAAATAACTTGTTACCAGAGTTTTATAATAATATGTATGTAAGCCAAACCATAATAGATTTATCAAGTGTAGTTGTTTTATTGATTGGTATTCGGGTTTATTTACTTAAACAAAATATTCCTTCTTCTGCTAACTTGTATCTTTTTACTATACTTTGGCTGATAGCTTTATTTTCTTTTTACGGTATTCAGGAAGGCCGGCCGGAAGTGCTTTGCAAGTTTTTTATTTCCTGTTTCATCCTCAATAATGTTTATCAAAGTAAGCGTTTTTGTAATTTTAACAATGGTATAATTGTATGTTTAAATTTAATTACTTCTCCTGTTTCAACATTTTATTTAATGCTGATTACTTTGGGTTTATTGATATTTAAAAGTGGATTTAAAATTAAACCAATTGTATTAACCCTGTTAGGCTTTGGTGTTGTGTTATGTTGTTTTGTAATTGTTTATCCTTACCATGTAATGGAATTAGTTAAAAGTTTGCAGCAGCATTCGCGTAATGTAATTGCTAACAGATATACTACAAATTCTTTAAAAACCTTTATCAGTTTTTATATAACTTACACTTATGCTCCTTTATTGATAATTAACTTTTCGATTACAGTTTTTTATACAAGTTATATTTTGTTGAAAAAAAATAAAGTCATCTCATTTGGTTTGCTAATTATACTTACTTGTGTAATTTCATATTTTTCTTTTAAAGATATGCCGATGAATTACAACATGCTTGTTTTATCACCTTTATTTTTCTTTGTCTTGTTTGTAATATTTGTCAAGGAATTGAATACAAGTAAAACAACTCTTTTTTTAAAAGGAGCTTCAGTAATTGTAGTTATAATATTATTTGTAAATTCTATCGGGTTTATTCGTAAAACATTATTATTCTATAATACAAATGATAAAAAAGTTTCATATTTAGTATTTAGAAAAGAGTTTATCAAAACACTTCGTTTAACAGATAAAAACAAGAAACTTGCCATTACATTTTCTTTGTGGCCATATTGTTTGGATCAGTACAAGCGTATTACTCTAAATAAAACTGATAAAGAAATTCAATATTTAATAGATCAGCAATCATACTCCGGTTCAAATGTACCGCAGCCTGAACCTAACTTCAAATTAATCAAGAACAATTTTATTACTGATCACCCTAAATTGGGTAAACTTCCTTTAGGAAATGTTTACCCGTGGTATCAAACTGCCATTTATGAAAGAAATTAAAACGATTGCTTTTTTTGATTTTGATGGTACAATTACCAATCGTGATATTTTCTGGGACTACCTTTTTTATCGCCTAAAAACTGGTTTATCACCCTTAAAATTAATTTATGGTTTTCCTGTTTTTACCTTGTATCTGATTAAAGTTTTAAATAACGAAAAGGCTAAACAATCAATTTTTAGCCAATTATTTTCCGGAGAAACGGTAGAATATTTTTCAACCACCGTGCAGAAATATTATCAAAGTAAATTAAATATAAGATTGCGTAAAGATGCTTTAACCAAAATTTTATGGCATAAAAACAGTATGCACCAGATTTATATGGTAACTGCAAACTTTGATTTAATTGTACAACAGTTTGCAGCCGAACAAGGAATTGAATACATTTCAACTGAATTGGATATTCAAAACAACATCCTCAGTGGAAAGTTTAAAACGCCAAATTGTTATGGTGCAGAAAAGGTAAATCGGATTAAAAAAGCTATTCCAAACTTGGATTCTTTTGCAAAGATTTATGCTTACGGCGATAGCAAAGGCGACCGGGAAATGCTGGCTTTGGCAACCGATCCGTTTTACCGCAAGTTTTGAAAAATAGTTGAAATCAATTTTCAAATATAATGCTTCTTTTATCGCCTAAAAATTGCTGAATATTGGTTTGATTAATTGAAACTTCTTCCTACATTTGCACTCCGCTTTTTGGCGGATAAATCATTAAATATTAACAGCAAAGAATGCAACAGTACGAAACAGTAATCGTTCTTACCCCGTTGTTATCTGTAGAAGTAGCGAAAGAGGCAATTGCCAAATTCACGAAAATCCTTACTGATAACGGAGCCGAAATTATCCAGGAGGATAATTGGGGTTTGAGAAAATTAGCGTACCCTGTACAAAAGAAAACTACAGGTTACTATCACCTAACTGAATACAAGGCCCCGGGTGAACTAATTAATAAACTGGAAACCGAGTTTCGCCGTGATGAACGCGTGCTTCGTTTTTTAACTATTTCGCTGGATAAACATGCCATCGCTTATAACGAAAAGAAACGTAGCGGTGCTTTTAATCAGCGTAAACCAAAAACTGAGGAGGCCGCAGCAAGATAATGGCAAACGATCAAATTAAATACGTTACCGCCCCTAAAGTAGAGGATAACCGTAAAAAATACTGCCGTTTTAAAAAGAACGGAATCAAGTATATTGATTACAAAGACGCAAACTTTTTATTTAAGTTTATTAACGATCAGGGTAAATTGTTGCCACGTCGTTTAACCGGGACTTCGTTAAAATTTCAGCGCAAAGTGGCTCAAGCGGTAAAACGCGCACGCCATATCGGTTTATTGCCTTATGTTGCTGACTCTTTAAAATAAGCATACGAAATGGAAGTTATTTTAAAACAAGACATCAAAAATCTCGGCGAGAAAGATGATGTCGTAAATGTAAAGCCAGGATACGGTCGTAACTTTTTAATCCCGAAAGGATTTGCAAGTATGGCAACCGAATCTGCACGTAAAGTTTTGGCTGAAAACCTAAAACAAGCTGCTTTTAAACAAGAAAAAATCCGTAAAGATGCTGATGCAATTGCTGCAAGATTAGAAGGTATAACGCTTACGATCGGTGCAAAAGCAGGCGAAAGCGGTAAAATTTTCGGTGCAATTAATACGATCCAAGTTTCGGATGCTTTGAAGAAACAAGGTTTCGAGGTTGATCGCCGTAAAATTACTTTTGATGCAGATCCTAAGTTTGTTGGTGATTATGTCGCAAATTTAAACCTGCATAAAGAAGTAAAAGTTAAAATTCCTTTTACGGTTGTAGCTGAATAGTAAAAGTCAGTTAGACCGAGAGTCAGTTAGACCGAGAGTTAGAAAGACCGAAAGTCAGTTAGATCGAGAGTCGGAAATTTTATAAAAATAAGAAAGGTGTCTGAGTAATCGGACACCTTTCTTATTTATATTTGAATCCAAATGCGCCTTTTTAAATATCTGCTGAAATTAATTCTGATCGGCTTTTTCGGCACCACTATTCTTTGGGTTTTGCTGTATCGTTTTGTAAATCCACCGGTTACTTTGCTGATGATTGAACGCGGTTTTGAACGTAAATCAGCCGGAAAAGATTGGAAAATTGATAAAACCTGGGTTCCTTTTGATCAGATGTCTATCAACATTAAAAAGGCTTCTGTTGCTGCCGAAGATCAATTATTTTTGGAGCATCACGGGTTCGATTTAACTGCTATTGAGCGTGCCATCGAAAAAAATCAGCACAATAATAAACGACTGGTTGGCGGCAGTACAATTTCACAGCAAACAGCAAAAAATGTTTTTTTATGGCCCGGACGTTCTTATATACGCAAAGCGTTTGAAGCTTATTTTACCATGCTGATTGAAGCTTTGTGGAGCAAAGAACGCATTATGGAAGTTTATTTGAATGTTATTGAAATGGGCGACGGTATTTATGGGATAGAAGCCGCTTCGCAGGAATACTTTAAGCAATCAGCTAAAAATCTCAATAAAAAACAAGCTTCGCTGATTGCCGGTGTTTTCCCAAATCCAAGGAAATGGTCTCCTGCAAAACCTACCAAATATATCCGGCACAGAAGTTATCTGATTATGAAAAATATGGCAAGGTTGGCTCCGTTAGATTTTTAGTTGATAAAAGAAGCATTCTTAATTAAGCTTGAACTAAATTATTAAAAACTTTTGCATGCCAGCTATTCTTCATTGGCACTTGCCATTTGGTTTGCAAATCGGCCAGGGTTGTAACGAGGTTATTAAAAACGATAGTTTCCGAATTAACTTTTCCTGATTTTAACAAGTTTTCAAATTCCTCGCGATTAGCAGTAAAAATTTTATCTCTATTAAAATAAGCGGTATTAAAACGATCAAAAAGATTGATGTTAAACTGATCTTCCAAAGATTTAATAAAATGGACAGATTTATCAATAGAACAACCGCTTGCACCGGCCAGGCTTTCATCAACCAGCAAAATAATAAAACGATTGTATAAAATTTGGGCAGCAGATTTTAGTTGCTGATTATGCGCCGTCCAACTATTGGTAAATTCTGAAAGCATTTGCTGTGCTTTGGATGTTTCCGTTTCGGTTAGTTCCCGACTGGATTGATATATCCAGATTTTTGAAGTAGGTGAAAATTCCATATCACAAAAATACTTATTCGTTAACTGCTAATACCATTTTTGTGTAAAACCTGATTTTAGATATTGAATATTTGAAACCTTAAGTTGTATTTATGATAAAAGAAGCCAGCGAAAGAAAATTATAAAAAAATTTTAAAAAGTGAAAAAACACACTACATTTGCAATCCCAAACCGGGCGGTACCATAGCTCAGTTGGTAGAGCAAAGGACTGAAAATCCTTGTGTCGCTGGTTCGATTCCAGCTGGTACCACACTTAAAATCAGGCTCTTAGACGAAAATCTAAGAGCCTTTTTCTTTGGCTGGTACAACATTATAGCTTTGACTTAGTTATCCTTTCAAAACTATGACACGGGACGAGCAGATTAGCAAACAGGAAAAAGATATTTTAAGAGATTCTGAAGAAAAAGAAAGGCTCTTGATTGAGAATTTAAAAGATTTAAGTCATTCAGGCCATAGAAAATATTTTGAGTATTTTGAGAAGGACTACAATGATACTTACGAATTCCGGGCGGCAATTGCCATCGTAAAGGGTATTTGCATACCGATCATCAAACCTTATCATAGTTGCCCCGATAAAATCATCCATCATTTCTTTATACGCTTTATCTGTTCTAAGAGAAATAAAAATGCACCCTACCCTAAAGCAAAGGATTTCTTAGACTATTATTTTGATAGCAGGCCGTAGAGGGAAATTTGACAGATACGGTCAAAGAATTGGCATCGTCTCAAAGTGGCTTTATTTATCCAATAAATCTTCTTGAGCGATTAAAAATAATTTATTTCAGTGGCTTTTGCTTCTAACAAAAAAGCAGCCTGGCGAACTGCCAAACTGCTTGTATTGCTAATTTAAATTGTAAAACGTCCTAAAGTGTTAGAACAGGGACCTGCGGATATAGCGAAGGTTCTTTTTGTCCTGAGAGGTCGTAGGAAAACCCTTGTTTAAAGGAGTAAAACCCTTCATTGGTTATGATCAAATGATCCAATACCAATATATCCAACAGTTTTCCACCTTTTGTCCGTTAGCTTTTTGTCTGCTGAACTCGGGTTTAAATTACCGGAAGGATGGTTATGCGCCAGGACGAGGGAGGAAGCGTTGGTTTTAAGGGCGGCAGCAAAAATCATTCTTGGGTCAGCAATGGTACCTGTTATGCCGCCATTGCTTATTGAATAAATACCAAGTGCGCGGTTTGATGTGTTCAACAACAATACTTTTAAATCTTCAACCATCTCAATCCTGTTTTTATCCCACTGATCGTGAAATATATTATAGGCCTGCTGCGGGGATGTGATCTGTGGTAAAATTGAAGGCCGTTCAGCGTGTTTATAGGAAAGTTCTATTTCGCTTACCCTGAAAACGTTTTTCATTGGTTCTCCTTAATGCTATAAAGAGCAACAAGTATCACATGATTGTTAAAGCCAGCTATTATATGCTGTCCTGCTAATAACGCTTAATGTGGAATAATACTTTGTTGAAATTTCTAAAGCTTTAGGAAAATTAGGTGATAAGATAGAAAGCACAGCCTATAAAAAAATTTCTAAAGAAAAATTTGTACCTAAGTAAACGATCCTAAACCCATAAACAAAACATCCCCTTTTCTATAGATTCTTGCAGAAGCAACCCCTTCTATTTCAGGTGTTTCCAATTTCAGCTAAGTAGTTTTTAATACAATTTCTGTTCAAATATAAACGATGGTTTATACCTGAACAGAACGGGACCCCCTAATGAAACAGGCGATTGCATATTACAGGGTTTCCACCGCCAGGCAGGGCCGGAGCTGTTTAGGGTTGGAAGCCCAGCAAAATGCTGTGGAACGGTATTGTAAGCACAATGATTATGTAGTGCTTAACCAAGTAATTGAAGTGATGTCCACCCGGAGGTATCGTGCCGGTCTGTTTGATGCACTTAGCTTATGCAGGGAGAATAATGCAACATTGATCGTTGACCGGATTGACCGCCTCGGTAGGGATGTCGAGCAAATTGCCGGGATCGTAAAATCGAAAGTGGAGATCATCGTAGCGGATAACCCACATGCCAACCGGTTTACGATCCATATCCTGGCGGCAGTTGCTGAAGAGAACAGGCAGAAAATAAGTGATACGACAAAGGCGGCGTTAGGTGCAGCAAAAAGGCGGGGTGTTGAGTTGGGCAAAAATGGCAAGGTACTTTCTATCGCGAACAGGAAAGCGGCAGAGGATTTTGCTTTTAAGCTGTCACCCGTAATCATGCGGTTAAGGAGCAGGGGTATCAGGACCGTGCGGGCGGTATCCAGGGAGTTGAACAAAAAAGGAGTGCCGACATTTCGCGAGGGTGCAAAATGGCATCCAAGTACGGTTTACACCCTGATGAACAGGCTGAAATGAAGGAGATAGAACTAACGAATGAGAATTAAACAATCAATTATAAACAACTCTTAAAACTAAAAACTATGTTGGAAAACGAAATTCTTTTTGACGATACCGCCACCATTGAAAGCAACTATGGCACAGGCAGCCTAAACAACAAATCCGCAAAAACGGATTGCGATTGTTCAAGTTATACCGACGCGTAAGATGAAGACCTTGATACCGCGCAAATCGCCTGAGCTATTACTGAACCTGGTTGATGAGCAGTTTGCCTATGTGGTGAACTGCTCATTTCCTAATTCATTCCGTGTCTTAAACCGGGCGCAGTACGAGATCATTAAGGCTATCAATGGCCTGGATGATGTCGGTACCATTGCCTCTCGCCTGGGAATGCAGGAGGAAACGTTACAAAGTTTTCTGCTGATGCTTGGCAAAACGGAAATTATTCGCTTTGATAATGGCTTTGGTTTACCACAAAAGCCAACTACCCCAAACGCTCTGAATTTCTGGATACATACCACTAATGCCTGTAATCTCGGCTGTAGTTATTGCTATATCTCCACGCTAAATACCGGCGGCGGCATGAAGGAAACCGTCCGGCAGCAGCTCACCCATAAGTTCGTGGAGGCGGTACGCACAAGAGGCATCAGGCACATCAGGCTGCGCCTTGCCGGAGGCGAGCCGATGGGACAATTTGCTGCCTGGACAGGTTTTATTGCGGAAACCCGAAACACGCTGGAAAAGGAAGGATGCCGGTTTGACATCGCTTTCATCACCAACCTCACCATCTTGAATGAGGAGATCATCGAATTTTCCAAGCAGCACCGTATCAGCTACGGGGTATCGCTCGACGGCGTGGCAACGATGCATGACACAACCCGGAAATTCCGTTCCGGTTCCGGTTCTTTTGGTATAGTAGATCATAATTTACGAAGGTTGATCGATGCGGGCGTGGCTGTATCCGTGAATACCGTTGTCAGTAACTTTAACCTGGCCGGCCTGCCCGATCTGACCCGCTACCTGATCGATCTAAATATCCCGTTCCGTTATTCCGTGGTTCGCGGCGAGGCCATCGATGCGGAACTGCTGGAAAAATACCTTTCGATGTCCCACGAAATCATGGCGCAGGCGATAGAGCAAGGCTGGGCGTTTTCTAAAAAATACCAGTTCTGCGACCTGAAGCCCAGCGAGCTGGGCTTTCAAACCTGCGCTTCGGGCTTTTCCGGCGGCGCGATCTATACCGGCGGCTCGTTTAAATATTGCCACGTGCATTTCGGGAAAGATGACGGCCATGCGCAGACCATCTTTGATGAATCAATCGACCTGGTGGAAATGATTGACCGCAGCGGGCATCATGAGGACAACAAATCCGAGGACTGTAAAAAGTGCCGTTACCGTTCGGTTTGTACCAGCGGCTGCCCGGTATACCGGAAAGATGGCAAAGACCCGCAATGCAGCCTGTACCACAAGTTTATCCCGATGTATTACCAGTTGCAGGCAAAAGAACGGTTGAAATTGTTACGGAAACCAGCGATGGTACCTTAAGTAATTCGGTTAGCATCTGATTCCACCCGAACCACTTCAACCTCTGCCAGGATAGTGAAACTTGGACTCCTTTCTTATATCGCTTGCCGCACTGCTCAGCACCTTTTACCAGCTGTATTTGCAGCGCGTTCACAATGAGAAATCGCTCAAGCCGCTGGTGCAGGTGGATCTGATGGCCAGCTGATTTTCGTGCATGTGCAGAATAACGGCGTAGGGCCGCTGATTGTGGAAAAGCTGACTTTTTACCGGGACGGGCAAAGTTACACTAACATCGAGGACTGCCTGACGCTCGACCCGCGCTCGTACCAGCATATCCCCATTACCGAATCCATCCGCAAAATACTTCTACCTGGTGCTGCACTCGAAGTATTTTCCACGCAGGGCGAAAAGGAAAAGTCGGATGCCGAACTTGCCGAAATCCGGCGGCAGCTTTCCGGCCTGCACCTAAAAGTCGAAGGCAGGGACATTTACAATAACAAAATGTCCGCTGAGCGGGAAATGAGTTGGTTTATAAGGCACATGAAATGCGAAGGTTCCTTAAAGCTGCTACCTGAAATATCTTAAAATACTTGCTGAAATCACAGGTATTATAATATTTAGGGATTGAAATCCTTAAATTATATGTTATTTTGGGATTAGGAACTACAAATGATTTACAGAACGCTACAAACCGCTATCGAAAAGCGGCTTTTTAAAGGTAAAGCCATCCTGATCTTCGGCCCCCGGCAGGCCGGAAAATCCACTTTGGTGGAAACCGTTTTACAGGACAAAGACCATCTTTACCTGAACGGAGACGATTCAGATATACGGGAAATTCTGACCAGTACCACCGCCACAAAGTTGAAAACGGTAACCGGCAATAAGAAGATATTGTTTATTGATGAAGCGCAACGCATCCCCAATATCGGCCTAACACTTAAACTTTTTACCGACCAGATCAGAGATGTCCAGGTCATTGCCACCGGTTCCTCGGCCTTCGAGCTTTCCAGCCAGGTCAACGAACCGCTTACCGGGCGTAAATACGAGTTCATGCTCTACCCGCTCAGCTTCGGCGAAATGGTGGAGCACCACGGCCTTGTTCAGGAAAAGCGGCTGATCGAGCACCGAATGGTCTACGGCTATTACCCGGAGATCGTTACCAAAAGCGGCGAGGAAGCGGAACTGCTGAAACTCCTGGCCGGTAGCTATTTGTACAAAGACTTACTGATGCTCGAACAGATTAAAAAGCCGGCCATGCTCGAAAAGCTGCTAAAAGCCCTGGCCTTGCAGGTCGGCAGCGAAATCAGCTACCACGAACTGGCGCAGACCATCGGCAGCGACCGCAAAACTGTCGAGAAATATATCGACCTGTTGGAAAAAACTTATGTACTGTTCCGCCTTCCGGCTTTCAGCCGCAATGTCCGCAACGAAATCAAAAAGGGCAAGAAAGTTTATTTTTATGATTGCGGCATCCGCAACGCTATTATCAATAATTTCAAACCGCTTGCCTCCCGGACTGACACCGGCGCGATGTGGGAAAATTATGTGATGGCCGAACGCATGAAATACCTGCGTTACCACCAGACCAATGTCGCGCAGTATTTCTGGCGCACCACTCAGCAGCAGGAAATCGATCTGATCGAGGATGACGGCGAGGCCCTCGTGGCCTATGAATTCAAATGGAGTAGTAAGAAAGGTAATACCCGTTTCCCGCAAACCTTTACAGATAATTATCTCGGAACTAAAACCTTTGTCATCACGCCCGAAAACGTGGAGGAATTTATTTTGTAGGTTTCCCGTAAAAATTACTGCGGCGTGAAGGATAAACCAGATTAATTGTTGCTGGTTGAAGTTGCTCTATAATCGTGAGAAGGTATAACATATTTAATTAATAATACCCGCTACTAAGAATGGTGCATAATTGTCCGCTCTCATCATCTCATTACTTGCTTTACTTGGTACTTTTTACTAGTTGTATTTGCAGCGTATCCACAATGAAAAGTCGCTAAAGCCATTTGTTCAAATTGATCTGATGGATCGTGGTAAACTGATTTACATACACGTGCAGAACAACGGTGTCGGGCCGCTAATTATAGACCGGCTCACTTTTTTTGAAGACGGTGAGAGCTGCCACGACATCGAAGATTGTTTGGAACTCAATCCGAAATACTACCAGCATATGCCGATAACTGAATCTGTAAGAAAAGTCCTGTTGCACGGCGGCTTTCATGATGTTTTCTCTACACAATCTGAAAAGGAAAATACAGAAGAAGAACTGGCAGGAATTCGTCGCTAGCTTTCCGCTGTTAAGTTGAAAGTAGAAGGACGAGATATTTATGAGAACAAAGTTATTGCTGAGCGTGACATGTGCTGGTTTGCAAGGCACAGTTTTTCTAAAAATGCAACGAGCTAAAATTTTTCTTATTTTACATCTGATATATTAATAATACAAGAAATTTCCTTCATTAAACTATTAAATAATTTGATCTTATCACTGTTATAATTATCTTGTGTGCACCTAAAAACCAGCATGCAATTCAAATTAACCTTAACACCTTTACAAAGAGAAACCTTTGTGCCTTTTAATTATCCGTATGCACTTTCAGCCGTTATTTACAAAAAAATTGCACAGGCTGATGAAGGTTATGCCGCGTTTTTACACCAGAAAGGCTATGCGCAAAACGACCATTCCCGACACTTTAAATTCTTTACTTTTTCTAATCTGCAAGCCAAATTTATAGCGGTAAAAGAAGCATTGAAGCTGGAAGGGAATTCGGTTTCGTTTATACTGGCCTGCCACATGCCGAAGTTTGCGGAGAACCTGGTTAAAGGCGTGTTTGCCAATCAGCAGCTTTCTATTGGAGACCATACGGCACAAGCTGATTTTACCGTAACACAAATAGAAGCTTTGCCTTCGCTTGTTGCCAACAGCAGTTTGGAAACTATAAATACTGTAAACTTAAAACTGCTTTCGCCCATTTTGATAGGCCGGAAAAATAACCGGGGGAATGATGATTACCTTTCGCCAGAAGATGTAGATTTTATCCCGCTGCTGAAACAAAACCTGTGCGAAAAACTGGCTGTAGCTTACGGACCGGAAACAGCAGCACAGGAAACCCAACAAAAACCTTTTGAAATACAAACCTGCGGACTGGCCAAACTAAAATCGCGCTTGGTTACCATTAAAGCAGGCAAAGCAGCCGAAACAAAAGTACGCGGGTTTTTAGGTTTTGAGTTAGAAATGCAGGCTTCGGGCAGGGTTGTGGAAATGGCTTTGAACACTGGTTTGGGCGGAATGAATGGGATGGGGTTTGGGTGCGTGGAAGGGAAATGACAAGATGAAATTTCAAAATACAAATTCCTTTAGTTCCGTGCTTAAAGCAACCCCCACATGTAGCGAGTTTTAGATACTAAAGCAAATTGTATATTGCAAATATAAGAAAACGGTAGAATTGGAAATGAGATTTTATATAGATGAGCTTACAATTAGAGGTTTTTAAAAAATGAGTGAAGGGATTAATTACAACAGTAGAATTACTTTAGAACCAGGAAAAAGAAGCGGGCAACCTTGTATTAGAGGTTTACGCATTTCGGTATCAGATGTACTTAGCTATTTGGCTTCGGGAATGCCGACTGAAGAAATTATTGATGATTTTCCTGAATTGACAAAGCAGGATATTCTTGCTTGTATAGCTTTTGCAGCTAATATTCAAAAGTGTTAAAAATACCGGCTGAATTACTTCAGCCGGTAGCATCCTTTTGGTGCGATTAATTTACTGATAAGAATCTTTAAATACGTTTCAATTTCAAAGCGATGCGATTAATAATGCTTAGAGCTACTTTATAAAGAAGTTATACAAAGTAAAGGAAAAATAAAGAAATGTTCAAAAATTCTTAAAAATAAGATTCTTTTAATACTGGATATTATTTATACTTTTGTTTTTATTAAAAGCATTGGTATGGAAAGGATATTTATTAATGATAGCGGGCATGCAATGGATGAAACAGATTTAGAAGCGTATTTACAAAAGAAAAGGATTTGGTTATTAGAATCCGGAAAAACTGAAGAAGAGATTGAAATATTTATCGAGTCCTTTTTTGATGATTGTCGTTAACGCATTACTATTTTTAATAAAGCCATATTTATTCAGAATGAATTATGAAAGAAACAGATAAAGTAACAACACAATATCTTACAAATATAACTGGCGATCCTTTTGCTGATACGGGAGGATTAGTAATAAAATTTTTATGGAATGTGGATTATCTAAAAGATCGAGATATTATGGGTCTAATAGATTTTGCAGCCGATTTATATGTGAATAAATGGAATGGTAAACTTCATGCTTTTTTTTTAAATTCTAAAATTACCCAAGCAGCTTTTGTAGGACAACGTAAAATTGATGAAGCTCTAAAATATTATAAAGCTTTAATTCAGGAAACAGAAAGCCACCACGAAGGATATTGTAGAATATCCGGTAGGAAAACGAAGTTGTTTTCAGCGGGCAGAGATAATCACATTCTTTCTGGTTCCGGTACTTTTATCAATTTTCATCACAACTTTGAATCTGGATTATATCTTTCTAAAGAAGTATTAATTAGAATTTTCTTTGTTCCATTAGGATTAATTCAATTAAGTGATAAAGTAGCTATGCTTAGTAGTAATCATGAAAAAGTGACCGAGTTCTTTGTCGAAAAAAATTGCAAAGAAAATTTGAATGCCATTAGTAACGGTACAGCAGAAGGAGTATTACGGTCAGAATTTAGTAATCCGGCAAATGCGTTGTTCAGTTTTGCTGATAGTTACTTAAATACTCATTTAAAAGAATTTTTATTAGATGATGAAAATGAATTACTTAATGAAGCAGATGTAACCTTAAATTTATATCACTTTACAAACTTTGGAGCAAGCCCGGAAGTTATAATTTATGTTTTGGGATCAAATGTTTTTAAGTTTTATGCTTTTTGTAACCGCATTAAAATAAAAAAAGATTGGAACAAGTTTCTTAAAAATAACTACGGAAGTTTTAAACATAAAGGAGCAACTTTTAATGAAGATAAAGAAGTGTGGGATAGTAAAAGTGAAACTGTTGATTATGAAACATACAAAATTTGGAAAAATAATGTCCTTGAAAACTTGTTAACAGGAAGATCTATCTTGGGAAATATACTCCGCTGGAATATAAAACATTCTTTCCCTTTTATTATAGTCGAAAAATATCAAACAATTATAAAAAACATGGATAAAAGAAGCATTGATAAAATTAAGCAGGTAGCAGATTTTATTGTAATAAACCGCGAAACCGACTTTATTACGAAAAGTATTAAACGATTGAATGGTGAAAAATCACCTCATGGATTACGGCAGTTTTTTGTAAAGTTGAATAGCGAAAACTACCAAAAAGAAGCAGATAAAGCTTTAATTACTGTCCAAGATTATGCCGAATATTTATTTCCAGATGGAGGTAATTGGCGAGAGGTAAGGGATGTGTTACTAATTGCAATTTATGAAAAACTACACGAAACTAACAAGGTAGTACCAATTCTAGTTTTAGAAGATGAAGAAAATGAATTACCAATCCTAAATTAATATAATTATGAAATTAAAAACACAGGGTTTTATTTTATTAGACGTAGATGTTGTTGCTCTAAATAATGCTGGAAAAAGCACAACAAGTAATTTTGATAATGCAGTTGCTACAAAAAAAGTTTTCAAAAACGGAAGAGCATATACGTATGTGTCTGGTCAAGCATGGCGTTATTGGTGGCGGGATGCTTTGCAAAGAAATCATGGTTGGAATATCTCACCTATAACAAGAGATAATAAAATTGCATTTACAGCGGCTGACCCAATTAAATACCCTGATGATGATATTTTTGGATATATGAAAGCAGCAAAGGATGTTATAGTAGATGAAGACGGAAAACCAATATTGAAAAATGGTAAGGAACAAACGGAAAATGTAACGGTTACGCGTATTTCGCCTTTAAAAAATTCGGTGATTGTTTCTGTTAGTTCTACTCGTCCAGCAGAGAACTGGTCAAGCATGGCTCGTCAGGAAGGAGACTCTGTTCCTTACGTAAAAGAAGAGTATAGTGCCATAATGAAAGGAATGTTTTCTTTAGACTTGGAACAAGCTGGCACTTTTTCTAATTACAATAAAACAGGATTTAAAAATTTAACAGAAAAACTTAGAGAAGATGCCCTGGCCAATGGTGCTATTGAAATTGAGGATAGTTATGTAAAAGATAGTAAGGGTAATGCTCAAAAATTAGTTCGTTTAACAAAGGAAATTCGTGAAAAAAGAATTGAGGATACACTTAAAGCCCTAAAAACTATTTCAGGTGGCGCAATGCAGACAAATAACATGTCAGATGTTACACCTAAGTTTATTGTATTAGCAACTACCACTACTGGAAATCATCCATTTTCTCATATTGCTACAAGCGAAGGGATAAATAGTGATAAAATGCACCTCAACATTGCAGGAATCAAAGAAGTGCTTAAAGATTATAAAGAGCAATTTCAAGGCATAGTATTTATTGGCAGGCGTAGTGGTTTTCTCGATGATTATAAGGATTCTTTAAAAGAATTAGAATTATTAGGTAACGAATACCCGAAAGTTCAAATTGGATCAATAAATGAAACTATTGATAATTATTGCAAACACTTGCTACAACAATTAGTATAATGGAATTTTATGCTATTGATATAAGAAGCTGGACAGCCAGTTTTCGTTATCCAAATCTGATTAGTGGCATACAACCAACTTTAGAAGTACCACCACTAAGTACAGTTTTGGGATTAATAAATGCGGCTGCAGGATTTTATGTAAATCATAAACAACTTTCAATTGGGTATTACTTTGAATTTCAGGGAAAGGAAGTTGATTTAGAAACAATCTATATGATTGATAGTAATAAAGGTAAAGCAACTAACAATGCCAAGTCAAACGTCCTTAAAAGAGAATTTTTATTTGAAAATTTTTTACGCTTGTATGTTTCTGATGAACAAATAGTCAACTATTTAAAATTTCCAGTATATCCATTAGTATTAGGAAGGATGAATGATTTGGCATCTGTTGATTTAGCAGGAATCCATAAAAAGGATTTAGCAGAAGTAGATAATGCTGATAAAATTAAAGGACAAATTGTGCCATTTGCTAATAATTATCTTCCTGGAGTAATCCAAGCTTTACCAAAATACTTCTCCAATACAATTCCACGACAAAATATAGGTACAGAATCATATTCTGTACTTAATCATAATTCTAAAGTTAGCAGTAATCTTAAAGCCTATCGAGATACAATTGGTAAAAATGAAGTAGATATATATATACATCAATTGAATTTTGAAACAATGTAATTAAAGATTTTTGATCTTGATGGAACTTTTAGCAAAATCTGAACCTCGAATAAGTTTAAAACAGCATATAATCGATTGTCTTAAAATTTGGCAATATTTAAAAGTTTGTTTTCCTAAAGCAAAAGAAATAATTCAGGATATTGACTTTTGGGAGGTGGTTAGGCTATCTATTATTGTTCATGATTTAGGTAAAGGACATGCAGAGTTTATAAAAATATTAATGGGAATCTCAAAAAATGAATGGCATGGACAGCGCCATGAACTTTTTTCTTTACCATTTATTGATGGATTAAATATTGAAGCTCCGGTTAAAAAATTAATTAGTTTAATAGTTGCTGGGCATCATCGAGATTTTGAACGTTTAAATAAAGAGTACATTGTAAATACATATTCATTACAAAAGATAGAGGAGGAATTTGGTGATGATGGGTTACTTAACTATGAGGAGGAATTTGCAAAAATTCATCTAAAGCAAGTTTACTCTTTGCTGGAGAATGATTTTAAAATCAAACTTAATAATCATGAAATTAAACATCCCCAAAAACTGGTACTTGCATATTTGCGAAAATCAGCCAAGGGAGAAATTAATGTAAATAGTGAAGATTACTTTAATTTACTACTTTTATTTGGCGCATTAAAGCACTGCGATCATTTAGGTTCTGCTCGTATTGAACATATTGAACAATTAGAAAAAGTTTCTTTTTCATTTTTAAATAAGCAACGGATAAACTTGCAAAAAGAAGAAAATGATTTTTACAGCCATCAATTAGAATGTGAGAAGGCAATTGGAAATGTAATCTTAACTGCACCAACAGGTTCTGGCAAAACTGAAAGTGCAATGTTGTGGCTACAAAGTCAAATGCAAGAATACGGACAAGGACGAGTTTTTTATATATTGCCTTTTACAGCATCTATTAATGCAATGTATGAACGTTTGTCTTCTGATGAAGCTGGTCTTGGAAGCTCAAAAGTTGGAATGCTCCATGGAAAATTACAAGATTATCTTTACGATTATCTTGATAATATCCAGTACGTTAATACTTCAAAGAAAGAGGTAATTGATGAAATAAAAAATAAATTTAAAACACTTTACACACCATTAAAGGTAGTTACACCTTTTCAATTGTTAAAAAATCTATTTGGGTTAAAAGGTTTTGAGCAAGGAATATTTGAGTGGACAGGAGGTTATTTCATTTTTGATGAAATTCATGCTTATAGCCCTGAAGTTTTTGCACAAATTAAAGTATTTCTCGAATACGTTGTCAAATATTTAAAAGGCAAGGTTTTTATTATGACTGCAACCATGCCATCATTTTTTAAAACAGAATTAGAAAAGGCAATTGGTGATTTTTCTCCCATTACAGCCGACGAAGATTTGTACAAAAAATTTGATAGGCATAATGTTATTTTAAAAGATGGGTTATTATTTGATAGCCTTTATCTAATTGAAAAAGATTTAAAAGATGGTTTAAAAGTATTAGTAGTCTGTAATACAGTTGTTCAGGCTCAGGTTGTTTTTAAAGAATTGAAAGAATTTACTAATAATTCTGTTTTATTGCATAGTGCATTTACTGGTGAAGACCGGACTATTCATGAAAAGCATTTGAAAGAAGGCGAAAAGGACAAAAATAATCCTATTCAACTTTTAGTTGGAACTCAGGCTATTGAAGTAAGTCTTGATATTGATTATGATATTATATATACAGAGCCTGCACCTATAGATGCTTTAATACAACGTTTTGGTAGAGTAAATAGACAAAGAAAAAAAGGAATTTCTCCAGTTGTAGTATTCAAAGAATCAAATAAAAGTGACGGATTTATATACAACTTAAATATTATTTCACGAACAATAGAAGCTCTTGAAAAAATTATATTAGAAGAAAACGGAATAATTAAAGAACAAAAATTACAAGAGTATATTGATTTTGTATATCCAAATTGGGATGAGAAAAGCAAGAAGCAATTTGACGAGGTTTACCATTTGTTAAAATATACAACAGAAAATCAGCTTATTCCTTTGATACATTCAAAAAAACAAGAAGAAGATTTTTACAAGCAGTTTGATGGGATAAAGGTATTACCGGTAAAATTAAAAGAAAGATTTGAAAATTATTTATCAGTATTTGACTTCATTGGTGCAGAACGATTAAAAGTTCAAATTAGAAAAAACAAGTTTGCACAACTTATTTCGGAAAATGATCAAAATCTGTATAAATCTTCTTATAATTTTGAAACAGGGAAGGGCAAATTAATAGAAATTAGTTACTGGGTATTAACTAAAAAATATGATTCAGAATTAGGTTTATTATATGATGAACAAGAAATATGGAGTACGAATTTTATGTAGATAACCAATTTTATTAGCAATGTTGTAATTTATTGATTAAACAAGAATAATTTTCCAATGCCCTTTCAATTCAAAATCCAAATCAAAGAAATCATCAAACCACCAGTATGGCGACGATTACTGATACCCAAAGATTTTACCTTTTACCAGTTCCATTTAATTATTCAGGCCGCTTTTGGCTGGAAGGATGCACATGCATATGAGTTTTCACCTAATGATCGTCTTGGTAATTTAGTAATAGCGGATAAAGAATTGTACGATTTGGAGTTTTTTGAGAATGAAGAACTTATAGACAGTAAGGAAATTAAACTATCCGAAATTTTCAAAACCGAAGGACAAAAGTTCGTGTACACCTATGATTTAAGCGATAACTGGGAACATGTAATTACCCTGGAAAAAATCACCGAAGAAAAACTGCTTTTTGCGGATTGCTTGGCAGGTAAAGGTAATTGTCCGCCGGAAGATTGCGGTGGATCATGGGGTTATGAAGAACTGAAAGATGCTTTAGCCGATCCCAAACATCCGGAACACAAAGAATTTCGAAAGTGGCTCGGTTTGAAGAAGAACGAAGATTGGGATTTCATTTTTTTTAGCCTAAAAGAAGCACAGGAAGCAGTACGAACTGTAGATTTTGATCAGGAAGATAACTTTGAATTAGTTTGAAAATACGATGCTTAACCTCACTGCTTCCCATATCAACTACTACTTCGTTTGCCATCGGAAATTGTGGCTGTTCGCCAACGGAATACAAATGGAACATACTTCCGAAACGGTAGCCGAAGGCAAACTAATTGGCGAAACTACTTATACCGACCGTTCGCAGCAATATACCGAAGTAGAAGTGGATGGCATCAAAATAGATTTTTACGATGCCAAAAACAAAGTGGTACATGAGGTAAAGAAAAGCGACAAGGTAGAAAAAGCACATATTGCGCAGGTAATATACTACATCTTCAAACTGGGCCAGCAAGGCATTGAAGGCGTAACCGGACTGATCGAATATCCAAAAATGCGGCAGCGGGAAACGGTACAATTAGAACCCGGCGACCCGGAAATGATCCAAAGTTGGGAAGCTGATATCAGACAACTGGTTACAAGTGAAGTTTGTCCGCCGCTGCTGCGCAAACCGATTTGCAAGCAATGCAGCTATTTTGATTTTTGTTATGTAGAAGAACCTGTATAAACAAAGCCGACATTCATCAAAAACAATACTAATTTTTAACCGATAAAAGAAGCATCTGCATGAAACAAACTTACTACCTGTTTAATCCTGGTCGTTTAAGCCGTAAAGATAATACGCTGAAATTTTTGCCGGTTGATGAAGACGGCGTAGAAGGAACGCCCAAATATATTCCGGTAGAAGGTGTTTCTGATCTGTTCTGTTTCGGTAGTTTGGATGCCAATAGTGCTTTGTATAATTTTTTGGGCAAAGCAGGAATTGCAGTCCACTTTTTTGATTATTACGAAAACTATACCGGCAGCTTTTGTCCGAAAGAATATTTGCTGGCAGGTAAGATGCAGATTTCGCAAACCAAGCATTACATCGATGCTAAAAAGCGGATGATTATTGCCCGGAAATTTGTGAGTGGTGCTGCTTTTAACATGACAAAAACTTTGCGCTATTATTTAAACCGCGAAAAGGATGTGAGCATTCCGCTGGAAAGCATCGAGCTGCTGGCCTTGCAAATTGAACAAACAAAAGCGGTAGACGAGCTAATGGGTATAGAAGGTAACATCCGCCAGCAATATTATCAGGCTTTTGATACGATTTTAAACGATTTCCAGATGGAAGGCCGAAGCAGGCAACCACCTGCAAATGAACTGAATGCGATGATTTCTTTCGGGAACATGATGTGTTATTCGGCCTGTTTAAACCAGTTGTATCACACGCAGCTTAACCCAACCATCAGCTTTTTACATGAGCCTGGTTACCGCCGGTTTTCACTGGCTTTAGATCTGGCAGAGATTTTTAAACCGGTAATGGTTGACCGTACGATTTTCAGGCTGCTGAACAAAAAGGAAATCCAGTCGAAAGATTTCGACCTGAAAATGAACGGCTGTATGCTGAAAGATTCCGGCAGGAAAATATTTGTAAAAGCCTGGGAAGAACGGTTGAACGAAACGTTTAAGCATCCGGTATTAAACCGAAGCGTGAGTTACAAACACCTGATTAAATTGGAATGCTACAAGCTGGGCAAACATGTGCTGGGTTTGGATGAGTATAAACCGTATAAAGTGAGGTGGTAGTGAGCAGTTAGCTATAAGCAATCAGCTTTTAGTGATTTGTAAATAGCTATTGTAATTTTAATGTTCAACTTGTGCTGAAAGCTAAAAGCTGACAGCTATTAGCTTTTTTAAAAATGTATGTAATTTTAGTTTACGATATCGGAGAAAAGCGCGTTGGCAAAATGCTTAAACTTTGCCGGCAGTATTTAAACTGGATACAAAATTCTGTTTTTGAGGGAGAAATTACACCTGTAAAACTGAAGGAACTGCAAGCGAAAGCCAAACTAATTATTGATACCGAAACAGACAGTATCCTGGTTTTTAAAAGCCGGGAGGAAAAGTGGCTGGAAAAAGAAGTGATTGGTGCTGAAAAAAACAAGCTGGATAATATCCTGTAAGTTGTCGATGAGGATAACTCACCAGTTCTTTGACCGTATAGAAGTATAAATAAACAGACAAAATCCGGGTTGTAGCTGTAAAATCCAGGTTGTCTGTTTAAGCGCAGTAATCGCTTATTAAACATCGACTAAATTTTGTTGAAAAAAGGCTGATAAAAACAGTGTTTAAATATATATTAGGGCCGTTTTACAAACGGCATCCAATCGCACCATGTAGGAATTGAAATGCACTACATTTTTATGAAACCTGGTTTCCAGCAATCCATCCAATCGCACCATGTAGGAATTGAAATCGTACTGCCCGGTCGTATTTTTTGATCTCTTTTTTGTCATCCAATCGCACCATGTAGGAATTGAAATGGATTTGAGCATTGATGTTTACGCTTCGTTTCCGCCATCCAATCGCACCATGTAGGAATTGAAATATAAGATGCTATGACCTGGTAAGGCTTATCAAATTCACATCCAATCGCACCATGTAGGAATTGAAATTCCTGATTAGATGCTGAAATAGTATGGTTAAGACTCATCCAATCGCACCATGTAGGAATTGAAATAGCTTCGGAGTTGGTTAACAAAGAAGTTGATAAACATCCAATCGCACCATGTAGGAATTGAAATTCAACTGTACTGGCGCAGGCTATTCTGGAAAGTGATTCATCCAATCGCACCATGTAGGAATTGAAATAAATACTGCGACTTAATCCGGGCTGCGCACTCTTCATCCAATCGCACCATGTAGGAATTGAAATACCTTAGTTCCGCCGACCTGCGTTACGCCAACCTTCATCCAATCGCACCATGTAGGAATTGAAATTCTTTTATGCTTTATTTCAGGCAAACCGCAAAGAGCATCCAATCGCACCATGTAGGAATTGAAATATAGTTTGCAATTCTAAGCCTGTTTTATCTTCGTCATCCAATCGCACCATGTAGGAATTGAAATTTTGCATAATAAGTATAATCTCTCGTCGCCGAATATTCATCCAATCGCACCATGTAGAAATTGAAATAAAGTCCATATCTAAATCCTGCTGTTTCATTTGCAGGCATCCAATCGCACCATGTAGGAATTGAAATTAGATATACTTCGGAATACTCATATTGAAGTCTAAGCATCCAATCGCACCATGTAGGAATTGAAATAGCCCAACTTAGATTTTACACCGTTAGCATCTGTTCATCCAATCGCACCATGTAGGAATTGAAATGAACGTACACCGGCGTAAATGCGCGTCCTGCATCTCATCCAATCGCACCATGTAGGAATTGAAATTCGGTTCTTTGGCTGCAAAATGCAGGATAATTGCATCATCCAATCGCACCATGTAGGAATTGAAATTTGTAAGCTATCTGATTTGCGGGAATAGCATCAGGCATCCAATCGCACCATGTAGGAATTGAAATACCTTTAAGGCACCTTTACCAATTTTTCCAAGGACACATCCAATCGCACCATGTAGGAATTGAAATTCGGCAAGATTACGCTGAACATAAAGGTAATCAAACATCCAATCGCACCATGTAGGAATTGAAATATAACCCGAATATCATTAACATAAGTTTTATTAAGACATCCAATCGCACCATGTAGGAATTGAAATATAGGCAATTCGGCGAACGTTGAGAGCATTTGATTACATCCAATCGCACCATGTAGGAATTGAAATACAGATTTTAGAGGTTTAATTTCCAGATAGGAGTTAGCATCCAATCGCACCATGTAGGAATTGAAATTTATTTCTATTATATGGTTAATTAAATAGTTTCTACTCATCCAATCGCACCATGTAGGAATTGAAATGCAATTTGGATGTCGGCCGTGAACTCAAGGGAGTACATCCAATCGCACCATGTAGGAATTGAAATGTAATAAAAGATATGTGAGGATCGTCCATTTTATCGCATCCAATCGCACCATGTAGGAATTGAAATAAAGCAATTGCCATTTTTGGTCATAAATTAAATTGCATCCAATCGCACCATGTAGGAATTGAAATCTCGACAAAGCGGGCCTAAATGTGCCTTTTGTAAACCCATCCAATCGCACCATGTAGGAATTGAAATAGTGCTAAAAGCGTATTCAGCTTTGTAAGTATCAATTCATCCAATCGCACCATGTAGGAATTGAAATTTAGTGCGATTAAGCGAATATCTAACTCGCCTTTGCATCCAATCGCACCATGTAGGAATTGAAATATAAAAGGGAAAATTTGGGATTGCAGCTTAAATTTCATCCAATCGCACCATGTAGGAATTGAAATTCAATTGCTTTATTTCTCATATCCAAATCAGGAAAGCATCCAATCGCACCATGTAGGAATTGAAATATGCAAAAGGCCAAAGCCTGCCAAAACAATACGATCATCCAATCGCACCATGTAGGAATTGAAATATATTGAATTTCTGCTTCCTTTTCTTCATTCCTTGCATCCAATCGCACCATGTAGGAATTGAAATTGATAAAGTTGCTATTGTTTCGCCGGTTTCGCTATAACATCCAATCGCACCATGTAGGAATTGAAATAAGCGGAAAATTGAGTAATCGAAACCCAAAGCTTTTCATCCAATCGCACCATGTAGGAATTGAAATTTAATCCTGTTAATTGTGCCAACGTGGTAAATTGTCATCCAATCGCACCATGTAGGAATTGAAATTCCCTCATTTAAAGCATCGGAAACAACCCTAAGTTCATCCAATCGCACCATGTAGGAATTGAAATGTTGCTACCGCCGCAACTTCTACTAACCCGCAACCCATCCAATCGCACCATGTAGGAATTGAAATCTTGCATCGTATGGAATAACGGGTTCAAGTCAAGCATCCATCCAATCGCACCATGTAGGAATTGAAATCTTTCCGGCAATGCGTTTTAACAAGGCTCGTAGCCCATCCAATCGCACCATGTAGGAATTGAAATTGCCGAATATTAACGTTTGGATGACATCTATTACCACATCCAATCGCACCATGTAGGAATTGAAATAATCCCAAAACTAAAATATATGCAATGGTATAATATCATCCAATCGCACCATGTAGGAATTGAAATGGGCTATTAAAAACTCCGAATCTATCAACCTGCACTTCATCCAATCGCACCATGTAGGAATTGAAATTGGTACAATATTTAAATACAAATATTTGGATATGGGACATCCAATCGCACCATGTAGGAATTGAAAACCCGTCCGGCTTAATGAGGCTTACAAAGTCACAGATCCATCCAATCGCACCATGTAGGAATTGAAAAGTGGACTCTTCAGATCTGCCAGGCGTAACGCGATACATCCAATCGCACCATGTAGGAATTGAAAACTGCATTGCCGTTGTTAAGTCGCACCGAAAATCTTCATCCAATCGCACCATGTAGGAATTGAAAATAAGCAACAAAAAGCGCGTGGCGCAAAAAATCCCGCATCCAATCGCACCATGTAGGAATTGAAAACTTCTATAAATAAAAGAAACGGCGTTAACTATGTTATCATCCAATCGCACCATGTAGGAATTGAAAAATAGTAGGGCGGGTAATTGGCCCCTGTTTTGGTTTAGGCATCCAATCGCACCATGTAGGAATTGAAAAGCGTTCCGTCAGGTTTTATTGATCTTGATAAAGTAACCATCCAATCGCACCATGTAGGAATTGAAAAAGGATACCGATTATCTTGTTAATGATTTGACATCTCATCCAATCGCACCATGTAGGAATTGAAAATTGAAGGTAACTTGCAAGGCAACAGCCGTATTTTGCCATCCAATCGCACCATGTAGGAATTGAAAAAAGTTTTAAACGTCCGTCATTCTCCCGGATGCGTTCCATCCAATCGCACCATGTAGGAATTGAAAAATTACGATAAGGATAGTTTCTTTGATAACGTGATTCAGCATCCAATCGCACCATGTAGGAATTGAAAATGTACAAGTAAAACTCATGGTCTATAAAATCAAGCACATCCAATCGCACCATGTAGGAATTGAAAAAATTCGTTAACAACGATTGTTGGTTCTTCCAAAACTACATCCAATCGCACCATGTAGGAATTGAAAATGCTCCGGAAGCCGGTATTGCCGCGCACGGTTAAATCATCCAATCGCACCATGTAGGAATTGAAAAAATAAAAAAAGCAAAAGTTCTGGGTCCAAAATATCATCCAATCGCACCATGTAGGAATTGAAAAAGGACAATAATACCATTGTTAATACCATGAAAAGCATCCAATCGCACCATGTAGGAATTGAAAAATGTTCAACCTGAACCAGGGTACGGACTATGCTTCATCCAATCGCACCATGTAGGAATTGAAAAATACGCAATGCTATTATGCCGACCTGCGCGATGCCTCATCCAATCGCACCATGTAGGAATTGAAAATAAATGTGCCGGTATGATAAAAGATATTTTGACAACATCCAATCGCACCATGTAGGAATTGAAAACAATTCCGGAAGCAGTATTGATACCGCGGGAACTGGCATCCAATCGCACCATGTAGGAATTGAAAATTGTTAGCAGCAAAGGATATTCAGTACATTGCTGTCATCCAATCGCACCATGTAGGAATTGAAAATTGTTAGCAGCAAAGGATATTCAGTACATTGCTGTAACATCCAATCGCACCATGTAGGAATTGAAAAAAACTTTATCGACGTATTTGCGGCTGATCGGTGCCGGCATCCAATCGCACCATGTAGGAATTGAAAAAAGTCATTGCTTGTTCAAAAGCTTCGTCTTGCGTACATCCAATCGCACCATGTAGGAATTGAAATGTAAGCGTTCCATCCGTCGTTGTGGTCAATTTTATCATCCAATCGCACCATGTAGGAATTGAAATTTGGTTAAATAAAATTTGTACAAGTCTCCGTTTTGCCATCCAATCGCACCATGTAGGAATTGAAATAGTAATTCTTTTATTGCGACGAGGCTTGTATTATTTCATCCAATCGCACCATGTAGGAATTGAAATATTTTATGTTTAAACTTTCTCTTAAATAATCATCACATCCAATCGCACCATGTAGGAATTGAAATGTGGACTCTTCAGATCTGCCAGGCGTAACGCGATAGCCATCCAATCGCACCATGTAGGAATTGAAATGAATGCTTCAAATCTTTTATTACAGCAGAACTTACCATCCAATCGCACCATGTAGGAATTGAAATGAAAATATTTGTACGTGGCCTGTCAAACTTGCACCAACATCCAATCGCACCATGTAGGAATTGAAATGGCGTTAAACCTTCCAGACTTTCAATAAATATTACCATCCAATCGCACCATGTAGGAATTGAAATGTTAAAACTTCTCCGGTTTCTTTATTTACCCAATCGTCATCCAATCGCACCATGTAGGAATTGAAATAAAATCTTTAAAAGTGTGCGCGAAGCGCATACTTTCATCCAATCGCACCATGTAGGAATTGAAATCTGCCAAAAAGAATTGTATTTATGAAAAAATTAAAACATCCAATCGCACCATGTAGGAATTGAAATTACGCCGGGCTATGGATATTAAAGATAATCAGGTCATCCAATCGCACCATGTAGGAATTGAAATCTTTTTGCCCCAAATGTACTTTGAGAACTAAGTTTCATCCAATCGCACCATGTAGGAATTGAAATTGATTCAGTATTTTCGTTTACTAAAGCTCCACGGGCATCCAATCGCACCATGTAGGAATTGAAATGGAATAGATGGTATCGCGTTCACCTTGCGCGCTGGCCATCCAATCGCACCATGTAGGAATTGAAATATACCGTTACCTGTCCTGGAAGCGTTGTGGCCGAAGCCATCCAATCGCACCATGTAGGAATTGAAATAAGCCAAAATAAATACTTCCCGTTCGATACTCCGTACATCCAATCGCACCATGTAGGAATTGAAATCTTAGCAAGCGTAGTTCTATTTTCGTTCCTTCCAGCCATCCAATCGCACCATGTAGGAATTGAAATCTGCGCAGGTTGTCGTTCCGCCTCCGCCGCCTGTACATCCAATCGCACCATGTAGGAATTGAAATTTTATCGTATAATCTGACTTGCATCAAACTCAAAACTCATCTAATCGCACCATGTAGGAATTGAAATCCGTGCTGCCGGCAGGCAACAATTTAAAAAACGGCAACATCCAATCGCACCATGTAGGAATTGAAATGTTGCACTTACTGCAGTAACCACCAAATTGGTTAATCATCCAATCGCACCATGTAGGAATTGAAATGTAGTATCATTGCCGGTAGTTTCAACGTATGCTGTTCATCCAATCGCACCATGTAGGAATTGAAATATTACGGTAACAACAACAAAAAAACCCGTTTAGCCGCCATCCAATCGCACCATGTAGGAATTGAAATAATTGATAAAGCGCAAAGCCTTCAAAGAACTATCAGTCATCCAATCGCACCATGTAGGAATTGAAATATCATAGGTATAGCTTTTGTTAACTAAATTTTCAGGCATCCAATCGCACCATGTAGGAATTGAAATTTGCATCCTGAACATTAAATTTACCCGGCTCATAAGCATCCAATCGCACCATGTAGGAATTGAAATCCGGAAATAGCAATGTTGCTATCATCTTGTTTGCCCGGCATCCAATCGCACCATGTAGGAATTGAAATGTTCTTTATCATCATTAATCATGTACGGATCAAGTCATCCAATCGCACCATGTAGGAATTGAAATAAACTGATTCAACCAAAGCATCATTTTTAACATTCATCCAATCGCACCATGTAGGAATTGAAATACAGCAGTACATAACTCACGTATGCCATAACGGCCATCCAATCGCACCATGTAGGAATTGAAATGGGTGATAAAGATACCGATTACAAAATGTTATCGTCATCCAATCGCACCATGTAGGAATTGAAATATTTCAGGGTATCTGTTCCCTCTTACGGTAAACTGCATCCAATCGCACCATGTAGGAATTGAAATGGAAACGACAGCGTTATAAAGCTTGTTTTGAAGGCCATCCAATCGCACCATGTAGGAATTGAAATTCGTCCAGAAAGCACCTTCATTGGTGATGATTGTTTCATCCAATCGCACCATGTAGGAATTGAAATTGAATTTGCCGCCGTTATAGTAGGTAGCCATTAAGGCATCCAATCGCACCATGTAGGAATTGAAATTGGTACTAAATACGGTCCCGGCAATACCGGTTAGCCATCCAATCGCACCATGTAGGAATTGAAATATAGTTTAACCCGACAGCATTTTTAAACTACAAGCCATCCAATCGCACCATGTAGGAATTGAAATATGTTTCCAACTGATTTTAACGCGCCGCTGATGTTTCCATCCAATCGCACCATGTAGGAATTGAAATAAGATGATTGGATTGGTTATGTAAACACCCACTATCGCATCCAATCGCACCATGTAGGAATTGAAATGACTTATCCGACAATCTCCTTCGCCAAATAATTAATACATCCAATCGCACCATGTAGGAATTGAAATCTGGAAATCAAATTTTAACCTTATAAAAACAGCATGCATCCAATCGCACCATGTAGGAATTGAAATTTGAGCAACAGGAATAAATCGAATTTTAACAAGTACATCCAATCGCACCATGTAGGAATTGAAATGTAAATGGCATTTATCCAGTAGTTTTTGTTTCCGGCATCCAATCGCACCATGTAGGAATTGAAATGTTGGCAGTCCTCGTCCGTCTGGTTCTGGCGGTGCATCCAATCGCACCATGTAGGAATTGAAATAATAATCTACAGGCTGCAATTAACCTATTTAAATAGCTGAGTTATTAGTTGAATACGTAAGGTAAAAATCTATACGTTTCTACCCATCTTCGGCACTAAATATTATTGTTATTGTTAGCCGAATTATCTAAACTCCAATCATTGTGTGAAAAAGAATTTCAACAAACTTGTAAACTCCAAAGGTAACAGATCACTTAACAAGAGATAGTGTAAAAGCCCGCCTGTACATGGTGTGATAGGATGTTCCATTGTCAGCACCCTTTGCATAATATAAATAGCCGGTTTTGTCAGTTAAGGTTTCTGATGGCTGATCTAATGATACCAACGCCGGATACCAGTTATAAGGAGCCGTTGTCGGCGTTACTTTGGCATCGGGAACGGGTGAGGCTAATGCCACTTTTCCGGCAGACCAGTTAATTAAATCTGACGAGGTACACATGTATATTCCGCCGTTGCCAACGATGACAAGCACGTAAGCATTGAGGTAGGTATTGAAAGTAACAAAGGGCTGCCGGTGGTCGGAAACTGCATTTTTATCCAGCACCAGTTGAAGCGGGGTAAACGCGCCGCCGAGGCCTGGCGACGAAAACGATCCGTTCAACAACTTTTGCCAGCTACCCGGCATAGCATCATTAGCGGTAGGGGAGCGGGCTACTCCAATGCCTTCGGCACCGCTTTGTTGGTCTATTTCCCGGAAAAAAATATAAACATAGCCATTCGCTGCAATTGCAGCCGGTGTTCCGATGCCGGCCCCGGTTGATGTTTGTGAGGCCAGTTGAGGGTCATGCGCGGAAAGGATCTGGCCCTTCCTCTGCCAGGTAATCCCCCCATCGCTCGACCTGGCCAGCCCTATTCCTGCATAGAAAGGCGAACCGTTGTTATGATGGGTTCCAAAAAGGTGGTTTTCCGCATGATAAACCATTAGCAAATCCGGGCCGTTTGCCGCATGGAACAGGCTCCCGGAACCAGCGTAATCGGCATCAAACGCATTGCTGCCTGCACCACTCGGGGCAAGAAGCGGAGAGGGCACACCGTTTGCGGATTTGAGTGAGGATAGATTCAGCAGGTCAGGCGAAGAAAAGCCTACGGTACCTCCGTCAGCAGCGAACCACAAATTGAAGCCCCCTGCCGTATTGCGCAAGTAAGACAAATGCTCGTCAGGGCTGTATAACAGTCCCGGAGAGGCAGGTGAGATAACATTCTGCTCTTCACCAAGCATAACACTAAACTGTAATTGGCTAACCGTAGGCGCATCTGAATGCTTGCTGCACCCACTGCTTATAATGAGTAATATGGTAATTGCGTTTCTTGCGGCATTAAACAAAAAAGAAGTTCTGTAATACATGAACCGATGATCTTTTAACGAAATAAAACCTTGGTTAATACGAAAAGGCCGCCCTTTTGTTTACCTAGGTGGGAATACAAGTTTATCGAAAATACGATAGCGATCTTTTGTTCATAGTTCTAATTAACAAGTGGAGCGTTATACATTTCCCTCAAAAATTCCACTTACTCATATCTAATAGGGTGAAAAAACCGAATCAGCAGATATAATAATGTGTACAACCCTTAAGCCTTATTGCGAAAAGCGCAATCGTTACCGGGTGTATCTATTATTAACAAGAAAGGTAGTACCAGGGTAGCACCAACGTAAAACAGGGTTTTGCTGATCTAATTAAGTCTTTAAAAAATTGGTTGTGGGGGCAGGATTTGAACCTGCGGCCTTCAGGTTATAAGTTAATTTTATACTCATTTATCGAAGTGAAATAGCCATTAACAGAGGTTATTTTATATTTATAAATCAAAGATTTGATATCGATTAGGGCATTACCGGCTACTATCTATTATAGCCCAGTTTTACTGAGGAAAGTAGCACCAGGGTAGCACCAGAAACAGCCGTAGGAGTTACGAATGCCCAATCAAAAGTTCAATTTCACTAAAACCGCACTGGCAAGCTTAGCCACACCTGCAAAAGGAAAAAGAAATTATTATGGTGATACCAGGTAAAAGGGCTTGTAGTCGCTGTTCAGGCCAGCGGAGCCGTATCTTATTACGTTTATAAGAAAATTGCCGGAAAGCCGGAGAGAATTTTTCTTGGAATCTATCCCGATTTATCAGTAGAAAACGCTCGAAAACTGGCGAAGATCAAGATAGGGCAAATTGCCGAAGGAAGTAATCCTCAAGAAGAAATGCGCCTCATCAGGAATGAAATGACTTTAGGTGATTTTTTTGAACAATATATGACGCGTTACAGCAAGCTTCATAAAAAATCATGGAAATATGATGAACGAGAGATTCCTCGTTTTCTATCTAAATGGTTTAAACGCCGTTTGTCTGATATAAAAAAACCGAAATACAATATTTGCATGAATTCACTTACGTTGAGAACGGTTTGTACCAGGCCAACCGTATTCTCGAACGTGTTCGAGCACTACATAACAAAGCCATCGAATGGGGATGGGAAGGGACTAACCCAGCGTTAGGGATTAAAAAATATAAAGAGAAAAGCCGTGACCGTTTTATACAGCCAGACGAAATGCCCTGTATCATTCAGGCAATTAATGCAGACGCTAATAAAACAGCAAAGGATTTCCTTTGGCTTCTTTTGCTAACCGGCGTTCGTAAAACGAACACACTTATGATGCGATGGGAGGAAGTGAATTGGGAGCGTAGTGAATGGCGTATCCCTGATACGAAGAATGGTGAACCCGTTACAGTTCCGTTAGTACCCAGAGCTGTCAAAATATTATTTGAAAGGGAAAAAGATTCAAAAAGTGGTTGGGTCTTTCCGCAGGATGAAGATACGGAGAAGCACTTCGTGAATCACAAGCGTGCTTGGAAGCGTATCTTGCAGTGGGCCACATTACTGTATTGGAAGCAAAACAGCAAAATTTCAGATTGGATCTTAAAGACTGAAAAAGAACTAATACTTGGCTTCAGAGAAGATAACTATTTCAATCAAATTGTGAAGCAGGCGAAAGCTGAAAAAGTGATCTTACCACTAGATTTATTAGATATTAGAATCCATGACATACGCAGAACATTTGGTAGCTACCAAGCGATTACGGGAGCGAGTTTGCAAATCATTGGTAAGAGTTTGGGCCATAGGTCGACACAATCCACCCAAATTTATGCGCGGTTGAACCTTGATCCTGTACGCGCAGCAGTTGAAAAAGCAACCGATGCAATGTTTGATTTTTGAGTTTTCGAAGAGTCACATAACGGTCGAGTTATAAAAAACTTGGCTGAACTTATCAATCTCTGTCATTCAAGATGAAAATAACCATAATATATTTATTGAACATTGGGTGAAAGTGCCTTGGTTGATGTTCGTCCATTTTTTAATAGCTGACTCTAGACAATGGCTTTATCAAGGTAGAACGTGGTTGGGAATTGGCTTAGGAATATCATTGTTTAATAAAGAAAATTCAAATTCTGGCGATGATAACAAGACACAAGCGGTTGCTGCCAAATAAATATACGTTTGAGGCTGTAAAATAAACTGTGTCAAGGTGTAAATAATTACCTTTAACACAGTTTGATATGAACCACGAACAAGAGCCTGATTACGGGCTGATGAAAAAGAAAGCTCTGGAGCAGCTTCGCTCGGGCAAATCGCTTTACGGCAAGGATGGTGCTTTTGCGCCTTTGCTTAAAAGTTTTCTGGATGCCGCCTTGGAGGCCGAGCTGGAGAGCCATTTGGATGAAGCTGAACGCAGTTCGGGTAACCGCAAGAATGGCAAGACGAGTAAAGATGTACGTACATCAGATGGTACAATTACAGTTAATACACCCCGTGACCGCAATTCCAGTTTTGAGCCGGAGCTAATCCGCAAACGGGAAACAATCCTGGCCGAGAGCCTGGAATCGAAGATCATCGGCATGTACGGCTTGGGGATGAGTCTCCGTGATATCTCGAAGCATATTAAAGACATGTATGATACGGAGATCAGCCACAGTACGCTTTCAGCCATCACAGACAAGATCATTCCCGAAGTAAAAGAATGGCAATCCCGGCCGCTGGAAGAACTTTATACAATTGTCTGGCTGGATGCGATGCATTATAAAGTCAAAGAAGATCACCGGATGGTGTCCCATTGTGTAAGCTCCCCAATTTCAGTACGGCTCAAAAGTAGATTTTTCTGTTAATTTTTTGATTTTATTATTGTTAAAACCGGATGTGGGAATGTGGTCAGGAGCAGCGCCGGGTTGTGCTTCGGGCTGCTGTCCACATTTCCACATCATAGGTGATAGCCCACCTAAAGCATCATGCGGCCGGTTATGGTTATAATCTTGTACCCATTCCTGGCTGATTTCCCTTACTTCATCCAGACTGTCAAACAAGTAGCTGTCCAGCACACCTTGCCGGTAAGAACGGTTGAACCTTTCAATGTAAGCATTTTGCGTTGGTTTGCCTGGCTGGATGTACTTAAATTCGATGCAATGCATCTTACTCCACTGCCCGGCTATCTTGGCAATAAACTCCGGCCCGTTATCCATCCTGATTTTCTTTGGTTTACCACTTGAGTTAATTAAATGGTTCAGTACCCATAACACCCTGCTGCTTTTGATGGAATAGTCCGTTTCAATAAACAGCACTTCCCGGTTATGATCATCGATCACATGAAAAGAACGAAACTTTCTGCCACTCACAAGTGCATCACTCATAAAGTCGATACTCCACGTATCGTTCATCTGTACTGGCTGAGCCAAAGGTTCTTTTACCCGTGCCGGCAAACGCTTCTTTACTTTCCTGCGCAGTGGCAGCTGCAACGCCTTGTAAACCCGGTGAAGCCTTTTGTGATTTATCTTTTCACTAGCATTGCGCAAGCGGTAGTAGCCTTTCCAGAAACCCTCACGTGGGTGCAGCCGTGCAAACTCTTCCAGCTTTTCTGATAGATGCTGATCGTCTTTTATAGAATGATAATGAAATGTACTGCGGCTGATCCCTATCAACTGGCACACCCTGCTGATGCTAAAGGTTTTCTCCTGAACACATTCCTGAACTAGATCACGCTTCTGGCAGGGTGCTAAAGCTTTTTTTCTATGATGTATCTGGCTGCTTCTAAATCTAAGGCAAGATTGGCATACATCCGCTTCAAGCGAACGTTCTCTTCTTCCAGTTCTTTAAGCCTTTTTAATTCCGTGGCCTCCAGTCCACCATAACGCTGACGCCATTTGTAAAAAGCTGCCCGGCTAACCCCGTGTTCCCTGGTAATAGCTTCTACTGTTTTGCCCTGATCAAATTCCTTCAAGATCCGCGCAGTCTGTTCTGGTGTAAACCTCGCTCTTTTTCATCTCTATACAATTTAAAGTTAAAACTTTTGTCTTCTTTTAAATCGTACTAATTTTTGGGGAGCTTACAAAATGCCGTTTACAATATCCTGGGTATTGATCGTTATGGCCATAAAGAACTGTTAGGCATGTACGTCTCCAGGAGTGAGGGTGCTAACTTCTGGCTGTCAGTGCTGACCGACCTGCAGAACCGTGGCGTAAAAGATATCCTGATCGCCTGTACCTGGTAACCTGAACGGTTTTCCGCAGGCGATTAACACGGTATTCCCGCAAACAGAGATCCAGACCTGCATTGTCCATCAGATTCGCAACAGCCTGAAATACGTGGCCTCTAAAGATCAGAAGGCATTTATGAAAGATCTGAAGCCGGTTTATCAGGCCGAAACGCTGGAACTGGCCGAGCTGCGCCTGGATCAGCTGGAAGAAAAGTGGGGTAAGAAGTACGAAAAGGTACTAGAATCCTGGCGTAATAACTGGTCAAAATTAACAACCTATTTCCGCTACGATGCAGCCATTCGTAAACTGATCTACACCACCAATACCATTGAAGGATTTCACCGGCAGGTCCGAAAAGTGACCAAAACAAAAGGCGGTTTTACCTCCGATATGGCCCTGCTGAAACTGATCTATCTGGCCCACAACAACATTAAACAAAAATGGACAATGCCGCTTGCTAACTGGGCGACGACCGCTCAAAAACTGGCCATTTGGTTCCCAGAAAGAATGATACTATATTTGTTGTAGCAAGAATTGACACAGTTTATTTTACAGACCCATTTACTTCTTTCAGATATTCTTTTCTACCGTCGCGGATACCTTGGACAAAAATATTCCAGTCATTTTCGGTAGAAAGGATCTGGTTCACCAGGTCTGGCTCGCTTTTACTTAGCGCGTAGCCGCCATTAAACCCTTTCGTGTACAGCTTTTCGTTTTCCTGTTCGCTCATATCAAAAGGTATTTTTAGCGTGTTTTTCTAAATACTCATTCAGGGAATCGTTGTCGTACAAAATGTATTTTGAGGATGGCTGCGAAAAGCGGATGCTGCCCGTATCCCGCAAATTCTGCAATGTCGTCTTGCTCGTGATCCGAAGCTTTTGCATCGCCTCTTCACCCGATATCCATTTATCTTCTTTAGTATTGTTCTGGCTGTTAAGTCGCCCGACAACGCTTTCAATTAACGCATAAAAAGCAGGCTCGTCCAAACAGATAACTTGCATCTCAAAAATGTTTTAATTCAGTAATTAACCTTGAACAAATAAATTAGAATTTAAAAGTAACATAAAATAGAAAATTGCCAAGAATAGAAATCAAAAATCTAATAACTATTGTAAAATTAAAGGCAGGCTTTACTAAAACCCTATGACAGCATCCAGAGCATCATCAGCCTCTTTATTAGTAAAATTCGACATATATCCCATCGTTACTAAAATTGTGGAATGTCTGAATAATTTTTGTAACATGGTTAAAGGAATTTTATCTCCAGCAATATTTGCAAAACTATGTCTTGCGATATGCATTGTTACATTCTTCTCAACATTAGCAGCAGGGCAGACATGGTTGCGAAGAATCTTATCAATCCTGCTGGCTGTATGAGCAATGCGACGTTGGATAATAAAGTTGTCTTCACCATCCAAATCCTTTAGTTCGGGGAAAATATAATCCTCCTTATGCTTCTTGTCATTAAGATATTGCGCTAAAATATTAATGACTTTTTCGGGTGTTTTTAATGACCCAGCTTTAAGGTTCTTACCCATTGTATAAAATAAACGGTCGCTTTTAAAATCCGACCATTTTAAGCGCAGTAAGTCAGATACGCGCATACCAGCTAAATAAAAAGAAACTAACCATAAATTGCGGGCATGATTTTGGTTACTTTGCAGTAATTCAACTATTTCCAACTTTTGCACATCTTCAATATCTAATCCCACTTTGTTGGATTGCGGGAATTTAATAGCGATCTTCCCCTTACCAAAAGGATAATATTTAGGATTAATCAGCTCATTTTTTATTGCTTGACTAAATATTGAACGAACAACAACCAAGTGATTGATTGCAGTTCGCTCTTTTACTCTTAAATTGTTTATGCAATAGCTTTTAAAGCGTTCCAACAAGGGAATAGTGATGTCAAAAAAATTTATATCTGAACCATCTATAAAATCTTTAAAATTTTTTACACGAGGTTTGTCTGCTGTATATCTATTGTATTTTCCGGCTTGTTTTAGTTCAGACAAGTATTGTTCTGCCTGTATAAAAAACATTGAGTTTGTATCGGGCTTTACTTTACTGATAAGGGTTTTTGATGAAGCGTTACTGTGAATCGTTTCAAGTTCAATAACCTTATCATTTGCTTCGCTTAATTTTTTAAGCAGAAGGTTATTCATCCGCTTAGAATTTGGGTGGTTGCTTTTGACGCGTTGTTTGACGGCATCCCAATCGCTATGTTTAAGATTGATACCTGTTTTAACAATAGCAGCTTTTTTGTCCTTGTGAATTTTCAGTACAAGGGAAGAAGTACCGTCTGCCAGTACTGTTTTCCGTAAAAATAGTTTTACCATCGCCATAATTCGTCACGTATTCGTCATGCAAATAACGGTTTTTTACGGTTTAAAACGAATGAATATGAATATTTACTGGTGACTTTATAAGTAATTAATACAGATGTATTCATTTGACATTAATGTCGCAAGGACCGAAAATCCTTGTGTCGCTGGTTCGATTCCAGCTGGTACCACACTCAAAAAAGCCTTTTCTAACGGAAAGGCTTTTTTTATACGTTAAAATTTATGACTTATAAATTTTCGCTGAGAAGTTGTAATGTAGTAAGTTTTAGTATTAGGAATAAAGTATTCGGATACTTAATTTATCAGAATCAACAACGGTTTAAAAATCGTTTTCGTTGGAAAATAAAACAATATTTTAACTATTTGCATAAAGGCTGATTGATAAATTTCTCCTTTCTTCCTCCGGATAAAACCGAAGCTGCTTTGTAATATTTTTATTTTATTGCCTAATTTAATTTGCTTAATACTTCTTTTAGCAGGTAAAAATTTATCTTTAAAACCTACTTCTATATCTGTTTCAACATGAAAAAATTATATACTGCTTTTACCGGCATTTTATTGATGGCCGGTAATTTTTTAAGCAGCCAGGCACAAAATACGCCGGTTTTGGGTAGCAAATACGATCAGCATAAAGTTTTTGATAATCTGTTTTATACGGAGAAAGGCAATCAGTTTCGCACGGCTGGTGGTGCACCAAGTCAGAAATATTGGCAAAACCGTTCAGATTATCAAATTAATGTAGCGTTGGATACTGCTAAAAAAACTATTTCAGGCAGTACGATCATCACTTATACCAATAACAGTCCGGATGGATTGCCTTTTTTGTGGCTGCAATTAGATCAGAATATTTATCGGGAAGATTCTCGTGCCGAAGCAACCACGCCGATTACCGGAGGCCGCTTTGCCAATAAAGCATTTACCAAAGGAGATGAAATTAAATCGGTAACGTTGATTAGAAACGGTAAAGCAGAGTCCGCAAATTATTTGGTAACCGATACCAGGATGCAGATCAAATTAAAAGATTCTTTAAAAGCAGCAGGTAGTAAAATTCAGATTAAAATTGATTACAGTTTTGAAATCCCGGAGAACGGAACCGACCGCATGGGCCGCCTCCAAACCAATTACGGTTGGATTTATGAAATTGCACAATGGTATCCGCGGATGGAAGTTTACGATGATTTAAGCGGCTGGAACACCATCCCGTACCTGGGTGCTTCCGAGTTTTACCTGGATTACGGCAATATTAATTATACAATTACTGCACCTTCTAACCTGATTATTGTTGGTTCGGGCGAGTTGCAAAATCCGGCAGAGGTATTATCTCCAACGGTAATCAGTCGGTTAAATCAGGCAAAAAATAGTGATAAAACAGTTTTTATTCAGGATTCTGCGGATGTGGCAAAGCAGGTTTCATATTTCAAAAAGCCAAATCTAACCTGGAAATTTCTGTGTAAAAATACCCGTGATGTTGCATGGGCAGCTTCCGGCGCTTTTGTTTGGGATGCCGCGCGCATTAATTTGCCAAGCGGGAAAAAGATACTGGCACAATCCGTTTATCCGATGCAGGTTGGCGGGCAAAATGCTTGGGGCCGATCTACAGAATACATCAAGGCAAGTATCGAAATGGATTCCAGGCAATGGTTTGAATTTACTTATCCAACGGCAACAAATGTGGCTGGAATTGTAAGCGGAATGGAATATCCGGGCATTGTTTTTTGCGGAGCAACCAGCCAGGGAAAGGATTTATGGGAAGTAACCAACCACGAATTTGGCCACAACTGGTTCCCGATGGTTGTGGGTTCTAACGAGCGTAAGTACGCCTGGATGGATGAAGGTTTTAATACTTTTATGAACGGAAATGATATACAGCTGTTTAATAAAGGCGAATATTATACTAAAACTGATGTGCAGGCAAACGCATTAACAACTTTTGGGCCGGAAGCAGAAGCGATCATCAACACGCCGGATGTTTTGCAGGCATCATATTTGGGTGAGGCTGCTTACAACAAGCCTGCTTTAGGGCTTAAACTTTTACGCGAGCAGATTTTAGGCGAAACACGTTTTGATTATGCTTTCAGAACTTACATTAAACGTTGGGCTTTTAAACATCCGTCGCCCTGGGATTTTTTTCATACAATGGATAATGTTTCCGGTGAAGATTTGAGCTGGTTTTGGAAGGAATGGTTTTTTACAACCTGGAAGCTGGATCAATCGGTTAAAGGCATCAGTTATGTAAATAAAGATGTGGTAAAAGGAGCATTGATCACCATAGAAAACCTGGGCGAAATGGCTTTGCCGGTTACCTTAATGGTGAAGGAAGAAAACGGCAAAACAGAAACGGTAAAGTTGCCTGCCGAAATTTGGCAGCGTGGCGGCAGCTGGACATTCCAGTATCCTTCAACCTCTAAAATAAATTTGATTGTGCTTGATCCTGATCATGTTTTACCTGATGTTGACCCGGATAATAATACATTTAGCGGTATTGCGATGCCAGCCGGAACAACTGCCGCAAGTGTGATCAAAAAATATTTGGACGCGGTTGGCGGAGCCGAAAAAATCAAAGCTTTAAAAGATGTAACTGTTACAGCTGCCGGACAAATTCAGGGAATTCCGATTCAAATGGTTAATCAATATAAAACGCCCGGTAAATTTTTGCAGGAAATAAAATTGCCAACTTATAATATGGTTCGGCACCTGGTTATAAATAAAGACAGCGTAAAAGCAGTACAAAATAACGAACTTATACAGTTAACCAATGCTGAAAAAACTGCTTTAAAACAAGCAGGTATGTTGTTTCCGGAATTGGATTTCAATAATTCTGCAACTGTTTTATCACCCGGCGTAAAAATGATCAACAATCAGCCTGTGTATTTAATTACTACTACAAACGCATCCGGCACCGTTAGAGCTTACTATGATGTTACTTCCGGCTTAAAAATCCGTGAAGCCAGAACAAATTCGGATGCAACAAATGTGGTAGATTACGGCGATTACCGTGAAGCCGGTAACGGGATAAAGGTTGCCTATACCATTAAAAATTCTTTCTTCGGAGAAAATGTTGAATTTAAAGTTGCAGATGTTAAGTTGAACAGTAATTTATCGGACAGTATCTTCCAATAATTTGCCGGTAAAAACAGTATCCATTTTAAATAGACTGAAGCCGGTTGCGTTTGTGCAGCCGGCTTTTTTGTTTTAAAAATACATTACTCAAACAAATAAATATCTTAATTTAGAACGCAAATCTACTTTTCAAAAGCAGTTTAAACCAATAAAAACTATCCGTAAAAGGAGTATTCATTTTTTCTAAAATCAATTTCTATGAAGCACTTATTTGTACTATCGTTATTGTTTTTTTTGAGTGTCGAAGCGTTTTGCCAGCAAACAGCGCAGGCAACTGTTAACGGTAAAGATGCAAAAACACAGATCAGCAGGCATATTTACGGTCAGTTTTCAGAACATTTAGGCCGAAGTATTTATGATGGATTTTGGGTTCCTGAAGGGTCAAACATCCCGAACAAAGGCCGGATCCGTACGGATATTGTAGAAGCTTTAAAGAAAATACATATCCCGAATTTGCGCTGGCCCGGCGGTTGTTTTGCGGATGAATACCATTGGCGGGACGGAATTGGGTTGAGGACAAATCGCCCGAAAATGGTCAACACAAACTGGGGAGGCGTAGTGGAAGATAACAGTTTCGGTACAAACGAGTTCCTGGATTTATGCGGTATGCTGAATTGTGAACCATATGTTTCGGCAAATGTGGGCAGCGGCACGGTGGAGGAAATGGCTAAATGGGTAGAATATTTAAACTTCGACGGTGAAAGTCCGATGTCGGCATTAAGGAAGCAAAACGGCCATTCTAAAGCTTATAAGGTGAGTTTTTGGGGCGTTGGAAATGAAAGCTGGGGTTGCGGCGGCAACATGACCGTTGATTTTTATGCTGATCAGTACAAGCGTTATGCTACTTATGCCAGGGATTATCCGGGTGCGCCGCTTAAAAGGATTGCCAGTGGAGCTAATAGTGATGATTATAATTGGACGGAAGTTGCAATGAAAAAAATCGGTACGCGAATGTGGGGCTTATCCCTGCATTATTACACCGTCCCGACTGGGAATTGGGGTAAAAAAGGTTCGGCAACTAATTTCGACGAAAAACAATATTTCTCGACCATGAAAAATTGTTTGCACATGGAAGAGCTGGTTACCAAACATTCTGCCATTATGGATAAGTACGATGCCGCTAAAAAAGTAGCTTTAGTGGTTGACGAATGGGGCGTTTGGACGGATGTTGAACCCGGAACCAATCCCGGATTTTTGTATCAGCAAAACAGCATGCGCGATGCGCTGATCGCCGGAACTACCTTAAATATTTTTCAAAATCATGCTGACCGTGTAAAAATGGCCAACCTGGCGCAAACGGTTAACGTATTGCAATCTTTGGTGTTAACGCAAAAAGACAAGATGGTTTTAACGCCAACTTATCATGTTTTTGATTTGTACCAGGTACATCAGGATGCAACCTTGTTACCGATAACGATCCAATCACCGGATTTTATTTTAGATGGAGAACATATTCCGGCTATAAATGCTTCCGCTTCGCGTGATAGCAGCGGCGTGGTACATATTTCTTTTGTGAATTTAGATGCGACGAAAAAAATTGCCGTCAGCACGGTTTTACAGGATGTTACCTGGAAAACAGTACAAGGCCGGATTGTTACTTCGCCTAAGTTTAACGACTATAATTCTTTTGAACAATCCGGAAAAATTAAACCTACTGTTTTTACCGGTGCAAAAAAGCAAGGCGAACAATTAGTTGCAGAACTGCCACCGCTTAGTGTAGTTGTTTTGACGCTGAAAAAGTAGGGGTAAAAGGAGTATGGGAAATTTTAAAAGAATCATTTATATTGACCTTTTAAAGAGTGAATTCTTATAGTTCTTTTATCCTCCAACAACTCATAAACAATTCGATGTTCTTGATCTATTCGTCTTGACCAAAAACCAGACATATTGTGTTTTAAAATTTCTGGCTTACCTATTCCTTCAATTGGATTGTCCTCAATCGCATCAAGTAATTGAGAAATTTTCTTTTGTATTATCTTATTTCCAGACTTCTTCCAATATTCAACATCAACCTGAGCTTCTTTTGAATATATTATTTCCACAAATCTTCTGTTTTGATAGCCTTAAAATCTCCCGTTTCAAACTCTTTTTTGCTTCGTTCAATTTTTGCTACAAACTTCGGGTTATAAGGTTTTTCTTCCTTAAAACTTATTTTCAATGCTTTCATAAAAGCTTTTAAAGCAGCCAGTTTTTCTTCGTTTTCGGGCTGTACAATCAATATTGCCATTACTCAAATTTACAGTTTTTAAATTCTTTTATAAAAGAAGTAATCCCTAACAAAACTAAAAAAGGTGTAAGCTTTTTAAACTTACACCTTTTTAAAATCAACTATAAAATTTTTGCTTATGCTAATTCAGCTTCGGTAACAGAATTTTCAGGTTGATCAACCACTGCTGATTTTACCGTTTTAATGATACGTGCAGCAACTTTATAAGGATCTGCGGCAGAGTTTGGCCGGCGATCTTCCAGATAACCGTTCCAGCCTCTTTCTACAGTTGCCAGCGGAATGCGGATGGAAGCACCGCGATCCGAAACGCCGTAACTGAAATCGTAAATGGAAGCAGTTTCATGTTTTCCGGTTAAACGCTGCTCGTTATCGGCACCGTAAACTTCAATATGTTCTACAACAACCGGGCGGAAAGCTTCACAAATTTTGTCGTAAGTTTCTTTATTACCTGCTGTTCTCAAAGCTGTATTAGAAAAGTTGGCGTGCATACCAGAACCGTTCCAATCTAAACTGCCCAGCGGTTTGCAGTGCCAATTGATGGAAACACCGGATTTTTCGCCGATTCTTTCTAACAGATAACGGGCAATCCAAATCTGGTCGCCGGCTTCTTTTGCGCCTTTTGCAAAAATCTGGAACTCCCATTGTCCGGCTGCAACTTCGGCATTTATACCTTCTACATTTAATCCTGCATCCAAACAAACGTCCAAATGTTCTTCTACAATGTCTCTTCCGAAAGCATTTTGTGCGCCAACCGAGCAATAATACTGGCCTTGCGGTGCCGGGTAGCCGTTAACCGGGAAGCCAAGTGGTTTGTTAGTTTCCGGGTTCCATAAAAAATATTCCTGCTCAAAACCGAACCAAAAATCACCGTCGTTATCGTCAATCAAAGCACGTCCGTTGGATGGATGCGCTTTTCCGTCTGAAGTTAAAACTTCGCACATTACTAAATAACCTTCTCGTCTTTCTGGGTCTTTGCAAATAAAAACCGGCCGCAGGATACAATCTGATGAGCCGCCGGGCGCTTGCTGAGTAGATGAACCATCAAAACTCCAGTCCGAACAATCTTCTAATTTCCCACTAAAATCTTTCTCAATTTTAGTTTTACTGCGCAGGCTTTGTGTTGGTTTGTAACCATCCAGCCAAATGTATTCAAGTTTTGCTGCCATTTTTGGTTAATGCAATTAGTATAAATATTATTTTTGTATTTCTGCAACCAAATATAACTGCTGGAAACTTTATATTAAATTAATATCAGTAATTTAAAGAACTTTTATAAAACTTTTTGTGAAAAGGAATCTATTTTGAAGAAAATCTATTTTTAAGTCGATAAAAACAGCGTTTTTGACAGAATGATAATAAAACAGTTTTTAAATATAAAATCCTGATTTTCAAAAATTAAGATTATTTTAAAATCAGGATTGAAATTCAATTTTTTATTGATAAAAGAAGTATTGCCGGTTTTATAATCCTTCGTCGTGCTGACTTTGATCCAAACCAACGATTTCTGCATCCAAACTTACCCGCAACGGCGTAATTAAATTGGTTACGCGCAGCAGTATCATCGATCCAAAAAAAGCAAAAGCGGAAACGCCTGCCAAAGCAGCTAAATGAACTAAAAATAAATGTGTTTCGCCATAAAAAAGTCCGTTTGCTCCGGCAGAGTTTACATTTTTGTTTGCAAAAATGCCTGTTAACAACATGCCCATCATACCGCCAACACCATGACATGGAAAAACATCCAGCGTATCATCAATACTGGTTTTAGAACGCCAGATTACAACCAGGTTACTCACAATTGCCGATACAAAACCAATAACCAGAGAATGCGGAATGGTAACGTAACCGGCTGCCGGCGTAATGGCCACCAAGCCAACAACTGCACCGATACAAGCACCCATTGCAGAAGGTTTTTTCCCGCGAAGCATATCAAAAAAAATCCAGCTGATAGCTGCAGCGGCAGAAGCGGTTGTTGTTGTAGCTAAGGCGTTTGCGGCTAATATCCCGGCACCGCCGGCAGAACCTGCGTTAAAACCAAACCAGCCGAACCACAATAAACCGGTACCTAAAATTACATAGCTGATTCTGGCCGGCGTATGATCAGCAGAATTTCGCTGTTTTAAATATAAAGCCGAGGCAAGTGCAGCCCAGCCTGCAGACATATGCACAACCGTTCCGCCGGCAAAATCAAGTACGCCGGCTTTAAACATTAAACCGTCCGGATGCCAGGTTGCGTGTGCCAACGGCGCGTAAATAAAAAGGATAAAAAGGCACAAAAATATCAGGTAGGAGTTAAAGCGGATCCGTTCTGCAAATGCGCCGGTAATTAAGGCAGGTGTAATTACTGCGAATTTTAACTGGAACATCGCAAATAAAATCAGCGGGACGGTTGGCATTAAAGACCAAGTGCTGTTGCCCAACGTTCCTCTCATCATAAAAAACGTTGCCGGATTACCAACAATCCCGTGAAAATCTGCGCCGAAAGCCAAGCTGAAACCGCAAACTACCCAGATAATAGTAATCAGACCCATACAAGCCAAACTTTGCAGCATGGTAGAAATTACGTTTTTTTTCCGAACCATTCCACCGTAAAAAAAAGCAAGTCCGGGTGTCATCACCAATACTAAAGCAGTAGAAATCAGCAGCCAGGCCGTATCTCCCGTATCAATTTTGCTACCTTTAACATTTGTTAAATCAACAGAACTGAATATTAACGCCAGCAGCATTACAATTAGTAAGATAATAAATGGTAATGTTTTTCTCATTTTAATAGATTTTTGGTTTTAGAAGTTAATGTTTGCAGGTATATTGAATAGAAATTATGTTTTTTCGAGAGATAGTAAGAAGAATAAATTGTTAGCAGATTAAATAATATCATAAAGCGGTTTTCTTACAAATGCTGCTGCAATTTAATTTAAATTATAGAAAATTTTAAATTTTTTATTAAAAACTTGTTTAAAGTTTATAACTATCTCAAGCATAATTAATATTATTTAAATAATTTGTAAAATTTAATGTTAAAAGAAGCATTAAAAATGAGAAGTATTTTTTAATTTTCTTCAGTATTCAATCAGCACAAAAGCTATGTTCATTTTGTTGATTGATTATGTTGAGAAAAACTATCATAAAAAAAGTATTTATCATTCCGTTACTTTTTGGGGTGATTTCGGCTTGTTCGCAGCCAAAAACAGCAACACAAAATCAGGTTTATCAAAGTAAATCCGCTACTGTAGATGGTACCGGAAAATTGTATTTAGGGCGGGAAATTGCACCTGTAATGGGTGCGGCCGGTGCAGATTGGTTGGAGCGCAACAACCGCCAGCAGGAAGAAAATACAGCATTGGCAATCAGTAAAATGCCTTTAACTGCAAATTCGGTGGTGGCGGATATTGGTGCCGGAACTGGTTATTACACTTTCCGCATCGCTAAAAAAGTACCGCAGGGAAAAGTTTTTGCAGTTGAAGTGCAGGACGAATTTGTTACTTATTTAAACCGGACGAAGAAAGAAAACGGGCAACAAAATGTGCAGGTTGTGAAGGGAACGGAAACGTCGCCGAATTTGCCGGATGCCTCTGTTGATCTCGCTTTTATGGTTGATGTTTACCACGAATTGCTGTATCCGCACGAAGTTTTGCAGGCTTTACGTAAAGCGTTAAAACCAGGTGGAAAGCTGCTGTTGCTGGAATATCGGGCTGAAGACCCGGCGATTGAAATTAAGGAACTGCACAAAATGTCTGTTAAACAAGCGAATAAAGAGCTGGCTGCCAATGGTTTTAAAATAGTTCAGCGGAACGAGTTGCTGCCGATCCAGCATTTTCTACTTTATCAAAAAGTGGATTGAATATTTAATCAAATGCTTCTTTTAGCACAAAAAAATCAAATCTTTAAAAAATAATTAAGCTCTTGTGAATTACAGAACATTTAAAAATATACAATTAGCCGAAGTAGGTTTGGGAACCTGGCAGTTGGGCAGTGCCGATTGGGGAAAAGTGGACGAAGCAGAAGCAATGCAGATTTTACAAAGTTACGTGGATGCCGGCGGCAATTTTATTGATACAGCCGATGTTTACGGCATGGGAATCAGCGAAAAAATTATCGGTAAATTTTTGAAAACACAATCAAAAGAAATTTATATAGCTACAAAACTCGGTCGCCGTTCTGATAACCCAAACGGCTGGCCGCAAAATTTTACGTATGATCTGATGCGGAAACAAGTAGAAGATTCGCTGTATCACCTTGGCCGGCCTCATCTATTTTTAGAGCAACTACATTGTATCCCAACCAAAGAAATGCGTGCAGGCAAAGTTTTTAATTACTTGCGCCATTTAAAAGATGAAGGTTTGATTTTAAACTGGGGCGTAAGTGTAGAAACATCCGAGGAAGCACTGATTTGTTTGGAGCAGGAAGGATTAGCTTCGCTGCAAATCATTTTTAACTTATTTCGCCAGCATATAGCTGATGAAGTTTTCGAAAAAGCAGCAGCAAAAGGAGTATCGATAATTGTACGTGTGCCGTTGGCAAGCGGCTTACTAACCGGAAAGTTTGATGAAAATACCAAATTTGGCGAAAAAGACCATCGAAATTTTAATGCCGACGGGGAAGCTTTTAATGCCGGAGAAACCTTTTCGGGAATTGAATTTAAGCAAGGTGTAAAGCTTTCCAAAGAAATCAAAAATTTACTTCCGGATCAGCGCATGTCGCAATGGGCTATCCGCTGGATTTTAGATCATCCGCAAGTTACCACCGTTATTCCGGGCGCATCAAAAGTCGCTCAGGTTATCAGTAATGCAGAAGCTTCTGCTTTGCCGCCGTTATCCGGCGAAACGCATCAGCAATTAAGAAAGCTGTATGATGATGAAATTTATAGTTCCATCCGCGGGCATTATTAAAGTTGTTATTCCGACGGTAGGAGGGATCTTCATCTAAGTATATAAATTCAATCGTTTTAAGGAAGATTTCTCCCTTTGATGAAAATTTCTCCCTTTGGTCGAAATGACAGGAAGAAGTCGAAACGACAAAAAACCCCAAAATAACAGCATGCTTCTTTTACCGATACTTTTTACGATTCAAGCAGTTTAAACTCATCACCGTCGAATAAACCTAAATCGCTTAGTTTTAAATGCGGAATCACCAGTAAAGCCATAAAGCTCAACGTCATAAAAGGTGCCGAAAGCGTAGCACCCAATTTTTTAGCCATAGCATCAATTGTAGTATAAGCGGCTGCAACTTCGTAGCCATTTTTGCTGCTCATTAAACCTGCAACCGGTAGCGGTAAAACAGATTCTTGCTCAGTTCCAACACAACTGATGCCGCCCTGCTCCTTAATAATCAGGTTTACGGCTTTACAAATACTTTCATCATCCACGCCAACCGCAACAATATTATGGCTATCATGCGATACCGAAGATGCAATTGCACCTACTTTTAAACCAAAATTTTTGATGAATCCTTTGGTAACCGGTGCAGGCTGATAACGGTTAACCACGCAAATTTTCAGCAAGTCATTCTTTAAATCAGTTATTACAAATCCTTTTTTTACAGGTAATTCTGCAAATATTTTTTTGGTGATCAATTGTCCGTCCAATGCTTCTATTACCGCAATTTTTTGTTTTTCTGCGGAAGTATTCTTCGCCGGAAAATAAAAATCTTCGGGTGTTTTTGCTTCACAATTGAAATTATTTATGGCGGATGAAGAACAACTTACAATCAAACTTTTTCCGTTTTCTGCAACTAATTCTCCGTTGATATAAGTTTGTAAAACGTTAAAATCCTGCAGATTCTGCAGCAAAATAAAATCTGCCGGATCGCCAATATTCAGCAGACCGATTTCTAAATCATAATGCAAAACCGGATTAGCGCATGCTGCTTTTAGCACCTTAAAAACGTTAACGCCTTTTGCAACCGCGCGTGCGCAAAGCTGGTTAATATGGCCGGAAACCAAACTATCCGGATGTTTATCGTCGCTGCAAAGCATTATCCGGTCGGCGTGTTCATGCAGCAGATCAACTAAAGCATCAAAGTTTTTGGCGGCACTTCCTTCGCGGATTAAAATTTTCATACCTAAATTAAGCTTATCCAAAGCTTCTTCCGCAGTAAAACATTCATGATCGGTGCTGATGCCTGCCGAAATATATTTTTTGGCTAAATCTGCACGTAAACCCGGCGCATGGCCGTCAACCGGTTTTTGATATTTTTTGGCAGAGGCAATTTTCTGCATCACTTCCGGTTCCTGGTTTAAAACGCCCGGAAAATTCATCATTTCACTTAAATATCTAACCTCTTTTCGGGCCAAAAGCGAATCAACATCGGCTGCATTCAACACAGCTCCGGCAGTTTCAAAAGTAGTGGCCGGCACACAGCTTGGCGCACCGAAATTGAATTTAAACGGAACAGTTTTGCCATTTTCAATCATAAATTCTACACCTGCCAAACCGCAAACATTTGTAATTTCATGTGGATCGCTCACGGTTCCAATGGTGCCATGTACCACGGCCAAACGTGCAAACTCTGAAGGAATGAGCATTGAACTTTCAATATGCACATGTGCATCCACAAAACCCGGCGACAAAAACGGGAGGGAGGATGCTTCTTTTACCGATACTTTTTCGACAGACTTGATCAGCTCGTTCTCAACAATTAAAGCTACAGGATAAATTTGCTGCAGCTTTAAATCCACCAGCTGCGCAATAACGGTAAAAGGCATAGAATCGGCTTTATAATTTGAGGTGAATTTGCATCAGTTAAGATGCTCTCAATGCAGCTAACTGCTCGAAAAGTTCTTTTTCTTTATCAGTTAAATTTTTTGGGGATTGGATGATAACACGTACATAAGCATCACCAAAAGTTTCCGGGTTTTTGTAATGAGGCATGCCTAAACCTTTTAGCCGAAACGTTTTATTGCTGTCGGTTCCGGCTGCAATCGTCATGTTTACGGTTTTATTAATGCCGGCAACAGCTATTTTACCGCCTAAAACTGCGGTGTAAATATCCACCAATTGATCAAAATACAGGTCGTTTTCCTTGCGCTCAAACTTGGGGTTTGGCAAAATGTGCATCGTAATCAGCAAATCGCCATTGGCACCGCCATGCCTTCCGGCTTCGCCTTTGCCTTTCAAACGTAAAATCTGCCCTTCGCTTACGCCCGGTTTTAGTTTCATATTTACTTTAGAATCACCAATCGTAACCTGGCGGGAAGCACCGTTAAAAGCTTCTTCCATAGTGATGTGCATTTCGGCCTGCAAATCTTCTCCGGTTGATGCACGCCTGCCGCCGGTTCGGCCGCTGCCTGCATTACCGCCGCCGCCAAAAATATTCTCAAAAAAATCTGAAAACTGGCCGCCGCCGCCATAAAAATCCTCGGTAGAAAAACCACCGCCGCCGCTTCTTCTGCTTCCGCCCGGCCGGCTGCCACCTTGGTTGGCATAACCGCCGGCTTGCTGATAATTTTGCCAGTTTTCGCCCAGTTCATCGTATTGTTTGCGCTTATCCGGCTTGCTTAAAACTTCGTTTGCTTCGTTTGCCTCCTTAAATTTTGCTTCTGCAACTTTATCATTTTGGTTTTTATCCGGGTGATATTTTACGGCCAGTTTGCGGTACGCTTTTTTAATTTCATCCTGCGTAGCCGTTTTACTAACACCAAGAATTTTATAGTAATCTTTATAATCCATTTTTAAATTTTACGTAGCGTTTCAGTTTGACATCAAAATTAAATAAAACCTTAAACTATAATTTATTTTTGTGGAAGATGGTGTCCGCTTAAAAAAGGTATAATTTTCTGTGCTAAACATTTTTAGTATTCAGCAGTTTTATACGCATAAAAGAAGCATGCCGATAGGTAATGCGTATATTGTAAACATAAAAATCAAAATCATGGCTAACCAAAATCCGGATCATTCTGAAAAATTAAATCCCGAACCTAACGATACGCACGAAAGCACTTCTAAAACCGACAGGCCGATTGGAGTTGGTGAGAATGAAGAAAACCATACCAGCGGCAATCATATCCAATATCAAAAAGAAGGAAAAAGTTCGCAGCATGAAACTGGGGGCGACGATGGTAAAAATATTCATACCGATAACCAGGGAGGAAACACGGGTGAGTAACATATTTGCATTTAAGGCAGAACGAATTTTTTAACGTATGAAATTAGCCGTTAAAAATATGGTTTGTAATCGCTGTCTTTTGGTAGTTAAGCAAACTTTGCAAACCTTAAATTTTAATGTTGAGGCTATTGGTTTGGGTTGGGTTGAGGTGGAGCCTGAACCCGATTCAAATCAATTAATTGCCATTGCATCTGCCTTTAAAGTGGTTGGTTTTGAGTTGATTGATGACCACAAATCCAAATTAATTGAGCAGTTGAAAAATTTGATTACCAAAACCGTTCAATATTCAGATTTAAGCAAACTGAACATTAACTTTTCTACTTTGCTTACCGATAATTTAAAAAAACCTTACAGTTATTTAAGTAACCTTTTTTCTGAACAGGAAGACAGTACCATCGAACATTACATTATCCGGCAAAAAGTAGAAAAAATTAAAGAGCTGATGGAATACGGCGAGCTGAATTTGAACGAAATTGCCTTAAAAATGGGTTACAGCAGCAGTGCACATTTATCGGCGCAGTTTAAAAAAATTACCGGTTTTTCGCCTTCACGCTATCGGGAAATAAAGGTTGAACGTAAAGCTTTGGATGAGCTTTGATTTTTAGTTGGTAAAAGAAGCTTGCTTCTTTTACCAACTAAAAATTAACTTAAAACAGCGTTGCCGGTCCGCTTTTAATCCTTCCCAAATGTTTGTAAGCAATTTCGGTGCATTCCCGGCCGCGGGAAGTGCGCATCAAATAACCTTCTTGTATTAAAAAAGGTTCGTAAACTTCCTCAATCGTTCCTTCTTCTTCGCTTACGGCAGTAGCAATTGTTTTTAATCCAACCGGCCCTCCTTTAAATTTATCGATGATGGTTGACAGGATTTTATTATCCATTTCATCCAAACCATGTTCATCCACATTTAAAGCATTCAAAGCAAATTTGGCAATCGGGATATCAATGCTACCATTGCCTTTAATTTGAGCAAAATCACGGGTTCTTCGCAATAAAGCATTGGCAATACGCGGTGTACCGCGGCTGCGGCGGGCAATTTCGTAAGCACCTTCTTCGGCAATCGGCGTTCGTAAAATTGCTGCCGAACGAAGAACGATAGTGGTTAGTAATTTGGAATCATAATATTGTAATCGGGCGTTAATCCCGAAACGGGCACGCAAAGGCGCAGTGAGCAAACCGGAGCGCGTGGTTGCACCAATTAAAGTAAACGGATTTAGCGAAATTTGAACGGAACGGGCGTTCGGGCCGGTTTCAAGCATGATATCTATCTTGTAATCTTCCATGGCCGAGTACAGATATTCTTCTACCAGCGGACTTAACCTGTGGATTTCATCAATAAAAAGAATATCACCAGCTTCCAGATTGGTTAACAAACCGGCCAGATCGCCGGGTTTATCTAAAACCGGGCCGGAAGTAATTTTGATGCCCGAACCCATTTCATTGGCAATAATGTGCGAAAGGGTAGTTTTACCCAATCCCGGCGGCCCGTGTAACAGCACGTGGTCTAAAGCTTCGCCGCGTAAACGTGCCGCCTGAACAAAAACACGAAGGTTTTCCAGAATCTTTTCCTGACCGGTGAAATCTTCAAAAACCTGCGGACGTAATACTTTTTCAATTTCCTGTTCGGTAGAAGAAAGATTTTCTGAATTTGGGTCAAGATTTTTGTTCATTACCAACAAAATTAGTATTTTTATCGAAAAGAAGTATCCCGGAAAATATAAATTTGACCTAAAAGATTTTAGAATCTAAAGAAAATAAATGCTTAGCTATCCTGCAAGATTTGTGCTTTCTCCGCAGTAATATTTTTAGGATATTTTCTAACCCAGCTGCTCATTTTCATTTTGATAACACCTAAAAAAGCTTCCTGAAATATTTTAGTACTCATTTTAGAAGCACCGTGCCGACGGTCTGTAAAAATGATTGGCACTTCAACCACTTTAAAGCCGTATTTGATAGCCGTAAACTTCATTTCAATCTGAAAAGCATAACCTACAAACTGAATTTTATTGAGCGGAATGGTTTCTAAAACTTTACGCCGATAACATTTAAATCCGGCTGTAGCATCCTGCACATCTATTCCGGTAACAAATCGCACGTAAACAGATGCGAAATAACTCATCATTACGCGGCTCATCGGCCAGTTAATTACATTCACACCATTAATATACCGTGAACCGATGGCCACATCCGCACCATCTACACAGGCTTGCCGCAAACGCAATAAATCATCGGGATTGTGAGAAAAATCGGCATCCATCTCATAAATAAAATCATAATGCCGATCGGTTGCCCATTTAAAACCGAAAATATAAGCCGTACCCAAACCCTGCTTGCCAGCGCGTTCGTGCAGAAAAAGGGTTTCCGGATAGATGCTTTGAAGCGATTGTATTATTGCTGCCGTACCATCCGGAGAACCATCATCGATAACCAGCACATGAAAATCGTGCATAATGGAAAACACTTTATGCAAAATGCGTTCAATGTTTTCTTTTTCATTGTATGTTGGTATGATGACCAGGCTATCGGGCACGGAATACTGTATTTGTTAATAATTATGATTTACACGATCGGATTGTCCGGATGAATATCTTGCGTTTTGTTATCCTTGATATTTAAACCGGCTCCAATATTATCTACTAAATAAGCTTTCTCTTTAATATGAGGACTAACGAGTACAAATATGATTACAAAACTAAAACAGATAGCTACAAAAAGCCAGTAAAATGAAGCACCAGTAAAACCACTGAATATGCCGTTTTCTGAAATGCTTTTTGTTACTCTGGAATTAAAAAATGAACCTACAGAATAAGTAATGTACCAGATTGCCGTCATGGTGCTTTTCATTGATGGCGGAGATTGCGTATAAGCATACTCCAAGCCGGTAATCGAAACCATAACTTCACCTGCAGAAAGAATAAAAAAAGCAAATACCTGCCACCAAACGGAAGGGTGTAAACCTTGATCTATTTTTGTTTGTAATAAGGCTATTATTACAAAACTAAAGCCCGTAACGAATAAACCAAACCCAATTTTACGTAAAGGCGTTAATTTTATTCCGATTTTTTCTGCCAACGGATAAAAACCATAGTTAAAAACAGGTATCAAAACCAGTAAAAATATGGCATTAACGGTTTGGATCTGTGCAGGTAGAATGCTGAAACCTAAGCCAGTATCCAAATTTAGCTTTTGAGATTGTACTACCCATTCTGCACCGTTCATATCCCACAGCGACCAAAAAACAGGTATAAACGCAAAAACGGTGATTACTCTCCAAACAGCACGTATAGAATCGACTTTTTCTATGCCGTATTTTTCTTCGGCACAAGCCCATGCTGTTTTTACCGGTGTTTTTTTGTTGAATTTACACTTTAGCGCGTAAAGGCTTACAAATACAAAATTATCTTTATTAATGCCTCTCGGCGGTAATTTGATATATAACTTCCGACCCGAAAAAAATATCAGCGTGGCAAAAGCCATTAAAATCCCGGGAATACCAAAAGCCCAGGAAGCACCGTAATTTTCATAAATTACGGGTATCAGCCATAAACTTACCATTGAGCCTGCGTTGATACTAAAGTAAAACCAACTGTAAATCGTGCTCATTAAATGCTGGTTGCTATGATCAAATTGATCACCAACGTTTGCAGAAACGCAAGATTTTATAGCACCGGCAGAAAACGCAATGATGATTAAGCCGAACTCGAAACCGCTGAGTGATTGATCAAAAATAGACAGTAAAAAATGCCCGATAGTGTAAACTAAAGAACCAATTAAGATGACACGGTATTTTCCAAAAAACCAATCGGCCAAAATTGCACCCAGCAAAGGAGTGGCATAAACCAGTGTAGAAAAATTATGGTAAACATTATAAGCTTTAGCATTGGCAATTACAGAGGTTTCATGGATAAAAAACTGGCTCACCATAAAAATCACCATAATGCTGCGCATCCCGTAAAAGCTAAACCTTTCAGCAAACTCATTACCGATGATAAACGGTACACTTTTAGGAATCAGGCGTTTTTTGGGTGAAGGAGTATTCAGTGTTATCGTGTCTGCCATCAGTTAAAGAAGATTTTTTTTAAATTAAAGCATTTTTGCTGATAAATGCAGCTAAATTTAAATTGGTAACAGCAATTTAACTCTTTTTAGGCTTGTTTTTTCCTGAAAATGAGGCACTCGGCTTTTTTGTAATATTCAGAATAGAATCCTGAAGCTGTTTTTTGGGATCAACAAAATTGGCATCGCGGTCTTCCGGGATGTTACGCATATCCAAATCCTGCACAAAATTCCATTTTCCGTTTTTAAGCTGATAACCGTCATAAGTTAAATCCGGGCCGTAAATACTAAAATCAGTTTTAATTTTCGGATCGCGCGGTGCCAGATGATCAAACACGATCATTTGTTTATCGGAAGCATAACGCAGCAACATCGAAGCCTGCCGGCTGTATTCAAACACAATCCTGTTTTTGGGTTTCTGCCTGTCTCCAAAAACCGGTAAACCAAAAACCGGCGCATTGTTTTTAAAGGATAAAATTTCGATTACTTTTTTAGTAGTTTTAACGGTGTTGCCTTTCCAGCCAAGTAAAACGTAATACGGATTTTCGTTTCCGGCTTTGATAATTTTATAATACTGCGCGCCAAACCATTTTTGAGCCGTAAAAACAGAATCTTCCGGATTCTTGATAAATGGTGTGTAATCTGTAAGCGGAAACATCTTTAAAGCACCATTTGTATTGAGCTGAATGGTGCCGTAATAACGATAACTGCCATCTTCATTCATCACATTCCAAGTGAAAATGCGGAATTGATTATCAGGTGAATAAATTTGTGATACTGTTTTTACCGAATCAAACTTGTAATTGTATGAACCCGGAATTTTTAACGCCGTAACAAAAGTTCTGATAAACTGGTAATTGGCATTTTTTCGCTCCAGGTCGTTTTCATTATTTACAGCCGTAGAACCTAAATTTTTTAAACTGTCTTCATATAATCTCAGTTTATTTTGATTGACGTTCTGCGCAAAAACACTAGTATTGATAAGCAAAGGAAAAAGCAAACACAGCCGGATTAATCTTTTTAAATACATAAATCGGGCGGTTGATGGCATTTTTGCTGAAGTTATATCGGCACAAATTTAAGCTTTTTGATACGCTGTTTAACAATAGATTTTATATTAACGTTTTGCTTGTTCTAAAATTTTCCTGCTTATAAATCAAACTTTTATAGGATGCAAGTTAAAACCGATGCTTCTTTTACAGCATAAATATTGATGTGCCGCCGCCACAATTACCGCCGTATGATCAACATTAAATACATGCTGTTTTTACCGGTAAAAAATCCTGATATGTTATAATGTTGCTTCATTTAAAGCTTCTCAACGTTAATAAAGTTTGTTACAAAACGATTTATCTGACCCCTGAGGACAATCGGTTTTTGATAATTATATGAATGAAAATTTATAAAACAGAAACTTATTCTAAATTTGATCAGTATTGATTTTTGATGGCCATACTCAACTCATCTCGACAAAAAGCATTATTGCGGAAGTTTGCCCTGAACATCAAGTTTTTGATGATGTTTACCGCAGTAATTGTAATCATTTTTACGCTGCCCAAACAAGCCAAATTTCGATATGAATACGGAAAAGGACGGATTTGGAACCAGAAGGATTTAGTTTCGCCATACAATTTTGCGATCCTTAAAACCACTGCCGAATTAGAAGTTGACAAGGATGCGGCACTAAAAAGCGTTAGTCCGATTTACGAGTTTGACCAGCAGGTACAAAAACAAGAACTCGAAAACTTCAGAAACGATTTTGAAATTAAATGGCATAATGCTTCTTTAAACGAAAAGCAAAAGGAAGCTTACCTGCAATTGGGTACAAATTTACTTACCACAATTTATAACAAAGGGATACTTGCTTTTAATAAAAAATTTCAGCGTGTTTCAGAAAATTATGATGTTACCATCCTTCAAAATAAAATTGCCGAGAACAAAAATACTGCAGAACTTTTTACCAAAGAACGCGCGCTAAGTTACTGCGACCAGGTTTTAAACCAGCGGCACGAATTTGATAAATCTTTTTTGATCGATTTGCTGCAGGATCATATTCAGTATAACCTCAGCTATGACCATCCGCTAACGCAGCAACTGGAAAAAGAAACGCTGGACGGGCTTTCGCAAACGCATGGCATGGTGCAAAAAGGCGAATTGATTGTAGCTAAAGGCTCGGTTATTAACCAGGATGTTTACCAGAAATTAGAATCGTATAAAAAGGCTTTTGAAGATAATGTGCACGTTACCGGCGACAAAAAGCAAGTGCTGCTGGGCCAGTTTTTATTGGTTTTCCTGGTTATAACTTTGCTGATTGTATTTTTATATCTTTTCCGCAGGGATATTTATAATGATAACCGTTTGGTCGGCTTAATTTTACTGGTTATCACTTCGATGCTGGTTACGCTTTCCTGGGCAATCCGTTTCCAGCTGCCAAATTTGTATTACATTCCTTATTGTATCGTCCCAATTATCATCCGGATTTTGTTTGATACGCGGCTGGCCTTAAATATTCATTTGCTGGTGGTTTTAATCGGTGGTTTTTTTGTGCCTAACAGTTTCGAGTTTGCTTATTATGAACTTACAGCCGGTATGGTTTCTATTTACAGTATTAAAAATCTGATCCGCAGAGAGCAGTTTTTAACTTCGGCCTTACTGATTTTAAGTTGTTATTTAGTTTCTTTTTTGGGGATTTCCTTTATCCGGGAAGGTAGTTTCAGTTCTATCGATTGGAATGATTTCCTGCCTTTCGTGGTAAGCGTTTTACTCACCTTGCTGGCTTATCCTTTAATTTATCTTTTTGAAAAAGTATTCGCCATTACTTCCGATATTACTTTAATAGAACTCACCAATACTAACTCTTCCTTACTGCGCGAACTTGCTTTTAAGGCTCCCGGCACGTTCCAGCATTCTTTACAGGTTGCAAATTTGGCCGAAACTGCTATTTACACCATTGGCGGCAACGCGCTTTTAGTTAGGGCAGGGGCGTTGTATCATGATATCGGGAAGATCGAAAACCCGCAGTTTTTTATCGAAAACCAAACTCAGGGCTTTAATCCGCATGATAAGCTGCCTTATGAAGAAAGTGCCGCAATCATTATCCGGCATGTGCAAAAAGGCGTAGAGCTAGCACGTAAAAAAAATCTGCCGGAAATCATTGTTGATTTTATCCGAACGCATCATGGCAACACGCGTGTAGACTTCTTTTACCAGTCTTTTTTAAAAAATTTCCCCGAGAAAATGGTGGATGAAAATATCTTTAAATATCCGGGGCCAATCCCTTTCTCCAAGGAAACAGGCGTTTTAATGCTGGCCGATTCTGTAGAAGCTGCCTCCCGAGCGCTTAAAGAACCCAATTTTAAATCTATTAACGATCTGGTTGACAAATTAGTAAACTACAAGTTAGATCAGGGGCAATTAAAAAATAGTAATATCACTTTAAAGGAAATTGAAACGGTAAAAAGTATTTTTAAAAAGATGCTGATGAGCATTTACCACGTAAGGATTGAATATTAATAATTTTTTTTGCCGGGAAAAGTGAATTACTATATTTGCACTCCTTAAAAATGCTTCTTTTAACTAAGAAAATATGGTGAGGTGCCTGAGAGGCCGAAAGGATCAGTTTGCTAAACTGACGTACGGGAAACTGTACCGAGGGTTCGAATCCCTCCCTCACCGCTGAAACCATCATAAAAGGTACCAAAAGCCGCTAAATCGCATGATTTAGCGGCTTTTTCTTTTTGACTACCACACAAATCTCGTAATAAAATACATCGAAAATTACGTCATTCAGTGCGTCATTATTTAATTTGCAAAAGACGCATTGAAAGTGATATAAGTAACTGTATCACAGGATTTGTACGAGGTGGAGGAAGCGGCATCTGCCGTTTCCTCCACCTCGCATGTAAAGGATTTTTCCTTTTTATTTTAATGCGTATGTGTGGTAACCTCCATCAACTGTAATTTCTGTTCCTGAAATATAGCCTGCGGCATCAGAAGCCAGGAACAATACTGTTTTTGCAATCTCATCGGGATCGCCAAGCCTTTGCAATGCGGTAGCGCCAGCCAAATATGCTTCTGCTCCGGCAGGTATGGCATTAACTAAAGCCGGTGTTTTAATTGGCCCCGGACTAATGATGTTTACGCGAATTTTTCTTCCTGCCAGCTCGTTAGCAGCAATTTGAGCAACTTTATTCAACGCACCTTTAGTTGCAGCATATACGCTGGAACCCAGATTTGCAGCTGTTGCTACGGAGGAAGAAGTGAATATCACTGATGCTCCATCGGCCAGATGAGGAAGCAATTTTTGCAATGTAAAAAAATGACCTTTTACATTAGTACTGAACTGTGCATCAAAATTTGCTTCGGTAACTTTTTCTATCGGCTCAAATATGCCAATTCCAGCATTCAGAAACAGAACGGCCACTTTTTTTCCACTATCTCTAATTACTTTTTCCAGGATCTCAATGTCGGCAAGTTTTGAAGTGTCCGACACCACAGTCTTCAATTTCAAGTTGTTTATTTCTGCACTTGCATTTTGTAGATTATCAGTATTTCTGCCTGTAATCCAAACGTTCGCACCTGCACCGATAAATGCCTTTGCTGTTGCCAATCCTATTCCTGTTGTTCCGCCTACGATAACGACGTTTTTATTTGTAAAGTCCATAGTTAATTTTAGTTATTTTTGCAATCTGTTTTATGAACTACAAATTTATCAAAAAGTAGTTCTAAATACAAACTACTTTAAGTTATGACAATATGAAAACATCCGAGAGAAGATCAACATGCCCTATTAATTATTTTGTAGAGATTTTCGGTGATAAATGGATGCTGTTACTATTACGGGATTTAATGTTTGAAGGCAAAAAATCTTTTCTGGAGTTTCGGGCATCAGCCGAGAAAATTTCCTCGGCAGTACTTACTGAAAAGCTGAACACGCTTTTGAAAGAAGGTATTGTTTCTAAAGTAACTTCCCCGAAAAACGCTTCGAAATTCCTGTACCTGCTAACCGACAAAGGTATTGAGCTGGTGCCTAACATGGTGGAGTTTCTTACCTGGGGTTCCAGGTACAACCCGGATGGCGGCCCTAAATTATTGCTTGACCGAATTAAACAGAGTAAAAAGAAAGCGATTATTGAACTACAGGAAAAATTAAAAAGCGAGCATAAATCCTATGAAGAAAACCCGATGAAGCTTTTTTAGTAGGTTAATACGATTTATCTTATCACTGAATAGTAAAGTTCTCGACTTTCCTGGTCTTTTTTCCCCATAGTAACTACTAACACTGATGCGCTCTTTTTCTATCCAAAACTGATCTGTAGAACATTGCTTGGCAAGCATCTAAACGAGTTGAAGCAACGTGTAGATAATCATAGCAAAACGTTGATCGCTGCAAATATGGAGGTGCTGCTAAATTAATATATGCGCTTCTATGAATACCAGTTTATTACATGAAAAGATGTTAACCGAAGCAATATCGAAAAATTTGAGCATCTCTTGAATGATTAATTACATTCGGATAAACCACAAACCATTAGCTTACCTCGGTTAAGTTTACTATTTGTAAAGTGACTACTTTGATCGAGCAGACTTTTATTATCTCAGGTAGTTATCAATCCGTCTTTCTAATTGTAGGAGCGAAAGGTGTTTGTGCCAAAATCGTACTTTGCGATACTGGAATTGCAATAGTTTATTGGAGAGATTATTTAGGCAAACAATTTAGTTTCTAATAATAGTTCTTCTTGCTGGCAGGGTGTTAGATAACCGATTGCTGAATGCCTCCTTTGCCGGTTGTACCAAACTTCTATGTATTCGAACACAGCTAATTTTGCCTCAACTTTTGTTTGGAAATTATGGTGATATATCATTTTTGTTTTCATCGTTTTAAAGAAGCTTTCTGCTACGGCATTGTCCCAACATTTACCCTTTCGGCTCATACTTTGTTTAACAGGCCATTTTCTTAGCTGCCCGGTAAATTCACTACAGGCATATTGAACCCCTCTGTCGGAATGAAATAAAAGGTGCTGCATAATCGGTCTATTTTTTGTGGCCATTTTGAATGCTGCAACCGTCGTATCGCTTGCTTTCATCGTTTCACTTAGTGCCCAGCTGATTACTTTTCGGTCTGCCAGGTCGATCACTGTGGTCAAATACAGCCACCCTTCACCCGTTTTAATACAGGTAAGATCAGAATACCCATTTCTGAGCCAGTCTAAATACGGAAAAGTTTCGCTCCGGATGATTTTGGGCCACTGCATTAGTGTGCCTGAAATCCGTAGTCTGAATGCGGTACTTTCTTCTAACAATACTCTGTAAGTTTGCTTTTCTCATTACCCGGGCTACCCTGGGCCGAGATGCACAAATACCTGCTTGTTTAAACTCAATCGTAATCCGCGGACTACCATAACGGCATTTACTATTTTTGTAAACCCTGTGAATATGTACCAACAGTTCCTGCGATTTAAGCTCAGTTAAGCTGACAGGATATTTTAACCAGTAATAATAACTGCTGGAACTTACGCCCAATACTTTACACCTCTTTTCTACAGGATATTCAGTTTTACGAGCCTTTATAAATCTGAATACTTCCCGTCTCCCCTGGAAAAGATGCTGACCGCCTTTTTTAATATATCGCGCTCCTGCTGTGCCCCCCGAAGCTCCTGCTGTAACCTTCTGATCTCTTTTTGCTCATCGCTTAAAGTACTGGTCGAAATATCACCCGTACCAACGCTTTTATACTGGTTCTTCCATTTACTGATCCGGCCCGGATCTATACCCGGTTCTTCTGCTGCCTCTTTCACGGATTCTTTAGTATCTGATAATTCTAAGGCCATCTTCTTAAACACCACATCGTACACTCGCTTTTTCATAGTCAAATTTAAAACCCTTTGTTTAAATCTGCCTATATATTCCCTCCAACCATAGGTAGCAACTCCAGTTGATGTTTGATGCTTCGTGAAGGTGTATAAACCAGCTCATAATTGATCAATTGATAAGGCGCACCTACTTCCATCAACATAAAATCCTTAACTGTGCACCGGTTTTTACTTTCCATCTCTAAATTTAAAAAATCTTATTTATAATTTCGCCGCATGGCAAAAGCAACAAAACCAACAATTTTAGTGGTAAACGATGATGGTATAACCGCACCCGGCATCAAAGCGTTGCTGGAAGTGATGCAGGAACTTGGACACGTGATTGTGGTGGCACCGGATAGTCCGCAATCCGGCATGGGCCACGCCATTACTATTGGCAAACCGCTGCGTTTGGATAAAGTTGAACTGTACGAAGGTGTGGAAATGTACAAATGTTCTGGCACGCCGGTAGATTGTGTAAAGCTTGCCGTGAACGTAATTTTTAAAGGCGAAAAGCCGGATTTATGTGTTTCGGGCATCAATCATGGACTGAATAATTCGATCAACGTGCTGTATTCCGGCACGATGTCGGCTGCGGTAGAAGGTGCGATTGAAAGTATTCCTTCCATTGGTTTTTCGCTGGATGATTACACGCAGGAAGCCGATTTCTCCGCAGCAAAAAAATACATTAAACAAATTGCCGAACAGGTTTTAAATCACGGTTTGCCGCAAGCTACTTTACTTAACGTAAATTTTCCGAATACAAAAGATTTAAAAGGAATCAAAATCTGCCGGCAGGCGAATGCAAAATGGGCGGAAGAATTTGACGAAAGATTAGATCCGCAGAAAAGAAAATATTACTGGCTGACCGGTGTTTTCCAGGTAAATGATCAGGGCGAAGATACCGATGTTTGGGCTTTAGAACACGATTACGTTTCGGTAGTGCCGGTGCAGTTTGATATGACGGCACATCACGCTATTTCAGCATTAAATAATTGGAGGTTTGATAGTTAAGTTATTATTTAATGCTTTCTAAAGTTAAATCTATGCCCTGCGGGCCACCCTGTAACTTGCAAATTAAAGGGAAATCAGGATTGTTTAAAACCCACATCTTCGTTTTCCCATTGGTAGTAACCGCATAGAAAACGTCTGCCTCCTGGTCGTTAATTTTAAAAGGAGCGGTGTCTGCAGTTACATTAAAGGTTTGGCCGTTTAAGATAAACGTTTTACTGGTTGTTAAATCTTTAAAAGTGTTTTTAGATAGCACAGCTAAAGTTTCATCGTCTTTCAATTTGGTTACACCATCAGCCTGAGGTTCTTTAAAAGCCATTTTTTTAGCACTTTGCATTGCTGATTGCGAAATTTCAAAAGTGCCTGTACCCAATTGCGGGATCGAGTATTGCATATCTACCGCACCTGTAAGATTAGTTATCGTAAGTGTTAGCGGAATACTTTGCCCGAAAGCTCTCGAAAAAGCATTATATTTTAAAATGGTGCCGACCTTTATTTGTGGAATATATTTTTGAGCAAAAGCAACAAAACTGCTTAGTGTTATTAAAGCGATAGAAAATATTTTTTTCATTTATGATAATTATTTTTTGAAGCTTACGTAAACAGTGCTGATAGTTTGAATTAAAATCTGCTCAAACTTAAAGATAATGTGTATAACCTGTATTAAATTTAAATAAACATTCCTCAATTCAATACTTCTTTTAGCACTGTTTTTTACAATAATTTATAAATTATATTTTCTAAAAGCTTCTTTTATCACTATTTATTCTTTCGATTAAAAATTAAATTCTTTTCTTTAACTTTTTTAAGTGTTTACCTCGCGAAATGATGATTTAAGATTAAAATTTACATACAACTTTTATAATTTATAACCTTGATACTGTACTGTAATTTAAATATTTCATTTTTTTGAAACAGCAGCATTTATTAGCCGTAAATATCAAGCATTAGTAAGAAAATAACTTTATTAACTGCTTTAGCTGATTTTATATGAAGAACCTCTATATGCGCTTTCCCTCTAAATTTTTAATGTTTTTATGTTTGGTATTGTCCGGTATGGAATTATCTGCGGCGACGTATTATGTATCCTCTACCGGAGGAGATGATGGTAGGACGATGGCGGATGCCCAGAACATGGCAACGCCCTGGCGTACGGTTTCAAAGGTGAACGGGGTGATGGGTTTGCTGCATGCGGGTGACCGGATACTATTTAAACGCGGAGATAAATTTAGCGGTACGTTAACTGTAAATTGCTCAGGCAGCAGCGGCGCGCCGGTTTTATTTGGGGCTTATGGAGATGGCGTACTGCCGGAGTTAACCGGTTTTGCACAGCTAAGCGGTTTTGTACAGCTTTCGGGTAATATTTGGGAGGCAGCAGTGCCGGGCGGTTTATCTTATATGAACACATTTACTTTTAACGGAGCAGCAAAAGCAGTAGGCAGATACCCAAATGCTACAGCTTCCAACGGCGGATACTTAACTTATGATAGCTTTAATTCAAATAATTCTATTACTGATAGCAAGCTTGCTGGGCAAAATTGGGCAGGCGGCCAGTTGGTTATGCGCAAAACGCACTGGATTATTGATCGGAATACAATTACTTCTCAATCGGGCAACACCATAAATTACAGTTCGCCTACCGGCTACTGGGGTGCAGCAGGTTTTGGCTATTTTGTGCAGAACCATCCTAATACGCTGGATGCCGAAGGGGAGTGGTATTACGATGCAAACAACAAAAAATTACGTCTTTTTTCTACAAGTGATCCGAACAAAGCACAAGTGCGGGCCGGCGTTACCGAAACATTGGTGCGCGTAGTTAATCAAAGCAATATATCTTTTGAAAACCTCCGCTTTAGCGGTGCTATGCTTAGTGCGTTGCAGATTAATGCGGCGCAAAATATTAAAATCTCAGGCTGCGAGCTGCTGTTTTCGGGTAAAAATGCGGTTGATGCTACAGGTACGCAAGGGTTAACAGTGGAAAACACCTTACTGGTTCATACGGGCAGTAATGCAATCAGCGTAAACGGCGGAAGTGGCACCGTATTAAGCGGCAACCAGATCAGGGCAACCGGTATGGATGCCGGTATGGGTGATAATGGCGACGGTACTTATGAAGGTATCACTATTGACGGCGACAATAACATGATAAAGAATAATGTGATTGATAGTACGGGCTATATTGCATTGAGTTTTAGCGGAAATAATGTAACGGTTAAAAATAATGTAGTGAGTAACTTTACAATGATAAAGGATGATGGCGGCGGGATCTATACCTGGAATAATGGTTCCAACCCACCGCAAAATTCCGGCAGGATTGTTTCAGGTAATATTGTTTTGAACGGAAAAGGAGCTGCCGCCGGTACGGATAATCAGAATAAAGCTTACTCCCACGGTATTTATATGGATGATAATGCCGGCCAGGTAACAATCACCGGGAATACAGTTGCTAATTGTGCTACTTACGGCATGTACGTCCACAATGCCCATGATCTGGTTATCAGCCAAAACACCCTCTACAACAATGGGGTTACACAGCTGGTAATGGAACACGATAACGTGGCGGCGGATAAACCGGTTTATAATTGCACGGTATCAAATAACATCTTGTTTGCTGTTCAGGCCGGGCAAATGCCAGCCGAATACAAATCGAAAGACAATGATATTGCGAACTTTGGGACATTCAGCCAGAACTATTATTATCGCCCGATAAATAATGATCAGGTAATCGGGGTATTACAACAGGTAAACGGCACGTACAGCTACCGCACATTGAGCGTAGAAGCCTGGAAACAGCTATACGGCAAAGATCAGGGTTCTGCCACGCCGGCACATAATATACCGGCCTTTACGGTAACAAAGGTAACGGGCAGCAATCAGTATGCAAACGGCACTTTTGATGCAAATACAAATGGTTTATACGCTTATGCTTCCGCAGGAAACTGCACAGCGGCCTGGGCTAATGGTGCGCTGGACGGCGGCGCGCTTAAAGTATCCTTTAATAATGCTAATGCTTCCGGCAGTAATTACGGGTCGGTAATCATCGGCATCGGTTCTGTAACGGCAGGTAAAAGTTATCGGCTAAAATATAGTATGCTGGGCAGCAATACCGGCAAAGCGGTTACTACTTATCTGCGCCAAAGTACGGGCGGTTATGCTGATCTTTCCGTGCGGCAGGCCGTAACAATCAGCGGCAGCCGGACTGAAAAAGAATTCGTGCTGACAGCCTCAGCCACAGAGAGCAATGCCAGTATCGTATTTGATGTACCAGAACAGGAAGCAGCTTTATATCTGGATAATATCCGTTTGGAGCAGGTGGAAGTGAAAGCCACAAACCCCAGTCAGTACATCAGCTTTTTGTACAACACCGGTTCTGCTGCGCAAAGTTTTCCTACCGCCGGCCAAAGCTACGATGCTGCCGGAAACAGCTACACCGGCAGCATCAAACTTAACCCCTATAGCTCCGCAGTATTGGTCGCGGACACGGCAGCAACAATCACCACCGGTAACGTTGCTGCCGTAACCTGCTCTGCAACCGGAACAATTTTACGCGAGCAATGGGATAATATCGGCGGAACCAGCATTTCTGATATTCCGCTTCAAAAAACACCGACCTCAACCAGTCAGCTTACTTCTTTTGAAGGCCCTTTAAACGCAGCTGATAACTACGGTTCACGTATCCGCGGTTATATCTGCCCGCCGCAAACCGGGAATTATACTTTCTGGATCGCTACCGATGATGCCGGCGAATTATGGCTTTCTACCGATGATAATCCTGATAATAAAGTCCGTATTGCAAATGTGGACGGCTGGACAAATTACCAGGAATGGGGTAAATATGCTTCACAAAAATCAGCATCGATTACTTTACAGGGAGGCAAGAAATATTATATAGAAGCCTTGCAGAAAGAAGCCGGCGGCGGCGATAATTTATCCGTACAATGGCAGCTGCCGGATGCTACGATGGAAACACCAATCGCAGGCAGCCATCTTTCTCCTTACGTGCCTGATGCTGCAGCTACTACTGTTGCTACAGGTTCGGGTAGTATCACCAGAGACGAATGGGCCAACGTTGGCGGAAACACTATTGCTAACATCCCGCTTCAAAGTACACCAACTTCTACCGGTGCGATTACTTCTTTTGAAGGGCCGAAAGATGCAGCCGATAATTATGGTTCAAGGATCAGAGGATATATCACGGCACCGCAAACCGGGAATTATACTTTTTGGCTTGCTACCGATGATGCCGGCGAATTATGGCTTTCTACCGATAACAAACCTGCAAATAAAGTTCGGATTGCCAATGTGGATGGTTATACAAATTACCGCGAATGGAACAAATATGCTTCCCAAAAATCTGTTTCGATTACCTTGCAGGCGGGTACAAAGTATTACATAGAAGCATTGCAGAAAGAAGGCGGCGGCGGCGATAATTTATCGGTACAATGGCAGCTGCCGGATGGTTCTATGGAAACGCCGATTGCCGGAATCCATCTTTCACCTTATACATCTACAGCGGCAGACCAAACAATAACCTTTGCAGATATTGCTGCTAAAACTACTGCCGATGCTTCGTTTCCATTAAGTGCAACAGCTTCATCCGGCCTTACTGTTAGCTATGCCGTTGTTTCCGGCCCGGCTACAATTTCCGGCAATACGGTTACTATAACCGGCGCAGGAACTGTTGTAATACAAGCCTCTCAAGCTGGAAATGACAGTTTTAATGCCGCAAAAACAGTATCGCAAAGTTTTACGGTAACTGCTGCTTCAGGCACAACCTGCTCTGCTACAGGTACCATTTTGCGTGAGGAATGGGATAACGTTTCCGGTAACAACCTGTCGGATTTTGCATTTCAAACTGCACCAACTTCAACCAGTCAGCTTACAGCTTTTGAAGGCCCGGCAAATATCAGAGACAATTATGCTTCGCGGATCCGCGGTTATATATGCGCGCCTCAAACCGGCAATTATACTTTTTGGCTGGCCGGTGATGATGCCGCCGAATTATATATTTCTACCAATGATGATCCGGGAAATAAAGTACGGATTGCCAGTTTATTAAGCTGGACGGATTACCGCGAGTGGACAAAATTTGCTTCTCAAAAATCAGGGTTTATTTCGTTGGAAGCAGGAAAAAAATACTATGTCGAAGCAATACAGAAAGAAGGCGGCGGCGGTGATAATCTATCCGTGCAATGGCAGCTGCCAAACGGAACGGTAGAATCTCCTTTGCCGGGAAAATATCTTTCGCCTTACGTTTCCGATAAATTAGCTGCTTCTTCAACCGGTACAACTAATCTGGCGGTTATTTTACCTACTGTAGCCGCGGCCAATCCAATCATCAACACAACGGTAAAAATCGGTTTGTTTGTGTTTCCGAATCCGGTTTTGCAGGAAACAACTGTAGCATTTGCGTTGCCGGAATCCGGGCAAACGGATATTGCTTTATATAATTCAAAAGGCCAGCTGATTAATAAAGTATTCAACGGAATTACGGAAGCGAATACCCAAAACAGCTTCATTTTAAATGCTGCAACTTTGCCGAGCGGCATTTATATTCTCCATTTACAGAGCGGGAAAAACCTGCTCACCAAAAAAGTAATCGTAGTGAAATAACAGGATGGCATACTTCTTTTACAGCATAAAAATTTGTGTTGTGAAAGAAGTATTAACTGTAGATGATCTTCTTCGGATTGTAGAGAAACCGCATAATAATTTCCTCAGCCATTCTTTGATCAAGGATTTTAATATCTATCAATAAAATGATTCCTACTGAAAACTGTACTGTAAAAGAAGTAGTTAGCAAAAAAAAATATTTTAAGATCCTATTAATATCGGCACAAATCATTTTAAATAAATTCTGGTATTGATTATGCAATGTATCGTATAAAAAAGCAATGAAAGTGTATTTTACCAGCCCGATACTTGGACGTGTATTTGGTTTTGTAACAACCGAAGATCGTTTAACTTACAATTTTAAAGGGCAGAATGTGCTGATCAGTATTGAAATTTACAGAAGCGGCCACAATTGGATTTCTCCAAAAGAACAATGGCTGCACGATTATCAAATTAATGAAATCGGGTTGCAGATTGATGAGCAGGAAAAGTTTTTATCAGCAAAATAAACATGCTGTTTTTACCGGCATAAAAACAGTATCAGCGGCAATTGATTAAAGTATAATTTAACCGGTTAAATCAATCAGGCACAAATGTTTTTGACCAGAACATCCAGTTTTTTGGCTTCTGCAGCTAAATAATTTTGGATGGACTTAAAATCTTCTTCAGAAATTTTATCATCTTCCAGCAAAGAAACCAAACCCTTAATATTGGCAACAGAACGGTTAAAATCCCGCCCTACACTTTTAATTATTCTTTCTTTAGAGGATGTTAATTCAGCAATAACTTTACGCTCTATTTCGGTTTCGAAGGATTTTATTAAAAATTCCATAGCCTGTTTTTATAAGTAGTCAATTTAAATGTTGCGTTAAAATTAATTTATATCTTATTAGTAAAAATTATAAGCCTAAATTGTTTTAGTTGCAAAACTAAATTAGCTATTGTATAAACTGGTTTAACGCATGTGGAGAACTTAAAATTTATTAAATCCGGTAAAGCTAAATCTCGTTTTTATCAACAAGTTATTAACAATCGTATTGAAATAAACTTGATAATTTATAAAACGAATTAACAGCGTCATTAAAAAAACTTCTTTAAACGATAAATAGATTTTAGTTTTTAAACATATTTTGGTTCAAACTGAAAGCTTTTGTCTTCAGAAACAAATAATTTATAAAGATAACCAGTTCGAATCTTAGCACGTACAACCAAAAAATTAGTCGATAAAAGAAGCATTAAAGTTTTGAATAATTAAAATGTATCCTTACCAGCATTGTACAATTCTTGCTGTTGTTTGTACAATTAGTACAGAATTATTTGGTTTTACTTTTTGGGTAACTTCTGTAAAACTTATCAATCAGCATAATGATATTTCTAATGATGTAATCTATTTTTTAGATAAAGCAGATGCTATAAATCTACAAACCGGCAACAAGCTTTCCTGGTGATATTATGCTACTGCTATCAATAACTAACATCTCTTTTCTACAATTGGATGTTTTTCATTATGTTTAAATGTTTAACACCTTTTTTGCAAATGTTTATAACACAACTTTATGAAAAAATAATTAATCAATGATTTTTAATGTAAGCAAATGCAATTGATGTTCTTTAAATATTACAAAATTTGAAAAAAAGTTTTACCACTCCTACCCAATAGATGGATAGAATATTTTTAATAGATAAGCTAAAGGGCATAGCGATTATATTAGTTGTTTGGGGGCATTGTATCCAATTTTGCGCTAAACATGATTTTTTGAGCAATAAATTGTTCGAGTTAATATACTCCTTCCACATGCCATTTTTTATGGCAATTAGCGGATACTTATATTATTTCAGTTTAAGTAGAAGGGATTTTAAAAAGCTTGTAATCAGTAGGTTAAAGCAACTATTAATCCCGTTATTAATTTGGAATCTTCTTTTTTTAATCCTATTCCGGATGCAGGTTTCTCATACATTTTTAGAATGGGTTAAAAACTACATCTACAATTTACCGTTTTTTTTCTGGTTTATCTGGTCTTTATTAATTTGTTCTGTTGTTGTGATTATAATAAATAAGCTTTTTAAAGATAGTTTAATTGCTTACTTTTTATTTTTCATCATTATTGTTTTATTTCCAAACGGTTTAGGTTTTTACTTCACCAAGTACATGATTCCGTATTTTTTTGCAGGATACTTGATTCATAAAAATAATTTAAAAGCTAATAATTTTCTGTTAACAAGTTCCTTTTTGGTATTTATTATAATGTGGTACTTTTGGAAGTATGAATATTATATTTATACTACTTATATGGCTACTCATTTGTATGATTTAAAAGGTATATATGATGATTTATACAGATATATTGCCGGCTTTACAGGCATCTTAGTATTTATAACGTTGAGCAGGCAATTACCAAACTTAGCAGTATTTAAAATTTTAGGGAAACATACTTTTGGTATTTATATTATCGGATCTTTTTTTAACCAATACTTGTATTTATTACAACTAAGTTATGATCCGATTTTGTATAATTTTATCTATACCCCATTAGTAGCTTTTATAATTATTACAATCTGTATAGGAATATCAGTCGTGATTAGTAAAAGCGTAATTTTAAATAAATACCTTTTAGGCGGAAGGTAAGTAATTTGATTTCAAGTATTTTAAATTTAAAAAATCTTAAATTGGAAACAATTACTTGGATCCTGTTAAAAAGCAAAATTCATATCTTGTAATTGCTGAAGTACTTGTTGAGAACTTGTTTTATTTAGCATAAACTTTGTAGAACAAGCCTTGCATTCAAATTTGCCGCCAAATAGAACTTGGTCTAAAGGAGTGTGAATAAAAGATTTGCACTCCGGACAATCAATTCCTAACTCGTTCAATTTATTTTCCATGGAAACTTTTACGGTAAAAAGAATTTCAGGTTTATCAAATTGCAAAAAAGTTGTTTTTACCAAACAAATATTAATCAGCCATATTTCAAATATACTTGTGTAGGCTAGTTCAAAGTTAAAACATCATGTTGTTTTCGATTTTACATTCATTCAACAGAAAAATAGTTAATTAATATGTGTTCAAACATATAAAAATCTGAAAAACAATATATATTTGTTGCCTTATCAAACAATTTAGAAAATGAAAAAAACACTTATCCTAATTACTGCTGTTTTATTAAGCACAGCTTCATTTGCACAGACTTGGAAGGCCGACAAAGCACATTCGCACATTACTTTTACCATCACGCACCTTGCGGTTTCTGATGTTGATGGTTCATTTAAAAACTTTGATGCTACAATCACTGCAGCAAAACCGGATTTTAGCGACGCAAAGTTTAATTTTACGGCCAACGCAGCTTCTGTAAGTACAGATAATGATATGCGCGATAACCATCTTAAATCTGCTGAGTTTTTTGATGTAACTAAATATCCTACGCTTACTTTTGTTAGCAACTCTATTAAACCTGCCGGCACAAATCATTATAAATTAGGCGGCGATTTAACAATTAACGGCGTTACCAAACCTGCTGTTTTTGATTTGGTTTACCGTGGTACAATTACCAACCCGATGACCAAAGCTCCTGATGCCGGTTTTGTTGCCACGGGAACCGTAAAACGTTCTGAGTTTAAATTCGGCGGCAAATACGGCCCGCCAATGTTAAGCGATGAAGTTACTTTTAAAGCTTCCGGCGAATTTGCCAAAGCAAACTAATTAAAATTCAGCTTCATATTAAAACAGGCTGCCCCGCAAAGGCAGCCTGTTTTTTGTTAGGTAAAAGAAGTATCATCCTGCTGAAAATCTATGAAAACTGCTAATTATTCTCGTTCGTTTTTTCCAAGCCTAATTATTAAGCTTTATGAAGCTATTTTTAGAAAAAAGCTTAATTTTCGCCAACACTTTTAAATGCAACAATCACCTGTTTCTTCTGTGGGTAAATCTTATAAATTTCATTTGAAATCTATCATCGGCGGCTCTATCGGTAACCTGGTCGAATGGCACGATTGGTACGCTTATTCTGTTTTCTCGCTGTATTTCGCCGGCACATTCTTCCCGAAAGAAAACGAAACAGCGCAATTGTTAAATACAGCAGGCATTTTTGCAATCGGCTTTTTAATGCGGCCCATCGGCGGCTGGCTGATGGGAACTTATGCTGATCGGAAAGGCCGGAAAGCAGCGTTAACGTTATCAGTTTTATTGATGAGCAGCGGTTCTTTGCTAATCACTTTTGTTCCCGGTTATCGGCAAATCGGGATTGCAGCACCGCTGATTCTGGTTTTTGCCCGGATGATCCAGGGCTTAAGTATAGGCGGGGAATATGGCACGGCGGCTACTTATTTAAGCGAAATTGCGCCGCCAAACCGGCGAGGTTTTTACTCCAGTTTTCAATATGTAACTTCAATTTTGGGGCAGCTGATTGCATTAGGAATTCTAATGCTTTTACAGCGATGGCTGTTAACAACACAGCAATTAAGCGATTGGGGCTGGCGGATTCCGTTTGCATTGGGCGCAATACTTGCTTTGTCGGCTATTTATTTACGCCGAAGTTTGATAGAAACTACTTCGTTTACCAATGAAAAAACCGCATTAAACCGGCGCGGAACTTTTAAAGAACTTTGGAAATATAAACGCGAAGTAGGTACAATTATTGGTTTTACCATCGGCTCAACAGTTTCCTTTTACACATTTACAACCTATGTGCAAAAGTTTTTGGTTAATACAGTCGGGTTTTCTAAAAGTGATTCTACGCTGATAACCTTAATCGTTTTATTCGTATTTATGCTTTCCCAGCCTTTTGCAGGTTTGCTTGGAGACTATGTTAGCAGGAAAAAAATCATGATTATTTACGGCGTGCTGGCTGCGCTTACCACAATCCCGATTATGACTTTGCTCGGCAGTACACACCAAATCTGGCTGGCAGCTTTATTAATTATTATCCTTTTACTGATTTTGAGTTTAAGCACGTCAATCTCCGCCATTATCAAAGCAGAACTTTTCCCGGTAAATTTACGCGCACTTGGGGTAAGTTTTCCTTACGCTTTAGCTGTGGCTTTGTTTGGAGGAACGGCAGAATATGTTGCGTTGCGATTTAAAAACGCCGGCCACTCGGGTTACTTTTACTGGTATTTAACGGCTTGTATTTTGGTTTCGCTGATAGTAAGTATCCGGATGCGCGATCCCGAAAAATTTTCTAAAATGAAGGAGTAACATCTAATATTACTCCTTCATTTTCAAGAAAACTTCTTTTAAAAAAGATTTGATAACGAAATTTATGCCGTAAAAACAGCATCCGCAAATTTTTCCATTTCTTCTAATTGCGGACTGCATTGCAGCAGGAAAAAATCTGCGCCCACGTTTTCAAAAGCACCAATCCGATCTTGCACCTGTGCCGGCGTGCCGGTTAATCCGGTTCTTAATCCTCTGTTGGAAACCGAATAATCCAGTAAAGAAACCTGCTGCTCCAGTTGTGTGCCGGCCAGCCATTGCTGGTAGTTTTTGTAGCCGGAACTGCCAGCCTGAACATTGGTAATCCGGTCGAGTTCCTGTTTTACTTCCTGCTCAGTATTGCGGATAATGCTGTAAGCTGCAACACCAAATTGCATCGGCGGCAAACCTTTTTTCTCGCGTCGTTCACGCATATCTGCAATACGTTCGCCAATTTTTTCCGGCGAATCACCGTGCATTACGTAACCATCACAAGTAGAAGAAATTAAGTCTTTTGCAGCTTCCGATTCTCCGCCGGCGTAAATTTTCGGCCGTGGAGTAGAAACCGGTTTTGGCTGCAACACATTATCTTTTACCTGATAGTATTTTCCTTCAAAACTGTAATGATCTTTCTTCCAAACATTATCCAGCACTTCCAGCCATTCAGCCGAACGCGCATAACGGTTATCGTGCTGTTCAAAATGAACGCCGTATTTTTCCGCCTCATCCTTCCACCAGGAAGAAACCAGGTTTAAAGAAATCCTGCCATTGCTGATGTGATCAATATTTGCAGCTTGTTTGGCTAAAAGTGCCGGATTATGGAACGTGGGCCGCACGGCAACCATCAATTCCTGCTTGCTGGTAACGGCAGCCAAAGCCGCCGCGGTTGACCAAGCATCCAAAGAAGGTGCATCTTCGCCTTTAATATCGTTTAAATTCAATTCAGCAATTAAAGCCAGATCAAACCCGATTTCTTCACTTCGGATGGCCAAACGTTTTACATAATCCCAGGTTGGCTGCATTTGCTCGTCTTCCACGTTGCGCAGCCAGCCGCCAAAAACAGGCATCCAATATCCGTATCTCATTATTTTTTAAATAGAAAAGGTTTCTTCTTTTGTTGATACTGATTCGGCTTGCTGCTCTAAAAAGTCGACTAATTTTTCGTGCGGATTAAAGCCGATTACGTTCACCGCATCCGCAACAAAGTTAGAAAGCGCGTTTACATCGTAATACAAAACCTCGCCGTCGCGGTCATCAATAATATATTCAATCCCGCCAACATCAATTTTGCTGTGCTGCATAATAGTTTCAATCTGGCTGATAATTTCTGCGGAAGGTGTAAAAGCTTCCACTTTTAAACCATTTTTTGGCGCATCTAAAGCACATGCGTTTCGTACCAGTTCCTGTCCGGTTGTAGTTTGACAGATATCGGCCGGACACAAATTGAAAGTTTCGCCGGTGGTATAAACCCGGATGGCATAAATATATTTTCCGCCGATGGTTTCTACACGATTGATAAAGCCGCCGCGTGCCGGTATAAATTCCTGAACCAATGCTGTATGATCGATACCAAAATCAATTTGGTTATTTTCAACTGCGGTTCTTACTTCGTTTATCGAATTAAATTTCTCGATACCGGCACCGCTGCCGCCGATGTTAGCTTTAATTACAATCGGGAAACGTAAACCTGCCGTTGCCGCTTCCACCTGAGAAACATGGTTTACCACGCGGGATTTCGGATATTTAATGCCCAATTGCTGCATCAGCATTAATTGTAAAGCTTTAGAAGTTTCGTAAGTGAAAGCCTGATAACCGTTGATTACCCGAACGCCCAAAATTTCTAAATGCTTTAAATAATTTAAGGTGTAAAAAGTACCCTGCACGCCGTTGCGCAAATAAGCGGAAGGGCTCATCCGGTTAAAAAACAGATCGAAATCAGGTTTTTCTTCTTCAACAGCAAACTGGTGCTGCGTTGGATTAAGCGTTTGATAAGGTATTCCGCGTTTATCCAATTCAGCAAATAAAGGCTTAAACCAGTCCGGGTGTTCGTGGGATATTGCAAATGGGTGCATAACTTTTATTGAGTTAAAGGTTTGTACAAATTAATAATACACTTACTATTAATCAGATTTTAAAAGTATAGTTTCTGTTTTAAAAAGAAATAATCAGCAAGGTTTGTGTTGGTATTTTTACAGGAAGATTGCTGAAACTGAGGTGTGGATGCTTCTTTTATCACCTAAAAATCATCAGTAAAAAATCAACCTAAATTTTTTGCTTTGGAAGATACAATCACCACGCACAGGCCCATCACGGCGATCAACGTAAAAGAAGCACGCAAACTTAATGCGCCGGCCACAAAACCAATTACCGGCGGGCCGACTAAAAACCCAACAAAACCAATGGTAGAAACTGCTGCAATAGCTACGCCGGGCGACATGGTTCCGGATCGGCCTGCTGCGCTGTAAACCAATGGTACTACGGAGGAAACGCCTGCACCAACCAGCATAAAACCGCAAATAGCCGGGATTAAATAAGGGAAAAATACGGCAATCATTAAACCGGCTGCAGTTAAACTTCCGCTCACCTGCAAGGTTCTTTTTAACCCAAAACGGCCCGAAAACCAATCGGCAATGAAACGGCCGCCTGCCATGGTGCTCATAAAAGCGGTGTAACCGGCGGCAACCCAAGCGTTTTCTGCATGGATTACTTTTTTAAAATAAATTACGCTCCAATCAAACATGGCACCTTCGCAAATCATCGAGCAAAAAGCAACAGCACCTAATTTCATCAGCGAACGATCCGGCATTACAAAAACCGGCCCGCTTTGTACCGTCCCGGCATCATCCTGTAAATACCTAAAAGAAACGGCAATGCCGATAACTACAAACAGTAAAATGATGCTGAAATGAACCGATGGATCGATGCCCCGGCCGATCATTAAGGTACCTATGGCAGCACCTGCAAACCCGGCCAGGCTCCATAAGCCGTGGAAGGAAGCCATAATCGGCCTGTTGTACAGTTTTTCGGTGGCAACTGCCTGTGTATTAACAGAAATATTAACGGCGTTACTTGTAAAACCGAAGCAGAATAAACATGCAATCAGTGCTAAAGTTGTTTGTGCAAAACCTAATCCGGCCAGGGCAACTGCATATAAAGGCAAGGCAAAAAGGAGTAATTTCCGGCTGCCGATGCGCGTAATCGTCCACCCGGAAAATGGCAGTGAAAGCATTAATCCAACTGGCAGCGTAAATAAAATTCCGCCTAAAGCAGCGTCAGATAAGCCTAATTTTTGCTGGATGCCGGCAATGCGGGATGCCCAGCTGGCAAAAGTTATGCCGGCCAGAAAAAACATAACGCCAACGGTTGCACGCAATATTTTTTTGGAAATTTGGGGAGGAGCTGCAGCAACGGTCACGATGGTGTAAAGGTATTCCTAATTTTTTACCTGTAAAAGCAGCATCGCGGTAAATTGTGCAAAAGACTGGTTCTGCGTAGCTACAACAGAACCAGTCTTTAAAGTAAGTTTTTAAAACTGAACCAGGATTTTTCCTGTATAAAAGAAGCATCTACGAAACGACAGCTGTAAAAATTAAGGTAGATATGGCCGCCGTATTTTGTTCCCAGTTTCTTTTCTGGGTGAAAGTTAGTTTTGCTGATCCGCGTTTTAAAGCTGTAACCCGGAACTTTTCGGAAAAGTTTTCACCTGCTTTAATGCTTCCGGAAACAACGGTGTCCCTGTCTTCAGCTACCGAAACGATATCATCCCGATCAAGCTTAAAACTCCACAAATAGCCCGAAGTAGCTAAGCTTTTAAGCGAAATGATACTGCTTTTACCAACATTTAATTTAATAACTTCCATTATCAGGATAGTTTTATACCAAGCGGATTGTCCAAAAATCGTTACACAAATTACTGCTTATATAAGCATAAGGCATGTAAAAATAACCTTTGATGCCCCAGCTTGTGTTCCACGAATTACGAATAATAAAAGCACTTTTACTATCATCATATCCAACTGCAGCTACGGCATGGCCGCCAACGGTTTTTTCGCCGTGTTTCGGCATCGGCATAATACCGGAATGCGCCGTTTCTGCCGTCATAAAACTTTCGTAAACCGTAAACCCGAACACAAACGGAAAGCCTTCTGCCAAACAGCCTTTTAGCTGACTAAGCGAGTTTACCAACCGCTGATAGCTTTTGATTTCGCATTTACTGGCTTCATCATAACATTTTTGCGGTGGTTTAACGGCAAATTTGCTAATGTCGTACGCCCAGTCTTTTTCAGGGCAAACACCCTGGTTGTTCATCGTTTTGATACCATCGCGGATGTAGGCACCGCTGTCGGAATTAACCGTATTGATCAGCACGCGTTCGTTGTAATAAATGAACAGGCGCGAAGGCATAAAATCGGTTTTCTTCTGCTTTTTCAAATCAAATTCGTAAGCCGCAGCCAGGCAGTTTGCCGTGCAGCTACCTAAATGCCCTTGGTCATAAACCGGCGGACACTGACTGCGTAAATCAATCGAAGTTGGTAATTGTAACATTACAGCCATTGGTGCAGCGTACATTACATCGCGTTGGTCAGGGAGGTCTGGTAACCAGCCTAAAAGGTGAGGGGTTTCTTGTTGTTTTGCCATGGTTTTTAGTTTTTAAAATTTAGATGGTTGTTTAAATAATAATACTAATGTACAGGCAGTTACAACCGGTAGCAACGTAGCTGATACTGCTTTTAAAGTATGTTTTACGCAAAATACTTACGTGTTTTTACGCAAGTATCCGTTGAGGAGCATTGCTTCCACTAAAGATTTTTGCTTATTAAATATTTAAGGCTGATATCCTTCACAGTAATAAACCCAAAACTTCCGTACATCACGGTTGCCGTTTTTAATGATAATCGGTTCTAATTGTACGTTATCTTTAAAGTATGTTTTGATTTCCGAAGGAACAGTTGTACTTTTTAACCGATCATGAAACCCGGGATCAGAATCTATAAACAACGCATTTTTACCTCGTAAAAGAAGCATGTTGTCTCCCACATAATCAAACTGTAAGGCTGGCTGGTAGAAAACGTTTTGCGCATAAATTTTCTGCGGAAGGAAGAAGCTTAACTCGGCACTTGTTTTATAACCATCCGCAGCAAAAATAAATGTGTTTGGATAGGATTTTTGCAGGATTTGAACTTGGTTAGCCAATTGTTTCCAGCCAAACCAGGTGTCATCGCTTTTAATCGGAACCGGATAAAAAATCACTTCCAAAGCAAAAGCAACGTGTAAAACCGCTGCAATCCAAATATTTATTCGGGCTGATTTTTGGCTGATAAAAACAGCAAGGAAAATTATTCCGGTGATGTAGCCGGGCATCATCCAATTAATTTTTACCCAGTAAATCGGACTGATCAAAAAAAATCCAAGAAAAGCCGGTAAAAAAAAGCATAGTAAAAACAGTATCTGGTCGTTGGGCAATTTCCATCGAACCAAAACTTTTTTGAGGAATTTGACAGTAAACAACACTAATCCGCAAAAAGCAACCGGCAACAATAAAAACATTTGTGTGCCAATTGTGCCCAAAAACAAGTTGGGTTTGAGCTGAAATTTAGAAATATCGCCGGTTCTGGTTTTGGATTGAAACAGGAAGGACACAAAATCATGCTGATAATTCCAATAAAAAACCGGGAACGTAACCAAAACAGAAATCAGTAAGCTTAGCCAAAACCAACCGGAAAGTAATAATTTACGGTATTTGTTAGAAAAAATCAGGAATAAAATCAAGCCGAATTGCAGTAAAACTGCGGTGTACTTACTGTCGAAAGCCAAACCCATCAGCAAGCCCGCAAGCAGCCAGGCCAATTTTTGCTGCCTAAAAACAGCATGGTAAAGAGCAATCAAACTTAAAGTCCAGAACAGTAAAAGCGGCACATCCGGCGTGGAAACGGTTGATAAAATAGAAACCAGGAATGTGGAACCGATTAAAACAATAGCTAAATTTTGCTTTCGCTTTGATAAAAACAGTCCGGCTAAATGGTAAAAAGCAAATAAAGTTGTAAAAGTTACTACAAAATCTGCAAGCTTGATTACAAAAACGTATTTCCCAAAAATGGTGGTGAAAAGCCGAAGTAGATAACCGATCATTCCCGGATGATCAAAGTAAGATAAAGCTAAATGTTCGCCGTAAAAATCGTAATAAGCATCCTGTGGCATTGGCCCGAAAAACGGCAGCAACAGGAAACGAAAAAGCTGGAAGGCGAGAAGAATGGTTAGGAAAGGATGGCGTTTGTAAAGATTGCTAACAATATTCATACATAAATGAGGAGTAAAGGAAATAAAAAAAGCCGGTTATTTAACCGGCTTTTCTCTAATGTTCCTCTTAAACTATTATCAATTCTAATTGCTAACCGCTTTTTTAGATACATAAATATAAGCCGGATCAGATACGGAAGAGGCATATAAAACACCTGCATCTGTAAAATAACCGCCGGAAGTTGGAATATAAAGTCGATCTTGTTTATCAATAAATAAATTTAACGGTTGCCGTTTGGTTGGATAAATAAAAGATTGTGGGTTTCCTGAACGATCTGTTCTTGTAATAATCGTTTGGAGTACATTGCTGTTGCCTTTACCATTTTTATCAGCACCTGTATGATAATTCAGCTTAAACACAGAACCATCTTTTGATGTGGAAATCCCAATTTGTGTAGATTTATACAGGTTTTGATAAGCGGAGTTGTTCCAGGATACACCTTTGTTTAAAGTATAATATTGAGATAACGATGCAAAAGTTTTTTCGTACTTAGCATCAGATCCACTTGCTATTAATGCGTAGATTGTATCTTTTACTACCAAAAGACCAGGAACTGTTCCGCTAAAGTTTTTAGATTCTTGCCAGGTTGTGCCTTTATTAGTCGTAAAAAGTGCTTTCGTTCGGGTTGTAATAAGTAAGGTATCGTCAATGCTTCCGGCTACTGCATTAATTTCTCCGGCATTAGGTACTTTAATTTGGATCCAATTTGGATCGTTAAAAACTTCTTCTTTTGTTGCTTCAGTTGTAACATCTTTTTTCTTACAACCAATAACTGTAGTCAAAAGAAACAGTAATAAAATTGGTAGGACTTTGTTCATGATGAATAAATTTTTTACTATTCAAATTTAACAATTGACAAAGAATAGCCAAGTTTTTAAAGTAAAAAATTTAAAAATATAGTTTATTCCAATACTTCTTTTACCACCTAAAAACCTACATCTTCAAACCAATTTCCCGTAACCGCTCATCCAAATATTCACCGGCAGTGGCATCAGGATATGCTTTCGGATGTGCGGCATCAATGCAGGTATCCAAACAAGCCAAACTTACGGCTGCTTTTGGGTGAAGGAAAAACGGTACCGAATAGCGCGAAGTTTTCATCATTTCGCGCGGCGGATTAACCACGCGATGTGTGGTAGAACGCAGTTTATTGTTGGTTAAGCGCTGCAGCATATCGCCTACGTTTACCACGATATCTTCGCCATGCGCTTTTACGGGAAACCAATCGCCTTCGCGGGTTAAAACTTCTAAACCATCGGCACTTGCACCGATTAATAAGGTGATTAGGTTGATATCTTCATGCGCGCCGGCACGAACGGCATCATCGGCAACCAGTTCCGGGTTTTCTATCGGGAAATAGTGGATGCCGCGCAAAATAGAATTTCCGTTATGTGTTTTATCGTCAAAATAATTTTCGGGCAGTTCTAAATAAACGGCAATGGCGCGCAGCAAATGTTCGCCTGCAAGTTCCAGTTTCTGGTAAACTTCGCGCGTAACCGGGTTAAATTCGGGCAGTTCTTTTACTGTTAAATTATCCGGATAAAGCTCTTTTACCGGATCATGATCGGTAACCGTTTGCCCGATTTGCCAAAACTCTTTCAAATCCGGTGTTTTTGCATCTTTTGCTTTTTCGCGGCCTTTGCTGGTATAGCCGCGCTGGCCGGCCAGTTCCGGTTTTTCGTATCCAAACTTAATCTCATCCGGTAACGAAAACAATTGCTGCACTTGCTCGTACAAATTGGTAATCAGTTCTTTACTTAAACCATGATTGCTAACGGTGATGAAACCGGTATCGTTAAACGCTTTACCGATCTCGTTGGAAAAGTTCTTTTTATCTTCTGCTGAACCATTTATATAGATGTTTAAATCAACACGAGGAATATTTACAGTTTTCATGATGGAACAATTTTCCGATAAAAATACTTATTCTGCCTTAATGAAACGTATTTTAACAGTATTTGCCGTTGCGCGGTTACCAAAAAAGAGGTGCTAAAAGAAGCATTTGTGAATATAAGTGGTTGAAATTAAACGATGTGGATCGGCAGCAGTCGAATGAACATTATCACCAACCTAAAATAAATATCATGATCAAAATATATAACAAGGCAATTGCTGCTTTAACTTTAATGATCACCATAACCTGTTGTTTAAATATACATCCTGCCAAAGCACAGCCGGGTGAGCCTGTTACAATGCAAACTTTTTATGACGAGCTGGAACCGTACGGACAATGGATTGACGACCCTGAATATGGTTATGTTTGGTCGCCGGATACCGGCCCGGATTTTAAACCTTATGCAACTGCCGGCCATTGGATAGAAACCGAATACGGCAATACCTGGGTTTCTGATTATAATTGGGGATGGGCACCTTTCCATTACGGGAGATGGCGTTTTGCAGAAGATTACGGCTGGGAATGGATTCCGGGAACGGAGTGGGGGCCAGCCTGGGTAAACTGGCGCACCGGCGGCGATTATTACGGATGGGCACCTTTAGGCCCCGGCATTGATATTGATATTTCTTTTGGTTCCGGCTATTATGCGCCCGATAATTACTGGGTTTTTGTACCGCGGCAATACGTGTGTTCGCCCAATCCGTACCGTTATTATTTGCCCGTAAACCGCAACTATAGTATTGTCCGCAATACAACTATTATCAATAATGTTTATAATGACCGTAGCCGGAGATATATTTCCGGCCCTCGGCAGGCTGATATTCAGCGTTTTGCAGGGAATAGGATTAATGTTTATAATATTAATAACAGCAACCGCCCGGGCGGAGCAAGAATCCGTAACAATACCATCAATATTTATCGTCCCGATATCGCGAATAATAGAAATGGAAACAATAACCCGGCACCAAACCGTGTAATTAACAGAGGCAACGATCGGAATAATGGCAGAACCAGAGACGATAATAACCCGGGTTTTAACAATGGCCGGCAACCGATAAATCAGGGAAATGCTACCGGACAAGCTGTTAACCCAACAAATAATAATGGTTTTAGCAGAAGCAGGGACAATAACATAAACCCAAATACAAACGGCAATCAGTTTCCGCAAAGAACCAGATCCGGCCAAAATACAACGGCAGATCCGCAAAATAGTACGGTAAACGGAGCAGGTACAAATAATACCAATCCTTCCGGTAATTTTAACCGGCCTTCTCGCGATAACCAGCCCAATCAGCCGGCACAAAATACAACCGGACAACCGGGAAATAATGACCGTATTTCTAAAGATTTTGATGTGAACAGAAATCGTACACCCTGGAATAATCAACGGGATCAACAAAACCCTGTTCAGCAGCAAATCCAGCAAAACCAGGTTCAACAGCAACGGAGCCAACAGCAGGAAATACAAAACCAGCAGCGGATGCAACAACGCCAGCAAATACAGGAACAACGCCAGCAGCAAATGCAGCAAAATCAGGTTCAGCAGCAACGGAACCAACAGCAGGAAATGCAAAACCAGCAGCAAAATCAACAACGCCAGCAAATGCAGGAGCAACGGCAACAGCAAAATCAGCAGCGGCAACAAATGCAGGAACAACGTCAGCAAATACCTCAGCAGCAACGCCCGGCAAGACAGGAACAGCTGGAACGCCGGCCGGAAAGAGGCTAAAGGTTTATTCCCTTTTAATGCTTAAACTAGTTGCTTAGAAGATATTTTAAACTTGTTAAACTTTAAAAATCAATGCTTCTTTTACCGGATAAAAATCTCTGTTATTACTGCTGAGCTACTGCCGGCTGCTTTAAATAAGGCTTAATTTTATTGTAAAGCCCTGCCGGCGTGTAAGGTTTTAAAAAGAAATCTGTTAAACCGTTCTGGTATAAGCCATCCATATTTGTATCGAAAGAGCTTCCGGTTAAAGCGATAATCGGTAGTATTTGAAATTTCTCCTCCGTAAGCAAACGGATCCTTTTAGTAGTTTCCAGGCCGTCCATCACAGGCATATGCAAATCCATCAAAACCAAATCGTAATCTTTTTGGATAATCATTTTGTAAGCTTCCAACCCGTTTTCGGCTAAATCTGTTTGGATGCCCCATTTAGCAAGTATCTTTTTTGCCAAAGTCCGGTTAATCGTATTATCATCTACCACCAAAACTGCAGCAGGCAGGTTTTCTAATTGCTGGTTCAAATCTATAATTGACTGCTCCGAGGCGGCACGTTTAAAATTAATTAAAAAGCTAAATTCGGAACCGAAGCCAAGTTCACTTTTTACCTGAATGGTAGATTGATACAGCTCAATTAATTTTTTGGTGATGGTTAAACCCAAACCGGTGCCGCCATATTTTCGGGTTGTATCAACATCAGCCTGTGTGTATGGTTCAAAAATAGAAATCAGTTTATCGGGCGCGATGCCGATTCCGGTATCAGAAACACAAAACTTTATACCAACTGATTTTTGATCTTGTTTTTCTATCGATAAAGAAAGCTTTACTTCACCGTCGCTGGTAAATTTAACTGCGTTTGCTAAAAGATTAATTAAAATCTGATACAGCCGCGTGCTGTCGGCCAATACAAATTCCGGGATATTACGGTCAATATTTAGCAGTAACTGTAGTTTCCTATCCTCCAGTTTAAACGCCAGCGTGTTTAAGGTTCGTTTGGCCAGTTCTGTTAAATTAACCGGTACAGATTCTAAAATCATGTTTCCGGTTTCTATTTTGGTAAAATCCAGCACATCGTTTATCAGCCTTAATAAATTTTCGGAAGAGAAATTTAAAATACCTAAATTCTCCATTTGATGCGCCGCCGGTTTTTCATCCAGCAAAAAACGGCTCATGGTTATAATGGCATTAATTGGCGTACGGATTTCGTGGCTCAGTACAGAAATAAACGTTTCTTTCGCCCGGCTTAGCTGTAAAGCTTCTTCCCTGGTACGGATTAATTCCTGTTCGGCCGTTTTACGCAGCGTAATATCTGTTGCAATGCTAAGCTGCCGCAACACGTTTCCATTATGGTCAAATAAAAAATTATTGTAAATGGAAAGCCAAACCCGCGTGCCGTTTTTTCTGTACAATGCAATTTCTATGTGATAAGTTTTTTTCTCTTTAGAAGCAGTTATTGCTTTTTGAAATTCCTGAAGATCAGATTCTTCACCCAAAAATCTTTTGCCGATTATTGATCCTTTCAGTTCTTCCAACGTATAACCGAAGATACTTTCCATAGATTCATTCATCCAAACCACCAGCCCTTTATCATCCCGGATCAGCAGGCCGGCATCAGATTTTTTGAGGGTAAGAGAAAGGGTCTGCATCTCCATATCCACCTTTTTCTGCTCGGTAATGTCTGTGATAATTTCAATGCTTTTGCTGATTTCGCCCTGATCATTTAAAATGGCAGAATTCATGATCGAAAGCCAGATGGCACGCTGATCTTTGTGGTAAGCCAGTAATTCGATCGAGAAAGAATTTTTATTGCCGGATTGTGCGATGCCATAATCCAGCACTTTTTTATCCGTATCTTTTCCGGTAACTAAATCACGCAGTTTCCGGCCTTGTACTTCCTGTAAATTAAAACCGGTAATTTTTTCGAATGCTTTGTTTACCCATAAAATTTCGTTGTTGGCATTATTAATAGCAACGCCGTTATTTACCTGGCTGGCCACTAATGATAATTCCTTTAGTTCCTGCTCCACAATAATTTGCTTGGTTACATCGCGCCCGTTGCACAACCATCTGCCGTTGTTATGGATATTGAACCAGGAAAACCAGCGTTTTTCTCCGCTTTTGGTTACCATTTTGGTTAGTATTTCCAGCTTTTTTTCTCCTTTAAGCGTAGCCTGTTTTATCAGTTTGATGGCAGCTTTTTTCTCATCCTGCGCGCAGAAATTCCAGATTGTCCGTCCGGTTACTTCCCTCGGGCTATAACCTAAAAGTTGCTGCACGTGCGAATTGATAAATTCAATGATACCGGTTTCGCCGGCGATGCAATGCAGTTCCGACGAATTATCAAAAAGGGACTGAAACTTTTGCTGTTCTTCCAGTAAAAACTGCAACTGATTATTTTTTTTGCCTGCTTCTAAATGTAAAATAACTTCATCAGCTAAAAATTTTAATGCCTGCTTTTGCTTTTCGTCTAATTGTTTAGGTTTGGTATCAAAAACACAAATCGACCCTAAAGCATAACCATCGGCATTAATTAGCGGTACACCGGCATAATAGCGTATAAACGGGCTTTCGGTAACGTATAAATTATCTTTAAAACGGTCATCAAGCGTCGTATCATTAACTTCCAGCAAATGGTTGGTTAGGATGGTATAATTACAAAAAGAATCTTTTCGGGGAAATTCGCAGGTATCAATATTTACTTTTGCCTTGATCCATAAACGATGATCGTCTATTAAATCAATAGCCGCCATTGATGTACCACAAATGTAAGTAGCAAGATTTGCGATGGCATCATACTGTTTTTCTGCCTCAGAATCTAAAATCTGATAGCTTAATAATGCTTGCAGCCTTTCTTGTTCATTGGTGGTTACCATAGCACCATTCCTTGTTTTTTTAACATAAATAAGCAGTTAATGCTATTACGTATCCTAAAGTTTTAAGGTTATTAAAAGGAGCTGGTAATCCTGTTTTTGATTGTAGAAAAGGCACAAAAACTATTTAAATTAAAATAGAACCTTCCGGATTTTAATACTTCTTTTAGCAGTAAAATTTGTTGGGAAAAGCTGATTGTGATAAGTTATAAGCGTAAAAGCAAAAAGCCCGGTGAACGGACTTTTTTAAGTTTTTTTGGATATCGAATGCTTCTTTTAGCACATAAAATTTGTTAATGCAGCATAAGTGTTTGCTTCCTGTCCGGCCCAACCGAAAGGTATTTTACAGGCACACCTAATTCGGTTTCCAAGAAATCAATATAAGCTTTTAACTTGGCCGGAATCTGGGTAAGCTCCGTAATGCCTGTTAAATCTTCGTGCCAGCCATCAATTTCTTTTAAGATCGGTTCCGGTTTTACCATGCAGATATCATAAGGCATGTAATCGATGGTTTCCGTTGGATAACCATAATGTGTACAGGCATAAATTTTTTCAAAACCGCTTAAAACATCGGCCTTGGTCATCACCAACTGCGAAACACCGTTTAACAAAATCGCATATTTTAAAGCTGGCAAATCAATCCAGCCGGTGCGGCGCGGGCGGCCGGTTGTGGCACCAAACTCATGTCCGATTTTGCGCAGTTCTTCACCGGTTTCATCTTCCAGTTCCGTTGGGAAAGGGCCGCTGCCAACCCGTGTGCAGTAAGCTTTAAAAATCCCGATTACTTCGCCGATATTTTTCGGCGCGATGCCTAAACCGGTACAAGCACCTGCAGTGGTTGTGTTAGAGGAAGTTACGAAAGGATAGGAGCCGAAATCTACATCCAGCATAGTGCCTTGCGCGCCTTCTGCCAAAACCGTTTTTCCTTCTTTCAGATATTTATTTACCAGATGTTCGCTGTCAACCTGCGGGATAATTTTTAAAAGTTCTACCGCTTCCAAAAACGCAGCTTCTCTTTCAGAAAAATCAGGAATTTCTCCGTAATGGATCAGTATAGATTTATGTTTTTCAACCAACCTGTTGTATCGTTCTTTAAAATCAGGCAGCATGGTATCGCCAACGCGCAAACCGTTGCGGCCGGTTTTATCCATATAAGTCGGGCCGATTCCTTTTAAAGTGGAGCCAATTTTATCGGCACCCATTTTACTTTCCGAAGCGGCGTCTAATAACTGATGCGTGGGTAAAATCAAGTGTGCTTTACGGGCAATTACTAATTTCCCTTTTGCAACCGGGTCAAAACCTGCTTTTTTTAAATTATCAAGTTCTCGTTTTAAAGTAATCGGATCGATCACCACACCATTGCCTATAAGGTTAAGTGTTTTTTCATTAAAAATACCGGAAGGGATCGTGTTCAGCACATATTTTTGCCCGTCGAACTCTAAAGTATGCCCGGCATTCGGGCCGCCCTGGAAACGGGCTATTAAATCATATTGCGGACACAAAACATCCACAATTTTACCTTTGCCTTCATCTCCCCATTGAAGGCCTAACAATACATCAACAGCCATTTATTTGTTTATCGGAATTAATTTTTAGATTGATATTCGCAGAAGCCGGTTTTTAAGCGGGCACAATCGCCGTACATGTTCATTGAATGATGTTTGATTTCAAATTTCAAGATATCGCCCATCATATTTTGAATTTGCCCGATCCTCGGATCACAAAATTCAACCACGCGGCCACAGTTTAAGCAGATAATATGATCGTGCTGTTTATAACCGTAAGATTTTTCAAATTGGGCCATGTTTTTACCAAACTGGTGTTTGGTAACCAGATCGCAGGAAAGCAGCAGCTCTAAAGTGTTGTAAACTGTTGCCCGGCTAACCCGGTATTTTTTATTTTTCATGTGGATGTACAGCGATTCTACATCGAAATGATCACTTCTGGAGTAAATCTCTTCGAGGATGGCAAAACGCTCTGGTGTTTTACGAAGACTTTTATTTTCGAGGTAAGCCTCAAAAATTTTTTTAACCATATCTATGGTTTCCTGCTGAGTCATGCTGCTAATTTAACACTTCAAAGTTATTAATAAATCTCTAAAAGTTTGAAGAAGTCCGAAAGTCGGTAATGTCAGAAAGGTTGAATTTATATTTAATTGTGTCCTTATTTCTATCTTCCCAAATTTATGCGATAAAAGAAGCATGAGCAATACATCAAGTTTCTCAGGATGCTTTTTCCAGTGGCGAGTCAAATCGGGCAACGGAAGTTACGCCGCGAACCAGCTGTAATTTCTTAATCAGGTTATCCAAATGTTCTTTATCGTGTACATAAACCATAATCGTTCCTTCAAAAATACCATCGTTGCTATCTACCGTTAAAGAGCGCATATTCACCTTAAAATCGTTGGAAATAACGGTTGTTAATTTGTTAATCAGGCCAACATCATCAATTCCTTTGATGCGTAAACCGGTTAAAAAAGCCAATTCCTGCTGGTTTGTCCATTTGGCTTTTACAATCCGGTAGCCGTAACTGGACATTAATTTTGTTGCGTTCGGACAGTTTGTTTGATGAATTTTGATGCCTTCGCCAACGGTAACAAAACCGAATACATCATCTCCGGGAATCGGATTGCAGCAACTTGCCAGCCGGTAATCGATTTTTTGCATGTCTTCGCCGATTAGTAAAATGTCGCTGTCTTTGGTTTTTACATTTCGGATTAATGTTTGAATTTGTTCCTGCTCAATTTTGTCCTGCGGCTTATGCTCTATAATTTTTTCTGAAGCTACATATTCTTTTAAATCCTTTAAATCAATCTGGCCTAAAGCAACTTTATAAAATAAATCCTGCGTGGTTTGTAGTTTAAAAAAGTAAGAAAGCTTGTACAGGTTATCCGAGGTATAGGAGATTTTTAATGACTTTAATTTACGTTCTAAAATCTCTTTTCCTTCTTCGGCAACTTTACGTTTTTCTTCTTTTAAGGCAGATTTAATTTTCGATTTTGCTTTCGCCGTCACTACAAAATTCAGCCAATCTTCTTTTGGTGTTTGCTTTCCGGAAGTAATAATCTCTACCTGATCTCCGTTTTGTAGCTTGTAACTTAGCGGAACCAGTTTGTGGTTTACCTTGGCACCAATACAGCGTGCACCAACATCCGAGTGGATTTCAAAAGCAAAATCCAATGCCGTAGCATTTAGCGGCAATTGTACCAATGCTCCTTTTGGGGTGAAAATAAAGATCTCATCAGAAAAAAGATTCATTTTAAAATCGTCCAAAAAATCTAACGCATTGGTTTCCGGGCTTTTCAATAATTCCCGCACTTTAAAAATCCACTGATCCAAACCGCTTTCGGTAGATGATTCTTTGTACTTCCAATGCGCGGCAAAACCTTTTTCGGCAATTTCGTTCATCCGGGTAGTTCTGATTTGGATTTCGACCCACTGGCCGCGTGGTCCCATTACGGTTGTGTGTAAAGATTCGTAGCCGTTTGCTTTAGGTGATGAAATCCAATCGCGCAAACGATCCGGGTTTGGCCGGTAAATATCTGTTACATCAGAATAAGCTTTCCAGCAATCGGCTTTTTCATTTTCCGGCTTACTGTCTAAAATAACCCGGATCGCAAAAAGATCATAAACCTCTTCAAAAGGGATATTTTTCTTTTTCATTTTATTCCAGATAGAATGGATGGATTTCGGCCTGCCAAAAACATCAGCGTTTAAATGCTGCGTACCCAATACTCTTTTTACCGGCTCAATAAAGTCATGAATAAATTTTTCGCGTTCTGCTTTCTTTTCATTTAGTTTCTTTTTGATAAACTGGTAAGTTTCCGGCTCCATATATTTCATGGACAAATCTTCCAGCTCGGATTTAATCGCATATAAACCCAAACGATGTGCTAAAGGCGCATATAAATAAAGTGTTTCTGATGATAGTTTAAGCTGTTTATCGCGCGGCATAAACTCCATCGTCCGCATGTTATGTAAACGGTCTGCCAGTTTGATCAGGATTACGCGGACATCATCTGCCATGGTAAGCAGCATTTTCCTGAAGTTTTCTGCCTGCAAAGAACTGTTTGTATCAAAAACGCCGGAAATTTTGGTTAGCCCGTCGATAATTTTAGCTACTTTTTTCCCGAAATCACGTTCAATATCATCTAAAGTAACATCTGTATCTTCCACCACATCATGCAGCAGGGCACAAGCGATGGAGGTTGGGCCGAGGCCGATTTCATCAGCTGCAATATGTGCAACCGCAATGGGATGATAAATATAAGGTTCGCCGGATTTACGGCGCATATCCTGATGGCTGTCAACGGCAACTTCAAAAGCTTTACGGATCATCCGCTCATCGCCTTTTTGTAAAGTAGCCTTACAAGCGCGTAATAATGCCCGGTATCTTTTTAATATTTCCTTTTTCTCGGCTTCCAGGTCAATCACAATTTCTTTCATACAGCTTCTTTTACCCTTATAATTTCTTTGTAAACAACATCTTAATTACTGTTTACGTACTTGCCTTTTATAAAATAACATTAATTTTGCTTAGGTAAATTTATGAAATATCTGTGGTTTTTAGGGCTTTTTTCCTGTCTGTCTTGTGTTATAAAAGCACAATCGACTGCAGAAAGTGCTGCTTTTAAAATTAAGCCAGGCAAGCACGACAGTATTAAAGTTGCTGTTACCCAGCTTAACGGAGAGTTTGTTCCCTGGGTGCTTCTGCCGGATGCAAACATCCGGGATATGCGTATTTTTAAAACCCCGGAAGAACGTGCTGCTTATAACCGTTTGAGATATAACGTGTTAAAAGTATTACCTTATGCGCAATATGCAGGTGCGCGTTACCGGCAGCTGGAGCGCGATTTGGCTACCACCGGAGATAAGCATAAGCAAAAAGAGCTGGTTAAAGCCTGCGAAAAAGAAATTAAAGACCTTTTTAATAAGCAGATTAAAAACCTCACGATCACTCAGGGGGAAATCTTGATTAAATTGGTTCAGCGTGAAACAGGAAATACCAGTTTTGAGTTATTGAAGCAGATGAAAGGCGGATTTCAGGCTTTTATGTTTCAGTCGGCAGCGCGCATGTTTGGTCATAATTTAAAAGAAACCTATAATGCAGCAGAAGATAAAGATATTGAAGCTATTCTCGTATCTGCCGGATATTCAGCCTATTACTAAAAAATGAGTAGTAAAGATATTTATCAGTTTGATGTTGAAACAATTGCAGGGCATCAAATTAGCCTGGAAATTTTTAAAGGCAAAGTATTGCTGATCGTAAATACTGCATCCGGTTGCGGCTTTACACCGCAGCTAAAAGATTTAGAAGAATTAAGACAAGCTTTCCAAGGACAGGAATTTGAAATTCTCGGTTTTCCCTCCAATGATTTTGGCGGACAGGAGCCGTTGGACGGTGCAAAAATATCAGAATTTTGTTCGGTTAATTACGGTACGAACTTCCCATTGTTTAACAAAATCCGGGTTCGCGGGGAATACGCACATCCGCTGTATAAATTTCTGGCTGATAAAAAGCTTAACAGCCGTATCAGCTCGGCACCGAGATGGAACTTTCATAAATATTTGGTGAATAAGGAAGGACAGGTTTGCGATTTTTTTTATCCTTTTACAAATCCTACTTCCTCCAAAATCAAGAAAAAAATTGAACGTTTGCTGGTTGGTAAAAACGAGCAGCAATCTTTGCCCCGTTAATATTATATGCCAAAATTAGATATTCTTGTTTTACCCGCACACCCGGACGATGCGGAATTATATTGTTCCGGCACTATTGCCAAACATTTGGCAATGGGTAAAAAAGTAGGAATTGCAGATTTAACACAAGGTGAATTAGGCACACGGGGTACGATAGAAATAAGGCGCGAGGAAGCAGCAAGATCTGCAAAAGTGCTCGGTTTAACAATTCGTGAAAACGTAGGCTTAAGTGACGGTTATTTCGTAAACGACAAACATCACCAGTTAAAAGTAATAGAGGTGATCCGAAAATATCAACCCGATATTGTTATTGCCAGTGCCATTCTGGATCGTCATCCTGATCATGCCCGTGCAGCCGAACTGGTAGAACAAGCATGTTTTTACTCTGGTTTAAGGAAGATAAAAACAGTATCCGCAGAAAACACGGCGCAGGAAGCGTGGCGGCCAAAACTGATTTTAAATTTTATCCAGGATACACACATCAAACCTGATATTTTAATAGATATTACCGCATACTGGCCGCAAAAGGTGGCCAGTATACGTGAGTTTAAATCGCAGTTTTATAATCCGGATTGGGTAGATGAACCGCAAACTTATATTTCCAGCCCGGAATTTATGGAAGTTGCAGAAGCCCGTGCAAGGGAATTCGGAAGAGCAATCAAGGTAAAATATGCAGAAGGGTTTACCAGCAAGAGGTTGTTCGGCGTAGATAATTTATTTAATCTGATATAACACCAGGTTAAACTTTTACATATTCGTAACGTTTGTTTTCGATATTTTTTTCTCTTTTTAAAACTTTTTCCTTTACAGATTTTAATAAAATACCGGATATTTCAGAGGTTTTAAATTCCTGGTCAAATTCCTGGTTGTAACGATATGCAATAGCGGAAATAGACTTTGGCTGATCAAAAAAATCGGTATCAAGTAAGTGGTACATGGCTTTAGTTGCACCGGTTGATTTACGTTCACGGGGTACAGTTTCCTGATTTATTCTTGCGCCATTTATTCTTTTAGCCCGTCTGGAATTTAAAATTTTTTCATATTCCTGATCTTCATACGATTGCTGGTTTTCATCCGCAATAATATAACCCAATAGTTTTTCGGCAATTTTTAATTGAACAGCTTCTGATTTAAAAGCGTTTAGCGTTTCGGCAAGACTTAATAATTCATTTTTTAAATTTTCGTCGAGTTTGGTCATAACTGATAGTAATAAATCTTTAATTAAAAGATATGCAAATTTCCTAAAATTTATATAATTAAATTAAAATATTTGCAAAAAAATTAATACTAAAAATAATTTTATAGCTGCGGTGGTTGATTGAGTTAATTTTATTGTAACAATTTTAAGTTACACCTTTAAAAAAGGATAAACAATGCGAAAGTTGGCAAATATATTTTGTCGGTTTTATATGCTTCTTTTACCGGGTAAAACTTTAAATAAATCAGAATTTATCTTTCATCCCTAATAAACCAAAAATGCCGCCGGTATGTATGGCTAAAATTTTAGATCCGGATTTAAAATAATCTTTACCTGCGAGATCAAAAACAGTAAATAACATTTTACCGGTGTAAACCGGATCGATTAAAATACCGGTTGCCGCTATAAATTTTTTGATAAAATAAAGAAGTTCAGGCGTTGTTTTGGCATATCCGCCAAAATCATAAGTGGCATGTAAATTAAATAATGCTTCTTTTACAAGGTATTTTTCAATTTCCTGCTTCATCCAATACGCGTTTTTCAAAACAGGAACAGCTTCAAATTGCGTTGATAAATTATTTCTAACCAATCCGTTGATGATTCCTGCGGCCGTAGTGCCGGTTCCGCAGGCGCAAAACAGGTGATCGTAAGTTTCCGTCAGTTCATCAGTTAATTCGCTGCAGCCTAAAGCCGCCGCCGCTGAAGCACCGCCTTCATCAATAAAATAAGCTTCCGGATCAGTAGAAAACCTGGATAAAAACAGTTCTTGTTTATGCTGATAACTTTGCCGATCAGTAAAAATAAGTTGCATGCCCAATAAAGAACACATAAAAAGTATATCGTTTTTTACTTCTTCACCACGAACAAAACCGGTTGTTTTAAAGCCGAACATTGCACCGGCTGAAGCAGTTGCCAGCAAATGATTGGAAAAAGCACCGCCAAAAGTTACCAAATGTGTTTTATGCTGAAGCCGGGCGTCGGCCAGTAAATATTTTAATTTCCGCCATTTATTACCGGAAATAAGCGGATGGATCAGGTCGTCCCTTTTTAAATAAAGCTCTATTTTTTTATCGGTAAAAACAGCATCTTCAATTTTTTGAACAGGACTATTGAACTTAAAATTCATCCTGTAAAAGAAGCAAAATTACAATCCGAATCCAATTCCGGCATTAACGGATTGATATTGAGAAGCCGAATAAGCAGCATAAAAACGGAAAAAGGCCAGATTTAACTGGAAACCTAAACTTGCTTTTACGGCGTTAACGCTTCGTTCTTTTATCGAAATCGGGTTGGCAAAAGTTGTGTAAGCAGGCTGCTGCTGGATAATGTTATTGATGCCGGTTGTGATTGGGAAATTGCCCTTTAAGCCAACATTTGTGTTGGAAGTTAAATAACCGACGGATGCAAAAGGAGTAAAAAACAGCAGCTTTTTAGATACAATCAATTCTGCGTTAAAACCATTGAATTTGCCTTCTATCCGCTGGTTACTAAAATCTGTACTTTGCTGATTATCTTTTGGTTGTGCGTTCTGATCCGGCTGTACATTTACCGCTAAGTGATATTTTAACTGTGTGAAACCAGCACTTACAGCCAAATCAAGCGGGATAATTTTACCGGCCGTTTTCCCTGCAAAATCTTGTAAAATGTTATGCTTCAACCCAAAACCAATACTCGAAACAGAGCCAACATTACCGCCAAAACTGATTGAAGGCATGTAGCGCAAGGTTGCTTCTGTATGATAAACCAAACCTGCTGTAAGCTGAACTTGTGGTGCCGGGATAACCGAAAGCACACCGGATGGTAGCGTCAAAGTTTCTAATTTGCGGTTGTTATCATCATAAACAGAAATTTGTGTGGAGGAGTTGCCGCCGCCAATGGTTGGCGCAATTGTTTTGCCGGCATCGGTTGGGCGGACGTTGCCGGATAAGCCGATTTTGGTGAGATCAAAAGTTTTATCCGCAGCCGGAATAAACACCGCCGAAGCACTTACACGTAAATCAAAACCTAACAAACTTTTGGTTTTTGCGGTGTTGTTCCAGCCGCTGTTAAGGCCGTAACCAAAGCCTTTAAACAAAGGTTCTAAGTAAGCATTTGCAAGTTTTGTGGCATCTGCCGGACCGGATTTTACCAATGCAGAAACGAAATCCTGCGCTTGTATTTTAGTGCATAAAAGAAGCATGCAGCAAATAACTACTGTTCTAACCGATTTATTCATGCTGATTTTTACGTGAATTTCCCGGAAATTGTTCATCAAAAAAACTCCTACTTTTGTGCCGATGAACGAGGAAACAGAGCTATACGAACAAGACCAGGAACTTTACGAACACTTAAGGATTGTGGTGGATAAAGGCCAGGCTTTGCTGCGTATCGATAAGTTTTTGATGAACCGGATGGAAAACGTTACCCGAAATCGGATACAAAACGGTATTGATTTGGGTAATGTTTTGGTGAACGATAAGCCGGTTAAAGCCAGTTATAAAGTTAAACCGCACGATGTAATTTCTGTGGTGCTGCCGCATCCGCCGCGCGATACGGAAGTTTACCCGGAAGATTTACCGCTCAATATTGTTTACGAGGATGATGATTTACTGATCATTAATAAAGCTGCCGGCATGGTGGTGCATCCTGGTTTTAACAATTACGATGGCACGCTGGTTAATGGTTTGGTTTATCATTTTAAGCAATTGCCGGAGTTGCCGGGCAATACCGGCCGGCCGGGTTTGGTGCATCGTATTGATAAAGATACTTCCGGTTTGCTGGTAATCAGCAAAAATGAACGGGCAATGGCCTGGCTTGCCCGTCAGTTTTTTGATCACAGCATCACCCGGAAATATCTGGCTTTGGTTTGGGGCGATCTGGAAAAAGACGGAACCATTACCGGCTACATCGGCAGAAGTTTAAAAGACCGCCGTGTAATGTCGATTTACGATGATGAGGAAAAAGGGAAATGGGCAATAACGCATTACAAAGTTTTACAGCGGTTAAATTATGTTACGTTGATAGAATGCCAGCTGGAAACCGGCCGCACGCATCAAATCCGGGCGCATTTAAAACATATTGGCCATCCGCTTTTTAACGATGCGGTTTATGGCGGGGATAAAATTTTGAAAGGCACAGTTTTCACCAAATACAAACAGTTTGTAGAAAATTGTTTTGAACTGCTGCCGAGGCAAGCTTTACATGCGCAAACATTGGGTTTTATCCATCCGACCCAAAAAAAATATGTTCATTTTGAGGCACCGCTGCCGGATGATTTCCGGCTGACTTTAGGAAAATGGCAGAAATATGTTGCTTCCGGCTCAAATGAAATCGCTGACCGGTTGTCTTAAACTTTCATGGCTTTGGTATTTCATAATTTTAACGGCGCAATTATTCCGGCCAACCAGCAGGTACTACAACTAAATAACCGCGGTTTTAAATACGGCGACGGTTTGTTTGAAGATATGCGGATGCTGAAAGGGCAGTTGCAGTTTGCAAACCTGTATGTTAAACGTTTGCAAGCCGGTATGAAAACATTAAAACTGAATGATTACACTGTTTGGGAAGCTGATTTTTTACGGGAAAAAGCAAGGGAATTATCCGGTAGAAATAAAGCGAAAAACGGGCATTTGCATTTAACTGTTTTCAGGGATTTGGAAGGTTTGCAAACGCCGGAAGTATATCAAACCGGTTATGCACTGGAGTGGGAAACGCTGGAAGATCAGCAATATAGCTTAAACACGCGTGGCTTATTGATTAATGTTTATGAAGATATCCCTAAACCGATCAATATTTTATCCAGCCTGAAAACCTGTAATTCGCTGATAAATGTGCTGGCCGGAATTTACAAACAGCAGAACCGTTTAGATGATGCTTTCATCCTGAATCAAAACGGTTTTTTATGTGAATCCATCAATTCAAACATCTTTATTAAATATAACGGAACAGTTTACACGCCGGCTTTGAGTGAAGGTTGTACCAAAGGTGTAATGCGGCAGGTAGTGATAGATTTAGCCCTTAAAAACAGTATCCCGGTTACAGAAGCACAAATAAACCCGCAGATTTTAAACGAGGCAGAAGAGGTTTTCCTCAGCAATGAAACTCACGGAATCCAATGGGTTTTGGGCTTTAACAGAAAAAGATATTTTTATGAAGTCAGCAGGTTTTTAAGTGCTAAATTAAACGAGCAGGTAAATGAAAGTTTGTAATGCTACTTTTACCGTGCATTTTTAATCACCTGCTGTAACTGCGCGCTGCTTGCCACGCCGGATTGCCGCCATTTTATTTGTCCGTTTTTAAACAAAATTAACGTTGGCACACCTTGAACCTGGTAAGCTGCCGCTGCTTTCGGGTTCTTATCAACATCGATTTTAAGGATTGTAACTTCGTTATGCAAGGTACTTTTTAGGCTTTCTAAAATCGGAGCCTGTGATTTACACGGGCCGCACCAGGTTGCAAAAAAATCAACCAGAACCGGTTTATCACCGTTAATAATTTCGGAGAATTTATTTTGAGTTTCCATGCTAATTAGAACAAGCAGGATTCAGGCTTTGTTTGGCTGATTAATTTGGAAAATCTGTTTAAACTAATTTTGTAAAGCCGTGTTCTTAACCAATAAACTTAAACTCAATAAACATGATCACTAAAAAAATAACTTTGGCATTGGTTAGCTTGGTAGCTGCCTTTATGTTCCAGGCTTGTAACGGCAAGCATGATAAAGCCGCAACGGATACGCAAACCGGGCAGCCGGTTCCAAACAGCAGTGCTTCCGGAAACGATAGTTCACACACTACGGATAATCGCAGAAGTGAAGCCGGAGGCATTAGCCAACCACCGGCCGGTACTGTGGCAAGCGGTAATACCAATGCAAACGGAACTACAACTGCGCAAGGAATGACCGGTGCGGATTCTGTTTATCAAAAAGGCACGCAAAAATCCAAGCCGTAAACAGCCGGTACAATTTCTAACCTTAGTTAATTAAATTGATAATGAAAAAATTAATCACCTTTATGCTGATTTTATCTGCAACTGCAGGTATGCAGGCTTGTAACAGTTCTAACGGCGACCGTGCCAAAGCCGGCAGCTCGGATACTGTTGGTTCAAAAACAAACAGCGACATAAAAGACAGCACAAACGGTACGAAAGACACCCTTAAACGTCCGTAATCTTCAAAAATGTATCCGTAAAAAGAGCTTCCCGGATTTTTCGGGAAGCTCTTTTTATGAATATAAAAGTTTAATCAATTCTTCGGATTAAACAGTTTCCGGTTTTAAATCGGATAATTTATCTTTCATTAACTCTTCTTTTTCAATCTTTTTCTGCAACTCCAAAATCCCGCCGATTAGGGCTTCCGGCCGCGGCGGGCAACCTTGCACGTAAACGTCAACCGGGATAATCCGGTCAACGCCTTTTACCACATGATAACCGTGTTCCCAATACGGGCCGCCACAGTTAGAACAGGAACCCATCGAAATAACATATCGCGGTTCGGGCATTTGTTCGTACAAACGTTTAATGCGTTCGGCCATTTTAAAAGTTACCGTTCCGGCGATAATAATCACGTCTGACTGCCGTGGCGAAGTTCGCGGGAAAACGCCATAACGGTCTAAATCATAAGTAGATGCGTAAGCACCCATCATCTCGATGGCACAGCAGGCAATCCCAAAACTCATCGGCCAAAGAGATGACAAGCGCGACCAGTTCATCAAATCATCCAGTTTGGTAACCATTACACCACCACTTTCTTGCGTTTTTCCTTCACTCATCTTTCTGCTTTAATTTTGGTTTAAACATCGGTTTACGCACGGCAGTTGTTACCGATACTTCTTTTACCGGTATATTTTCTGTTGCTGTTTTTTCTGCGGAGAAAGTTTTTACGGCATATTTCATTTCGTTGATTTGATCGTAAACCGAAGTAGGAATATTAACATCAACCGCCGGTTTTATAATCTTGGTTTTGATCCATTGTAAATCTCCTTTTGCCCAAACATAAACTAAGCCAAGGATCAGGATCCCCATAAAAACAAACATTTCTATCAGGCTAAACCAACCCCAGCGGTTATCCTGCGCAATTAAATTATGGTTGCCAAAAACGGTTGCCCAGGGGAAAATGAAAACCATTTCTACATCAAACAACAAAAAAACCAGTGCAATTACATAGAAACGTGAGTTTAACTGCACCCAGGAAGAACCGGTTGGCTCCTCGCCGCATTCGTAGGAACTCAGTTTTTCCGGATTCGGTTTACTTGGGGCAATCAACCTGTTCAATAATAAAATTGAACCTGTTAAAATTAAACCGGTAATTAAAAACACGAGTATCTTGCCAAATTCTGATATTTGCGAAACTTGTTGCATGGGTACAAATTTAACAAAAGACATTGATTTTGATGCGGTCATCATCGGCGGCGGTGCTTGCGGTTTGATGTGTGCCGCACAAGCCGGTTTGCTGGGAAAACGAACCCTGATCCTCGAAAAAAATAACCAGCCGGGCGCAAAAATCCTGATTAGCGGCGGCGGAAGATGTAATTATACCAACCTCAACACTTCGGCGCAGCAATTTATTTCGGAAAACGAACATTTCTGTAAATCAGCTTTTTCGCAATTTACGGTACAGGATACGATCAGTTTTTTTGAAGTTTACGGCGGTATCATCGGCAAAGAAAAAACGCTTGGACAACTTTTCCCGGAAAGTAATAAAGCCAAAGATATTGTGGAAATGTTTGTGGATTTATGTGCCGATACGGAGCAGGAAATCCGCTGCAATACAGAAGTAAAAAGTATCGATAAAAACAGTATCGGCTTTGAAATCAAGTTTTTTTACGAAGGGAAAGAAGAAAAACTTCAAACCAAAAAAGTGGTAATTGCCACCGGCGGTTTGCCAATTGCAAAAATGGGTGCAACAGATTTTGGGTTGAAAATTGCCCGTCAGTTTGGTTTGCAAATTACGCAAACGGCCCCGGCTTTGGTGCCGCTAACCATCACCGGGAAAGAGCAGCAATGGTACGAACAGCTTTCGGGCGGTTCTATTTTTTGCCGGGTAACTGTTGGCGAAATGAGTTTTGAAGAAAATATTTTGTTTACGCACTGGGGTTTAAGCGGACCCGCAATTTTGCAAATTTCTTCTTATTGGAAACCCGGAATCGGGATTGAAATAGATCTGCTTCCACAGAAAAATATTTTGGAATTGATTGAAATTGAGCGGCAATCCAACGGAAAAAAACAATTGCTAACGTTACTTTCAAATTTATATACCCGAAAATTTGCCGAAGCACTGATGCTGTTTTTACCGGTAGAAAAAAACCTGGCTTCTTTAAGTAAAGCTGACCTGCAAAAAACCGAGCAATTAATCCATCATTTTAAAGTGAAACCTGCCGGCGATAAAGGTTATGATAAAGCAGAAGTAATGCGCGGCGGCGTTTCTACGCAGGAACTTTCCTCTAAAACCTTGGAAGCTAAAAAAGTACCCGGCTTGTATTTTGGCGGAGAATGTGTAGATGTTACCGGTTGGCTGGGCGGTTATAATTTCCAATGGGCTTGGGCAAGCGGATTTGTAATTGCGCAGGGTTTGTAAAATTTAATTTTACTCAGTTTTTTTAACAATTTATTCTGAATGGGTCTATTAATCCTGTACTAAATAACCTGTTGATATAAAAATTTAAACAACTTTATCATAAAAATAATTACCTTGCTTTGCTAAAAAACTTAAAATCATCATGAAAAAATTTTTTTCCTTTCTTGCCATTTTTTTGATGGCTTTAACCTTCTCTTTTGCGCAGACAAAAAAAGACGGAACGCCGGACAAACGTTACAAGGCTAACAAAACAGTTAAAGAAAAACCTGTACCAACCACAAAATCCGGCAAACCGGATATGCGTTACAAGGCGAATAAAAAGCCATAACAAAGAAAATTAATAAGCGGTTTAAACACCGCTTTTTTTGTATTTAATACTTTTCCGATTACTTCGGTTTGCTCTAAAACCGAAATTCTTCAAGTTTTTACCATGTAAAAAAAGCTTCTGTTTTAAAAAAATCAATTATCAATCTAATAAAAATTACTTGCACAGGTATTTTTATTTGGCAAGTTATTGTCCTTTAACTTCCAAAACAAGCTAAATTTTTTCTCTTTAAGTATAAATCTCTAAATAAGAGACAAATGCTGTATTTTCCTATTAAAACAAATTTCCACGGATTGCTATTGAACATGTATTAATAAGACAATTAGTTTCTTTTAAAAAATACAATTAAATGGTTTCTATCAATAATTCTTTGGAAAATAATAGTGCACAAGAAGAATTATCATCTAAAATTATTTTGATAGAAGAAAGGATGAAAGTTGATATTCATCATATAGAAACCGGAAAAGTAAGCGTACATAAAAAGGTTATTTCAGAAGAAGTAACACAACAGGTTCCATTAACAAATGAGCAGGTTGAAGTAAAACATGTGCCTTTTAACATGTATGTAGATACTGCTCCTGCAATACGTTACGAAGCTGATACTACCATAATTTCGGTGGTAAAAGAAGTATTGGTTATAGAAAAAAAACTAATGCTGATAGAAGAAATCCACCTGATAAAAACAGCAGTAACCGTTGATACGCCTGTAACAGAAACACTCCGCCGCGAAGAAGCAGAGGTAAACAGAACGGGTTCGACGGAGATAAACACACAATCAAAACAACAGTAATCAAATAATCAAATCTTAAAACAACAACAATCATGGCACAAACAGTAATTGGAATTTTCGATTATACAAGCGAGGCTCAGGAAGCCGTAAGTTATCTTGTAAGTAACGGTTTTAACAGATCAGATATTGACATTTCTTCACGTGGCGAAGCAACAGAAGGCGAAGCTGCTGATTATGAAGACGATGATAACAATAGCAAAAGCGGCGTGAGCGGTTTTTTCAGTCACCTTTTTGGAAGCGGAGACGAAACAGATAAATATACTGAAGTTGGCACCAAAGGAGCAATTGTAACGGTACACACACAAAGCGGCGACCAGGCAGAAGCAGCAGCTAAAGTATTGGATAATTATGGTGCTATAGACGTTGATGAGCGTGCCGAACAATACAAACAAACTTCTGGTTTGAGCAGCAGCGCAACAATGGATACCGCAAAAACGGCAGAAGGTGATTCAATTAAAATTATCGAAGAAAAGATGCAGGTAGGCAAACGCGAAGTGGAAACGGGCGGTGTGCGTTTACGCAGCCGTATTGTAGAGCAAGCGGTACAGGAAGATATACGTTTGCGTACAGAACGCGTTCGTGTAGCACGCACAAATGTTAGCCGCCCGGCAACAGAAGCAGATTTAGCTAACTTTAAAGATACTACTATTGAAATGATAGAAACTGCTGAAGTGCCTGTAGTAAGCAAAGAAGCTTACGTTACAGGTGAAGTTTCTTTAGGAAAAGAAGCAGAAGAAAAAAATCAGACTGTACAAGGAACTGTTCGTAAAACTGAAGTTGATACTGAAAATTTTACAGATGAATCCGGCAAATTATCTACCGGTGAAACCAAGACAACCGGAACCACCAACACAGACGGTGGTTTTTATAAATAAACCAAGATAATTTATATCTTATTTTATCAGCGCCAGTCAGTAATCCTGACGGCGCTTTTTTTTAAAATTTCAATTCAACCTAAAAAAACAAATTATGGCAGATTTAGATGTTCAACCTAAAAAAAATAATTCCTGGTGGCTATGGCTGCTGTTGTTACTAATCGCACTTGCATTGTTATTTTTCTTTTTACGCGGCTGTAATAACAAAATGACGAGTACAACCGGTTCGGATTCTACCGCTGCCAACGGTGCTAACCATCCTGTTGTTGCTACAACTAATTCTGCAAAAGGAAATCAGATCGATTTTAATTCTCCAAAAACAGCTTACGAAGAAATAGCAGATACCAGTATTAGTGTGCGCGGTAATGATAATTATACTATCTATGGTTTAGGTGATGATATTTTATTTGATAAAGATAAAAGTACCATTAAAAGCAGTGCACAAACACAGTTAAAATTAATTGCAACATCTTTAAACAAACGTTTTAAAGGATCAAACCTAACCGTTTACGGCCATACCGATTCTATCGGAACTGCAGAACACAACAAGCAATTAGGTGCAGACCGTGCAACAGCCGTTCGTACCTGGTTTATTCAAAATGCTAAAATTGCCGATAATAAGATTGCTGTTCAATCTTTTGGCGAAACCAATCCGGTATCATCTAATGCAACTGCAGAAGGAAGGCAGGAAAACCGGAGTGTGGCAATTGTAGCTACGGCGGCTAAACCTGCAAAAACCCCATAACAAATTAGTAAAAACCTAAAATTTTAAAAAAAATGGCTTTAAAGGATGATAACACTTCACGTTTAACAGAATTAGGCGGCAGTGATTTTGAAATTGTTGACGGAGAACCCAATATTAAAGGCTGGGACGTAAAAGATACAAGCGGAAAACAAATCGGCGAGGTTGACGAGTTGATTTTTGACCGCGAAACTTACAAAGTATTGTATTTAGTTGTGGATTTAGGCGATAACGATTTTGATTTAGAGGAAGATAAAAAAGTTTTAGTCCCGATCGGATTAGCAGAACTTCACGAAAAAGACGATGAAGTTATTTTATCAGGCGTAACGGCTGCACAGTTAAGTGCTTTGCCTGCTTATGAAAAAGGCAATATTACCCCGGAAACAGAATCTATTATACGCACTATTTTTGCAGGCGGTGCTGTAGGTGCTGCAGCAATTGCAACTGATCAAACCAACCAGCAGGACTTTTATCAGCATGAAAACTTTAATGATACCAAGTTTTACGGCAAACGCCGTCAAAATACGGCTGATACAACCGCTATCCCTATTATTGAAGAAAAGATGCAAGTTGGCAAACGTGAAGTTGAAACCGGTGGCGTTAGGTTGAGAAGCCGTGTGGTACAGGAAAATGTAGTGGAAAATATCAACCTTAAATCAGAGCATGTACATGTAGAACAAACGCCGGTTCATCGTATGGCAACGGCAGATGACCTGGAAACTTTTAAAGAAGGTACTATTGAAATGAAAGAATATGCCGAGGTTCCTGTGGTAAGTAAAGAAGCTTATGTTACCGGTGAAGTTTCTTTGGAAAGAGAAACAGAAGAAGCCAATAGAACAGTAGAAGGTACCATCCGCAAAACGGAAATTGATACGGAGAATTTTACTGATGATCAAGTAAGATAATTTGCTTCTTTTATAACCATAAAAATGCGTTGTATTTTATAAGGTAATCAGTATTTTCCCGCTTAAAAAACCACCGGCAGCAGCTTGGTGGTTTTTTTATGAAAATAAATTTTGGTTATTAAAAAACGAATCTATATAGAATGCTACGCCGTGTTCCACATTGGTTTTAGTAACAGCGTAGGCGATTTCTTTAATTTTAGGTACGCCGTTGCCCACGGCAATACCAAATTGTACTTCTTTTAACAGCTCAAAATCGTTGTAGCCATCGCCAAAACTCATTACTTCTTTTAACGATACATTTTTGTAGGCCGCATAATTTTTTAAAAGGATTAACAAGCCATCGCTTTTATTAATTTGCGGAGTGATTTCTAAATAAATATCTTTCGATCTCCATACAGAAATAGTTGGATCGACAGTCAGGTTACTTTCAATCAGATCAATAAGTTCCGGTTTCCCCATTAGCATAAGTTTGTGTATGCCATTTTGGAGGAAATTATTCAACTCTGCCGTAGAAATATCATGCAAAAAACCATCCGGCCGAACGCGTGTATTGTTGATTTCCCTTTGTGCATAAAAATCTAAAGCAGATGCCAGCCAGGTATTATTGTGATAAATGCTAACATGAACTTGATGTAAATTAGCCAGGTCGATAATGCTTTTACTGGTTTTTTGGGAAATGGTAACCGACGAAATCACTTTTTCGGGTTCAAAATTTGCACCGGAAGATAAAATCAAAGCACCATTGTAGCAGATTAACGGCATCCTTTCTATACGGAGTGTTTGCTGGATATGCCAGAGTGCTTTCGGCATCCTGGAAGAAGCCAGTACAATTTGAATGTTTTTATCCAGCTGCCCGAAAACTTTTATCGTGTAATCATCTACTTCCCTGTCTTTGTTTAGAAGCGTTCCGTCAACATCGGTACAAATCAGTTTTACCATATTTTATTTCAATTCCTGCACAGCTTTACAAACCTCTTAAAAGCTAAAAACCATTTCTGCTTATAATTTACTCAGTTAAGCTTAATTACAGATTGGTGAATTACTTGCCGCAAATATTCTAAAAAGATTTTAAGAATTATACGGTAAAAGAAGCATGACCAACGAAGCAGATTAAAAATAAAAGAAGTAATTACATCTGTGAAAATTAATTTTAATAAAATATATTTGTCTGATTGTAAATAAGTTACATTGGGTTATAACTCATCTAAAACAATCAATTATGAAAACTAAAATTACATTGGTAGCCCTTATAATCCTGGTTTCTTGCAAGCAAAAAACGGAAGATACAGCTAAGCAATCCGCTTTTCCGATAATCGGAACCTGGAAATTACTAAAAGGTACGCTGGTTGAAAAAGGCGATACCACTGTAACAGATTACACCAAAAATACTTCTTTTATCAAGGTAATTAATGATACGCATTTTGCTTTTTTACAGCATGACCTGGCTAAAGCAAAAGGTGTAGGATTTTCTGCCGGAGGAGGCCGCTATTCCCTGAAAGATAGTTTATACACCGAGCATTTAGAATATAGCAGTGCACGTGAGTGGGAGGGAAACGATTTTAAATTTACAATTCGGATAAAAGGCGATACGCTAACGCAAACAGGTGTGGAAAAAGTTGAAAAATTAGGCGTTAACCGGATTAATATCGAAAAATACGTACGGCTTAAAAACTAACTTACTTCAGGTTTAATTTTGAGATTTATTGGTTTTTAAACTGCCGATCATCTTATTAAGCAACACAACACTATCCTGTAAAGAAGCCGTTTCCAGATCGGCAATTGCGATATCATAAACTTCGGCAACCCAGGGGTTCAGCTGTTCTTTCAGTGCTTTTCCCTGCTCTGTTAAAAAAATAAGCTTGTTTCGGCGGTCATTTTCATCCTCAACCCTTTTAACCAAACCGCGTTTAACCAGATTGTCAATCAGGTAAGTCATACTGGATTTATCACGCAAGGTTTCATCTGCAATTTCCTGCTGGTTACTGCCATCCTTTTTCCAGATAAAAGACATTACTTCTAACATTTCAAAAGTAATATTAACACTATGCTCCTTTATTTTAACCTGGATGTACTGGCGAACATAACTCCTAAGTTCGTGCATGGAGTGGCCAAGTTGTAAGGCAAGTTCGGCTTTTGTGAGAGTTATTGTTTCCATTAGCAGGCAAATCTAATTAATACCAGCCGCAAAAATTAATGTGCGGCATCAGCAAGGTTAACTTTAGCTTTTGATGTTTTAACCAGCAGCAGCACCAGCGGAACGCAAACCAGGAAAACAACGCCTACCCACATAAAAACATCCATGTAAGATAATAGTGTAGCCTGTTTATTTACAGCACCGTCAAGCATGGTATAAGCTGTTTGTTTTGCCGTACCCATATCTATGCCACGGGAACGGAACCCTGCCGCCATTTGCGCCACGCGGTTTTGTACATTCAAATCGTTTATATCCAAATGGCTAACCAAATTTACCCGGTGGATACTGGTTGAACGCGATAAAAAAGTAGAGATCAAAGCTACCCCAAAAGATCCGCCTAACTGGCGCATCATCCCTGTAAAAGCTGCTCCCTGCCCAATTTGCTGTCCTTTTAATGTAGATAAAGACATGGTGCTTACCGGGACAGATAATAATCCCAAACCTAAACCGCGAACCATTAACGGCCAGAAAAAATTACCCGAACTGGTATCTGGGACAATAATTTTATAACATAAAATACAAAAGATAAAAAAGATGCCCATGCCAGTTGCAATCAGGTACTTTTGCGGAACACCTTTTTGTATCAGCGTTGCCACAACCGGCATCATTACCGCCACAAATAATGTGCTTGGCAGTTGTAGTACGCCGGCCTGCTGGGCTGTCCACCCTAATAAAGATTGTGTAAAAAGCGGGATGATAAAGGTAGATCCAAACGTTCCGAAACCCATTACAAAAGAAAGGATTACGCCCATCCGCAGGTTACCGTTGCTCAATACGCTTAAATTTACGGCCGGATATTTTGCCTGTAATTCGCGCCAGATAAATAAATACAAACCCAAAAACGCACTTATACTAAGGCCGATAATTAATTTACTATTAAACCAATCATCTTCCTGTCCTTTTTCTAAAACATATTGCAATGAAGAAATACCGATGGTTAGTAAAATTATACCTGCCCAATCCACTTCACTGGCCGAACGTTTTTTATCGAAAGTAGGGCTTCTAACATATTGGATGGTTAAAAGCGTAGCTATAATCCCAACCGGGATGTTGATGTAGAAAATAAAAGGCCACGAAAAATTATCAACAATGTAACCACCCAAAGGCGGGCCGAGCGTTGGGCCAACTATAATGCCTAAAACGTAAATAGCTTGTGCCATTGCACGTTTTTCCGGCGGCCAGCTTTCCGTAATAATCGTTTGCGAAGTTACCAGCAATGCGCCGCCGCCCATTTCCTGTATAAACCGGAATACAATTAATTCTCCGATAGAAGTGGCATTTCCGCATAAAAACGAACAAACTGTAAAAATGATGATGGATGCGGCAAAGTAATTTCGCCTTCCAAACTGCTGGGAAAGCCAGCTGGTAAGCGGGATAACAATTACATTAGCCAGCGAATATGCAGTGATTACCCAGCTAATTTCGCTTAGCGTTGCACCTAAACTACCGCGCATACTGTTTAAAGCTACGTTAACAATGGTGGTATCAATAATTTCTAATAGTGCGCAAAATACAGCTGTAACAGTTACGATAACCAACCTTGGGCCGGTTTCAATCAGCGATTCTCCTTGCTTCATTTTATTCTTTAAAATGAACAAAGTTACATACTAAACAGTTTATATTCAAACTGTTTTTAAATTTTTATGTTGAAATAGTAATCAGAATTACTTCTATGTTGAATAATGCTTACTTATTAAAAACAAAAAAATGGAAGCAATTTTACTTTGCTTCCATTTTTTACTTGTAAAAACAGCATGCTTCTTTTAGCAGTAAAAATTACATGGTCAGGTTGATGCCGCCGATACTGGTTTTAACCGTAACCGGGATGCCGCCGCCGTTTAGTTTACCAATCATGCGGCTGTTATCTTTTTCGCCGTTAAAACTTCCTGAAGTGTTCGAGTTGATACGGTTGCCGCGTAAATCCAGATCCAAACCTTTTCCGGCCGGCAGCTGCAAATCAACATGGCCAACACTGCCGTTTATTCTGATGTATTTTCCTAATTCATTCATTTCTATATGTGTGCTGCCGGCACTGTTGGAAGTTTCTAAACTGCAGGCCAAAGCGGTCAGATTAATGCTTCCGCCGGAAGTGCCGGTAACCAGTTCTCCGGAAATTGCATTACCTTTAATGCTGCCGCCACTCGTTCTGGCCGAAATACTTCCGTTTAAATTGGTAAGATACAACGAGCCGCCGGAAGTGCGCAGGTTTATCGTTCCCTTACAATTTGCTGCGGTTATACTGCCGCCGCTGGTTCCTAAATCAATATTATCTTTACAATTACTTACGTTGATATTCCCGCCGGAAGTATTCCCTTTAATTAAACCGCTCAAATTATCTACCGTTAAGCCGCCGCCGCTGGTGGTAAAATTTTGCTCGCCGGCAAGATTCGTTAAAGTAATGCCGCCGCCGCTCGTGGTAACGTTAGATGATACTTCCTTCGGAACAAAAACCCTAAAAGAAATACTTAAATATTTTTTCCAGTTGAGGTTGGATTTCGCTTTTGCCGAAACTTCCAATTCGTTGCTGTTAAAAGAAACATCCAGGTCGTAATCTTTCATGCGCTGGTTTAGTTCTTCTTTTGACAGCGTTTCGCCGTTGCCGTTATTTGCGTTTACAAAAACTTCAACATGTGCATCTGCAGCGTTGCCGCCGGTAATGGTAATGCTGCCGCCGGAAGTTTTTACGTTTACATTTTTGATGGCAGCGTTGGCAAAAGATTTGGTTAAAAAAGGTTCCTGGTTACTGTTCTGTGCCGAAGCTGCAAAGCTGATACCGGTTAAAAATAAGATCAGGCTGGTTTTTAAAATTTTCATGATATTGGTTTTGATATTGAAGTTGTTTAAACTTTTATTTAGGTTTTTTATTTGGTTTTACGTTCTTTTTGCTTGATCAAAAAGAACCAAAAAAATCAAGAATGCCGTATCGCCTCCGGGCGGCATTCAGCCCACCGCACCTGGGTGGCTACCTTAAAGTTTTATACCTTTTTAACGTTCAAAAACAGGTGTAATTTATAGTGCCTTTTAATTTTAACCTGTTTATCTAATTGCAAAAGCCGCTTGCAAGGTATGCGCCCAGGTGTGTTGGCCTGAACGGGTGCGCGGACGAGCGATCAGCCGTTCTTGAATTCGTTGGTTCTTTTTGTTCAAGCAAAAAGAATGAAAGGAGGGCGAAGACCCGATTGATTCCTACATTTTATCTTGAACGTAGCCGAAATGGTCATCCTATTTATAGCAACTGTAACTTTTTTAATTTATCTATTTAACCTCCTGGCATGAAAGAAAGTTTAAACAACTTCATAGATGATTTCTTATATTTCACCTTTTTCCTCTCCCCGGAGGGAGAGGATTTAAAGGCTTCATTTAACACTAAATTTAACTAAAACAACAGTTACTCCAACTGTAATCAATACAATGCACGCCGTGTACCAAAAGGATAAATTATTGATAATGATAATTTTAGATATTTTTCAATTAAAATTCTGTTCGGTTTCGTGCATCTTTTGTTCGTAAACGGACGGCTTTACATTCGTCCTTCTTCGTCGCGGCTGCCTGTTTGGCGGTTGCGGGCAGCTTTCAATTTGGTATTACCAAAGTTGTAAGTTAAACCTAAAGTAAAGCGGCGGCTTTCGTATTCGTTGTTCCAGCGGGTGTTTACATTGTTATATTGTAAGATACTGCGGTAACGGTTTCCGAAGAAAATATCGCGCACTTTAAAGCTTAAACTTATACGTTTATCCATCAAAGTTTTGGTTATACCGGCATCAACCTGGGAAGAAGAAAGCGTATGTGATAAGCCATTAATGGAAGGCGAATCGTATTCGGCGGTTAATTGTAACTTGAAGTTTTTAGGTAGCAAAAAGGTTTGATCGGCATTTGCATCCCACGAAAAGCGACTGCTTTGATAAGGATTGCCTTGCACCAAAGTATTTACCCGGTTAAAAGCAGCATCAACATTAACATTTACTACCCACCATTTTTTGATGTTAAAACTACCCGAAGAAGTGGCACTCAACGTGCTGGTGCTGCCCAAATTTTGGTAATTGCTGATGCTTTCTTTAGTCTGGTCGTTTTGGTTAACAACTGTACTTACATCATCGTTTACCTTTAAATAACTTAAACTTAACACCTGGAAATTTTTGTAAGTGTAATTGAAAACGTAGGATTGCGAGATCGATGGCTGCAAATAAGGGTTACCCTGAATGGCCGTATAAGGATCGGTGTAACGAATGGCCGAATTAAGCGAGCCGTAGCTCGGGCGACTAATTCTCCGGCTAAAAGAAGCATTTAACTGGTTATCCGGATTGATTTTATAAGTGATAAACGCACTTGGGAAAAGTTGGAAATAATTGCGTTTCACCACCTCGTTTCGGGTAAGCGAATTGGCGGTAGAAACCGTTTGTTCGGTGCGCAGGCTTGCTTTTATATCTAATTTTGTTCCGAAAGTTTTGCTGATCGTGCCATAAGCAGCGTAAATATTTTCATCATACATAAAATTGTTACTGTGTTTCGGGTCGTTGATATAACTGGTGGTTTTGAGCGAATCAAATGAAACATTACTGTTGGTACTCACAAAACTGCTTTTTAAACCGGCTTCCGCTTTCCAGTGGTTAGCTAAAGGCAACACATAATCTGCTTTAATCGATTTGATGTTGTAATTAACCGGCGCGTTACTTCTCAATTGAATCGGGTTCCCGGTTATAGCACCACGACCGTCAAAATAAGTATTGGTATAAGTTTCGTCCATAAAAGAACTGCTGTGCACATAATCGGCATCAATACTAAATTTTTGTCCGGCAGTATCAATGGCAAAGCTGTAATTTAGGTTAACGTTGTAGGTTCCGTTGTTAGATTTCTGCGGATTAAAACCGGTTACGCTTCCCGTCTGCTCGCCTAAACTGTTTAACGTGCTGGATTGGCTGGTTACCTGCGCATCCACCGGACTATTATAGCCTTTAAACATTATACCGAACGTGCTTCTTTTACTGGCATAAAAATCGGTACCGATGGTATAACCGGTTGCAAAAGTTTTTGGGTGCCAGTAATTGTATTGGTTATAAATCTCGTTTTCAATCTGGCGGCTCAAAGTCAATTTGTTATAAGAATCATAATAACCGGAATTAACACGTGCAAATAAACTAAGCTTGCCGGTATTATAGTTAAAGTTGAAGCCGCCATATAACTTACCGTATTTGCCATAACCGGCGTTTAGGTTTGCAGTTCCGCTGTAACCCTGCAATTTATTGTGTTTTAAAATGATGTTGATCATGCCCGCAGTTCCTTCCGCATCGTAATTTCCGGGCGGGTTCGGTATCAGTTCTACTTTGCTCAGCGCGCTTCCCGGCATAGATTTTAAGTAATTACTCAACTCGGCACCGCTCATGTAAGTGCGGCGACCGTCAATCATCACCACCACGCCGGCGTTGTTCCGGTATAAAATGTTATCGTCTTTATCCAACTTAATGCCTGGTGCTTTTTTCAAAACTTCCAACGCATTATCACCTGTTGTATTTAGCTTCTCCACATTAACCACTAAACGGTCGCTTTGCTGCTCCAGCTGCGGCAAGGTAGAACTTACCGTTACTTCTTTTAACGATGTTTTTTGCTCGTTCAAAATCAGGTTTGGTAGGTTCAAATTCGTTCCGGTAAAATCAAAAGCTTTACTGTAAACCGCATAAAAACCAACCATAGCTGTTTTTACCGTGTATTTTCCGTTGTTGATTTTAGAGAATAAGTAAGTGCCGTTTTCGTCAGCAGCTTGTCCGCTGATGCGGGCAGAATCCGGCAAATGCAATAACATTACGGATGCGCCGGCTAAAGGCTGGTTTTTGGCATCCAGCACTTTACCGCTGATGTTTCCGGTTTGGGCAAAGCTGCTGCTGCAAATTAACAGAAGAAAGAAGTGGTAGATAAAAGTTTTCATAAAGTATGTTTCGGGTTGATGATTCAAAGATGCAGCAGCGCACCTCGCCCCAAAAAAATATGATACCAACCTGCCGGAATATTATCCCAAGCCTAAAAAGTACCGGTAAAAGAAGCATTGCCTTGTTTTTGCCGGTTCGCATCATAAAACAGGGTGTTGAGATAATTATTTAAGCCGAAATACAGATTTGATTTACTTTTATTCCATCATGACAAAAAAAGAAATTCGTTATCATATCATCGGCTGGGTGCTTTACCTGTTTTATATTGTGGTTGGTTACCTGATTTATAAAGTGCCGTTTAAAACACAAATCTGGACGTACTCCATCACTTTTGTAAAAATTATTGAATTCTACATTTTGTATTTGTGGGTTTATCCGCGCTTTTTAAACAAAGGAAAAATACCGCAACTTATCGGCGGCATTTTAGTTGCCGTAGCCAGCTTTATTATTCTTCGCTTTTTGCTGGAAGAAGTTGCGTTTGATTACTTCCTGCACATGCACAATTACTTCGGCTATACCGCTTTTAGCTACTCAATGGATAATATTTACTTTGGTTCTTCGGCCATTGTATTAAGCATTGCGGTTTACAGCAGTTTTGATTCGTTGAGAATTGCACAGGAAAATAAATCTCTCCGCGAAGCAAAAACACAAGCAGAGCTGGCTTTTTTAAAAACGCAGATCAATCCGCATTTTCTGTACAATACGCTCAATTATATTTATTCGCTGGCGTATCCGGTTTCGGCGCAACTGGCGGATGCAATTATCAAACTTTCGCAAATGATGCGTTATATGCTAACCGAAAGTGCCAGTGCTAACGGAACGGTGGATTTGCAGAAGGAAGTGGATTATATCGAAAACTACATCAGTATTTACCGGATGCGTTTTGAAAATGCTTTTTTTGTTGATTTTAAAGCCGAAGGAGACATCGCCGGGAAACGAGTTGCCGCGCTGCTGCTGATTCCGTTTGTGGAAAACGCTTTTAAACACGGCGTTGTAAATGAGCCCGAAAGGCCGGTTCGCATCCGGTTAAAAGTTACCGGTAACCGGTTGGAATTTACGGTGAGCAATAAAATTAACCACAGTGAAAAGGATCATTCTACCGGCGTTGGTTTGGTAAATATAAAAAGACGGCTGGAATTGATTTATCCCGGAAAACAGGAATTGCTGATCTCTAATAACGGACAAACGTATAAAGCGACGGTGGTGATTAGCTTAGAGGTTTTAGGTTCGAGGAGCGAGGTTTTACCAGCTGCATATAAAATATAATTTTTTAGCTGATTGCTACCCGCATATATTTACACAAGTTCAAAACCTCGTACCTAAAAACCTTTCCGAATGATCCGTTGCCTTGCCGTTGATGATGAAGCTTACGCCACTAAAATTATTGCTGATTATATCGGTAAGATTCCTTTTTTACAATTGATCAAAACCACAACGAGTGCCATCGAAGCCTTAACTTTGGTGCAGCAAGGCGAAATCGATCTGGTTTTTTTAGACATTCAAATGCCTGATTTAACCGGAATTCAGTTTTTAAAGTTGTGCGGCAGCAAATGTAAAGTGATTTTGACAACAGCTTACCCGGAATACGCGCTGGACGGATACGAACACGATGTAATTGATTATCTGCTTAAACCCATCGCTTTCGACCGTTTTTTAAAAGCAGCCAATAAAGCGAATGCGCAAATTATGCCGGTAAAAACAGCATCGCCAATTGTTCCGATAATACAAAATACGGAGCAGAATAATCCGCCGGCAACTTCCAATCCGGATTATATGTTTATCAAAGGCGAGAGTAAAAACAAGTTCCTCAAGGTAAATTACAACGACATTTTATACATTGAAGGATTAAAAAATTACGTTTCGCTTTTTACTGCCGGGCAGCGCATGGTTACTTACCAAACATTGCGCGATCTGGAAACGCAGTTGCCGCAGCCGCCGTTTTACCGCGTACATAAATCGTATATTGTTTCGGTGAATAAAATCAGGCTGGTGGACGGCAGTCAAGTTTATATCGGCGAGCAGGCGATACCGATCGGAGAAACTTACCGCGACGGTTTTTTAAATTTAATCCGTGATAACGAAGGTTGATTTAGCGGTTGATCAGAATTAAATTCAGCCTGAATTTTTAACCGGTAAAAGAAGCATCCGTGCAATTTTCCCTCATTTCTCACATAATCGTTACTTTTAAAATCAGCGGTTTGTTTTATCTTGGTTCGATCATATTAAACAGCTTTAACGCTTACCTTACCAACATGAACAAAGTTTTACTTGCAGCAATTCCCTTTGCTTTGGCGTTTACCGCAACTGCGCAGCAACGTGTTTTAACCGCAAAAGATTACGAAAAAGCCGAGCAGTTTATGAGTTACAATACCGAACCGCTGGTTGATCGCGGCAGCGTGAGGCCGAACTGGCTGCCCGGTGAACGTTTTTGGTATCGGGTTTTAACCGCTAAAGGCAGCGAGTTTATCCTGGTTAATCCGGCAAAAAAAACGCGCGATGCTGCTTTTAACCAGCAAAAACTGGCGGTTTCTTTATCGGCTGCTGCCGGTAAAAAGTATGAAGCAGAAATGTTGCCGTTCCAAAATTTTAGTTTTTCGCCGGATAATAAATCCATCATTTTTATGGCGGACGGCAGGCAATGGAAATGCGATTTGCAAACTTATGCCTGCACGCCGGATAATACTGCGGTAACTGCAAGAGCAGAAGGTGGCGGCGGCAGAAGGCAGTTTCGTGGTGGTTTCGGCAATAATGTTTTATCGCCGGATGGCAAACGTGCTGCTTTTATCAAGGAAAATAATTTATGGGTGCGCGATGTGCAAACCAATCAGCAAACGCAGTTAACTACGGATGGCGTAAAGGATTTTGGTTACGCAACCGATAATGCCGGCTGGAAATCAAGCAGTCGCGCAATTTTGCAATGGTCGCCGGATTCTAAAAAAATTGCCACTTTTAAACAGGATCAGCGCAACGTGAGCGACATGTATCTGGTAACAACCAACGTGGGCAAACCCACTTTAAAAGCATGGAAATATCCGTTGCCGGGCGATAAAGAAATTATTACGATCCAGCGGGTAATTATTAATGTTGATCAGCCCAAGGTGATTAATCTGCAAGTTCCGGCTGATCCGCACCGCGCAACTTTAAGTGATGATATTTCGAGCAGCGGTACTTTAGATGATGTAAACTGGAACGAAGATGCCTCGCAGCTGGCTTTTGTTTCCACCTCGCGTGACCACAAAGATGAAAAAGTACGTATTGCAGATGCAGCAACCGGAGCCGTGCGGGAAGTTTTTGAAGAAAAAGTAGCAACACAGTTTGAATCCGGACAAGGGACGATTAACTGGCGTTATTTATCTAAAACGAATGAGATTTTGTGGTATTCCGAGCGCGATAACTGGGGCCATTTATATCTGTACGATGCCTCGACAGGAAAACTTAAAAACCAGATTACAAAAGGCAATTGGTTGGTAACGAGGTTGCTAAACGTTGATGAGAAAAAGCGTGAATTATACTTTATTGCAAATGGATTGGAAGCAGAAAACCCGTATTTCGGTCAGCTTTGTAAAGTTGGTTTTGATGGAAAACATTTCGCGGTTCTAACGCCGGAAGCGGGAAATCATCTGGTAACTTTTTCGCCCGGAAACGATTATTTTATCGATAGTTATTCCAAACCAAATGTTCCGCCGGTTATGGTTTTGCGTGATTTGAACGGTAAATTATTGGTGAATCTGGAGAAAGCGGACATAGCCAGATTAAAAGCTTCCGGCTGGCACGCGCCGATTCCGATCACTGTAAAAGCGCACGACGGAAAAACCGACATTTACGGTTTGATGTTTACGCCAACCAACCTCGACCCAAATAAAAAATATCCCATAATCGATTATATTTATCCCGGCCCGCAAGGCGGGAGCGTTGGCAGCTGGTCTTTCGCCGCTTCCAGAGGAGATCATCAGGCACTGGCCGAACTGGGTTTTGTAGTTGTTTTAATCGAAGGAACAAGCAATCCGCTGCGTTCTAAAAGTTTCCACGATATGAGTTACGGCAATATGGCCGAAAATACGTTGCCCGATCAAATTACCGGAATTAAGCAACTTGCACAAAAATATCCGTATTTAGATTCAACGCATGTTGGCATCTGGGGACATTCCGGCGGCGGGTTTGCAACGGCAACAGCAATGTTCAGATTCCCGGATTTCTTTAAAGTTGGTATTTCAGAATCCGGCAATCACGATAACCGGAATTATGAGGACGATTGGGGCGAAAGATACGACGGTTTGGTTACCGCTGCTGATTACGAAGCGCAGGCAAACCAAAATTACGCTAAAAACCTGAAAGGGAAACTGATGCTTGCCCATGGTTTGATGGACGATAACGTGCCGCCGCAAAATACTTTATTGGTAGTTGAGGCATTAGAGAAAGCTAATAAAAACTATGATTTAGTTGTATTTCCGAACAGTGCGCATGGTTACGGTAGCTATTCGCCGTACATGATGCGCCGCCGCTGGGATTATTTTGTAAAAAACTTATCCGGTGCAGAACCGCCGCAGGAGTACGAATTAAAAACAAAATCTGATCCAAGAAACAAAATACAATAGCAAATAATTTGTGCCATAAAAGAAGCATTTAATATTTTACAATCAGGGCGGATAATCTTGGATTATCTGCCCTGATTGTGTTTAATAAATATTTTCTATCCTGATTTTTACACGATAAAAGAAGCATGATTAATTATCAAATTTAAATCCTTTTATAACCTGTATTTTTGAACTTTTTTTGGTTGATAAATGCTGCTAATAATCAATAAAATTCAAAATAAAGTTATTTTTAAATTGGATTTGGTAGAACGAAGTGAACTATACTTCTTTTACCATAAAAAAACTTTATTAAAATCAAAAATTACAGGAAAGAGGAATGACTATTTTAAATTTTACATCTTAAACTTGGATGTAAAGAATTTATGAATGTAAATTTTGAAATAGTGTGATTAAATTGAAATTTTAAATATGTTGTAACAATTAAAACAGTAAACAAAATTTATTAAGAAGTATTATAACTTTCGATATAAATTTAAAAAGTTTAATGCTTCTTGTATATAATTTTAAGAACTATTTCAAGCTACTTTTACTTTTCTGTTTATTTTACTTTCAATAATTTCCTGCAGGTTTGGATTAATAAAACTTTCCATTCTAAAACCACTGGAACGAATCTGCTTTAAAGTATTATTATAAATCTCACTTAAATTTTCCGGTGCTGCATCTTTAAGTTGTGAGGATGACAAGTAGGAGATACCTGCATAAACTTCTGCAAGTTTAAACCCTTTTTTATTGCTGTAAGCCATCAAAGATTTTACATGTAATAAAGCAACTTTATCAGCTTGGTTATGTGCTGAATTTCTGATTGATAAAATATTAAACAGGACTTTCATAAAAGGTGTAAAAATGCTGTTTTCTGCATGTTGTATTTGTAAAATTTGGCTTTGGGTTTTAATCGCTTTGCGTGTATTGCCGGTTTGCAAGTAAGCAGTAGAACTTAAACTTAGAAAGAAAATGTTGATTGCAGAAGTATATTTAGAATCTACCAGGTCGATATATTTTTTTACTGTATAAATAAAACGAAGTTCTTTAGCCGGATTATTATTAATTTTTAAAGTTAATAAAGCAAGTTTAAAAATAATTTCATTGCTGCTGTATTCTCCCGGCGTCATCCTTCTGATCTTGCTGTCATTGTAGTAAAGATGTGTAATTTCCTGCAGTGCTTCCGTTTTTACAATTCCATATTTAAGATAGCTGTAAATGGTATCCAGGCAGTTTAACGGGTTTACAATAAAACCTTCCCGGTCAATATCCGGTAACCGGCTAATCTCATACATGTATTTTTCTGCTTTATCTGCATTCAAATTAAACAGGCTGATAATGGCAAGTGTTGTATTGATGAGGATTTTATTGCGGTTGTTTAAATCAAACTGCAGCAGTGTACAAATGGCTTTTTCGTAATCCGGGGTGATGTATTGCAGGCTTAAAAAAAAGTTAAAAGTTTCGTTTTGTTCAATCTGTACGAAGTAGCTTTTTAACAGCTCTTTATTCGGCGTATCGCGCAATTGTTTCTGTAGCATCTGGCAGGTAAAAATAATAACTTCCAAACGTTCTGAAGGTTGTAAAGTAATGTCTTTCAAGTAGTTAAGCTGCTCATTACTATTGCTGCTGATGATAAAAAATACCAGCCAGCGTATTACCGGAACTTTTGCAGATGAGCCTTCCAGCAGTTTTTCCAATGCTGCAATCAGGATGCTGTTTAATTTTTCATGGTGTAAACGGTACAGGTTTCTGGCTAAACAATACTCCATAATCGAAATATTGCCAAAGCTGATTTGCTCTTCATAATGAAGGTATTTACTAAAATTTTCTTCCCTGAAAATATTATTGCTGATTAACTCTTTATAAGTATTCGGATAGGTTTTGATCGCATCATAAAACTTAATTTTTTCTATAGAATAAGGTGGTTTACAGAAATCTATTTTTTCAAGTAATGCAATAATGATTAAAATCTTTTCTGTGCTGTTGCTGCCATGATAAATTTTATTTAACGCGTAAGTAGACATCATTTCATAAAAACAGATCAAGTCGGCGTTTTCTACATTAAAGTTTTGCGGATGGTTTTGATAGTAAAGCTGGAACAATAAAGGGTTGCTTAATTTTTTAATCAATTCTGGTGCAGGCAGATTGTTTGATTTAACAGCAGGGTTTATTTTGTGCGTTAAATCCAGTATTTCATCTGTGCTGAAAGGCAAAAAGTTGATGGTTTTGTTTTCATCCTGCATAAAACCTGTATACCATCTTTCCCACAGAACAGGCTTATTATCAACTAAATATCGATGGTTTAACCAGGTATTGGAGCGCATGGTGAGTATAATTTTAAACCAGCTGTATTTACTGTAATAGGAGCTGATGTCGATCAGCTGGTTAAAAAACAGCAGGTACTGGTCTTGTTTAAACATGTGCTCTTCAAACCCGTCAATAACTAAGTAAAAGTGTTCTGTTGCGATGTTCCGCTCTTCAAATAACTCGATTAAATTGTTCTCACCTTGTAATCCTAAAAAAGATAAAAGCCAGTTTCCTAAGTTTAAATCATTTGGCGAAACGGTGGTAATGGTATTACTGCTAAAAAATAGGACTATGTTTTTGTTGCAGCTGTCATCATCGTTTTGTTCAATTAATTCACTCATTAAATGGCAAAGCCCAATTGTTTTGCCATAATCTGCCGGTGCTGTAAAAAGTGTTATCTGCTGGTTAGTTTGTAAAAAGTTATCAAAATGTTCTTTAATAAATTTTCTTTTGATGGTAAGATCGAAAGGAATGCCGGAACGTTTTTTTAGGGATTGTAAAGTGAATTGTGTAATCCGGTTTGCACGTGTACACAAGTTTTGCCAGGTTAGTTTTTCGGCGGGTTGGTTCTTGGCAGGACTTTCTTGTCCGCAAAATTCTTCCCAGCCATCATAACCGCAATATTCTGCAAGCGTTTGTAAAGTAAAAGGCGAAGGATTAAACTTGGATATGGCAAAACCATAAATCCGCTTGATCGTGGTTTCGCTTACACGCTTGCGTGTGCTTGAAAAGATTAGCGCGGATAAACGCTGACATTCAGACGGTATTAAATGTTTAATTCCGGCTTTAGCCAACACGCAATCTTTTAAAAGTATAAAATAATGATGGCTGTAAATAAACATATTTAGTTCTAAAAATTGGTTACAAGTACAATACGTAAAATGAACAATAAGTATTTAGAAATTTAATAATGAACGGAATGAATAATACCTAATACAATGAATGTTTTGATTGTACCAAGTAGTAATAGCTGAACGTAGTATTGAATCATGCTGTAGGTTAAGATTTCTTTAATTGGATTAGAAATCTTTGGTTAAATGCTGATTCAAATATCGTAATATGGAGCTAATATTTACTTTGAAAAAGATGAAACAGTATTGTATACTGTTTTTAGCAATAGAATTTTTAGTACTGTTAACTTGTACCGGTTTTGCTCAAACCAGGATATATGCAAGTGAACAAACAACAGGCGTAACCGGTATTTGTGCCGGTTGTATTGTAAACAATCCGGCTAATGCAGTAAATACAAACCGAAGTGATTATGCTACGCTTAACATCACTTTAGGTTTGTTAATTCCGCCGGCAACTTATCAAACATTAATTTTCTCGGGTACAAATAAACCGGCAGCAGGAACACCTGTAATTGTAAAGATTGGAACCGCCGACCAGCTATTAAGTTTGGATTTACTTGGAGGAATTACATTACAAGCTTTTAACGGAAGCTTACCGATTGGACAGCCTGTTGCTGCTTCAACTTTGGTAAGTGTTTTAAGCAGCAATAATCAAATAGAAGCCACCTTAATTCCAAACACAATTTACGATCGTGTCCGTATTACTTTAAGCGGAGGTTTGGTTAGCACTTTAAGCAATGCAAATGTTTACGGTGCTTATTTTAACAGTACAAACACAACTGTAGCATGTGATGCTGCAATTGATGAGCTTAACGGTATCTCATCCGGCTTACTTGGATTGGGATTAAATTTAGGCGGCGTTGTAAATCCGCAGTTAGCTATAGACGGAAATTTGGCAACCGCATCAACCTTAAATGCCGGCGTAGCTGCAGCAGGTGCTTTTGCACAGCAAACGATTGTTTTTTCCGGGCCGTCTGTTTTAGGGGATTCCGTCCGCCTAACCTTATCCCTGCCTCAAACCTTGCTGGATGCAGGTATTTTAAGCAGCGTACAGGTATCAACCTCAAACGGAACAACAGATAATACGGATAGCCGCAGTTTGACTTCATCCTTACTCAATGTTAGATTACTGGATTTAAATGCAGGTAACCGAACCGTTGCCGTTACTTTTGCGCCGTCTAAAACATTCGACCGCGTTCAGGTTCGGTTGGGCGGCGGGTTGCTCAACGCACTTTCTACCTTAAATATTTACGAAGCACAGCGTTTAATCCCCCGGCCGGTGGTAAGCATCAACGGCGTGGTTGCCAATAGTACAACAGCCTGTATCGGCAGTTCTGTGCTTTTATCAGCAACAGCCACAGCAAACACTGTTTTTAACTGGTACACCTCTGCAACAGGAGGTACGCCTGTTTTTACCGGAAATTCTTTTCAAACGCCGGCACTCGCTTCCACTGCAACTTATTATGCAGAAGCAGTACGAAACGGCTGCACCAATGCCTCCGAAAGAGCACCGGTAATCATTAATATCATCCCGGCCCCGGCTGCACCGGTTGTTACAAATAATACGGTAACGGTTTGTTCCGGAGGCAATGCTTCTTTTACCGCACAAAATATGGCAGGCGTAACCGTTAACTGGTTTGCGGCAGCAACCGGTGGCACACCTATATTTACCGGTAATGTTTTTACAACGCCCGCTTTAACTTCTACTACAAAATATTATGCCGAAGCAACTGTAAACGGAACTTGTACCAGCGCAGCGCGCACGGAAGTTACCGCCACGGTAAGCGATTTGCCTGCCAACCCAACACCGGCAAATGCTAATGTAACCGTATGTTCCGGTACTCCGGCGGTGCTTTCGGTTTTGCAGCCATCGCCCGGCGTTCTGTATAATTGGTACACTTCGGTTTCCGGCGGAACGCCTGTATATACCGGTACAAACTTTACGACCCCAATATTATCAGCCAACACTAATTTTTATCTGGAAGCTGTAAATGCGAACGGCTGCGCCAGTGCACAGCGCGTTTTGGTTAGTGTTGCCGTTACTCCAAAACCTGCAAATCCGGTTGTGGCGGTTAATAACAGCAACATCAACGCCGGCCAAACGGCTACTTTAAGCGTAACCAATGCGCAAACCGGCGTTACCTATAATTGGTATGCTTCGGCTACCGGGTCAACACCTGTTTTTTCCGGGACAACGTTTCAAACGCCTGCTTTATATACAACAACTTCTTACTATGTAGAAGCTGTAAGTAGTGGCGGCTGTATTTCGGCCAACCGCACGCAGGCTACAGTTACGGTTAATAACAATATTTTAGCACCTTGCAGTTTTGCTAATCAGCAGGCCACGGATGTTAACGGAATTTGCATTGGCTGTTTGGTTACCAATCCTAATCTGGCGATTGATGCAGATACCACAACCGCATCAACCATCAGTGTTTTAGCCGGATTAACAGGCGGAAATGCTTCCCAAACTTTAACTTTCCAGCAGGCCGGATTTGCCGGTGATACCATAAAAGTAGTGGTACAATCGCCAACGGGGCTGGCAGATGTTAATCTTTTAAGTTCGATACAGGTTGAAGTGCTTAACAACGGTACGATTGTAAATACTTATCCGCTGGATAACGCTGCCATAAAAGTTCGTCTTTTAGGTGCGAACGGCCGTTATGCCATTCTTATTCCAGCTACCGGCACCTATAACGGAGTTAGGGTCAGACTAAATTCCGGCATCGTTTCCGCAGCCACTTCTCTACAGGTTTATTATGCTGCGCAGCTGTTTCCGAAACTGATATTTGCGGTAACCAATCCCGAAATCTGTAAAAACACAACTGCACAAATCAACATAACTTCTCCCGCAACCGGCACTTTTAACTGGTTTACTACGCCAACAGGCGGTAATGCTGTTTTTACCGGCACAAATTTTACCACGCCGGCTTTAACTGCCAGCACTACTTATTATGTAGAATATACCCGTAACGGCTGTACCGCTGCTTTACGTTATCCGGTTACGGTTTTGGTGAATGATGTTCCGTTGAAACCAACTGCCGCTTTTGCAAACGTTACCATTTGTGCCAACGAAAGTATTACGCTTACCGCAACTACTGCAGGAAATGCAACTGTAAAATGGTACGATGCAGCCACCAACGGCACCTTGTTATTTACCGGAAACAACTTTACCACGCCTGTTTTAACAGCCAGCACCATTTATTATGCAGAGACCGGTTTAGGCAGCTGCACCTCGGCAGACCGTACGCCAATTACGGTAAATGTAAACCCGGCACCGGCAAACTTTGCCGTAACGCCGCTTATACAAGCGGTTAATGCAGGTTCAACAGCCACATTTACGGCTACTTCATCCGATACCAATACTGTTTTTAACTGGTATAATTCGGCAACCGGCGGAACCGTTTTTTATACGGGCGCAACTTACACTTCGCCGACCCTTTACGCCAACACAACTTATTATGCCGAAGCTGTTTCTGCAAACGGCTGCCGCAGTGCCAACCGGATTGCTGTTACGGCAACTGTAAACCAGCTAATAACAAATGCTGTTCCGTGTGATGCAGCGGTAGATCAAACTACGGCGGTTAACGGTTTGGTTTGTGTAAACTGTTCCGTTGCTAACGCTGCGGCAGCTACAGATCAAAACAGCAACAGTTTTTCTCAGCTAAATGTAACGGCAGGTTTGGTAAATGCTTACGCAGCGCAAACTTTGCGTTTTGCCAATACCGGCAGTGCAGGCGACAGTATAGTGGTTGATTTAGGTTTGCCGGTAAATCTGGCCGATCTGAATGTGCTTTCACAAATACAGCTGGCAACTTATAACGGAACAACCTATAATAATGACCGCTTTAACGTAAACAGTTCTTTGGTTAATGTTCGGGTTTTGGCTGATCAAAGCCGATTCCGCATAGCTTTTAAAGCGAGCAGCAATTTTGATCGGGTCGAAGTTCGCTTAAATTCTACCGCTGCCGGCGTTCTTTCCGCTTTAAAAATATTTGATGCCGCACAGGAAGTTGCCGCGCCGGTTGTTACCGTTAGCGGTGCCGGTTCCTGCTTCGGCACACAAACAACTTTAACCGCAACCGTACCAAATAATGTAACCGTAAACTGGTACAGCTCCGCAACCGGCGGATCGCCGCTTTACACCGGTTTGGTATTTACCACGCCGGCGTTAACCAGCACCACAACTTACTATGCCGAAGCGGTGAGGACTACTTCCGGTTGTGTACAGATTATCCGTACACCGGTAACGGTAATCATTATTCCGCAGCCGGCAGTTCCGGTTGTAACGGCGGATCAGGTAACGGTTTGCCCCGGACAGACGGCTTCTTTTACCGCACAAAATATAGCAGGCGTAACGCATAACTGGTACACCGCTGCAACGGGCGGAACACTAATTTTTTCCGGTGATACTTTCGTTTCTGATCCTTTAACTGTTACCACTGATTTTTATGTTGAAGCTGTTGTAAACGGACAATGCACCAGTGCTGTCCGTAAAAAAGTTACCGCAACGGTAAATAATACCGTTACTGATCCGGTTGTGGCGCAAACTGCCGTGCAAACCTGTTCCGGTTCTTCGGTAACTTTAAGTGCATCTTCTTCGCAAACCGGCGTTACTTTCCAATGGTTTGACAGTGCCACCGCAACTACACCGATTTTTACCGGCAGTAATTTTGTAACGCCTGCTTTAACAGCCAGTCAAACATATTACGTTCAGGCGGTAAACGGAACTTGCGTAAGTAATAAAGTGGCGGTTACGGTAACCGTAAACCCTGCACCGGATGTACCGGCCGTAACCGTTAATCCGGCAAACGGACAGGTTGCAGCCGGACAAACTGCTGCTTTAACCGCATCATCTGCCGCGCCGGGCGTAACTTATAAATGGTACACGCAGGCACAGGGCGGCTCGGTAATTTTTGAAGGAAGCACCTTTACCACACCGGCTTTAAGTAGTACAACAACGTATTATGTAGAAGCTGTTTCGGCAAGCGGTTGCCCGAGTATTTCGCGTACTTCGGTTACCATCAGCGTAAATCCTGTTTTTTCTACCACGTGTGATTTCGCTGCCACTCAAAATAACGCCGTCAACAATTTATGTATTGGCTGTACCGTTACCACGCCGGAAAATGCGGTGGATGCAGACCTGAACAGCTTTGCACGCTATAACATTCCGGTAGGTTTATCGGGCGCAAATATCAGCCAGCAATTAATTTTTACAGATCAGGGCGTTGCAGGCGATACCGTTCAGGTGCTGGTTCGGATCCCGAATACAACATTCAGCACACAATTGTTAAGCGGTTTAACTTTAACTTCTTACAACGGCACAACTCCTAATAACGATCAGGCAGCTGTAGGAAGCAACTTCGTTTCCGTAGTAATTTTAAACGGAGGAGAAAGGGCACTGTTAAAATTTGCCCCGCAGGCAGCGTTTGATCGCGTGCAGCTGGTATTAAATTCCGGCGGCGCATCTTCATCAAATTCTTTGGATGTTTTTTATGCCACCAAACAAGTAGCACTTCCGCTGCTCACACAAAATAATGTACCGGTTTGCGCAGGCGGGCAGGCTACTTTTACGGTTGCAAATCCGCGGGCGGGCACCAATTACGATTGGTTTGATACCGCAAGCGCAGGTAATTTACTTTTTACCGGTACTTCTTTTACCACACCAATTTTAACGGCAACCACAACTTATTATGTACAAAGCAAGCGGACTTCCACCGGCTGTATCAACCCGACACGCGTTGCTGCAACGGCTGTAATTACAACCATCCCGCCAACGCCGGTTCTGGCGCAAACAGCTTTTAACATCTGCGCCGGCGAAACGGTAAACCTGGCGGTTAACAACCCTGGTTCTGCAACAATCAAATGGTACGATGCGGCAACTGCAGGCAACCTGCTCTTTACCGGATCAACCTGGCAAACACCTGCTATTTTTACTTCTACTCATTTTTATGTCGAAGCATCTGCCGGAAGCTGTACCAATGCTGCCCGTACGGATGTAACCGTAACCGTAAATCCGCGCCCGGCTACACCAACGTTTGTAGCCGATCAGGTAACCGTTTGTACAGGAAATTCGGCTACGCTGGAAATCAGCAACCCGGAAACCAATGTGAGTTACGATTGGTTTACCACGCCAACAGGAGGCAATGCTGTTTTTACCGGTGTAAAATTTGTAACGCCGGCACTGCTCATCAACACAACTTATTATGTGCAGGCAATAAGTACCGGTGGAAACTGTATTAACAACGGTGTACGCGCAGCTGCAACGGTTTCGGTTACGCCTGGTATCACCGCACCGGTTCTAAGTGCATCTGCAACAAGTGTTTGCAGCGGCGGTTCTGTTACCGTAGCGGTTACCAGCCCGGCTGCCGGTTTAATCTATAACACTTATAATACAGCACTTGGCGGCACACCTGTTTTCAGCGGCACTTCGTTTACCCTTACAAATTTAACAGCCGGCGTTACGTATTATACCGAGGCAAGTAACGGTATGGGTTGTATCAGCACGGCAAGAACCCCGGTTACGATAACCATCATCCCGGCCCCGGATAGGCCTGCCGTACAATCGGGCGGATTAATGATTTGTGCCGGAAATACCACTACGCTAAAAATTTCAAATCCGCAGCCGAATTTGATTTACCGCTGGTACAGCAGCGCAACGGCAAGCGATCCGATTTTTACCGGAAACGAATTTACTACGCCTGCTTTAACAGCCAATACAATTTATTATGTGGATGCATCGAGCAGTCAAAGCTGTAATCCTTCTGCGCGGCAAACGGTAAATGTTGCGGTTAGTCCGGTGCCGGATGCTCCGGTACTCAGTGCAGAAACAGTTACCGTTTGTGCCGGTAAAAAAGCAACATTTACGGTTGCCGCACCGGTAGCCGGCATCACTTACCGCTGGTTTGATTCTCCTGCAAAAACCAATAAACTGTTTGAAGGAAGCACTTTTGTAAGCAATGCGCTCCCTACAAGTACAGATTTTTATATTGATGCCATCAGTGCTTCCGGCTGCAGCAGTTCTGCCCTTGCCATTGCACATGCAGTGGTTGCGCCTACACCTTCTGCACCGTTACTGGTAAACGCTTCTGTTTCTGTTTGCAGCGGTTCGCAGGCAACGTTGGTTATTTCCAATCCGCAAATCGGCTTAACTTATAACTGGTTTGATGCGGCAGCGGGAGGGAACTTAGCATTTACCGGAACCAGTTTTACTACGCCGGCCATCACCACAAATACTAATTTTTATGCGGAGGCAACCCGTAACGGAGATTGTACTTCTACAAGCCGGACTACAGCCAGCATCAACGTAAACCCAGCACCGGATGCGGCAACTGTTGCCACAGCCGGAACCACAGTTTGTAGCGGCAGCAGCACGACGCTTACCGCCGGCAGTACAACGCCCAATGCTTCTTTTAACTGGTATTTATCTGCAACAGGCGGCACAGCTATTTTTAGCGGAAGCAGTTATACCACGCCGGTTTTAACAGCCAGTACCACTTATTATGTAGAAACCGTAAGCAGTTTGGGTTGTACTGCCACAACACGCACGGTTGTAAATGTTACCGTTGGAAACGGCACGGCACCTGCGCCGCAGGTTGCACCGGGCGGACTGGCTGTTTGCCAGAACAGTTCCGCTGTGATCCGGATTTTAAATCCGGATGTAAACACAACCTATAACTGGTACAATGCCGCTGCGGATACCAACCCGATTTTTACCGGCAGTCAGTTTACTACACCGGTTTTATCCGCCGGCACTACCTATTATGTAAGGGCGAGTTCAGCGAATTACTGTACGCCGTCTGCTGCGTTGGCCGTTACGGTTTCGGTAAGCATTGCACCGAAAATGCCGGTGGCAGATGCGGCAACCGTAACCGTTTGTACCGGCGGAAAAGCAACGCTTTCGGTAGCTTCTCCGGAAAGCGGCGTAACGTATAACTGGTACGATTCTCCGTCAAAAACCAATAAACTATTTACCGGGAATATTTTTGTAACCGGTTCCGTTTTAACCGATACCAACTTTTATATCGAAGCAGCAGGCAACACCGGCTGCACCAACCCGAACCTCGCTTTAGTACAGGTAAAAACAGTACCGGCACCGGCTGCACCAACAGTTGCAAGCAATAATGTGAGCGGTTGCCCCGGCGATCAGTTTACGTTAACTGTCGCAAACCCGCAGCCCGATTTAACTTATAACTGGTACAGTTCGGCAAGCGGCGGTTCATCCCTGTTTACGGGTAATAGTTTTGTAACGCCTCAGCTTACCGCAAATACCGCTTATTATGCGGAAACCCTGCGGGGAAGTGATTGCGCATCTGCCAGCCGTACTGCAGTTAATATAAACCTCAATGCTGCACCGTCGGCACCGGTTGTTGCTGCTCAGGGAACAGCTATTTGTGCAGGCAGCAGCACTGTATTAACTGCCACGGCAGATGCCGGGGCTATTGTGAAGTGGTATGCAACAGCTACCGGCGGAACGGAATTGTACACCGGGACCAGTTTTGTTACGCCGGTGCTGGATGCCGCCACAACTTATTATGTCGCCGCAATAAGCAGCGCAACCAACTGTGCTTCGGTTAGCAGAACGCCGGTTACGGTAAACGTAGCAGTTAAACTGGCAGCACCGGTAGTTAGCGTAAAAAGTACAACTACATCTTCGGTAACCTTTGGCTGGGCTGCGGTTAACGGCGCAACAGGTTATGAAATTAGTATGGATAACGGCGACAGTTTTATTTCTCCGGGAGCCGGAAGCAATATTTTAAGTTACACCGTAACGGGGATGCAGCCCGGCCAGAATGCCACCATAATTGTACGTGCAAAAGGAGCATCGGATTGCCAGCTAAGTGCAAATTCCAATGCTGTTACAGGTACGGCTGCCAACCCGGCCGGTAATTTAGTTTGGGTACCAAATGCTTTCACACCAAATGGCGATGGCAACAATGATGTGCTTTACGTGTATGGCAACGCCATAAAACAACTCAGTTTTAATGTTTACAGCCAGTGGGGAGAATTGATTTTTAATTCGACAACCAAAAATACCGGCTGGGACGGCACTTTTAAAAATACCCTGGAGCCGGTAGGTGTATATGTGTATTACCTGGAAGTGGTTACGAATGACGGCCAAATTGTAAAAATGAAAGGGACTATAAATTTAATACGATGAAGCGCATACAAATAAGCTTGTTAATACTGTTTTGCGCAATTGGCCCGGCCCGGCTTTTTGCGCAGATTGATCCGCATTTTTCTCAATATTATGCTTACCCGTTATGGCTGAACCCGGCATTAACCGGCGTGATGAACGGCGATTTGCGGATTACCGGAAATTTTAGAAGCCAGTGGGGATCGATACAAAACCCGTATTCTTCTACGGCATTGTCTGCAGATTTCCGGCCAACTTCAAAAGTTGGCGTAGGGCTTAATTTGATTAATCAATCGGCCGGTAACGCCGGGTTTAATTACCTCGCCGGCTACGGTTCTGCTTCCTACAATATCATCGTATCGAACGATAGTTATCAGCATATAAATTTCGGGCTGCAGGCAGGTTTTATCAACCAGCGTTTTAATATGGATAAGTTCCAGTTTGGCAGCCAGTACGATCCTGCAACCGGTTATAATCCGGCATTGCCATCTTTAGAAAACTTTAATTCTACCAATACAACCGTTTTTGATGCCAACGCAGGTGTTTTCTATTATGATGGCAATCCTTTAAAACTGGCAAATATTTTTGGCGGGTTCAGCGTAAACCACCTGGCTCCGGCAAAAGATGCTTTTGCCGCAAAAGCCGGTGCCAATATTCCGATACGGTATGATGTACACGGAGGCGTTCGGCTTCAGGTGGCAGAACATTTCAGCGTTACGCCGCACGGGCTTTTTGTACGGCAGCAAAAAAATCAAATTATTGCCCTGGGTGCTTATTCGCAATTTATGCTTACTAACGGCGACGGGTTAATTTTAGGTGCCTTGTATCGGGTAAACGATGCGGCCGTTGCTACAGCCGGCTACAGTTTGGGCAACCTGGTTTTTGGCGCAAGCTACGATGTTAACAGCTCCAGCCTTAACCGCGCCACACAAGGATTTGGCGGGCTGGAGCTTTCTTTAAACTATGTTTTCCGCAAGCGGGTACAAGCACCGGAAGAAGTTTGTCCACGTTTATAATGCTATCTCCTATGAAAAAAACGGCTACTTTTTTAATACTGTTTTTACCGCCCTTTTTTTTGAAGGCGCAGCTTATTACCGATTATAAGGTTTTGGGTGACAAGGCTTTTGCCAATAAAGATTATTACGCGGCATCCGTTTACTATCAAAAAGTTACCAAAGATGAACCAAACGGTGCCGAAGCCAAGCCTTTTAGCGGCCACAATGTGCATTACAAAAGGGCGAGATCTTATAACAAAGCCGATTTGTATTTCCGCCTGGCAGAATCTTACCGTTTATTCCAGAATTTTATCAACGCAGAACCCTGGTATTACCGTTTACTGGATGAACCGGAAGCAAAGCAATATCCGTTGGCAAAACTTTGGTACGGCATCTGTTTGCGGGCAAATCAGCATTTTGATGAATCCATTAAGCAGCTGCAGGAATTTCAGGCTTCAAAAAATCCTGATAAAAAATATAACGATTTGGCTGTGGATGAAATCCGGAATTGTCTTTTTGCGAAAGAACAGTACCGGAACCCGAAACCGGTAAAGGTTGATAAAATTAAAGGCAACTGGAATTCCGACGGTTCCAATTATGCGCTCCGAAAACAGGATTCTGACAGTTACTGGCTAACTTCTTCGCGCTTTATACCAAAAGACAGCAGTAAAAAAGCGAAGGTTCATATCAACCGTATTTTTTATGCAACGCTAAATAATAAAGGCCTTGCTGATTTAAAAGAAATCCAGTTTACGAATAACAATTTTGCGGAGGATACAGAATGGGGGACACCGGCATTGGCTATGAACGGCCGGCGAATGTATTTTACACAATGGTATAAACAAGGACCCAAAACTTTACATGCCATTTATTGCAGTTATAACATCGGAAAAAGCCAGTGGTCGGAACCGAAAAAACTCAACATAAATGTTAATGTGGATGGTTTTAACGCCATTCAGCCGTACATCACAGCGGATGGCAAAACGATGTATTTCGCTTCCAACAAACCCGGAACTGCGGGCGGATACGATTTATGGAGCAGCGATTTAGACGAGCAGGGCAATCCGATTAATTCCATCAATCTGGGTTTGGATATCAACACCAATATGGATGAACAGGCACCGTACTACAGCAAGAAAGAGAAAAAGCTGGTTTACAGTTCTAAAGGTTTTACCGGTTTGGGCGGGTTTGATTTGATGGAAAGCTATGGCACACCCGGAAACTGGTCTAAACCGAAAAATATGGGTTACCCGATCAATTCTGCAAAAGATGATTTGTATTACGAGCCGGACACAACTTCGCCCGGCAAAATTTATATCAGTTCGGACAGGCAATCTGATTGCTGTTTGGAGCTTTATACGTTAATTTCAGCGGAAGCTAAAAAAATTACGTACCGGATTAGCGGTTTGGTTGTGAATTGCGAAACGTTGAAACCATTGGCCGGTGCTAAAATTTCGCTGTCGGATTCGGCTGCCAAACAAAATCAAAAATCAGTTACAACAGATTCTGCCGGCAGATATGAGTTTGAAATGCCGGGTAAAAAAGCTGTAAAGCTATCGGTTGAAAAGGATAACTACTTTACCCAATCGGTTTTGGCGGTGCCAGCGGTTAACAACCATCAGGATACGTTAACCAACCCGCTAATTTGCCTGAAGCCGGTTAAAGTCGGGAAAGCAATTGTGCTGAAAAACATCCTGTTTGATTATAATAAGGCAACTTTGCGCCCGGTTTCTAAAACCGACCTGGACAGTTTGTCGGCTTTGATGAAAGATAACCCAAAAATCAGGATCGAGCTGAGCGCGCACACCGATGCAGTTGGCGGTGATAATTATAATTTAAAACTTTCGCAAAACAGGGCGCAATCCTGCACCGATTATTTGATAAAAACAGGCATCCAACCGGAAAGAATTATCGCTAAAGGTTACGGCGAAACACGGCCGGTTGCACCAAACAAGTTGCCAAACGGAAAAGATAACCCGGCCGGGCGGCAATTAAACCGCCGCACAGAATTTATGGTGTTATAAGTTTTTAGGTGATAAAAGAAGCATGCCCTAATAATCCGGGCATGCTTTTGTGTTGTAATTGGTTGTATGAAAGAGAAAAACTCGGGTACTAAGCTTTTTCAATTTTTACCCGAATAGGTTGGCAAAGGTTTAATATCCGAATAGTATTTTACCTGTTTCGGGGTGAGCCAGTATAAAAGCATCACCCTGGAATACCGGAAATTAAAAGGCGATAAGATAACCGCCATCGCAAAAATAATCCCGATGTACAGCCAGGGAGAATCTGTGTTTCCGGTTAAAACGTAAACGGCAATTACCGTTGCCACAATTTCTGCAATATTTAATGCGTAACTGGCATACATCGCCACATAAAAATAACCCGGTTCCTGCTCAAAAACAAAACCACAGTAGGGGCAGGCTGCATTCATTTTTTGCGAGTGCAAGCCGTACATACTATTGGCAAACAAATTGCCTTTGCGGCAGCGCGGGCATTTTGCGTGTATCATAGCGTAGGATTTGGAAATTCTTTCCATATTATATTTTTTTGAAAGGTAGAAAAACCAAACCTGCCGGCTGATTTTTATCTGCAAAAGTACAACATCTTCAATAATTGTATGGTTATAGCAGAGATTACGGATGCCGGTTTTTACCTTGTTAAAAGAAGTATCGGGTTAAAATCCTATCCATACTGTTTTTATCAGCATAAATATTTTTGTAATCAGTAAGCAAAATTGTATTACTTCGCCTCAAAATAAACATCCATTAAAATGATAAATTTAAAAGTTGCCCTCGATTGGACACCAAACACAAACCATACCGGTTTTTTTGTTGCAAAAGAATTAGGGTTTTATGCTGAACAAGGCTTACAGGTTGATTTGCTAACACCTGCAGAAGATGATTACGCAACCACGCCGGCCAAGAAATTAGAATCAGGTTCGGCCGATTTTGCAATTGCCCCTTTTGAAAGTGTAATCAGTTTAAACAACAAAGCCAGCAAGGTTAATGCCGTAGCAATTGCTGTTTTACTGCAGCAGGACATCAGTTCTATCGCAAGCCTGGCTACAGGTAATATTACCCGGCCCAAAGATTTGGATAATAAGGTTTACGCATCTTACCAGGCCAGATATGAAGATGCGATTGTAAAACAGATGATTATTAATGATGGCGGCACCGGAAATATGGAAATTGTTTATCCCAAAAAGTTGGGTATTTGGGATACTTTACTGGCAAACAAAGCCGATGCAACCTGGATTTTTAACAATTGGGAAGGTGTGGAAGCGGAAACCAATAATATTGAGTTGAATAAATTTGCTTTGGCTGATTATGGCATCCCGTATTGCTATTCTCCCGTTCTTTTTTCGACCAAAGAAAATATCAGCAAAAATACGGATAGCTATAAAGTATTTTTAAAAGCGACGAAAAAAGGGTTTCAATCGGCCATTAATAATCAATTGCAGGCTGTAGAAATCCTGACAAAGTATTTATCCGATAAAGATGCCGAAGCGATAGATGTAGCTAAAAGCCAGGCGTTTGTATCTCCGTTTTATGGTGATGAAACTATTTGGGGTACCATGGATAGCGGACGGATAAAGCTTTTTTTAGATTGGCTGGTAAAAAGCAAACTGGAAAACGAAATCATTTTACAGCAGGAACTTTTTACTAACGACTTACTTGATTAGTTCGGCCAAAAATTTATCCCATAAAAACAGCATTGTTAAAATCGAAGCGACGATGCTGTTTTTACCCTACAAATTATTGTTCAATTTACGTTAACGGCAGCCAATGGAATTAAAATTATGTGGCCGCATCTGGCTTGAAAACACCGAAGGCAAAGTGCTTGGTGCCGGCCGTATAGAATTATTGGAGCGCATACAGCAATCCGGTTCGTTGCGGCAGGCCGCTTTACAGATGAAAATGTCCTACAAACAAGCCTGGGATATGATTAAACACATGAACGAGCAGTTGGGCGGGCCGGTAATTGTGGCGCATCGCGGCGGCAAAGGCGGCGGTACAACTACAGTTACCGAAAACGGAATAAAAGCGATTGAAATTTTCCATTCCTGCCAGCAGCTTTTCATGGATTTCCTGCAAAAGCAGCAACCGGTTTTATAGAAGCATCCGCAGTTATCCTATAAAAAATTAAATTTTAGTATAAAGAAAGTTTGGGTTATTCGTTATGTTCGCAAAAATATAACGAACACACATGAATAAAAATTTTACTTCCGTTATTTTCTTCACCTTAACCGGTTTAACAGCATTTGCCCAGCAAAAAAAGCAGACACCGCTTTTGGTAGATACAACCATTAATAAAAGCCATTCGCTGCATGAAATTGTAATTTCGGCTTCCAGAACCAGCGAAAGTATTTTACGTTCACCGGTAAGTATTGAACGGGTTGATACAATGGCTTTTAAACTATCGGCTGCACCTTCGTTTTTTGACGCGCTCGAAAACGTAAAAGGTGTGCAGATGATTACGCCGAGTTTAGGTTTCCGGATTATTAACACACGTGGTTTTGCCAACACAACCAACGTTCGTTTTACACAATTGGTAGATGGAATTGATAACCAGGCACCGCATATCGGCGCGCCGATCGGCAATGCAATGGGGCCGAGCGATCTGGATATTGAACACGTGGAAATTATCCCCGGAACGGCTTCTGCGCTTTATGGCTTAAATGCGATTAACGGTTTGGCAAATTTTATCACCAAAAATCCTTTTACCAGTACCGGCATTACGATCCAGCAAAAAACAGGGATTAACCATGTAAATGATGCGGAAACTTCGTCAAAAATATATTCTGAAACCAGTTTGCGCATTGCAGAAAAGATTTCTAACCGGTTTGCCTTTAAAATAAACGGAACGCTTACGAAAGGTTACGATTGGATTGCAGATGACCGGACTGATTTAAACGCCGGCGCAAATGTAGCAGTTGGCATTCCGGGCGGTGTAAATAACCCGGCCTACGATCCTACAAGCGGCTACGGTAATGAATCTTCCGACCGTAAAACGGTAACTTTAGGCGGAAAACAATATGTAATTTCCCGTACCGGTTATCTGGAAAAGGAAGTAACCGATTATCATTTACAAAATATTAAAGCAGATTTAGGCTTGGTTTATAAACTGACCGATCAAAGCACGTTAACTTACACTTACCGGATTGCCGGTTTGGATAACATTTACCAGCGTTCTAACCGGTTCCGTTTAAAAGATTATTTGCTGCAGCAGCATGCGCTGGAATTTAAAAATTCGATATTCCAGTTCCGTGGCTATATCACCACAGAAAATACCGGTAAATCTTACAACCTGCGTTCGGCAGCAGAAAATGAAGACAAAGCTTTTAAATCTGACAATAATTGGTATGCGGATTTTGCAACCGGTTTTAACCAGTCCAGAACTGCCGGTTCTACGGTGCAGCAGGCTTTAATTACGGCCCGGCAGGTGGCGGATAAAGGCAGGTTACAACCCGGAACTGCTGCTTTTAACAATACTTTATCCGCTTTGGCAGATGTAAATAACTGGGATATCGGTTCGGCTTTGCGTGTAAAAGATCAGTTGCTGCATGTAGAAGGCCAGATGGATATCTCGAAAGCGATTGCTGCGGATTTTAAACAAAGAACAGGATTTGATTTTCAGGCCGGTTTTGATCACCGCGATTACATCATTGAACCGGATGGAAATTATTTTGTAAACCCGGATGCCAGCAAAATCAATGCTACTTTTACCTACGGAAAAACCGGCGGTTTTGTGCAGGCCGGAAAAGAGCTGCTTAACAACACGCTTCGTTTAACGGCAACTTTACGTGCCGACCGTAACGATTACTTTAGTTTGAAGTTAAACCCGCGTTTTACAGCAGTTTACTCGCCGATAGAAAATCAGAATATTCGTGTTTCTTTTCAAAGCGGTTCTCGTTTCCCGAGTATTTTCGAAGCTTTTTCTAACGTAAACAGCGGCGGCGTAAAACGGATTGGTGGTTTAAGGATCCTTTCTAACGGCGTTTTAGAAAATTCTTATCTAAAAAGTTCTATCGATGCTTTCCAGGCTGCTGTAAAAAACGATTTTAACGGCGGGTTAACAACCAATGCGGCCATCATCAAAAACAAGGGAATATTAGTTAAAAATTATTACGATTACGTAAAACCGGAACATATCAACTCGTTTGAAATCGGTTATAAAGCTTTGTTTCTGGATCAAAAATTAAAGGTTGATATCGATTATTATCATAATAAATACGACAACTTTATTGCACAGGTGGAGATGAGTACGCCAAATACTTCCAACCCGGATTCGATTGGAATCAGGCTGAATGACAAGAACTTACAATCCCGCTACCGTGTTTGGACGAACTCCCGGAGTACCGTTTATAATTACGGCGGCAGTTTGGGTTTATCTTATTATCTGCTTCATCAGTTTACAATTTCGGGCAATGTATCTTACGCAAAACTGGATCGTGCCAACAATAACGATGGTTTGGAAGATGGTTTCAACACGCCGAAATGGATTTCTAATTTCGCTTTTGGTGGTGATCATTTATACCGGAGTTTAGGTTTTAACGTGAGTTTTAAATGCCAGAGCGGTTATTATTCGCAAACATTTTTGGTAAACGGTTACGTAAAAAGTTACGGCAATGTGGATGCGCAGGTTAATTACGATATCATCAAATCGCTTAATTTAAAAATCGGCGGCAGCAATATTTTAAACCACTATTATTATTCTTATTTAGGCGGCCCGTCTATCGGTGGTTTGTATTACACCACGTTAACTTATCGTTTATAAGTTTGAAAATATAAAAACGAAAAAACCGATGCTTCGTTTAGCATCGGTTTTTTTGTGTGGTAAAAGAAGCATCGGTAAGCGAAGTTTAAATCAGTTTAACAGTCTAAACCTTTTATGTTACCGGATTTTTTTATCAAGCTTTTTTTACTGTGCTAAAATCTCATTAAAAAATGTTTGCATTTGTTGCCAGGAGCGTTTTGCGGCTAATTCATTATAAGCGGCACCTTTAGAATTATCGTTTCCGGCATCCGGATCTGTAAACGAGTGAACCGCGTTAGCATAAAAAATCATCTGCCAATCGGCTTTACTATTGCGCATTTCCTGCTGAAAAGCCAATACTTCCGGTTGCGGTTCGTAAGGATCGTTTGCACCGTGACAAACCAAAACTTTCGGTTTAATCGGTTCTATTGTGCGGCTTGAATCTCTCGATAAACCACCGTGGAAAGAAACAACGCCGCGAACCGGGAAGTTGGTACGCGCCATTTCTAAAACACCAGTTCCGCCGAAGCAAAAACCAATGGCCACAATCCGCGAAGGATCAGCACCGGATTTGATCAGTTGCTGCATGGCCAGCTCGATACGGTGCTGGTAACTTTTATAATCTTTTTTATAAAAGCCGGCCAATTTACCTGCATCGGCAGGATTTTTCGGATAATTACCTTCGCCATAAATATCTGCTACAAAAGCATAGTAACCTAATTTGGACAAACTTTCGGCAGTTTCTTTTGCGTGCGAATCAATGCCTAACCAAGCGGGTAAAACTAAAACGCCGGCTTTATTTTTGGTAGAATTAGCCGGTTTGATAGCTAATCCGGTTAGTTTTTGTGTTCCGTCCTGATAAGAAACAGGTTTTAGCTGGGCGTTGGTTAGTGAAACAGTTGTAACCAGGGCAAATAAAAATAACAAGGTTTTTTTCATAATCAATCTAAATTTAAAAATGCTTCTTTATCAGTTAAAAAAAGTACCGTTAAAAGAAGCATTAATTTTTCAATTATGAACTACGGCAATTTGATTTTGTACAAGCGAAACGGATATTCCACCTTATCTTGTCCGTTATTATATTTTTTGGTGCGGTTAATTTGCGAACACGTTAAGTACAAATAGCCGTCTGCACCAATCGCAAAAGTATCCGGCCAGATCAGGCGTTTATCGCGTACCAAAGTTTCCAGTTTTCCATCAGCGGTAACATAACGGATAGCTTTATTGGGAGAATCATTCAAAAAAATATTGCCTTTGTTATCCGCGATCATGCCGTGCGAAATCCCGGTTTCGCCAACGGTTTCCACTTTTGCAGCAAGTTCAGCTTCGGCCAAAGTAGGATCAGCCAGGTATTTTGTTTCAATACGATATAATTTAGTTTGATTGATGGCGCGGAAATAAAAATACTTTCCATCGTGCGTTAAAGCGATTCCGTTTACGTTGGAGCTAAAAGCTTTTCCGGTTTGGTCAACCACATCTTTTCCGTCAATATGCAGTTTAAAACCCGGTTCTGCTTTGGTTGATTTATCTTCTTTTAAAACCATCCTGCTGTTGCCTGTTTTTAAATCGAGCACAATTACAGCAGCTGTTTTAGGTTCCGAAAGATAAGCCAGTTGCCGCCGCGTATCAATCCGAACGTCGTTTAACGCCATTTTCTCGCGTGGCAAATCTGTAAAACGGTAAACCCGATCAATTTTATTAGTCGATAAATTTACTTTTAAAAGCTTTGTACCATCCGGGATCGTAGCTTCATCCATCGGGTTTGAAGGATCCAGTATCCAAAGATTATCCTGATCATCCGGCCAAACGGCTTGCGCATTGATAAAATGCGTAGCTGCTTTTAAAGAATCGTAGCGGTTAAATTCTGCATCCGGGAAAGGTTTTTTTTGTCCGCCCGTAATTTCGGCAACGGCATATTCGTAAATTTTATTTCTGGGGAAAGTAACAAACATCCTTCCGGTTTTGGTAACTGCTACGCCGATCGGCTGGAAATGATCAAAAGAGGCAACTTCAATTAATTGTGGAGATTCGGGCGGATCGTTTTGCGCAGATACTTGCCTTGTAAGGGCGATTAAAAATATGGGCAACAGAAAATTAAATTTCATATTAAGTAATTTTTGATTTAGGGGAGAACATTATAAAGTGTAGTAAGTTTAGAAAAGATGATTTCGATCACCCGATTATGAACAGATACTTCTTTTACCACCTCTTTTTTATATTGTTTTTAACTGTCGGAAACGCAGTTATTGCACAAAACCCAAACGTGATTACCACAGGCGTGATTACTTATAAAGATGCAAAACTCGAAAAACTGATTCCGCGGGATACAAAACTTGAAGTTATCGGCTCCGGGTTTCAGCATATTGAAGCACCGGTTTGGATTCCGGATAGTAGTATGTTATTGTTCAGTGATACAAAAGCCGGGATTATTTACCGATGGTCTGCAGGAAAAAGTTCCTCAAAATTTTTAGAACATACCGGCTTTACAGGAAGATTACCTCATGGCGAAGAACCGGGAAGTAATGGATTGGCGATTACAAAAAACGGTTTGCTTTTAATTTGCGAACATGGCGATCGCCGGCTGGCAAGTTATCCTTTAAACGGAAAATCCGGGATGAGAACTTTAAGCGATAATTATCAGGGAAAAAGATATAACAGCCCGAATGATGTGCTGGTTAAAAAGGATGGAACCATTTATATAACCGATCCTCCTTACGGTTTGCCTTTAAAAGAGAATGATCCAACGAAAGAATTATCTGTAAACGGTGTATATAGAATTAGTATGGATGGAAAATCAGACTTGATTATTTCTGATTTAAAATATCCGAACGGAATGGCTTTTTCTCCCGATGAACAGCTTTTTTATGTTTCTGTGTCGGATAAAGTACATCCTTTAATTATGGTTTATCCGGTAAAAAAAGAAGGAAGTGTTGGAAAAGGAAAGGTATTTTTTGACGCTTCATCTTTATCGAAGCAACAAGCAGAACAAGTAACAGACGGATTAAAGGTTGATCAGCAAGGAAATTTGTGGGCAAGCGGGCCGGGAGGATTGCTGATTATTGATAAAACCGGGAAGTTGTTAGGAACAATTTCAACAGGAGAGGTTATTTCTAACTGCTGTTGGGGCGATAATGGTTCTACTTTGTACTTAACTGCCGGAGCATTTTTATATAGAATTAAGACCAATAGTTTTTACGAAATAAAAAAATAGTATCTTGAAAATTAATAATTTACATAATTAAACTAATTGTAATAATAATATAACTCTTTTAAATTATTATATTTCAATACATTATAAATTAAAAAGATATTCTAATTATGCTTCTTTTATACAGTAAAAATCATAAAGCCTTTAGTATAAAGCAGTATATAATTTTAAGTTAAACACATAAAGCAGCTAAATCACGCGTTTTTGTTAATTGCAGAAAAATGTCTTTTATTAAGTCAATTAATATTTATCTAATATTGTTGCTGTTTTAGTTAAGTTTTATTTATAAATACTTAATATCCGAGAAAAACCTCTCTTTGCTTTTTTTAATAATTGTAATTTTTCTCATTATTTTTTATGAAAAGTGAAAAAGATCTGAAAGACTATCTTAACATTTTCTTTCAAAAAGTTTCTTCATTCAACATAAAAGATTGAAAATGCCTAACTTTTAATTATTTCTACAACTAAAGTTAAATTAATTTTAGCAGCTGAGACAGTTAATTATATATACGTTAAAATTCTGTTTGATTTGTAATTGTCAAAATATTGTCCTGAATATCATACTAATCAAAAAAACAGCTTGCTCTATAATTAAGTATCATTCGATACCTTTTTTGAAAAAACAAACTTTCCACGCTTAGTAAAATAATTTTTTTAATAATTACTAAAGTTATTTCTTCTTACGCTTGTTCATTATCCTTTAAACAATGTTCTGTGTTTTATGATATATTTATATAATTTAAAATTTATATAAATATATTTTAAATTATATAAATTACTTTGTACAAAAATAACTCTGATCGTTGGCACCTCGTACAAGCCATCAAAATAACAAGCAGTCTCAAAAAACGGACAACATGTTTAAGAATCAGGACGAACAAAACACTTCAAAAAACAACTTCGGTTTAGGTTTTACTACCTGTAACCAATCAATACAAATCAAAAAATTAATCAGTATTGATTCTGTTCAAAAAAACAGCTTTAAACCAAATTATCAGCAAATCGAACTTATTAAACTTTTTCTGGATGTAGAACTTACTAAAAAATTGAAAATGAATACCAAATCCATTTTCAAGTCTCTGGTTTTCTGTTTAAGTTTTCTTTTATCAACCTTAAATACAAACGCACAAACAACAGTTGTAACCGGGCCAAGTGATAAAACTTCTGCACCGCCGGCCAGTGGTTCTGTTGTAAATCAGGTTATTAAAGCAGGAGATAACATCTCCCTAAAAATAGGGAACAGTAATACAACTGCTACAGATATTATTTATCAGTGGTATAAAATTGATAATGCCGGTGTAAAGCAATTGGTGCAAAGCAGTAGCAGCAGTACATTTTCGGAAGCTTCAACCGAGCCCGGTTATTACGTTTATCAACTGCTCATCAGTAACTCCAATCAGTGTACTTCAGAAATTTCTGATCCGTTTAAAGTTTATGCGCTACCGGCTTTAAATCCTGCTATTGCAGCCAGCAGCGGTACTATTTGCTCTAACGGAACAAGCACATCAGTTTTAACGGCTAATCCCGGTGATTCTAAATATTCTTATCAGTACCAATGGGCATTAAACGGCACTGATATTTCCGGGGCAACAGCTGCAACTTATACAACACCTGCAGCCAGCACCAACGGCAGCAATACTTACCTTGTAAAAGTAGCATATACTTTAAGCCCAAGCATTATAGGTACTGCTACACAAGTAGTTAACGTAATACCGGTTCCGGGCAAACCGGCAATTACTGTAGGACGATAAGCATCATCAAATGAAGCTCTAAACTGTAATCGTTATGGCCGCTATCAAACTTTTTAAATACATTTTCGGGTTAGTTTCAACAGTTGCAATATTTACAAATTTGTATGCGAAAGCAATAGTTCCGCCGGCTCAAACAGTTACAATTTGCGAAGGCTCATCAGCAGTATTAAGTGCCGTAACTGTAAACGCTGCCGCTTATCAATGGTATTTAAACGGAAAAATGGTGGCGGGTGCTTTTGATCAAAAAATGGTGGCCGGCCAGCCCGGAAATTATAAAGTAATTGCCTTTAATTCTCAATCCTGCGCTTCAGAAATTTCGGATGAAATTGCCGTAATTGTTACACCTTCTGCAAGTATCAGTTTCCCGGCTTTAACCGGTAAAACTTTGGGCGATGCACCTTTTAAACTAAACGCAGTTTCTATTTTGCCGGTTACTTATACAGCTCGTCCTGCAGGAATTGTAAATATTATAAATGATGTGGTAACGATAATCGGGGTTGGCGATGTTGAAATTATAGCAACGGCAGCAGGGTTAAATAGCTGCGGAAACGAAATATCAGCTAAACAAACTTTAAAAGTTAACCCAAAAGCACCTGTTGGCAGCCTCGTTGATTTAGCTATTGTTGCCAGTTCAAACACTAAAACAATTTCTACAGAGCAGCCGTTTGAATATACCCTCACCGTTAAAAACCAAGCTGTAATGGCTGCAACTGAAGTAAGTGTAAAGGATACTTTGCCTGCTGCGCTTGATTTTATATCGGTAAACAATGCAGTAGCCGGGAAAGCAACATTTGATCCTGTAACCCGTTTGCTCACTTGGAAAATGGATCAGCTTAAAGGCAATACTTCATCAGAACTGCGCTTCTCAGCAAAGGCAAATAAGCATGGTGCTATAAAAAACACGGTAAAAGTAGCATCTGCAGAGCAGGACAGTAACCTGAGTAATAATACTTCAATTGATTATAAAGATATTGCCGGCATCAACATTCCAAATGTATTTACGCCGAACGGAGATGGAAAAAACGATACTTTTACTATACCTGATCTTACACAATACAAAGAAAATGAGATAGTTATTGTTAACCGCTGGGGTGGGGAAGTTTTCCAGGCGAAGAATTACCAAAACACCTGGACGGGAAATAATTTAGACGAAGGTACCTACTTTTACAGTCTGAAAGTTAAAAATACCAACGGCGAGGTAGAAGAATTTAAAGGTTACATAACCTTGCTTCGCAGCGCAATTTAATTTAATAACCCTCATAGTTGTAAAAACGTACAACTGTTATATGAAGAATAGCAGTTGTAAAATCGTAAAAGCCTGGTTCGTCATATATTTTTTTAGCTGCGGTATAAGTGTAAAAGCACAGCAAAACGCACAGTTCAGCCAGTATATTTTTAACGGATTATATATCAATCCCGCTTCTGCCGGTGCCAAAGAAGATTTTTACCTGCATAGTTTTTACCGGTCACAATGGACGGGCGTTACCGGTGCGCCGCAAAGTTTATCCATCGCAGCAGATGGTACCGTAAACGACGAAAAAGTTGGCTTAGGCATTTTACTTGCCAAGGATAAAATCGGTGCACAAAACAGTTTGGCCGCTTATGGCAATTACGCTTATCGTTTGCAGTTAGGCCAGCAGGGCAATCAGCATTTATCTTTTGGTTTAGGCGTTGGCATCGTCCAGTCGGGTATTGATGGTTCCAAATTAAACGCTACTCAGGATGGCGATAATCTCGTTCCGGTTGGATATCAAAGTACGATTTTGCCGGATGCCCGCGCCGGAGTTTTATTTACCAGTGAAAGCTTTTTTGCCGGATTTTCTGCCGATAACATGATTGCCAAATACTGGAACCGCGACAAAAGTTTAAACGTTCCAATTCCGCAGCCTCATTTTTATTTAACCGCCGGAACATTGTTGTTTTTGAATGATGATATCCGGCTTAAACCTTCTTTTTTGTTAAAAAATGCAGCCGGTGCAACCAGCATGGATGTAAATGCATTTTTGGTAATGGGTGACCGTACCTGGATCGGCGGAACTTACAGAACCAGTTTAAATGTGTTTTCCAATTCTTCAACCATCGGCACTTACCAAAATGCAAGTGCTATCGTGGCACAGATCGAGTTTTTTGCCACCGGTAAACTCCGCATCGGTTATGCGTTTGACTATTCACTAACCACATTCAGTGGTTTTGGTAATGGTTCGCACGAGTTGTCGCTTGGCATTTATCTCAGCAAAAAAGCTATCCGGAACTTTAGCACCAGCAGTTATTTTTAGGCGATAAAAGAAGTATGGTTTCATTTAACCTTTAAAATCAGTATACTTCTTTTATCGCCTAAAATAATTAATCGTACAATTTCCCGGCAGTTAAAACTATAAACCGGCACAATCCGTTAGCTTTCTAATCCAACATAAAATGTTTAGAACAGCTACCACGCCACTTTCCATCATCAAGGTTAATGCACAGGAAAGCTTTGTTACCGAAGATTTTTTGGCAGCAGAAGAACCTTTAGAAATCCGTTTAGGGTACGGGCCGGCAGCAGCAAGGCAGCAAAAAAGTATTTCGGTAACGATGCGTACGCCGGGAAACGACTTTGAACTGGCTACCGGTTTTTTATTTACCGAAGGGATTATTGAAAATGCCGCCCAGGTTGCTTCCGTTAAACATTGCAACGGTTTGCACGAAAACGTAGTCCGGGTAGAACTGATTGATGATCTGGAACTGGACATGGGCAAGCTGGAACGTAATTTTTACACCACTTCCAGTTGCGGCGTTTGCGGGAAATCCTCAATTGATGCCGTAAAAACAGTATGCCGTTTGCCGGAGCAAATCCACGATAAACTTACTTTTTCTTCCGAAGTAATTTTTCGTTTACCGGCTTTGCTTCGCCGGCAGCAGTTTATATTTAATCATACCGGCGGTTTACATGGTTGTGCTATATTTGATAACAGCGGGAATGTACTTCTTTCCAGAGAAGATGTTGGCCGCCATAACGCTTTGGATAAACTGATCGGGGCAACGCTTAACCAAAATTTGTTTCCTTTAAACAATCACCTTTTGCTATTAAGCGGCCGCGCAAGTTTCGAGCTGATCCAAAAAGCATACATGGCTGGTATTAAAATTGTGGCAGCTGTTGGCGCGCCTTCCGGTTTGGCCGTGCAAATGGCAAATGATGCAGGGATTACGCTGATCGGTTTTTTGCGGGGAGAAAAATTTAACATTTATTCCGGCGAAGAAAGGATTGTATTGGTTACTTGCAAAGCCATGGCCTAAAATATAAGTTGAGTAATATCCTGCTGCCGTTGTACAAAAAAAGGAAGCAATGTTGAGTAATTTTAAATTCAAAACATCAATAATTACTGAGATGAAAATACGGATCAAAGCAAATTCTGTGCGGTTGCGGTTAACCAAGCCAGACATTGATAATTTTGGACAAGATGGATATTTGGAAGAGAAAACCGAATTTCCGGCAAGCACGTTTACTTATGCTATCCAAAAATTGTTTGACGGCACTACGTTGGATGCTTCTTTTACCGATCAAAAGTTAACGGTTTTTGTTCCGCATAAAATCCAGGAAGAATGGATCAGCACTGATAAAGTTGGTTTTAGCCATGAACTTCCGCTGGGCGAAAATAAAAGCCTTTTCCTGCTGATTGAAAAAGATTATAAATGTACGGATGGAGAAGCAACAGAAGATCAGTCTGATTACTTTGATCATCCGGTTAAAACCTGTTAAAATGAAGGAAGAGATAAAACCGGCTGCAGAAAACCCGGAAAAGTTTATCGGTTTAAAATTAGGAAAACCTGCTACCGTTGCCGCCGGCGTACATGCGGTAATTGTTTCCGGCGAACACGTTTTTGGGCAAATGCCGGTAGCACGCGGCATGAAAGCTTTGTTTACTCTGAACCAGAAAAACGGTTATGATTGTCCGGGTTGTGCCTGGCCGGATCCGGATGATGATCGTTCTGCTATTGCAGAATATTGCGAAAACGGTGCAAAAGCAATTGCCGAAGAAGCCACGACCAAAAGTTTAAAACCGGATTTTTTTGCGGCAAACTCAGTAGCAGATTTAGCTAAACTGGATGATTATCATATTGGTAAAAAAGGCCGTGTGGCGCAGCCAATGTATTTGCCTGCAGGTGCTGCGCATTACCAGCCAATTTCCTGGGACGATGCTTTTAAAACGATTGCCTCACATTTAAACCGTTTGGCAAACCCGAACGAAGCTGTTTTTTATACTTCCGGCCGCACCAGCAATGAAGCAGCATATGTTTATCAGCTGTTTGCCAAAGAATATGGTACCAATAATTTGCCGGATTGCTCTAACATGTGCCACGAATCTACCAGTTTTGCTCTGGCACAAACACTTGGAATTGGTAAAGGATCGGTAAAACTGGAAGATTTTTATGAAGCAGAAGTGATCATCATTTTAGGCCAGAACCCGGGAACCAACCATCCGCGCATGCTTACTGCTTTGCAAAAAGGAAGGGCAAACGGTGCTACGATCGTTTCCGTAAATCCGCTGCACGAAGCCGGTTTGATCGGCTTTAGCAATCCGCAGAAATTTAAAGGTGTTTTAGGTATCGATACCAAACTTACGGATATATTTTTACAGGTTAGAATTAACGGTGATCTGGCGTTGATTAAAGCCATCGAAATATTATTGCTGGAGCAAGAGGAAAAAAATCCGGGTTCTGTTTTCGATCATGATTTTATCAGGGATAATACGGCCGGTTATCTGGAATTTATTTCTGGTATAAAAAAATACGAACTTGATTATTTAGTGCAGGTTTGCGGTATTTCGATTGAGCAAATAAAAGAAGTTGCTGATATTTTAGTTAAAAAAAGTAAAATAATTGTTTGCTGGGCAATGGGCATTACGCAGCATAAAAATGCTGTGGCAACCATCAACGAATTTGTAAATCTTTTACTGCTTAAAGGAAGTATCGGCAAACCGGGAGCAGGAACTTGCCCAACCCGCGGACACAGCAATGTGCAAGGTGATCGAACGATGGGTATTTTTGACAAACCGCATGAAGCTTTACTCGATCAGATTAAAAAAGTTTATGGTTTTGAACCGCCGAGGGAGCATGGTTACGATGTGGTAAAGTCTATCCATGCCATGCACGAAGGTAAAGCGAAAGTATTTTTTGCAATGGGCGGCAATTTTTTATCTGCAACGCCGGATACAACTTATACCGCTGAAGCTTTAAGGCAGTGCGATTTAACGGTTCATGTATCTACTAAATTAAACCGGAGCCATTTGGTACATGGCAAAGAAGCGTTGATTTTGCCATGTTTGGGCCGGACAGATCAGGATATTCATGATGGAATTGAGCAATTCGTTTCCTGCGAAAACTCGATGGGCGTAGTACAAATGTCTAAAGGTGTGCTAAAGCCTGTTTCCAACAATTTATTGAGCGAACCGGTAATTATTTGCCGGCTGGCTAAAGCGACACTGGGTAGCAAATCAAAAGTTAATTGGAATCAATACGAAAAAAACTATGATACTATTCGAGATGATGTAGCAAAAGTAGTTAACGGTTTTGAAGATTATAATAAAAAAGTACGCTCAAAAGGCGGTTTTTATCTGCCTAACGGTTCGCGTGAGCGGGAATGGGATACCAAAAATAGTAAAGCAAATTTTACTTTAACAGAATTGGTGGTTGAAGAACTTGAAAAAGACGAATTGATGATGATGACCATCCGCAGCCACGATCAATTTAATACCACAATTTATGGTTTGGATGATCGTTACCGCGGCGTTTATAACGAGCGCAGAATTATTTTTATGAATCCTGCGGATATATTGAAAGGCGGTTTTGAAATTGGCGAAGTAGTAGATTTATACAATAATTATGGAGACAGGGAACGATCTGTAAAAGGGTTTATAATCGTTGCTTACGATATTCCGGAAAAATGTGCGGCAACTTATTATCCCGAAACCAATGTTTTAGTACCAATTAATGCTGTTGCAGATCAAAGTAATCAGCCAACATCCAAGTCGGTTCGGTTAAAAATCAGGAAAAGCGAACTTTTTAATTTGCCGGTTGCGGTTCAACCTTAGTTTATAACCATGTTGGTTTTTTAGGTGATAAAAAAAGCATGATACTTCTTTTATCACCTAAAAAATCACTTCCATTTTTAATCTGTAAAATTAGTTACTGGTTTTAGTGTTTTTAATCTTCAAACCATTTATCAGGGATTATTTCATTTTGTATGAAAACAAGCAGATCAATAATTTTGATACTTAATTTATGAGATGATTTTTACAATTTAAGTTAATATTAAGCACAGTTTTTGTGCTTACCATATCACAATTCCCACTCATTCAATTGTAATTGTTAATCAGTTTAATCATGAAAAATATTCTTTATTATTCAGCTTTGTATATTTTGTTTTTTGGATTATTATGCAATTCAAACTTTATAAAAGCACAAAGTACCAGAGCGCAAAAAAAGCAGGATAAATTAAACGCCGTTAAAAAAATGGTAGGCAATCATAGTTATGTTTTTCTGGCGCAAAGAGCTAATCCGCTTAATTGGACGACAATCAATCTAAACTACGATTACAATGTTACCGTTTCTAAAGATTCTGTTAATAGTTATTTGCCTTATTACGGCCGTGCTTATGTAGCACCATATAACCCAACTGATCTTGCAGAAACCGGTATAAAATTCAATTCTAAAAATTTTGATTATAAGGAGAACCCATCCAAGCATAGCGGCTGGGAAGTAACAATTTTACCGCACGATGTAAAAGAAACCAGAAGCTTTATTTTAAATATCTCTGAATTAGGATACGCAAATTTAAGCGTGATCAGTAATAACAGGCAGCAAATTTCCTTTGACGGATACATTACAGAAAACGTTTCCAAGAAAAAAAATACCAAGTAAAAGAAGCATTGTTATTTAAAAGATAAACTTAGTTTTCCAATTCAATGCTATAAATTTTAACTGCATCACTTTTTTGTTCTTCTTTGAAACTTATGTTGGAAACAGCATCGTCTTTTACATGATAAACTTTTGTTCCCTTATTATCTTTAAATTGATATGCCTGTAATGCTTTTTGAATTTCTTCTGCTTGTGCTAAATGAGTTGTAGTAATTAACACTGTATTGTGCTTAGACTTGGAAACAATTGAAATATCTGTATAATCATTATCAGCATACAAAGTTAAAAAACGAATTTGCTTGTTAGTAAAAGCTGGTTGCAAATGATAATCTTTTTGCTGCAAAAAACTTGTAGCTTGTTCCGGTTTGCTTTGTATAATTACTTGCAAATCATGATAGGATAATAATTGCTTTTGTGCAAAACACAAAAAACAAATTAAACTAAATATAAAGGTGAGTATTGTTTTGAGCATTTGGCAGCAATTTTATAAATTCTTTTTAAAACTATGAACGTAATAGTTACTTGAAATTGTATATTAAGAAAATTATTATGTTAAAGTTATTGTGAAATTGCTGACAATAATTTAAACTATTAAAGTACGATTCTTTAAAGAAGGCATTCTAATCAGTATATACTTATGAAATTTATAATTAATATTTGTGGTTCAGCATTGTTTTAGTTTTGCCATCAACTTTTACACTTGTATCATCAACAGATTTCAAATTATCTAAAGTTTTGGATTTTTTATTTTCCTTGCAAGATAACAAGATTAAAAAACAGATGATTAAAAGAGAAACTTTCATAAAAATTAAAGTAGTTTAAAAATTAATTAATTTCTACTTGTTAAGATTTACCTTTATGTGAAATGATGTAATCGAAAATAATATTCAATCCATTCAAATCCTCTTCAATCTTGGTTTCTAAGTAATCAATTTCAGTCTTAATTTCATCTGATTTTTTTTTCAAATCAGACAACCTGTCTTTATTTTTTTTAAGTTCTGATTTAAGATTACGATAAATAATGTAATTATTCATAAGTTGAGTTACGGAGAATCTATTATTGTAGTTTTTGTAAGAAGTTATTTAGGAGTTATAGGAATAAGTATCGTAAAACTTTAGTTAAATATCTATTACGTAGCTACTTGTATAATAGTTAAAAATTTATCCTTTATAATTCGATTAGTTGATTTGAATAAAAGTTAATAAATAAAGGATAATTTTATAAAATATTTTTTAGAACGGTCCAAACATTACCTGCGATAATTTCATAGCCTTTAGCGTTTGGATGTACGCCATCCTGTAAGTTTAGTAAACGGTTACCGGCAACACCTTGCAACAAAAAGGGTAAAAAAGCCATACTGTTTTTATCGGCTAAATGCCTAAATACCATTCTGAATTCTGTTAAGATATGGCCGGTTAAAAAGGAGGGAAGTTCCATTCCTAACAAAACCATTTTAACATCAGGTTGCTTTATTTTAACAAAATCGATGATAAATTGCAGGTTTTTAACAGTTTCGGTAACTGTAATTCCGCGTAAAATATCATTAATACCCAGCTCTAATACAAAAATATCAATCGGTTGATTTAATAAGTTTAATATTCTACTTTTTCCACCTACAGAAGTTTCGCCGCTCAAACCTGCATTAATCACAAGATAAGGAAGTTTTTGTGCATCAATTTTTTGTTGAATTAGTGCAGGGAAAGCTTGATTACCAGCTAAACCATAACCGGCAGTTAAGCTATCGCCAAAAAATAATATCTGCTTTATCTTTTGCTGACTTTGATAAGAAATATTTTCTTCGGACATTAAGGATTAGTTTATAGCGGAATTAGTTTAGCAAAAAAAATGCCTCTAAAAGAAGCATTCTAAATTTAGGATTGCAAATTTAATTTAATGTTCCAAACCACGGCCTGTTTTGTGTTGCAGTTCATCTATTTTTTTAGAAGCATCTGCTTTGTTCAGCGTTTCGTCCATATCTTCTCCGGCTTGGTCTGATAATGTTTTTAAATACGAATGTTGTGCGCCGGTCATCGGTTCTTCACCGGTTGTCCAGGTATCCGGATCTTTAACGGTATTGGTGTTATCAGTTGCGTGGTCACTGTTTCCTGATTTATTATCGGACTCCTGATCAAACAGGTTTTCTTCTTCTGGTAAATTCATTTCTGAGATTGGTTGGTTATAAGTAATTTAACCGCAAATGAAAATAATTGTTTTAATCCTGATGAAAAAAAACTAAAAATATTAGTTATTCAGCATTTTTATAAATGAGCCAAGTTTCTCTTTCATCTTGCGGCGATCAACGATAAAGTCTAAAAAGCCGTGTTCTAAAACAAATTCTGCTGTTTGAAACCCTTTCGGTAAATCTTTTTTAATGGTTTCTTTAATTACCCGCGGGCCGGCAAAACCAATTAATGCGCCAGGCTCAGATACGTTTATATCGCCCAGCATGGCGTAAGAAGCAGTAACACCACCGGTTGTTGGGTCTGTTAAAAGAGAAATATAAGGTAATTTCGCTTGGGCCAGCAAAGCTAATTTTGCAGATGTTTTTGCCATTTGCATCAACGAAAATGCAGCTTCCATCATCCGTGCACCACCGGATTTTGAGATCATCAGGAAAGGTATTTTGTGTTCGATACAATAATCAATACTTCGGGAAATTTTTTCGCCAACAACAGAACCCATCGAACCACCGATAAAAGTGAAATCCATGCAGGCAATAACAATATCTTGTCCTTCAATTTTGCCGTAAGCAGAACGGATAGCATCTTTTAAACCGGTTTTATTTTTGCTTTCCTCCAAACGGTCTGTGTATTTTTTGGTATCAACAAAGTTTAACGGATCGGCAGAAATCATATTCGGATAAAGCTCTGTAAACTCGTTATCATCAAATAGAATGTCAAAGTATTCTTTAGAACTGATGCGTAAGTGAAAGCCACAGTAATGGCAAACATGCTGATTTTCAACCTGTTCTTTATAATGAAGCGGTTTTTTGCAATTCGGGCATTTATTCCAGATGCCGTCAGGAGCTTCTTTTTTTTCTTCTGTGGTGGTAATTATTCCTTTTTCTTCCCTTTTAAACCAGGCCATCTATCCAATTTTTTTGAAATACAAATAAACGAAAAAATTGTGATCAGCATTGATGCGGAAACAAATCAACTAACTGTAAAAAAGCAGTAAAATGAGTTTATGATGCTTCGTTTATAGCATAAAATCTTAGTTTTTTTGCTGTAATATGGATTTTCCTTAACTTCGGAATTTAAAAAGAATATCATTATTATGGACCTTAAAAACTTTAAAGGTGTACTGCATGGCGATCAGGTACAGCAATTATTTGAACTTGCAAAACAGCACCAATTTGCGTTGCCGGCTGTTAATGTTATCAATACAAATACCATAAATGCGGTTTTAGAAACTGCAAAAGCGGTAAATTCTCCTGTAATGATTCAGCTTTCTAACGGTGGCGCACAGTTTTATGCAGGTAAATCTCTCGACAATAGTCAGCTGCAAGCTTGTGTTTTAGGCGCAGTTTCGGCAGCAAAACATGTTCATTTACTGGCAGAGCATTATGGTGTTGCCGTAGTTTTACACACAGACCATGCGGCTAAAAAACTTTTGCCGTGGATTGATGGCTTGCTTACCCACGGAGAACGTTTTTTTGAGGAACATAATAAACCTTTGTTTTCTTCCCATATGCTGGATTTATCGGAAGAACCGATTGAAGAAAACATAGAAATTTCTGCTCAATATTTGGAACGCATGGCTAAAATGGGCATGACGATCGAAATTGAATTAGGTGTAACCGGTGGAGAAGAAGATGGCGTAGATAATTCTGATGTAGATAGTTCCCGTTTGTACACACAGCCGGAAGATGTAGCTTATGCTTATGAAAATTTAAGCAAAGTGAGTGATAAATTTACCATTGCTGCTGCTTTTGGTAACGTACACGGTGTTTACAAACCCGGCAATGTAAAACTGCAGCCGGTTATTTTACACAATTCCCAGGAATATGTAAAGCAGCATTATAGTTTAGCAGCAGAAAAACCTATTAATTTTGTTTTCCACGGCGGTTCCGGTTCTACGCAGGAAGAAATCCGTGAAGCAATTTCTTACGGAGCTATCAAAATGAACATTGATACGGATATGCAATGGGCTTTTTGGGAAGGTGTTTTAAATTACTATCATGCAAGCGAAGGTTTTTTACAAACACAAATCGGCAGCCCTGGTAAAGAAGATGCACCGAATAAAAAATACTACGATCCGCGGGTTTGGCTGCGTAAAGGCGAAGAAAACTTTGTTAAACGTTTAACAAGTGCTTTTGATGATTTAAATTGCATCAACGTAAACGAAAAACTGTAAGTAATTAATACCGATAAAAGAAGCGTCATTGTTTTTAAATGCAATGGCGTTTCTTTGTTTTAGCCAAAATTTCAATCAAAAAATGATGAAGCAAAAAGGAATGTATTTAATCATTTTGCGATTGGTAATCAACACAAGCCGAACCCAATTTAAAAAAAGTGCTACTATTTATTGATGTAGGAAAGACAAATTGGTTAATTAAAAAACAGATGGAAAGAAACAGAATGAATAATATTGAAGTAAAACTAGTAACTGCGCAGCAGGATCTGGAAAAAGTATTTGCCATTCGCAAAGAAGTTTTTGTAGGAGAACAAAATTGTCCGCCGGAGTTAGAGTGGGAATTTGAAGATGAATCCGTACATTTTTTAGCAAAGATTAATGGCAAACCTGCCGGTGCTGCACGCTGGCGAAAAACGCCAAACGGCTTTAAACTCGAACGTTTTGCTGTTTTAAAAAAGTTTAGGAGCTTTGGCGTTGGGCAGGCATTGGTAAAAGCTGTTTTGGCAGATTTACCTGCCGATGCAGCTTATGTTTATCTTCATGCTCAAGTTCAAGCGGTTACTTTATACGAAAAATTTATGTTTCAAAAATTAGGTGAGGAGTTTGAAGAAGCCGGGATCAGGCATTATAAAATGGTGCTTACTAAATAACCTTTGTAATAGATTTAGGTTGTTAAAAACAGCATACTTCTTTTATCAACCTAAAAATTAAGTGATAAAAAAAGCCGCAATTTAATTTGCGGCTTTTTAATTAGATTAAAATTATCAGGATTGCGGAACCGGTTCATTTACCGGTTCTGCCTTTTTGTAATAAGGACGAATAATTAACCTTGTTCCGCCATTATAGCTTATATAACTACCTAACCAGTTGATAAATACTACTATTTTGTTACGGAAACCCATCAGTAAAACCAAGTGGATAAACATCCAGGTTAACCAGGCAAAAAAGCCTTGAAATTTAATCTTTCCTAAATCTACAACAGCTTTATTGCGGCCTATAGTAGCCATAGAACCTTGGTCGTTGTATTTGAAATTAACAGTTGGTTCATTTTTAATTAAGTGCAGGAGATTTTTTGCTAAATGTTTCCCCTGCTGGATAGCAACAGGCGCAACGCCAGGCAATCCCTTTGGCATGGCTTCGCTAACACTGGAAGAAACATCGCCGATTGCAAAAACATTATTTAAGCCAACCACACGGTTAATCTCATCGGTAGAAACCCGGTTGCCCTTGGCAATTTGTTCTTTTGAAAATCCTTCGGGCACAATACCCATTACGCCGGCAGACCAGATCACATTTTTGGTTTTGATCTCACGACCGCCTTCAAACGAAATCACATCACCATCATAATTTTCTACTTTTACACCTGTAAGCACTTCTACATCCATATTTTCTAAAAACTGCTGCGCTTTTTTAGAAGCCTGTTCGGACATGTTAGCTAATACTTTCGGTAAAAAATCAACCAGATAAACTTTCATCTCGTCCTTGTGCAGTTCCGGATAATCTTTATTCAACACAAAATTTCTGATTTCAGCTATCGAACCTGCAAGTTCTGCACCTGTTGGGCCGGCACCAACCAAAACAAAGGTTAAATATGGTTCCCGCTCTTCTTTTGTTGGCAGTAATAAAGCACTTTCTATGTTTTGTAAAATTGCGCTTCGCAGGTTTAAAGCTTCCGGGATGCTCTTCATCGGAAGTGCATGTTTTTCTATTTCTTTGTTTCCGAAAAAATTAGTGGTAGAACCCGTTGCAATAATTAAGTAATCGTAAGGGACTTCGCCAATATTTGTTTCGATGCTGTTTTTAGCAGTATTTATTTTTTGCAATTCTGCTATGCGGAAACGGAAGTTTTTTTGTCCTTCAAAATTCTTGCGGACAGAAAAAGCAATCGAATCTGCTTCCAAACTACCGGTAGCCACCTGATACATCAAAGGTTGAAAAGTATGATAATTGTGTTTATCAATCAGCAAAACATCAACTTCTTTATTTTTGAGGCTTTTTGCCAGTTCTATACCGCCAAAACCTGCGCCGACAATTACGATTTTAGGAAAATCGGTGTTGTAATTTGATTCCATATTTAAATTACAGAATAATAAGCTTTCTGTTTGACACTAAAATACAAAAGCCGTTTTGAATAATCAAAACGGCTTTAAAATAGGAGATTAAGATTAGTTTAGCTCTTTTCTGCCGAAATCTACAATCACCGGCGTGGCAACGCAGATGGAAGAATAGGTACCGAAACATACGCCGATTAACAAGGCGAAAGAGAATCCGCGGATTACTTCTCCACCAAAAATAAACAATACGATCAGCACAAAAATTACGGTTAATGCAGTAATAATGGTACGGCTTAAAGTGCTGTTGATGGCATCATTAATTACTTCTGCCTGTTTATCGGTTTTAGAATGATGCAGGTTTAAAAATTCCCGGATCCTATCGAACACAACAACAGTATCATTAATGGAGTAACCGATTACGGTCAAAAGTGCAGCAATAAAAGCCTGATCGATATCTAAAGAAAAAGGCAAAATCCCCCAGAACAAAGAGAAAAAACTTAATACCAATAAAGCATCATGCGCAGTAGCGATCAAAGCTCCTAAGCTAAATTGCCATCTACGGAAACGGATCAGGATGTAAAAAGAAATTACCAGAATGGCAAATATAACAGAGTAAACCGCACTTGTTTTAATATCATTTGCAACCGTTGGCCCAACTTTTTGCTGGCTCATAATCCGGCTTGGGTTATTAATTAACTTCAAACCTTCTTTAAGCTTGCTTTCTGCCCTTGTTTCTGCCGTAGGCGAATTGTCATCAACTAAATAAGTTGTGGTAATGCGTAACTGCGGATTAGCTGTACCAAAGGTTTTAACTTCTGTAGTTAATTTGTACGTTTTATCTAAAGCATCACGAACTTGCTGCGCATCAACCGGTTTTTCAAAGCGGACTACATAAGTTCTGCCTCCTTTAAAATCAATCCCTAAGCTAAATCCTTTGGTAAACATGGATATTAAGCCTGCAAGAATAAACAGTCCTGAAAAAATGTAAAATTTGAATCTATTTTTAACGAATGCGTAATGTGCGTTTTTAAAAGTATGCGCACTCCAGGGATGAGAAAACTTAATGTCCCAGCCTTTTTCGAGCATCCAATCAAAAATCAATCTGGAAATTAATAAAGAGCAGAAAAGGGAAGTGATAATACCGATTAACAGCGTGGTTGCAAAACCTAAAATCGGGCCGGAACCAAATACATATAAAATAATACCGGTTAAAAAAGTTGTTGTGTTTGAATCCAGGATAGATGGCATAGCATGTTTAAAACCATCTGCCACAGCAATGCGAACAGATTTGCCCTGTGCCAATTCTTCCCGGACACGTTCGTAAATTAATACGTTGGCATCAACAGAAATACCAAGCGTTAACACGATACCGGCAATACCCGGCAGCGTTAGCACCGCGCCTAAACTTGCCAGTACACCAAACAAGAAAAAAACATTGATAAAAACAGCAACAACTGCAACTGTACCTGCACGGTTGTAATAAAAAATCATGAAAACCAATACTACCAGCAAACCAACCACGCAGGAAATTAAACCGGCATTTATGGCTTCCTGACCTAAAGACGGGCCAACAATTGCTTCTTCTACAATGCGGGCAGGGGCAGGCAAGCGGCCGGCTTTTAAAACATTGGCCAAATCTTTTGTATCATCTACTGTAAAGCTCCCGGAAATGGAAGAAACACCACCGGAAATTTCATTTTGCACGGTTGGTGCAGAGTAAACGCTATTATCCAGTACAATCGCGATCGCTTTTTTATTATTTTGATCAGCAGCTGCGGCGGCAGTAACCGTGCGCCATTTTGCCGCGCCTTCTGTATTCATGGTCATCTGCACTTCTGCATTACCTTTCTGGTCGTAATCGCTGCGGGCATCGGCAATAACATCTCCGGCTAAAACCGGGCCGCCTTCAGCACCTGTTAATTTAACAGCATAAAGCTCTACACGCGGAATTTTATCATTAAAACGCTGCGCGTAATTTTGATCGAGCGGCATCGCTTTTACGCCCCACATAAATCTTACGTTTTGCGGGATCACAGATTTCACATCTGCGTTAGCTAATAATTTGTTAACTTTTGTAGTATCACTAACCGCTGCAAAACCAACAACCGGCCCCGGTGCCGCCTGTATTCCTCCGTTTTGCGAAGCATACACATTTGGGCGAAGCGTGTTTTGATTTAGCAACGGGCTGTTAACGGCAGAGTTATTGTTTTTTAAATTTTTGCTGGTATCAGCCAGTTTGCTTTTGGCAACTTTATTTAACAAGCTTGAATTTGCAGCAGTTGTATCGGTTTTTGCAGCAGCTTTTGCAGTAGTATCTTTTACGGGCGCAGCACTGGTTTTAGCTTTGGCAGCCAGAATATTGTTAACATTTCCTAAAAGATTTACAATTTCGGCATTGTCAAAAGTTTCATAAAACTCCAGCTTGGCAGAACCTTGTAAAAGTTTACGTACCCGGTCTGTGTTTCCTTCGGAGATGCCCGGCAACTCGATCAAAATACGATTGCTGCCGCTTTGCAGCTGGATATTCGGTGCCGTAACGCCAAACTTATCAATACGTGTTCTTAAAATATTGAAAGAACGATCAACCGCGCTTTTAGCTTCGTCCTGCAAATAACGTTTTACATCATTGTTGGAAGCATCAAATTTGATCCGGTTCTGGCTTTCTTTAGTGGAAAAAATAGCAGCTAATTTACCGTTCGGGTTTAGCTTTTCGTACGCATTTACAAATAGCGTAATGTAATCCTGCTGACTGGTTTTTGTTTGAACTTCTGCATTTGCCAGTGCCTGGTTAAACGCCTGGTCTGTGTTGTTATCCGATAAAGATTTTACCAGCTCTGCAAGCGAAATTTGCATCGTTACGTTCATTCCGCCTTTTAAATCCAAACCTAAAGCCAGTTCTTTTTCTTTGGAATACTGATAAGTATGGTTAAAAATAGGATAAACCGGTTGCGTTGAGATCGAATCAAGATAGGCTCTTTCCTTTTCAGGATTGCCTTTGGCATAATTTCTGGCGTTTTTTTCTACATTTTGCGCTACCCACGTGAAGGATAGTTGGTAAAGGCAGACTATTGCCAGAACAATCGCGAAGAATTTAATTACTCCTTTACTTTGCATGTTCTGTTAAATGTATTTGTGTTGTTTATGGGTTTTTTAACAAGACGGCAAAGCTAACAAAAAAACGCAATTTTGGTTTTTTTAGTTGATAAAAGAAGCATTGGTCTTTTACCGCCGGTTTAAGGTGATGAATGAGTAAGAAAGCGGATTTTTTTCATCTGGCAAAAAATCTTCGCGTTCCGTTTCCTGCCAGTTTTGTAAAGCTATCGCCGGGAAAAACGTATCGCCGTCAAAATCCTGATGAATTCTGGTTAACTCAATACGGTTTGCCAGCGGGAAAGCCTGCCGGTAAATTTCTGCTCCGCCGATGATAAAAACTTCATTTTCCTGCTGGGTTAATTGTAAAGCTTCTTCCAGCGAAGCTGCAACTTCGCAGCCCGGGATTGCTTTAATACTTCTGCTGATCACAATATTCCTCCGGTTTGGCAGTGGTTTCCCGATAGAATCATAAGTTTTTCGTCCCATAAAAACAGTATGGCCGGTTGTAATCTGCTTAAAATGTTTGAGATCGGCAGGCAGATGCCAGATCAGCTGATTGTTTTTTCCAATCACATTATTAGTAGCAACCGCAGCAATAAGCGAAATTATCATGCTTAGTTTACCACTAAATTATTGTTGCTTGTATCGGCATCCATCCAAATGCCGCCATCTAATTTTACAGAAGCTATTTTTTTTGCCGGTAAAAGAAGTATGGTTGTTTGTTTTTCATTTTGATGCCAAACTTCCGGCGTTTGATGCAAGGTTTCGTTGCTGCCGTCAGCATAAGTAATCACCGCATCAAAAGGAACGGCAAAACCGCCAATATTATCTACAACCAAATTGTAGCCTTTTTTAGCCTTTTCTAACTTCGTGATAGAAAGATCGATGTAGTTTTTAGAGAAAAACCAGTTGTTCCAAAACCAGTTCAGGTTTTTGCCGGATGCATCGTTTATCGCATAAAAATAATCCCACGGAATCGGATGTTTCCCGTGCCAACGGCTCATAAATCCCTGCAAACTTTTCTTAAAAAGTGCATCGCCCAGCATATCTTTCAAAGCCAGATACGACAAAGAAGGTTTGCCGTATTCGTTATCGCCCAAAATACGGCCCGAAGTTAATTCGCCCCGCGTAATAATAGGTTGCTGTACTTCTTTTATCGACGGATTTTTGATCCAGCGGTTAACCCGGAACTGTTTGTAATTTTCGGCAGCTTTTTCATTTCCCTGGTCAACCTGACCAATCAGATATTCTAATGTTGTTGCCCAGCCTTCATCCATAAAACCATAGCTGGATTCGTTGGTGCCCATGTAAAACGGAAACCAGGTGTGTGCAATTTCATGCTCGGCAACAAACCGCGCAAAAACAGGATCCGGATAGGTTTCGTCGTTTGCCATCATCGGATATTCCATCCCGGCATAACCCTGCACAATCGTTGTTTTTGGGAAAGGATAAGGCACGCCGGGCCAGTTTTTAGAAAACCAGTTTAACGCATGCTGGCCAAATTTTACCATGTGATGGAAATCCGCCGAAGTATCATTATAAGCTGCCTGTACACTTGCCCGGCGGTTGGTTTTTTCGTCCACAATCGTGCTGCCGGCATCCCAATCGTAATGATCGCTTAACGCCATTGCTACATCAGTTAAATTATCAGCCTTCCATTTCCAGGTATTGGTTTTATTTTGAAGGGTAACAACGTGTTTTTCCAATTCATCTTTGGTGGCGATCCTCAAAACAGAATCAGAAGTCATGGATTGATTCAACCGCCGGGCATATTCCGGTTGTAAAACTTCATTCGGGTTTTGTAAAGTTCCGGTGGCATAAACGATGAAGTTTTTGGGTACCGTAACCTGGAAATTATAGCTGTTAAAATCGTTATAAAACTCACGGCCGCCGGTAAAATCAAGCCGGTCCCAGCCATTGTAATCATCATAAACGGCAACTCTCGGATAATAATAAGCCAGGAAAAATGTAGTGCTGTCGATAATCCCTTCACGGCCTTGCTGCGGCGAAATATTAAAATGCCAGTTTACGTTTAGTTTGATCAAATCTTTTGGTTTCAGAGGTTTTTCGAGCGGCACATTTTGCCAGGTAAAATGTCCTTCGTTATCCGGTAGAGGTGTTTTCTTACCGTTCACCATAAAATTATCAATCACAATTCCGTTGCTCAGCGTATCCGAATTTTGACTGTTCCTTCTGCTTGCAGCACTTCGTTTGTGACTGTTCTGGATCAGTTTCATCACCAGTTCATTCAACGTATTTGGACTATGGTTAACGTAAATAATTTCCTCCGAACCGGTAATTAACCGGTTCGGCGGCGCAGCTGAAATTGAAATGTTATAGCGTGCCGTATTTTGCCAGTAGTTTTTACCCGGTTTGCCATTTAGGGTGCGCGTGCCTTTTTGGTAAGCCTGCTGCACGTAATCCGGCATGGTTAAAGTTTGAGCATTGCTTTGTAAAAAACAAATCAGCAGCAATAATATAATCGGAGCAGCAATTTTAGAATGATTTATAATCTTCATTATTTTAGTGATAAAAGAAGCATCAAATTCGATAGCATTTTAACTTAAACGGCAACCTGCGCTTTAATATGCGGCCAGGCTTCATAATTTTCTAAAGTAAAATCTTCAATTTTAAAGCTGAAAATATCTTTTACTTCCGGGTTAATTTTCATAATCGGCAACGCTTTCGGTTCACGGCTTAACTGCAAATTAGCCTGTTCGATGTGATTATTGTAGATGTGCGCATCGCCCAAAGTATGCACAAAATCGCCGGGTTGGAGATTGCAAACCTGTGCCAGCATCAGCGTGAGCAACGCATAGGAAGCAATGTTGAACGGAACGCCCAGAAAAATATCCGCACTTCGCTGGTACAACTGGCAGGAAAGTTTTCCATCTGCAACATAAAACTGGAACAAACAATGGCAGGGCGGAAGTGCCATTTTGTTAACGTCGGCCACGTTCCAGGCAGAAACGATCATGCGGCGCGAATCCGGATTGTTCTTTAACTGTTGTACAACCTGACTAATCTGATCAATATGGCTTCCGTCCGGCGTTGGCCAACTCCGCCACTGATAACCGTAAACCGGGCCGAGGTTTCCTTCAGTATCAGCCCATTCGTCCCAAATTTTTACACCGTTATCTTTCAAATATTTGATGTTGGTATCGCCGCTCAAAAACCACAATAATTCGTGGATAATGGATTTCAAATGCAGCTTTTTAGTCGTAACAACCGGGAAACCTTGCTGCAAATTAAAACGCATCTGGTACCCAAAAACGCTAATCGTTCCGGTTCCGGTTCGGTCGTGTTTCTGGTTGCCGGTTTCCAACACGTGGCGCATCAAATCCTGGTATTGTTTCATGTTGATTTTTGTATGATAAAAGAAGCATTACGCAATCGCAAAGAAAAATAATCTATTTTTGGATTCCTATAAATGTGCAAAAGTTGTAGAAATATTAACTTCCATGATCGTTTTTCCTAACGCAAAAATAAATATCGGTTTAAATATAGTTAAACGCCGGTATGATGGTTACCACAATCTGGAAACGGTTTTTTATCCGATAAAAATTAATGATGCGCTGGAAGTTGTGGTTAGCGATAAACTGCGTTTTACTTCTTCCGGCAATTCAATTCCGGGAAATCCTGCTGATAATTTATGTTTGAAAGCCTATCATTTGATCAAAAAGGATTTCGATTTGCCGCCCGTGAATATTCATCTGCATAAAAATATCCCGATTGGTGCAGGTTTAGGAGGCGGATCGGCTGATGCCGGATTTTTCATCAAAGCATTAAATGAAGTTTGTCAGCTTGGATTATCCGTAGAAACGATGCAAAATTATGCGCGGCAATTGGGTGCGGATTGTGCTTTTTTTATCGATAATAAACCTGTTTTTGCATTTGAAAAAGGAGATCAGTTTGAACCGATAGAGCTAAATCTCGATGCTTATCATATAATTTTGGTAATGCCGCCGATCCATGTTTCTACTACCGAAGCTTATAGCGGCGTTCATCCAAAACCTATAACACATGATTTAAAAATAACGTTAAAGCTTCCGGCAGAGCAATGGAAAGGGTTGGTAAAAAATGATTTTGAAAATTCGGTTTTTCAGCATCATCCTCAAATTTTATCGGTAAAAGAAGCATTGTACAAAGCGGGCGCAATTTACGCTTCCATGAGCGGGAGCGGAGCTTCGGTGTTCGGAATATTTAGTAAAAAACTTGATTTACAGGAACTTGAAACTGAAAATCAGGTTTTTTATGATGTGTAAGTGCATGATTTGGTTGTTTGTCATGCCGAAATTTATTCGGCATCTCAAAGGACAAATTTTACTTTGCTTGAGAGATCCTGAATCAAGTTCAGGATGACAAAACTTCTTCTAAACAAATGTTATAAACCGGCATCGTCCGTAACGCCGTGGCCAAAACCTTCCACCCAATCCCGGTCACCCCAGCCTTTGGCAATTGCCGTAAGCAAACGGTTGTGTACAGCTGCGGCAAAAGGCATTGGTGTTTCACTTTTTTGCGATAATGCAAGTGCTAACCGGGCATCTTTGTAACCTAATCGAGCTTTAAAACCAACTGGCTCGTATTGTTTGTTAGCGATTAATTTCCCGTAATTCTGATAAATTGGGGCATTAAACAACGTAGAACCAAAAAATTCGGCCAGCTTTTTAGGATCCAGGCCGTTCTTTTCTCCCAAAGTAAAAGCTTCGGCCATCATTTCCATCGAAGCCATAATCATAAAGTTACCGGCTATTTTTACCACGTTTGCGCTGCCCGGTTCTTCCCCAAAATCAAATATTCCCTGGCTCATACTTTCCAAAATTGGTTTTGCTGCTTCTTTTAGGGTAGAATTTCCGGAAGTGCAAATCCATAATTTTTGTGCAGCTGCTGCTTCCGGCCGGCCAAAAACCGGAGCGGTTAAATAATGAGTTCCGGTTTGCTGGTGTAATACCGTTAATTTTACAGATGTTTCCGGCGAAATCGAACTCATAGAAATATGTACCGCACCTTTTTTTAAGGATTTTAGCAGTCCGTTTTCCCCGCTTACGGCTTCTTCCAAAATATCATCCTGAGCAAGCATCGTAACTACGTACTTAACTTCTGTGGCAGCTTCTTCCGGTGATTTACAAACCGTGATTTCTGCCTGATCCAGTTCATCCGCTTTTAATATTGTCCGGTTATAAACCTGTAACTGATAACCGGCTTTGATTAGATTTTTTGCCATTGGCAAACCCATATTTCCTAATCCTATAAATCCTATTTTTTCTTTCATATTGTTTAACTGATATAATCTCTATCTTCGGCACTTAGTGTATCATAAGGAGGCCGGTCATTATCTTCACCATTGTGCTGCTGATAATTATTTACTGATCGGGAAGGCCTGCTGCTTAAAAGCAAACCAAGAATAATTCCAACGAAAATAACACCTGTTAAGATCACTAATTTTGGCAGATATAGATCCCAGAACAAAACTTTAAATTTTACTTCATCTGCATTCTGCATCAGGATGATCGTGATCAAAACGGTTAGTATGATAACCAGCAGTGTTTTTGCTTTCATAATTTAACTACTAAAAACGTTTATCTAAAAAATGTTTTATTGATCATGGTTGTAAAGTTCTTTATAAAGCGATTTCTTTAATGTTAAAAATATGTTTTCTTGGTATATTTTTTGTTGTAATTAATATAACAGCTTTTTCGTGTTATTCTAAAAGACTTATCAACAGTTTAAGTATTATTCTCCTCGCCTTAAATCAGAATTTAACCCAGGCTTTTTCAACTAATTTACAGTTGTCCTAAAAGATTAAATAAGATTTGTTAATTTATTGATCCACAAATAATTATATCATTTTATATCTTTTAATTTAATAAATTCTAAAAATTTTAGTTCAAAGTTATACAACCTTTATTGTTTAGTTAAAATTAAGGTGATTATAAATGCTGTAAAATATTGATTTTAAGTTAAATATAAAAATTTATTTTTTAAATAAAAATATTATTCTTCATTTTTTAGTTGATAAAAGAAGCCTTATTTCTTTAAAAATAATTTCTTATGTTAATTGCTTTTTGTTTTTATAGTTAGTAATTTTTTGTTGTACGATTGGAAACAGAAAAATGGTAGAAAGTATTAAAACTGCTCCAATCCAAAAACCCGGCGTCATTTTCTTCAAATCCCCAAAAAAAATAAAAGCCATAATAATTCCGTAAACAGGCTCCAGGTTTGTAATTAATGCTACCCGGAAAGCAGACAATTGCCGCATCACGGAAACGCCGGCTACATAAGCCAAAGAAGTACAAACGGTGCCTAAAAGAAGCAGGTAAAAGATGTCATCATTTTTTAAATGCAACCCGTTTTTAAAGCCTCCCATAAAAAACAAATAAATTGAAAGCCAGAAAAAAGCACCGGAAAGTTCGTAAAAAGCAATAACTGCTGCTGGTTTTTCTTTTACAAATTGTGCGTTTACAATAGTAAAAATACTGGCTGCAGAAGCACTGATCAAACCTAAAATTATCCCCTTAGTGTATTTAGATTCAAATTTGAAGATTAAAACTATACCTGTAATAATAATCAGGCCAGCTAAAATTTCTAACCGGGAAATCTTTTTATTGGTAACTAAAGGCTCAAATACGGCTGTAAAAAGTGTGGTTGCCGATAAGCAAACAAGCGTTATCGAAACGGTAGAAATTTTTATCGCCTGAAAGAAAAGCAGCCAGTGCATCCCTACAATTGCACCGGTAAAGACCAATTGAACAAAGGCTTTCCAGGTTATTTTGAAATCAACTTTCGCAATAATAAAATATAGGAATAAGGATACAAATGCAATCAGCAAACGGTACCAAACCAAATAAACTGCAGAAACAGAGATCAGCGCACCTAAAATCCCGGTAAATCCCCAGATAAAAACAGTACAATGAAGGATGAGCAGATTTTTTTCTACTTCATTTAAAGAGGTTTTGAATTTCATTTACTTAGGTGCGTTTTTAAGGAGATAGATGCCGAAAACGCCAAAAATTATATTAGGGATAAAAACAGCAATGATCGGGGGTAAACCTCCTTTTAAAGCAAAAACCTTGGAAAACTGGACGGTAACGATGTAGGCAAAGCAAAGAAAAATGCCAATCCCTAACGGTAAACCAATACCGCCGCGTACTTTCCTGGAGGACATGGATACGCCGATAAGTGTTAAAATATAGGAGGAAAGCGGATATACAAAGCGCTGATATTTTTCGTACAAAAGATCAACCATAATGCCTGCCCCGCGAATTTTTTCTTTCTCTATATTGGTATTTAATTCCCGCATTGCCATGGCATCCAGATCGTTACGGGTTTCAAAATCAATAGGCCGCATATCTAAAACGGTATCTTTTTTAACACCGCTTACCATTTTTTCCTTCAATCCGTTAACATAACGAATGGAGTAATCAAGTATCGACCAAACCCTTTTTAAAGAATCATAAGTAACACGTGTTGCTAAAATTTTTTCCTTTAAAGAATCCTGGTTAAATTTTTCTAAAGAAAATTGATAGCCGGTTCGTTGCGTATTATCGAACGATTGCACATAAACAAAAGTGTTTTTATCAAGTTGCAGGTGAATTTCATTTTTTGCTTCCGAATTGCCGCTGTTTACATATTTCCGCTCAAAAGAACTTTTAAGTTGATTGGTATGCGGAATGATAAAAACATTGAAAACCAGCGATACGATAAAAATGATTGATGAAGCAACCGCGTATGGCCTTAAAAACCGGTTAAAACTTGCGCCTCCGCTTAAAATAGGCACAATTTCGGTTTGATCGGCCATTTTTGCCGTAAAAAATATAACGGCAATAAAATTAATCAGCGGTGATAAAAAATTGAGGTAAAACGGAATAAAGCCGAAATAATACTGTGTTAAAATTTCCCAGAAAGTAAGGTCATGCTTTAAAAAATCATCGAGTTTTTCAGAAATATCGAACACAACGATAATCACCAGGAAAATACCAAGCGTAAATACAAATGTGCCCAGGTATTTATTGATGATGTACCAATCAATAATTTTGAGATAACGCTTAGTTAACCTTTTCATTACAAACGTTGTGCAAGTGTTTTTACCGTACTATTTTTCCAATTGTAAAACGTACCGTCAATAATTTTTTTACGTGCTTCTTTTACCAGCCATAAATAGAAGTGCAGGTTGTGCAAAGTTGCAATTTGCGCACCAAGCATTTCGCCGGAATGGATAAGATGGCGCAAATAAGCCTTTGAGTAATTTATATCGGCAAACAAAGTACTATCTGCATCTATCGCCGAAAAATCATTTTTCCATTTCTCATTTTTAATATTGATGATCCCATTTCGAGTAAATAACATCCCGTTTCGCCCGTTGCGGGTAGGCATTACGCAATCAAACATATCGATGCCCAAAGCAATATTTTCCAGCAAATTGATCGGTGTACCTACGCCCATTAAATACCGAGGTTTATCCTGAGGGAGAATATTACAAACAATTTCCGTCATCGCATACATTTCTTCGGCCGGTTCTCCAACGGATAAACCACCGATTGCGTTGCCTTCACGCTCAAAAGAAGCAATTACTTCGGCAGATTTCTCCCTCAAATCTTTATAAACAGAACCCTGCACAATCGGGAACAAGGTTTGGCTGTAACCATATTTTGGTTCTGTTGTATCAAACCGATCACAGCAGCGCTTTAACCACCTGTGTGTCATGTCAATAGATTTTCTGGCATAACCGTATTCGCAAGGATAAGGCGTACATTCATCAAAAGCCATTGTGATATCAGCACCGATTGTCCGTTGCGTATCCATTACATTTTCGGGTGTAAATAAATGTTTGGAGCCGTTAATATGAGAACGAAAAGTAACGCCTTCTTCCTTAATTTTCCGAACTTCTGTTAACGAATAAACCTGATAACCACCACTATCTGTTAAAATTGGCTGGTTCCAGTTAATAAATTTATGCAATCCGCCGGCTTGTTCTATCGTGTTTAATCCCGGCCGTAAATAAAGGTGATAAGTGTTGCCGAGGATGATTTGCGCTTTAATATCATCTGCCAGTTCCCGCTGATGGACGGCTTTTACCGTACCCGCTGTGCCAACAGGCATAAAAATCGGCGTTTGGATCGTGCCGTGATCTGTAGTAATTTCTCCTGCTCTGGCTTTTGATAACGGATCTTGGGCAACGTGCTGAAACTTCATTTAAATACACCAGTTAAGGTGCAAAATTAGAAAATAAAACTATTGTTACAGGTGATTTATGCCGAAAGCGTACGGTTATTCCGTTAATTTTTAAGAAATTCGCCCGCAGTAAAACAGTTTAAACTTTGGAATTATTGGTTCTTTATATTCTTTTTGCGCTGTTTCAGGTTTGTTTTATAATCCAGCTCTATTTTCTTTTAAACAGTCATTTCAGCTTAAAAAACAGTGAACTGACTGATGATTTTCCCGATAGAAATTTACCTGTTTCCGTTATTATCTGTGCCCGTAACGAAGCCCAAAACCTACAGGAAAACTTACCTGTTATTTTAACGCAGGATTATCCCGATTTTGAAGTTGTTGTAGTAAACGATTGCTCTAACGATGATACCGTTCATCTGCTAAATCAGCTTAAAAATGTTTATCTAAATTTAAAAGTTGTTACCGTTACAGAACATAAACGTTTTAAAACCGGTAAGAAGTTTGCGTTAACGATGGGCATTAAAGCATCAAAAAACGAACATTTATTGCTGACGGATGCAGATTGCCGGCCATTATCAGCTCAATGGATTAAATTAATGCAAGCTGGTTTTTCCGGTCAGAAAGAGATCGTGCTTGGTTATTCTCCATACAAAAAAACACGTGGGTTTTTAAATACTTTTATCCGGTTTGAAACGGTAAAAACGGCAATCAGTTATTTATCGGCAGCTTTAAATAACAAAGCTTATATGGGCGTTGGCCGAAATCTGGCATACACCAAATCCTTGTTTTTCCGTTCAAAAGGTTTTGCTTCCCATCTTCATTTAATTTCCGGCGATGATGATTTGTTTGTTAATCAAAACGCCAACAGGTTTAATACTTCGGTACAAATTAATCCCGAAGCACAAACGCAAAGTGAAACAAAGGATAATCTGGCAGCTTATTATCGGCAAAAACGCCGGCACATGGGCGTTGGTAAATACTACAAGAAAAAAAATCGTGTTTTAATTACGCTGGATGCGCTAAGCGGATTTATTTTTTATACCACATTAATCCTGTTATTGTGCTTCAAATTTGAGCCATGGATAGTAGCCGGGATATTTATTTCCAGGCTGCTAATGCAATGCTTCGTTTACCGGGTAATATTTAGAAAGCTGGACGTTGCGGATTTGATTTGGTGGTTCCCTTTTCTGGATTTATTTTACTACGTATATTTGAATATATTTGGTGTTATTGGCTCCGTTACTAAAAATTTGAAATGGAAGTAAACGTTAACTTTTCTGAGAACGCAAAAAACGATTTTAATTTGGTAGTGCGTGCCAAAAACGGCGAGCAAAAAGCTTATGCCGACTTAATGCAGCGTTACAAAGAATCCATTTATTTTATGGTTCTTAAAATGGTAAATAATAAGGACGATGCCCAGGATTTAACGGTAGAAACATTTGGCAAGGCTTTCCAAAAGTTAGACAAATACCAGCCGGAATTTGCCTTTAGCACCTGGCTTTTCCGTATTGCTACCAATAATTGTATTGATTTTATCCGTAAAAAGAAATTAAATACGCTTTCTATTGATCGTTTGGTGGATGAGGAAGGAAACAATCAGCCGCTACAAATAAAATCTGATACGCTTAACCCGGAAGAAACTTCTATTAAAAAACAGCAGTCGCAGGAATTAAAATTATTGGTTGAAGGTTTGCCGCAGCGTTACCGCAACTTAATTATGTTGCGTTATTTTGAAGAATTATCCTACGACGAAATCGCTAAAGAACTGGATTTACCTTTAGGAACGGTAAAAGCCCAACTTTTCCGGGCGCGCGATTTGCTTTCCAATGTTTTAAATCGAAGGAAAAAAGATATTAACAGTGACTTTTGAGCTGATCCTAAAATATTTTCCTGATTTAAGTCCTTCTCAACAGCAACAATTCCAGCAATTACAACCGCTTTACAGCTTCTGGAACGAACAGATCAACGTTATTTCCAGGAAAGATATTGATCTGTTGTACGAACGCCATGTACTCCATTCGCTTGGAATAGCCAAAGTTTGCCGTTTTTTACCCGAAGAAAATGTACTGGATGTTGGTACCGGCGGCGGGTTTCCGGGTATTCCTTTAGCTATTTTATTCCCAGAAACACATTTTCATCTGGTTGATTCTATCGGTAAAAAAATTAAGGTGGTAAAAGAAGTATCGCAAGCCTTAAAACTTAATAATGTAAAAGCCACTCACGCAAGAGCCGAGGACATTCAGGAAAAATTTGATTTTGTAATTTCCCGAGCCGTAACGCAACTGAAAGATTTTTATCCATGGGTGAAAAACAGCTTTAACAAGCAATCGAAAAACAATCTCCAAAACGGAATTTTATATTTGAAAGGCGGTGATTTAACGCAGGAAATCTTAGAATCAGGCTTAAAAGTGCAGCAGTTTCCTTTAAATAAATATTTTGACGAAGATTTTTTTGAAACCAAGAAAGTGGTTTACATCAAGGCCTGATTCTTTTCAAATACAATCTTCCAACTAATTCCATTTTTTCGTTGATAAAAGAAGCATCATACTTGTACTCTAAATAAATTATTTAATTTAGAAGAAAGTATTTATGCCTTTACTTCATCAGCTTGCCTTAACTTTTGTCCCCGGAATTGGAGATGTACTTGCCAAAAACCTAATCAGTTATTGCGGAAATGCAGAAGAAATTTTCAAAACTTCCCATCGTAAATTACTACAGATCCCGGGAATCGGGCCTAAAATGGCTGCTTCTATTTTGAATCCGATTTGCTTTAACAAAGCTGAAACGGAGATGAGATTTATCGAAAAAAATAAAGTTGAAGCCATTTTTTATACGGATGCTGCTTATCCTAAAAGATTAAAAAATTGTATCGATGCGCCCATTATGCTATTTTTTCGCGGAAATGCAGATTTGAATAAGCAACGCGTAATCAGCATAGTCGGAACCCGGAATGCAACTGCTTACGGCCGGGATTTATGTGAAGGATTGGTTGCACATTTAAAAGATTTTGAGGTAACAGTAGTTAGTGGCTTAGCTTACGGGATAGATATTTGTGCGCATAAAGCCTGCGTTAAAAATCAAATTTCGACAGTAGGGATTCTTGGCCACGGCCTTGATCGGTTGTATCCGGCACAGCATCGGAACACGGCAGAAAAAATGATGGAGAACGGCGGTTTGCTAACAGAATTTCCTTCGCAAACGAACCCAGACCGTGAAAACTTCCCGAAAAGAAACCGTATTATCGCCGGCATGGCAGATGCAACAATTGTGGTGGAAGCGAGTGTGAAAGGCGGTGCTTTGATTACTGCCGAAATAGCAAACTCTTACAACCGGGATGTTTTTACTTTTCCGGGCAGGATAGGAGATGAGTTTTCTGAAGGATGCAACTTTTTGATCCGGTTTAACAAAGCAGGCTTGCTTACCAGTTATGCTGATTTGGCGGAGCAGCTGGGCTGGCTGGATTCTAAATTAACGTTGAAAAAGCAACAGCTTTTGTTTCCGGTAGATTTAAATGCGGATGAAAGCTTGATTTTTGAAAAACTGAAATTATACGAACAGTTAGGTATTGATGATTTGGCAATTAAAACCAATATGCCGGTTAGTATTTTGGCGATGAATCTGTTAAATTTAGAGATGCAGGGTTTGGTGCGTACGTTGCCTGGCAAATCTTACAGCTTAATTAAATAGTTTTTAAGGGAAACGATAATGCATCAATTTCCCGGTATTGCTGCTAACTTCCGTCCAGGTAGCTGCTTCCAATGCTATTTCTACCCAGGAGGAGGTTGCCATTGTTATAATTTCTCCCGTTAAAAAATATAATAAATTGCTCACTCCGGGATTATGGCCAACTAAAGCGGCTACTTCAATTTGCGCATTGATCTGATAAATTACCTGGAGCAAAGCGTTTACATCAGCTTCGTAGATGCTTGGTTGAACTTTCGGATTATCCAAACTAAGTGAAGCTGTAAAAACGTTAGCTGTTGTTATGGCCCTTAAAGCCGGGCTACTGATAATTACTTGTGGATTACTCCCTTTACTTAACAAAAAAGCTGCCATTTTTGCAGCCTCCTTTTTGCCTGGAACGGTTAAGTTTCGATCAAAATCTACTGTTTCTTCTAAATATTCTTCTGCTGCTGCGTGCCGGATCAGGATTAATTTTTTCATCTGTAAAAGAAGCATTAATTGTTTTTAAACAAATAGGAAACCGAAATGCCGAATAAATTATTCCGCGTTTTAATATTGGCATCATCATAAATTCCTGGTGTTGCAATATTTCTCAATCCGTATTCGTAGTTCAGTTCAAAACCTATTCCATGCAGTAAACGGATTTCCGCTTTTAAATTTGCGCCGAAGTCCGTGCGTTTGTAATCGCTGTTCTCATTATTGCCAAACACAACTTTTTGATCGCCGTCAACCGGAGAATCAAAAATAATTCCGGACAAAGAATAATTGCCGGTTAAGCCGTAAGCTACATAAGGGCCGCCGCCAAAAAATAGCGTTCCGACTTTTGTAGGCAATTTGTATAAAAAATTTACAGGTATTTCCAGGTAATACAAGCGCGTGTTTTTCCTTCTGTTGGTATTGGTTTCCGGGTTGATGTACGTATTGTTTCCACCTTTTCCATTTAAAATAAAATCGGTTTGCAGGGAAACTTTTGACCAGTCTATTTCAGACATTCCTCCGATTCTGATATTTCCGTAACTTTTAGATGCATAAGCAGAACTTGTTGGATTATTATAAGCACTGATGGAGGCAAAATTGATTCCGGCTTTTGCACCGAATTTAACAGTTTGCGCCTTTAGGTTTTGCAGAAAAATAAAAGTTGTTACTATTATAAATAACCATTTTTTAAACATGATCGGATAAATTTTAGAATGAAAAGCAAACCTAAAATAGAAATTATTGCGTGTTGTTTGCAAAATTAATCAGTTGCGCATCAGGTATTTCGTGCATACATTTAAAATGGCCCAACGGGCATTTCTCGAAACCAAATTTAGAACACGGCCGGCAATATAAATCTACCCCAACCACTTCTGCTTTTTTTGCCTGATACGGCCAAACGCCCACCAATTCCGGCGCGGTACTTCCCCAGATGGAGGCAATAGGCCGGTCAAAAGCTTCGGCAATATGTGTTAAACCGGTATCAAAACCAATAACTTTTTCTGCCTGACTGAGTAAAAAAACCGACTGATCCAAAGTAATTATGCCACAGGCATTGTAAATTTTTTTACCGGTAAAAGAAGCAATCTCTTCACCATTGGCTTGTACATCCTTGCCGCCCAGCAATACAATCGGCAGGTTTATTTCCCGGCAAATCCGGGCAACTTTTTCATTCGGCATCCGCTTGGTAAAATGTGTTGCACCAATTACAAATACCACAAATTTATTTTGATGAGAAACAGGCAGTAAATCCGGCAGTTGGTATGGCTGTTTTAAATAATAATTAATCGGCTGCCCATCGTTTTTTATTCCTAAAAAAGCAACTGTTTCCAAATAGCGTTCTACCAAATGTTTTTTAGAAATCAGGTTGATGCGCCATTTCAAAAAAAGCCACTTTTGTAAAGGCTGCTTTTTATAGATAGAAGCCGGGATGCCGGTTTTTATTTTAATGATTGAAGTGCGCAGGTTATTATGCAGATCGATCAGGTAATCGTATTTTTCGGCTTTGATTTCCTGAATGGTTTCCGACAAGTTTTTATGCAGTAAAAGAAGCTTATCCACATACGGATTGCCTTCATAAATATATTTAAAAAGCGGTTTGGTTAAAAAATGAACTTCTGCTCCTGGCAATTGTAATTTTAAACAACGCACAACCGGCGTGGTATAAATAACATCGCCCATAGAACTTAACCGGATGACCAGGATTTTAAGTGGTTTTTTCAAGCTTGATTTTTAACATTAATATAATTAATAAGTATAATGCTTCTTTTACCGGACAAAAATCTTCTCTTTTTTCGATTTAAAAAATGCTTCAATTTCTAAAGCAGATAAAGCATTTAAACATTTTTCTTTGGTTAAACCACCTTTCCGTGCAATGTGAACGCCGTATTGCATATCCCACAAACCAATTGTTCGGTGCGCATCCGGATTGATAGAAAGCCGAACGCCTTTTTTGAGCGCGTATTGATGCAGGCGCCAGTCCAAATCCAATCGCAAAGGATTAGCGTTGATCTCAATTACCACCTGATTTGCCGCGCAGGCATCAATCAGTTTTTTATAATCAACCGGATAACCATCACGGCTAAGCAAAAGCCTGCCGGTTGGATGGCCGAGGATAGTTGTATAAGGGTTTTCAATCGCTTTAATCAGCCTTTCCATTGCTTTTTCTTCGGTCATCCTTAAATTAGAATGCACGGAAGCGACTACAAAATCTATTTTTTCCAGGATTTCTTTCGGATAATCTAAAGAACCATCATTTAAAATATCAGATTCAATTCCTTTAAAAATCCTGAAACCAGTTAGTTTTTTATTTAAGGAATCAACTTCTTCAAACTGCTGTAAAAGCCGTTCAATACTTAATCCGTTAGCGTAAAACGCACTTTTGCTATGATCGCAAATTCCAAAATACTCCAGTTTAAGCTGATCGCGACTGTATAAAGCCATTTCTTCGAGCGTATTTACGCCGTCGCTCCAGGTACTGTGATTATGTAAAGTTCCCTTCAAATCCTGAAAAGTAATTAAATGGGGAAGTTGATGTGCCGAGGCTTTTTCGATCCAGTAATTTCCTTCGCGAAGTTCTGGTTTGATAAAATCCAGGCCGGCTTTTTCATAAATTTCTTCTTCGGATTGAGGTTGAAAATCCAAGTCCGAAATTTTGGAAAGTACGGCTTGTACATGTTCCTCATCGCCGGTTTCTATAAATAGTGTTTTTATAAAACTTCCCAATCCTGCCGGGATAATTTTAACCTGCATCCCATGTTCGGTTTTACCTTTCCAGCTTTGTTCATCCTGCGAAGCGGATTCTAAATAGGCCGCTTCATTTAATGCTGAAAATAATTGATCTGTGTTTTCTGTTTCAATCACAAAAACCAGTTCGTTAATAATTTCCTGATAACGGCGAAACTCCCCGGCTACCGCTATTTTTTTGCCGGTAAAAGAAGCATTCAGCTGCAGCAGTAAATCATTAACAATAATTTCTGCCTGTGCATATAAAAACTTGCCTTGTGCCGCAATGTTAAATTCGATTGTTTTACGAATTTGTTCCTGCGTTTTCAACCCAAAACCTTTGGCTTCAATCAGGCGGTTTTCGTTGCAGGCGTAATATAATTCGCCAACAGAATCGATATGCAAATCATGCCAGATTACCGCTATTTTTTTCGGTCCGATACCTTTAATCCGCAGCATATCAACCACGCCCGGCGGAGTTTCTGCCAGCAGCTTTTCTATTTCTGCTAACGTATCGGTTTCCAGTAATTCTATAATTTTTGTGGCGATACTTTTACCGATACCATCAATTTTGTCTAACTCGACCAGCGTTTTTCCGGCGAGCGGAAACGGCAATTTTTCTGCCTTAAAAGAAGCATTGGCAATTGATTTTATTTTGAAAGGATTTTCTTCATGCAACTCCATCAGCTGCGACAGGAAGCGGAGATGCCGGGAAATTTGTTTATTCTCCATAAAAAATGATCGGTAAAAGAAGCATCAAAAATACAAAAGCCGCTTTGTGCAAAGCGGCTTTTGTAAATAATATTTAACAAGATTTTAGCGGATATCCAAAGTATAAGGTAAACGCATTTGCGGACCGCTAAACTTCAAAATCGTTTTTAAATCGTTGTAATAACGGTAGTTTTCGCCCATTTCCTGCTTCATCAAATATGTTTTTGCTTCGGTTGAGATACCTGAACCAAAGTTTTCCAGTAATGATTTTTGTTCAGGATAATTAACTAACTTATAATCAGTAATTTTTGCTTTTGAAGCTGCGGCATTTATGGCATCCTGCAAATTCCCCAAACGGTCTACCAAACCGATTTTTAAAGCCTGAGAACCCGTCCAAACGCGGCCCTGCCCGATGCTGTCGATATATTTTTGTGTTTTATTACGGCCACGAGCCACTGCCGTTGTAAAATCCAGATAACCGCGGTTAACCTGATCCTGTAAAATCGTTCTTTCTGCCGGATTTAGCGGGCGAGAAATATCACCCAAACCAGCAAATTTGCCGGTTTTAACGCCATCAAAAGTAACTCCCAATTTTTGGTTAAACAAGTTTTGCATGTTAGGCAAAAGCGCAAAAATACCGATGGAACCGGTAATCGTGTTAGGCTGCGCAAAGATAGAATCAGCGGCGCAAGCCATATAATAACCACCGGAAGCGGCTACATCGCCCATCGAAACGATAATCGGTTTTACTTTTTTAGTCATTATCACTTCCCGCCACAATACATCAGAAGCAAGCGAACTGCCGCCCGGCGAATTAATCCGCAGCACAACGGCTTTTACTTTTTTATCCAAACGCGCTTTGCGGATTGCTTTGGAAATACCTTCGGAACCGATAGAATTATCATCGCCTTCGCCGCCGCCGATATCGCCGGAAGCATAAATTACAGCAATGCGGCTGTTAGAATTAGTATCTTTTGTATCGTCCGGTTCGCTGTAATCAGCAAGTTCTACCAGGTTTAAATTGTCATTTTTCTCAATCCCGGAGCGTTGTTTCAGCTCGTCTAAAATCTCATCTTTATATTTTAAACCGTCAACCAGTTTATATTTTAAAGCATCTTCCGGATATTTAATCTGTAAATTATCGGCAATGTTAAACAGCGAATCCTTGTTGAGTTTTCGGCTTTTGCTGATGCCTGTTAAAAAATAATCATACAAAGAACCCAAATACGAATTTACCTGCAAACGATTAGCATCGCTCATTTTATCCAGAATAAAAGGTTCTACAGCACTTTTAAACGTCCCGACTTTGATTACCTGCACTTCTACGCCTAATTTTTCCAGCGCACCTTTAAAAAAAGTATATTGAGAATTGAAACCGCGAAACTCGAAAATTCCCTTTGGGTTAATGTAAACTTTATCAGCAACGGAAGCTAAATAGTAAGCACCTTGCGTATAAACTTCTCCGTAAGAAATAATAAATTTACCGGATTTTTTAAAATCGATCAACGCATTACGGATTTCTTCGGTTGTTGCCTGCCCGGAAAGCATGTAACTTTCATCTAAGTAAATCCCTTTAATATTATCGTCCGTTTTTGCCCTTTTAATGCTTGCTAAAATATCATTGAGGCCTAATGTTTTTTTAACGCTGAGATTTAAAAACGGAATGCCCGATAAAGGATTGGCAGAAGTTCGTTCTTTAATCGCATAATCTAAAGATAAACGAAGTACCGAATTAGCTTCTACCTGGGTTTTTTTATCGCTTTTGGCAGAAGAAATGAACCCGAGAATTACAAAAGTGAATATGATGAGGCAAAGTAAAACACCGATAATAGTGGCAAATACAAATTTAAAAAACTGTTTCATTTAAAAGCTTATTCTTTTTTTGCAAACTTAGCAAAACCATAACGTTAAATGTTAGAGCTTTACCCATATAATTTGTTACAACATGGAATTGGTTTATTTTTTATTGGGAAGCAATCTGGGCGACAGAAATAATTATTTAAAGGAAGCCAGGCTACAATTACAGTGTGCTATTGGTGAGATAAGCAGAACATCAGCCGTTTACGAAACAGAATCCTGGGGCGTTGCCGGTTTGCCGGATTATCTAAACCAGGTTGTAGAAATAGCAACCAACTTGCTGCCCGAATCTATTTTAATAAAAACACAATTTATTGAAGAAAAACTGCATCGGGAAAGAACAATTAAATGGCATTCTCGTACAATCGACATAGATATTTTATTTTTTGGTGAAGCAATTGTAAACTTACCTGAACTTAAAATACCGCATCCGCAGCTGCAGAACCGGTTATTTACGCTGGCACCTTTGGATGAGTTGATTCCGGATTTTGTTCATCCGGGACTCCGTAAAACAATACACGAACTAAAACAGGAAATTAAAGATGACCTGCTGGTTAAAATTTACGCTTACTAAATAATTTTTTTTATTTGAAGATATGAATACTCAAAACAGTGAACCGGATTTTGATCTGTCGTTTTTAGAAGAAATAGCTGATGGAAATAAGGAATTTTTGATCGAATCCATCGACATGTTTTTAACCCAAACGCCGGAAATTTTTGATAATCTGTCCAAATCCATCGCTCTAAACGATTGGTCAACAACCGCTTCTTTAGCACACAAAGTAAAATCTAACCTTGGTTTTTTTGGGATGCAGCGCATCAAAGATGAAATCCAGGAAATTGAAACAAGCGCAAAAGCCGGCGGTACCGATCCGCAGTTAGCTGTAAAATTCGAATCTACAAAAACAGCCGTTAAAAGAAGTATCCAACAATTACAGCAGATTAAAAAGGAAAAAGAAGCAGAAGGTTAAGCCTGGTTTAAGTGGAAAGTATAACTTTCCATAATCAAGTTGGCGAGTAATTTTTTACAGGCTTCCTCTACTTTTTGATGCGCGGCTGTTTCGTTTGATGCCTCAACTTCTAAAGAAATATGTTTACCGATACGAACATTTGTAATTTCTGACAGATCCAGATTTTTCATACTTCCGGAAACAGCTTTTCCCTGCGGATCCAGGATTTCCTTTTTGGGCATAACATCAATTTCTGCTTGAAACTTCATTTTTTATTGTTCTGATTTGGATGATGGAAAGAATAATATAAAAAATTATGATCACCGGGATCGCCGCAAACTTAAAAATTACCAAACAAACTCCTGCAAAAAACAACAGGATAAAGCGGTAAATATTTTCCTTAAAATCCAGGTTTTTAAATTTTAAGGATAGCAGCGGCAGCTCTGCAACCAGTAAGCAGCAGTTAACAATAACGTAAGCAAATAAAAAATACGGGTTCAAAATTATGCCGGTAAAAGAAGCATCGCCCTGATTTAAAATCAGCGGAAAAGAAGCTGCTACCATTGCACTTGCCGGCGTTGGCAAACCGATAAAACTGTTTGTTTGGCGGGTATCAATATTAAATTTTGCTAACCGCAAAGCAGAAAAAACAGCGATAAAAAAAGCAACGAAATACCACCAGTCAGTTCCGTTAGAACTAACATCTGCTAATAAAAATAAGTGAAAAATAATTACGGATGGTAAAACGCCAAAGCTTACCATATCTGCCAGCGAATCCAACTGTTTGCCAATTTCTGAGTGAACTTTGAGCAGCCTTGCGGCCATTCCATCTAAAAAATCAAAAAAAGCAGCGGTAAAAACAGCATAAGCAGCAAAATTCAGCTTTGCGTTAAAGGCAAAAAAAATACCTATACAACCGCAAAAAAGGTGTGTACAGGTAATTGCATTCGGGATATGTTTCTTCATTTAGAGTTGAAGGTTTTAAGTTTTACGTTCTAAGTCAACTGCACTTGGTACTTAACTTAAAACTTACAACTTATCACTTAAAACTTCTTCTTAGCTGTTCATGCTGATCAAAAACTCTTCGTTGGATTTGGTTCCTCGGATTTGTCCCTGTAAAAACTCCATCGCTTCCTGCGAGTTCATATCTGCCAGGTGATTTCTCAAAATCCAAACACGTTGTAAGGTTTCTTTATCCAATAATAAATCATCTCTACGCGTGCTTGAAGCCGTAAGATCAATGGCCGGGAAAATCCTTTTGTTAGATAATTTACGGTCAAGCTGCAGCTCCATATTACCGGTTCCTTTAAATTCTTCAAAAATAACCTCGTCCATTTTAGAACCGGTATCAATTAAAGCAGTTGCCAAGATGGTTAAAGAACCACCGTCTTCAATATTTCGCGCAGCACCAAAAAAGCGTTTTGGTTTATGTAAAGCGTTTGCATCCACACCGCCGGAAAGTATTTTACCGGAAGCTGGCGCAACTGTATTATAAGCACGTGCCAAACGCGTAATCGAATCCAGCAGGATTACTACATCGTGGCCGCATTCTACCATGCGCTTTGCTTTTTCCATCACGATATTGGCGATTTTTACATGTCGTTCTGCAGGTTCATCAAAGGTTGATGAAACAACTTCCGCACGTACGCTGCGGGCCATATCGGTAACCTCTTCAGGCCGTTCATCAATTAATAAAATAATCAGGTAAACCTCCGGATGGTTTTTTGCAATCGCATTTGCTACATCTTTTAACAAGATAGTTTTACCGGTTTTTGGCTGCGCAACAATTAAACCGCGCTGGCCTTTACCGATCGGCGTAAACAAATCCATAATCCGGGTTGAGTAATTATTTACTTCCGAAAAAAGATTTAGTTTTTCCTGCGGAAACAAAGGCGTTAAAAAATCAAAAGGAACGCGATCCCGCACTTCGGAAGGAATACGGCTGTTAATTGCTTCCACACGAACCAGCGGGAAATATTTTTCGCCTTCTTTTGGCGGCCGGATACTTCCGCGGACAGTATCGCCGGTTTTTAAACCGAACAATTTAATTTGCGATTGCGACACATAAATATCATCCGGAGAAGTTAAATAATTATAATCCGAAGAACGTAAAAAACCATAACCGTCGGCCATAATTTCCAGTACGCCTTCGTTTACAATTACATTATCAAAATCCAGATTTACAGATACTTCGGCTTGTTTATTCGGGACATTTCTTTGCTGAACACTATTGTTTTGCTGCGGATTGCCGGAAACCTGATTGCCATCATTTTGATTGCCGTTACTTTGGTTTCCGTTATTCTGGTTGCCGTTGTTGTTATAGCGTTTTTCAAACTTTGGCTGGCGGTTTTCTGCAGCCGGTTCAGCATATCTGCGAACCGGTTCTGCAGTTGCATTTACAGCAGGTGCAGGAGTTCTGGCCGGTACACTTTCCCGAATATCACTTCTTGGTGCAACAGGTTCTGAAGCAGGAAAAGCAATTTCCGGTACAGCATCAGCAGAGCTGTCTTTTTCGGCTTTTATCGTTCTTGTTCTTTTGCGGGGTTTTTCTTCTATTGCAGCATCTGCAACGGTTACCGGTTCTTCTGCAACTACTGCTGCAGGAGGTGTTTCTGCTGGAGTTTCGGCAACTCTGGGTTTTCTGCCGGGTTTAGCTTTTTCCGGCGGTGCAGTTTGTTTGCTGCTAATTTGCGTAATTAAGTCTTGTTTACGCAATTCGTCAGCTTCGGCGACACCCAGATTTTTTGCTATTTCACGCAACTCAGACACGAGCTTGTCGTTCAGTTCGGTGGTATTAAACATGCGAAGGAATAATAATTCTTATCTTAAAAGATTAATGTAGATGTATTTTTTTCTTTGAGGATACCGTGCATCTCAGTTTTACACTGATAAAAAAAGCATTGGAGAATATTTCTGTTTTCGTAAAATGCAGGAAAATCGTCAGGAAAACGCTGCAATTCTAAATAATAATAATAACTATTCAAACTATTTGTGTAAAAAAATTGAGATCAGTACATTCAGGTAAATTTTATTTATTTTGATTAATAATTTTAGAAGTAATGTTTTCAAGGCAGCAATTAATCAGCCAAATCCGGCAGAAAAAATCTTTTTTATGTATCGGTTTGGATACTGATCCCGAAAAAATCCCCTTATTTTTAAATGATTTTCCTAATCCGGTAATGGAATTTAACCGCCGGATTATTGATGCCACACATGATTTATGTATCGCTTATAAGCCCAACACCGCTTTTTACGAAAGTTACGGCGCAAAAGGTTGGCAAAATTTAATCGATACCTGTAATTACATTCCAAATGATGTTTTTAAAATTGCTGATGCCAAACGCGGCGATCTTGGAAATACCGGACAAATGTACGCCAAAGCTTTTTTTGATCAGCAAACAGCGGGAATGTCGTTTGATGCGGTTACGGTTGCACCGTATATGGGTGCAGATTCTGTAATACCTTTTTTACAATATAAAAATAAATGGGTGATTTTGCTGGCCTTAACTTCCAATGACAGTCATGAGGATTTTCAATTGATGGAGAATACAGCAGGTGCTTTGTATGAACAAGTGCTGCAAAAATCGCAAAATTGGGGAACCGACGAACAGCTGATGTTTGTTGTTGGCGCAACCCGCGGCGAAGCTTTTTTAACTATCAGAAAGCATGCGCCGAAACATTTTTTGCTGGTTCCGGGCGTTGGCGTGCAAGGCGGAAGTTTAGCAGATGTTTGTAAATACGGAATGAATACTGATTGCGGATTAATTGTAAATTCTTCCAGGGCAATTATATATGCTTCCAACGGAAAAGATTTTGCAGAAGCTGCCCGGGTAGAAGCTTTAAAAATACAGCAGGAAATGGAAACAGAACTCTTTAAAACCGGATTTTTAAAATAATTTTTCAGGGGAAAAACAACAGTTTGAAGTTGTATTCTTACAGGATTGGATAACTCATCTTTTAAAAATGATTTTTATTTTCTACCCGTAAAGGTTGATGTTTTAAAGTAAAAATTGTAGCGATAAAAGAAGTATCTGTGCAATAAAGTAATTTACAATTACCAAAACACAAAACAGAAAACTACCTGATTTGTATTTATGTACATTCGATCTTGAAGATTAACATTACTTTTCGGGAAAATTTTTAGCTATGCACAATTCTTCTGACCATAAAAAAACGCTTTCTATCGATATTGGCGGTTCTCACATCAAGGCTACCATTTTAGACCAGGAAGGAAACTCCGTTAAAGAATACGAAAAAACACCAACACCAAGCCCTGCTTCCCCGGAAAACTTAATCAATGCAATTAAAAATTTAATTAAAGATTTCCCGCCTTACGATCAAATTTCTGCTGGTTTCCCCGGTTATGTAAAAAACGGTACTGTTTTTACCGCACCAAATTTAGGTACTGATTTATGGGCAAAAACTGATCTTCAAAAATTATTAAAAGATACTTTAGGTAAAAATGCCATCGTGGTAAATGATGCCGATATGCAGGGCATGGGCGTAATTGATGGTAAAGGCTTTGAAATGGTAATTACGCTCGGAACCGGTTTCGGAACTGCTTTTTTTAAGGATGGTTTTTTATTGCCTCACCTGGAACTGGCCCATCATCCTTTCAGTAAAAAAGGAACTTACGACGAATATCTGGGCGATAAAGCTTACCACGAAATCGGTGATGATCGCTGGAACAAACGGGTTAAAAAAGTAATCGATGTTTTAAAAACAGTATTTAACTACGATTTTTTATACATTGGAGGAGGAAACTCCAGCGAAATAGATTTTAAGTTAGATGATAATGTTAAAATAGTATCTAACCGGCAAGGTATTAAAGGCGGCCCGAGGTTATGGCAGCAAAACGAAAGTGTCCTTGGCAAATAGTTTTTAATATTGATATTGAACCTTTATAAAATAAAAAATAATGAATGTAAATGTAGGAACAACGGATTTTGAACAGCTGGCAATTGATACGGTAAGAATTTTATCGGTTGATGCTGTTCAGAAAGCAAATTCCGGCCATCCGGGCATGCCGATGGGCGCAGCACCAATGGCACATGTTTTATGGTCGCAGGAAATGTATTACAGTCCTAAAAACCCGGAGTGGGCAAACCGAGATCGTTTTATCCTTTCTGCAGGGCATGGTTGCATGCTACAGTATTGCTTTCTGCATCTTACAGGTTATGGTTTATCGATGGATGACTTAAAAAGTTTCCGTCAGTTAAACAGTAAAACTGCTGGTCATCCGGAATACGGTTTGGCTCCCGGAATTGATGTAACTACCGGTCCGTTAGGCCAGGGTTTTGCCAATGGTGTTGGTTTTGCTATCGGCCAAAAACATTTGGCAGGCCGCTATAATAAGCCTGGTTATCATATTTTCGACTACAAAATTTTCGCAATTTGCAGCGATGGCGATATGATGGAAGGCGTAACTTCCGAAGCCGCTTCTTTAGCTTCTCAGTTAGAATTAGGTAACCTGATTTATTTGTATGATGATAATCACATTTCAATAGAAGGCGATACCGATATTGCTTTTACAGAAGATGTGGCTGCCCGTTTTAAAGCTTACGGCTGGCACGTGCAGGTTGTAGATGATGGCAATGATGTGGCCGCTATCCGTGCTGCGGTACACAATGCCAAAATTGAAATCCGTAAGCCGTCTTTAATAAAAGTACGCACGCATTTGGCTTACGGCAGCCCGAATAAAGTAGATACAGCAGGAGCACATGGTTCTCCGCTGGGCGAAAAAGAAGTAAAATTGGTTAAAGAAGGAATGGGTTTTGACCCGGAACAGTTTTTTTATGTGCCAAAAGAAGTATCTGATTTCTATTTGGAATGTGGAAAAAAAGGTGAAGAAAAAGAGCAGAAATGGAACGAGCAGTATGCAGCTTATAAAAAAGAATTTCCGGATTTAGCAGCCGAATTTGAATTGTTAAGCAGCGGAAAACTACCGGAAGGCTGGCAAAACACAATCCCAACTTACAAAGCAGATGCTGGCAAAATTGCAACACGTAAAGCATCGGGAGAAGTATTAAACGCGATAGCTCCGGTTTTGCCTGGTTTAATTGGTGGTGCTGCGGATTTAGCTCCGTCTACCGAAACTAATCTGAAAAAATTCGAATCTTTTACTGCAGAAGATAGAACCGGTAGAAACTTCCACTTCGGTATCCGCGAACATGCAATGGGTTCTGCTTTAAACGGAATGGCCCTAACCAAAGGCATTATCCCTTTCGGTGCCACTTTCCTGATTTTTTCAGAATACATGCGTCCGCCAATTCGTTTGGCCGCGATCATGAAAATCAAACCGATTTTCATCTATACACACGATAGTATTGGTTTGGGTGAGGACGGAACTACGCACCAGCCGGTAGAACAGCTGATTTCGCTGCGTTCAATCCCGAATACAACTTTAATCCGCCCGGCTGATGCCAACGAAACTGCACAAGCATGGCGCGTGGCGATTGAGCATGTTGGTGGCCCGGTGATTCTGGTTTTCACCCGTCAAGGTTTGCCAACCATCGATCAGGAAAAATATGGTAAAGCTACGCAGCTGGAAAAAGGTGCTTACATTTTATCTGATGCAGAAAATCCGCAACTATTGCTGATTGCTACCGGTTCTGAAGTTTCCCTGATTATGGATGCACAAGCAAAACTGAAAGAAGAAGGTATTGCAGCCCGTGTAATTAGTATGCCATCCTGGGAATTATTTGAAAAACAGGATGCTGAATATAAAGAAAAAATATTCCCTAAAAACCTGAAAAAACGTTTGGCAGTAGAGATGGCTTCTACTTTGGGCTGGCACAAATATGTATCAGACGAAGGTGATGTGATCGGAATGCACACTTTTGGTGAATCTGCCCCGGCAGAAGAACTGTACAAAGTTTTCGGCTTTACGGTTGAAAACGTTGTAGAAAAAGCAAAAGCTTTGATTGCTTAAATTTAACCGGTAAAAGAAGTATCTGAGTTTTAACCCAACCCGCTCCATAGGAGAGGGAATCAGTTACAAAAGTTTTCAAGTTCCTCTCTTTTCGAGAGGGATTTAGGGTGAGGCTTACTTCTTTTATCAACAAAAAATCAAAAAAAATGAAAGTTGGAATTGCAGCAGATCACGGCGGTTTTGAACTGAAAGAAATGCTTCGGGATTATTTAAAAGGGTTGGGCCACGAAGTGGTAGATTTCGGCGCAGCTTCTTTGGTACAGTTGGATGATTTCCCGGATTACGTTATCCCTTTAGCCAGGGCTGTAGCGAAAAATGAAGTTGAACGTGGTATTGCCGTTTGCGGCAGCGGCGTTGGTGCCTGTATTGCCGCCAACAAAGTCCACGGCGTTCGCGCTGCTTTAATTACCGATCATTTTTCTGCACATCAGGGTGTTGAAGATGATAACATGAATGTGATGACGATTGGCGGCCGTGTTGTTGGTTTTAACGTTGCACAAGAATTAGTGAACTCTTTTTTAAAAGCAGAATTTATTGGTGCAGAAAGGCATTTGAGGCGATTAAACAAAGTTTATCAAATAGAAAAATAACCCTTAAAAGAAGTATCATGGAACCAAATAGAGTAAAAAAAATACACGATTTCGGCCAAAGTATCTGGCTTGATTTTATCGACCGCAGAATCATGGATTCCGGCGATATGCAGAAATTGATTACCGAAGACGGCGTACGCGGCGTAACCTCAAACCCGGCCATTTTTGAAAAAGCTTTCAGCAGCAGTTCTGATTATGATGAAGATATTGCCAAGTTAGCCAAAGAAGGCAAAAGCAATGATGATATTTTTTATGGTGTAGCTGTAGAAGATATTAAGCGTGCTGCCGATTTATTTACGCAGGTTTATGAAGAGGAAGTAAAAGGTGCCGATGGTTACGTGAGTTTAGAGGTTTCGCCGCGTTTAGCTTTGGACACCGAAGGAACCACGAAACAAGCTTTAGAACTTTGGAAAGCCGTGCATAAGGATAATGTAATGATCAAAATCCCGGGAACGAAAGAAGGTTTGCCTGCCATACAGAAATGTATTGCCGAAGGTTTAAACATCAATGTAACCTTACTTTTTGGCTTGGAAAGATACGAAGCTGTAACCGAAGCTTATATTTCTGGTTTGGAAGAACGCGCAAACGCAGGTAAACCGATTGAATATGTTTCTTCTGTTGCAAGTTTCTTTTTAAGCAGGATTGATGTGTTGATTGACCCGATGCTGAAAGAAAAGGGATTGGATAACTTAAAAGGCGAAGTAGCAATTGCATCTGCAAAAAAAGCATACGAAATTTACAAGCGTGTTTTCAATACAGATCGTTTCAAGAAGTTAGAAGAAAAAGGAGCGAAGCCGCAACGTTTGCTTTGGGCAAGTACGGGCAGCAAAGATCCGGCTTTTTCTGATGTAAAATATGTAGAAGCATTAATCGGAAAAGATACGGTAGATACCATCCCGATGGAAACATTAGAAGCATTCCGCGATCATGGTAATGCAGCTGATACATTAGAAACCGATTTGGATCAGGCTGATTCTGTTTTAGAACAAATCAAGGCAGCAGGTATCAATTTAAATGCTGTTACGCAGCAACTGGAAGAGGAAGGTATCGAAAAATTTAACAAACCTTACGATAAATTACTTGCTGCAATAGAAACACAAAAGCAAAAAGCATTAGCGTAAGCATATTTATGGAAGCTGATTATCCCAAAATCCTGTTTCTGGACGTAGGTGGCGTACTGCTTACCAACGGCTGGGGACATGAATCCCGGCAAACGGCAGCAAAAATATTTGAAATTGATTATGCAGAGATGGAAGCACTTCATAATCTTATTTTCAATATATACGAAATTGGTAAAATCACACTTGATGAATATCTCGATACGGTAGTTTTTCATCATCCGCGGAGCTTTACAAGAGAAGATTTTAAATCTTTCATCTTCTCAGAATCTAAAGAACTGCCGGAATTATTAACCTGGTTAATAGATTGGAAAAAAACATGTGGTTTCCGAATTTTTTCCATCAACAATGAAGGAAAAGAGCTGAATGATTACCGCATAAAAAAGTTTGGTTTGCATCAATGCTTTGATGCATTTATTTCTTCCTGTGATGTAGGGATGCGTAAACCTGACCCTTCTATTTTTAAACTTGCAATGGGTATTGCGCAGGTTAACCCGGAGCAGTGTTATTATTTTGATGACCGGCCCATGTTAGTAGAAGCCGCACGCAGAACGGGTATAAACGTGTTTCAGCATACCAATTTTGAAACAACCAAACAGATTTTAGAAAACATTAAAACACATTAATTACAATAAAATGCCGGATACTAAATATACATTTGGAATGATCGGACTGGGAACCATGGGCAGAAATTTACTGCTAAACATGACCGATCATAATTTCCCTGGTGCAGGTTATGATACAGATGCAAATAAAGTTGCTATGCTTGAAAAAGAAGGACAGGGAAAACCCGTAAAAGGTTTTACCGCCTTGCAGGACTTTGTAAGCAGCCTGCAAAAACCTCGTGCTTTAATGATGCTGGTTCCGGCAGGGAAAATTGTAGACAGCGTAATCGAAGATTTAATTCCGCTGATGGAAGAGGGAGATATTATTATTGATGGCGGAAACTCTCATTTTACAGATACAGACCGGCGTGTAGATTACTTGCAAACTAAGAAATTGCATTTTTTTGGAATGGGGATTTCCGGTGGAGAAGAAGGTGCCCGTAAAGGCCCGAGCATGATGCCAGGCGGTGATGAAGAAGCTTATCAGCATGTAAAAAATATTTTTAATGCTATTGCTGCCCAGGTAAATGGCGATCCTTGTGTTACTTACATCGGCCCCGGTGCATCCGGCCATTTTGTAAAAATGGTACACAATGGTATTGAATACGGCTTGATGCAGCTGATTGCCGAAACTTACGGCATCCTAAAAAAAGGTTTAAATCTGGATGATGAGTCTATCCAAAAAGTATTTGCTCAGTGGAACGAGGGCAGGTTAAAATCTTACCTGCTGGATATTACCAAAGACATTTTTAATTTTAAAGATGAAGGTAAAAACGAGCTTCTTTTAAACACTATAAAAGATGAAGCACGCGCGAAAGGAACAGGAAAATGGACTTCACAGGTAGCGATGGATCTGGAACTTCCGATCCCAACTATTGATTCTGCTGTTTCCATGCGCGATCTTTCAAAATATAAAGCACTTCGTATTAAATTATCCGAGGCTTTTGATGAAGAGCTTCCTTTAATGGCAGAAAATAAGGAGGAGTTTCTGGTTTCCTTAGAGCAGGCTTTTTATTTTAATACCATCATAACTTATACACAAGGCATGCACTTGCTTTACAAGGCTTCCGCGGATTATAAGTACGAGTTAGATCTGGCTGCAATTGCAAAAATCTGGCGGGGCGGCTGTATTATTCGTTCCGAATTTTTGAACGTGATTACTGAAGCTTTCAACCAGAATGACGGCATGGAGTTATTGCTGTTAGATGAAACCGTACGGGGATTAGTTAAAGAAACCGAAACCGGCATGCGTAACGTAGTTGCGGCAGCTATAAAATCCGGCGTTTCCATCCCGGCTTATTGCGCTTGTTTAAGTTACTTTGAAACCTTCCGAACCAAAAATTTACCATCAAATTTAATCCAGGCACAACGGGATTATTTTGGTGCACATACCTACGAACTGATCGGCCAGCAGGGTGTTTTCCATACAGAATGGCAGCAAATTCCTTCTGCAAAAACCAATAACTGACCGTGCTTCTTTTACCACTACTTTTTACAAAATCCTTTTGAAAAACATGAAATCAAACAAGAATCAGCCTAATATATTTGTGATTTTTGGCGGGACCGGCGATTTAAACTGGCGCAAAATTACCCCCGCGCTTTACAACTTGTTTTTAGACAATTGGTTGCCGGATCAATTTACGATTATAGGCACAGGCAGGACAAAACTTTCTAATGATGATTTCAGAGCGAAATTACTGGAAGGAATCAACCAGTTTTCGCGTAGCGGAAAAGCTGATCCGGAGCAGTGGAAAAAGTTTTCTGATAATGTAATTTATCAGCCTGCAGATTTAAATGATGCAGAAACTTATACTGCTTTTGGTAATCTCATCAAACAATATGAAGAAGCATGGAAACTGGAAGCAAACGTGATTTATTATTTAGCCGTTTCCCCTCAATTCTTCCCGATTATTGCCGAAAATATCTCAAAAAGTAAGCTGGCAGAAAATCCGGAAAAAACACGGATTGTAATTGAAAAACCATTTGGCCATGATTTGGAATCTGCAAAATCTTTAAATAAATTATTGCAGGGAATTTTTCAGGAAAAACAGATTTATCGGATTGATCATTATTTGGGCAAAGAAACGGTACAGAATATTCTCACTTTCCGCTTTGCCAACTCCTTACTGGAGCCTTTATGGAACCGGAATTACATCGAGCATATCCAAATCTCAGTAACAGAACAGCTGGGCGTTGCCGATCGCGGTGATTATTACGAAGGTGCGGGCGCACTGCGGGATATGATCCAAAACCATATTTTGCAATTGCTTTGTTTGGTAGCGATGGAAATCCCCGTGAATTTTGATGCTGATGAAATCCGTAATAAAAAGGTTGACGTTTTAAATGCCATGCGCCGTTTTAGCGCAGATAATATTAAAAATTCTGCAGTTCGCGGTCAATATGGGAAAGGTTGGATTGAAGGAAAAGAAGTTCCGGGCTATCGCCAGGAAAAGAATGTGAACCCGGAATCTAACACCGAAACTTTTGCCGCAGTTAAATTTTTTGTAGATAACTGGCGCTGGCAAGGTGTTCCGTTTTACGTTCGTACCGGCAAGCGTTTGCATCAGTCTGCCTCCGTAATTACAATTCAATTTAAAGATGTTCCGCACCCGGTTTTCCCGGAAGAAGCAACCGAAAGCTGGCAGCAAAACCGGTTAATTATCAGCATCCAGCCGGAAATGAGTATCCGGTTACAGGTACAGGCAAAAAGGCCGGGCGTTGATATGGTTATTAACACAGTTGATATGGTTTTTGATTATAAAGGAACGTACAGCAACCAGGCACCCGAAGCGTATGAAACTTTGATTTTGGATACAATGCAGGGCGACCAAACTTTATTTATGCGTGCCGATCAGGTAGAGGCTGCCTGGGCTTTAATTATGCCGATTTTAAATGTTTGGGAAACTAAAAAGAGTTCTAAATTCCCAAGTTATTCTGCTGATTCCTGGGGGCCGGAAGTTGCAGAAGCTTTGATTGCAAAAGATGGTTTCCATTGGTTTACGCTTCCGTTAAAACAGGATCAGAAATAATGGAAAACGTTAAACTGAATATTTTTAAAACACCGGATGAAGTTTTAACGGCTATTGTGGCTTATTTCATCAAGTTAGGAAACGAAGCAATTACCCAAAACGGCATTTTTAATGTAGCACTTTCGGGCGGCTCTTCTCCCAAAAAAATGTATGAAATGTTGGCTTCATCCGATTATAAAGAAAAGCTGGATTGGGATAAAGTTTATTTTTTTTTTGGTGATGAGCGTTATGTTCCGGCAGATTCTCCGGAGAGTAATTATTTGATGTCGAAAAAAGCATTATTTGATCCACTTCAAATACCTTCTTCGCAAATAATTTCTGTAAATACAACCTTGCCTCCAGATCAAGCGGCCGAAGCTTATGCCTCGGCTATTTACACACATTTTAAACCTTATAACGTAAAATTTGATTTGATTTTGCTTGGTTTAGGAGATAATTCTCATACAGCTTCTTTATTTCCGCATACGTCGATATTACAGGATCGGGAATCTTCGGTAAAAGCTGTTTTTTTAGAAGACCAGCAGGTTTATCGCATTTCGATGACGGCACCAATGATCAACGAAGCGCATCAAATTGCATTTTTACTATATGGAGCGGGTAAGGCAGAAGCTGTGCATCATGTGCTGGAAGATGAAACCAATATTCAGGAATATCCAGCTCAATTAATCAAAACAGATAATAGCGATATTCAATGGTTTTTGGATGAAGATGCTGCCGGAATGTTAAAAAACAAGTAAGTTAATAATTAAAATTTTTGGTTGTGTTCTTAAAAGTATGATGGGTTAAATCAAGCAGCGTGGTAGCTGAGTTTATTGGTTGTGAAATCAA
>CAHJWG010000007.1 GCA_903642215.1 Sphingobacteriaceae bacterium | reverse complement strand
CCTAATTGTTGTGTCGTTACTTCAATTTACTGCTTTTTTAGCAGTTGCACAACTTTTTCTTAAATGCACTACGGGTTTAATATATTTATAATAAGTTATTTACCCTCTAAAACCGAATCATGCATGCAAAAAATTTGACACGCGAGCAACTGCGCGCGTATGAAGCTTTGGGTATTGATCCAAAAAATCGAATAATTATTAGTTTAGATGGGGGAGGAATTAGGGGTATACTTACGTTACAGTTACTGAAAAAAATAGAAGAAATAGCAGGATTGAAAATTAATCAATTCTGTGATATGCTTGCTGGCACTTCAACTGGTGCCATCATCGCTGGTTTGATGGCATTCGGATTATCGGCTGGATATTCCGCTCGATAGTATACCAATGATTCCGGCTCAAATGGGGCCAATGATTCCGGAGTAACTGGGACCGGTTGGTAGATGAGGGTTTGTTAAAGATAATGGGGAAAGGATACTTTTTCCCTCACGGCCAGCTTTTCAGGAGGCTGCCATTCCGGCAATAGTATACCACTTATTCCGCTCCAAAGTATACCACTAAGCAGGTTACCCTGCCGTTTATCATAGGTTTGATCAGGTCACACTAATCACCAAATGGAATGGCAAATAAGCTGCTTAATATGAATAAAGTACGACAACTGCTCCTATTCTTGGAGCGTGGAGCATCACAAAGATTGGTCGCACGGGAAACGGGAACGAACCGAAAAACCATTGCTACTTACCTCGACAAGTTTAATCAAACGGGCTTAAGCTTTACCCAGCTGCTGGTTTTGGACGACCGTAAACTTGAAGGGATTGTAGGTCTGACCGGACCACAGGCCGAGGAAACAGATCCTCGCAAAGTTCATTTTAACAGCCTGATCGGGCTTCATACGTATGAGCTGACTAAAAAAGGAGTTACCCGTTTACTACTCTGGCAGGAATACATTAAGGATTACCCGGAGGGCTTTCAGTATTCCAGGTTCTGTGAACTTTTACAGGAGCAGCAGAAGCTGAACAGCGCGGTCATGTATTTTGAGCATCAGCCAGGCACGCTGCTGCAAGTAGATTTCGCCGGGACACCACTTCATTATGCCGATCAGTCCACGGGTGAACTGATTGCCTGCCCGGTATTTATTGCAGTGCTTCCTTTTAGCGGTTATGGCTATGTAGAAGCTTTGCCTAACGCCAAACTCCCGCAGGTCGTTAAGGCACTTAACAATACGCTGGATTACTTCGGCGGGGGTTCCGTTAGGGGTCAAGTCGGATAATATGCGGCAGTGGGTATCTAAAAGTTGCAGGTACGAACCCCAGTTCACCGAGATGCTCCAGCAGTGGGCCAATCATAACCATATTGCCTTGTTCGCTGCCAGGGCCTATAAACCAAAAGATAAGCCAGCGGTAGAGGGCTTGGTCAAGATCACCTACATGCGTATTTACGCCGGATTAAGGAACGAAACGCTTCATAGCCTGGCCGAACTTAATCAGGCTATATGGGCAAAACTGGACCAGCATCACCAGATCAATTTTCAGAAGAAGACTTTTAGCCGCCAAGAGTTATTTACAGGGCAGGAAAAAGCCGTGCTTCAACCTCTGCCCGAAACGGCTTATTACATCCGCCATTATACCAAGGCCAAGGTTCAGAAAAGCTACCATGTGCTGATCGGTGAAGACCGGCATTACTACAGCGTACCGTTCCGCTATATCGGCAAGGAAGTACGCCTGGTCTACTGCCGGAATACCGTCGAGATCTATTATAATAACCAGCGCATCGCCCTGCACCAAAGGGACTACCGGAATCATAAGTACACTACCGTAATAGAACATATGCCGGCGGCCCACCAGGCCTTCATGGCGACCAGGGGATTCAGCTCGGAATATTACCTGCAAAAGGCGGATGAGGTTGGACCCAATACGTGTGCCTTCTTTAAAAAAGTCATGGAAAGTAAACAGGTGATCGAACAGTCTTATACTTCCTGCCTGGGCCTGCTCAGACTGATCAAAGCTTATGGCCCGCTCAGAATGGAAGCAGCCTGTAAAAGAGGATTAACCGGCAGCAAGTTCCGGTACACGGCCATCAAAAACATTCTGGAAAACAATATGGACCTGCTGGAAGAAGTGGTAACCAGGGAATACCGCATTCCTTTCCATACCAACCTGCGGGGCCCGGAAGCCTACAATGAAAACTAAAAAACCATCATCAAAATGAACACACAAAACACATTGGACCAGCTCAAATCGCTCAAGCTAAGCGGTATGGCAAACCGGTACGAGGCAACACTACAACTTCCCGTACATGAGCTTCAGGACGTACATTCGCTTGTCGGCATGCTCACCCAGGCAGAAGTAGAGTACCGTAACTACGCCCGAACACAAAAGTATCTCAACAGCAGTAAGCTCCGCTATCATGCCTTACCCGAGGAGATTCTCTGTACAGCCGAGCGGGGAATCACCCGGGAACAGGTGCTTAGGTTATCCGATGGGATGTTTATTGCTGGAGGAGAAAACGTGCTGATCACCGGCGCTACAGGCTGTGGTAAAAGCTTCCTGGCCTGCGCGCTGGGCGCAGTTCCTGCCTGATGGGATACAAAACGTTGTACTTCAGTATGAACAAGTTTCTGGATGCACTGGCCCAGGCCAGGCTGGACGGTACTTATCTCAAATGGATCAAAGCCATCTCCGGTAACAAGCTTTTAATCCTGGACGACTTCGGATTGAAAGCATTGTCCAATGATGCCAGGATCGCCCTGCTGGATATTCTGGAAGACAGGTACGGTAACGGCTCTACCATTATAACATCACAACTTCCGGTAGATAACTGGTACAACTTTATCGATGAGCCAACGCTCGCCGATGCGATCATGGACAGATTGGCAGCTTCTGCTCACAGAATTGCTTTAACTGGTAAATCGATGAGGAACAAGAAAAATCACTAACTTTATCGTAAATCATACTGCTTAGTGATGATGGAGCACTGACCAGGCGTTTTGCACCTTAAATCCCTGGTCCCTTCTCCAGCGGAATCATTGGTATACTTTCCCCGAAATAAACAATATATTAAAAGCAAGTTTCTTTATTCTCCACTTTAAAATTAATTTTAAAGATATAATACAGGCACGTCGTTTTTTTGATTTCAATGGATTTGTAACGCCTTTGGTTTCTTCTTTAAAAGTCATCATCAAAAACACAAACCATTGATGTGTTTGGAAATATTACGCGTGCTCAGTCCCACACCATAGAGCCCGATCACTTTTCCTTCCAGTTATTCGGTAATAATTACCTGGCGTTTTGGTAAAACCAGTGGCTCAGAGCTGCCTGCGCGGTTACAGCTGCTTTCCAACTCGAACTCGCCCGAAATACTTTTTACTTTTCCAGCTGGCCTTACCGTTACGCCGGTTAACTATCCCTTCCTCTTTTTCTTCCTATAGGTGGGCATCCAGTTCGCCTTCTAAAGCCGATTCTAAAAAGTGCTTTAGCAAAGGTGCGAAGATCCCCTTTTCACCATTCAGCGGTTTGCCTGCATACATTCTCTTGATTACTTCAACTTTAAAACCCTCAAAATCAAAACCGTTTTGCTTGTTTATATTACCGTATCTTAAGTCAGAAATTATGATTAATCCTTAACTAACACAGTTCAGTTTACACCCTCTTTGATACCTACCTTATACAATTTGATTTATGATTTTGAGATACATATGTTGTTAATATTCATTAATCAATTCTATGTTTATACTTTTAAATGTGCGATCAGCAATAGGGAAATTAACAAAGAAGATATACTCGGTATAGCCAGGATTAGTCCATAAGATACTCCAAGTTTCAGAATCAACCTTTCGCAAATTTGAAGTTGGTGGATTGTTGTTATTATCCTTCAATTGAAAATCATCTAAGTTATTTCCTTTTATAGTCACTTTATAAGTTCCTGAATTTAAACCTCCTCCGTTGCCAAAATCCATAGCCATGGTTAAATAATTGCCTAAACCGTTAAATGTCCAAGTATTATCAATATTCTTAACAGGCACTAAATTATCATGATTTACTCTAAAGTTATATTCGTTGGTGAGATCAACGAGTACTGTATCTACCAATGTCGCTTTTGTAAAGTCAAGGTATTTCGCCTTTGAATAAACAATTATTGGATCCGGAGCTACTACATTAGTTTTTGAATAAATTGTAATAGTGGCGTTCTTGATACCAATAGCGGATCTAGTAGCAGGGCCTGAACCGGCCATTTTTAATTTAAATTGAGAGATATTATTCCAATTACCTCCCAATTCCAATGGTTTTGTTACTGCTATTGCTCCAAAGTTACCATAAGTCAAAGAGATTAAGCCATTAGTATTTTCAATTGTTAGCGAGTGCCATTTTGTAGCTTGTTTAAGAAACATATCATAATCTATGGTTGGAATGTAACTTCTACCATTTATTGTCCAACTATAAAAAGCTGAAATTTCCATCAATATATTTCCAGCTGAATCCAACAGCTCCATAACTGAGCTTAAATAGTTTGGAGACATTAAATTAAACGAAAAGCGCCAATTGTTAGAATCGATAATACCATTTGTTACTGATTCGAAATTTGCTACAGCATAATGATTATCAGTGTTATTATCACCATCCTGATGTAAGCAAATGTCCTTGTCTATTTTTTCGGTGCTGTAAATGTTAGTTCTGACATTCCAATCGGCATAATTAATATCACTCATAGCTTGAGGAAAGATAGTCCAATATGAATTTCCCTTAAAAATATCCATATAAGGTAAATCGTTCATCAAATTATCTGGAAATTCATTCTCAGTTATACTTTCGCCCTGTTGTATTTTAACTGAAATCGTCTCGATTAAGATAGATTCAAGATTCCTAACGTCCCAACTATGAACGCCCTGAAAAGAAGATTCATCACCATGATAAATCTTATATCCAGTGGGTACTTGAACAAGTTCTGTCGTAAAAGCATTTCCTGCAAAGCCTGCTGAATTCCCTTGAATGAATAAATCTGAGACTGCTTTACCAAATGTTGAAACGTGTAATCCTGAAGTATGAAAGTGATTCCAGATATTCATTTCTGGAACATTCTGAAAATTGTCTAAACTTCCGTTTAGTTCTTGATTTAGATTGAAAAAAATATCATCATTTTTGATGTGTGCATAACAGTTCTCTGAATGTCCGCCATTGTGAAAATCTAACCATCCATTTCTTGGAAAATCACCTCTGTAACCATAGCCTGTCGTCCTGGCACTTTTCCAATCGAATGTGTTTGTTACTATATTATATAACGCTAAGCAATAACCAAGATCATCTCTTGAATCAGGCGTGAACAACACATATTTTTTATCTAATAATGAAGATCCTCTTATGGTGTTTTTAAAAGTTAAAGGTAAGCTATTATGATATGGATAACTACATGTCAACAGCAAGGTACGTTCATTAGCCCATATGGGTGTGCCATCAACTTCATACGAAACAATTGGTCTAACGTATACTCTTAACAAATCACTAAATTCCCGGTAAAATAATGTCCCGTCACTTTCAATAAGTGTATCATAAGGAGCACTATATATATGAGCAAGACCAATATTTGGATCTAACCTGTATATATTCTCATTTACTTTATCTTTTCCAATAGTGATCCCATTGGGTAAGGTAACTACGTTATTAAATGGAAATCTCCAATTGTATTTCAATTTCCAGCTACCATTAGCCCCATTGTCCAGTATTTTTGTTAGATCTCTTTCAAATTCCAACCCTTCGCAGAAAACTCTTCTCGAATCGTTAACATCTGCACCGATAGACCTTACCGCACCGAAAAATCCGATTTGTTCAATATAATTCAAATCAATTGAAGTGTGTATCAATCTATTTGTATTTCGGTCTGTCACCCAAAATGAGCCATCCGGCTGACAGGCTATTGCTGAATCACTTGTAAAAGCAAACTTATCACTCGTTACTAATGGATTATTCTTATATCCACCATCAACTCCATAAGTCCAGATATGGGTACCATCAGTATTTGAGAAAGCTTTAATTTGATGAGTATTTGCATCTATTACTAAAAGTTTAGAATTATCCGGAGTAATTGTTATTCCTCCGATGTTGGATATACCGACATCCTCAGTACTAATGATAATCTGTGTATCAATAATTTGTGTATCACCATTGGAATTAGAAATCAAGTATTTTTTAATTCTAAATTCTGATTGTTCTGCTGTATATACTTTAAATTCAGATAGCTCAAGATTATTTGCTACGATTCTAATATATCGGTAGGGCGTTATCGTATCAACTACATCGTATATATTTAATGATTTACTATCTGGGCATTCGAAGTCAACACTTCCAATTGTTGTAAAACCATCTACAGGGGAAACGTTTGAGCCTTGAATTAAAGCATTATTTAGGACAGCTGTATTATTACCGTTTGTTGCAAGTGAGAAATTAACAATAGGATAAGAGTACCCTAAATCAAGGCATACATAAGCATTGTCTTCGGTTGATGTATAGACGGTATAATAATTACCGTCTAATACATTATCCTTGGTGTTGCCATTAGATGCAGGTGACGCATAAATATCAATTGGTGTTACGAATCGTTTAGCTGGCTTAGAATCATGAACTATCCATAATTCATTGTCCTTACCTAGTGCCATCGCGCGAGGCTTTGCTATAGGAAAAGTTTTTATTTCTGCACCAGATGTTTTATCTAAAACTTTAATATAATCATTTGCACCATACCCAACTATCAACAAATTACCGTTGGGTTGAACTGCAATTCCTGAATAACTATTTATTGTGAAATGTACATCAATAAAATGATCAAAATTAGTTTGCCCTCTACCACTTGTGTGTGATACTTGATTAGCAAAAGTTACCGGAGTTAAATCATTGTTCTTTACAGCGAAAATTGCTGTCATGTATGGACGTTGATATTGATCAGCTGTAGCATAATAAATATTTGTTCCGTCAGTGGTAATACTATTGACGAAAGCTGATGTTCCATCCAAGGTTTCATAACATCGGTTTATATTGTCCAAATGAAAGTAATGCCCTGTTTTTCCACCCTCCACAAATGGTTCACCATAAAATCCTTTATCTGCTGTAAAAGCTAAACTAGTAGGGAAAATAAACGCTCGAAATCGATCAGCAAACAAATCTTCTGATGTACTTCCAATTACACCTTCCCAGGTATATTCTACATTGTTACTAAGAACTTTTACCTTATAATCGCCTGGAAGTGCCTCACTTTTGAAATCATCGAGCAGACCATCCCACTGCTCGGAATGTATTCCTGAGTCATATCTTTTACTACTCCAAAGGGTCCGAATTAGTTGATTGTCCTGATTATAAACACCAGCAGATGTATTTGCTGCCGACGTTAAAGTGAATTTGAATTGGCCGTTCCTTAACCGAGTGGAGCCATAATTATCTTGTGCTGCTAACACAGCATATAATGTATTTAGCATAATAAATTAATTAATATTTGGAAGCATTTATTGAACTTGATCCAAGCCTAGGCAAAGCTTATAATATATTGAGATTGAAGTTTTAGATAAAAATATTGGCTAGTATCTAGAAGTACTTATTTATAGCCAACTAATTAATACAAGGTAGTATAGCAACATTGGCAGGTCTAAAAAAATCACGAGGATAATTATTATTCTGATACTTCATTCACTGCCATTATAAAATCATATTTATCAATTAAAAATACTGATTACAAATAAGTTTTCTTAAAAAGAACTTAATATCCATAAAACTGTATTTCAGCAACATCTAAATTTGTTCCATCATTTTTGAATAGTCTGTAATAACGATAAGCCACATTGTTATTTGCTAAAGAGTAAATGTTAAACTTTCCTTGCGTAACATAACTTATATTGTATAGATTAACGAAACCAGAATTGGTGGAATCATTTGAGCCCTGTATGTATGTATTTAGCAATCTATCTGTTAATAAAGTATTCCCATTTTCACTATTACGAGGAAATATATTTACAACTTTAACTATTTTTGCAATCTCCAAATCAAGTCCAATAAATACCGATGGCGGATTTTCTATTGAGGCAAAACAGTTAGTTAAATTATTATCAGTTATACTATCAAAAGCATTAGTGGCAGCATAATCAGAAGAGTTAAGCCCATTGTACGAAAAGACGTTTCCTATTAGTCTTTCAGTGTTAATCTTTTCAATCTTGATTGATTGAGTATAGAACTCCGATCCATTCAATGATCCAAAAAAGAAAGCAGTATCGTTAATATTAGTTATAACTGTATTTAGAATGATTGTTTCGTTTGTAATGTCTGCTGATCCAAAGGGAATAATCTTGTCTGTAATCTGAAATCTACCAGACTCGCCATTAACCCATACAACCCCATTGAAGGTTATTTTGAGTAAATCACCGGTAGACAAATTAACATAATCTAAGAAATAATAATTATTTAAAGCATGAGCTTTGTAAACGCCCTCATTTAATTCGACGGGTAAATTGCTAACATATGCAAAAGTATCTCCCGGTGCAAAAGTATGTTCCCACAACACAATTCCTGACTCTACGTTGGTTGATCCATCCGCGAATGCAGCTCTTCCAGTAACGGCCGTAGTACCCGGATTGATTTTATAATAGTAATGCGTATCGGCAGATAAGCTTGTATCGGTAAAAGAAAGATCAGAGCCAGAATACACTGTAACCGGCGCATCGCTATAATCAGCCGTGGTGTAACGTTTCAACACATACTGAGTTGCATTAGCGGAAGCAGCCCAGGACAAATCAACAGTGGTAGCTGTTATAGTGCCAACTGTTAATTGTGTAGTCCCAACAACTACATTAGTGGTCTCTGCTGCATCGTCAATGCTTTGATACCGAATAAACTGGTAAGAACCGTTTAAACGGGCTAAAATGTAGTAATTAATTTTACCTAGTACAGGTTGCCTGCTTCCAGCAAGTTCGATAAAGTTAGCTGGGAAATCTACGGAGTGATTTTGCAGAACCGATAGCGAAACAGTTGTTCCATCTGCAGCATTTGTTTTGTCGAGGGTAAAAACGACATCGGCTGAGGTTGTAATGGTTTCGATCGTTGTTGGATCGTTAGTAAAAGGTAGAGCCCGGGTTGAGCTTGGTAAAGTTTGCTTTAAATCTGACATGATTAATTGTATTTTGGTGTATTTATTAAGGCTATTTAAGGCCCTGTTAAATTTGATTGAGTATAGTTGTTGCGTGAATTTTGGTTTAAATCACTATACTGAAATTAGGTAAGATACTGTGAATTACTCTTTTTCTTGAGAATCCGGAAATGAGCTGAAGGCTTTTAACTAAACTTTATTTTAATGATCGAGATCGCATGGTATTGATTCCCATTTGAGCTTTGATTTAATCTAATAAATCCCGGTCTTAAAATATTTGCATCCATTTCAAAAAGCGGAATAGCTTGAAATGGCAATGAATTGTAAGAAACTTTTAAAGCTCCGTCTTCTGCCTTAAAAATGATCGATTTATAATATCGCCTTATTCCATTCTGAAAAATAGTTGTATTATCACCGTCTAGCAAAATGGTATTATTTGCCTTAATATAAGAGTGATAATAATTTGCAGGATTGGTATCTGCATAGCACTGAAACCTTGCAATAATTCTTTGGCCCTGATCCAATACCTCAAAATAACTATACTCCTGATCTGATATAGTTGGCTCTGAATCAAAAAGGATATCCGATGACAGCTGCCATTTTATACGCTGCTGATTGGACAAAAAACCTCGCATTACCTGCTTACCATTACCGCCAACATATAAATCAATATCTGATTCTTTATAAGTAAAGTAAGAGGTTCTAACGATTGAACTTTCAGCAGTTAAAGCATTTACAAACCATTTATCATTTCCGGCCTTAAAATCAACTGAATGATATGGCAACGTCGCGCTGATATCGGTTAAATCCACAACTGGCACAACAGGCCTTTCAAGAAGCAGATCAATTTCCTGTACAGAAATACTTTCCTCATTATCAGTTCTGATACAAAGTGCGCCGCCGCTCACGCTTTCATCCGCGCAAAAGGTGTACGTTTTACCGGCTACTTTCACAACCGCATTATAAAGGGCATTACCTGCCAGTGCAGCACCGCCTTTTTTACCAGTTGTACCGTACTGCTGCACATGTAAACCCGTTGGGATGTGTATCACATTCCACAAATTAGACTGGCCATAGGCAGAAAGCTCCGTATTGACATTGTAGTGCATAAAATCACCTTTGATGTAAGAGCGCGTATTGCTGTGCCCCATAGCTGCGCCGATACTAAAATCGCCGTTTTCCGGTATATCATCCTGGTAATCTGGCGTGGTTACCTGTGCGCTTTGCCACATAACTTTGTTATCAGAATAACGCATTGCCCCGGCGACAAAACCAATGCGCGTAGGATTTTGATTGTCTGCACCAGCTCCTAACCAACAATTATAAAATAAAAAATAGTTTAGGTTTGAATTGATATAACGTGTATCGTTATAATAAAACCACGGCGTATAGGAGTTTGTGGCCGGGCTTGTAATAACCTTCGTAAAATCCGAATAAATAGGCTTTCCATTTGCTTCAAACGAAACGATTGTGGCTTTTTGTACTTCAACAAATTCATTGTTATGGTTTACCAGTTTGTAAATGGAACCATCACCCTGCATATCATAAGGAAAATTGCCATCTAACAACACACACCCCTGCGGTGTAAATTTATAGAGATTTGGATTTGATTCTCTGCCGCCGCAACCATATCTGATACCATTTGACAGGGTAGCAATGGAACCAAATTTCGTCTCATCATCTAGCGATACGCCGCGGCTCCATTCGGCTACCAGATCGAAGGTTGGCACGCCACTGGCCGGATAATTGATTTTAAATTCCTTGTCACCCAAAAACAAAGCAGTTGGATCGTTCTGATCGACCTGAACAGAGCGGATAAAATCAAAAGCAGAAACTTCATTGATATAGTTAAAATTATTATCAATGTGAACAATACGGCCGATATAAACTTCACCAATCCAAATACTGCCGTTCGGCTCACATCCAACAAAATCAATACTGGCAAACTTATTATAAGAAAGCGAAACAGTATCACGGTTGCCATTTAAAACGCCAAATGTGCGGCTTAACGCTCCTGTATTTTGATTATAGAACTTAACCTGCAAATCCTTATTATCGCCAATAACCAGTTCGCCCGTTAGCGGTGAGATATTGATTTTGGGATCAGCAAAGCCGCTGATTGAGCGGATCGGAGCACTACCGATTGTGCCATCGCCGTTTACAGCATAAAGATTTACAACGGTATCTTGAACAATCCAAATTCGATCATCGTCTACACATTTTAAGCTGCCGGGATTGTTCAGCGGAATTTCATGTAAAAGCTCGCCGGTTGTATTGTTTAATACCTGTAAAATATTGCCGCGAGATAAAAAAAGAAACTTATCTGCGCCCTGCTGCACATCAAAACCTTTTCCGAACATACTCTCATCAGCAGTTTTTACTGCAACGGCATAATCGTAAGAGTAACCGCCTGAGCCGGGATTAAATTCATCAATATGAATACCAGCCGAAAATGGCACAATACCGGCGTTTGGATTACAATCAGCACTGACATATCCACCAAAAACCCAGCTATCACGCTGGCCGGGATCATTGCCATGCCAGTATATAATTCCCTGTACAGAATCTACACAAACCATATATGTTGATTGCGTAGATTGATGATAAATTTCGTTAGTAAGCCTGTTAGGCTCAGCTAATGAAGTTTGCTTTTGTTGCGACTGCCTCTCTGAATAACCACCACATAAATAGATTTTATCATTAGTGATGTACATTCCTTTATACGGCGTTTTATGCTTGTAATTACTTGTTAGATCAACTGAACTATTACCTACAACTGAAACCACAGAACTTTGGATATTGCTAGTTACAATTTTTGCTTTGTATGCGCCAGACGCAACATCGTTTCCAAAATCATCTTTTCCGTTCCAATATGCTGTTTGACTACCAGCAAGCCTGTTTTCCATATTAAAAAGTGTAGCAAGCTTTTCCTCTCCATTTTGATCATAAATACCAGCAGAAACTTTTTTATTTTGAGACAAAACAAACGAAAACAAACCGTTAAAATTTTCACTTACGTCTTTACCAGCTGCGGTAAATGCCGTTAATAATGCTGATACACTCATTAGATTTGTTTATCGATTATTAATTGGTGAATTAGCGTATAACATGGTAGGTGAGCATTGTCTTTATTATTAGTAAAATAGAAGTTTCCATCCTGGCTTGTTTCGTCATTTATTGTAAGAAACAAAGTGACCTCTTCCGGATAGTTTGGTGGTAAAAGTTCCACATAATTAGAACCAACATTAAAAAACATACTGTTATTAGATGTTAACCTCGCAGTAACTTTTATTCTGATAACATCGCCGTTTTTTAAACTAGGCAGTGGCGTAAATATTCCAACCAAATCACCATTACCATTACCTATTCTTGCACACTGCCCATCATACTCCCCTCCGCCATTGTTGGCAAACGGACCAATAGAAGCCACTTTATTAACATCTTCAGGGAAAGTAATAGTCACAATATTAGAATAAGCAATTGCGGTTTTTGCGCTTATTAGTGCTGGAGCGCCTTGCTTTTCACCATTTATTCCAGTTATCTTATAGTAAAAACTGGTGTTGGAGGACCTACCGATATCAGAAAATAACTTTTGATCGCCCAAATAAATCTGCACAGAGGGATCGGAATAATCAGGCGTTAAATAACGCTCGATTTTGAATGTTAATGCATTTTCAGCATCGTAGGCTAGCTCTACACTATCGGCTGTTACATCGCTTACTAAAGCCTGAGCAGCTCCAACATTAATAACTTCTTCAGAAGTAAGCTTATAGCTACGTGAAAAATAATAAAGTCCTCCTTTATAAACGATCAGGTATTCATTTCGAAAACCATTTAATTTTTCTGGCTTGCTACCCTCAAGCTCAATCACATCCTGAAACGAAATGGAGTGATATTGCAGAATTGAAAGTGATATGCAATTAAGCTCCTGCACGTTGGCTGGATCAATCGTATAAACAACCGGGGCAATGGTTGTATAAAGTGGCACGGTATTGATCGTCTTATCTATTTTTAAAGCCCTTAGATCAACTGGTAATAATTGCTGTTGCAATGCCGGAAAAGTGCTTTTTCCTAAAGTTTGAGATGTAGGGTTATAACTTAAGACGAGGTCATTATTGCCCGGAGTGGCCTCAACTGTTGCCTCGAAAGCTTCTTCCAAAACGTCATTGACTTTTATAGCGGTAGTTGTAATAGATTTGATTAAATCTGACATGATTTTATTGTTTTAAGTTTATGAGTTTGTTTTTTAATTATTAAAAAAGAGAAGGAGAGCCATGATGATTTCCTGCGTTAAGATTTTTGTATGATCTTTGTGATTATCTTCACCGGCTAAGTAAATAGTTGGGCAGAGAGAGAAGGGAGAATGAGTCTGCTTTTAGCTGAAAAAGCAGCAAGAGTGTTTGAAAAAGATTATTGATTTATTTTTCCATAATGTGTTGCTTTAAATGGTGATTAATTCTGTTAATTAATGTTACTAGCCTTTAAGTAATCATGGGGAAAGCTGGCCAGAGAGCTTGTTAACCGTTAAGCTGCTACTAGCGTTCCGTACCCGTTTTTGTAATAGTATTCGATAATCTGAACAGCTTCACTCCAGGTAACTCTGCCGTCGGACAGGATCAAAAGAAGCCGCGAGGCCAACGCGTGCCACAACGCGTCCTGGTCGGGCTTGTCCGAGAACCGCACCTTGGCAAGCAGCTCGTCCATGGCCGCATCATTGTCTTTGCCGCTCAGCACCTCTTTGGCAAATATCAGCCCGGCAAACAGCACCGGCAGGCCGCCTACAAGGGCTATCCGGATGGTGTTGTCGATCGTTGTGGGGATCAGATCCGTGACCAGCACCGCCAAGGGCGAGGCCAGCGCCTGGCGCACCCGGCTTACAAGCTCGATCACATTGTCCAGCTCCTGCTGGGTAATCGCCGTGCTTACAGGGTCAGACGGTACCACCACCGGCACATCTTTTTTGGGGATTAAGGCTAGCACAAAGGCTACGGCTTTCAGGTACATCGTTTTAAACCACATCTTCATTGTTATTTAAGTGTCTTTAAGTGTTTTTTACTATTTTACTTTCTGCTATATATTGTTGGCCTGTTACGGCGTTACAAAGAGCTTCCGTTCCTTTTTCCTGCGTTCGGTCAGCACGGCAAAAGGCTTTTTCTGCCCCGTTACCGGGTCTGTTACCTTGTCCCAAAGCAAAAGCTGGTCTGCCGCACCCTGGTAGTCGCCCGAGTTGAGCAGCTTCAGCAACGTGCTCCCGGCGAGGCCGCCCGTATTGTACTGGAAGCTGACCAAGGCATCGAACTGGTTCTGGGTGAGCGGCACTTTTACCAGTAAGCGGATATCGTTTACATATTGCTTTATCGTCAAATCAAAAAGGTCGTCCGCGCAATCGGTATTGACCAGCTTATCGCCACGTTTTACCGGGGTGCCGTCTGCCCAGCGTGTGCTCCCCCAGCCAATCGTCCAGACCCCTGCCGTATCCCGGTAAGCTTTCAGCCTTACCCCTTCAAAACCTTTGATCAGCTCCAGCCCGCCTTTGCTTTCTGCATAGGCATTCGTTGCCGCCGATCTGAGCTTTTTAATCAATCCTAATCCTGCGGTGCTTAGTTCCATCTGCTTGTCATTTGTGCTTCTCCTTATTTTATTTCTTTTTGTTGTATTACTATTAATAAAATAGAATTTTGCTTATTTAATTAAACTATTGTTGTTATCTTTGCTCTGTTAACATTACAAATGTAGATATATGTTCTATATATACAAATTATTTTTAGATTATTTTTCTAATTAATATGTAAGATTCTTATAATGAGTGTGAAAGAAAGGTTAAAGCAGTTCGCGGGGTATAAAAAGATACGCATTACAGCATTGGAAGAGGCTTCCGGGCTGTCCAACGGCTATATCAATAACATTAGGAATTCTATTTCTGATCAGAAATTAGAGCAGATAGTACGTGCCTTTCCCGACCTGGACCCGGTTTGGCTGCGTATGGGTGTAGGTGAAATGATTAAAACCGATCCGACAGAAGATGAAAAGGCGGAGGGTGGAGGCTTTTCAAGTCTGCCTGTTACAAGGCACAAACCCATACCCCTGATCAGTATGGATGCCATGGCTGGCGACGGACAGGGCGAGCTGCAGGTGATGGGCTATGACAGCGAACAGTTTGTTATCCCGACTTTTGCCGGGGCCGAGTTCCTGGTCACCGTGCGCGGGGTCAGTATGTTTCCCAAGTACAACAGCGGCGATATCGTTGCCTGTAAGCGTTTAAGCCTGGATACTTTTTTCCAGTGGAACAAGGTCTATGTCCTGGATACCAGCCAGGGGGCCATTATCAAGCGGGTGCGGAAGGCCGGCGACAGCCAGCATGTGCTGATCGTCTCCGATAACGAAGACTACGAGCCTTTTGAACTCCACCGCTCCGAAATCAGGGCCATCGCTATCGTCATCGGGGTCATTAGATTGGAATGAAGAACATAAATCAATTTTTTATAAATTTTTTGATGTAGAAGTATACAATTTGCTGAAATAAGTATTACGATTAAACGAAGGAATAAATCTCAACAGATAACAAGGTTCTCGAAAAGCCTTTTTTAACCTTTAACTATTACATTTTACTATTACACGAATTAAATTACACGTATTCAAGTTTTTGGCACGTTTAAATGTAATACCCGGGGATAATCGTTACATCAATCCTTCTTAAAAGCATCAAGGTTTATAGCTGCATTGAAATTAGTCATTTCGACGATACATAAGTGGAGTTGACCGTAAACCTACGGGGATTAGACAAAATCTTTCCTGCCTGAAAAAAAAATTAAGTATCTGTTTTTAGGAGAAGGGTAACTAAAGTCCCTTGATAGCAGTTATAACTTGGAGCATACCTGATAAATCCAAATCTGGTTAAGTCTTTAATACAAATATGATAAGTACTAATAGAAGAAATTTTGCCATACTCCATAAGTATCCTCCGGCTTACTCTAAAAGGCAGCTTATGCCTTTGTTGGTTCCAGCAAATAATAAGTGCAAAACACAGGCTAACATGCGAGGTGTTTAGACGATTATCATCAGCGATCCGGTTTAGAAAATGTATCAAAAACTGGAACTGCTCCTTACTCATTGCCCCTTTTTCTCCAGCACCTTTAAAATGTCATCGTATTTATAGAAGAATATGCTGCCAACTTTTGTAAAAGCAAGCGTGCCACTGATTCGGAAATTCTGTAGGGTACCCGGGGATATATGTAGTAATTTCCTGACCTCAACGCTCCGCAACCATTGTTTTGGATCATGGTTTTGCGGCTTTATGATTATGGAAAGTTCCCTGATTAAATCTTGCTTAAACAGTTCAAGGTCTTCTTTTGTAACGATATCAATTGCGGCCATTATGGTAAACTAAAGGCCCAAAATTGACTATTCAATAAAAGTGGTGTTGCCAACTTTCAAATGTTGGTATAGAAATATAGCCATACAGAGTTTCTGCATGGCTATTAAGGTTAAGGTTAGCTTCCCGTTAGTTCCAGTTTTCGTTTTAGCTTTTTCATATCGTTGCTAACCTTTGTATCGATAACCTTGGCATAATGCTGAGTAGTTTTTATATCTACATGGCCGAGCATTTTACTAACGCTTTCAATAGGCACACCGTTGGTTAATGTTACGGTTGTGGCAAAGGTATGCCGTGATAAATGAAAGGTTAGGTTCTGCTTAATTTCGCAGGCATCGGCAATCTCCTTCAAGTAACTGTTCATTTTCTGGTTACTTAAAACCGGCAACACAACATCCTCATGAACACATTTCGGATGATCTTTATATTTTGCAATAATTTGCAGTGCAGGTTTTAATAAAGGAATTCGGGAGGAATTATCATTTTTCTTTCGATGCGTAAAAATCCATTGGCCGCCGTCTACACCAGTCGTGATCTCGCTACCGGTTAATTTTTTAACATCTGCATAGGACAAGCCTGTATAACAGCAAAACACAAATATGTCCCGCACATTTGCGACCCGTGCTATTTTAAACTCCTTTTTCATCAGCCGGTTCAGCTGCGCCTGGCTTAAAAATTCGCGTTCCTTGACTTTTACCGCTAACTTGAACTCTGAAAAAGGGTTATCCCTTAAAAGCTTAGGTTTAAGGATATAGTTGTTGACCACCTTTTTCAGATGCTTCAGATATTTTGCAGCCGAAATTGGCTGAACACCGCCACTTAATTTGAGATAGTGGTTGAAATCATTAATGAAATTGTAGTTTAGTAGGTTAATATCGAAGTCATCAGATTTGTAATTCTTTTGAATAAAGCCGGTCAAATGTAGCAAGCAGGTACGGTATCCTTTTAAGGTGTTCTCCTCAAATTCCTTTCCGATCAACTCCTGCATTTGCTTATTATGCAACCGGAAAATTTCTAAAAGTCGCAGAATTTTTTGTGGCTTGTCCCTGCCAAGGAATTTGTCCCGTAGCCGTGCGGCGGTAATGGGCTTTCCGTCTTTTACCATCAGCGCGTGAACATGGTGCACCTTCTGCTGCAAATCATCCAAGTGGTAATTCAGGGATTTTGAAGACTCCCTTTTCCCGCCTTCCCGGTTGGTTTTAGCGCACCACTTTTCAGGATCAGCGGTCCGGGTAGTGGCACATTCGTTAGCTATCCCGCCAACCGTAAAGCGCATGTAGACAGGGATATTCCCCGATGTGTAGTTTTTGGGCTTCTTCAAATAGAAGAGCAGACGGTAACCTAATTCCATAAAAACAAGCTTAAATTGTGAAACAAAATAAGTTTGCAGCTACCTCAATTACAAGATGTGCGTTAATCGAACACCTTCTAATACGATAAGTTACATGATTTTCAGTGAGTCACCAGCTTAACTTTTCCAACTCACCGAATTACTCACTACAATGATACGATTTGGCGAATAAAATGGGGTTTTGCCTGAAAAAACGAAAGCTGTAAACCAAGGATTTACAGCTTTATGAATGATTTGACATTGATTCTTGTAGCCCGTAGGGGAATCGAACCCCTGTTTCTAGAATGAAAATCTAACGTCCTAACCCCTAGACGAACGGGCCAAAATGCTTACATTTTGGGAAGGCGAAGATAGAAGTAAAAAAGTAATTTCAAAAAAATAAAAAAATAATTTTATAGCTTTGATTTACTGCTTTAATAAGGTAAAAACTGCTTTATTTTGAAGTATTATCAAATCAGATCAGCTTTTTAAATAACCTGCAATTCTGATTTTTATTTCTAATACTTCTTTTATGAGGATAAAATTTTATATCCGCTTTTTTTTAAAATCAATCGTTGTTTGTTTGGTATTTGTTTTTAATTTCCAGCAGGTTAAAGCACAAACGGATAGCGTTCATCAATCCAAACCAAAGCAGGATAAAGACTCATTTTTAAAAAAGTTCGAGGCTTACCAGACTGAAAAAAACAGATCCGGTTTGCAGGACGTAGCTGATTATAACCAGTATCCTTCGCCTCAAAAAGTTTTATCGTGGCAAAAAGAGCTTCAGTTAAACGAGCGGCAAAAAATAGCGATCAATTTAATCAACCAAAACCTGCAAAGAAAAGTTAACGAAATGAATGGTTTTTTGATTACCAATGAACGAACTTTAGATAGTCTTTTCCGACTAAAAAAAATAAATAATGGTTTGTTGATTTTTTACACCAACCGCTACGGCTTATACCAGGGCGAATTAAGAAATGCCTTGCTGCAGGCTTGTTTAAAAACGGAGGCGCAGCTAACAAATACGCAGATTAAAAAATATGACGGCCTGCCGCGGGATTAATATCCGTAATTACAAACCCGTTTTTATACATTTGCAGCCCATTAACTGAACATGAAAATTACATTTGATTTTGAAAAACCTTTAGGAGAACTACTGCAGCAGATTGAAAAAGTGGAGCAGGTAGAAGAAAAAACGAAGGTAGATATGTCGCCTACGTTAACGGAACTCCGTGGAAATTTGCAAACGAAAAAAGAAGAAATTTACGGTAATTTAAACGGATGGCAAAATGTTCAGATTTCCCGCCACCCGGAACGGCCGTACACTTTGCAGTATATCGAATCGATAAGTACCGATTTTATTGAGATGCACGGCGATCGGAATATGGGCGACGACAAAGCGATTGTTGGTGGTTTTGGTTCGCTAAACGGACAAACAGTAATGTTTATCGGCCACCAAAAAGGCATCAATACCAAAATGCGGCAATACCGAAATTTTGGGATGGCTAATCCGGAAGGTTACCGCAAAGCTTTGCGCCTGATGAAAATGGCAGAAAAATTTAATAAACCGATTATCACTTTTATCGATACGCCGGGTGCTTATCCGGGTTTAGAGGCAGAAGAACGCGGACAAGGCGAAGCTATTGCGCGCAATTTGATGGAAATGGCCGTTTTGCGGGTGCCTGTCATTTGTGTTATTATTGGTGAAGGTGCTTCCGGCGGGGCATTGGGTATTGGGATTGGTGATCGTGTTTACATGCTGGAACATACCTGGTATTCTGTTATTTCGCCCGAATCCTGTTCTTCTATTTTATGGAGAACATGGGAAAATAAAGAAAAAGCTGCCGAAGTTTTAAAATTGACATCAACAGAAATGTATCATAATAAACTGATCGACGGGATTATTAAAGAACCGCTTGGCGGCGCACATCAGGACCCGGAAGCGATGATTGCTACGCTGAAGCAAGTTTTGGTGGACGACCTGGAAAAACTGAAAGTAAAAAATGTGGACGAACTGGTGAACGAACGCATTGATAAATTCTGCTCTATGGGCGTTGTGATTAACGAAGCCGAACCTCTGCTTCCCATTTCGAAAGAAAAAATAGACTAAACAAAGAAGCCGGTTAAATTAACCGGCTTCTTTGCGGATGCTTCTTTTATCAGATAAAAATTAGGATTTTTTCATTTCCTACGTAAGCAATTACTACTGATTTTTAGTGGTTAAAAGAAGCATTGCTTAATTTAAGTAATGCTTCTTTTAGCAACCAATTGTTATGGTTGCTGCTGCGTGCCTAAGTTAAGCTGGTTCTCGTTCGGACCGGCAGGCTTTTGCGGGGCAGGCTGAAACATATCACTAAACTTCTGCTGATACTCGTTCATCAAAACAGTAACTTTCTGGTTTAACGCCGCCTCTTTATTGTCTTTCGTTAATTTATCCATCTCGTTTAATACAGAAATACACAACTGAATATCCCGGCCAGCCATTCGTTTATTATCCTCATTCATAGAAGCATAATAATTTAACTGGTCAGACACATAACTGATAATTTGATTTACGGTCTTCTCACCTATCTGCCTGTCATTCAATTGGTAAGCTAAATCTGCCAGGTAAAATTTACGTATAGCAACATCTGTATAAGGGTTTAAATCCGGCATTACTTTATCGTAACGCTGCAATACTTTTCTGGCCAAATCAGGATGTCCTTCTTTGTATAAATTTTCGGATAAGCTTAAAAACGTTCTTAAAATAACCGGATAAAACATCGTGCGCGATTCGTGGTCGAGATAACGCGCGTTTTTCATGTTTCCCCATTTAAACTTGGTCATCACGTTATTATACATCAGCAACGAATTACTTCTGTCGCTTTCACCGCCTGCACCGGCAGTTGTATCGGGTTTAAAAGGCAGCAAATGATAAGCAAAACCTTCGTTATACATGTATTTATCCAATCCCATCATGTTATCGTTGCCAACGGTGATGGCAAAATAAATCGGCCGTTTCCAGTTATTATGGGCCAAAATATCCATCATCGCCAGGTTATCTTTGGTAACGTAATTTCCGGGATATTTCCAATCAATTTCCGGTAAAATCCGGGCTTTATCATTTGCCTTAACTGTGCCGGTTTTTACTAATTCATTCGCATTGATCGTCCATTTAAAGTTTTTTGTGGGAAGATAATTTGCGTTCTGCCCGTTCTCATATTCCACTTTTGCACGTGCATCATCGGAAGTTATGAAATCGAAAACATCTTTTAACTCCACATTTCCGGGAAGTTTAGAATCATTGTAATAAGTAACATCGCGGATACCGGCTTCAAATTTTTCATTCGGCATCGTAATTGGCAGCGGTGCAGATTCATTCATTTTTTGCTTCATCTGGCGGATATACCAATCCGTTCCCAACAAACTTAAATTCACAATCCGGACGTCCGGGCGCACGTTTTCTACTTCCTGCAAATACCACAACGGATAGGTATCATTATCGCCATAAGTAAACAAAATAGCATTTGGCGCGCAGGAACTGAGATAATTAAAAGCCATATCCGGCGGCGTGGTTTTGGTAGACCGGTCGTGGTCATCCCATTCCTGGAAAGCCATCAGCACCGGCACGCACAGCAAACAAAGTACGGTTGCGCCTGCTGCCGAAATTTGGGGTGAAGTAATTTTCCGCATTTTTTCGGCGATAAACAACGTACCGATCCCGATCCAGATGGCAAAAGCATAAAAAGATCCGGCATAAGCATAATCCCGTTCGCGCGGCTGCAACGGATCCTGGTTGAGGTAAAGCAAAATGGCAAAACCCGTAAAAAAGAACAGTAAGCCAACTACGCCGGCATCTTTCTGATTTCTTTTAAAATGATAAAAAGCACCGATCAAACCTAAAATCAAGGGCAGAAAAAACAATCGGTTATAGGCTTTATCAGCAGTGATCGTAGCCGGCAAACTACCCTGGTTTCCTAAACGCAGGGCATCAATCGGTTTAATCCCGCTGAGCCAGTTGCCATCTGTCGAATTATTATTTTGGCCGTCGGCATCATTTTGGCGGCCAACAAAGTTCCACAATAAATACCGGGTGTACATCTGGTTAACCTGCCAGCTAAAAAAGAATCCCAGGTTATCTGCAAATGTCGGGCTTTGGCCTTCGGCAATGTGCATCCAGTCTTTATAAAAACTAATGTGATCGGCACGGTCACTAAACATGCGTGGGAACAACGTATTACGGTCATAAACCAGTACTTGTTTTTTACCGGAAACCTCGTATTTTTCTTTTCCTTTCCGATAAAGTGTTGCGCCCTCTTTTTGATCGGTAGCTTTAGAATCATAATACTGGCCATACAATAAAGGTGTATCGCCATATTGGTCGCGGTTTAAATAACTTAACAAAGCAAAAGCGTTGTCCGGTTCGCTGTTGTTGAGGTTGGTATGCGCTTTTGCACGGATGATCAGCATCGCAAAAGAACTGTATCCGAATAAAATAAAAACGGTACAAGTCAGAATCATGTTGAGGGCAACCCGTTTTTCGCGGATCTTGACGATATATTCCAGGAAAGCAATAATTGCAATTCCGATAATTCCGCCGATAATGCCGCCGCTGATAGTCAGTAATAATATAAAGGCAACTGCTGCCACCAGGATTGTTGATTTTACCGGTTTGATCGTATAAATAATCCCGGCCGTCATGGAGATGATAATCAACACAAAAAATGTTGTTGCGCCCGTCCAGAAACCAAAATTGAACGTATTTACAAAAAGCAGATCCGCATAAGCCGCGCCTTTAATTACGTATTGAATAATTCCCCATAAAACTGCTGCAACAATAATTACCCCGATAAAAAGAGCTGCAAGCGTACCTTTTGCTGTCGCTTTTGGTGTTCTGCGGAAGTAATATACGCAGGCGATTGCCGGGATAGCCAGCAAGTTTAACAAGTGGATACCAATGGATAAGCCCATTACGTAAGCAATAAAAACGATCCATTTATCTGCTCCGGGTTCGTCGGCGTGTGCATCCCATTTCATAATCGCCCAAAAAACAATGGCTGTACACAAAGAAGATAGTGCGTAAACTTCGGCTTCAACGGCAGAAAACCAGAACGTATCCGACCAGGCGTAAGCCAGCGCGCCAACTAAACCTGCACCGATAATAAGCGTAGTGGTGGCGGTATCAAACTCCGATGCTCTTTTTACCAGTATTTTTTTGGCAAGCGCAGTAATCGTCCAGAACAAAAACATAATGGTTGCCGCACTGGCCAGCGCAGAACTCACATTGATCATGTAACCAACCTTGTGCCGGTTAGCTGCAAGCAGAGAAAAAACCTTGCCGATCATGGTAAACAGCGGTGCGCCAGGCTGATGTGCCACTTGCAAACGATAAGCGCAGGCAATAAATTCGCCGCAATCCCAAAAGCTGCCGTAAGGTTCCAGCGTTAAAATATAAGTGATGGCAGCAATTAAAAAGGCGAGCCAGCCAAACAGGTTGTTAATTTTATTATACTTCATTGAGGTAGATTTCGAGCATATTTATCAGGTGCCGAAATTAATAAACTATCACGAAGTTTTAAGCAGGATAAAACTTAGTTTAACAGGTTTTAACAATTAGTACAGGATGCTTCTTTTACCGGATAAAAATTTAAAAAATGCAGTTGACATTTTAAATTATCGTCCTATATTTGCATTCCTTTTCAGAGTTTAATAAACGAAAAGAAGATTGCCCGATAGTATAAAGGTAGTACGACGGTTTTTGGTACCGTTTGTCTAGGTTCGAATCCTGGTCGGGCAACTAAAAAAAGCAGATGAGCTTAATCTATAGCTGTCTGCTTTTTACGTTAAACGGCGGTTCAATAATATTCTATCATGCCACTTCAGTTCAATCCCATCAAATTATTTTCCGGTTCAGGAACGATTGAACTTTCTAAAAAGATTGCAGAATCGTACGGTAAAGAACTGGGAGAAGTGATCTTATCCAGGTTTAGCGACGGCGAATTTCAACCTTATTTTAATGAATCTGTGCGTGGTTCGGATGTTTTTATCATCCAATCCACCAATCCGCCAACCGATAATTTGATGGAGTTATTGATGATGATTGATGCTGCACGCCGCGCATCCGCTCATTATGTTACGGCGGTTATTCCGTATTTTGGTTTGGCGCGCCAGGATCGTAAAGACAAACCACGCGTAGCTATCGGTGCAAAATTAGTGGCCAATCTGCTAACAACTGCCGGCATCAACCGCATCATGACGATGGATTTACATGCCGCACAAATACAGGGATTTTTTGATATTCCGGTTGACCATCTGGATGCTTCCGTCATATTTGTGCCTTACATTAAAAGCTTAAATCTAAAAAGTTTAACGATTGCTTCGCCGGATATGGGCGGTTCTTACCGGGCGCGTGCCTTTGCAAAATATTTTAATGCGGAGGTAGTTATCTGTGATAAACAGCGTAAACGTGCCAATGAAATTGAATCGATGACGGTTATCGGCGATGTAACCAATCAGGATATTGTGCTGATTGATGATATGTGCGATACGGCCAGAACTTTAGCCAAAGCAGCAGGCTTGATTATGGATCGTGGTGCCAGAAGCGTACGGGCGGTTTGTACCCATCCGATTTTATCCGGACAAGCTTATCAAACGATTGAAAATTCTGCTTTAACCGAGTTAATTGTTACCGATACGATTCCGCTAAAACAGCAAAGCAGTAAAATAAAGGTACTTTCGGCTTCAAAATTATTTGCAAGTGCCATTGCCAACGTAAATGAACATGGTTCCATCAGCATGCTTTTTAATGTGGAATAGATGATATTTTATAGCTGATAGTTCATAGACATTGCAGATCACCATGAACAATCAACTCTATTAGCTATCAACAGAAGAACAACAAACAATTACAAACAACAATAAACAAACACAAAAATGAAATCAATTGCTATTAGCGGTTCTCCGAGAGAGAACGTAGGGAAAAGAGACGCTAAAGAGCTGCGTTATGAAGGCAAAGTGCCTGCGGTTCTTTATGGTGGGGATACCCAAACCCACTTTGCTGTGTCTGCAGCTGATTTGAAACCGGTGATTTACACGCCAGAGATTCATTTCATCGATTTAGAAATTGCTGGTGTAAAAAGCCAGGCTATTATCCAAGATACTCAGTTTCATCCGGTTACGGATCAATTATTACACATCGATTTTTTATTGCTCAACGAGAGCAAATCCATCACCATGGAAATCCCGGTAAGATTAACCGGAACTTCTCCGGGTGTAAAAACCGGTGGTAAATTGGTGCAAAAACTGCGTAAACTGCGTGTAAAAGGCTTCCCGAAAGATCTTTTAGATACCATCGATGTAAGTATCGAAACTTTGGAAGTTGGTAAATCAGTTAAAGTAAGCGAAATTAAATTGCCAAACTTAACCATCACCAATTCTCCGGAGGATACCATTGTTTCTGTAACTACTTCTCGTGCATTGCGCCAGGCAGAACAGGAAGCAACACCGGGTAAAAAATAAGTGATACTTTTTTACCTTGCAAAAAGCCTTCAGCATAAAAACTGAAGGCTTTTTTATGCCATAAAAACAGTATTACCTTTACGGCAATGAAATATTTGATCGTTGGTTTGGGCAACATCGGCCCGGAATACGCGGATACACGCCACAATATCGGTTTTATGATTTTGGATGAACTGGCGAAACAGGAATCGGCACAGTTTTTTAATATGCGGCTGGCGTATTATACCGAAGTGAGTTATAAAGCGCGCACGTTGCATCTCATCAAGCCAACTACTTACATGAATTTAAGCGGGAAAGCGTTGGCTTACTGGATGAAAGAACTGAAAATCCCGGTAGAAAACGTGCTGGTTTTAGTGGATGACCTGGCTTTGCCATTAGGAACTTTACGCCTGAAACCGAAGGGAAGCGCGGCTGGCCACAACGGTTTAAAACATATCGAATTCACTTTAGGCAACAATGAATATGCACGTTTGCGGTTTGGCATCAGCGAAAATTTCCCGAAAGGCCGGCAGGTAGATTATGTTTTAAGCGGATTTGATAAAGACGAACAATTGGAATTACCTGCTTTGATTGACCGTTCCATCGAAATGATTAAAAGTTTCGCAACTATTGGAACGGAACTCACGATGACGAAATTTAACAAGTAAAAACAGTATCCTTTGACAACCGAAACCTATCACCAGAACAAAACTTTCTCAGCGATAAATTATGCTGAGCAAAAGTTAATTGGACGAGAATTTGAACAGTGCAATTTTAAAAATATCGATTTCAGTAATACCAAATTTCAAAATTGTATTTTTTCTGATTGTATTTTCGAGGATTGTAACCTAAGTTTAGCGCAACTGTTAAATGTTGGTTTAAGCAACGTAAAATTTAAAAATTGCAAACTATTAGGTTTGGATTTTACCAAAGTGCGCGACTTTTCTTTTTCGGTAACTTTTGATAATTGCATTTTGGATTATGCTTCTTTTACAGGTAAAAAATTACGGAATACGGTTTTTAAAAATTGCCGAATCTTGGAAGCGAACTTCCAAGAAAGTGATTTAACCGGAAGTGTTTTTGCAGATTGCGACCTCGGCAGAACTTTATTCGGCAATACAATTTTGAATGAAGTTGATTTTACTTCTGCCTATAACTTCTCCATCGATCCGGAAAGTAATAGAATGAAAAAAGCAAAATTTACAACTTCGGGTTTGCAAGGTTTGCTGGAAAAATACAATCTGATAATTGTTTAAATCAACCTTCAGCAAAAAAATCGGGCAGGAAAAAATCCTGCCCGGTTAAAAAAGGTTGGTAAAAACAGTATGGTAAATTAGTAAATCTTAGTCCGTTACCCGGATTGCGATTTTGCCGCGCACGTGTCCTTCTTCACTCATTTCATGCGCTTTGGCAATTTCTTCCAACGGGAAAATTGCCTGGATAACCGGTTTTAATTTCCCCGAATCAATTAAATCAGCCAATTGCTTCAGCTGCTCCGGGTCTGCATGTGCCATATAATCAATAGCTTGCAGGTTTTTAGCTTTAAAAGGTTCCTCATCCTGCACGCCAACGGTAGTAACTAAAATACCGCCGGTTTTTAAAACCGCAATTGATTTTTGCTGCGTTTCGCCGCCAATAGTATCATACACAACATCAATATCTTTCAGTTCATCTTCAAATTTTTGATGGTTATAATCGATCACTTCATCTACACCAAGATCTTTTAAAAACCGAATATTTTTCTCGGAAGAAGTGCCGATTACGTACGCGCCCTTCCATTTAGCCAGCTGCACAGCCAAAGTGCCAACGCCGCCGGCTGCGCCGTGGATTAAAATTTTTTGCCCTGCTTCCAGCTTTCCCTGATCAAATATTCCTTGCCAGGCGGTTAATCCGGCCAACGGGATTGTTGCGGCTTCCGTGTGGTTTACAGAATTCGGCTTGTTTGCAATCGTACTTGCTTGCACCGCAACAAACTCGGCGTAAGTACCGTTCCGCATGATGTTTGGAAGCGCGTAAACTTCCTGGCCGACTTTAAAATCAGTAACCTCGCTGCCAATTTCTGTGATAACACCGGAAACATCCCAGCCCAAAATCAGCGGGAAATTATACTTAATCTGTCCTTCCATTTCCCCTTCACGTACTTTCCAGTCCACCGGGTTAATGCTGGTTGCAAACACCTTAATCAACACGTCATCCGGGTTGATTTTAGGTCTGTCGGTTTCTTCGTATTTTAATTGTTCCCTGCCGCCAAATTGGTGGATTTGTATTGCTTTCATAATCGTTCTGTTTTTATATAGAAACATTGAAACACAACATTTGATTGCAGAACCTTTTTAGTTGAGCCGAAATTTTTGCCGGTAAAAGAAGCATGCAAGAAGATTTTTATGATCAGGCAGATGCTTCTTTTACGGGCGAAAAATCTGTGTAATTAACTCGAAAAAATTTTTTTAATCTGAAAAGAATCGCGTAACAATCACATTACTTTCTTTAAGAGCATAATTTTATAAATTAGCCGTTCAAATCTTCATTCAATGAAAAGAATTTACTTATTCCTGCTGATTTCTGTAATCTTTATTGATTTTGCTTCTGCGCAAAGCAATTATGCCAAAGAAAATTATACCAAAAAAGATTATTACATCACCATGCGCGACGGCATCAAACTTTTCACTTCCGTTTATACACCAAAAGATGCTTCTTCGCAAAAAAAATACCCTATGATTATGCAGCGCACCTGTTACAGCGTTGCGCCTTACGGTACTGATAAATTTCCGAGGAATTTAGGCCCTTCGGAGATAATGATGAAGGAAGGTTATATCGTTGTTTATCAGGATGTTCGAGGCCGTTATAAAAGTGAAGGAACTTGGACGAATATGACACCGGTGATCGATCAGAAAAAATCAAAAAAAGATGTGGACGAAGGTTCTGATACGTATGATACGATAGATTGGCTGGTAAAAAACGTTGCCAACAATAACGGGAAAGTTGGCCAATGGGGGATTTCTTATCCGGGATTTTATACGGCTGCCGGCATTTTATCCAATCATCCGGCACTGAAAGCTTCTTCTCCGCAGGCACCGATTTCTGATTTCTTTTTTGATGATTTCCACCATAACGGTTCTTTGCTGGAATCTTATTTTTTTACTTATCCGGTTTTCGGCGTGCAAAAAACAAAAGCAGACACCACCGGAAGTGCCTGGTACACCAACACAATGTTTAATCCGGGAACGAAAGACGGTTATCAGTTTCTGTTAGATTTGGGTCCGCTGAGTAATGCCGATAAATATTACAAAGACAATTTTTTCTGGCAGGAAACCATCAACCACCCAAATTATGATGATTTCTGGCAGAAACGCGGGTTGACAAAGCATTTTAGCAAAGTAAAACCGGCAGTAATGTTTGTTGGCGGCTGGTTTGATGCGGAGGATTTATCCGGCCCGTTGGATATGTATAAAAAAATCCAGAAAAGTGATCCAAGTGCTTACAACACCATTGTGATGGGTCCGTTTGGTCACGGCCGCTGGTCGCGCGAAACCGGCCATACGCAGCACAGCAATATTTATTTTGGCGATAGCATTGCTACTTTCTATCAGAAAAATATCGAAGCCAAGTTTTTCAATCACTTTTTAAAAGGTAACGGCGATAAAAATTCTGGCTTACCGGAAGCTTATATGTACAATACCGGCAAAAAAGAATGGGCAACTTTTGCGCAATGGCCAGCAGCAAATGCTACGCATCAAAAATTATATTTAAGTGCAGATGGTAAAATCTCGATGACTGCTCCGGCTTCAACAGGTTCGATGTCGTATATAAGCGATCCGGCAAAACCGGTTCCTTACACCGAAGATAATACCACCACGATGGGTTTTACGCCGCATAATTATATGAGCGAAGATCAGCGTTTTGCAGGCCGCCGCCCGGATGTTCTGGTTTATCAAACAGATGTTTTGCAGGATGATATGACTTTAGGCGGAGAAATTTTATCTCACTTAAAAATTGCTTCGACCGGAACCGATGCTGATTTTATTGTGAAACTAATTGACGTTTACCCGCCCGACGAACCGAACAATCAATACAACCTAAACAAAAACATTTTGATGAGCAATTACGAGCAAATGGTACGTTCTGAAGTGATGCCGGCCCGTTTCCGCAATAGTTTTGAAAAACCGGAAGCTTTGGTTTCCAATCAAAAAACGGATGTAAATGTGCGTTTGCAGGATGTGTTGCACACCTTTAAAAAAGGCCACCGATTGATGATCCAGGTTCAAAGTACTGCTTTCCCGTTGTTTGCCCGCAATCCGCAAAAATTTGTAGAAAACCCATATAAAGCAGCCGCAAGCGATTATGTAAAAGCAACTGAAACTGTTTTTAACGATAGTTATGTAGATGTGGAAGTTTTGAAGTAAATATGAAAAAACTCATTTTTGAAGTAATTTTATTGTGCCTGACTACAATTTGTGGTCAGGCACAATTGCTTCAACCCAGAACCAAATTTACCCATGCCGATACTTTGCGCGGCATGTTAACGCCGCTGCGAACCTGTTACGATATCAACTATTATCATTTGGATGTGAAGGTTGATATCGACCAAAAACAAATCAGCGGCAGTAACGAATTTCGGTTTACGGCAACGCAGGATTTTAAGAAGCTGCAGTTTGATTTGTTCGCCAATTTAAAAATAGAAAAAGTTATTTTCCACGGAAAAAACCTGGGTTATACACGCGACGCCAACGCGGTTTTCCTCAACTTCCCTAACACCATAAAAAAGGGTGTAAAAGAAGCATTCATGGTTTATTATTCCGGTAATCCGCGGGTGGCCAAACGCGCGCCTTGGGACGGCGGTTTTGTTTATAGTAAAGATACCGAAGGGAAACCCTGGGTGGCAACGGCCTGCCAGGGTTTGGGTGCCAGTGTTTGGTGGCCGAATAAAGATCATGAATCCGACGAGGTGGACAGCATGCTCATCAGCATCAGCGTACCAAAAGGTTTAAAAGATGTTTCTAACGGAAGATTGCGAAAAGTAATCGAACTGAATAATGGTTATACACGATTTGACTGGGCGGTTGTAAACCCGATTAATAATTATGATGTAGAAGCTAACATTGGCAATTACGTTCATTTTGATGATGTTTTTAACGGTGAAAAAGGTAAGCTGACTTTGGATTACTGGGTTTTACCGGCTAATCTCGATAAAGCCAAAAAACAGTTTGGCGAGAACGTAAAGCCGATGCTTACCGCTTTTGAACATTGGTTTGGCCCTTATCCTTTTTACGAAGACGGTTATAAATTGATTGAAACACCGCATTTGGGTATGGAGCATCAAAGCGGAACGGCTTACGGCAATCACTTTCAAAATGGTTATTTAGGGCGGGATCTTTCCGGAACGGGCTGGGGTTTAAAATGGGATTTTATTGTGGTGCACGAAAGCGGCCACGAATGGTTTGGCAACAACATCACCTCTAAAGATTTGGCTGATATGTGGATCCATGAAAGCTTTACCCATTACTCCGAATCACTTTTTACAGAACAGCAGTTTGGCAAGCAGGCCGGGCAGGAATATGTGCACGGAACGCGCCGCGCAATCCAGAACGATGAACCCATAATTGCGCCATATAATGTAAACAAAGAAGGTTCTGGCGATATGTATTATAAAGGCAGCAACATGCTAAATATGATCCGTACCATCATCAACAATGATGAAAAATGGCGGGAGATTTTGCGCGGATTGAACAAAACTTTTTATCATCAAACGGTTACCACTGAACAGATTGTAGGTTACATCAACCAGCAATCCGGCTTAAATTTAACCTCTGTTTTCGACCAATACCTTCGTTATAAAAACATCCCGGTTTTAGAGTTTCGAGTTGAGAAAGAACAGGTTTTAGCACGCTGGGTAGCTGATGTAAACGGGTTTACGATGCCGGTAAAAATCAGGATAAAAGGTGGAGAATATCAGTTTTTTAATCCCGGTACTTCTTTTATGCCTATAAAATTGGCAAGTGCAAATCAGGACAATATCGAAGTGGATACATTTAATTATTATATTGGTATTTTGATTGATTAATTTTGATTTTACTGTAACCATTTTAAGCAAAACAGCATCTTATCTAAAACTTTAAAACCATGAAATCAACCCTAAAACTCTTCTTTCTCGCCTTTTTACTTTCGGCAACCGGCAAATTTACTTTCGCAGCATCTGTTAAAATATCTCCTTCAAGGAGTATGGAAATGCAAGACCGAAAAGTAGCCGGTTTTCATGCCGTTGTTTCCTCCGGTTCTTTTGATGTGATCGTGAAACAGGGCAATTCCGAATCGGTAAAAGTAGAAGCAGATGCAGATGTGATCAATGAAATTATAACCGAAGTTAGAAACGGCACGCTCTTGATCCACTCGAAAAACACACATAATTGGGGCAATTTCTGGAACAACCGTAAAATAGTAATTTACGTTGTTGCCAAGGATTTAAACAGTATCGGTTTAAGCGGTTCCGGTGATTTGCGGATCGAAAATGAATTTAATACTAATAATTTAGAACTGCGGTTAAGCGGTTCCGGTGATTTTGAAGGAAAAATAAACGTTAAAAACCTGGAAGCGGCAATTTCCGGTTCCGGTGATTTTAACATTGGCGGAAAAGCAGATGAATCAACCATTTCCATCTCCGGTTCCGGTGATTTTGATGGCGGCAGCTTGATCACGAAATCAACTGCAATCCGGTTATCAGGTTCCGGTGATGCTAATATTTATGCGAGCGAAAAGGTAGAAGCTTCTGTTTCCGGTTCCGGCGATGTGCATTACAGAGGCCACCCGAAAAGCGTTTCTAAAGTTGCGCACGGCTCCGGCGATATTTCAGGTTCGTAGTGATGCTTCTTTTAACAGGCAAAAAGTGGTGATGGTTATTCATCACTTTTTTGTTATTTTTAATTCTTAAAATTAAATTATGGAAACGATAACCGTACATCCACAAACTAAAGAACAGTTGAGTGCATTGGAAATTGTGTTGAATGCTATGAATATTCCTTTAAAAGAAGAAGAAAGCCCCTATAATGCAGATTTTGTGGCGAAAATAAAAAGAGGCGAAAAAGCTGCCCGAGAAGGTAAAGGTATAAAAGTAAATGTGGCAAACTTGTGGAAATAGAACTTTTTAAAGATGCTATCAATTTTACCTTCTCAATCCTTAAACCGCACCAAATTTTTTCTTCCGATATCATAAACCAGTTTAAATGCTTGCTGGCTATCGCCTAAATTTCCGGGCGACTGATGAAAACTCAATATAAAACTGCCTTTGATTTGGTTGTAAATAAATGGTGTGTAAATCAAATCCAAGCGGTTATACATTTTCTTGCTGTAAAAAGAGTCGCCGTAAGTAATGTTGTGCCCTTGGCCGGCATAAAAGTTATCCTTTAAACCAAAGTGTTTATAGTTGAGGTTGGCTTCGGCTACAAAACCTTTCGGGATCTGGAAACCATCCAAACCGCGCACGCGTTCCAGCGAAAGCATTCCGCCGGCTTCAATCGTTAAAGAATCCAGGAAAGTTTTATGGCTGAAATCCAAACCCACGCGTAACTGTCCGCCGCCATTATCCCGGATAAAATCATTCGGCAGCAAAACAGCAGCACCGGCATCGTGCAGCAGCATAAAATAATGCGATAAAAAGAACGGCCCGTAAGGGTTTGGTAAATACTTACCGGAAGCACCAAAGATAAACTGCTCCCGGTCGGTCGCCGTTTGCCGGCTTACCCAATCAATCCAGATCGTTTCTTTTCCCCAGGGGCTTTGGTAACTGGTTAACAAACCCTGTACGTTTGGCCTAAAATACTGTAGCGTATCGTTGAGTAAAGCAATCGGATAATCGGTAATTAAACCTTCCCGAGGGAAAGCACCTAAATTAAAAAGCCAGCCTTTTTTACCGGTAAAAGTGTAGTAAATAACCGGATCAGCTTTCCCAAAAAACGGATTTGCACCAAACTCGTGGATTCCGTTCACCCCAAAACGAAAATGATTGACCGAATCTAAATTTACGCCCAGATCAAGTTCGGCACGTGCACCGGAATACGTGCGCGAACGATCTCTGAAAGCACTGTACTCGCGGTTATCAAAAAAACCGTAGCCGTTAAAATGAATATCCAGGTTTTGCGCGATACAATTTTTAGTGCATAAAAGAAGCATCAGGACAAAAAAGCAACAGCTGTGTAAAGTGTATTTCATAAATTATTGGATGTTTAGGTTGATAAGCGGACTACTGCGCGGACCGGAAAACGGCGGCGTTTTTATGGAGAATAAAAGCGTATAATTTCCTTTTTGCATTGGTGTTTTTAAATCGAAAGGAAAAGATTTAATTTCTCCCGGTTTAAACCGAAGCCTGTTAAAGTTTGCTGAATCCACCTGATTACTGATTACAGAATCACCCAGCATAATATAGGCGCGTAACAATAAGTGATGTTCCTGATTTTGATTGCTGAAATTAACGGTAACCGGATAAGGATTTGTAATTTTTAAATTTAACGGAACAATTTTACCCGCAAAAGCATTGATTTGGGCCGAATCTGTTTCTACCTGCAATTTTTGGTAACTGCGCCAATGATTAACCCAGCCACCGTAAAAAATTCCTTTTGGCGTGTTTAAAGTATCTATCGTAATTCCTTTGGTGGCATAATCGCTAACAAAATAAACCCATTTTTGCTGTAAACTATCTTCCAGCGGCCAAATGTCAAATTGTGTGCGGCGGTACAAACGCGAATCGTATGCAACACCTTTTAACGAGTTGGTGTAATAACTATACCAGGAAGGATTTTGAAACTGATCAGGAAAAACAACGTAAGCATCGCCGGCTTTTTGTTTGATCAGATTTGCCCATTGCGGATTGCCGAAATAACTTTTAACCACACCGATTCTCATACTGACCGGGTTTTTAACCATCAGCCCGAAACGCATCAGCAGTAATAAAAACAGGTTAATGTACAGCAAAGGTTGCAGCCATTTTGGTTTTTTTTGCTGATTGATGGAGATCAAAACCAGCATCACCAGAGGCAAAAACCCGATCAGTGTCCAATGCGGTTGTACAGCTACTTTTAAAGTATTCGCCAAAAAAAATAGCAGCGTCCCAACAAAATTAAATAGTAATGTTCGTGTAAAAATATCTTCGGAACGAAATCGAAAAATCCTGTAAAACCAAAACCAGCTAACCAGCGGCCCGGCCATAAAAAGCTGGCCGACAATAAATAACCAGGTAAACTGAAACCGGTAATGGCTGGCGGAACGCTCAAACAAATGATATTTTATGGAAGGATAATCGTGGTTGATTTGCCAAAAAACATGCGGTAAAAACAGTATCAGCGTGAGTGCGGCAATTGCCCAAAAAGATTTCCGGTTTAGTAATTTCGGGTTGGCCATCAGCGTAAAAACAACCAATAATACTGCGTGGTATTTGCTGTACAAAGCACCGGCAAGTGATAAACTCAGCAGAACCGCAATGCTCAATTTGTCTTTTTGTAAATATTGCTGATAAAAGAAGTAGAACAACGTACCGAAAAAAAACAGCGGCGCATCCGGTGTAGTGGTAAACCCAAAAATATGAAAGATAGAAACGGAACTAAGCACGAGTATAAACCAGCGCGCTTCCACCTTATATTTCTTCAAAATCAACCACAAAATCCACCAGGAAAAACTACTGCTAAAAACAGTAAGCAAACGTAAACTCAGTTCGTTATGAAATAATGAATCGCCTAAACGGATAAACAGCGCAACCATCGGCGGATGGTCAAAATATCCCCAATCTAAAAAACGTGCATAAAGCCAGTAATAAGCTTCATCGGGATGGAGTTCTGTAAAATAGCTTTGCAGGAAGTTGATTAGCGTCCAGATCAGTAGAAAATACTTTACCGGCTGATCAGAAAATTTATTTTTTTCAGCAGAAAAACCAGCCATTTAATCCGGGATAAACATGGAAACAAATGTAATTATTTGCCACACATCCGGCTTATGCAGCTTTTGATTATTGTATTTCGCTTTAAAAACAGTGTTCTGATTACTGCTTAATAATCTTTTTCTTGATTTTGGTATTGCCCTGTGTAATTTCCATAACGTAAATGCCAGCAGGTAAGGTGCTGATATCTATTTGCTGGGCAAAGTAGTCGGCTGATTTTCCTGCAGCAATTTGCTTAACGATTATCCCGGTTGCTGCGTTAAATATTTTTATAGAAACCGGCTTATGTATATGATTATCGAGGGAAACAGTTATCAAATTTACCGTTGGATTTGGATAAGCGGTGAGCGAAGCAAAATCATTCGTAAATTCATTGGAAGTGGAATCCGACGAATATTGTGTTTTTGCAGGCATCAACTTATCCAAACCCGTACCCGAAGTATTTGCTGCCAGTGCTTTTACAAGTACGTTATTGGCAAGTGTTAAATCCGGGCTAAGCACTTTTATAAAAACCGGCGTTTCCGTTAGTTTTAACGTTAAACTGTTATTTACAAGGCTTGCCTCTTTTACATCCATACTATCCTGTGCTGTTTTTAAGGTATAAATTTTTGCTTCGGTTGCAGTGCCTAACTTCAGCGTATAATCCATTGTTTTACCTTCTGCCAGCGGAACATAAGCTACATAAACAGCAGTATCTTTAAGCTGGTAACGATGGATAGCCGGGTTGCTTTCTAACGTTTCCTTATAAGTGAAAGCTCCGATCAGGCGGTTAGTTTGCAGCAGATAATCAGCAGCAATTTTACGTTTTCGGGTGGCGGCGTTTAACAGGCCGGACGAACCAAACTGGCCCCAGCTATCTATATTCTGATCGTATGTTTCGTAAAAAAATAAACGGTTAATCCCGGTTTGTGCATAAAGCAGTGCCGAACGAAGTATCCAATCGGCCTGAACTTCTTCGGCTGTTTTGCTGCCGATTGCCGGCGCGGCTATCGGACTATGCGGATTAGCATCATAACCGGATTCTGTGATCCAAACTTCTGCATTAATCTCTTTGGCAAGATCGGTAAAAGCCGTAGCCGCCGCTGCAGAACCGGATAACTCGGGCGCAGCACCGCCGGTTGCATTTCCATCCTGTGAAGTACCGGAATTGTTGGAATAATAATGATAATTGATCACATCAAAACAAAGGTTTACCCGGCCATCTGCTTTGTAACCTCTAAATTCTTTACACCAATCAATTATTCCCCGTACATAGTCGGTTGTGGTAGAAGCTGTTCCGCCGATAACAACCAACATATTCGGATCAGCATTTTTTACGCCCACACCTGCGCCCATCGTATTTTTATTCCCGTCGTAAAAAGCAGATAAGTTTGCTGCATATTCGCGGGCGGTTTGGTAAGCTTTACGGCCTTTCCACCATTTATCCCGTTCGTTTTCGCACTCAATATATTTTATATAACCTAAACCGGTTTCCTTCGTCCGGACACCTTCCTGCGGGACAGAAGCATAAATATAATCGGTGTTTACGCCGTTTTGCAGGTTTGAAGCAATGTTTTTATTACTGCCGTATCTTGCAGCAAACTGAAAGGCGAGTTTGGCCTGTAAAATATAGGAATCAGGGTTGAGCAGATCTGAACCGTATGGTGCCGGAACGTTTTCCGAATCCTGCTGATCGGAAGGATAATACTGATTAAGAAACCAGCCCGGCAGCGTTTTTAAACAAGCCACTACATCTTTTCCTTCCTCTTTTAACCGCTTGTAAACTACATCATAATTCCAGCCGCCAAACTGTGTTGGGTTAAAAGTATAATTGCCTTGGGCAGGTTCGATCTTTTCCCAATCCACATAGTCGCGGTATTGGGTAAATGTATTGAGCAACTGTAGTTTAGGCTCAAAAATTTTATTACGGATGTTAGGATCGTTCCAGTTTTCTAAAAAATCCCATACAAAATAATTTACGCCGCCCATCGCTCCAAACTTAATCTCCTTCTGCGGATATGAAGTTATGGCAGCCGCAGTTTCATAAGATCCGTAAAGTTCCATCTCCAGCGGGAAATTCGACCAAACATTTGCCACCAGATACTGCGCCGGTACAGGAGCGGGCAAATTTATTTCCACCCATTGATTATAAGATTCGCCGGTAAAAGAAGCAAGCAAAACAGGTGCAGCATTTACCGTCGCTTTTGCATATAATTTAAAAGGCTTATCTGTAAAAATACCTTCGCCATCATAAAACCTGATCTTGGAAATCATAACTTTCGACAGGTTTTTAAATTCGTAATAACAATCATAATTGGGTAACAACTTACTCCAGCCCATAAAAACAGCATCGGTAATATTGCCGTCGGATAGTTGCGGCAAACCGCTCGCAGCCGTAGTATTATCGCCGGTATTATTTAGCTGATACCAGTATTTGCCGGTCAACGGAATTTTGCGGAGGTTAAACGGCTGTACAACTTGCTGCTCGGTTACATTATTTGCTGCCGTAAAAAAAGCATTGCCCGCCTGCGAAGCCGTAATTACAGCTATACCAGCATTTACAGGTGTAGCTTTCCAACTGCCGGAAATATTAGAAACTGTAACTACAGCCGGATCGGAAGAAGTAAAAGTAATAGGCATTGCAGTATTGTTACTGCCTGCTTTAAGGTTGAAAGCATCCTCGCCTGCAACTCTTTCGGCCATTGCTGCAAAATTGATGACGGATTGAATTTTACCGGCCACAATATTTTGTTGTGTTTTTAACGGAACACCGTAAACCTGTACCTTTTGCGGGATATTGTTGTTGTATTTACGAATGATGATCGCATCGGCAGTTACCGCTTTTTTTAGTTTTAGGGTAACAAATGTTTCATATGTTTCGCCGGTAAACAGCCCGAGATAGGTTTTTACAGTTCCGTTCAGCGCATAGATGTAAGCAGGTTTATCTGTAAAAACACCTTCAAAATCATAAAAAGATAACCTGCTGATATTACTTTGCTGCTCTAATTTAAGGGTGATATCAACCCACCGCAAATTTGCTTTTGACCAAACGTTCGGAACCAGGTTATTTAAATCATCGCTTAACCAGGATGAATAATCCTGACCGGTGTTTACGGCAGGTATAATGCTTGTAAACTTAATCCGCTGCGTATTTTGTGCGAACAAAAAAGTATGGACAAAAAGGAATAAAGCGAGCGTAAAAATCTTCATATTTTCGAGTTAATTTAAACTATTTTCAGTATCAAAACTGCTAACGGTTTATCATAAAATTTCCTGAAAATACTTATCAATCTGTGCTTTACATCATTTTTGGTAATATTTATAATATATTATTTAAGCATTAATTTCACTTTTTTTGAAAGAAAAATTTTATCGATAAAAACAGTATGTGCGTATCAAAAGGTTAAATTTTTCTCCTGTTTTTCTCTTTCAAAATCAAATCCAATTCGCGGCTGGTTTGCCCGGCAATGGCCGTATTTTCCTGCGCGCGCCGAAACAAATAAGGCAATACTGCTTTTACCGGCCCGAAAGGCACGTACTTAGCCACGTTGTAACCGGCGTTGGAAAGATTAAAGCTCAGGTTATCGCTCATGCCCAGCAACTGCGAAAAGTGTACATGCGGGTGGTTTGGAGAAAGCCGGTATTCATCAAGTAAATCTGCCAGCAGCATACAGCTTTGTTCATTATGTGTGCCGCAAACAAAAGCAATCCGGCCAATATGCTCCACACAAAATCGTAACGCCAGGTTATAATCACGGTCGGCTGCGGTTTTATCCGGTTGGATTAATGTTGGATAACCTTTTTCTAACGCACGTTTATTTTCCTTTTCCATATATGCGCCGCGAACAAGTTTTGCGCCGAGTAAAAAGTTCTCTTCCGAAGCAGTTTTGAAATCTGATTTTAAAGAAACTAATTTATCATGCCGGTAAAGCTGATAAGTGTTATAAATAATCACTTTTTTTTGATTGTAATGCCGCATCATGTTTTGTGCCAGCAAATCAATAGTCCGCTGAATCCAGGTTTCTTCTGCATCAATCATCACCGGCACATCCAGATCAAAAGCAGTTTGACAAATGGTATCTACGCGATCAAATATTTTTTGCCATTCTGCTTCTTCTTCCGCAGAAAAAGTTAAACCGGCATCCGCCTTTTCCAGCAAATCAAATCGGCCCACGCCCGTAACTTTAAAAACCGTTAACGGAATGGCTGCATCTCCTTTTGCTCTTTTTATCGTAGCAATTATCTGGTCGCGCGTATCGTTAAAAACCGCTTCTTCATCTTCGCCTTCCACAGAATAATCCAGGATAGTACCCACTTTTCCGGACTGTAGATTTTGAATGGCCGGCTCGCATTCGGCAATGGTTTCTCCTCCGCAGAAATGGTTGAAGATGGTTGCTTTCACCAAAGATTTGATCGGCAAACCAATTTTGAAAGCGAAATTGGTTATCGGCGGCCCGATTTTGACCAGAAAATTTAAATTGATAATTTTAAACAACCAGTAAGCCCGGTTTAAATCGGCATTACTTTCGTGCTTAAAAGCAATTTCTGTATTTTCAAAAGATAAAGGTGTACTTTTAATCGTTGTTTTGTTCGGCTCGCGGATTTCCATCATACAAAATTAGTTATTGAATGATAGATTAACGCCCGAAAATTACCAATAGTTCTATTTTTACAAAACATGATCGAATTTAAATTACAAGGCGAATTTATTACGCTGATCCAATTATTAAAGGCCGCCGGACTGGTACAAACCGGCGGCGAAGCGCAAATTATGGTTACCGAAGGAAAGGTAAAATATAACGGCGAGGTGGATTACCGCAAACGTTTAAAGGTAAGAACGGGCGATATAATTACTTTTAACGGTAAAAAAATACAGGTGATTTAATTATGGAAACGATACAAAGCATTTCTTATCCGGTTGTTTTTAGCAACGATTTTACAGCCGTCAACCTGTTTTTGCAGCAGGGAAAATACAGTAAAATATTTTTTTTGGTGGATGAAAAAACCGAAAAATTCTGTTTACCGATGCTACTATCAAACCTGGATATTACGGATTACGATCTAATCGAAGTTTCCTCCGGAGAAGAAAACAAGAACATTGATTTTTGCATCGGTATTTGGCGGATGCTGATTGATTTTAAGGCTGACCGCAATAGTTTGCTGATTAATGTTGGCGGCGGCGTAATTACAGATATGGGCGGTTTTGCGGCTTCCACTTTTAAACGCGGGATCGATTTTGTGCAGGTTCCAACTACTTTGCTTTCGCAGGTTGATGCTTCTGTTGGCGGCAAAACCGGCATCGATATGAATCATTTAAAAAATATAATCGGCACTTTTGCACAGCCGAAAGCTGTTTTTATCAATGCTGATTTTTTGAAAACTTTACCGACGCGACAGTTGGTTTCCGGCTTTGCAGAAATGTTAAAACACGGTTTAATTGCCGACCGCAACTATTTTTACCTGCTAAAAGAAGTATCGCCGGAAAACGTTAGTCCGGCTATGGTCCATCATTCTGTAAATCTTAAAAACAATGTTGTTTTAGAAGATCCGGAAGAAAAAGGATTGCGTAAAACGCTTAATTTCGGCCATACCGTTGGCCACGCGATAGAAAGTTTTTCGCTCAAAAACGATCCCGATCCGTTGCTGCACGGCGAAGCAATTGCCGTCGGCATGGTTTGCGAAGCGTATTTATCAACCCGAAAAAACGGTTTATCAAAGCAAGAATTCGATATTATTGTACAAACTTTTAAACAGTTTTACAAAAAATATACGGTAAAAGAAGTATGGGTTCCGGTTTTGGTAGATTTGATGAAGAGTGATAAAAAAAACTCTTCGGGTAATATCAACTGTTCGTTATTGACGCAAATCGGACAATGCACTATTGATAATTACTGCAACGAAGAGGAACTTTGTGCAAGTTTACTTTTCTACCTTAATTGTTAATATGTTTGGTTTAGACCCGAAAAATGAAGCCGCTGCCGGATTGTTTGCCCTGCTGATCATCCTGACTTTGGTAGAGATGTATTTTAGCTACCGCGAAGACCGTAAATATTACGAAAAACGCGATACCTGGACGAATATTTACCTTACCTCGATCACGTTTTTCATTAATTTGGCTGTAAAAGGAGCAACATTTTTTGTGCTGAATTATTTTTACCAGTTCCGTTTATTTCAGATTCAAAACGTGATTTTATACTGGTTTGTACTCGTTGTAACACAGGATTTTTTGTACTGGGTTTTGCATTATGTTGGCCATTACAGCCGCATGTTTTGGGCGATGCATGTTACGCATCATTCTTCCGAACATTTTAATTTAACAACCGGCTTCCGCTCTACCGTATTTGAACCTTTTTACCGCGTTATTTTTTACTTGCCGTTAGCTTTGATGGGTTTCTCGGCGTTGGATATTCTGTATGCTTATCTGCTTACCCAACTTTATGGTAATCTGGTGCATACGCAGGCAGAAATCAACTTTCCGCGCTGGTACAGTTATTTATTTGTAACGCCAGCGCATCACCGTATTCATCATGCTTCCAACGTGCCTTATCTGGATAAAAATATGGGTATGATGTTTATCATTTGGGATCGGCTTTTTGGTACTTACCAGGAAGATTTACCCGAACCGATTAGATACGGATTAACCACACAACCAGACAATTTAGGCGTATCCAACATCATTTTCCACGAATGGAAAGCTTTAATTGCCGATGTAAAAAAAGCACCAACATTTTCGGCTAAAGTTAAATATCTGGTAATGCCTCCCGGTTGGAGCCATGACGGCAGTACGCAGGTTGCCAAGGTGATGCAGCAGGAGTATTACGCGGAGTTGGAACGGACTTCAAAATCAGAATTTTATGTGCTAAAAGAAGTATCAGCATAAAATGTGTAAGTTTGGTTATGGATTCAGATGCACAGATTTATCAAAAAATCAGATCTTTTTTTAAAGATAAACCGGTAAAAAAGGTTTATGTATTTGGTTCATTTGCTCGCGGAGAATCTTCAAATAACAGTGATATTGATTTGTACCTCGAGCTGGACTATCAGCAAAATACAGGTTTAGCTTTTTACGGCTGGTTTGAGCAGTTAAAAGAGTTGCTTCATATTGAAGTCGATTTGGTTACTACAAATAGCGCATCAGCTTATATTAAACCTTTTATTGAGCAGGATAAACGCTTGATTTATGAGCGTGAATTATAAAGATGAAGTAAGAGTAAAGCATGTTTTAGATGCTATTAACCAATTGATTAACATTTCTGCTAATAAAAACTTTGAGACTTTAACGTCTGACATTACTTATCAGTTAGCTTCAATCAAATTATTAGAAATTATTGGAGAAGCATCAAACCATATCTCGACTTCAACAAAAGATAAGTTCCCAGATATTCCCTGGAAAGAGTTGAAGGGCTTAAGAAACATACTGGTTCACGAATATTTTGGCGTTGATTTATTTACCATTTGGGATATTATTCATACTAACATCCAAAATTTGAAAGTTCAGTTTAATTCCGTTTTGCTTTTTCTCACAGAAAATAATTGAAAAATTTCTTGACATTCTCCTTTTTCCATGTACATTTGAAAACGGAATTACAACAATGATTATCAGCAACACTTTTTTCTTCGGTTTCTTTTACTTTTACTTTTACTTTAGCGGTAACCGGGACTGATCTGTTGCATTTTTAAATAAAGAAATAAAACATCAAAAAGTCCCGGCCCAAACAGCCGGGACTTTTTGCATTTACACATATCATGAACAAACCACGGGTTGCAATACAAGGCATCAAGGCATCTTTCCACCAGGAAGCGGCCGTCAAGTTTTTTGGCGAAGATATTGAACTGGTAGAATGTACTTCTTTTAAGCAAACTTTCGAAGCACTCAGCAAAAAAGAAGTAGATTACGTGGTAATGGCGATAGAAAACAGCATTGCCGGCAGTTTATTGCCCAATTATTCGCTGATGATGAACTACAACTTCCCGGTTGTGGGTGAGGTTTCTCTGCGGATACAATTGCATTTGCTGGCTTATCCAGGCGTAAAGTTTAATGATATAAAATATGCCATTTCCCACCCGATTGCATTGCGCCAGTGTGTTGATTTTATGGAAGAATATCCGCAGATTAAACTGATAGAAAGCACCGATACGGCTGCCTGCGCCAAACGCGTTCACGATGAAAAACTGACGGATACCGTTGCAATTGCCAACGCAATGGCAGCCGAATTATATGAGCTGGTTTTTTTGGAGAAACGCATCGAATCCAATAAAAAAAACTACACCCGTTTTTTAATTATGGCCGATAAAAACAGTGGTACAGTTGCTGATCCGAATAAAGCTTCTTTGTGTTTTCAGGCCGGAAACGAGGTTGGTTCGCTGGCTAAAGTATTGAATATTTTGGCGGAGAATGATATCAACCTCAGCAAAATACAATCGATGCCGGTGCTGGGCAAACGCAGCGAATACATGTTTTATGCCGATGTGGAATGGCAGGAAGCCACGCACTACGATGCCGCCATTAAGCAGGTTTTAAAGCACACGCAAAATTTTAACATTTTGGGCGAATACCGCAAAAACAACAAAATATAACATACTTCTTTTATCGCATAAAAATCATCAACATAAATAAAATCCCACCATTATGAAACTTGACTTAAAAATACAACCGCTTAGCGCATGGATCACCCCAAAAAACGAACCTTTATTAATTGCCGGTCCGTGTTCCGCAGAAACTGAAGAACAATTAGTTGCCACGGCACACTTGCTGGCCAAAACCGGTAAAGTAACTGCTTTACGCGCCGGAATCTGGAAACCACGCACGCGACCCGGAGAGTTTGAAGGCATCGGCAGCATCGGTTTGCAATGGTTAAAACGCGCTAAAGACGAAACCGGTTTGCCAACTGCTGTGGAAGTTGCCAACGCCAAACATGTAGAGGAAGCTTTGAATGCTGGCGTTGATATTTTGTGGGTTGGTGCGCGATCAACCGTGAACCCGTTTACGGTTCAGGAAATTGCAGATGCACTGAAAGGTATTGATATCCCGGTGATGGTTAAAAACCCGGTAAACCCTGATCTTTCGCTGTGGATTGGTGCTTTGGAGCGGATAAATGCTGCCGGAATTACCAAATTGGCGGCTATTCATCGCGGTTTTTCATCTTTTGAAAAAACAGCTTTCCGCAACGAACCGCACTGGGATCTGGCGATCAGCTTGAAAACGTTGGCACCGGAATTACCGATAATTAATGATCCGAGTCACATTTGCGGTAACCGCGAGCTGATCCCGTACATTTCCCAAAAAGCATTGGATATGGATATGCAGGGCCTGATGATCGAATCGCACATCGATCCTTCTGTAGCGTGGACGGACGCTAAACAACAGTTAACGCCGTCTGCTTTAAGCGAATTAATGGATCATTTAACGCAAAGAAAACCAGAGCTAAAAGATGCATCCGTAAAAGATAAAATGGCGGAACTACGCGCCCATATTGATAAAATTGACGACCAAATTATCTCTAAAATGGCCGAAAGAATGCAGGTTGTAGAAAAAATTGGTAATTACAAACGCGATAATAACGTAACGATTTTGCAGGTGAACCGTTGGGATGAGATTTTGCATAAACGCACTTCCTACGCAAAAGCTTTGAATCTGAGTACCGATTTTACCGAGAAACTACTGGAATTGATGCACCACGAATCTATCCGCAAGCAAACGGAAATTATGAACCACGTTACGGTTGCAGAAGATTAATGGAAGCCGGGAATTTAGTTTTAAGCAAAGCTGATAAGATCGTTAGAGCTGAAATTCGGCTGACCGGTTCTAAAAGTGAGTGCAACCGTGCGTTAATAATTTCCGCTTTAAGTAAAGGAAAGGTTAAGGTTGAAAATCTTTCGGAAGCAGCGGATACGGTTACGTTGGCGAAAGTTTTGGAGGAAGGCTCAAAGAGCGGAGAGCGAGGAACAGGACATGTCCTCGCACCTCAAACCTCGCTCCCCGTTCCCGAAATAAACATTGGTCCGGCTGGAACCGCCATGCGTTTTTTAACGGCTTTTTTTACCCTGCAAAAACAGCATCAGGTAATTTTAACCGGTTCTGAACGAATGAAGCAACGGCCAATTGGTGTTTTGGTTGATGCTTTGCGCAATTTGGGTGTGGAAATTAGTTATGTAGAAAATGAAGGTTTCCCTCCTATCCAAATTACTGGCGGTTTTGAGCAGAAATCAGCAGAAATTAGCATAAAAGGCGATATCAGCAGTCAGTATATTACGGCATTATTGCTGATCGCTTCACAGCTTCTGTTAGGATTAAATCTGCACATAGAAGGCGAATTAACGTCCAAACCTTATGTCGAAATGACGCTTTCGATGTTGCAGTTAGGCGGCATCCGGCACCAGTGGAACGGCAATGTAATTTCCATTCAAAATCAACCTTTTCAGCCTGCAATTATCTATGTGGAACCAGATTGGAGCGCGGCTTCTTACTGGTACGCCATTGCGGCTTTGTGTGATGAAGCAGAGATTTTCTTGCCGGGATTAACGGCTTACAGCTTGCAGGGCGATAGTACAATTACGGAAATCATGGCAAATTTCGGCATCACTTCGCAGTTTAAAAACGGTGGCGTTTTGCTGATTAAAGAGCCGAAAGCGGTTGTCCGCAAGATTTTTGACTTTAAAACCTGTCCGGATTTGGCGCAAACCATAATTGTAGTTTGTGCAGCTTTAGGCCACGATGCTTCTTTTACCGGCCTGGAAACTTTAAAAATCAAAGAAACTGACCGTGTGAAAGCATTGCAAAACGAGTTGGCTAAAATTGGTGTGGAGCTGACCGAAAAAGGACAGGTTTACCAACTTAATTGTGCTAAAAGAAGCATTCCGGAAAAAGTTTTTATCCATACTTACGAAGATCACCGCATGGCCATGGCTTTTGCGCCGCTGGCTTTGATCGTCCCGGAAGTTGAAATTGAAGATTTTAAAGTGGTTGAAAAATCTTATCCTGCGTTTTGGGAAGACCTTCAAAAAGCTGGATTTGAAGTAATTAAATAATTTATTAACCAATTTTGTCATTTCGATTAACGGGAGAAATCTTCTTTCAAACATAAAACTAATCGCTTCAAAGAAGATTCCTCCTATCATCAAAATGACAGAGCGGCTTTGTCATTTCGACCGCAGAGAGAAATCTTCTTTCGATTTTAAGTGATGCTTCTTTTATCACCTAAAAATATGGTTATTGTTGAAAGAAGATCCCTCCTACCGTCGGGATGACAGTAAAACCTAATACCTCAAACCTCATACCTACAAAACAATGGCAGGCAATACATTCGGACAAGCATTCCGCATCACCACTTTCGGCGAATCGCATGGCGCAGCAATCGGCGTTATTATTGATGGTTGTCCGGCCGGTTTGGATATCGATTTAGATTTTATTCAGGCTGAATTAGATAAACGCAAACCTGGTCAATCCAAAATTACCACACAGCGAAAAGAAAGTGATACGGTACAAATTTTATCCGGTATTTTTGAAGGCAAATCAACCGGAACGCCGATGGCGATGCTGATTCCGAACGAAGATCAGCGGTCTAAAGATTATTCGCATAATGAAAATACTTTCCGGCCTTCGCACGCAGATTTTACCTATCAAACGAAGTATGGCATCCGCGATCATCGCGGCGGCGGACGATCTTCTGCCAGAGAAACTGCAGCGCGTGTAGCGGCCGGAGCTGTTGCTAAACTCTTACTTCAAACGCAAGGAATTGAAGTTTTAGCTTCTGTAACCAGCGTGGGTAAAATGAATGCGCCGGAAATCAAAATCGAAAATGCAAAGGATTTTTTACGTATTCGCGAAGAGAATATCGTGCGTTGCGCCGACCCGGAAACGGCAGCATTAATGATCGATTACATTGATGATATCCGCAAAAAAGGCGATACCGTTGGCGGAAAAATCAGTTGCACGATTTTAAATTGCCCGGTTGGTTTAGGCGAACCTGTTTTTGATAAACTACATGCTGATTTGGGCAAAGCCATGCTTTCCATCAATGCCGTTCATGGTTTTGAATACGGCTCCGGTTTTGCCGGAAGTGAAATGCTGGGTTCGGAACATAACGATATTTTTCGAAAAGATGAAAACGGAAATGTGCAAACGCTAACTAATAATTCTGGCGGCGTGCAAGGCGGCATCAGCAACGGCATGCCGATTAAATTTAAAGTTGCTTTTAAGCCGGTTGCCACCATTATGCAAAACCAGGAAACCATTGATGCTGAAGGAAACTCCGCAGAAATAAAAGGCAAAGGCCGCCATGATCCTTGCGTGGTTCCTCGTGCGGTGCCAATTGTGGAAGCGATGGCGGCGCTGGTTTTGGCGGATTTGTGGTTGCGAAATTTGGGTGCGAAGTTGTAAGGTTGATGCTTCTTTTATCGGTTAAAAATCATAAATGAGATGTCTAAAAAAGAAAAGATTATTTTAAAAGCAGAAGACTTTCACTATCCGACGAAGGAAGAATTTCAAGAAATTAATAACTTCAAACCTAAGTTTACATGTTTCTCTTTTGATTATAAAGATCCTCTTACAAATTTTTTTAATGAAGACGACATTTTTGGCCCTAAAGAAATCAACAGAATAAATCATTTACACTGGTGGAATAAAATATTAAACAATAGAATAAGTAATCTAACTCGTTCTTATTCAAGAGCACTTGTTAATTTCAATCGCAGTATTCCTGAAACAAAAGAAGAACTTAAATATGAAAATTATATAAATCGAATACAATTCAACTTTTACTGCGAAACATATTTTTATTTTTATTCCACAGTTCAAGATACAATTTGGCAAATTCTAAATGTCTACTACAACATTGGTTCAAATGAGGATAAAATTTATCTAAATGACGTGTTTATTTCTAAAATTAATGATGGTGATGTTCGAGATAAAATAAAGCACTTTCGTTCTATGACTTCCAATGTGAACAGTTTTCGAAATAAATTTACTCATAGGTATCCTGCAAACCTCCCGGATCATCGCACTTCATACATCGAAGAAAATGGACAACAGATTTTAAGTGCAGGTTTGGGTAATTTTACAAAATCTTCTGATTTAGCTAATCAAATCAAAACTTCTTTAGAGAAACTAGCAGCTTTTATTACTGATTTGTGTAAGTTGATGCCTTGATTCACAAATTCCCCTTCAACCTAACATCAAACCTAAACCGCTCAACCGATACAACTTTTACATCGCTAAAAGAAGCATGGTTTGGGTTAAACAGATAATTATATTCCAGATCAATAATAGCAGAAGGAACTTTTAAAACAGCAGCAGTATTGGCATTTAACCAATCACTTCCTAATTTTTGGGTTAAAGGATATTGCTCTACGGATTGCCAATTTTGATGCACATTTGCCAAGTCCTCGCTCCTTACTTCCTCGATCTTTAAATCACCAATATCAATAACAGACAACGAGAAATTTCCCGCAGCCAGAGAAGCGCCGCTTTTGTGTGCCAGGTTTTCTAAGCAAGCCAAAGCAACAGAACCGGCCGTATAAATCATTTTTTGATGAAGCGGGTTCCAACGCCCATCAATACCGGAAGCGGTTAAACTGTTGGCGTATTTGGTTTGGCTGATCCGGTAAACAAGCATCGAAAAGCGTTAAGCCGTTACGCCATAATCAATCCTGATCAATTCATTTTTGATAATGTTGATGCCAGTAAGCGTATCCAATAAATCCATCGGAACAGCACCGATACCGATGTTTTGATGCGGCAACCAGTTTTTAAATTCTTCCAGCGAACCAAAAGTATCCATTCCTTTATCAAACAATTCAAAAAGCTGAATCAAATGTTCGCTTAAACCCGTGTTTAATTTTTTGCCGGTTTTGATGTATTTTCTTAAAGTTGGTTCGGTTAAATCCAAAATATGCGCGGCATCGGTTTGCGTAACGCCTGCAATTTCAATTAAATCCTGGATTGCTTTCGGTTCCAAACCTTTTTTGATCGCATCGTGCTTTGCCTTGGGCGAAGTGAAAAGCTTTTCATAAGGCTTGATTAAGGTTAAAGCTTCCTGCGTCCGTTCGGATAAAAGGGAAATATCGTTTTCTACCGTTTGATATTCCTTGCTTGCTTTCATCCACAAAAGTAAATATTTACGTTTTAAAAAGAAAATATTTACGCATCTAATTAATGCTTCTTTTACTCGGTAAAATTAGTGTGCTAAAAGAAGCAGACTTTGCAGTTTAAGCACGAGAAACCATAATAGCATTCATTTGGTCTAATTGCGCTTTTGTAAATACGTTTTTTTGTGTTTTTGATGATGGGTTTCTCGTCTCCCGAAATTCAACAGACGATTTCTTATCTTCCACTTTTAATGTCCAATGAATTGCAGCTCGGGAAACATCAAGCTTGTAAGTAATTTTCGAGGTGTTTAAATCTAAAACGGTAACGCCCTCCCGCCCAAATGCGGTGATGTAATACTTGTAAAATTTACGATCTGCCATGTCGATATGAACTCTGGTCGTAAACTCGTTAGACAAAGTCATGGATGTTAGCAACAGCACTAAAACAGCGCATAAAAGCAGCAAGTTAATGTACATTCTCGGATCAATAAAGATAAACACAACGAATGTAACTACAACCAAACCTGCTACACCTTTCCAGTAATAACGCCGAGTATTTTCAACAGTTGGCTGATCTCCGCAAGGAATAAAATCAAATTGCTGATCCTGCATCTTTACAGAATTTATACCGATAAAAACAGCATCAATAAATCTTTGGAAACTGATCCGGCTTCATATCGCTCATCATTTCATATACCACTTCAATAATATCATCCACAGAAGGTTTGCTGAAATAATCGCCATCAGAACCGTAAGGCGGACGATGATCTTTGGCCGTTAATGTGCGCGGCTGACTGTCCAGGTAATAATAAGCATTCTGCTTTTCTACAATCTGCTGCATAATATAAGCGGAAGCGCCACCCGGAACATCTTCATCAACCACCAGCAATTTATTGGTTTTCTTTACGGAGGAGGCACAAAGCTGATCAAGATCAAAAGGATACAAAGTTTGGGGATCAATAATTTCTGCGGAGATTCCCATTTTTTCCAGCTCTGTGGCTGCTTCCTGCACAAAACGCAAAGTAGAGCCGTAAGAAACAATGGTGAGATCAGTCCCCGTTTTTATGATTTCAGCTTTACCTAAAGGAACTATAAAATCACCTGCGTTTGCCGGTAATTTTTCTTTTAAACGATAGCCATTCAGGCATTCTATTACCAAAGCAGGTTCATTTCCGCGCAGCAAAGTATTGTACATTCCTGCGGCCTGCGTCATGTTTCTTGGTACGCAAATGTGCATTCCGCGCAGGGCATTTACAATCATCCCCATCGGCGAACCGGAATGCCAGATGCCTTCCAGCCGGTGGCCGCGCGTACGCACGATCACCGGAGAAATCTGTCCGCCAAAAGTACGGTAACTCATTGTTGTTAAATCATCTATCAGTACGTTCATGGCGTAAGGCAAATAATCAAGGTATTGGATTTCTGCAATCGGCCGCAAACCACGCAAAGCCAAACCAATGCCCTGGCCGATGATCGTACTTTCCCGGATGCCGGTATCGGTTATCCGCAGTGTGCCGAATTTCTCCTGCAAACCTGCAAAACCCTGATTTACATCGCCAATGGCACCTACATCTTCACCAAAAGCGATGATGCGCGGATCACGAATAAAATTGGCACTAAAACAAGCATTCAGGATTTCGCGCCCGTCTAAAACCTTTGAACTTTCATCATAAACCGGCAACTGCACAGGGATATTTAAGGGAGATTCCGGCGTGTTGCTAAATTGCCGGGAATCGTAGCGGACAATATTTTTATCCATTTCCTGCTGATACAATGCCATCAGCTTTTTGCGTTCGGGCAGGTTTTCTTTTGCGGTTAACAACAAAGTTTTCCGCATGGCTGAAACCAAATCTTTTCGCCCTAATTCTATCGCTGTATTTACCTGCTGAACCAATTCTTCAACCTGATTCCCGGCGGCTGAAACCGGAATAAGATCCCGGATAATATTTATCGTTTGATTGCGCTCGGTTTCGATTACCTGCTGCAAATCAGACAAAGCCTTACGCTGACAATCGCGCACATATTTTTTGGCTTCATCTTCCATTATATCCAGTTCTTCCGCCGTTGCAATTGCAGAATTAATCACCCAGGAACGCATTTTTGCAATACAATCATGCTCTTTTTCCCATTCCAAACGTTCTTTGGTTTTGTAACGCTCATGCGAACCTGAAGTAGAATGGCCTAAAGGTTGCGTTAATTCAGTCACGTGGATTAATACCGGCACATGTTCTTTCCGGCAAAATTCGGCTGCTTTTTCATAAGTTTCACACAAACCGGGATAATCCCAGCCAGGCACTTTAAAAATCTCAAAACCTTCGGCCTTGTCATCGCGCTGGAAACCTTTTAAAACTTCGGAAATATCTTCTTTCGTGGTTTGATATTTGGAGGGAACAGAAATGGCATAGCCGTCATCCCAAACAGAAACCGCCATCGGCACCTGCAACACACCTGCTGCGTTTATCACCTCAAAAAAGATGCCTTCGGAGGTAGAACCATTGCCGATGGTACCGAAAGCAACTTCATTGCCATTGATAGAAAACTGATCCATTTCGGCCAGCTCTTTGTTTTGGCGATACAATTTAGAAGCCCAGGCCAAACCGATTAAACGGGCCATCTGGCCGCCGGTAGTAGAAATATCCGCAGAAGAATTTTTCATTTCCATCAGATTTTTCCAGCTGCCGTCTTCATTCATCGAGCGTGTGGCAAAATGGCTGTTCATTTGCCTGCCGGCAGAGTTGCTTTCCAGATTTACATCGGCATGAGCGTATAATTGTGCAAAAAACTCAGTTATAGTAGAAATTCCGGTTGCAAAAGCAAAAGTTTGGTCGCGGTAATAACCGGCACGCCAATCGCCTTTTTTAAAAGCTTTCGCCATGGCTAACTGCGCCACTTCTTTTCCATCACCAAAAATTCCAAACTTGGCCCTGCCGGTTAAAGCTTCTTTTCGGCCCAAAATACTGGTTTGCCGGCTTTCTACAGCAATCCGGTAATCGCGTAGCACAATCTGCCTGAAATCATCATAACTTATTTCAGATTTTTCCGGCTGATCAATAACACTGGTAAGTTCTAATTCTTGCATTTTGGTTTTCTCAATTAGCAAAAATACTATTTCCCACCCAATGTTTTTTTCAGAAAAAAATAACCTGTAGCAGCAATTTTTCGTATCATAATTATATTGATTAAAAATTGACTTATATTTGTTTCAACAGTCTGATAAAGTAGCTATGAAAAAATTAATGATGATTTGCGCGATGGTAATAGGATTTACCGTAACCGCATCGGCTCAAACTGATAATAAGGCCGAATTTAAGTTTACAGAAGAAAAACATGATTTTGGCAAAGTACCGCAGGGCAAACCGGTTACCACAGAATTTGCTTTTACAAATATCGGTGAGGAGCCTTTAATTTTGACCGAAGTTAAGCCAACCTGCGGCTGCACCATTGCAGATTATACCAAAACACCTGTTAAAAAAGGCGAAAAAGGTTTAATCAAGATTACCTACAACGCAGCTGTTGAAGCACCTTTTAACAAAACCATCGTGGTAACATCCAACGCAAAAACGCCAACTAAATATTTGGTTATTGTAGGCGAAGTTGTAAAAGCAGCTTCACCAACACGTTAACAACATACTGTTTTTAGCATATAAAACTTCGGTTCAATTAATTTGAGCCGGAGTTTTTTTTGTTTACAATGGAGTGTAAATTTTCAAAAAGCAATGCTGTTTTTATCAGCTATTTTTTGTGTTGATGATTTTATGCCGATAAAAGAAGTATTCAATTTTCGTCTGTAAAATCCGCAACTCAAAACCGGTAACAGGCAAATTTTTCTACTTTTGCTTCATGCCAAAAATCTCCGAAAAAGGCCAGCACATGCCGGCATCGCCCATCAGAAAATTAACGCCATTTGCGGATCAGGCCAAGCTGAGCGGGAAAAAAGTTTACCACTTAAACATCGGTCAGCCGGATATTGAAACGCCGAAAATTATGCTCGATGCCGTTAAAAATATCAATTTTAAAGTTTGGGCTTATACGCCATCCGAAGGCACGCTTTCTTACCGCACCAAACTGACCGAATATTATAATAAGTTAAGTTATAATATTGAGGCTGAGGACATTCTGGTAACAACCGGCGGCTCCGAAGCGATTACGATTTCGATGATGGCGTGTTTGGATGAAGGTGATGAAGTGATTATTCCGGAACCTTTTTACGCCAATTACAACGGTTTTGCACACCAGTGCGGCATAACGGTAAAACCCATTTTATCTTACATAGAAAATGGTTTTGCGCTGCCGCCAATCGCTGATTTTGAAAAGCTAATTACCGAAAAAACCAAAGCCATCATGATCTGTAATCCGAATAACCCAACCGGTTATTTGTATTCGGGAGAAGAAATGGAAGCGTTAAAACTCTTGGCTTTGAAGTATGATTTATATCTGTTTTCGGATGAAGCTTACCGCGAGTTTTGTTATGACGGGCGCGAATTTATTTCGCCGATGCACCTGGAAGGTTTGGAAGAAAATGTAATCGTTTTAGATACCGTTTCTAAAAGATATAGTGCTTGCGGCGCGCGTTTGGGCTGCATCATCACTAAAAATAAAAACGTAATTGCTGCAGGTTTAAAGTTTGCGCAAGCGCGATTAAGTCCGGGTTTGGTTGAGCAGATTGCCGGAACCGCTGCCGTTGATACGCCGGATGCTTATTTTATCAACGTAAAAAACGAATACACCAAACGCCGCGATTTGCTGGTTGAAGTTTTGAATAAAATTGAAGGTGTATTTTGCCCGAATCCCGGTGGTGCATTTTATGTAGTTGCCAGGTTTCCGATTGATAATGCCGATAAATTTTGCCAGTGGATGCTGGAAAGTTTTGATTACCAGAATCAAACGGTGATGATGGCACCCGCAACCGGTTTTTACAGTACGCCTGGTGCCGGAAAAAATGAAGTGCGTTTGGCGTATGTTTTAAATTCTGACGATCTGGCAAAAGCGATGACTTGTTTAGAGGAAGGTTTGAAAGCGTATCCGGGAAGGGTTTTGTAAAAAGGTTAATAGTTAATGGCTGATGGTTGATAGTAGCTACACTTTGCAATCTGCAATGAACCATCTGCTATGAACTATTAGCTATCAACATTTCTTTTTTCTCTGCTAAAACAGTATATTTGTATCCACTTAAAACCTTTTGCCTTTAACCTTTCTGCCTTATAAAAAGGGCCCGACCGGAATTGACAGGATGGAGATAAGTAGGTAAGCATGCAGCGCGTTGGGTGAATTAGCGCTTTAATCTGAACACTCAAACTTTCAAATGGCGAAAATAACTACGCCTTAGCTGCCTAATTTAGAATTAGCATAGCTTTCGTTCCGATGGTTTGCGGTTTCTTAGAGCCATCATCAGGAACGTCGAAATAAGAAACTGGTTTGCTGCCGGTGTGATCAGCAAACGAGATAAAGCATCTACGGAAAACGGTACAGGTAAGCTGCTGACCTTCCCTTTCCCGACAATTAAACAGCAGCTAAGCATGTAGAAGGCTTACCTTATACCATGTTTGGACGAGAGTTCGAATCTCTCCGGGTCCACTTGACAATCAAAAAACCCTTGTAGATCAATGATTTATAAGGGCTTTTTTGTTTTTACTGTCAATGTTACTGCCAGTAAAGTTCTAATAAATTAAATAAAGTTTGTACATAATTTTCTTTTAATAAAGACCTTGTAATGTTTTGTTACTATAGCTTTTTGTTTGTAGTTGCAGCTTGAAAATTTTGTTAAATAAGCAGTAATTTAAAAGGAACTTTATTTAACTGCGATTAGGTAAATGCAGTTAATAATAACAATTGATTTTTAAATTTAACTCAAACAGCCTTTAAAGTTTAATTTAGCCCTTACATTTTAAAATAAATAATTACCGATAACTCGACAGAACAGCTAAGAATTATTACCTCAGCTGTTTTCAATCAATAACAGCTGATGCAATTAAAAATTATAAAAACCGATTTATTGGAAACATATTTAAAAGCTGTTCCCAACGGTTTGCAGGAAGCTTTTGATACTTTGCACGATGCAGAAATATCTACAGGCAATTTTAGCTTTTATACTTCGGTAGCTTCGGTATTTAGTAGCAAAATTGAAGGTGAAGATATTGAGCTGGATAGCTATATTAAACACAAACGCGATGGCATTAAATTTTTGCCCGATTACACCAGAAAGATTGATGATTTATACAACGCTTATTCTTTTGCCAGCCAAAATAAACTGAGTCGGCAAAACATAGAAGAAGCGCACAAGCTGCTAAGTAAACACATTGTTGCCAAAAATTATCAGGGAAAATTACGAACGCAAAATATGTATGTATCAACTGATGACGGTAGGATTGAGTATGTAGCAGCCACGCCTTACGAAGTACCGGCAGAAATGGAAAAATTTTATGCAGATGTACAAGAAATCCTAAACACACCCATAAGCCTGGCAAAAGTTTTCTTTTTTGCAGCGATGATTCATTTAGTGTTTGTAAAAATTCATCCTTGGAATGATGGTAACGGCAGAAGTGGACGACTGCTGGAAAAATGGTTTTTATTAGAAAAATTAGGTGAAAAAGCCTGGTTTATTGAAAGTGAAAAAAACTATTATAAACAGCATCCGGCTTACTACAATAACCTCCGTTTACTTGGTTTGGAATATGCCGATCTGGATTATGCTAAAGCATTGCCATTTTTATTAATGCTGCCGAATGCAGTTCTTAAAAAAACATCCTGATGGAATCATAGAACACCATAAAAGTTTTAAAGACTTGGAAATCATCACCATACCCGGTGTAAATCTTATCCAACAGCACAAAAGGGAAGTAACGCCGTTAACAACTTATCTAAACAAAATTCATCGTAATAAAATCAGTTTTACGATTAATACCACAAGTGCGCTGTTAAACAAAGCGGATGACTTTTTTGATTTCCCGGACAATCAGCAATATAAGCGGCTAATTTTGGTGGACGAAGCACATATCGGTTTAAGCACGAGTCAAAAGGATAACGAAGGCGAATTTTTAAAACTCCGGCGGCAGTAATGCACAGATTAAAATAAAAACTAAAATCCGAAATTTATATATTTAGCATCTCAATTATCCATACTGTTTTTAAGGCATGAAAATCAGATCCGTATTTTTTATAAATGTACTTAGCATCAGTTTTTCCCTTTCCTGTTTCGCGCAGCATACTTCTTTTAAGCAGGATAAAAATTTGCTGCAAACCATCAGTTCCAATTTTAAAAATACAGCTACGCAATATCAGTTTTTGATGAATAATTTGCCGCCGGATAAATTTCCAAAAACTTATCAATTAAACATTAACACGCTCGAAACCAGTAAATCCGGCTGGTGGTGCAGTGGTTTTTATCCCGGAACTTTATTGCTTTTATATCAGCAAACTAAAGATAAATTACTATTAAACGAAGCAAACCGGATGCTGGATTTGCTGCAAAAAGAACAGTATAATAAAAATACGCACGATTTAGGTTTTATGATGTATTGTAGTTTTGGCAATGCCGAAAAAACGGAACCCAAACCAGCCTATAAACAGGTTTTGATCAACAGTGCCAAATCGCTTTCCACACGTTTTAACCCGAAAGTTGGCTGTATTAAATCCTGGGATTCTAAACCAACGGACTTCTTAGTGATCATCGATAACATGATGAACCTGGAACTTTTGTTTTGGGCAACCAAAGCAACCGGCGATTCTTCATTTTATAAAATCGCGGTAACCCATGCCAATACCACGATGAAAAACCATTTCCGGCCGGATTGCAGTTCTTACCATGTGATTAATTACAACCCGGAAACAGGCACTGTTCAGCAAAAAAAAACAGCACAAGGTTATGCAGACGAATCTGCCTGGGCGCGCGGACAAGCCTGGGGTTTGTACGGTTTTACGGTGATGTACCGGGAAACGAAGGACAAAAAATATCTGGATCAGGCTACTCGCATTGCTTCTTTTATCCTGCAAAATCCTAATCTGCCAAAAGATAAAGTGCCTTATTGGGATTTTAATGCGCCCAATATTCCTGATGCTTTGCGCGATGCTTCGGCTGGCGCAATAATAGCTTCGGCTTTGCTGGAATTGGGGAAATATGAACCTGATCCGCTTGCTGCAAACTATTTCAAATCAGCAGAAACAATACTGCAAACACTTTCAAATTCAACTTATCTGGCTAAACCCGGTACCAACGGAGGCTTTATCCTGGAACACAGCGTTGGAAACTTCCCGGCAAAAAGCGAAGTTAATGTGCCGCTAACTTACGCTGATTATTATTTCCTGGAAGCCATGATGCGTTATCAAAACCTGAATAAAAATAAGTAAGAGTAAGATTTTTAGGTGACAAAAGAAGCATCAGCTTAATCATTTTAATGGTAATTATTTCAGCAAATGCTTTATTCTTTTCGATCGATAAAATCTTACATTTCTATTAAGTTAAATTACCAGCATTCAGCTTTTTTAATAGCTTTGAAACCTTTAAAAATTGCAATACTGTTTTTAAGAGATAAAAATTGATTTGATGCTGACTGTAGAAAAAATTGGGGGCACTTCTATGACGGCCCTGCACGACGTGCTAAAAAATATTATTCTTTTTAATCGTTCCGGTGATGAATTATATAACCGTATTTTTGTGGTTTCGGCGTTTTCCGGCGTTACCAATTTATTACTGGAAAACAAGAAAACCGGCGCGCCCGGCGTATATCATTTGATTGCCAATTACCAGGATTTCCATTCGGCTTTAAACCAGCTGATTGTTAAACTGCAGGATCTTAATAAAAACTACATTGAGTTAGGTTTGGATTTAGCTGCCGCCGATCAGTTTATCGAAAAACGCGTTCGTGATGCGCAAAATTATCTGGAAAATTTAGTTAATATCCTGGCTTCCGGTTACGTTAGTCAGGAAGGAATTTTGCAGGCCGCACGCGAAATTTTAGCTTCCATCGGCGAAACACATTCGGCTTTTAACTTCACCAATATCCTTCAAAATAAAGGCATCAACGCTACTTGTATTGATTTAAGCGGTTTTGAAGATCACAATTCCTACACCATCGATCAGCGAATAAAAGAAGCCTTTAAAAACATCGATTTCAGCAAAACCATTTGTATTGTAACCGGCTACGCCAAAGGCACGGAAGGTATTATGCGCGAGTTTGACCGTGGTTATTCGGAGGTTACTTTTAGCAAAATTGCGGTTGCGGTAAAGCCGCAGGAAGCCATTATCCATAAAGAATACCATTTGTGCACGGCCGATCCGATGTTGGTTGGTATCGATCAATGCAAACCCATTGGTTTTACCAATTATGATGTGGCCGATCAGCTGGCAGATATTGGCATGGAAGCCATCCATCCAAAAGCTTCTAAACCATTGGAAATCAACGGTATAAATCTCCGCATAAAAAATACTTTTGAGCCGGAACATCCCGGAACGCTGATTACGCAGGATTATATCTCCGCAGAAAAACGCGTGGAAGTAATTACCGGCACCGATAAAGTGCTGATTATCGATATTTATGATCCGCTGATGGTGGGCAATGTTGGTTCGGATTTGCAGATTATGCAGGTGTTTTTTAACCTCGGCGTAAGTTACAGTTTTAAGGCCACGAGTGCCAACAGTATTTCGGTGGTGATTTGGGAGAAAGATTTTAAACAAAAACTGCTATCCGAACTCGAAGAAAAATTTGAAAAAGTTACGGTAGAAAAAGCCGCGATGGTTTGTATTATCGGCTCCAATATCGATCAGCCTGGTTTGCTGGCACGATCAGCTACCGGTTTGGCTTCCGAAAACATCAATATAAAAAGCTGCGGATTTTCGTTGCGGAAAGTCAATATTCAGTTTTTGGTGGCGCGAGAAGAGTTTGGCAAAGCGATTATTGCGTTAAACAAAGTGATGTTTTTTGTGTGATAAAAGAAGCATCTGATCCATTTAATTCTGAATGTTAAATGCTTCTGCCCGAAACATTTTGATCTGATAAAAATTACTAACTTTAGGTAGATTAAATTTTTGAAAATGGCAGATGTAAGATTATCAATTAACCAGGATTTTATGGATGACCTAAGCAGTAAAACAGGTATCAATAAGCCTGCAGACCTAACCAAAGATGCCCTTACATTTTATAGTTGGGTAATATCCGAAGTTAAAAAAGGCCGTGTTTTGGTTACTGTTGATGAAAACGGCGAAAACCCCCGTAAAGTAGTTACGGAAACCTTAAAAAGAGCTAAATTAATAAGCTGATTTGATGGTAAGCAGATTAGACGTCAGTAGTTTGCCGGAAGATAATCCCGAACAACCTAACCGGTCTGGCAAATCTGATCCGCAAGTTACACCGCTTGATGCTAAATCACGAATTGGTTATCACCTGGCGCGGCTTGTATTGTTGATGATTTCGGTTTTTTTGATTTTTTTAATGATCTACATTTTCATTAACCTGTCTGACACGCACAGCAATATCGACTATAAAAGTTTAACCAGCCTGCCGGATAGTTCTCTTAATAAAAAGCTTACAATTATTAAAAGTATCCAATCTGAAAATAAAGAATCACGCGATTTTGTCATTCAGATTAGTCAGATGGTGCTTCTAAACATATTATTACCGATTTTGACAGCAATACTTGGTTATATCTTTGGTTCACATAGCGAAACCAAAGATAATTAACCGGTAAAAACAGCATCAAAACAAAGGCAGCTGGCCCTTCCCTTTTATTTCCACCTCACCTGGATTGGTAATTTCTAATTCAACTTTTTTAGCTGGTTGAACCGGTTTTTCTTCTTCCTGATAGATTTCTTTTTCGGCCGCTTCTTCTTTATGTTCTTCGGAAATCACTTCTTTTAACGAAACTTCTGCCACCGGGTCCGGCACATCTTCCTCATCATCATGCTCGGCAATCAGTTCAATCGTTTTTATTTCATGCGAAGAAAGGCGATTTCCCTGTGCTTTAATTCCTTTTACATCAATCAAATCGGCCAGGTTTAATTCCGTAGTTTCCGGCAAATGATTTTTTCCTTTGGATAATTCAACTTTAACAACCGGTTGAGAAGCACCGGAAATCAGGATCATTTTAGAACCATGTTCTTCGCTGATTAAACTGATTGGTTTGTCCAAAACCAAACTTTCAAACGTAAACCGCTTTACAAAATAGTTTTTCAGTTTGCCTTCGTAATGCACAACGGTGTAAACCTGATCGGGATTAAATTTTTCAATCCTGATCATTTTATCTTCAAAATGATTGGTTAAGTCGAAGCTTGTCAACTCGCAAACACCGTTGCTTAACACTTTTAAAATTTTGTCTTCTCCGTCAAATTCGCCCAAAAACGTACCGCGATGATCTACATTTAAACGTTTCAGCACTTCATCGTACCAGATTTTCCGTCCGGCCAAAGTAGAAACACCTTTTGTTTTAAGGGTGATTTTTTTAACCGGATATTTGGTAACTACATTTCCCTGCGAACTCCGGCCTTTAATGACAACTTCGGCAAAATCCAGATCAAAAGTCAGCTTTTTTAGCTTCGTGTGCGGCTTCAGCTGCACGTTCACCACTTCTGCCTCGCCGTTTGGATTATGCGTGAAATACAACGTTTTCGTGCCTTTTGTGCCTTTGGTCATGTCGTATTCTTTGTCGCGCGTGATGCCCTGCACAAAAAAACGCTTGATAAAAGCAGTACCAGTTTCGCCGTCTTTGTAAATATAATTGTAAACCGTGCGCTCATCGTTCTTTTTAAAAATGGCCGCGTGCATAATATCTTTCCCCACAAAAACCTTTTCCTGCACTTTGGTTACCAAAAATTTGCCGTCTTCGCGGAACACAATTAGCTCATCCAGATCAGAACAATCGCCTATAAATTCATCCTTTTTCAAAGCAGTTCCCACAAAACCATCGGCACGGTTTAGGTAGATTTTAACGTTGGCCAAAGCAACCTGCGCAGCTTCCACCCGATCAAAAACACGTAATTCGGTTTTGCGCCCGCGGCCTTTGCCAAACTTTTCTTTCAGCTTGAGAAACCAGTCGATCGCATATTCTGTCAGCTGTTTCAGGTGTTTATTTACCTCTTTAATCTCATTTTCCAGGGATTTCATCTGCTCATCCGCCTTCTTTACATCAAAGCGCGTGATGCTGCTCATCGGTTTATCAATCAGCTTTTTGAAATCTTCCGGTAAAATCGGCCTGTAAAATTGTGGTATAAAAGGAGCAAAAAGCTTGTTCAATACTTTTACAACCGCTTCAAAATTGCCCGAACTTTCATAATCCGGATTTTTGTACATGCCGTTTTGAATGAAAATCTTCAGCAGCGAACTAAAAAATATCCGTTCTTTCAGTTCAGCCAGTCGGATTTCCAGTTCCTGCTTCAATAATTCCCTGGTAAAAACAGTACTCTCCATCAGGATGTCGTTCACACTCATAAAGTGCGGCTTGTTTTCCTTGATTACGCAGGTGTTCGGGGAGATGGAAACCTCGCAATCCGTGAAAGCATAAAGCGCATCAATGGTAACATCGGGCGAAATCCCGGGTGCGAGATGAATGATGATTTCTACATCTTTTGCCGTGTTGTCTTCAATTTTTTTTATGCGAATTTTGCCTTTATCGTTGGCTGCAATCACGCTGTCGATCAAACTTCCGGTGGTGGTAGAAAAGGGAACTTCGGTGATGGCCAGTGTTTTTTTATCGCGTTCTTCTATTTTGGCGCGGATACGGATTTTTCCGCCACGCTGACCTTCATTATAAGCCGAGCAATCTGCCAGTCCGCCAGTTGGAAAATCCGGCAGCAGATCCGGCCGGTTTCCTTTTAGTATTTCTATGGAAGCATCAATCAACTCGATAAAATTGTGCGGCATTACTTTGGTGGCCAAACCAACGGCAATTCCTTCTGCTCCTTGTGCCAGCAGCAGCGGAAACTTTACCGGCAGCGTAACCGGTTCTTTGTTCCGGCCATCATAACTGGATTGCCATTCGGTGGTATCCGGATTGAAAACCACATCCAGCGCAAATTTGGATAAACGCGCTTCAATATAACGCGGTGCCGCGGCAGAATCGCCGGTAACGGGATCGCCCCAGTTTCCCTGGCAATCAATCAGCAGGTTTTTCTGGCCGATCTGCACCATCGCATCACCAATCGAGGCATCGCCATGCGGGTGGTATTTCATCGTGTTGCCGATTACGTTGGCGGCTTTGTTAAAACGGCCGTCGTCCATTTCTTTTAGCGAATGCAGAATACGGCGTTGCACGGGTTTTAAACCGTCGTGAATATGTGGTACGGCCCGATCCAGGATTACATAAGATGCATAATCCAGAAACCAGTTTTCGTACAATCCCGAAAGGGAAGTGATGTTGGAAATTTGTTCGTTTTGCTGACTTAAATCGTCATTCATTCGGTAAAAGCTAAAGGATACAAATATAAGATATAGTAAGAAATTTAGCTAAATAAGACAGCACAAAATGCTATAAAAATTAGATTTTATACCGATAAAAACAGCATCTTGATTTAACCAAAATTTAATCTAACTTTTTTGTAACTAAATACAAGTTTGCAGCATCTATATATCAAAACAACATCAAAACTTACAATTTAACCGGTATAAAAAAATTAAAAATATTAAAATTTTTCTGTAACGAAACCATACTTCACAACGTCTATACATCAAAACAAACTCAAAAACTTAAATTAAAAATATCATGAAAACTTTAAAAACTATCTTCATCGCTTTGTTAGTTACTTTAACTTTTACTGCTGCAAAAGCAAACAATCCAAACATCAAAGAAAGGTTAACTATGCGTTATGCAATTAACATTTATGTTGATGCTTTTACACATGGAAAATCTGCCGGACTATCTGAAATTATTGACGAAAATGCTAAATTTTCACATAACCGCGGACAACAAGTAATTAGTTTTAGTAAAAATCAAATCTTGAAAAGTCTTGAAAATGAACATAATGTAGAACAAAATTGTACAACTATAATTAAAATTGTAGAAAATAATTCGAACTTGGTTGTATATAAAGTTCAAATGAAATATCAAAACTTTTCCCGTACCAATTATGTAACCATGACGGATACTGGTAATGGTTGGAAAATCACAAATGTATCCAGTGTGTTTAGCTAATTATAAATTTTAGTTGATAAAAGAAGCATCCAAGTTTGCAAACTTGGATGCTTCTTTTTATGACAAATAGTTTTATAGATTGACATTTATAATTTACAAAACTTATTCTTACATTTACTTTCACTATGGCAGAAATAAGTATTACAAAGTTATATTCACTATTAAGTGAAAAAGTAGGTAAAGAAACTGCTGAAAGTTTAACAGATTATGTTGAAAGTAAAATTAAATATGAAGTTGAACACAAATCTGATACTTTAGCTACTAAACAAGATTTAGCAAAATTAGAAATAAAGCTAACTGAAAAATTTCTTGAAGGTAAAGCAGATACGATCAAATGGATGTTTATCTTCTGGATTGGACAAGTTATAGCTACTTTTGGTTTTATCTTATTGTTTTTGAAGAAGTAATTAAGTAACTACCAATCCATTTTCCAAAATAAATATTTGTTTGTGATACAATTGTCGATACTTCTTTTATGAGATAAAACTCGGTTAATTGTAATTTTGGCTGATAAAAAAAGTACGGTTACTTGGATTGGAATTCTTAAGCTATAAGGCCAGTAGAAGGAGAATCGCACTTTTGCTGAAATTTCCAGCCAACAGTTCCTATTTAAAAATAAAGGGACAAACAAAGTTTCCTTCATCTATCCCTATATTTTGATGTGGTATAATACGGCCTGTTCCGGGCGTTTCAACTATTTATTGCGCCGTAAATTTGAAATTGTGAATGATGATCTCTACGCTTTGATTATTAGACGGGGCATTACCGCCAAAAAGCCAGAGATTCATCAATATAGGCATTTTCAGCGTACTGATAGAATAAGTCGGGGCACTGAAAGTTTTAGAAAGGTACAGGTTGGTATCATTACTTTGGAAACCGAACAAAGTTTTTAAATTGGTACTGCTGGAAGTACGGGTAAAACGCTGTGTGGTGTAAGTACCGTTTGGCAAGCTGAATTCTTGCGAGTAGGCTGCAGTAGGTTTACTCGATCCCTGCTGCGGAAACTGTACATAGTTTAAATTAGCATAAGAGGCGTTCCCGTACCTTGAATATTCAATATCTATTTCATCTCTGCCATCAACTCCTGAATAATCAAAAAGCCCGAAAACGATATTCTTGTCCAGTTTGTCTATCGCACCTTCAACCTGCCACTGGTATGTGCCGTAACCAAAGCTGGTTGTACTTTGGAGTTGGGCGCATTCCCAATGATTGGTACTTGTATTTTTTGTGATTTTTAAATGCAGCCAGCCGTTTCCGTCCACATAAGCATTGTTGGCATTCCAGTAATTTGATGCCGGGTTCTGCTGGCTTGTAGGTGTAACATTCCAGGTATAACCACTAAATGACAGTGTCGTGTTTGCTGCCAGTACGGTTGGTTTACTGTGGGCCACTACCTTGGTTTCCTCCGTCGAAACCTTCGCATTTTCTTTCTTACAAGCAACTATACACATAGCTACTGTTAACAGGTAATAAATTTTTTTCATCGCTTTTTAGATTAGTTTAATAAATTTATAACAAGTGCAGAAGCCGGTTAATTTTTACCAACTATTTTGTAAATATTTTTTATTAAAGTTAAACGAGGCGGTTTTGAATAGCTTTTAGTTAATAAAATTGGTACGGCAAAGACATCCATATTAAAGAAACTCCTTATACGCTGTAATTATCATTTTATATCTTGCTTAAATTACTTTTAAATATATAAACCGGAGTTTATTACTATATTTTCAAAGTTTAACCTGAGTTTTGGATTGGCCAGATCGCTGCTACTTTTGGTTTTATCTTACCGTTTTTGAAGTAGTAATTTAGGTACCTGCCACATTGTTTTCCAAAAATAAGTATTTGCTTGTGATACAATTGTTGATGCTTCTTTTATAGGATAAATTTAAGATTAACTATTTTAGGGCGATAAAAGAAGTATGTTTATTTGGATTAAAAATTCATATTTAAAGGACGGGATTGCAAATTCCGACCAGCAAGCTATATATTGATACGAAATCCTTGAAATTATAGTTAAAATTTACGATACTGAAATGTTAATCAATTATAAGTCACAAAGAAGGTTAACAGCCTTTCAAAGACAATGACAAAAATTTTGAAAATTTATTATTCAACATAATTGTGAAGATTGCCAACTTATGAATCTTTTTTAGTTCAATTACCCAAAGCATAGAATCACCTAACAAACAATTTCACCACTTTTTCATATCGACCATGTCATATTATAAATACATTATCCTGCTATTTTGCATGATCTCCCTTAAAACCTATGGACAATATTATCAAATTTTTCAAACAGTTAATATTGAAAAATATCAAGGCAAAAATTTCATCCTTGAAGGAAAAATACGATATAAAGATAAAATTACCCGTGATTCCTGGTTAGTGTTAACAACTGTTTCTATTGACAATAAAAACAAACCTATAAAAGCACCATTATATAATGATAACGCGTCGGACTATTATAAACAGGACGATTGGAGTTCTTACGAGCTTGCGGGCAAAATTGATAGAAATGCAAGCTATTTTGCAATAGGTGTTGCTATTGCTGGTAACGGTAGCTATTACCTAGATAACTTTAAAATTTTTATAAAAGAAGGAAAGAACAAGGTTGAAATTCCTTTGAAAAATTCAGGTTTTGAAGATGATTCCATCACAAACTGGCAATCTTACAACACTGATAAAAACACTAAACTGTCTTTATCTAAGGATAAAGTATTTTCAGGTAAACAATCCTTGTTTGTAGACAATTCTAACGTAAAAGTTGCGCCATCTCTGGGAAGCAATCCTGAGTTCGGTAAATATATCGATGTTAATGGTATTAAACTCTATTACGAGATATATGGAAAAGGTAAACCTTTATTATTACTTCATGGAAATAATTCCTCTATAAATAGTTTTAGTAATCAATTAGATATTTTGAGTAAAAAATATATGGTAATTTGCTTAGATAGTAGAGGACAAGGCAAGTCTTCAGCTAATGACACAAAACTCACGTATGAATTAATGGCAGAAGACGTGAATACTTTCTTGGATAAAGTATTACTGAAAAATGTAAACATATTAGGCTGGAGCGATGGAGGAAATATAGCCCTAATATTGGCAATGCGACATCCTAACAAGGTGAATAAAATGGCAGTTATGGGAACTGTTCTGTATAATGATAATAATTCTGTTACTGCTGAAACCAATAAACTAATTCGTAAGCAAGTAAATGAAATGGAAGATAAAGGTGTGCCTAAAACCAATATGGATTATCGGTTAAAAATTCTTTTGTTAACAGAGCCACATATCAATCCGGATTCTTTACAAAAAATACAATCGCCGACATTAGTAATGGCTGGCCAATATGATGTAGTTAAAGAAAAACATACTAAACTAATTGCAGAAAAAATCCCACGTAGTAAACTGATTATTTTTAAGGGTGCGGATCATGAAGCTCCACAAAAAATTCCACAGTTATTTAACCAGACTATACTGGATTTTTTCGATCAGAACAATTAAATGAGATTGTAAAATAAACTGTGTCGGTTAAATATTTACTATGATTTTAAATTCAAAACACAGAGCGATGAAACCCGCTGGTTGGGATTTGCAATTACGAGTGTTCGAAAGAAAATGGGTTTATTTTCTCATTTCTAAGATAGTAGCCGCCTTACCAATTGCCTCAGGTAAAGATGAAGAAGCATCCGGATGTTGATACATGTATTTTAAAATTTCCATTTCCGTTACACCGACAGCACTTTGTTGCTTCATCGAAACTAAAGCACTTGCAAATTTTTCTTCGTGTTCCTCGTCGATAGGCAAACTATAATTGGTCAAAATAGGATTCATTAATTTGCTAATAGTTTCTTCCGATGGCCTATCAGTAAAAACAACGTGCATTTTTTCATATGCAGTTGCATGTTCCGTTGATTCTGAACTATCGTTAGAACCACAACTATAAAAAAGAGGTAGTAAAAAGAGTGGTAGTAATAGTTTTTTCATGAATGTTATTTGTCAGATTTATCCAACACAAAGATTAATGAATAATATCCCGTTACATCTGCTTGTTTTAATACTGGAATTAACTGTGAAACTATATACCCTTCTTTCAAAGCATCATTAACAGAAGGTATTTCAATTTCATTGAAATCAAACTGTTTTGATATTTCTCTGGAATTTAAGTTGACAATAATAACTTTTTGCATAATTGAAAAATTTAAGTCTCGCCTAAAATACTGTTTTTAACAAAAAAAAGCCAGCCATACGGGTCTGACTTTGTGTAGTAACTATAAATAAATTTTGACCTAAGGATTTAATCCTATATCTTAAATTTCAAGCAGATAAAAACAGCATTAAGCCACCGCCGCTTCCTCCAAAATATCCACCTCTACCCTCAAATTCTGGATAATATGCTGCTGCCGGTCCGGCGTATTTTTTCCCATAAAATATTCCAGCAAGGTTTTGATGTTTGCTTCTTTCAACAAAACTGGGTCTAAACGGATATCTTTACCGATAAACAAACCAAACTCTTCCGGCGAAATCTCACCTAAACCTTTAAAACGCGTAATTTCCGGCTTGTTGCCCAGCTTGTAGATGGCGCGCTGACGTTCTTCATCGCTGTAACAATAAATCGTTTCCTTTTTGTTGCGCACCCGGAAAAGCGGCGTTTGCAAAATAGAAACATGACCAGCCTTTACCAGATCCGGGAAAAACTGCAGAAAAAACGTCATCAAAAGCAGCCTGATGTGCATGCCGTCCACATCCGCATCGGTCGCAATCACGATGTTGTTGTAACGCAATCCGTCCAAGCCATCTTCGATGTTAAGCGCGTGTTGCAGCAGGTTAAATTCTTCATTCTCGTAAACCACTTTTTTGGTGAGGCCGAAGCAGTTCAAAGGTTTTCCTTTCAAGCTGAAAACCGCCTGCGTTTGCACATCGCGCGATTTGGTGATGGAACCGCTGGCTGAATCTCCTTCGGTGATAAACAAAGTTGTATCCTGTTTCCGTTCGTGCGCATCTTCAAAATGCAGCTTGCAATCGCGCAGTTTTTTGTTGTGCAGCGATGCCTTTTTTGCACGTTCATTTGCGAGTTTTTTGATACCGGCAATATCTTTCCGTTCCCGTTCTGATTGTAAAATCCGTTTCAGCAAACCATCAGCGGTTGACGGATTTTTATGCAGGTGATCGTCCAGCGCTTTCTTCACAAAATCATTGATGAAAGCACGAACCGAAGGCCCATCTTCTGCAATATTTTGCGAACCTAATTTGGTTTTAGTCTGCGATTCAAAAACCGGTTCCTGCACACGGATAGAAACCGCCGCCACGATAGAAGCGCGCACATCGGCCGCATCAAATTCTTTCTTATAAAACTCGCGGATGGTTTTTACAACCGCTTCCCGAAAAGCCGCCTGGTGCGTGCCGCCTTGCGTAGTGTGCTGGCCGTTTACAAACGAATAATATTCTTCGCCGTATTGCTGGCCGTGCGTCATGGCAATTTCAATATCTTCTCCTTTTAAATGGATGATCGGGTAACGCAGGTTTTCGGTATCTGTATTGCGCACCAGCAAATCGTGCAGCCCACGTTCAGAATGATATTTTTGTCCGTTAAAATTGATGATCAGCCCGGCATTTAAAAAAACGTAATTCCAGATCATGTTTTCCGCAAACTCCGGGATAAAGCGGTAATGGCGGAAAATACTGTCATCCGGCAAAAAACTAATGGCTGTGCCGTTGCGCTGCGTGGTATCTTTTTCTTCTTCGCGCAGCAACTCACCTTTGCTGAATTCGGCAATTTTGGTTTTGCTGTCGCGATAAGATTGTACGATAAAATTACTCGAAAGCGCATTTACAGCCTTTGTTCCAACACCATTTAAGCCAACTGATTTCTGGAACGCTTTGCTATCATATTTTCCGCCGGTATTAATTTTAGAAACGCAATCGATCACTTTTCCCAACGGAATACCTCGCCCGTAATCGCGTACGGCAATTTTATGTTCGCTTAAATTTATATCGATGGTGCGGCCGGCTCCCATCACAAACTCATCGATAGAATTATCCACAATTTCTTTCAGCAGCACATAAATACCGTCATCGTACGCAGAACCGTCGCCCAGTTTGCCAATATACATGCCGGGCCGCAAGCGGATATGCTCCTTCCAATCCAGCGAACGGATGCTGTCTTCACTATAATTAACCGGATTTGAGGAATTTGGATTGCTTGTCGGCATGATCAATTTGCTACTAATTTTAGCACAAATTTATCAAAATCTAAAGGTTTTACCTTATCCCGAAAGCTTTAAGTTGAAAAATTACCCAGATTGTGGATAAATTTTACCTGATAAAAACAGCATCAGTTAAACTTAACCGAGTAATAAGCTTTGTTAACTTTTTTGTAAAAGTCGGGGCCATTATCGTTACTTAAAAACAGCATAGAAACGTAACCGGTTCTGTCTTTTTGCAAACTCAGCAGCAATCCATACTGAAAATGATTGGTTTCCGGCCGGTCTAAAAGTTCCAGCTGATAAGATTTTCCTTTATCAGCATGAAAAGTATTCAACACATCCTGCGATAAATACTTTGCGGTATAATTGTTTTTCCCGGCAAGTTTATCGGCTGCATATTGCGCCATTACGTTGTAAAGAGAATCCGGGTTGATGGTTGTGCGCTTGCTGTTATCTTCGGAAAGTTTGGGTTTTAACCATTGCTGCTGAATGTTTTTTACGAGATACCAAACCTGGAAATTTTCTTCCGGCAGCTCCATGGCGTAATCAACATCAATATTGCCTTCATGAAAAGCCTTGATTTCTTTAAAATCTTTGGGAAATGTAAACGATAAATCTGTTGCCGAAAGCGATTGCTGGAAGGTTTTAAGCTGAGAATAAGTTTGTGCAGGCTGCGTATAAATGCTCCCGCCGAGAATAAGTAGCATAACGAGAATGTTTGAAAATTTTTTCATGTACTCCGGTTTCAAATTTTACAAATAACCTCAATACCAAACAGCCTATCAAACTTAATATTTATAAGTTAAACCAACAATAATTTATTATTAATAAAGTGATGGTGATTGAATCTGAAATTATACCGATAAAAACAGCATCAGCGCAAATCACTGATTGCCACCGCATCCATATCGCCGTAAACCAGGTTTTCGCCCGCCATTCCCCAGATAAAACCGTAATTGGTAGTACCGCAGCCGGAATGGACCGACCACGGCGGAGAAATAATCGCCTCGTGATTGGCTACCAGCAAATGCCGTGTTTCCTGCGGTTCGCCCATTAAATGCAACACGCGATGCTCGGCAGCAACATCAAAATAAAAATAAGCTTCCATGCGGCGCGTGTGCGTATGCGCCGGCATGGTATTCCAAACGCTGCCGGTACTTAAAATGGTTAAACCCATTACCAGCTGACAACTTTTGATGCCTTCCAGATGAATGTAACGATAAATAGTGCGTTCGTTGGCAGTTTCTACCGCGCCCAATTTACCGGGAGAAGCCTCGTCTTTCGTCATTTTTTGGGCCGGATAAACCGCATGTGCCGGTGCCGAAAGCAGGTAAAATACAGCCGGATTATTGGGAGCGATGCTGGAAAAGCTAACCTCTTTCGTTCCTTTTCCTATATACAAACAGGTTAATTTTTCAAGGTCGAAGGTTTGGCCATCTGCTTCTACTTCACCAGAACCACCAACGTTAATAATACCGATTTCACGTCGCTCTAAAAAATATTCGGCACGTAATTCCGGATGATTTTCCAGTTTTAAAGTTTGATGAACAGGTTTTGCTCCGCCGATAATTACACGGTCATAATGCGAGTAAACGAACTTTACGGCATCATCAACCATTATATTTTCTGCCAGAAAGTTGGCGCGCAAATCCTGCGTGTTCATCCGGCTGGTTTCTTTCGGACTATTTTGAAATCTTATTTCCATTGTCATGCTTCTTTTATCGGTATAAAATCAGCGACCCATCCAGCCGCCGTCAACTGTTAAAATTGTGCCATTTACATAATCCGCAGCTTTGGATGCGAGAAATATCGCCGGGCCTTTAAAATCTTCCGGTTTTCCCCAGCGGCCGGCCGGGATGCGGGATAAAATCGATGCACTACGATCAGGATCATTACGCAATGCTTCTGTGTTATCTGTGGCGATATAACCCGGCGCAATGCCATTTACATTGATGCCTTTGGAAGCCCATTCGTTGGATAATGCTTTGATCAAACTGCCCAAAGCCGCCTTGCTGGCCGCATAACCCGGAACGGTAATTCCGCCTTGAAATGTTAAAAGCGAACACGTAAAGATGATCTTGCCCGAACCTTTTTCAAGCATTTTTTTACCGATTTCTCGTGCTAAAATAAAAGGCGCATCCAAATTAACGGCCATCACTTTGTCCCACATTTCATCCGGATGTTCTGCGGCCGGTTTGCGCAAAATCATGCCGGCATTGTTAATCAGAATATCGATTTGCGGGTTTTCTGCAAAGAGCTTTTCTAAAAATTCATACAATTTATCCCGGTCAGAAAAATCTGCCTGATACGCTTTAAACTTTCTACCCAAAGCCAAAATTTCTTTTTCTACTTCACTATTTTCCAGTTCTAAAGAAGCAGAAACACCAATCACATCTGCGCCGGCTTCGGCCATTGCCACAGCCATGGCTTTACCGATGCCGCGGTTACAGCCCGTTACCAAAACAGTTTTTCCGCTTAAATCAAATAAATTCAGATTCATTTTAAATTGATTAAACAGCGGCAAGGTAAAAATTCCTGTCAAATATTTTTTACGGCGGCTATCCTTAACTCTATTTTTTAGGTGATAAAAGAAGCATGGAAATAAACCGGAAAATTAAAACAAGCTCTAAAAATCAAACTCAGGATTATAATAATTTTCTTTTTGACATTATTTATTTTTTGAGAATTATTTAAATTTATGTATCATTCAACTTTAAATTCACAGCTCCTTTTAAAGCCTCATTCGATGATCAGATATTCCGGACAAACACGAATCCTTGTAGCTGTAGATTGTGTGATCTTCGGTTTTGACGGCAATGATTTAAAAATCCTACTGATCCAGCGGGGCTTTGAACCGGAAGCTAAAAAATGGAGTTTGATGGGCGGTTTTATCCAGCCGGCAGAAAACCTGGACCAGGCTGCAAATCGCATATTGAAGCAATTAACCGGGCTGGAAGGTGTTTATCTGGAGCAGCTGCATGTTTTTGGCGAACCGTTCCGCGATCCGTTGGAAAGAACAATCGGCGTGGCTTATTTTTCGCTGATAGATATCCATAAATATGAAAAGCAGCTAAATGATGAATATCACGCGGAGTGGTTTTTGCTGAATGATTTCCCAAAACTGATTTTTGATCATGAAGAAATGATCGAAACAGCAAAAAATCATCTTCGGTATAAAGCTGCGCTGCATCCGATTTTATTTGAACTTTTGCCCGAAAAATTTACCATCCCGCAATTACAAAGTTTATACGAAGGCATTTACGGTGCTACTTTTGATAAAAGAAACTTTAGCCGGAAACTGCTTTCAACCGGTTTGCTGATCAGGCAGCAGGACAAGCACAAAGAAAACTCTAAAAAAGGTGCTTTTTATTACATGTTGAATGAGAACCAGTACAAAGAAAAATTCCAGGCTTTTTTAAACTTTATCCCGAATCCGGAAAGCCTGATTTTTTAATTTTCGGCTCAATTAATAACTCAATTTTAGTTTCTAAAAAAATAAGTGTTAATTAGACACCAATTATGATGATGGCAAAAAAATCATTTGTAATTGGTGTTGATTACGGCACCGATTCTGTGCGGTCTGTAATTGTTGATGCTGCCAACGGCCGGGAAATTGCCGCTTCGGTTTTTAATTATCCGCGCTGGCAAAAAGCACTTTATTGCGATGCACCTTTAAACCGGTTCCGCCAGCATCCGCTGGACTTTACGGAAGGTTTAGAATTCACGATAAAAGATTGCCTAAAAAAAGCATCCGGCATCAACCCAAAGGATGTTAAAGCGATTTCTGTAGATACAACCGGCTCTTCCCCGGTTGCGGTTAACGAAACCGGAACGCCGCTGGCTTTGCTTCCCGGATTTGAAGAAAACCCGAACGCTATGTTTGTGCTTTGGAAAGACCATACTTCGCTGAAAGAAGCCGCAGAACTGAATGAGCACGCCAAAAAATCAGAACCAAATTATTTACAATTTGTAGGAGGCATTTATTCTTCGGAATGGTTCTGGGCGAAGCTTTTACACATTTTACGGGTGGACGAAAAAGTGCGCAACGCCTGCTATTCCTGGGTGGAACATTGCGATTGGATTCCGTTTTTACTCTCCGGCGGAAAACATATTACGGATATGAAACGCAGCGTTTGTGCTGCCGGCCATAAAGCTTTGTGGGCCGAAGAATTTGGCGGTTTGCCGCCGGATGAATTTTTTAGTTCCTGGGATCCGCTTTTAAAGGGTTTTAAGTCGAGGTTATTTCAAGAAACTTATACTTCGGACAAAGCTGCCGGAAATTTAAGTACAGATTGGGCCGAAAAATTAGGTTTAACAACCGATGTTTTGATCGGCGTTGGTGCTTTTGATGCGCATATGGGCGCGGTTGGCGGCCAAATTGAACCTTATTATTTAAGCAAAGTAATGGGCACTTCCACCTGCGATATGCTGGTTGCACCAACGGCAGCAGTTGAAGGTACGCTGGTTAAAGGTATTTGCGGACAAGTTCCGGGTTCGATTATTCCGGGGATGACGGGCATGGAAGCCGGCCAGTCTGCTTTTGGCGATTCCTACGCCTGGTTCCGCAGTTTGCTGGTTTGGCCGATGAAGGAGCTTCTTTTATCGACTAAAATTGTGGATCGGAAAACGGCCGTAAATCTGATGCAGGAAATGACCGATAAACTCATTCCGGAATTGAGCAAAGAAGCGGCAAAGATCCCGTTAAATGAAAAAAGTGAACTGGCAATTGATTGGCTGAACGGCCGCCGCACACCGGATGCCAACCAGGAACTGAAAGGCGTAATTGCCAATTTAGGTTTGGGCAGCAACGCACCTTCCGTCTTTCGGGCCGTAGCCGAAGCAACCTGTTTTGGTGCAAAATCTATTGTAGATCGGTTTAATAAAGAAGGCGTGCCGGTAAAAGGGTTGATTGGTTTGGGCGGCGTGGCCAGAAAGTCGCCGTTTATTATGCAGATGATGGCCGATGTGATGAACATGCCGATCCGCATCCACAAATCGGAACAAACTTGTGCCATCGGTGCGGCGATGTTTGCTGCAACTGTTGCCGGCATCTACCCAAAAGTGGAAGATGCGATGGCTGCAATGGGACAAGGTTTTGATCAGGAATATCAGCCCGATCCGCAGAAAGTGGAAATCTACGCAAAACGCTATCAAAAATATATCAGCCTCGGCAAAGCCATCGAAAGCCAAACCAAAGAAATTACCTCGTAAAAACAGTATCGATGAGTAAATATGATGAGATCCGTTTGAGTGCTTACGAAGCCAACATGCAGCTTCCAAAACTCGGTTTGGTGATTTTTACGTTTGGAAATGTAAGTGCGGCCGACCGCGAACAAGGTGTTTTTGCGGTGAAGCCAAGCGGTGTGCCTTACAACGAGCTTTCGCCGGATAACATGGTGATCGTGGATTTTGAAGGTAAAACGGTTGAAGGATTGATGCGCCCGTCATCCGATACTAGAACACATGCCGTTTTGTACAAACACTGGGAAAAAATTAGCGGTATCGCACATACACATTCTACATACGGCACGGCCTGGGCGCAATCGCAGCGTGATATTCCGATTTACGGCACCACACATGCTGATCATTGTACAATGGATATTCCCTGTGCGCCGCCGATGGCTGATTTGATGATCGAAGGAAATTACGAACATCAAACCGGTTTCCAAATCATGGATTGCTTACGCGAAAAAGGCATGGATTACCGCGAAACGGAAATGATTTTGGTAGGAAACCATGCGCCTTTTACCTGGGGAAAATCGGTAGAAAAAGCGGTTTATAACAGTGCGGTTTTGGAGGAAGTGGCGCGCATCGCTTATCTCACCGAACAAATTAACCCGGAAGTTGCGCGGCTAAAAGCTTCCCTCATCCAAAAACATTACGAACGGAAGCATGGAAAAGATGCTTATTACGGGCAGTAACGGGATGCTTCTTTTATCGATAAAAAAATCTCAATATCAAATATGATCAACCTAAAAGAACTGGAAGTTTGGTTTGTAACCGGCAGCCAGCATTTATACGGCGAAGAAACGTTGAACCAAGTGGCAGAACATTCTAGGCAAATTGCTGCTACTTTGGATGCTTCAACCCAAATCCCGGTTAAAATTATTTTTAAGCCAACGGTTAAAACTACCGAAGAAATTTATGGCATTTGCCAGGAAGTTAATCAGGCTGAAAATTGTATTGGCGTGATTGCCTGGATGCACACATTTTCGCCGGCCAAAATGTGGATTGGCGGGTTAAAAATTCTGCAAAAACCAATGCTTCATTTACACACGCAATTTAACCGCGATATTCCCTGGGCAACTATCGACATGGATTTTATGAACTTGAACCAAAGTGCCCACGGCGACCGCGAATTTGGTTTTATCATGACCCGGATGCGCTTAAATCGTAAAGTTGTAGTTGGCCATTTTGAGGATGAAGAAGTGCAAAAAAGTGTTGGTATCTGGGCGCGTGCCGCTGCCGGCTGGTTCGACTGGCAAGGTGCAAAATTCGTCCGTTTTGGCGATAATATGCGTTTTGTAGCCGTTACCGATGGCGATAAAGTAGAAGCTGAGCTGAAGTTTGGTTACGCTGTAAATACGTACGGCATCGGTGATTTGGTGGAAATAATTAACCAAACTACTGATGCACAGATCGATCAGCTGATTGAGGAATACCATGCTGCTTATACTTTAGCAGAAAGTTTGCAGAAAGGCGGCCCACAATTTATCTCGTTAAAAGAAGCAGCGAAAATTGAAATCGGTTTGCGTACTTTTTTGCAACAGGGAAACTACAAAGGTTTCACGGATACTTTTGAAGATTTGCACGGTTTGGCGCAGCTTCCCGGCATTGCCACGCAGCGTTTAATGGCCGAAGGTTACGGTTTTGGCGGAGAAGGCGACTGGAAAACTGCCGCTTTGGTGCGCGCGATGAAAGTAATGGGCAGCGGTTTGCCGGGCGGAAATTCTTTTATGGAAGATTACACTTACCATTTTGAACCTAATAATTCGATGGTTTTAGGTTCACACATGCTGGAAATTTGTCCTTCTATTGCTAAAGGGAAACCAACTTGTGAAATCCATCCGCTGGGCATCGGCGGCAAAGCTGACCCGGTTCGTTTGGTATTTAACGTGGCCGGCGGCCCTGCTTTAAATGCTTCGATCATCGATATGGGCAATCGCTTTCGTTTGTTGGTAAACGAAGTGGAAGCCGTAGAACCTGAACATGATTTGCCAAACCTGCCCGTCGCCCGCGTACTTTGGAAACCGCTGCCCGATTTAAAAACCGCCTGTGCCGCCTGGATTTATGCCGGCGGTGCGCATCATACCGGTTACAGTCAGAATTTAACCGCAGAACACCTGCAGGATTTTGCCGACATCGCCGGAATTGAATGTGTTTTAATTGACCAGGATACGAAACTGAACCAGTTGCGTAATGAGTTGCGTTGGAGTGAGGCGGCTTATCGTTAAGGTTTTTTGGGTGGTAAAAGGAGTATTAACATCTACTGAAAACAATAAATAGTAATTTTATCAGATCGATTATTGTAAAGAGTTAAATTCTGCATTATAAAATAATTTAGCATAAATATTTTCCCTTCTAAAACACTGTACCTGATTATAATTTATAGTAGGTTGATAATTAACATCCTCTAAAGAAAATACATAAACCTCTTTCGGGCTGTTTGATTTCCCACCTACACCTAACACTATAAACACAGGAAAACTCTTTTGAATTTTATAATTATCGTAATTAATAATTTGTTGTTCTGTAGCCCAACTGATAATATTATGCTCTCCCCAAATACTTCTATATTTACATTCTACTGCAAAAAGGCTGATATAACTTTTGGTTTTCAACTCAATTTCAAAATCAGGATAATGGTTAGATGCAGGATAAATACCATCATAATATTTATCACTTCTCCATTCTTTCAGTAAAAATCTTTTACTCTCAAAATCAAATAACTTGATAACAAACTTTTCAAAATTATCTCCTTTTTCTTTAGATGTAGTTCTTTCATATTCAGACCTTTCTTCTTGAACATAATGAAGTTTTTCTTCCCTTTTAGAAGATTGATTGTTAAACTCCTGAAACTGATTTTTACGATTCGGAGAAAAATATTTGTAGCCATAAATTAATATAACAGCTACAGATATTATTAAAATAATAGTGGTCATTTATAATTCTAATTTTTCTATGCTATGTTAGTTGCTATGCAACCTCAACAACTTCCCTTTTAATTCCTTACCTTTTCCCGTTTAAAGCTTGTTCTGCAAAACGCATCAGATCATCCGGGTTCATAAAACCTGCTGTTCCGAGAACCGGTTTTGCGTTTTCATCAAAAATAATTAAGGTTGGGTAAGCCTGCAATTTCCAGCGTTCTGCCAGTGCCGGGCCTTGTCCGGCTTCCATATCGATAGAAATATTTACGAAGTTTTTGTTGAAGAAATCGGCTACTTTTTTATTGGTAAAAGTTCTGACTTTCAACATTTTACAAGGACCGCACCAGGTGGCGTAGCAATCCACAAAAATGTATTTTTTTTGTGTTGATGCTTTTTTTACGGCTTCATTCCAATCGTTTTCAATAAATATAATTTTATCTGCCGGAGCCGATTTTAAAACAGTTGATGTTTTTGCCGGAGTTATTGGTTTGAAGGAAGCAACTAAAAAAAACATCGGTAAAAGAAGCATCCGGGTGTATTTGCTAATCATAAAATTACTTTTAATAAAAGATTTGAAGTTGATATAAGTTGACAAAAAATTGTGGTTTGGGTTTATTTCGACGAAGTAACAACGTTTAAAAAGCGTTCTACCGTATAAGTTGCTAACTGTCCGCTCGGGCCGTTTAAATTGAAATCGCAGCCGTGCGTTGCCCAAGGCAAACTCAAAAAATAGTGCTTCACTTTGAGTTCGTTCAGTTTTGTGTTTAGGCGAACGCTGTGCTGATACGAAACCAGCACATCATTTTTCCCGTGGATGATCAGCGTTGGAACGGAAGCCGCATTTGCATATAAAATCGGAGAACTCGCTGCATATTTTTTTGGAATTTGCTGATACGTTCCTCCCAAATAATCAACCATAATCTGATGTGAATCAAGCACTAACAGATTTGACGGCACCAAATAACCAAAAATCATATCTGCCGGCCCGTAATAATCAATTGCTCCTTTTATGCCTTCATTTTTTAAAGTATAAGCGGCAAGCAGCGCAATTTGTGCGCCTGCAGATCTGCCCAATAAAACAAAATTAGTTGTATCGATCTGTAATTTCTCAGCATGAGTTTTTAAATAACTGATTACATTTTGAACATCCGTTATCGGCGACGGATTTTTGTATTCCGGTGCCAAACGATACTCGATAGATACAACCTGATAACCTTTTCTTGCCAGATAACTATTTAGTTCAGGCAGTTGTTCATCTGTTCCGCCTTGCCAGGAACCGCCGTGAATGACAATTACACAAGGCTTTTTCCCCACAATTTGCGACCGATAATAATTGAGCTGTAAACTGATTTCGGGATAAGTTTTGTAAGTAAAAGTTTGATAAGGAACCTTTTTTTGATCAATTCCGGAAAACATGGAAAAGAAAGAATAAGGTTGTTTTAGATGATCCGGATTTAAATTGACAGCATTTCCTAAAGCCAAACTGAGTTCCTGCGGAAGTTTTTTGGCGGTAATATAAGCACTAAAAACAGGCGATAAAAAAAGCATCAGCGAAATGAAAGCCAATATATTGCCTGCTCTTTTATATCCTATTAACCGGGTTTTGATTAGATAAAGAATAATGGTGAGGATGATAAAAATATACGGGAACTCAGTCACCAGGATTGCCAGGATCCAAAGATGATAAGTTGGTGCCGGGAAAACTGCCAGCAAAGAAACGAGAAACAGCAGGAAGATGAGGATAAAACGGATCATCTGTTTAAAGTTAAGTAAACAGATGATTTATGCAATAGGAGTTCAAATTTTTCTTAATTTGATGATCCGTAAATGGTGCATTAACTTCATAACCGGATAAGTTGGATCTAACTCAAACCATTTTTTAGCAAAATTAGCATCATTTGGTTTTTTATGGTGATTATTTTGAAAAAGCTCACCCATCATTAAAAAATCCAAAGGCAGCATATTTTTGCTGTGGTCGTGGTTATCAAAATTAGAATAACCATATTTATGTCCGCACCAGTTTACAATCGCACCGTGCAACGGTCCCATTAAAAAATGTATCGGCAGCAATAAAAACATCCACCATTGCGTGGCAAAAACAATATAGAAAGTGATGTAAAACAAACCAAACGCAATCCGGCTAACCCAATGATCGCCAATTTGATCTACAAAATTCCAGGTTGGATAACGATCACGAAAAGCAGGTTCCGGTTCAATTTTATGCTTCTGGTAATCCATGTAGATATTTTTAGTCTTGATCATCATCCCAAGTACGTCCTTTGCAAAATGCGGCGAATGCGGATCTTTTTCGGTATCGCTGTAAGTATGGTGCATCCGGTGTAAAATTGCATATGCACGCGGATTTAAAAAGGAAGAACCCTGGAAAACATACGTCATCAGGTAAAAAGTTTTTTCCCAGAAATTATTCAGCTTAAACATCTTATGCGAAGCATACCGATGTAAAAAGAAAGTTTGAAAAAATAGTGACAAAAACCAGTGGCACAGGAAAAACACAAGAATAATCATTCGGCAATTGTTATTTCGATTACATTATATACGGTAAAAGAGGCGTTTTGATTTAAAATTAAAATTATAAAAGAGATTTATGCTGATAAATTTTAACAGTCAAAAAACGCTGTTATTTTACTTTTATATCAATTGGTATCCTGATTTTTCTTTTATAGAAATTAGAAACAGTATCTTATTAATTAAATTTAACTTTTTCTGATTTTTATATCCGCTAAAAGCATTATCAATACTAAAACTATCCTGTTTTATACTACTTTTTTAAACTTTAGAATTTTTAATTGGCTTTTTGATTCTCTAAAAAATAATAATTGATCTTTTTTAACAAAAACTTGCTTTTTTACTAATTGAATTTATCGTAACGGTAAAATGATTGCTGTAAAGGCGTCTATTTCTTCAATTATATGAAAGACAAGAAAAAATATTTTTGCAATTGTAAAACTTAGTGTTATCTTTACACTATCAAACAGAGAGGAACAAAAAAAGACTTTCTGTTTAAAAAAGTCTTCTCATAATTTAGGTTTATAATTGGTTAGTAAAAGCTCCTGCCCATCAGGAGCTTTACTTTTTTACAAAGAATTCAAGCTTAAAACTGCAACATATTTCAGTTCAAATCGATAGCAAATTATCAAACAAGTTACTAACTACTTTTTCCTCTGAAAAGAGAGATCAACCAGATAATTACTGCTATAACAACAACAACGGCAATAATGCCTACTGCGGCACCGGCTTTAAAAATTCCGCCTATAGCAGAGCAGCTGCTTAACACCATTAACATTACAGCAAGTACAAACAGGTTCAGATTTTTCATGTGATTAAATTTTATTTATGAAGCTAACAGGAAGTGCTATTGATTGTTTTTGCAATTATTACCTAACCTACTGATGCTTCTTTTAACCCATATTTTTAAGATTCGGCTTTATCTTCGGTTAGATCGTTTAAAAATAATCCAAACCAGCAATCCTAAAATCAAGAAAACAGAATAAATACCCATTTTAAAACCGGCCCTAAACACACCGCCAACTACTATACAACTTTGCAAAGTGGTTAGTAAGGTTAAGAGGGTTAGCAGCACTGATTTTTTCATGCTGTAATATTATCAAATTTTGGTGGTTTGCTGCTGATGTAATTCATCTTTCCATAAAAACTACCTGTTTGATATTGTTTTCTGGTTTAGAAAAAATCAATCGAACTGGTTTTTTGTTGATTAAACCAGTTAATTATAATTGTATGAAAAATAAAGCAGGAATATTTTTAAACGAATTAGGCACCGCTATTGGCATTGGTGTAATGGCCGGCATTGTTGGCACGGCTGCCATAACCGTTTCGCAAGCGATCGAAATGAAAATTGATGGCCGCGAGCCAAGTTCTGCACCGATTGATGCAGCTTCTAAAGTGTTGGACATAGAGCCAGACTCCGAAGAAAACAAAGCAAAAGTATCACAGCAAATTCATTGGGCTTACGGTACATCATGGGGAATTGCACGCGGATTAATTTCCTTAACAGGTTTAAAAGGCTGGAAAGCAACATTGGTACATTTTGGTGCGATTTGGGGAACTGCAATGGTTATGCTGCCTTCTTTGGATGTTGCACCGCCGGCAACGGAAGAAGATGCCAAAACAGTTTCTATTGATGGTTTACATCACGCCGTTTACGCCATTGCCGCAGGTTTAGCTTTTGATGCAATTGCAGAAAAAACTTCGGAAACGGCTTTGAACAAAGAATGGGTTTCGGCAAAAAAAATGTTTAATAAAAAACTATCGTAAACAATCGAACTATTTTAAAACTAAAAAGAGCTCCGAAAATAATTCTGAAGCTCTTTTTTTGGATGTTTTTTTGAAAACTTAACCGGCTTGCTCCTTAATTTGCTTGCCTAAATGCTGTATTTCTTCTGCATTCAATATCAAAGCTTCGTGTGCGTGCGGCTCATAAATCCAGATGTTATTTTCATTACAAACCAGGCAGCCAAACAGTTGCTCGTTGTAAAAAAGATTGTAAGCAGTTAGCCTGGGTTTATTGGCATCTTCAACCCGAACGGTCATCGTATGATCTTTTCGGGGAATATCAATATGGAAAGAACTCATGTTTGTTTTTTGGTTTTGATTTTTAGGCGATAAAAACAGCATCAAACAAAGATGCTTCTTTTATGACAATTTAATTCTGTATATCGCATATGGCGAAGTACGCTTATTGATACCTGCATTATGTTCCGGCGTTTTCTGGATTTGAGAACAGCTAACATATAAATAAGCACTATCTTTTGAAAGTGAATAACTATCCGGCCAGATCAAGCGATCATCCTGCACCAAAGTTGTCGCTTTCAAATCAGGCGTAATTTTGATGATGGAAGAATGCTGCGGATCGCCTAAATACAAATTTCCTTTTTTGTCAAATTCCATCCCGTCAGTAACCGCATATTTCCCCAAATCTTCTACATAACCCTTCAATTTTTGTCCGGGTAAAGTATCATTCCTTAAAAATTCTGTTTTAATGCGATACAATTTTGTATCTGTTAAAGGTTTGTAATACAACAAATTGCCATCAGGAGATAGCGCAATTCCATCCGAATCAAATTTCACCGGCTGGCCGTCCTGCGCCATTTCTTTTCCGTCAATGATAAATTTAAAATCTTTATCCGTATGAACAGAATAATGATTTTGCAAAACCTGCCGTGCTTTTCCTGATTTTAAATCAACCACCACAATTCCTCCGGTTCCTGAGTTGGTGATGTAAGCAAACTGCCTTTTGGTATCCACCCGAACATCGTTTAAATAACTATGTTCATCAGCAACGCCTTCAAAAGTATAAGTGCGTTCAACTTTATTGGTGCTTAGGTTAATTTTAACCAGTTTGTGGCTGTTTTGATAAACCTTGTCCAGCTTCGGCGCAGCCGGGTCAATCACCCACATCACGTCCTGGTCATCAATATAAGGTGCCTGCACGCAAACCCATTTGTTGTTGCCGCTTTCGCCGGGTTTCCAGCTGTTCATGGCTGCATCCGGATATGGTTTTACCTGATTTCCCGGCAAAACTTCTACCAAAGCATATTTATAAATCGAAGGTGTCCACAATGGATAACTGGTAAATAAACGACCGGATTTAGAAACCGCAACGCCGGTTAACTGGTAGGTTGGATCAGCAAAAACCTGTTCCAGCTTTACCGAATTATTGCCGTTTGGGTTATCGCTAACTTTATGTTCTGTATTATTACCGGTTGTGGCATCAGTATTTTTTATCGCATCACTCTCTGCCGATTGACCTGATTTTGTATTGCTGCTGCAGGAAGCAAAGCTTACTGCCAACGCAATTATCATATAGGTTAATGTTTTTTTCATATGGAGTAAACCCGACTTAGTATAAAAAGGTTTATCAAAATATGATTTTTGAGATTCGGTTTACCTAAAAACATATGATAAAAGAAGCATCAACTCAAAACTCAATGGTGCTTAAAAAACATCAGATATACTTGTTTAATTACGTGGTAAGCGGCAAAACTCCAAAATAAAATAGCAATGCTTTTGTTGATGATTTTACTGCTGAGGGCAAATTTATCTTTGATATAATTTGCTGATTTTGCGTAGATGTACAAACACAAAAATGCACCTAATGCAGAACCGAAACTAAACACAATCAACTCAAAACCAGAAGCTTCAATCCATTCATGGGTGATTAAATAGGTGCCGGTAATGAGCCAGAACGGGATTTGCATCGGGTTTACAATGCCAAGGATGATGCCGTAACGGATACTGTCGTTACTAGAATATTTTTCGCTTGGCTGCTCGTTACGGTTATGCCAGGTTACAAAACCTAAAACTGTAAACAAAACGACCATAACCCAATCGATGATAGTGCTTAACTTCATCTGCTGCGAAAGCCAGCTTGCACCGTTCATGATCAGTAAAGTGAAAAAAAACTCGACTACCGAAAACGCAGAAATAAAATATAATGCTTGTTTTATGCCACGATTTATGGTGATTTGTACGAGTGTTAAATTGATGTTTCCCGGCGGAACGTAACCAATAAAATTGCAAACAATCCCCAGGAAAAAGGTCAGAAAAATCATGGGGCAAAAGTAATCAGGTTTTTGACAGATAGAAATGGTTGCACAATAAACAAACATAGTTTTTTGTCCCGTAAAAGAAGCATCAGCATAAATAAAAAAAGCTACCCTTTACAGGCAGCTTTTCTATTTTGATGTTTGTTTTAAGTTTATCCGGTAAATTCTGCGTTGATCAGTAACTTTACTTTATCTCTGAAAATAATAAAGCTGAATCCAGCATTTTACTTCTGTTGAATTAATTTTTTAACGGCTGATTTTACCGGGATTTCTACAAATTAACAGGCTACCTGTGTTAAACGCTCTTTTAAAAACTTTGCAGTGTAAGATTTTTTCTCTTTAACCAATTTTTCAGGCAAGCCTTCAAAAACTAAATTTCCGCCGCGGTCGCCGCCTTCCGGGCCAATATCAATCACCCAATCTGCACATTTTATCACATCCATATTATGCTCGATTACTACAATTGTATTGCCTTGTTCCAGCAAAGCATTAAAGGATTTTAACAGTTTTTTAATATCATGAAAATGAAGCCCGGTTGTGGGTTCATCAAAAACAAACATTGTTTTGCTGGCATTATTTCCTTTGATTAAAAAGGACGCCAACTTGATCCGCTGCGCTTCGCCGCCGGATAAAGTGTTGGACGACTGGCCAAGCTGCACGTAACCCAAACCTACTTCTACCAGCGGTTTTATTTTGTTAAGGATTTTGGTTTCTTTCGAGAAAAACTCCTGCGCTTCATCAATCGTCATCTGTAAAATATCGGCCACGTTTTTTTCCTGATAAGTTACATCTAAAACATGCTGTTTAAACCGCTTGCCGCCGCAGGCTTCGCAAGGCAAATAAATATCTGCCATAAACTGCATCTCGATTTTTACTTCGCCTTCGCCCTGGCAAACATCGCAGCGGCCGCCTTCCACATTAAAAGAAAAAGCTGCCGGTTTTAATCCTGCTGCTTTGGCAGCCGGCAGTGCCGAAAACAGGTTCCGGATATCGTCCCAAGCTTTAATATAAGTAACCGGATTAGAGCGCGATGAACGGCCAATCGGGTTTTGATCAACCATTTCTACCTGTTCAATTTTGCTGATATCACCTTCAATACCGTCATAACCGCCAGTTTTTTCGCCGGAATAATTGCCCAAACTTTTTTGTAAAGCCGGATACAAAATCCGTTTGACCAAACTAGTTTTGCCCGAACCGGAAACGCCCGTAACCACCGTTAAAACGCCAAGCGGAAATTTTACGTCGATATTTTTAAGGTTATTTTCGCGTGCTCCTTTTATCAGGATAAAATCATTCCAATTTCTGCGCTGCGCCGGAATTTTGATTTCTTCGCGATGACTTAAATATTTGCCGGTTAAACTGTTCTCGTCGGTTAAAATTTCGTTATAAGTTCCGGCAAAAACCAGTTCGCCGCCATGCGTGCCGGCTTCCGGGCCTATATCAATTAAATGATCTGCGGCCTGCATAATTTCTTCTTCATGCTCCACCACTAAAACCGTATTGCCCACATCGCGCAACGATTTTAAAACTGTAATCAGCCGTTGCGTATCCCGAGGATGCAAACCGATGCTTGGCTCGTCCAACACATAAACGGAACCAACCAAACTGCTGCCCAGCGAAGTTGCCAGGTTGATGCGCTGCGATTCTCCGCCGGAAAGTGTGTTTGAAAGTCGGTTTAAGGTGAGGTAACTCAAGCCAACATCGTTTAAAAACTGTAGGCGGTTAATGATTTCCAGCAACAAACGACGGGCGATTTTTTCGTCCTGCTCACTTAATTTAATATTTTGAAAGAAAGCCAAAGCTTCGTCCATCGGCATCAAAACAATATCAGTTATGGACTTGGAATTTATCCTGACAAAAGAAGCATCTGCCCGCAAACGGCTGCCTTTACAATCCGGGCAAGTAGTTTTGCCGCGATAGCGCGACAACATTACACGATACTGGATTTTATAGGTTTGCTCTTCCAGCTCTTTAAAATAAGCATCCAAACCACGGAAGTACTTATTGCCCGTCCAAACCAAAGCTTGTTGTTTTGGCGTTAACTGGCTGTATGCACGATGAATCGGGAAATCAAATTTGATGGCTTTGTTAACCAGTTCATCGTTCCATTCCTTCATTTTTTCGCTGCGCCAAGGCGCAATGGCACCATCGTAAATGGTTTTACTTTTATCCGGGATTACCAAATCTTCATCAATACCAATCGTTTTACCATAACCTTCGCAACGTTTGCAGGCACCGTAAGGATTATTAAAACTGAAAAAATTAGGCGAAGGTTCTTCAAAACGGATACCATCCAGCTCAAAACGGTCACAAAAAAACTGGTCTTTTTCGGGTTCTTCTTCCGTTGGTTTATAGCGGAGATAGCAATCGCCGCGGCCTTCAAAAAAAGCAGTTTGTACAGAATCTGCCAAACGGCTCAAAGTTTCTTCTTCTGTATTGATTATCACCCGATCTACCACGATAAAAACAGCATGATCTGATGTTAACTGTTTATCTTCAATCGAGGCATCCTCCAAAATCTGCTCAATCCTGGAAATTTTACCTTCAAACAAAACCCGCTGAAAACCTTTTTGCAGCAAAACCGCCAGTTCTTCTTTTAACGTTCGGTTGTTATGCGGATGAAGCGGACAATAAACGGTAACGGCAGTATTTTCCGTCAACGCTGCTGCAAAATTTACAACATCCGTTACGGTATCTTTTTTAACAATTTGCCCGGATTTTGGCGAAATTGTTTTCCCGATCCGGGAGAAAAGCAGCTTCAGGTAATCATAAATTTCGGTAGAAGTACCAACTGTAGAACGAGGATTTGAAGTAATCACTTTTTGCTCGATGGCGATGGCCGGCGCAATACCGCGGATATAATCTACATCCGGTTTGTTCATCCGCCCTAAAAACTGGCGCGCATAAGAAGAAAGGCTTTCTACATAACGGCGCTGGCCTTCAGCATAAAGCGTATCAAAAGCCAGGGACGACTTGCCGGAGCCTGACATGCCGGTTATCACAACCAGTCTGTTTTTTGGGATCGCAACGGTCAGGTTTTTTAAATTATGAACTCTTGCGCCTGCAATTACAATATGATGTTTGGAGTCTATTTCTGGTTCTGTATTCATTTAAAATTTATATCGATAAAAGAAGTATCGTGCAAAAACTGTTTGATAAAAGCAAAAATACCGCTCTGGTGATACAAGTAAGTATTTTAAATATAAAATTTGTTTGTTAAGAGAATTTTTATTTTATTTGGTATTACAATTGTTTAAACTCATATTTAAATTTCCCGCTATAGAAAGAACTCTACTTTAAGAAATTATCAACTTAAAATTAAAAAGAAAGTTAGAGGTCTATGGAGTTTAAAGAGACGAGCGATCACGAGTTGATCCATCTGTATATTTCCGGCAGCGAAGCAGGTTTAACAGAACTCATCCGCAGGTACCAGTCAAAAATATATACATCAATTTATTTGTTAGTTAAAGACGAATATCTGGCAGAAGATATTTTTCAGGATACTTTTATTAAAGTAATTAATACGCTCAAAGCCGGCAAATACAACGAAGAAGGGAAATTTTTGCCTTGGGTTGCCCGTATTGCGCATAACTTGGTTATTGATCATTTCCGCCGCGAAAAAAGAACGCCTTTAGTTAACAACGGCGAAAGCTTTGATATATTTGATGTTTTAGGCCAATATGACGAAAGCACGGAAGACCGGATGATCCGCGAGCAAACTTATACTGATTTAAAAAAGCTGATCCATTTACTTCCTTCAGAACAAAAAGAAGTGTTGATTATGCGCCATTACGGTGATCTTAGCTTTAAACAGATTGCGGATATTACAGATGTTAGCATCAATACCGCTTTAGGCCGGATGCGTTATGCGCTAAATAATTTAAGACGGATGATGATGAGCAAAGAATTACTTTTAAAAGAATAAAAATATTTTTGTATATACTAAATTTGTAGAGTTTTCGTTCAAATGCTGTTAGTTTTTAACCTAAACAAGCTTATGACCGAAATCTCTACAAACGATGTAAACCGTGTTGACAACACTATGTTAACCAAAAACAATGATGTTCCTGATGACTTGGATGCCAGCGAACAACGCTTCTACAAAGCCATATCAAACCATTTAAGTTTGATCCAGATTCATCCCAAACAAGAAACCGTATTTAAAATCATTACTTATTCCAGAACAAAAAAATGATGCTTCGTTTACCGCGATAATTTTTTTTGTTCTGTTGAAATTTATTTTGATGCTCTTTTTACAGCATAAAAAACTTAAATAAATTTTGCTGGCAACCCCTGCAAATAAAATTTATTTAAATTTGAATATGCTTAAAACAGATCGTTATAAAGCCTTTGTTGCTTATTTTTCTACCCATCAGCCTGATCCGGTAACAGAACTTCATTACGATTCTCCTTTTGAGTTGCTGATGGCCGTTATTCTTTCTGCCCAATGTACCGATAAGCGGATCAACCAGATTGCTCCTGCCCTTTTTGCGCGATATCCTACACCGGAAACGCTTGCTGCTTCTACCACGGAGGAAGTTTACTCCTATATAAAAAGTGTAAGTTATCCTAATAATAAAACTAAACATTTGCTTGGCATGGCTAAAATGCTAGTGGCCGAATTTAATGGGATTGTCCCGCAGGGAATGGAAGATTTGCAAAAGCTGCCGGGTGTTGGCCGTAAAACTGCTAACGTTATTTCTGCTGTTATTTTCCAGGAACCGGCAATGGCTGTGGATACGCATGTGTTTCGGGTTTCTAACCGTATCGGCTTAACTAATAATGCTAAAACTCCTTTAGCAACAGAACTTCAATTGACTAAGTATTTACCCAGGGAATTTTTAAGTGTAGCACATCACTGGTTAATTTTACACGGAAGATATATTTGTGTTGCACGAACGCCAAAATGCAATATTTGCCCGTTAACGCATTTTTGTAAGTATTTTGAGCAAACCAATACAGAAACTTTCCTTCGAAAAAAGGAATCAGCAGATCTGCAAAAAGCCAGGAAGCTTCAAAAAAACAAAAAACTAAATCAGTTAGCTGTGCAGCTCCAAAAACTAAGTGTGCCAAACGCAGTTGCTAATACAGATTAAATCCGTTAAGTTTACTACTTCTTTTATGCCTGTTTTTATTATCAAAAAATGATAAAAATATTAGCATTATCTATTTTATTTACCTATCTTAGCACCTGAAAAACTAAAATAATGAGTACAGATAAAAACAGTACAGATAAGTTAAAAGCTTTACAGCTTACTTTGGATAAACTGGAAAAATCATATGGTAAAGGTACCGTAATGAAATTGGGTGATACCGTAATTGATCCGATAGAAGTTATTTCTACAGGTTCATTGGGTTTAGATATTGCTTTAGGTGTTGGCGGTTTGCCAAAAGGACGGGTAATCGAGATTTACGGCCCGGAATCTTCCGGTAAAACTACTTTGGCTATACACGCCATTGCAGAATGCCAGAAAAAAGGCGGTATTGCCGCTTTTATTGATGCAGAACATGCTTTTGATCGTTTCTATGCACAAAAATTAGGTGTTGATATTGAGAATTTATTAATATCTCAACCGGATAACGGCGAGCAGGCTTTAGAAATTGCAGACAACCTGATTCGCTCCGGCGCAATTGATATTATCGTAATCGATTCTGTAGCGGCTTTGGTACCAAAAGCTGAAATCGAAGGTGAAATGGGCGATTCTAAAATGGGATTACAAGCACGCTTAATGTCGCAGGCACTGCGTAAATTAACCGGTATGATCAGTAAAACCGGTTGCTGCTGTGTTTTTATCAATCAGTTGAGAGAAAAAATCGGAGTGATGTTTGGTAATCCGGAAACAACAACCGGGGGCAACGCTTTGAAATTTTACGCTTCTGTACGTTTAGATATTCGCCGAACTTCGCAGATTAAAGATACGGATGAAGTTTCCGGTAACCGCGTAAAAGTGAAAGTTGTAAAAAACAAAGTAGCTCCGCCTTTCCGTTTAGCCGAATTTGATATTATGTTTGGTGAAGGGATTTCTAAAGCCGGCGAAATTATTGATTTAGGTGTGGAATATAATATCATTAAAAAATCCGGTTCTTGGTTTAGCTATGGCGAAACCCGTTTAGGTCAAGGCAGGGATGCAGTGAAAAACATCATTTTGGATAACCCGGAAATGATGGAAGAATTAGAAGTAAAAATCAGAGAAGCTGTTACAGGCGTGGAATCCGTTGCGGTAACCGAAGAATAAGCATCCTTAAAAAACATCGGTAAAAGAAGCATCTGGTTTAATTAATCGGGTGCTTTTTTATTTCCCGCCGGTTCTGGCATACATATAAATTACCGCCAGGATCACGCCCAAAATAAGCACGACCAAACCGGTAGAACGTTTCTTTTTATCCTGCCACATTACCCAAAATAAAAATCCAACTAAAGGAACCACAAAAATTGCCCAGAAAATTAAAGATGCTATATTCATTTTATCAGTTAAAATTGCATTCTGGCCAAAGGTGCAATTTGCTGGCCAACAAAATCGTGTTTTAAAAATTTATAATATCCGGTTGCGGCAATCATGGCCGCATTATCGGTACAATATTGAAATGCCGGGATGTAACAATTCCAGCTATTAAGCGCAGCTGTTTCCTGTAATAAATTGCGTAACCCGGTATTGGCAGAAACGCCTCCTGCCAAAGCAATTTCTTTTACCTGATATTGTCCTGCAGCTTTCTTCACTTTATTAATCAAAATTGTAGCGATTCTTTTTTCAATAGAAGCACAAAGATCAGGTAAGTTTTCTTTCAAGAAATCAGGATTTGCAGCAATTTTATCCCGCACAAAATAAAGAAATGCTGTTTTTAACCCACTAAAACTAAAGTTTAAGCCGGGGATTTGCGGCTCCGGAAATTTAAAAGCATCGGCATTACCTAAACGTGCATATTTATCAATTAACGGCCCGCCGGGATAAGGCAAACCCAAAATCCGGCTTGTTTTATCCATTGCTTCTCCGGCGGCATCGTCCAAAGTTTCACCGATAATTTCAAAATCAAAATAATCTTTTACCAGCACAATCTGCGTATGCCCGCCGGAAACGGTAAGGCAGATAAACGGAAATTTAGGTTTAGGATCTTCAATAAAGTTGGCCATAATGTGCGCCTGCATGTGGTTTACTTCTATCAAAGGCAGGTTACGGGCCAGGGCAAAAGCTTTTGCAAAAGAAACACCAACCAACAAAGCACCTAAAAGTCCGGGACCGCGGGTAAAACTAACTGCATCAACATCATTTTTTGTTATTTTAGCCGTTAATATGGCTTGTTGAACTACAGGAATGATATTTTGCTGATGTATCCGCGAGGCCAACTCCGGCACAACGCCACCGTAAGCAGCATGGATAGATTGGCTGGTAATGATATTACTTACCACTTTTCCGTCGATGCAAACGGCCGCGGAGGTTTCATCACAAGAAGATTCTATTCCTAAAATAACAGGCATTAAACAAGTATTTAGCTTACAAAGTTATTAAAAAAGCACTAAAAATAACGTTAACAGTTCTGCTCCTGCTCATTCTGATGCTTGGGCTGCTTGTGTTTTCGTTTCGGTTTAAACCGGTACAAACCTGGGCTGCCAAAAAAGCAACTAACTATTTATCAAAAGAGTTGCATACAACAGTTTCTATTAAAAGCTTGTATTTAAAACCCTTTTCTTCTGTAGTGTTGGAAGATTTGTTTGTGCTTGATCAGCAAAAAGATACGCTGTTAAGAACACCTTTGCTAAGCGTACAACTTACCGGATTTTCGATTTTTAACAGTATCGGCGACCGTAAAATTGACTTCAAAAATATTACGCTCGATAATGGTTCCTTCTATCTTAAGAAACTAAAAAACAAGCAAACTAATTTAAAATTCATCCTGGATTATTTTAATTCTGATACCACAAAAGTTAAAAAGAAGAGTAAACCCTGGACGATAAACTTTGAACAAATTGCGCTGCATAATTTCCATTTCAAATACAAAAACCAACGGATTGATACGGTTATCAATGGCGTAAATTATGATGATGTTGATATCAGCCGATTAAACATTGCGGCAAGTAATCTTGATTTAAAAAACCATTTGTTTAAAGCCGCAATCAGTAATTTATCTTTTAAAGAAAAGAGCGGTTTTATGGTAAATAAATTAGCTTCTGTTATTACAGTTGATACCAATCAAATAGAATTACAGCATTTGAGTTTGATCACGCCGCATTCCAAACTTCAAAATTATTTTAAACTTGGATTTAAAAGTTTTGATGACTTTGATGACTTTGAACATCGTGTGGTAATGACTGCTGATTTTAGATCTGCACATTTATCATCTGCCGACATTGCTTTTTTTGCAGATGAACTGCATCATGTAAAGTTTGAATTGGGTGTAAACGGCGTTATCAAAGGTAAAGTTGATAATTTGAAAGCGAAAAATTTAGCAGTACAAGCCGGGCAGGCAACTTACATTAAAGGAAACTTTAGTATAAAAGGTTTGCCGCATTGGAAACAAACACTGATGGAACTAAACATTGAACAAGTTGCTACCAATAAAAAAGATTTGGATTTACTGTACAAAGATTTTACCGATAAAAGAAGTAGTGCCATACCGGCGATTATTGAAAAATTTGGTAATATTAGTTTTAGCGGTCAGTTTAACGGTTTTCAAAATGATTTTGTAGCATACGGAAGTTTTAAAACCAAGCTGGGCAAATTTAGCTCTGATGTGAATATGAAAATTAAAGGTGATGTACCGAGTTATAGCGGTAATGTCAAAACTTTTGATTTCGATTTTGGGAATTTATTAAACGAGCCTTCTTTAAACCGGGCCACACTTTCTGCAAATATAAATGGCTCCGGTTTTGATATCAAACAATTGTCGGGCAAGTTGGATGCGGATATTAAGTATCTTGATTTTAACCGTTACCACTATACAAACCTGGATGTAAACGGAACAATTCGTAAAAAGTATTTTGACGGCGAAGTACTTGTGAATGATCCAAACTTAAAACTTAATTTCAAAGGAAACGTAGATTTAAACCCTGCCCTACCGGTTTTTCATTTTAAATCTAACATTAAAGGAGCACAACTTAACAAGTTACATTTTTTAAAAGATACCATTGCGGTTGATGCACAATTCAGTTCCAATTTTTCTGGTACTGATATCAATAATATCAATGGAAATGTGCTGTTGCGGCAAATCAAACTGGTTAATCCAAGAAACAATTATTTGGTAGATTCTCTTTATTTTGCTGCCGAAGGAAAAGGAAAAGAACGCGAGCTTACTTTAAAATCTTCCTTAGCCGACGGAAGTTTAAAAGGAGATTATGATTTAAATACTTTGCCCTCCTATTTTAAAACACTGGTAAAGAAGTATATCCCTTCGCTCCAAACCAAATTTGTTGCACCCAAACCTCAAAACTTTGCATTCCGGCTAAATCTTAAAAACCTGGATCCGGTTACAACCATATTTTTACCGAAATTAAAAATCCCGGAACAGGGAACTTTTGTTGGCAATTTTAACTCTTTTAATAAAACAGCAACTTTAAACGGATTGATCAAAACCATCCAATATGATAAAACGGTTTTTCATGATCTGCTGATAGATGAAAGTACAGACAATGATTATATCGGTGTAAATATTTCTTTAAGTAAGGTTAATTTTTCGGATAGCCTTTTCATCAAAAATATCAATATCACAAACTTTTTAAAGCGCGACAGTTTAAATTTCAACATCAAACTTTCTGATAAAAATGCGGTAAACCAGTTAGACTTGTATGGTTTGGTTGAGTTTGGAAAAGATACAACTGCCAAACTAAGTTTGCTTCCTTCTGATGTGATTATTGAACAACAAAAATGGCGGATTGCAGAACAAGTAAGAATTAAAATCCTGGAAAATGCACGCACACAAGTTACCGGTTTTGTACTCTCAAACGGAGTACAAAAAATAAGTGTTGACGGTTTTATTTCTCCCAAAACGGAAGATAAACTTAAAGTTGTATTTGAAAAATTTAGTTTAGGTTCTTTGGATCAGCTTACCAAATCTTCCGGAATTAAACTGACAGGGATTTTAAACGGGAACGCAACGATCAATTCAATTACAAAAAATCCGGGTGTAGAATCTGATCTTCATGCAGATTCAATTACCATAAATAAAACTTCAATTGGTAATTTAAAGTTGTCTGCACAATTGGATAACACCAACAAAATAGCTGCTGTAAATTTAAATTTGATTAATAAAGGTTTAGAAACATTGAATGTAACCGGGAAATATAATATTACAAGTGAAGAGAACAAGCTTGATTTTCATTTAAAAATGAATCAAACTGAAGCGGTAATTTTAGACCCGTTAGTAAACGATTTAGTTTCCAAATTAAGCGGACAAATTTCTGCTGATTTAAATTTGACCGGAATGCCGGACAAACCCCAAATTAACGGAAACCTTAATTTGGAAAATGTGGGACTTACGATTAATTATTTAAAAACGCCTTATATCATCAGCGATAAAGTAGCTGTTAAAAACAGTATCATTCAAATTACAGATTTGCAATTAAAGGATAATAAAAAAGGAACTGCGGTTGTAAATGGTACGGTTGATTTAAGCAATTTATCTAACCCTGATATTGATGCAAATATCGTTGCAAAAAACTTGTTAGCCTTAAACACCACTTTTAAAGATAACCGTTTGTATTATGGTACTGCGTTTGCCACCGGAAAATTTAGTTTTAAAGGCCCGACTGAAAATATGCGGATTGATATTAAAGCGCGAACAGAAGAAGGAACTATTTTTAACATCCCTTTAAATTCTTCCAGTACAGCAAGTAATTATGATTTTATAACTTACGTTACTCGTGATTCGTCTAAGATTGGAAAAAAAGAACGTTCTTTTAATGGCGTAACTCTAAACTTTGATTTAACAATTGACGAAAAAACATTAGTTAAAATTACAACTGATTACGGACAATTGGAAGGTAGCGGAACAACAAGTAATTTGTTATTAAATATTAATAGTTCGGGTGATTTTGAAATGCGCGGCGACTATTTGATTTCAAGTGGAAAGTTTGAATTTACAGCACAAAACTTTATCAGTAAGGTTTTTCAGGTAAATCAGGGAGGAACAATCCGCTGGACGGGAGATCCATCCAATGCTGAAATAAACTTAAAAGCCGTTTACGATGTTCGTGCAGATATTAGTGATTTGTACAAAGCTGCGGGATTATCTAATGTACAAGATAGCCAGCAAAAGTTAGTCCAGGCAGAATTACTTTTAACCAAATCATTAACGCATCCTGAAATCGACTTTAATTTTAATTTTCCGAATGATCCATCTATTAAAGATGAATTATCAGCTTATTTAAACGATGCCACAAATAGAAACCAGCAGGCTTTAAGCTTAATTGTAAGACGGAAATTTGCGACCGGAACAGGTGGTGAAAACTTAACGAAAGAAGTTGGTAGTACCGCACAGGATGCAATTAGCGAATTTGCTTTTAATAAGTTAAATAATTTCATATCACAATCTAATATAAAAAACCTCGATTTAAATATCCGTTCTTTTAATGATGCAAGTGCGTCTCTAAGATTGTTTAAAAACCGTTTAGTGTTAAACGGAAGTTTATATAATAATCAGGTTGGAAACGATTTATTTACACAAAACAGTAACTTGTTTAGTTCTAACTTTAACAATTTCACTAAAGATTTTGAAGCTCAGTATCTAATATCCAAAGATGGAAAACTGACTGCCAAATATTCTTATCGTGCGTTGAACAGCACAACTTTAAATACCATTAATCAACAGTTAGGATTACAATATGTAAATGGACTTGGTTTGGTTTACCAGCAGGATTTCGATTCTTTTTCTGAGTTTTTAAGGAATATTTTTAACCGGAGAAAAACCAACAGAAGAAACCCGGCAACTATCACTCCTGTAAAAACGAGTACAAGTTTAGAGGAGTAAAGTGATAATTACAAATCTTTTAAAATGGCATGCCCCATCCGGTCTCTTTTTGTTTTAAGATAGCTTTCGTTGTGAGGATTGGAAGAAACTTCTATTGGCAAAGTTTCTGTAATTTCTAATCCGTAACCGGTTAAACCGGTACGCTTTTTAGGATTGTTGGTTAAAAGCCGCATTTTACTAATCCCTAAATCACGTATAATTTGTGCGCCAACACCGTAATCGCGCTCATCCATCTTAAAACCTAACTGCAAATTGGCATCTACCGTATCAAAACCATTTTCCTGTAAATGATACGCTTTTAATTTATTAATCAACCCAATGCCACGACCTTCCTGGTTCATGTAAATAATAGCACCTTTTCCTTCTTTCTGGATAATTTCCATTGCTTTATGCAGCTGCGGGCCGCAATCGCAACGGCAGGAACCGAAAATATCGCCTGTAATACAAGAGCTGTGTACTCTAACTAAAACAGGTTCATCCGGTTGCCATGCTCCTTTTACCAATGCAATATGGTGTTCGCCCGTACTTTTTTGTGTGTAAGCAATCATATCAAAATCGCCCCATTCCGTTGGCATTTTTACTGAAATTTCTTTAGTAATCAGGCTTTCCGAGTTCATCCGGTACTTAATCAGGTTTTCGATAGAAATAATTTTCATATCAAATTCCTTCGCCATTACTTCCAGATCCGGCAAACGCGCCATTTCGCCATCTTCTTTCAAAATCTCACAGATCACACCTGCCGGCTCAAACCCGGCTAAAGTTGCCAAATCTGTAGCAGCTTCCGTATGTCCGGCACGGCGAAGGACACCGCCTTCTTTAGAAATTAAAGGAAAAATATGGCCAGGCCGGCCTAAATCTGCTGGCTGGATTGCAGGATCTATCATTGCCAAAATTGTTTTGGAACGATCACTGGCAGAAATTCCGGTGGTGCAGCCATGGCCGAGTAAATCAACAGAAACCGTAAAGTTGGTTTCGTGTGAAGCCGTATTGTTGCCCACCATCAACTCCAGTTCTAAACGTTGTGCAATGTTCCGGGAAACAGGAACGCATATTAAACCGCGGCCATAACGGGCCATAAAATTTATCGTATCGGCAGAAGCATGATGCGCCGGGATGTAAAAATCGCCTTCGTTTTCGCGATCTTCATCATCCACAATAATGATCATTTTACCGGCTTTAATATCTTCTAACGCTTCTTCAATACTGCTTAACATGTTTGATCAATTTAAATTTGTGTACCGATAAATTGATTTTTATACGATAAACCTAAGCGCGAAATTAAGGAATATTACAACTACAGCAGTCGGCATATTGTCAAATGAAAAGGATGCTGTTTTTATGCACCTTTTTTTATCGACACTAAATTTACCTGGTAAAAGAAGCATCTGCTGTTTTTACCGAATCGGATTTTTTAGAAAAGATTTTTAAAACGAATTTCTTGTAAATATCCACATCAAAAAGAGCAGAATCGGTAGCTGCTTTATAAGTTAAAAACACGCCCAAAGGTGTTAAAACCACGATAGCTATCCACATGCCAATTGCCGGAGGAACATGCCCGTCCTTGGCAGATTTTTCTCCGATGGTAGAAATAATATGATAAAGCAGGAAGAAAACAACAGATACAACCACCGGCAAGCCCAAACCGCCTTTACGTATAATTGCCCCGAGTGGCGCACCGATCAAAAACAACACTAAACAGGCAGCAGAAAGTGTAAATTTCCGTTGATATTCAACTTTTGTACGGCGAATACTATCTGATGCTCCTTTTCGCAATTCAACTTTGGAAGAGATAATTTCTTGTAAAGACCGTGCTTCACCCGAAGCAGCACTTAAAGCATTTAAACGCTCTCCGGGTTTAAAAGTATTTAACAAGTTGCCGGCAAGCTTATACTTTACCTGATATGGTTTAGTTTGATGCGGAACAGAAAAATATTTAACATACGGGATAAACGTTCTAAATTCTGTAGCTAAACCGCTGTCCAGCTTAAATTCCATCATTTGGCGTTCGTGTTTAAGCTGCTTTAAATTCATCATCTGATAAGCGCTTTTAAACTCGCTTTCATTTGTTCTTTTAAACTTCAGGTTTGATAAATCGAACTTCTGCTCTGTTTCTTTAAACCTCATCCGTGTTAACCGTTGCCGCGGATTAAATCCTTTATCGCCGTTAGTTTCTTCGTATCTGATTCCGTTTTTAAGTTTCAGCACTAAAAAAGAATCGTCGGGCGTACGGTACATGCTTCCCTGTTTTGCAAAAACAACAGAATTATTTCCGTTGGAAGGGTTCTTTTCATAAATCATCATTTCATGAAGCGTTTGCCCGTCCGGGTCTTTTTTCTTTACACGGATAGAATAACCCGGGAAACTACTGCTGAAAATACCTTCGGGCAATAAATTAGTTGATTTTTGCTGCCGTGCATCATACAGCAAAGAAAAATATTTTAGGTTGGCAACCGGCAGCATATAATCTGAAAATATGAATGCCGAAAGACTAAGTACGGCAACCGCAATAACCATGGGATACATTGCCCGGTTTAGAGATACGCCGGCAGATTTAATGGCTACCAGCTCATAATTTTCCCCCAAACTGCCAAACGTCATGATGGAAGAAAGGAGGATGGAAAGCGGCAACGCCATGGCTACGTTGGTTGCAGAAGCGTACATCATCAGCTCTAAAATTACGTACCACTCAAAACCTTTTCCTATCAAATCATCAATGTATTTGAACAGGAAAAGCATCAGCAACACAAACATCACAATAAAGAATGTGACGAAGAACGGCTGGATAAAAGCTTTTAAAATAAGTAAATGGATCTTTTTCACTAAATAACTTTCTCTTGTGGATATACTTCTTTTAACGGCAATGTCTACGCGCCAAGTACACTGATTAAGTAAGCAATCTGGTTATTCCAGATTAAAGTACGTTCATTAATATTTTCTTCTGTGGCAAAATCGGTTACTGCTAAAGCAACATCGTTTGTTAGTTCATCCTGTATAATTTCCATCTCAAAATAGCTTTGCAGGTCATCATCCGTCCACCTAAATTTTACAAACTTGTTTTCCTTCATTCCTAAAAGCTTTGCATTCTGCTTTTCATCGTCCCATGAAAAAGTGTAAATCTGATCTTTTATCGTTACGTCATCCGCAAACCATTGTGCCAAACCATTTGGTTCACTTAAAAAACTGTATAATATTCGAGGTGATGATTTAATCTCGTATTCTATTTTAAATTTTTTCTTATCGCTCATATAGTATTATACGTAGGTTTTAGGTTGAAAATGTAAATTTTAACAAATTTTCTTATTAAAACTAATTTCTGATATATTTGCATCCTCTAAAAAAACGAGGCGGGGTAGCTCAGATGGTTAGAGCGTAGGATTCATAACCCTAAGGTCGGCAGTTCGATCCTGCTCCCCGCTACGCTGGTTATCAGGCATTTAGAAAAACAATCTAAATGCCTTTTTTATTACGGGTAAAATTCAGTTAAGAAGAATTGTCGTTTCATCCTAAGTTTTGTGGCCTTCAATGTCTTATCTTACATTTAGTTTTACCCGGTCCCTTAATTGCACCCGGTAAGCTAATTTGTGATGATGGAAGTTACTGCTTAAAAATCCTCATTTTAAACACTTTTTGTGTTAACCTATTTTTTAGGGCGATACATTGAAAGCTTGTTTAAAAGCTGTTTAATTTATTTTTGATGCTTCTTTTATCACCTAAAAAACAGGAAAGGTTTCGGTGCTATTTTCTTTATGTTGAAGGTAAGAAGCAAAATCTACTGGCATAAAAGAAGCAAATACATCTTGCTGATATAAATTAAAAACAGACTAAATCAAGGACATTTTTACGCTAGGATAATTCAGAATTAGATACCTCAATTGCTGCATAAAATAATTCGGATTCTGTCTATCCTGCGGGCGAACCTATAGTTGATAAGCCATGATGCGATCTCAATTTATTAATGAAATCCTTATCTTTTCTACCATTTGATGAGTTAATGCCAATCACCTGTACTTTAATTATTTTTATTACAAAAAGCAAATAAATATTATTTGAAATACTTAACTTTGTAAATGCTTCAGGTAATATCAAATCAACCACAAATTGCAGATCGACGGGTTATTTATTCAACGCCCGCACAATTTAAAGTAGCCGGTATTAATGATGGAAATTGTTCGCTGGCATCTTTTAACCGGCGCGATTTCTATAAAATCAGCCTGGTACTGAGCGGCGGCAGCCGGCTAATTTATGCGGACAAGGAAATTGAGATTACCAAGCCGGCATTGGTGTTTACAAGCCCAACCGTTGCCTATTCCTGGGAGGCACTTGATGATGATAAGTCTGGCTATTTCTGTGTTTTTACGGATAAATTCCTGGAGTTGAACAGCCATATTGAAAGCCTGAAAGAATCGCGCCTGTTTAAAGCCGGCGGCAGCCCTGTTTACTTTTTAGATGATGTGCAGGTTAAACACTTGGTTAGTTTATTCCTGTTGATCAGCAAAGAAGCTGAAAATGAATATGTTTACAAATTCGAGCTGATCCGTAATTACGTAAATTTAATACTGCACGAAGCCATTAAAATGCAGCCGGCTGTTGCCTGCGTTAATTCGCCAAATGCGGCTTGCCGGATTACGAAAACGTTTTTTAACCTGCTTGAATCACAATTTCCGGTGGATTTACCGGCCGTGCCGATGAAGTATAAAAAAGCCGGCGATTATGCAGATGCTTTGTCCGTTCATGTCAATCATTTAAATGCTGCCGTGCAGGAGGTAACCGGAAAATCCACTACTACGCACTTGAATGAAAGGATTATTACGGAAGCAAAATCACTGCTCGTGCATACCGACTGGAATGTTTCTGAAATCGCATTTAGCTTAGGTTTTGAGTATCCTACTTATTTCAATAATTTCTTTAAAAAAAACACGGGCACGTTCCCGAGGGCAATGCGGCAATCTCTTTGAAAAACGTAAGCAATGCTTTGAAAATCTTAATTTTTTAAAATTCTTTCCGTGTACCTTTGTATTCTAAAATCATAGAATATAAATATCATGAACAATCCAACAGATACATCTCAAAAAGTAGCCGTTATTACCGGCGGCGCATCCGGTATCGGTAAAGCTACAGCAATCCGGTTAGCATCAAAAGGCATCCATATCGTTATCGCCGGCAGAAGCAGCGAACGCGGTGAAGCCACGGTAAAAGAAATAGAAGCAGCCGGCGGAAAAGCTATCTACGTATCAACAGATGTAAGTTCTGAAAAGGACATCAAAAATCTTGTAGATACCACTGTGCAAACGTTTGGCCATATTGATCTGTTATTTAACAATGCAGGTATAGAAGGTACGGATGACATAGTTGATGTGGTAACAGCAGAAAGTATCGATCAGGTTTTGGGTATCAACATTAAAGGTGTTTTGTTGGGCATTAAACACGTGTTGCCGGTTATGGAAAAACAGGGCGGCGGCATGATTATCAATAATGGTTCTTTTGTTGGCACAACACTGCCTGTGCCTTATGCCTTGGTTTATGGTGCCAGCAAGGCAGCCGTATTAAGCATTACCCGCGCGGTTGCTTTAGGTTTTGCAGATAAAAACATCGATGTATATGCGGTTTGCCCTTGGATAACAGATACGCCGATGGCCGACCGGATGACCGGACATCAGCACGATGTTAAATCCGGCCATGCCTCGACCACTAATCCCAGCGGAAAAATTGCTACTCCGGAAGATTTGGCAGGTGCGGTTACTGATCTGTTTTTGGAAAATCCGGCTGGCTTAAAAAGCGGTGATGCAATACTGGTTGATAGTGGCGGCGAGTTGAGTAAGATTACAGTGATGGAAGTGGAACCGTTAACTAAAAACGCTGTTTTATAAATGTATGATTGCTGTGATCACTTGATTAGCAATCAAAACATTTAAAGCTTTATCGTTAAAACGAAAATACCAAAGATGGTTTAAGCAACAAAAAATCCCGGCAGCGCAAAGCTGCCGGGATTTTTATATTTACTTCAAATTATTTCAAAAGCTTATATCTTTTTATTTTCTCCGCCAAAACAAGCCTTGTTTCCTGATACTTCTTTTATCACCTAAAATTCTATGTCGATTTTTAGGTGATAAAAGAAGTATTGTAAATTCTGAACACTTTTAATGATCGGCTTATTTTTTAATTTCCTTTTCCATAGAACTGGTAATCATACCATTATACCATTTAAAAGGCAGCAGCCAGCGCAAAAAGAAAACAAAGCCTGCCTGTTGTGTTCCGGCATATCTTAAACGGTAGTTATCATCATTGGCTGCTTTAAAGGCAACTTTTGCAACCACATCCGCTGTTGGCGCGTTTTTGTAACCGTCTAAAGTGTTTTTTTGGACTTTTTTTGCATAAGCATCATAAGCCGGATGCGTTGTAAAATTGATATTTTTTTCAAATTCCGATTTTACCGTTCCCGGCTCAATATTTTTGATTTTGATGTTAAACGATTTCAATTCAAACTGTAACGCCTCCATAAAACCTTCCACAGCCCACTTTGTGCTATTGTATAAACTGTACAAAGGGAAAGTTATAATACCGCCGGATGAAGTTGTGTTCAGGATCGTCCCGCTGTTTTTAGCCCTGAAATGCGGCAAAATAGCTCGGGTAACATTCATCACACCAAACACGTTTGTATCAAATTGCTTTTGGACGTCTGCTGCCGAAAAAGCCTCGAAAGGGCCGGCCAAAGCGTAACCTGCATTGTTATACAAAACGTCGATAGTACCAAAATCAGCAATGGCCGATTTTATGGCCAGGTCGATACTTTCCGTATTCTGCACATCCAAAACATAAGTTTTAATACCGTCAATTTTTGAAAGTTCTGCGCCCTGCTTTAAATCCCGCATGGTAGCGGCAACATTCCAGCCATTTGCTGCAAAAAGTTTTGCGGTGGCTTCACCCATTCCGGTGCTTGCGCCTGTAATTAAAATTGTCTTTTTCATTTTTATAGGATTGATAATTATCTGTTAAATTTTTGTTTTTAAAGTTTTATATAATTTTGTTCGATAATGCTGATGCTTCTTTTATCGCATAAAAAACTTCAACCTGTTTACATTTTTTTGAAGGATTGAACACATCTGCACCAATTTTTCAGGCATAAAAACAGCATTGTATTTTGGCTGATATCGAGTTTAAACCAGCACCGATACGTTGTACTTTTTCAGCAAAAAACTTTTTAATTCTTCTGTCGCTTTTGCTTCTCCTTTCAAGATGGCGATAATTAAACCATCGATATACCGGATCAGAAAATCAGCCTCCAATTCCGGTTCCGGCAATAACATTTTTTTGAAAGATTCCGTTAATGCAGCTTGGAGCGGTTTAACTTTTTCTGTGCTGTTAACCTTGATTTCCCATTTTAAGGTATAAAGTAATCGCCAGAAATTATATTCTGATTCCGGAACCCGGAAGGGCAATTCAATATAAGTTTTGATAACCTGTTCCGGTTCAATCTGGCTGATAATATGTTTAAATAAAGCATTTACTTTAAGTTCTCCTTCTTCTAAAACGGCGTTTAATAATCCTTCTTTGTTAACAAAATGGCGAAAGATAAGTGCTTCGGATACGCCGGCCAGTTTAGCCACTTCTTTTGTTGATGTTGAAGAATAACCTTTTGTGGCAAACAATTGCAAGCCGCTTTGTAATATGCTGATTTGTTTATCTGTCATGTAAGTGAGTAATTACTTACAAAGATAGAACTTTAATTTTATCTTCCAAATAATTTTTAAATAACTGGTTATCGGCAAAAATAATGATACTTCTTTTATGCCTGCAAATTTTACTTTCTTGTTTGATGGTGATGCAAAAAAGATAACGTTCTGCCATTTTCAGGTGATAAAGGAAGCATCGGAAATAATAATTTTAAACCATCCAGCAACCAAAAATCTATTGGTTTATTTATTACCGAAGTTGTAATTTCTGTTATACCTTTGCGGCATGCCCAAACGGATAATTGCGATATCCCTTCTCGTTGCGCTGATCAGTTCCAACTTTTCACGCTTCTTTGCCTATGCAGGGTTTGAGGTAAACCAAAAGTATATTGCCGAAAATCTTTGTATCAATAAATCCCGCCCGTGGATGCACTGTAATGGCAAGTGCTATTTTATGAAAAAGATTAAACAGGCGGAGGAAAATGAAAAAAAGCAGGCGGCAAAAGATAATTTAAACCGTTTGGAAATTTCCTTTTTTCAGGAGCCTTTTAAGTTACAATTTGTAACACCTGTAATTTTGGATAGCAATAAAAGTTCGGTTCCTCGATATACCTTTCAGTACAGCAGCCGCTATATTGAAACTTTGTTCAGACCACCCAAGTTTACCGTATAAGTATCCTCCTCGTTTTGTTTAGCCTGAGAACAGGTTATACAATCCCTTTTTTTATTTTTTGATGCGATCAGTTTCCCGTGATTACTATAATCCCGGCAAATCTGATACAGCATCTTTTATGTACTTATACAAACTTCCATGTTTTCTTACTTCTACAAAAACCTGTTGCTGCTGTTACTGTTGGCCGGCACCGGCATTAACCCGGCGGCTGCCAAAAACAGCTTTACCAACGAAGATCCTGTTGCCGGGACTATTAAAGGCAAAGTATTATCTTCTGATAAAAAACCGCTTAACGGCGTTACGGTAAGCCTTGTAAATACTAAGATGATGACGGTTACCGATAACAACGGCAACTTCCGTTTAAAAGCACCGGCGGGCAATTATACGCTGCAATTTACTTTTATCGGCCTGGCACCGATCGGGCAGCCGGTAACCGTTACTGATGGGAAAACGCAAACAATCCCGGATGTGTTGCTCGGTAATTCTTATGCGCAATTGCAGGAAGTTGTGATCAGCACCGCTAAAAAAAATAAATCGGTAAGCAAAGAATCTGATTATATAGCACGTATGCCGCTTAAAAATCTGGAAAATCCGCAGGTTTACACGGTCATCCCCAAAGAATTATTAAAGGAACAGGCTATCGTTAACTATTCGCAGGCGTTAGCCAATGCCACCGGTGCCGTAAGCGGTGCTAAAGCCGGTAACGGACAAAATTATTTGATATTGAGAGGATTTGCCGATCCCGGATTTATCAGGAACGGCTTAACCAGTCCGCAATATACCGATGTTGATCCGGCTAATTTAGAACGCATCGAAGTTTTAAAAGGCCCGTCGGGTACACTTTTCGGCAGTGCGCAAATTTCTTACGGCGGCCTGGTAAACCGGGTAACCAAAAAACCGCTGGAAGATCGATTTGCAAACGTTTCTTACACCAGCGGTTCATTCAGCCTCAGCCGTTTTACAGCAGATATAAATACGCCGGTTAACACAGATTCAAGCGCGCTTTTTCGGATAAACTTAGCCTCACACCACGAAGGGAGTTTTCAGGATTACGGCATCACCCAAAACTACTTTGTGGCTCCCGTATTTACTTATAAAATCAACAAAAACCTCGATTTATTGATCGAGGGCGAATACTATACCCGAAGGGCAACCAGCACACCAATCCTAACTATTCCGGCTACTTCCGGCATCAAAAACCTTAACCAGCTGAACACTATCTACAGGAAATCTTTCCTGACCAATGAGATCGCTTTTAAAGGGACGGTTATCAACTTTAACATGCAGCTGAATTATAAACTGTCCAACAACTGGAATTCCAGTACCAACCTGGCCAGTTCGCACACGGATTATGATTACCCTTTTTTAGCACCTACAATTGCAAACGATACTTTGCTGACGCGGGCCGCCGGAAAAACATATTATGACCTGAACTTTTTAGAACTGCAGCAAAACTTTAACGGTAAATTCTTTCTGGCCGGTATGCAGCACCGCATCCTGATCGGGGTTGATTATTTGCAGCGAAGGCATACTTTTTATTCCAGCCGGGCGGCGTTCGATAAGTTAAATTACAGGAAATCATCCGGAGCTTATGTTGGTATTGACCAGTTTGATGCCGCAATCAGTAAGTTAACTTACAACCCGAGCAAGCCCAACAGCAACATTTACGCAGCCTATGTATCAGATGTGATCGACTTAACCAGCCGCTTAAACGTGATGGGCAGTTTACGTTATGATGATTATGTGGATAATGGTACGGCCAATTATAAACAGGGTTCTTTATCGCCAAAACTGGGCATTGTTTATCAACTGATAAAAAACCATGTTTCAGTGTTTGGTAACTATATGAACGGCTTTAATAACGTAAGCGGTTTTGATCAGAATGGTAACGCTTTTAAACCGCAGCATGCCAACCAATGGGAAGGCGGTGTTAAGGCAGAATACCTGGATGGCAAACTAACTTCGACTGTTAGCTACTATGATATTAAAGTGGAGAACATTTTGCGTAAAGACCCTGTTAACAGTGGCTTTTCGATCCAGGACGGCACCCAGCGAAGTAAGGGATTGGAAGCGGAATTTATCGGGAACCCAATCCCCGGATTAAATATTATTGCCGGTTATGGTTTAAACAACAGCCGTTATGTACAATCCAACCCCGAAATACAGGGCCACCGCCCGGCACTGGTGCCAAATAATACTTTAAATTACTGGCTCAGCTATACTGTTTTCCAGGGTAAGGCCAAAGGTTTAGGCTTTGGTGGCGGCGGCAACTATTACGGGCAAAACTTTTTTGATGATGCCAATATCGTCAATATTTATGCTGCTAATGTGTTGGGGGCTTCTATGTTTTATAACCAGCAGAAGTTTCGTATTTCATTAAAAGCAGATAATCTAACCAATAAAAGATACTGGGTATCCTCCACGCCGCAAATGCCGGCGCGTGTTCTCGGTTCAATCGAACTTAAATTTTAAAAAGATGACAGCAAAAAAAATTATCGGGTTTATCCATCTCTGGCTGGGGTTAATTTCCGGGATTGTGGTTGTAATTGTTAGCATTACCGGTTGCATTATGGTATTTGAAAAAGAGATCAGGAACGTTACCGAACCTTTTCAATATGTGCAAACCGGGAAACTGCTTTTGCCGCCATCAAAAATAAAAGCAATCGTTGAAGAAAAATTTAAAGGTAAAAATGTGGGTACTATTACCTACAACGGGCCGGGCCGGTCGGCAGTGGTTAATTACATGGGCATGAAAATGGGTTCGATGGCTACCAATATTTATATAAACCCTTACAACGGCCAGATTTTAAAGGTTAAAGTAATGAAAGATGATTTTTTCAGGATCGTACTTCAAGGCCATTATTACCTGTGGCTGCCCAAGGAAATCGGCAAAATAATCGTGCCGGCGGCGGTGCTGATGTTCTTTTTCATCCTTATTTCCGGACTCATCCTTTGGTGGCCCAAAAGTAAAAAGCAGGCAAGCCTGAGCTTTTCGATCCGCTGGAAAGCGAAATGGAAAAAACTGAATTACGACCTGCATAATGTGTTGGGCTTTTATGTTATGCTGATCCTGCTGTGCATCAGTACCACGGGCCTGGTGATGGGCTACAAATGGTTTGGCAAGTCATTTTACTGGCTCACAAGCGGCGGGCATCAACTCAAAACTGCTAAAAAGCCGGTATCTAAAAAACCGTTTGTTACAGATTCTTTAACTAATAATGCCGATTTGGTTTGGGCGGAATGCCTGAAAAGAAAGCCTTTTACCGATCAATCTGCCTTTACCTTTTATTTCCCGGATAAAAAAGATGCCGCCTATATGGTGTTTTACAACCCGGACAGGGATACCCATTACCTGCGCGAAACCTGGTATTTTGATCAATACACGTTGAAACCTCTACAGGGCAAAGGCAGCGGTTTTGAAGCCGGCTTGTACGCAAATGCCGGTGTTGCCGATAAGCTCAAACGCATGAACTACGATATCCATACCGGCGGCTTGTTCGGTTTGTGGAGTAAAATTATGGCGTTTATCGCGAGCCTGATTTCCGCTACATTGCCGTTAACCGGTTTTTATGTTTGGTGGGGCAAACGAAAAAAGAAACCGCAACGCAAAAATGTACGAACGGCTTTACCGGTACAGTAATTATGCTGATGCTTCTTTTATGCCGGTAAATTTGTTTTTGTGTTGATGGTGCAAAAGTATAAAGTGCTATTTTTTTAGGTGATAAAAGAAGCATCAGCATAAATTGAATAATTTTTAACAGACAAATATTTTAACGGAATTAAATTTAAATAGTGATGAAAAAACAATTGATCTTCCTGGCCTGCATCCTGTTTGCAGCAGTATCTGTTACGAATGCCAAACCGCCGAAAAAAGGTTTAAAAGAAATTAAACAAGGCAATCTGTCCCTTCACTTTAAAAACGTAGTGGATGGTAAAGATTTAAAACTGAATGACTCGGTATCACTTTACAAAAATGCCAACGGCGATGATTTTAAAGTAACGGCTTTTAAATATTACATCAGCAATGTAAGCCTGATTGCTAAAAACGGCGAAAAAGTTGCCATTCCGGATTCCTACTTTTTGGTGAACGCGGCAGATTCAGGCAGTTTAGATCAACAGGTTACCAACATCCCCGAAGGGAAATACACAGGCATCAGTTTTACCATCGGCGTGGATAGTTTGCGCAACTTTGCAGGCGCACAAACAGGTGTGCTTGATCCGGCAAAGGGCATGTTCTGGAGCTGGAACAGCGGTTATATTTTTGTGAAGCTGGAGGGTGAATCACCAAAATCTACCGCTAAAAAAAACAGGCTTACTTTCCATATCGGCGGTGCCAAAAATCCGAATAATACCATCCGTACTTTTACCCAGAAGTTTCCGAAGACCTTAAAAATAGCTGACGGCAAATTACCGGAACTGGAATTGGTAACCGATGCAGGTGCTTTGTTTAAAGGTAAAAAAACGGTGGATTTTGCCAAGCTAAATTTTACGATGGGCGGGCCAAATTCTGTCGTGGTTGCGGATAATTACGCCGACGGCCTGTTCCGGCTGGGCAAAGTAAAAAACTAACATCAATGAAAGCCAAACTGGTGGTTATTTGGGGCTTGCTTGTGTTTGTAATCGGCAGCACGGCATTTAATTATGCATCTAAAAGAAGGTTTTATAACTTTCCTGCCGATAGCATCAGCTTTAAAGTGCCTTCCAATTTCCCGAAACCGGTTTACGATTTTAAAGATAACCCGGTAACCGCCAACGGTTTTAAGTTGGGCAGGATCTTGTTTTATGATCCTTTACTATCCAAAGATAAATCTATATCCTGTGCCAACTGCCACCAGTCTTTCGCCGCTTTTGCCAACTTGGATCACGCGGTTAGTCATGGTACGGATGAATGCCTGGGCACACGTAATGCGCCGCCTTTGTTTAACCTGGCCTGGCAAAAAGAATTTATGTGGGATGGCGGCGTGCATCATATTGAAGTTTCGCCGATGAACGCGATGACTAATCCCTGCGAAATGGCCACAGACCTGAATACCATCACCAAAAGATTACAGCAAACGGAACCTTATCCTGCTTTATTTAAAGCGGCATTCGGCAGTACGGAAATAAATTCGCAGCGGGCTTTCAGGGCATTGGCGCAATTTACCAGCATGCTTGTTTCGGCTAATTCCAAATACGATAAATACATCCGAAAAGAAGCTGGCGGTGATTTTACAGCCGAGGAAACAGCAGGCTACGAACTGTTTAAACAAAAATGCAGCACCTGCCACCAGGAACCTTTATTTACAGACTTGACTTACCGCAGCAATGGTTTGGATTTGAAACCGGATGATATTGGCCGTGACAGCATTACGCATCTGGAAACAGACCGGGGCAAATTCCGCGTACCATCGCTGCGGAATATAGAACTGACCAAGCCTTACATGCACGACGGCAGGTTTTCTACCCTAAAAGAAGTATTGCAGCATTACGATGCCGGCGTAAAACCTGCCGCTAACCTCGACCCGGCTTTGCATCAGAATAATATTTACGGCATAAAACTTACAACCGTTGAACAACGTCAGCTAACCGCTTTTTTAAAAACATTAACCGATCCGGATTTTATAAATGATAAACGTTTCCAATCACCAGAATTACAAACACAACTAAAAACAATCCATTAAAAAACGCACATGAAAACATTAAAAATTACTGCCTTGGCATTTGTTATGGCATTCGCCTCAATCGCAACCGCAAATGCGCAAACTGCTTTATCTAAACCGATAAATACCGTAATCACTAATTATCTTGCCTTAAAAGAAGCATTGGCAAACGGCGACGGCAACCTCGCAGAAACCAAATCAAAAACGCTTTTAGCTTCCGTCGGAGAAATTCCTGCAACAGGTTTAAGTGCCGATGAAACTGCCTTGCTGCCCAAACTGGAGTTTGATAGCAGGCATATCAGTGAAGTAAACAGGATAGCACATCAGCGGGAACACTTTGCCAGTTTATCAAACAATCTTTACACGCTGATAAAAAAGCTGCAGGTAAACAACACGATGCTTTACCGCCAGTATTGCACCATGACTAAAACTTATTATTTAAGTGAAACCGCCAAAGGCAGAGACCCTTACATGGGCATGACCAGTTGCAGCAAGGTAACCGAAACATTACCGGCGGTAAAAAAATAACGGTTAAGTTTGTTAGATCTGAGTTTAAATTCGTGCAGATTATTGCCGGTGCTTCTTTTATCACCTAAAAAACAGCAGGCATTTGTTTGGTTTGTAAAGAGTGCAACACCAATTTTTAATGCGGTAAAAGAAGCATCAGCATTTTTATTTGGATGGATTTAAACAGGTTTAATTTATTTTTTGAAATGAATGATGGAAAAAGACAACCGGGAATTTAGAAAATATGCTGATGCTTAACTGATCAAGATACTTTCGCTAAACCTTTGTGAAACGGTTGTTTTATCCTGCTCGCTGATGCGGATGACGAGTGATTGGTCAAACTCAATCCTTTCCAAAACTTGTACCTGTGTTCCGATACCGATGCCCAATTTGACCAGGTATTGCAAAAACGGACTGCTGGTATCTCTCACGGCTGCAACCTTGCAGGTAACACCCGTTTTTACGTCGGCCAAACTTACAGTAAATGTTTTGGGCAGTTTTCCGTTAGCTTTAGGTATCGGGTCACCATGCGGGTCATACTCCGGGAAACCCAGAAATTGATCAAGCCTGTCGGCCAGGTTGGTATTGCTTACATGCTCAAGTTCTTCGGCTATATCATGGATTTCATCCCAGTGAAAACCTAATTTTTCCAACAAAAAAACTTCCCACAAACGGTGTTTCCGGATAATCAAGACAGAATCTTTTAAGCCCTGCTGCGTTAGGCGTACACCTTTTTTCTTATCATATTCAATCAGTTGCTTGTCTGTCAGCTTCCTGATCATATCTACAACCGAGGCAGCATTATTTCCTAAAGCTTCCGCAATAGCAGTAGGTGTTATTTTTTCGTCTGATTTCTGGGAAATACGAAGTATGGCTTTCAGATAGTTCTCTTCCGATAAGGTATTCATCAACAATTTATTTGGCCCGGCACAAATTAAGTAATTAATCTTTTCTAAATAAAATTAGTTATACCTAATTTTATTTATTAGTTTTACTTATATAATTTAATTTGAATAGAAGAATAAATGAAAGCCCTGTATCTGTTTCTGATAATTTTTATCCCTCTTACTGCTTTAGCGCAAAACGGTTCTTTAAAAGGGAGGCTGACAACCGGGAGCGAACCGCTTGGCTTTGCTACCGTAGCTGTAATAGGTACCACAACGGGTACCACTACCAATGATAAAGGTTATTACGAGCTAAAACTTGCAGCGGGTAGTTACGAAGTTTCCTTTTCTGCGATAGGTTATCTTCCCGAAAAACTAAAAATTACGATTCGCAACGGGCAGGTAACTATATTAGATGCTAACCTGAAAGAGAATAGCTCTAAACTGAATGAAGTTGTGGTAACCGGCGTTGGAAGGGCTACGGAACTGCGGCGCAACCCGGTACCGATTGCCGTGATGACCAAAAAGGAAATGAATGAAAACGTAAATAATAACATTATTGACGCGATTGTAAAAGGCGTGCCGGGTGTTAATGCAGTAACTACCGGCCCCAATATTTCTAAACCGTTTATTAGGGGTTTGGGCTATAACCGGGTGCTAACCCTTTACGACGGTATCCGGCAGGAAGGGCAGCAATGGGGCGATGAACACGGAATTGAGATTGACCAGTACGGCATTGGCCGGGCCGAAGTAATTAAAGGGCCGGCAAGTTTAACTTACGGTTCTGATGCGATTGCCGGGGTAATTAACCTGATACCGGCTGTTCCGGATGGCCCGAATGGTAAACTGAGCGGCGATTATGTAGCGGATTATCATACCAACAATGGCATGATCGGTACATCGCTGGGTTTATCCTACAAAAAAAATGACTGGCGGTATGCTTTCAGGGCAACGGGGAAAACGGCTCATGATTACCGGAATAAGACGGATGGTTTTGTTTACAATACCGGGTTTAGGGAATATAATTTATCGGGCAGTGCGCGAGTGGATAAAAAGTGGGGATATTCTCAAATCGCAGCAACTCTGTATGATAACAAGCAGGAAATACCCGACGGCAGCCGCGATTCGTTAACCAGGCAGTTTACCAAACAGATTGATGAAGGCAATAACGATGATATTAAAAACAGGCCGGCAGTTAACAACGATGAACTACGGTCGTATGCCATTGCGCCGCTCCACCAGCGCATCCAACACTACAGAATCTACACGCACAATCAGGTTAAGCTGGGCAAAGGCAGTTTGGATGCTTCGTTAGGTTTACAGCAAAGTATCCGAGGGGAATATGACCATCCGACTTTAGCTGAGCAATCAGGTTTATACGTGGTTTTAAATACGCTGAATTACGACCTGAAATATAATTTGCCGGCCATAGGCGGGATAGAAAGTACGGTTGGCATTAACGGCATGTATCAAACCAACCGCAGCAAGGCCGCTACCGATTTCCCGATCCCGGATTATAACCTTTTTGATGCGGGCGGTTTCGTTTTCGCTAAAAAAACTTTTGGGAAACTTGATCTGTCGGGCGGAATCCGGTATGATAACCGCCATATCAAATGGAATGATTTTTATGTCGGCTCAAACTCTAAAAACGGTTTTGAGCAGCAGGCTAAACTACCCGATACGGCAGGCGCACATTTACAATTCCCGGCATTTAAACATGTATATGAAGGTGTATCGGGCAGTTTGGGCTTTACTTATAATGTAAACGAACGGCTGTTACTCAAAGCCAATATTGCCAGAGGATACCGGGCACCGAATATTACGGAGACCGGTTCTAACGGATTGGATCCGGGCGCACACATTGTTTACCTCGGCAACCGCAGCTTTAACCCCGAGTTTAGTTTACAGGAGGATATCGGTATTATTTCCTACTTAAAAGATGTTGATTTAATCGCCGAATTTTTTAACAACCACATTGATAATTACATCTATCAAGCTAAATTAACGGATGGCAGCGGCAACCCGGTGGTAATTGTTCCGGGCAACAACACTTATCAGTACCAGCAATCAAAAGCCCGGCTTTACGGTGCCGAACTGACGGTTAACCTACACCCGCGCAATTTAAATTGGCTGTTATTTAACAACAGCCTGGCTTATGTAACCGGCATCAATCAAAATCAGCAATTGATAAATGAATCCGACGGTGCAGCCAAATACCTGCCTTTTATACCTCCGCTGCACATCCGTTCGGAGTTGAAAGTTACTTTACAGCAGGCTTATGGCGCGTTTTCAAAAATCTACTTTAAAGCAGAAGCTGATGCTTACACCGCCCAAAACCGGTTTTACGCATTGGATAATACAGAAACTGCTACGCCGGGATACACGCTGATCAATTTTGGAATGGGCACAACGATCAAAAAGAACTCCGGCAAAAAGTTTTGCGATTTATTTTTACAGTTGGATAACCTGTTTAACAACGCTTACCAATCCAATCTTAACCGCCTGAAATATTTTGAATATTATACCGCTTCGCCAAACGGGCAGCTTGGTATTTATAACATCGGCAGGAATATCAGTTTTAAAGTGATCATACCTTTTTGAGTATTTCTTTCGAGAAGAAACAATGCTTCTTTTATGCCTGGAAAATTGGTATTGATAGATTGCATCTTTCCCAAAGTACGAACAGGTTGATGTTTTTTAGGTGATAAAAGAAGTATCAGCAATAGTTGGAATAAAATTCAAATAGGCCTTAAGTTTATTAATGTCTAATCTTAAACACTAAAAATAATTACGGCATTTCAAGATTTTTTTATTTCTTTACACTGTTTATAATAAGTCTAAATAAATATGAAAAAACTTATACTCCTCTGTTTGATAATTACATCAGTTTTCTCAAAGGCAGCAGGCCAAACCACTTTTCTGCTTCACGGTACTGTTACGGATCAAAAAGGAAATCCGGTTCCCGGCACTACTGTTAAAATAAGAAATACCCGTTTGGCTACCATTACGGATAAAGATGGTAATTTTCGCTTTACCGATATAACTTCGTCTGTTGTAGAGATAGATGTTAGGGTTATCGGTTACGTTGGCCAGGGTAAAAAAGTGAGCTTAATTGCCGGAACAGAACGTGCGGTTAGCTTCGTGCTTGCCGAGGATATCAGCGAGTTGCAAACAGTTGAGGTTACCGGGCGCAAGCAAAGCTCTTATAAAAACGACAAATCTTTCTCGGCTGCAAAGGTAGAGACGGAGATCAAAGACATTCCGCAATCCATCTCCTCAGTAACCAAAGAATTTATCAAAGATCGCCAGGCCATTCGCCTAAATGAAGTTGTACAAAATGTCGCCGGTATTAACCAGTTCTCCAATTATGACGATATTACCATGCGTGGCTTCCGAAATTCAGGAAGTAACGGCAGGCTGCTAAACGGGTTGCGTACCATCAATACCTACGGCACAAGCCCGCTGCTAGTAAACATAGAAAAAGTGGAATTTATCAAGGGGCCGGCCTCTGCTCTGTTTGCCAACACCAGTCCGGGCGGAACTATTAATATGGTTACAAAAAAGCCGCTCGATGAAGCCAGACAATCGGTATCCCTAACGACAGGGAGTTTCAATACGATAAGGATGCAGGCCGATGCCACAGGGCCTTTAAATGAAGATAAAACCCTGCTGTACCGGATGAACGTAGGGGTTGAAAATGCGGATACTTACCGTAAAAACATTATTAACAATTCGCTCGTAGTCGCGCCGTCGATATCCTTTCTTCCGCGCCCCGGCACCCGGTTTAATGCAGACTTTGTATATACTAAATCAAGTTCACAATTTGATAACGGGCGGCCGATCATCAACGGCAGTAAGGATGTCCTGGCACTACCCTTAAATTTAACAGTAGGTCAGCCAAATGACTATGAAAACTTTGAAACTTTTAACTTAACCCTTTCCTTCAGCCAGCAACTGGCCAAGAATCTTAATTTAAACATATCTTATTTGAGGTCAAAGTTTACCGATGCCGGAGGCGGCCACGGCTTAAATGATTATATCACACCGGATTCTGTTTCGCTGGCCTACGGCGTATCAAGCACCAGGGAAAATGCCAATAACCTTACCTCTTACCTGATTTATAAAATCGGTACCGGCACATTGACGCACACATTTTTGGCCGGTTTTGATCATATCGACGATGGCTACCTGCAATATTATAAAACAGCGGTAGGCAACCAGGACGGGGTAACCAATTTTAGCCTGGTTCGCCCTTTATACCAAATACAACCGGTCGAAAACTATAAATACCGCCCGGAAAATATTAATAATTACGGCGCGAGATATCACACCAACGGCATTTATATACAGGACCTGATCAAATTAAAAAGGCTGCAATTTCTGTTGAGTTTGAGACAGGAGTTTTATGTCTACCCAAAAACAGACGATACTTCCGTACAAGGGTTACTGGTAGAAAGGGAGACACAAAAAGCACTGCTCCCCAGAATCGGGGTTACTTACGGGATAACAGATAACATCAGTATTTACGGCACATATAATACCGGGTTTGAAGCGCAGGATTCTTATTCGATCAGTGCTCCGGGGGCCGGCGGCCCTTTTAAACCGCTTACCAGTTCCTTACTTGAAGCAGGTGCCAAAGGCGAATTTTTCAATAAACGTTTATTCGGCGGCATTGCCCTCTACCAGATTATCCAAAACAATGTCCTGGTTAGCGCGAATATCATCAGCCAGCCTAACCTGCTTATTCAGCGCGGGCAGGAAAGGGCGCGGGGCTTTGAGTTTGAAACAGGCGGTTATATTACTCCAAACCTAAGCGTTCAATTAAGTTATGCTTATAATGATGCCATTATCACTAAAAGTACCGAAGGAGATCCCGACAATCAGATAGGATTGAGCAAGGAAGGCGCACCCAAAAATGTAAGCGGCAGCTGGATCAAATATTCTATTCGTGAAGGCTACCTCAAAGGATTAGGGTTTGGCGCAGGCCATTCGCAGGTTGGCAGCAAGGAAACTTATGACCGTACCCTGCAGATTCCGGGCTATTTGATCTTTAACGGTGCGGCCTATTATAATGTAGATCGTTTTCAGCTTTCGGCAAACGTGAACAATTTAACCGGTAAAAGGTATCTTATCGGCGGATTCAGTTATTTTAGGACTTTCCCTGCCGCGCCGCGGAACTATTTTGTCAACGTTGCCTATACATTTTAAATATGCGCCCTACCGCCCGTAAAATATTTGGATTTGCACATTTATGGCTGGGCCTCGTTTCGGGCCTGGTCATTTTTATTGTTGCTATTACGGGCGCGACGTATGTGTTTTACAATGAAATATCCGAGTTTGCCGAACACGATATTCTTTTTGTTAAGCCACAACAAAATAAGATAATATCCTTATCCGAAGTTCAGCGGATCGGCATAATGGAAACAGAACGTATAGCGGGAAACAAACTACCAAAAAAATGGGACTGGACAAGCATACTCAGTTATCATCAACCTGATCGGTCGTTTGTATACTCGTCTCGAGAATATAAGAAATACAATGTACTGTATCAGGTCTACATCAATCCTTATAATGGTAGCGTAATCAAATCATGCGAGGGTGATAGTGTATTTTGGGAAACGGTTATCGGTTTGCACACGCAGTTATTACTTGGAACCGTTGGCGGCTATATTGTTGACTTTTCTACCCTTGCTTTCCTATTCATGATCATTTCCGGCATGGTGCTCTGGTGGCCGAAAAGTAAAGCTGCCGCTAAAAAGCGGTTTACCGTCAAACTAAGCGCATCACCAAAACGGCTTAACTACGACCTCCACAACATACTAGGTTTTTATATGTGCTGGATTGTTATATTTTGTGTACTGACAGGGCTGGTATGGGCTTTTCAGTGGGCAAAATCGGCGATGTATTTTCTTGCAGACGGGAAGCAGCCTGTAGAGATTAGTGTAAAGGTAAATGAAAAAACAGAAAAAACTGATAACCTACCAGCGATAGACCATATACCTGCCCAGTTAGCAAGACTTTATCCGCAATACTTTATGGAAGATATCTCCTTGTCGCAATCCTCCAAAGAACCCTTTAGCCTGCGGATATGGAAAAAGGAAGGTCAAAGCGGTTTTGAGGATAACCTGAGCTTTCATCCTATAACCGGAAAGTTGATTCAACAGGTCAACTTCCGGGACAAATCAACAGGCGCAAAACTGGAAGATATTACCAGCGACCTGCACTACGGCTGGATCTTTGGCCTGCCTTCAAAACTGCTCATGTTCTTTGCCTGCCTTATTGCAGCTTCGCTGCCCGTTACCGGCGTTTTAATATGGATTGGGCGAAACAAGAAAAATAAAAAGCCAAGCTCCGTGGAAATGATTAAAAGAAGGGCGGCGTTTAAACATGATTATTAAAGTGTGGGAATTATAGTAAAACGCCGATTTTCCCATCTAACGTAATAAAACTGTAAATATGTAAGACCTTAAATGCTGAGATTAATTGTTTTAAGAACCATAAGTAGCTGATGCTTTTACAGCGCAGCAAAAATACATCATCGAAATTTTTGTTGAATCAATTTCCCAGGTAACACCTGCTTGACCTCGAACCAGGTTTTCTGTATTTTAAGTATAGACTTTATATGCTCTGCTTGATGAATTCTTAATCTAAAGTAAGCTATTTGTAACGTTACAGGAAAGTAATAATCCGAAAGATTGTTATTTAAACAATGGTAGAAAAACAACTTAATAACCTGAGTTCGATTAATAATTAAGAAAAAAGCAGTCAATCATAGAAAAAATTCTTATATTTAAGTATCTGACATTTAAATATTTAGATATAATTTCATATGATTGACTTCAATAAAATTAGCGATATTTTCTGTCTTGTGGATGAATTCTGCAAAGATTTTGATAAAACCACCCGGCCGTTTCTGCTGGGCAAGCCCTGCAAACGGCCTTTGACGATGTCAAAAAGCGAAATAATTTCTATTTGCCTGCTTTTTCATTTGAGCGGGTTCCGATGCTTTAAACACTTTTACATGTTCTACGTCCAGCGGCACATGCACAAAGAGTTTCCAAAAACGGTGTCCTACAACCGTTTTGTTGAATTAAGCCAAGCTGTGCTGCTGCCCATGACGGTTTTCTTGAAAACCTGCTGTTTGGGCACTTGTACCGGCATTTCCTTTGTAGATTCTACCCCCATCAGGGTTTGCCATAATAAACGGATCAAAAGGAACAAAGTATTTAAGAATATTGCCCAAGTGGGCAAATCTACGATGGGTTGGTTTTATGGCTTTAAACTCCACCTAGTCATTAACGACAAGGGCGAAATCCTAAACTTTGCTATTACCCAAGCCAATGTGGACGACAGGGAACCGCTTAAAAACGAAGTTTTTCTGAAGGCTGTATTTGGAAAATTATTTGCCGACAAAGGCTACATCTCTGAAAAACTGGCGCACATACTCTTTGTGAACGACATCCAACTAATCACCAGTATCCGCAACAATATGAACAACAGCCTGATGACCATGAACGACAAAAGAAGCATCAGCAATAGTTGGAACTAAATTTAAACAAGCTTTAAACAAATATCATTTTTTAATACATCGGAAAACACAGTGAGAAACTTTTCAGCCTTCCCTTAAAAACAAATGTTCACTATATTTGACTTGTGAAAATCCTTTGCCTGATACTTTCTATTTACGTGATATTTTTATCAGCAAAGCCTTGTTGTAACGACAATGACTGCCGGGATGAAATTTCCGTTAAGAAGGAATTGTCCACGCAATCATCATCCGATCATAAAGAATGTCCGGGCTGCTCGCCTTTTTTTACCTGCGGCACCTGCATTGGCTTTATCCTGCCTAAATCCCTAACCGTTTTGTTACCGGCTATCTCCGAAGATCAGCCTGCATTTTATACTTTTTATAAGCATCCTTATATTGAAAAGGTTGCCCTCTTTACCTGGTTACCGCCAAAAATAAGTTAAGCCAACCTTTACAGCCTCCCGGCTGATTTCTCCTGGTTTAACTTAATCAAATCCGTAATGAAAAAATTTACTGTGCTGTTTTTAGCACTGCTTTATACTGCTGTAGCTTTTTCTCAAAATACCTTCAGGGCTATTATAAAAGATACTAAAACAAACGAAATATTAATTGGCGCAACCGCATCACTGCAGGGTTTAGAGCTTGGTGCAGCTTCGGATACTGCAGGGTTGATCACTTTACTAAAAATCCCCGATGGTAAACAGGTTATCAGGTTTAGTTATGTAGGTTACGAAACCCGGCTGGATACCCTGGTTTTCCCGCTTTTGCAAACTGCGCCGATGCTGATCCTTTTACAATCTTCCGGTAACGGCGGAGGTAAAGAATTGGAAACCGTAGTGATAAGTGCAACCCGCAGCAGCCGCGCCATCGCCAATATCCCTACCCGTGTGGAAGTGATTTCCGGGGATGAACTGGAAGAAAAAGGCAATATGAAGCCCGGCGATATCCGGATGATGCTGGCAGAAAGTACCGGCATCCAAACACAGCAAACTTCGGCTACGAGCGGCAATTCGAGCATCCGGATACAAGGTTTGGATGGAAAATACACGCAGATTATACGAGATGGCTTTCCGTTATACTCCGGTTTTTCGGGCGGATTGGGCTTATTACAGATCGCACCGCTGGATTTAAAACAGGTTGAAGTAATCAAAGGATCATCTTCTACCCTATACGGCGGCGGCGCAATTGCCGGGCTGGTCAACTTAGTTTCTAAAACACCAACCGATCAAAGGCATTTGGATTTCCTGTTAAATGGTACTTCTGCTTTGGGTTTTGATGCCAGCGGTTTTTATTCCCAGAAGTTTAAAAAAATCGGCACCACCATTTACGCCGGTTACGATCATGGTACGCCTTACGATCCGGCGGGCATCGGCCTTTCCGCAATCCCACGGTTTAACCGTTATACTTTCAATCCGAAACTGTATTGGTATTTAAACAACCGTACTACGTTGATAACCGGCCTTAATTCAACTATAGAAAACCGTATCGGCGGCGATATGCAATACTTAAAAGGTGATGGTGATGCGCAGCATTCTTACTTTGAACTGAATAAAACAGGCCGTTACAGTTCGCAACTGGAGCTTATCCGCCAACTAAACGAGAAAGAAAAATTAACCCTTAAAAACAGTATCAGCTATTTTGACCGCAGTATCAGTTTGCCGGGTTACCGGTTTTCGGGCGTACAGGTTTCCAGCTACAGCGAAGCAAATTATACCTATAAAAACAGTAGAACAGATTGGGTAATCGGTGCTAATTATTTAACTGATAAATTTGAGGAGGATAAAAACAGCATCTTCCCTTTGCGCAGTTACAACTATAAAACCATCGGTGCTTTTGTTCAGAATACCTCTAACGTTTCAAATAAATTTATTGTAGAATCCGGCATCAGGGGCGATTATCATAACGAATACGGCTTCTTCATCTTACCGCGGTTGTCCGGCTTGTATCAGTTCAACTCTCATTTCGCTACGCGTTTAGGCGGAGGCTTGGGCTACAAAGCACCCACCGTATTTACCGAAGATGCAGAGCGGATTGAGTTTAGGAACGTGTTGCCTGTTGATGTAACGAATACCAAAGCAGAGCGGTCTTACGGTGCCAATTACGATATCAATTATAAAACGGGCTTGTTTAATAACCGGATGAGTTTCAGCATTAATCATCTGTTTTTTTATACCCGGATTGATAACCCGATATTACTTACGCCTTTGGCCGGCGGCAACATCCGATACCAGCAGCAGCAGGGCGATTTAAATACCAAAGGCATGGAAACAAATATTAAACTGACTTACGGTAATTTCAACTTTTTTTTGGGCTATACGCTGGCTGATGTAACCCGGCATACCGCAAATAGCAATAGTGCTTACCCGTTAGTATCGAAAAACCGGTTAAACAACGTGCTGGTTTACGAAGTGGAAGGCAAATTTAAAATTGGTGCAGAAGCTTATTATTTTAGTCCGCAAACCTTAAATAACGGCACAACCGGTCGCGGTTACTGGCTGGCAGGTTTGATGGCGGAAAAGATTTGGGAACGATTTTCCCTATTTGTGAATTTTGAAAACCTGACGGATACCCGGCAAACGAAGTTTGATACGATTTACACCGGTGATATTACAAACCCTGATTTTAAAGATATTTATGCCCCGCTGGACGGATTGGTTGTGAATGGCGGAATCAAATTTAAATTATAAAAGCAGCAGCCAAATTTTGAAAATAAGCGGATAGGAAGACAAAAATTTCCCGGTATAGAACGAAATTATTTCTTCCTGGATTTTTACCCGGTAAAAGAAGCATCAGATACAAAACGGAAATCAATTCAAAAAAACTGCATTAACAAATATTGTTTTTAGGATGGGAAACTTACTTTACCCATGGATACACAAGGTAGGTTTTCAGCATGGCCGAAATCAGTTTTGCCGCCCGCCAATGCCTCGTTGGCAAGCAGGGCAAACAATACGGCTTCTTTTGCATCGGGATGTATTCCTAATTCGGCTGTTGATTTCAGTTTTCTGCCAAAATACGCTTCCATATATTTTACCAGCAAAGGATTATACAGGCCGCCGCCGCTTAAATAAATTTCCGGGGAATTATCTGTGTCAACACATTTAGCAATAGCTTGCGTAATACTTTGTGCAGAAAACATAGCCAGGGTTGCCATTACATCAAAATCATTAAGCTCATTTTGGCCGGATTGCTTTTGGGCATTTTGCAGGTAAGATAAGCTGAAAAGCTCCGGGCCGGTTGTTTTGGGGAAACCGGCTTTAAAAAACGCATCATCTAACAAAGCATTAAGCAGTGCTTGGTTAACGGTACCGGCTGAGGCGATTTCCGCGTTTTTATCGTAATACCTGCCGGGAAATTTTTGCTGGATGTACTGATCCATCACCGTATTGCCGGGGCCGGCATCTGTAGAAAAACAACCGGGAGCAAAACCGGCCGGCAAAAAAGTGAAATTGGCTATGCCGCCAATGTTCAGCATGATACGGTTCTCAACCGGACTGGTAAAAATCAAATAATCACCATAAAGTGCCAACGGCGCACCTTCGCCGCCGGCAGCGATGTGTTTTTGCCGGAAATCACTCATCGTGATGATGCCCGTTTTAACCGCTAAATGATCTGCATCACCGATTTGTAAGGTTGCATTGCCGTATCTGGACGAACCATGCAGATGTTTTGGCGCATGAAATATGGTTTGCCCATGGCTGGCAATAATATCCACAGCCGCGGCCGGTACATGCCACTCGTGCAAAGAACTTAAAATCAGTTCGGCGTAATAAGTGCCGAGGTAAGCATTTAGTAAAGTGATTTGCTGCAGATCAGCAGTTTTTTTGGCAAAAACAGCTTTCAGCTCTTCTTTAAAATCTGCCGGATAATCTTTTGTAGTGAATTGAAGGACTTCGACCTGCGTATTTTTACCGCTGCCGCTAAACCGGCACAGCGCGATATCCAGCCCGTCGAAAGAAGTACCGGACATTAAGCCGATGATGTTTCGTACCGGCTTTCGGGCAATCTGATAAAGATTTTCTATGTTCTGGTTCATCAGCCAAAAATCAATAATTACTGATAATTAAATAGTTTGGAAAACGCATTTCCTATTGCACGGCGTAATATTACTATTTGTTTAAATAAAAAAAGCAGGATTTTGCTGATCGATATTTGCAATACTTCTTTTATCGATACTTTATCTTCAACCTTAATTCTGGCCGGCTCCGCTGATTTTATCATCCTGCAAACCGTAATCTTATAAAGCACACCGGTTTTTAGGTGCTAAAAGAAGCAGGTAACTTACTGCAAAAAGTTTTCGTAAGAGGCAACAATGAATCTGCTATAATTTATCAGAAATGAAAATCTGTGCTTCAAAACAGATGATTTTAACTACTGATAATTTTTAGGCAGGTACATTTTCCAACCTTTTATGATGAAGAAACATTTACTTAAACTTTTTTGCGCGCTATTTTCCCTGTTGTTTTTTTTAAGTGATACGCGCGCGCAGGTTATTTCGCAAACTATAGATTTTACCGCGCTCGGAACGGCAACTTACGGTGATGCAAACCTCACGCTAAATGCCACGGCTTCATCGGGTTTACCGGTTAATTTTAGCAGCAGCGATGCAACGGTTGCAACGGTTTCGGGCAATATTTTACATCTGCTTAAAGCAGGTTCTGTTACCATTACCGCCTCGCAGGCAGGGAACGGCAATTATCAGCCCGCTTTGGCTACGCAAAATTTAGTGGTAAACAAAGCACCGCTAAATATTACGGCGGTTGACCAGATGACGACTTTCGGAACCGCAATCCCTCCGCTTACCGTAACATACAACGGGTTTTTAAACGGAGATACCCAAACCGGTTTGATTACGCAGCCAACCATCAGCACAACGGCAACCCGTAATTCGGCAGTAGGTGCTTATCCGATTACCGCTTCCGGCGCAGCCGCTGCCAATTACAATATTACTTACACCGGCGGAACGTTGCGGGTTTTTCCGGGCATTCAAACCATCACTTTTATTGCCTTAAATAAATATTACGGCGATCCGGATTTCCCGTTAACGGCAACGGCTTCATCCGGTTTGCCGGTTACTTACAGCAGCAGCAACACCGCAATAGCTACGGTAGATGCTGATGGTTTGGTACATATTGCCGGTGCCGGTACAGTTTTAATTACCGCCTTGCAGCAGGGAAACGGCAACTATATAGCTACAACAGCTATTAACCAGCAAATTGTGATCAATAAGGCAACGTTAACTGCCACAGCGGATAACCTAAATAAATTTTACGGAGTAGCAAATCCGCCGCTAACCGTTACTTATAGTGGTTTTGTAAACGGAGATGATTACACCAGTTTAACCACGCAGCCGGTATTAAGTACCACGGCAAACCTAAATTCTGTAGTGGGGATTTATCCGGTTTCCATCAGCGGCGCGGCCAGTAATAAATACAATATCAATTATCAGTCCGGCAAATTAACGGTTGATTCTGTTAGTCAGGTAATCACCCTAAACCCGCCGCCGGTAAAGGTTTATGGTGATGCAGATTTTGCTTTATCGGCAACGGCTACCTCCGGTTTGCCGGTAACTTATGCCAGCAGCAACCCGGCCGTAGCCACGGTTGATGCAGCCGGAACGGTACATATTGCTGCTGCCGGAAATACTACGATCACCATCTCTCAAACCGGAAACATTAACTTTAGCGCAGCAACGCCGGTTACACAATTAGTAACGGTAAACAAAGCACCGCTCACAATCACAGCAGATAATCAAACTAAAACCTACGGAACTGCTAACCCGGCTTTAACGGTTACTTACACGGGTTTTGTAAATAACGAAAGTGCGGCTGTTTTAACCACGCCGCCAACCATAAACACTACGGCAACTACCGCTTCCGGTGTTGGGAATTATCCGGTTACAGCTGCTGGCGCAGCTGCAGATAACTACGAAATAACTTATACCGATGGAACTTTAACCGTTAACCCGGCAACTTTAACCATCACAGCCGATAATAAAACCAGGGTTTACGGCACGGTAAATCCGGCTTTAACGGTTACTTATACCGGTTTTGTAAACGGAGATGATGCGGCCGGCTTAACCACTGCCCCAGCCATAAATACTACTGCGGCCATAACTGCTGCGGCCGGTACTTACCCGATTAATGTAAGCGGTGCAGCAGCAGTAAATTACACCGTTACTTATGTGGCAGGAACTTTAACCGTAACCAACGCGCCGGTTAGCGGGATAAGTTTGGCGCAGGAATTACTTTTGGAAAACCAGCCGGCAGGCACTTTGGCTGGCACCATCAGCGCAGCTTCTTTAGATCCGGATGCTTCTTTTACCTATACTTTTATAAGCGGAACTGGTGCTGCGGATAATGCTTTTTTCAGTATCCGGGGGAACAAACTATACACTACAAAAAGCTTTGATTTTGAGCAGCAATCAACTTACAGTGTCCTTATTAGGGCAACAAACCAGTACGGTTTATATTTAGACCAGGCGTTCAGCATCAACTTAACTGATGTAAACGAAGCACCAACACTGGCAGCTGTTGCGGCGCAGCAGGTTTGTTACAATCAGAGTACGCAAACGCTTCGTTTAAGCGGCATAACCGCAGGGCCGGAAACAGCGCAAACGGTATCCGTAAAGGTAAGTTCGACGAATCCGGGTTTGTTTAAAACCCTGAGTGCTTCTGCAGTTTCGGGCGGAACAGCAACACTTAGTTATCAGCTGGCTGCCATCGGAACAGCAACCGTAACGGTAACCGTGCAGGATAACGGCGGCGTGGCAAACGGCGGCGCGGATAGTTTTAGTCAGACTTTCAACATCACTTCCAATGATTTGCCTACGGCTACGATTACTTCCGATAAAGGATTACAGATTTTTAAAGGCGAAACCATTACGCTAACCGCATCAACTATCGGCGGCACAACTTACAGATGGGACACTACGCCAAACGTTAGCGGAAGCAGCAGTTCGGCCATTATTCAGGTTCGCCCGATTGAAAACACAACTTACGCCGTTACGGCCACCAACGCTTCGGGCTGCAGCACAACCGGCAGCATCACTATTTTGGTGGCGGATAATTACCAGGACATCCATCCGGCCAACCTGCTTACGCCAAACGGCGACGGCAAAAACGATACCTGGGCAGTAAAAAATATTGAGTTTTATCCGGATAACAAGGTTTCCATTTTTGATAAAGCCGGCAGAAAACTTTACGAAACGAGAGGTTATAAAAACGACTGGGACGGCAGCCTGAACGGTTCATCTTTATCCGAAGGCACTTATTATTATGTTATTGATTTCGGATCCGGCAAAGGCCAGCTCAAAGGGTTTATTACCATCATCAGGAACCGGTAATCCAACAGATAACGCTCATCACTGCCCATTTTAAAAGACTCATTAAATGAAAATTCAAAATATAAATAAACCGGTAAAACAAGCTTTCCTGATTTTGTTGTTTGCTGTTTTTACCGGCATAAAAACAGTATCCGCGCAGCTGAACCCTTTTTCGGCGATGTACTTCCAAAACCAATACCTTAACAATCCTGCTATGGCCGGCCTCGATCAGGGACTGAACCTGAACTTAGCCATCCGCCAGCAATGGACTTCTATCCCGGGAAGCCCCAGAACGCAGTTTATTTCCGGGGATTACAATGCCGGCAAAAACGTTGGGCTGGGCCTGAACGTGAGCAATGACCAGACCGGACTGGTGCGCCAAACCCGCGCCGTAGCCACTTATGCTTACCACGTTACGCTGGGCGGCGGCAACCAGCGGCTCAACTTCGGCTTGTCTGCCGGTGTAACCAGTCAGCGGATTAATTACAACGACGTGCAGGGCGACCAGGGCGATGTGCAGGTAGAACGCTACAATAATCAGAACCGGGCATATCTGGATGGTGATTTCGGTGCTTCTTACACCTCAAACAACTTAACCGTGCAGGGCGCAATCCCGAATCTGAACCATTTTTTTAAACGTAATACGGCTATTTTGGGTGCCGACCGTTCCGTTTTTTTTACGGCCATTAGTTATAAAATTGCTATGGAAAGCTGGCTAAACGGAGCTGCCGTGGAACCGAAACTGGTTTTCCGGGGCGTTGACGGGTACAAAAACATTTTGGATGCAGGGCTAAACTTTTCCCTCAAAAACGATATGCTCCACTTCTACTCGATGTACCACACTTCGCAGAGTGAAAGCTTTGGTTTCGGTGCAAACATCAACAAAAACGTACAGCTGATGCTTTTTTATACCACGGAAACCGCGCCGCTGAAAACCTATACCAACGGGCAGTTTGAAGTTGGCATCAAACTCCGTTTTTACAAAGAAAATAACCTGTATTGATTTTTTTATCGGTAAAAACAGTATTCGGATAATTAGCAAACCTGCCCCAAAAAGGCGGGTTTCTTTGTTTTAAACCCCCTGGGATTAACCTGTACGTTATCGAACACTTTTTGTAATACAACCGAACAAAACCGATATAGAACAAATTGCATCTACCTAATTATCAAATACTTAATAATTTGGTACTACCTGTGATATTAAACTTGGTTAACACTGGTAAAGCTTGGATTCCCTTTATAAATCATCCTGCGCAAGTTCGTTTAATCAAAAAAATAGTGTCTAAAAACAGTATATCATGATCAGAAACCATTTAAAAATCGCTTTCAGAAACCTCTGGAAAAACAAAGGTTATTCGGCCATTAATATTTTCGGTTTGGCAATCGGGCTGGCGGTTTGCCTGCTGATTACGTTGTTTGTGGCAGATGAATTGAGTTACGATAAGTACAACGCAAAAGCGGATAGGATTTACCGGGTAAATACGAATATAAAGCTGAACGGCAGTGGGTTTAATGAGCAATCAACGCCTGCACCAATGGCGGGTGTATTGATGAAAGATTATCCGCAAGTTAAACAGGCCACACGCATTGATGTTGGTGGTGAAATATTGGTTACAAAAGGCACGGAGACTTTAATAGAATCAAATTCCTTTTTTGCAGACCCGAATATTTTTAAAGTTTTCACCATTCCGATGATCTCCGGCAACCCGGAAACTGCTTTGAAAGAGCCAAAAACAATGGTTGTGTCCGAAGCCATCGCTCAAAAATATTTCAAAAGCACCAATATTATTGGCCAAACTCTTAAAATTAATAATACAGATTTTTATAAAATTACAGGCGTTATCCAGAACACACCGGCAAACGCTCACCTTCATTTCAGTTTTCTAAAATCAATGGTTGGTAATGAACACAGCCGTGATGATCAATGGCTAAGTAATCGGTTTACCACTTATGTACTGCTTCGCCCCGGAAACGATCAAACAACGCTCAACCGTATTTTAAAGGAAGTTGCAAAAAAATATGCAGAACCACAGCTGCAAAGTATGTTCCATAGCACGATCAATGATCTTGAGAAAAAAGGGGATTACTTAAAATACGATCCAGTACCGTTAACAAGTATCCATCTCTATTCTACTTTATCTCATGAGGTTGAACCATCCGGTAATATCGAACATGTTTATATTTTCACAATTATTGCTGTTTTTATCCTGCTGATTGCTTGCGTAAACTTCATGAACCTTTCTACTGCCCGTTCAGCCGGCCGGTCTAAAGAAGTTGGTGTTAGAAAAGTTTTAGGTTCAGACCGCTACAGTTTGATGATGCAGTTTTTAACTGAATCTGTTTTAACCAGTTTTATTGCGCTGGTTATAGCCTTGCTGATTACCTTACTATTTTTACCTTACTTTAATCAGTTTTCAGGAAAAGAAATTGAACTGGGTTTATTTTCAAAGATATTTCTACTGCCATCTCTCCTACTCGTTACGAGTATAGTTGGAATTTTAGCCGGACTTTATCCTGCCTTTTTTTTATCGGCTTTTGAACCGATACAAGTTTTAAAAGGAAAATTATCTGCCGGATTTAAAGGTAGCTGGCTACGAAATAGTTTAGTGGTTTTTCAATTTACTACAGCCATTATACTGATTATTTGTACGCTTGTAATTTATAATCAGTTAAGCTATATCCGAAATAAAAATCTTGGTTACAACCGCGAACAGGTTTTAGTGTTAAAAAATGCCTATTCGCTTGGTAGCCATGCGGGAACATTTAAAAATGAAGTATTACAAATTCCAGGAGTTGTAGCCGCAACACGTGCTAATGTTTTACCAACATCTAATAATAGTGAGGACCAAAATGCTTTTTCTAAGGATGCTTCTATGAGTGCCAGTCAATCTGTAACGATAGCAGAATGGTTTGTTGATGCTGATTATATTCCGGCTTTAGGAATGAAAATGGTGCAAGGAAGGAATTTTTCATCGCAGATGCCTACGGATTCTGGTGCCATACTTATTAACGAAGCTGCTGCTCGTATGTTAGGATTCAATCATCCTTTACAGGAAAAATTATATGATTCTGATCGCGGCAAAAATGTGTTTACAATGCCAATTATAGGTGTTGTAAAAGATTTTAATACGGGTTCTATGCGTTATGAAACTACTCCGGTTGTATTTCATTTATCGAAATACGGTGACCGGTTCGCTTTTCGGATCAAGAGCAAAAATATTGCAGGTGTTATATCACAAATAGAAAGCAAATATCACACAGTAGAACTCATGGCCGGCCAGCCGTTCATTTATTCTTTTATGGATGAAGATTTCGACCACCTTTACCGGTCCGAACAGCGCACCGGCAAACTGTTTATCACCTTCGCCTTTTTTGCGATTCTGATTGCCTGTTTAGGTTTATTCGGCCTGATTACTTACGCTGCCGAACAGCGCACCAAAGAAATCGGTATCCGCAAAGTGCTTGGTGCCACAGTCGCCAATGTTACGGCCATGCTTTCCAAAGATTTTATTAAACTGGTGTTTATCGCCATCATCATTGCTTCGCCTGTTGCCTGGTTCGCCATGAATAAATGGCTGCAAGGCTTTGCTTACCGTACCAATATTGGCTGGTGGGTTTTTGCTTCGGCTGCATTAATTGCTGTGGTGATTGCGCTGGCAACCGTAAGTTTTCAGGCGATAAAAGCAGCATTGGCAAACCCGGTTAAAAGTTTGCGGAGTGAGTGAGGAAGGTTTGGGGTAAGAGGTTTGAGGTACGAGCAACTTGTAAATCCTCAATCCTCGCTCTTCGCAAAACCTCACCCAAACCCTCTCCAAAGGAAAGGGTTTTTGCAGGGCGAGTAAGCAAGGTCTGCGCTAGGGTTCCTCCCTTTTGGGGAGGTTAGGTGGGGCTAAAATTATATCGATAAAAGAAGTATTATAAAATATACAAACAGCTAAAAGTTGATTACTGAAATATATAAACCAAACATTATGTTCAAAAACTTTTTAAAAACCACATTCCGCAATCTCCGGAAAAACAAAACGTACAGCTTCCTAAACATTTTTGGTTTGGCTATTGGGATTGCCTGCGCCGGATTGATTTTTTTATGGGTGGAAGATGAAGTAAACTGGGATTCCTTTAACCTAAAAAAAGATAACCTTTATTTTATCCGCGAAAACCAGAAGTATGATACTTACACCGCAACTTTCGGTGGTACGCCTGGCGTAATGGGGCCGGCTATGCAGGCGGAAATCCCCGGCGTAGCCAATACTTGCCGGGTTTACGATATGAATGCCGTGCTTTTTACCATCGGCAATAAATCGATGTATGCCGGCGGTGATTATGCGGATGCTTCCATTTTCAACATGTTTACTTTACCGTTTGTACAGGGAAATGCGAAAACTGCTTTTACGCAATTGTACTCCGTAGTAATCACGGAAAAAGCTGCGAAGAAGTTTTTTGGTAACGATAAAAATATAGTCGGGAAAACAGTACGGCTGGATAACAAAAAGGATTACGTGGTTTCCGGCGTGTTAAAAGATCTGCCTGAAAATTCATCCATCCGGTTTGAGTTTGTAGCACCTTTTAAAATTGTGTACGATCAAAGTCCGTGGCTGCACAGTTGGGGCAATAATTCGCTAAGTACTTATGTCGAGTTGAAACCGGGTGTAAATCCGGCGGCTGTAAACAAACGCCTGTATAATTTTATACAGCAGCGCGAACCGCAATCTATTGCCCGCCCATTTTTGTGGAACATGAGCCAGTGGCATCTGTACGATCAGTTTGAAAACGGTAAAGCTACTGGCGGCGGACAAATTACTTACGTCCATCTTTTTCAGTAATTGCCTGGATTATTTTGTTTATCGCCTGCATCAACTTTATGAACCTTGCCACCGCACGAAGCGAAAAGCGCGCGAGGGAAGTTGGCGTTAGAAAAGTTTTAGGTGCGGAAAAGAAAAACCTGATCGCACAATTTATTGGCGAAGCTTTGTTTATGGCTGCTTTTTCTGCATTGATCGCTGTGATGATGATGCTGATGGTTTTGCCTGCGTTCAACACATTGGTGCAAAAAACACTTTCCATCGGCTTAGGCAAACCAATGCATCTTGCAGCATTATTGTTAATTATGCTGATTTGCGGACTAATTGCGGGCAGTTATCCTTCGCTGTACTTATCCTCTTTTAATCCGGTAACGGTTTTAAAAGGCGCCAAACTAAAAACCGGCGGTGCTTCTTTTATTAGGAAAAGTTTGGTGGTGCTGCAATTCAGCATCTCCATAATCTTAATTATAAGTACAATCATTGTTTTCCAGCAAATCCAGCATGTCAAAAACCGCGACCTGGGCTTCAACAAAAACAACTTGATTGAAGCAGATATGCAAGGCGATGTTTCCAAATATTACGCTGCTGTAAAGCAGGATTTGCTTGGAACTGGAATAATTGAAAATGTAGCAATGGCCGATCACACCATTTTATACGGAGGGAATAATACCGGTTCATTGACCTGGGAAGGCAAAGCACCGGGAATGCAAATTTTGGTTTCCGGCAGAAATGTTACTACTGAATTTATACCGACTACCGGTTTAAAGATTTCAGAAGGCCGGGATTTTACCGGAACTGATTCTATCACTTCTAAATCTATGAACGTGATCATCACACAATCGCTCGAAAAATTAATGGGTAAAGGAAGTGCTATTGGTAAGCAAATTTGGAACAGCGGTGATAAAAATCCCGATAAGTTAACAGTAGTTGGCGTGGTGCATAATTATGTTTACGGTAACATATACGGCCAGCCGGATCCGGTTGCTTTTACCTGCGTATCTCCGGAACGTGGCAATAAATTATATTTTAAAATAAAACCCAATACAAAAATTGAACAGGCTTTAGCCAAAGTTGAAACGATCATCAAAAAGAATAATCCGGCCTTCCCTTTTGAATATAAATTTGTGGACGACCAGTTTAACCAGATGTTTTTGAGTGAGCAATTGGTTAGTAAACTGTCCCGCATTTTTGCCGCTTTGGCCATCTTTATTTCCTGTTTGGGTTTATTCGGATTAGCCGCTTACACGGCCGAAAGAAGAAAAAAAGAGATCGGTATCCGTAAAGTTCTGGGCGCAAGCGTTTCGGGCATTACTACTTTATTGTCGAAAGATTTTTTACAACTGGTGGCTATTTCCTGTCTGGTTGCTTTTCCGGTTGCCTGGTGGGCGATGGATAACTGGCTGCAAAGTTATCAGTACCGCATTGCCATCAGCTGGTGGATTTTTGTTTCGGCAGGTGTTGCAGCTATTTTGATTGCGGTTTTTACTATCAGTTTTCAGGCGGTAAAAGCAGCACTGGCAAACCCGGTGAAAAGTTTGCGGTCGGAGTAAAGAGCCTCACCCAAACCCTATCTCTTGGAGAGGGCTTTTGCAAGGTGAATAATAGTAAAGGTGCCAAACTACAGTTCCTTCTCTTTTTGGGAGGTTAGACGGTACTAAAAAAATACCGATAAAAGAAGCATTAGGTATGAGGTTAGAAGTGCGGGCGATTTGTAAATTCCCCGCACCTCGAACCAAATATTAAACCATAAAAGCACTACAACCATGCTAAAAAACTACATCAAAATCGCGTTCCGGAACTTCTGGAGAAACAAAAGCTTTTCGGCCATTAACATCTTGGGCTTGTCCATCGGCATTTCGGTATGCTTTGTTATCTTGTTATTTGTGCAGGATGAGCTAAGTTACGACCGTTTTAACATCAATGCCGATCGTATTGTACGCGTGGTTTTTAAAGCCAGCATCAACGGTGGAAAAATTTACGAAGCCAACGTAATGCCGCCAACAGCACAAACTTTAAAAAATGATTACCCGGAAGTAGAAGAAGCAACACGGTTGAAAACAGTGGGAAACCCGAAAGTTACTTATGCCGGTAAAGCTTTTAAAGATGGCAATTTTGCTTTTGTCGACCCCAATTTTTTCAAGGTTTTTACGCTTCCGCTGATAAAAGGTGATATAAAAACAGCATTGCAGCAAACCAATACGGTTGTCATTACGCAGGAGCTGGCCACAAAATACTTCGGCAGCGAAAACCCGATTGGCAAAGTACTTACACTTGGCGATAAAGATTTGTACAAAGTAACAGGCGTAATTGAAAAGGTGCCGGCCAATTCGCATTTTCATTTTGATTTATTTGGTACGATGCTGAGCGAGGCCGGCGCAAAATCGGATAGTTGGATGGAATCCAATTACTTCACTTACTTACTCTTGAAAAAAGGCTACGGTTACAAAAAGTTAGAAGCAAAACTGCCGAATATGGTGCAGAAATATATGGGTCCGCAGATTGTAAAATCGATGGGCATGAATTTGGCGCAGTTCCGTACCAAAGGCAACGAACTTGGTTTTGCCTTACAGCCTTTAACAGATATTCACCTGTATTCGCACAGTAATTTTGAATTAGATGCCGGCGGCGATGTAAAATATGTTTACATTTTTGGTGCCATTGCCGTTTTTGTATTGCTGATCGCCTGTATCAATTTCATCAATTTGTCAACCGCAAGTGCATCTAAAAGGGCTAAAGAAGTTGGCGTTCGTAAAGTGATGGGTTCTGATCAATTTGAGCTTGTTAAACAGTTTATGCTGGAATCTGTGCTGCTCACTTTTATCGCTTTGTTCATATCTATTTTAACCATTCAACTGGTATTACCGTTTTTTAATGAATTGTCCGGCAAGAATTTGAGTTTGGGTTTTGCGCTAAAACCTTGGGCAGCACTGTTATCGCTTGGTTTGGTTGTTGGTGTTTTAGCCGGAATTTATCCTGCATTTTTTCTTTCGTCGTTTAAACCGATTGCCATCATCAAAGGCAAACTGGGCACAGGCAATACAAGCAGCGTTTTACGTAGCGGACTGGTGGTTTTTCAATTCTTTATTTCGGTGAGTTTAATTGTGGGCACTATCGTGGTTTACCAGCAAATGCAGTTTATCCGCAACAAAAAATTAGGCTATCAAAAAGAGCAGTTGCTGGTGCTGCCCACTTCGTACGCTTTGGGTAAAAATGAAAAGATTTTTAAAGAAGAATTGCTGAAAGATCCACGCATCATCAACGCAACCGTTTCCGGCTATAAACCTGCAGGCCCAACCAATAATAACAATGCCATGTTTTATCCCGAAGGAAAGGAAAACCAGGTGATGAAAACCCTTCGGTATGATGTGGATGAACAATACATCCCAACACTTGGAATGCAATTGGCAGCCGGAAGAAATTTCTCCAAAGCGTTTACAACAGATTCTTCGGCCGTAATTATCAACGAAACTGCTGCCCAAGCTTTTGGTTTGGGAAATAATGCCGTTGGGAAAAGGATTGTCAGACAAAAAAACAGTGCCGAAGGAACAAACATTTCCTACACCGTAATTGGTGTAGTGAAAGATTTCAATTTTAAATCCCTGCACGAACCGATTACACCTTTGCTGATGGTGCTGAACCCGGAATCCGGATTGATTTTTAAAGTAAAAACAAGCAACGTTTCGGGTTTGTTGGCCAGCATGAAACAGGAATGGGCAAAGTTTGACGTTGAAGAACCTTTTGCTTATTCTTTTATGGACGAGCTGTACAACAAAACCTATTCGGCAGAAGAAAAAACAGGCCGAATCCTCAATATTTTTACGGTATTAACCATATTGGTTGCTTGTTTGGGTTTGTTTGGTTTGGCCATTTATACAACCGAACAACGCACCAAAGAAATTGGTATCCGCAAAGTTCTTGGTGCAAGTGTGATGCAGGTAACTAATATGCTATCAAAAGATTTTTTAAAATTAGTGTTGATTGCCTGCGTAATCGCCTTCCCGTTATCCTACTGGGCCATGCACAACTGGCTGCAAGATTTTGCTTACCGTACCAATATCAGCTGGTGGGTTTTTGCTTCGGCTGCGTTAATTGCTTTGGTTATTGCATTGGCAACCATCAGTTTTCAGTCGGTAAAAGCAGCATTGGCCAATCCGGTTAAGAGTTTGAGATCAGAATAAGAGCCTCACCCAAACCCTCTCCGCAAGAGAGGGCTTTGCAGGGCGGATAATAGTAAATTATAAAAGTATCGAACTTTAATTTCTCCCTTTTGGGGAGGTTAGGTGGGGTTAAAACACCGATAAAAGAAGTATTAAAAAACTATTGTCAGCTGATTACTGACAGCTAAAAACTTAAAAAATGTTCAAAAACTATTTCAAAATTGCTTTTCGCAATTTCTGGCGGAATAAGTTCTTCACGTTAATTAATGTGGTTGGCTTGGCCATCGGTATAAGTGCTGCATTGGTCATTTATTTGATCGTACAGTTTGATTTTACTTTCGATAAATTTCATCCCGATGGTGAGCGAATTTATAGAATAGTCACAAATTCTACATTTTCCGGAGAAACATCTTATAATAGCGGCGTGCCTGTTCCATTGGCCGAAGCAGTAAAAGACGAAGTTACCGGTGTCCAATCTTCTGCTCCTTTTGAACTGGCAAACACCTGTAATGTATTAATTTATAATGGAAAAAATCAACCTAAAAAATTTAAAAAGCAGGAAAACATGGTTTATGCCGATCAGCGGTATTTCAGTATGTTCCCTTATAAATGGCTGGCAGGTTCTCCTAAAACTGCATTAAACGAACCTTATCAGGTTGTTTTAACTGCTGTACAAGCCAAAAAATACTTTCCTAAGCTTTCTTTTGCTAATATGCTGGGCAAACAGATTATCTATGATGATACTGTTAAAACAACTGTTACAGGCGTAGTCAGGGAGTTTAACGAAAATTCAGATTTTACTTTTCAGCATTTCATCTCTTTTGAAACAATGAAAACGCTTTCTGATTTAAAATTTGAATTGCAGGAATGGGGAGGCATTACTTCTGCATCACAACTTTTTGTAAAGCTTTCGCCTGGGACAAATATAAAAAATATAGAAAAACAGCTGGTCAATTCATTAAAAAAACATCACCCGCCAATGTTGGATGACAATGGCAGCAAAGAAGATTTTAAACTACAGCCTTTAAGCGACTTGCATTTTAACAGCAAATATTACGCGTATGAAAAGGGGGTAGCAAATAAAAACGTATTATATGCTTTAATAATAATTGCAGTTTTTCTGTTGTTACTAGGATGCATCAATTTTATAAACTTAGCTACTGCACAGGCTTCGCAAAGAGCAAAGGAAATTGGCATCCGTAAAACAATGGGAAGCAGCCGTGCTCAGTTAATGAGCCAGTATTTAATCGAAACTTTTCTGGTTACTTTATTTGCTGTTTTGATAGCAGTTTTCCTTACGCCTGTTATTTTAAAACTTTTTGCAGATTTTATACCCGTTGGTGTTAAGGCAGATTTTGTTCATAGGCCTGATATCATTTTGTTTTTGATGATCTTGTCCGTTTTGATCAGCTTTTTGTCTGGCTTTTATCCTGCAATGGTGCTGTCAGGTTATAAGCCTGTAGCTGTCCTTAAAAATCAGGCTTATGCAAATACAGGCAAAACACGAAATTCCTGGTTACGCAAATCTTTAACTGTTACGCAATTCATGATCGCCCAATTTTTTATCATGGCGACTTTACTGGTAAGTAAACAAATTTATTTTGCTCTACATACTGATTTAGGATTTAGAAAAGATGCTATTATTTATTTAAGCACACCATGGAAAGATAGCAATAAAGACCATAAACAAGTATTTATTGATAAGGTAAAAGCCATACCACAAGTAGCAATGCTAAGTCTTGGCGGGCTAACTCCTTTGTCCGGCGGCTGGGGTTCCAGGGAAATAACGTACAAAAATGGTAAAAGGGAGGTTAAGACCGACCTTCAGCTAAAGTCGGGTGACGAAAATTATATTAAAGTTTATCAAATAAAGCTGCTTGCAGGCAGAAACATTCAAATGAGTGATACCAGTTCGGCCATGCTGATCAATAATACGTTTGCCAAAATATTAGGTTTTAAAAGTCCAAGGGAAGCACTTGGCAAAAACATTCCCTTTGAAAAGGACAAGCAAAAACAGATTGTAGGTGTTGTGGCAGATTTTCATCAAGCATCTTTACATCAAGCTATTAAGCCTCTGGCTATTTATCCGGAGAAAAATTCCAGCACGTTGCACATTCTTCTCAAACCAGAAACTGTAAATGGAAAAGAATGGAGCAAAGCAATCCAAAGCATACAACAAGACTGGAAAGAAATTTATCCTGATGAAGATTTTGATTATCACTTTTTTGATGAAACGATAGCTAAATTTTACGAAAGCGAACAGCGTACAGCCAAGTTGCTTCAATGGGCTACAGGATTAGCAATTTTAATAAGTTGTTTAGGTTTACTTGGATTAGCTGTTTATACAACTAACATGCGTACTAAAGAAATAGGTGTGCGCAAAGTGCTGGGTGCAAGTGTAAGGCAAATTGTGGCACTGCTTTCAACCGAATTGATTTTACTGGTGCTGATTGCTTTTGCAATTGTTACTCCTTTGGCGTGGTTTGCAATGCATGCCTGGCTGCAAAATTTTGCGGACCGGACAACTGTTAGCTGGTGGATATTTATGGTAAGCGGAGGCGGTATGTTATTAATAGCACTGGTAACATTAAGTTTTAGAACGATAAAAGCAGCATTGGCTAACCCGGTGAAGAGTTTGAGATCAGAATAAAAGCCTCACCCAAACCCTCTCCAAAGGAGAGGGCTTTTGCAAGGCAGATATGCAAGGTCTCCGCCATAGTTCCTCCCCTTTGGGGAGGTTAGGTGAGGCTTAAAAAACATCGATAAAAGAAGCATTATAAACGATAAAAACCGCTGAAAGCCGATTGCTGACGACTAAGTTGCTACTGCTGGTTGCTGACAGTTAAAAGCTACTTATAAAATCAACAGCATTTAAAATGGGAATTCTTTTAAACGGATGGAGAACAAGCAAATCTTTATCGCCGGTAATGATACATGCTGCACTTGCTGAAATGGCCAGTTCAAGAAATTTATTATCCTTTGGGTCGCGGCAGTCCTTGATAATTAAATCAGGAGTAAATAATTTTGAGTTGGCTTCCAATCTATCAACCAATATCCAGCGTTCATCATCACCTGAAAAATATTTATCAAATTTTTTACGGAACAGCACCTCGGTAAACTCCTCAAAAGTGCTTTGCGAAAAAGCAATTGTCCCTAATAAAATAGCTTTATCTATTGCCTGGCTGTTGGTAGAGTTTTTAATAAGTGCCGAACTGATTAGTGTATTTGTATCAAAAACAAAAAAATCATTCTTCATCTTTCAAAATGTCGTTCAATATTTCTTCTGTGAGGCCCCGCTCCTCCATTGTATTCCTTATTTCATCAAGATATTCTTTAAATTCCTCTTTAGAATCAGCCATCAGCTCTTTGGCCAGCTTCAAGTTTATCCGTTGAGATATTTTAATTTTCTTTTGCTGCGAAGCAAACCGCCATTTTTTCGCCGTAGCATCTTCAACTTCAATAACAATCCGTTCCATATTTCAATAATTTCAGGTTACTATTCAAATTTACAAAATTAAGGCTTTAACATTTGTAACATGCTCAAAAACAATCTCAAAATCGCCTGGCGTAATTTTTACAAGCAACGGTTTTATACCGCCATCAACGTATTCGGTTTGGCTTTAGGTATTGCCTGCAGCCTGATTTTATATCTGTTTATCTCCTATCATTTAAGTTTTGACCGCTATCACAAGAACGGAAAACGGATTTTTAGAACGGTTACGGATTTGCACATCCCGGATGGCAGCATCGATTACGACCAAGGTTCGCCTTACATTTTGGGCGGATTATTAAAGCAATCTCCTGCCGTTATCAACCAAACCGTACTTGTTGGCAAACGCAGCTTTACTGTTTCTATCCCGCAAAAAAACCAGGATAAACAAAGCCTTTTTTACGAATCCGAAAACATTGCTTTTGCGGATAGCAACTGGTTTAACATGTTTACTTATAGCTGGAAATTCGGAAATTCAACGGCACCTTTAACCGATCCTTTTACGGCTGTTATCACTTCCAATCTCGCCAAAAAATATTTTAATACCGATCTGGCTGTTGGCAAAACCATCCGCATCGAAAATAAATATAACTTTATTATTACCGGTGTTTTGCAGGATAATCCGGCTAATACAGATGTTCGGGAAAACCTCTTTTTATCCATTCCGTCTGTCAAAATTATGTTTCCGGAGCCGAAAGAGTTTTTTACGGATATTAGTTTTGTCTCTTCAAAAGTTTTCGTTTTTGTTTTGCTAAAGGATGAACACGCACAAAAACAGGTCGATCATACCATTGCATCATTGATGAAAAAAGATTTTAAAACCTATGATTACCTAAATTTCCACCTGCAACCTTTGGCCGATATTCATTTTAACAATCGTTACGACGGCAAAATTTCCAAGCCGTTACTGATGATTCTGGCCGTTATCGGATTTGCACTCATCCTGATTGCGAGCGTTAATTTTGTTAATCTGGCCACAGCCCAAAGTTTAACCCGGACAAAGGAAATTGGCACCCGCCGGGTTTTGGGAAGCAGCAAAAGTGCCATTTTCTGGCAGTTTATTATCGAAACGGCTTACGTAACTTTTGTTTCGGGCGGTGTGGCTTTACTTTCGGCCATACTGTTTTTACCGGTATTAAATCATTGGTTGCAAACGGATTTGGTTTTTGACGGCCTGGCACTGATATTCCTGCTGGTTTTGTTGCTGGTGATTGTGTTTGCGGCCGGTTTTTATCCTGCGGTAATCCTGAGTAATTTTAAACCCGTAGATGCTTTGAAAAACAAGATCGGCAACAGTAAAACTTCGTTCCAACTTTCACGGAATTTCTTGATCATCGTTCAAAATGTAATTGCGCAAGCCTTGATTGTTTGTACGGTGATCATTGTTTTACAGGTGAAATATTTAAGAAACGTTGATCTCGGTTTTAATAAAGATGCCGTTGTAATGGTGCCTATTCCGTATCATAACGCCACCAGGCTTTCTTTTTTTCGAAGTGAGCTGAGTAATACCGCCGGCGTTAAAAGCCTGACTTTCTGTTACAAACCACCATCTGCAACCACACAAAAAGGCGGCAGTATTAAATTTGACGGCCATGAATGGGAAAAATATACGGTTAGCAGCATTATCGGAGATTACAATTATATAAAAACTTTTGGGCTGAAGCTGATTGCTGGCCGGGAATTTTATCCTGCTGATACTGTCAATACTTTTATTGTTAATCAGCAGGTGTTAAAACAGCTGAAACTTAAAAACCCGGAGCAGGCTATCGGTCATAAAATTATAGCCGGAGATTTTGGTGATCAAGCCGGAACGATTGTCGGCGTTGTAAAGGATTTTAATATTCAGCCGTTAAATGCGCCGCTTCAGCCTGCTATAATTGCTGCAAAATCCGAATATTACGATTTTGCAGCGATAAAGATTTCCGGTGATCATCAGCAAAATTCCATCAAAAACATCGAACAAAAATGGAAAAAAACCTTCCCGCAAAACGCGTTTGAATATCATTTCCTGGATGAGCAGTTGGCCGGTTTTTATCAAAAAGAAGAGATGATTGCAAAGCTGATTTCGGTTGGAACGATAGTCGCTATTCTGATCAGTTGCCTCGGTTTGCTGGGCTTGATCTCGCTTATGGCGGTAAAACGGACCAAAGAAATCGGCATCCGAAAAGTGCTGGGCGCATCTGTAAACCAGGTAATTACTTTACTTACCGTCGACTTTATCAAACTAATTATAATTGCCATTTTAATCAGCGCGCCTTTTGCCTATTGGGCCATGCACAGCTGGCTGCAAAACTTTGCTTATCGGGTTAGCATCAGCTGGTGGGTTTTTGGTTTAGCCGGATTTACTACGTTAATTATCGCTTTACTCACCATCAGTTTTCAGGCGATAAAAGCAGCATTGGCCAATCCGGTTAAGAGTTTGCGGAGTGAATAAGAAGGTTTGGGGTGAGAGGTATGAGGGAATTAGCGACTTGCAAAGCCTCGTACCTGATAAAACCTCACCCAAACCCTCTCCAAAAGAGAGGGCTTTTGCATGGCGGATAATAGTAAACTATAAAAGTATTGAACTTTAGTTCCTCTCCTTCGGGGAGGTTAGGTGAGGCAAAAAATACCGGTAAAAACAGTATCATGCTGTTTTTATCAACCTAAATCCTGTTAAAAATAACGATGCCGTTATGGCCGCCAAAACCAAATGTATTGCTCATGGCCGTATTTACTTTGTGTGAGATTGTTTCCTTTAAAATAATATTCAGGCTTTTTGAAATGGCCGGGTCAATTTCTTCTGTGTTGATCGTTGGCGGAATCAGTTGATCACGCATGGAAAGTAAACAGATAATGGCTTCGATGGCTCCGGCGGCACCCAGTAAATGGCCGGTCATCGATTTTGTGGCACTGATTTGAATATCGGTTTTTTCGTTTTTAGTTAAGGATAACAGTGCTTTCACTTCTGATAAATCGCCGACGGGCGTAGAAGTTGCGTGCATATTCAGGTAATCAACATCCCGGATATCAATTTTTGCTTCCTGTAAAGCCAGCTGCATGGCACGGGTTGCGCCAAAACCTTCCGGGTGCGTAGCCGTCATGTGGTAAGCATCAGCCGTCATGGAAGCACCGGTTAACTCGCCGTAAATGGCTGCGCCTCTTTTTACGGCATGTTCGTAATCTTCTAAAACCAAAGCTCCTGCACCTTCGCCCATCACAAAACCATCACGGTTTACATCAAACGGACGGGAAGCGTGCTGCGGGTCATCGTTTCGGGCAGACATGGCTTTCATCGAACTAAAACCACCAAAAGAAGCCGGCGTAATAGGTGCTTCAGAGCCACCGGTTATCATAATTTTAGCTTTGCCCAAGCGGATATAATTATAAGCATCCATAATAGCCGTGTTGGAAGTTGCACAGGCAGAAACAGTTGCATAATTAATCCCCATAAAACCATTGCGGATCGAGATTAAGCCGGAAGCCATGTTAGAAATCAGTTTCGGAACAAAAAACGGACTAAAACGCGGATGCCCGTCGCCTAAAACATACTCTTTTACCTGTTCTTCAAATGTTTCCATGCCGCCTTGCCCGGTTCCCCAGATTACGCCAACATCAAACGGATCCATTTTGCTGACTTCAAAACCAGAATCTTTTATCGCCTGATCAGAAGCGACCAAAGCATATTGCGTAAACGGATCGGTACGTTTAACTTCTGCACGGTCTAAATATCTCGAAGCCGCAAAATCCTTTAACTCGCAGGCAAATTGCGAACGGAACAGAGAAGGATCAAAGCGGGTAATTCTTGCCGCACCGCTTTTTCCGGCAATAATTTGCTGCCAAAACGTTTCTATATCTTTTCCTAAAGGCGTTACTGCGCCCAAACCGGTTACCACTACTCTGTTTAACATGCAATTTTTATGTTGATTATAATCTGCTAATTTCTGTGAAAAGATAAACAAAAATACAAATGGTGCCTGGTTTTATCCGGTTTTATAAATGATCGGATAAATAGTGATTGCTGTAAAATAAAATGCCAGTCTAAAGCAAGACTGGCGAGTATCAGCAACACTACCGAAAAGCGATTTTAGCTTTTAATAGCATCACAAAAATAAAAATTTTATTATTGCAGCCGTAATATTGTGCCGTGTTGTAAATAATTCGTTGCACATACTAATGAAAGGAGATGTTTTGTACATTGAATCTAAATTAGATTCTTGTAAAACATTATAGATGAAAAAATTTTAATAATATCATTAAATCATCAGAGTTACCATTTATCGTACACAGTTATTTATGCTGATTAATAAGCCACACTAAAATAAATCAATCCTTATAAAATCCATGAAACAAAAATTAACCGCACTGCTGATAGTAATTACTGCTGCTATGTTCTACAAATCAAACACTGCACTGGCACAAACTACGCACAAAAAACCTTTGGCAAAAGCTATCCATCCTAAAAAAATCGTGTCTGATACCCAGCAAGGTGAAGCCCTGATTGCAAAATCTGATTGCCTGAGCTGCCACAGGCTGGATATAAAATTAATAGGGCCGGCTTATAAGGACGTGGCTGCAAAATATCCGCCTACAGATGAAAACTACAATTATTTGATTGCAAAAATTATGAATGGCGGCAGTGGTGTTTGGGGGCCGGTTGCCATGTCGCCGCATCCAACTCTGGCAGCTACTGATGTTAAAAAAATGGTTAAATATATTTTAAGCATTAAATAATCATTTGTAAAAACGGACAGTTAGCAACAACGGAGATATATAACAAATGAGATTATTTATAAATAAATGCTTAATATCAATATTTTTTAAGGATTTACGAACCATAACCCACCTTAAAAATATATGCAGCGGTTTAATTATGATATTAGTGATGTGGTTACCTGCCGCTGTAAAGGCTCAGGCAATAACAATCACAGGAGGCGTTTACCATAACAATCATGAAGCTGTTGCGGGCGCAACGGTTTATTTATTAAACACCGATTTAACCGCAAGTACAAATACAAACGGTGAGTTCAAATTTCAAAACCTCCAAACCGGAAAATATACCATTCGGGTTAGTGCGGCGGGATACGCGACGTTGATCAAAGAAATTGATTTTAAAAACGGGGAGAAAATCGATTTAACCCTTACCGAAGCCACGAGGCAGCTGGATGAAGTTATCGTTTCCGCCCAAAAAAGCGACGAGCAACCACAAAAACTGCCTTTAAGCCTTTCAACTTTTTCAGCGCAGCAAGTGCAGGATGCCAAGTTGTGGAATATTAAGGATATTACGGCAATGGTGCCTAATTTAACATCGGCCAATCCGGGCGATAACCGCAACGTAACTTCTATCAGGGGAATTACTACTACATCGTACGACCCGGCAGTAGCTACTTATATTGATGGCGTAAACCAGTTTGGTTTGGATACCTACATTGCCCAGTTAGAGGATATAGAACGCATAGAAGTTTTGCGCGGCCCGCAAGGTACTTTATACGGGCGGAACGCTTTGGGTGGCGTAATCAACATTATTACCAAACAACCAAGTAATGAAACCCGCGGCTTTGCCGAGCTTGATTTTGGCAATTATAACCAGCAGCGTTACAACTTAGGTTTGCGCACTGCGCTGATAAAAGACAAGCTTTTTTTGGGTGTATCTGGGTTGTTTACCCGGCAGGACGGGTTTTATACCAACTTGTTTAACAACACAAAATTTGATAACCAGCACAGCTTTATGGGTAATTATTATTTAAAATACCTGGCCAGTCAAAAGTTATCATTTACGCTGAATGTTAAACATGTAGAAAACCGGAACAACGGCGCGTTTCCGTTGGCTTCAGATCCTATGACCGCATTAAGTCAGCCTTTTACGGTTAATCAAAATAATACCACAAAACTTGTTGATAATATTTTAAACGCTTCGTTAGCTGTAAATTATACCGGCAAAGGCTTTAACTTCAGTTCGCAAAGTGCTTATCAATCAAACTATCGTTATTATACCAGCCCTATCGATGCTGATTTTTCTCCTATTGATGGCGTATCTATCGTTAATAATTACGGCAGCGCATTTAATAAGGTAAAAGTAGGTACGCAGGAGTTTAGGTTCTCATCTCCGGCAAATACAAACTCCCGTTTTAACTGGGTAGGCGGGCTGTACGGGTTTTACGAAAGCAATCCGGTAAAACAAGGTGTCCATTATGGCAATGATGCCGCTTTGCTGGGCGCAATTGCAGATTCCACAGGTATTAGCATTAATAAACAAAGCATTTACGGGCTGGCTATTTTTGGACAGGGAACTTACAAGCTAAGCAACAAATTGGATATAATTTTGGGTTTACGGTATGATTATCAGCATAACAAAGAAACTATAAAAGGAGAATTTCAGCTTGACGGGCAGGATGCTGTCGTTACCCGTGCAGATACTTCATCCAAAGCAAGCTTTAAAGCTTTTTCGCCTAAAGTAAGTTTGGCTTATCATATCAGCGATGCAAATAACCTGTTTGGCGGGTATAGCCGCGGTTTCCGAACGGGCGGCATTAGTCAGTTAGGTTCTGATCCAAGCCAGCCGCCTCTTTATAATTACAAACCCGAAACAAGTAATAATTTTGAGTTAGGCAGTAAAAACACATTTCTGGATAACCGCTTCAGAGTGAATGCAACCTTGTTTTTTACGCGGATTAATAATGCCCAGGTGCCAACTCTTATTTTGCCTGATGCCATCACCATTACACAAAACGCGGGAAAGCTGGAGAGTAAAGGTGCCGAGCTTGAACTGGCTGTAAAACCGTTGAAAGGACTTGAGGCGGAATACAATTTTGGTTATACACATGCACGGTATAAATCCTTGTATCTGGCATCAAACGGCGAGGCTGTAAATTTAACCGGTAATCATCAGGTTTTTACGCCCGATGTTACTTCGATGCTGGCACTACAATACAATTATGCTATCGGTACAAGCAACTTGTATAAATTGGTTGTCCGCGGCGAATGGCGTTATTTGGGCGATGAATATTTTGACTTGGGCAACCAGGTTAAGCAAGATGCTTATCATTTATTTAACAGCAGAATAGGTTTCTCAGCCAAAAAAGTAAGTGTGTTTTTTTGGACGGCCAACTTGTTTAACAAGCATTATATAGATTATGCTTATGACTTCGGCGCGGCCCATTTAGGTAATCCGCGTACATTGGGCGTAAGTTTAAGGACTGATTTTTAATGGATTTTATGTTGATTTATTATGATAGCATACCAAATTTACAGGCATAAAAGAAGCATCATGACCAATTAAACAAAAACCTTGCAATACTTCTTTTATCACCATAAAAATCTCGCCCATATATTTATATCGATACAAAGAGTACACTAATTATCAGGTGATAAAAGAAGCATCAAAATAGGTTAAACAAAACCAAACAGCCATTTAGTTTCTTGTTATCTTCGCAATATAACTTCTGTCTTAGTAAATTACCTATAATAACGTTTTATGAAAAAGTTGATTCAAAATAAATTTCCTTCAAAACTGTCAAACGGCAAGTCCTTTCTGGTTATCGTGTTGGCTTTAAGTATTTCCGTCGGTGTGTTTTCTTCTTATGTTACGCATAAAACCATCAAAAAAAAGAGTGCTGCCCCGGCACTTATCACATTAAAAGTTCAAAAAATTACCGACACTTTGGAAGCACTAACCGATATGGCTTTCCCTGGCAACGGTGATACCTGGGTTACAGAACAAGCGGGTAAAATCTGGGTGATCAGAAACGGTAAACTGAACGATACACCGCTGCTTGACCTGCGCAGTATCATGCTTAAAATTAATAACGGGTACGAGGAACGCGGTTTGCTGGGCATAACCCTGCACCCGCAATTTAGCTCCAATAAAAAATTCTACGTGTTTTACAGCAGGAAATCTACTCAGAAATCTGATCATACAGATGTTGTGGCAGAATATAAATTAACAGATGCCGACCATGTTGACCCTAATAGCGGCCGTATTATAATGGCGGTAGAAAAACCGGATGGAAACCACGATGGCGGATGCCTTAAATTTGGCCCTGATGGTTATCTGTATATTTCTTTAGGTGATGGCGGAGGCCAGCACGATAAACATGGCACGATTGGTAACGGCCAGAATATGAATACCTGGCTTGGTAAAATATTGCGTGTAGATATTAACACTGATTCTGGTTATGTTGTACCGAAAGATAATCCTTTTGTTGGCAAACCGGATGTTAAACCGGAAATATGGGCATATGGTTTCCGTAATCCGTACAGGTTTTCTTTTGATAAAGTAACCAAGCAATTGTTTGCCGGAGAAGTTGGCCAGGATCTTTGGGAAGAAGTTGACATTGTTAAAAAAGGTGCTAATTATGGCTGGAGAATAGTTGAAGGGACGCATTGCCATAATGCTACCAATACACCTGAAACCGGTTGTAACATTAAAGGGATTACCATGCCGATTACAGAATATGACCATAAAGAGGGTATATCTGTTATGGGTGGCTATGTTTATAACGGAAACCAATTGCCTGCTTTGAAAAGTAAGTATGTATTTGCCGATTGGACAGGGCCAATATTCTACCTGCAAAAATCAAACAACAACTGGCTGCGTGGTAAGATTAGTTTACAAAATATACCGGCCAATTTAAAGATAACCGGGATTAACGAAGACAATACGGGTGAGTTATACATTTTAACCAACCCGGATACCGGTCCCGGAAATAAGAAATGCGGTATTTATAAGATCGTAAAAGGTTAATTAATTGCCTTTATATTGTTAATTAACGTGGTTGTATTAGCATTGCCAAATGACGTTAATTAGTAAAAATATATAGTAAGTTGTGCATGAAAAAGAATTTCTTTAGTTCTTCTTCATGCACAATTTTTATAATCCCGAATGTCCGACAGTGTTTTTGTTTAGTCGGCCATACCGGATTTATTTCGGCACCTCATCAAAAAGATAACTACTAATACCAACTTTTAAACCTTGCTTGCGGGATGCCGAAACAAGTTCGGCATGACAAAAAGTTGTTCAAATACTTGTAATTTATAATCCCGACAAACCGGTACAACAAGAACGCATTAAAAAACCGGATGCTTTTAGTGGAATGAAGCCAACGGAAGGGTAATAAAAAAACAGGTAATAAAAGAAGTATGGCCGGAAAAGGATTCCCGGCCATACTTCTTTTATCGGTAAAAAACTGAGATAGCTTGCAGTTATTGATGCCGGATAATCACCTGTTTCCGGATAACTTCTTTACCATCCCTTATATGCAAAAAGTAATTGCCGTTCTGTATTTCAGATGTGTTTAAAACCACCCCTTTACCATTACCGCTCTTGCCGGATTTAAGCACCTTTCCTTTATCGTTGTATAACTCCAGTTACTACTTGTGCAGCAGATGATTCTGATAAAGATAAATCTTTGCTCAAATATTTAACCTATGCTTTTTTTAAACTATCCGACTGTTGTGAATAAACTTGTGTGCTAAATAAAAAAGCACTTACAAAAACGAGAGTGTAAGTAAATTTTTTTTTCATAAACAAAATATTTTAAAAATTAATTGATATGAGGGCATTAACTTTATTGTAAGAGTTTAGAAGGTTATTTCTGCTTACCTAAATTTAACGTCAAACCTGCCATCGGTAACTTTAATTGTATTGGCCGGATTGTTTTCATCCTCAGCAGTAAAATTAAATGTTCCTGATATGATGTGATTTTCAAGATCAAGTTTAGTGATGTTTACTTGCCCTGTATTGCTTGTTGAAGTATAATAGGTTTTATGATCATTACTACTATATATTTGAGCATAATTTAGATTCTGAGACGTTAGTTCATATGTTCTGGTTGACTTCAAAGACGTGATAACAAAAGTTACAAGTATATTTTGATCTCTGTTTTGTCCTGAAACACCAAAGAAATTTCTATCATCATAATTAATTTCTAATGCTGACCCTCCACCGATACAACTTGTACAAGCTTTCTTCTGCCAAACTTTGCCATCAACTTTCGCAGCCATTGTATTTGCACCGCTTTGGGTCGCTTTTGGCAGATCGTCTTTCTTGCAGGATGCTGCCAACAACATTGATAGGAATGGTATGATAAGTAAAATTTTAAGTTTGTTTTTCATATAGTTTTTTATAGGTTAAAATCATTTTAAAGCAGCATTTTTATAAAACTATGAGCAACAGAAATAAAAGCAAAAGTTTATACGGTAGAAGCAGTAGAAGAAACTGACAATATTTAAAGATTAACCTAAAAACTTGCCAGGCAACAATTTGGTTATCATAAACATACAAGCTTCGTGTTAAAAAAGCAAATTAATATTAGGTTAGGTAATTGTTAAATTATCATTATACTTATAAGTTTTTTAGGTGCTAAAAGAAGTATGCCGGTTTTGTTACTTGGATTGAAAATAGAAGTTAGATTGGATTAAAAGTACCGACCAGTAAGGAAAGCACTAATGTTAAATTTTAAACCTTACTTGTGAGATACCGAAATAAGTTCGGCATGACAAAAAAGTTTTTCGGACACTTGTAAGTTTTAATCCTGTTCTTATTCTCCGGTTTTAAATTGCACTACCAGTTTGTAAATATTAAAATCACAGTATTTCGGCGGTTGCATCTTCTTTGTGTTTTTGCTGATGGTTCCATAGTTTGTTAAATAATATGCCGTTTACAAGCAAATTATCCAGCGAACCTTCTTCTGCAATCCGGCCTTTATCCAATACATAAATATAATCGAAATACTGCAATAAATGTAAACGGTGCAAGCTGGAAATCACCGTTTTACCTTCAAATTCTTTAAACAGGTTTTGGTAGATTTCCTTTTCTGTTTTCGGGTCCATGCTGCTGGTTGGTTCGTCCAGCAAAATAATACTGCTGGAGTGTGCGGCCAATACGCCTCTGGCAAGTGCTAACCGCTGCTTTTGTCCGCCGGAAAGATTAACACCTTTTTCCTGAATAAAAGATTCTACGCCAGCTTCCAGATTTTCTAAAACTGCTGCAAGCCGGGTAACTTCGCAAACGCGATCTACTTCTTCCTTTTTAAAAGGCAAACCCAACGTAATATTATACTTAAAAGAAGCTTCAAAAATTTCCGGTTCCTGCGGAAACAAAGTTACCGCATTGGCAACTTGGCCAAAATCCATTTCCTGCCGGCCGTCAACTTCAATTCCAGAATTTAAAGACGGTTCGTACAATCCTCTTAATAAAGATAATAAAGTACTTTTTCCGCAGCCGCTTTCGCCGATTAAAGCAATGCGCCGGCCACGATGAATACACAGGTTTAACGCTTGCAAGCCGTACGATTTTTTCCAAACCGGCAACGGGCTTAATTGTCCTTTGGCATTAACAATGGGCGTTGTATTGCTGTTTTTAGGGTGAGAAAAATTGAGGTTGGTAATGGTGATATTCTCCCAGGTTGTGGGTAAATGCGTTTCCTTAAATGCCCTGTGTTCCTGCTTAAAAGCAACTTCTATCATGTTTGCCGTTTCTACATCAGTATGAAACTGAACAATTTGGCTGTACTGCTGGGCAAAATCATTAAAAACACTGGTAAACTGATTAACGAAACCGAGCAGCGTTACCAGGCCGCCCAGCATAAAAACATGGCCCGGCTGTGTATGCTGATAAACGTAACCCACAACCATTACCACATAAATAGAAGCAACCAGCATTTGTGCGGTAAACCATTTCCACTCGTTAATAATTATATTCTTTTTAAACGGAGGGAAAACAGCCTTTACTTTTTCGATTAATCCGGCGTGAACCCGTTTTTCTAAACGAAGCGTAATCACCGTCATGATGTTAGAAAGGCTGTCGAATAGATTGGAAGAAACTTTATGGTCAGCTTCGTTTACTTCTTTTAACGATGAAATATAAGGCTTATCAAATTTAAAAATCACAATGAAAGTTACCACGCCTAAACCAATTGCAATTGCGCCAAATAACGGCGAAAAATAAAGCATCACCGAAAAAGAAATTACAAACTTTAGCAAGGATTGCACATAAATAAATCCGACTTGGAAGAAATCCTTCAAAGCCGAATACGCTTTACGCAGTCGGTTTATGGTAGCGCCGCTATGATTATCTTTGTGCCAGCTTACCGGAAGATGGATAAGCTGCTTGTAAATTTCATCTAAATAATTCTGGGATATTTTAAAAGCAAGCTGGCGTTCCATTACGCGCGCCGGCCCGTGGAAAGCCCATTCTGCCAGTCGTAAACAAAGGAATCCAGCAGCATATAACCAAACGGAAGCTATAATGCCGGCTCCTTTTTTTTGAATAGCATCTACAAACCAGCCATAAAAAAACGGGTTTACGGCAGCTACCAGGTTTGCGCAGATAAACATGGCGTAAATAAGGAGGTATAGTTTTCGATCTTCTCCGGCATATTGCCAGGCTGTTTTTAACAGGGAAACGTAGGGGTTTTGCATTTAAAATTACGATAAGCAGATCAGCATACTTTTGCCTGTTACGACATTTATTTAAAAAAGATTCTATCCAAACAATAATTTAACTAAAAACTCAATTCTAAAATTTTGCACGAAAGACAGACACAGCTGCTATACTTAAAAGAACAATGTTTAAATGTTGCTGTTAAACTATAAATTAAACAAAAAGCAATGAGTGCATACAGTAAAACTTATACCATCGGCGGAGATTTAACCGTAAACCGTTTAGGCTACGGTGCCATGCGTATTACCGGAAAAGGAATTTGGGGCCCGCCGAAAGATAAAGACGAAGCGATCCGCGTATTAAAAAAAGCGGTAGAACTGGGCGTAAACTTTATAGATACTGCCGATAGTTACGGGCCGTATGTATCAGAAGAATTAATTGCCGAAGCTTTACATCCTTATGCCGACGGATTGGTTATTGCCACAAAAGGCGGATTAATACGTACCGGGCCGGATGTTTGGCCGGTAAATGCACATCCGGATCATTTAAAAGAAGCGTTAGAGGGAAGTTTAAAACGCTTGAAGTTAGAGCAGATTGATTTGTACCAGCTGCACCGTATCGACCCGAAAGTCCCTTTTGAGGATACCTTGAATTTTTTAAAAAATGCACAGCAGGAAGGTAAAATCAAACATATTGGTTTATCCGAGGTAAGTGTTGAAGATATTAAAAAGGCGCAGGAATATGTTGAAATTGTTTCTGTACAAAACATGTACAGCGTTGATAACCGCAAATGGGAAGCCGAATTAAAATATTGTGAACAAAACGATATCGCTTTTATTCCGTGGTTCCCGTTAAATGGCGGCAACGAAGAAGGGATGAAAAAAATTACTTCATTAGCAGATAAAAAAGGTGCAACCGTACAGCAAATTGCATTAAGCTGGTTATTGCACCATTCGCCGAATATTTTGCTGATTCCCGGAACTTCCAGTGTTGCGCATCTGGAAGAAAACATGAAAACTGCTTCAATAGAGCTTTCTGAGGATGATATGAACGAACTGGAAAGTTTATCCAACTGAATAAAACTAAAACTATTAAAAAAAAGACAGGTAGAAATACTTGTCTTTTTTTGTAAATAATGTTCCTGTTTTTATGCTGATAAAAGAAGTATTTATTTAAATCTATCGATGCTTCTTTTACCATAGAAAAAATCGATAACTTAATTAAATCTAATAGTTCTGATAAAGAAATAAAAATACTGTTCCTTGAACCGTTAATTATAACCCGATAAGCTTTGCTTTATAAACTGCCCGTACTTAAAGAAAGTACCAGATTACGCTATTTTACTTTTGCTTATTTATACGCAATGCAGGGCATCCCGGCCGGTTTTGCGCTTACCGCAATTGCAAATTATTTAATTGGCAAAGGCGTTAGTGCCGTTACCATCGGTACGTTTGATGCCATTGTTGGCCTGCCCTGGATCTTCCAGTTTATTGTTGGTGCGCTGATAGACCGCTACCAGTTTTCTTTAATGGGCCACCGGAAACACTGGATTATTTTTTCGCAGATCCTGGCTTTTATCGTTTCATTAGGCTTGTTACTCGTGAAAAATCCGGTTACCGAAATCAGTTTTTTAACAGCCTTATTTTTTACGCACAGCATTTTTGCTTCCGTGCAGGATGCCAGTGTGGATGCCGCTGCAATTGCCATCACACCCGTCCACGAGCAAGGGCGGATCAATGCTTTTATGCGTGCCGGGTTGCTTTTAGGCGTGGCAATTGGTGCAGCCGGGCTTTCTACCATTCTGCATAAGTTTGGGTTTTTTTATGCTGCCGCCTGCCAATCGGCCATACTTCTTTTATTAACCATTTCTACGTATTTCACTAAAATTGATCGTACCGATAGTTATCAGCCTTCCTTCAATTTAAAAAAAGATGACCGAACGGAAAATCACACGGAAAACCCAAATTTAAAATGGCTTTTCCAGCAGCTTTACAAAGGAATTACGCAACATAAAAGCCTGCGTATTTTTGGGATTATCGCTTTGGTTTACCTGTGTTTAAGCATTTTTATCCGTTCGTTTTCCTTCCACTTAATCCACAATTTACATTGGGACGATAATCAGCTTTCTGTTTTGCAGGGAACTTGGGGAAGTATCATCACCGTTGTGGTTACGCTGAGCGGCGGCATTTTGGCGGATAGGATTGGCCCCGGGAAAATGCAATTATTTGTAACAATTGCCATTTGTGCATTCTTCCTGGTATTTAACAGTTTAGGTTTTTTGTGGGTTCACCGGCCGTTAAGTACAACCGGTGTTTTATTGTACAGCCTGGCCGACCCGATTTTTAGCGTGGCCGCCATGCCGGTTTTAATGGCTTTATGTTTGGCCAAAGTAGAAGGTTCGCAATTTACCACTTATATGGCGATTGTGAATTTATGCGATGTATTAGGTGCTTATATTTCCGGTTGGGGAATGAGCGTTACGACTGCGCCGGTGATCGGTTTTATTTGTGGGATGTTGATTTTGGTAGCGTTGGTTTTGCAGCAGGTGAAGAAAAAACTACCCATTCTCAAAAATTAAAGTTGTTCATTAAATCGTTAATTAAACACAGTTAATTATACTTTAACTAACGAAACTGACTCTAATGATGAACAATGTAATTCTGCTCTGCTATCAAGCACATTTATAGAAAATATTTTTTTCCTAACTTCTTCACTTGTAGTTTCCCAAAGTATATCAAATAAAAAATCAATTGCTTCTGAACAATCTGTTTGATCAATCCAGTTTGCTTTTACCTGTACAATATAGGATGTTGAAATATCACCAGGATAAGCATCATCTATACAAAGATTAACCAAGGGTTTACCTTTTTCTGCGCATTTAATTTGAAATGGTTTTAATAATTTTTTTAATTTAGTTTTATCCATGTCAGTATTCCCTTTACTCCTGTAAGCAAATTTAATAATTTTTCAACATCTTTATCTAACATATATCCACAAGGTTTATATCTTGCATTTTCGTCCCAGGCATTAAACAACAATGAGTTTGCTTTTGCTAATTCTTTATTTGTAGCTTTTTCATCATCAAATTTAGTTTTTAAACCACTTATAATCAGCAAAATAAACAAATTATGTGTTTTTAGAATTTTCCTTAGTTCCCCAATTCCGCTAATAGTTTTGTTATTGGGATGACTTTCATCAAATAAGTTAGGTATTCCTAAGCGTTCACAAATTTTAGCTTTTAGCATTAATTCTACACTATATCCGGCTAAGTAAAATGCACCATCAGACATTCCATTTCTAAACAATATCCTTGCTTCTTCTAAACGCTGCATAGCAAGATTTTTGATTTCTTCAGGATTAGTCATTTCAATTCATTGTAATTACAATCAGTAAATTTACCAAAAAGAAATTATTTTTCTCTAAGGATAAAAGAAACATCACTCCTAAACATATCTTATCAAATTAACTTTATATTTTTAATACAAACACAGCATTATGGAATTCAGACAATTAGGTGCATCCGGTTTGCATGTGCCGGTTTTAAGTTTTGGCACGGCTACTTTTGGCGGCAATGGAGATTTTTTTAAAGCCTGGGGCAGCACACAAGTAGAAGAAGCCACGCGTTTGGTTAACCTTTGTATGGATGCCGGCGTAAATTTATTTGATACGGCAGATATTTATTCGGATGGTTTAGCAGAAGAAATTTTGGGTAAAAGTTTGGCCGGTTTGCGCGATAAAGTATTCATTTCTACCAAAGCAACTTTCCCGATGGGTAAAAGCCCGAACGATCAGGGTTCGTCGCGTTTCCATTTAATCAAAGCCTGCGAAGCCAGCCTGAAACGCCTCAACACCGATTATATTGATATTTACCACATGCACGGTTTCGACGGCGTTACGCCGGTGGAAGAAACCATGCGCACGCTGGATGATTTGGTGCAAAGCGGAAAAGTGCGTTACATCGCCTGTTCTAATTTTTCGGGCTGGCATTTAATGAAATCTCAAGCAATTGCTGATCATTACGGCTGGAATAAATATGTGGCGCACCAGGTTTATTATTCGCTGATTAATCGCGAATACGAATGGGAACTGATGCCTTTAGGTTTGGATCAAAAAGTGGGCGGCATCGTTTGGAGTCCGTTAGCAGCCGGCCGTTTAGGCGGAAAATATCGCCGTAATCAGCCTTTTCCACCGGAAAGCCGGATTGCACAAGGCGGAAGCCCGGTGCCGGAACATGCTATTTCCGAAGAAACTTTTTTCAATATTATGGATACTTTGGATGAAGTTGCTGCCGAAACCGAAAAAACAGTTGCACAGGTTGCCTTAAACTGGTTATTGCAACGGCCAACGATTGCTACTTTGGTTATTGGTGCCCGAAATGAAGAACAATTAAAACAAAACTTAGCAGCTGCCGGCTGGAATTTAACTTTGGATCAGGTTAAGAAGTTAGACCAAGCCAGCGAAATCCCTCCTATTTATCCGTATTGGCACCAGCGGCAAAACCTAAAATTGAACCCGCTACCAAAATTTTATTAAAAGCTTTCCTGCACATTATTGCAGGAAGGATTTTTAGGTGATAAACGCATTATGAAAATTTTACTATTGATTATCAATAATTTACATAATTTTTTTATAATACTCTATAAAATCTATAGACTAATTATATATTTGTATCAGCAACACACAAAATTGATGACACATTCCTTAAAAAATACATCGAAGAAATCAGCAGCCGGACAACCGTTTAGCCTGATGATGTATATGTGCAACTGTTGTTGTTAACCTCGAAACTTCTCCGTAATACTTCTTTTACCTTATTATTTTTAAAGCTGATTGTTACGATGTAACCGCAGCACCGATCCTTTAATTAAAAAATATTTTATGCAAACTATTGCTTATCAATTTCCCAAGTTTGATCTTTTAGAAATTATCCGCGAACCTGTTTTCGATAAAAAATATCAACCTTTAAAACCATTACAAGCCGGACAATTAACACCGGATTTGAAACTAATCAACAAAAACGGAACGTGGCTGAAAACTGACCGGGTTAAGAATTACGAAGGCAACATATTTTTTCATCAATTACTAAACAAGCCGTTGATAATCAGTTTTTATGCTGAACCTTGGAACCGCAAAGGCATCCACATTTTAAAAAAGCTGAACGCCATCCAAAATGAAATTACAGCTGCCGGCGGTAATTTATTAATTATTACTTCCGAAGGGCCTTTTACGCAAACAGAAGTTAACCGGAAACACAATTTTAACCTGAACTTTTACCACGATGTAAACCACGAAATAGCCAAACAATTTAAGATTTACGGCGAGGAAGATCCGATCTGGAACAGGTTTTCGGGTATCGATGTAAATGTGCCTTTGCTGGCAACTTACGTTTTATCGCCGAACGGACAGATTATTTATGATCATATTGATACTTCTTTTAACGGCAATTTCCCTTCGCAGGAAATTATTGAAGCCACCAGAAATGCAAATCAAACTTTACATTTTAACAATTAATAACAAGGATTTTTCCACAGTTTTTTATAGCAGTTTAGTTTAGTTTGAAGCCTTGCCGTTCTGTTAAATCAGGATGACAAGGCTTTATTTTTTAGGTGATAAAAGAAGCATTATTCCAACAGTAAATTATCTTCTTCACTGGTTAAACTTAATTTAATCGTATCCGTTCCGGCAATACCTTCAATCGAACCGCGAATTCCTGTCGCATTCAGCAATACTTTATCCAATTGTTTTTCGCGCACTTTCCACATTTTTTCCATCGCAACGCGTTCCTGCAAAATCGATTGGCGCATACTTAAATAACCTTCCTGTATAGCTTTCCACTGTTCAGAAAATTCGCCGCTGGTTAAGTAATTATACAACAGGTGCATTTTATCGCCGCGGTTTTCCTGGGATTTCAACACGTTAGAAAGCCTGATTACGCCGTCTCGCAACACACTCGCAACCGCTTTTGCTTCTTCAAAAGAACAAATCCAAACGCCGTCGCGCTCGCCAAAACATTCCATACCTTTCGGGTAACACTGCGAAACAATAACGGCCACATCAACGCCCTGGCTGCGCATATCTTTCTTCAGTTTTTCAATCCAGTCGCCGCCAAAATCTTTAGTACGCTTGCTCTCATAAATAATGCGGCCGCACTCCTGCCCAAACTGGTTGCGCACGGTTTGCACACAATCGGCACCGCGGATGCCTTTCCCTACTTCGCTGATCACATCAAACGGAAAACTTTGCCGCAGCAACTCTTCCAAAATCAGTTCCTGCACTTCGCCCTGCAACTGCATAGAACCTTGTTCAAGCTTACGTTTCATTTCTTCGGCTTGCTTTTTCTGCTGCTCCAGTTTTTCTTCCAGTTCTTTTATTTTAAACTGATGTTCTGTTTCTTTAACTGTGTTTTTTTCTGCTTCCTGCTTACGGATTTGTTCGGAAAGTTCGCCGCGTTGTTCCTGCAATTTACGTTGTAAAAGAAGCTCCATTTCGGCTTCTTTATTTTTAAGTAACTGTTCGCGCTGCAAAAATTCCATTTCTTTTTGCCGGGAAAGCTTCAGTTTTTCTTCGGATTCCTTATTGGCATTTTCCAGTAAAACCAGTTTATTTTCAAAATCGGAAGCAATGGTTTTACGCAGATTTTGCTCTAATTGCTGCTGTAAAGCTTTTTTTTCGGAAGCTAAACGTTCTTCAAAAACCAGGTTTTGCTGTTTCGATTTTTTATCAAATTCCTCCTGTTTGCGCTGATATTCTTCTTCCTTCTGGCGCGTAAATAAAATCATTTTATCGCGTAGTTCCTTCTGGTATTCCTTCGTCATGGCCGCCTCAACCGGGAAACCATGGCCACAACTCGGACACTTAACTTCTGTTGCCATTGCTAAAATATTTGGCTGAAAGATAGGCAATCAACCACAAACCTAAAAACGACGGGTTTTTAGATCTTATTGTTAATATTAAAACTGATTTTACTTAAAAAAATAAATATTTTTTAGATAAGAAATAAAATTTAAAAATCCGATTCTTTACTTCAACTTAGTACTTTAAATTTTGTTAGGCAGATTATAAAACGCTAAGAAAGAGCTATAAATCCCTATGGTTAATCCTGCTTTACTCCTGTTCAAATTAACAGAACAGAATCATCAAATGTATTTTGTTTTTGATCCTTATCTTAAAAAATTTACATATGTAAACCCGGCTTTCGAATCTTTTTTTAAGGTTACGGCTGATCAGGCTTCCATCGATACGATTTTTGCAATGGTTCATCCGGATGATCAGGCTTATCTAACACAAACTTACGCTGCTTTACAACCGGATATTCTGAAAAAAGATATTGAATTTAGGATAACTGTACAGGATAAAGAACATTTTATACGACTAACTTGCCTTTTCCAGGACAGGGATAATATGATTACCGGCTTGATAGAAAACATAACTGATTATAAGGCACATAACGATAAGTTAAATGAGTTTTCGGATAAAAAGAACGCCGTTTTAAATATTCTTTCGCATGATCTTGCCGGGCCTTTGGGTTCCATCCAAAATATTTCAGCTATTTTATTCAGGAAAAAAACTTTACAGGAAGACCCGGAGATAAAAAAATGGATTTCGCTGATTGAAGAAATCAGTAAAAAAAGCGTTCACATGATTCAGGAATTTGTTAAGCAGGAATTTATAGAATCCAGCGGCGTTGAGCTGGTTAAACGAAGAACCGACTTGATAAAAGTTTTTGAGCAGATGATTCTGGAATACCAGCAATCAGAAACCGAAATGAAAATAACCTTTCATTTCAACACCAATTCACCGCATATTTTCGCGGAAATAGACGAAAATAAGTTTTTCCAGGCGATTAGTAATTTATTTTCCAACGCAATCAAATTTACACCGGATGGCGGAACGATTACGCTGAGTTTAGAAGAAAAAGAAAAAACTATATTGCTTACCGTTGCAGATACCGGGATCGGCATTCCGCAAAAATTCCATAAACACCTGTTTGATAAATTTAATCCGGCCCGCAGAACCGGTTTAAAAGGCGAACCTTCTGTTGGTTTGGGTATGTCGATAATTAAAACAATTGTAAAATGGCACAACGGTGCAATTTGGTTTGAAAGTGAAGAAAATAAAGGCACCAGCTTTTATATTGAAATTGCAAAATGCAGTTAATAAGGTGTTTATGTTGATAGATACTGTTTTTACCAATAAAATTTCAAGCTGTAAAAAATTACTCATCATTTTTTACCTGATAAAAACAGCATCGCCTACTTATAATTTTACTTTGTGAAGGATATTTACGGTCAGGTTTTGCTGGATTTTTACAACCGGCAACCTCCAGAAAAACTTTGGTTAAACAACAATTACGGCGAACCGGAAGAAATGCCGGCGGAAGTTTTTTTCCGGGGAGAAGAAGATATGCCGGAAGCCGAACTGCTGGCACTGCAACTTTGCCGTGGAGAAGTACTGGATATTGGTTCTGGTACCGGTAGTCATACTTTGATTTTACAAGAACGCGGTTTTGATGTTACTGCGGTAGAAATATCGCCCGGCGCAGCCGCAGTGATGCAAAAAAGAGGTGTAAAAACAGTAGTGCAGCAAGATGTTTTTCAATATAAAACCGAAAAATTTGATACGTTATTGTTACTGATGAACGGTATCGGTTTAACACAAAATCTAACCGGATTAGACCGCTTTTTACAACATGCCAAAACTTTGCTGCTGCCGGGTGGACAATTAATTTTTGATTCATCGGATCTAACTTATTTGTATGAGGATTTACCACTACCGAAAAATAAATATTACGGCGAAATACAATATCGATACGAATACAAAAACCAGCAGGGCAGTTGGTTTAACTGGTTGTACATCGACCAAAAAACATTGCTAAAAATAGCATCAACAAATGGCTGGAAAGCTGAAATTGTTTATGAAGATGATATGGATTTGTATCTGGCGCGGCTGACTTTAGTTTAGTATTGAATACTGTTTTTATCAACTAAAAACTGCCCAACTTCTTTTTCAATTTTTTTTAAAAATATTTGCAATATACGAAACTCTTCGTACACTTGTAATACGAAAACATTCGTAATAAAAGTATGAACATTAAACCAACCGAAAGCGAATTGGAAATTTTACAGATTTTGTGGCAGAAAGGCGATTGTACCGTCCGCGAAGTAAATGAGGAACTTATCAAAATTAAACAAACAGAAATCGGCTATACCACAACCTTAAAGCTGATGCAACTGATGCACGAAAAAGGTTTGGCAGAACGCGATGCCAGCAGCCGTACGCATGTTTATAAAGCTTTAATCAACCAAAAAAAGACACAGAAAAGCTTAGTGAATAAGCTGATAAACAGTGCTTTTAACGGCTCCACTTCACAACTGGTGATGCAGGCTTTGAGCGATCATAAAACTTCTGCGGAAGAATTGGAGGCGATTAAAAAATACTTAGATCAACTTAACCAAAAATAGAAACCATGGAAACCAACCAACTCATCTTGGCTTTAAGCAAAACGCTGCCCGAATCTGTTTTGCAAGGCGCGGCTATTTACATTTTGTTGCAATTGGTATTTTATACTTATAAAAACAGTATCCCAAACTTTCGCTTCACGGTTTACTATGTTGCAAGTTTAATTTTGTTTGCCGCATTTCTGGGGACTTTTGTTTATCATTTTGTGCAAACAAGTAATGCTTCTTTTACCCATACAATTTCAGAAAATTCTATATCAGCCAGCATTCAAACATCAAAGTTAAAACCAAACTTGTGGATGCAATTTAGTTTCTGGATTAGCCATTATGCAAACTTAATTAGTTGTTTTTATTTAGTCGGATTTGTTTTTTGTATTTTAAAATTGTGTTTTGGGTTGATCAACATTCATTGGTTTAGAAGTCATAAACATCTTAAATTAGATGTAAACCTTACTAAAACCGCATTACAATTAGGTACTAATTTTAGGTTGATAAAAACAGTATCGGTTTATTTATCTGATAAAATTTTTGTACCGATGACAATTGGATTTATCAAACCGATTATCATTTTCCCGATTTCCGTTATCAATCATTTATCTGCGGAGCAAACCGAAGCGATTTTAATACACGAATTGGCGCATATTAAACGAAATGATTATTTGCTGAATATATTACTTGCAACTATACGGTCTTTTCTGTTTTTCAATCCTGCAATCTGGCTGATGGAGCGCGAAATCAGTAAATACCGCGAGTTATGTTGTGATGATTTGGTGCTTGAACAAACGCAAAACAACCTTACTTACGCACATGCTTTGCTGTTAATTGAACAATATCGAAACCAAAGTTTGAATTTGATTTTAGCTTCCAACGGTACAAAATACACGTTATTAAATCGCATTAAAAGGATTACAAATATGAAAACAAACGATCCTTCACCCCAAAATAAATTGATTGTATTACTGCTGGCTTTGATTACAATTGGATTGACAGTTGCATGGAATATGCCGGTAAAAAAAGTAATCAAACATCTTTCTACACAATATTTTAAAGCGGTAAAAGAAGTATCTGATTCTGATAAAATTGTGATCGTTTCTGATAAAATTGTAAAGCGTACTTCAAGTAAATCAGGAACATTTACAATTACCGGAAAGCGAATGACTTTTGATTCATCGGCTGATACCATTATCAAATCTAAAAATAAGTTTAAAATTGTATTGGAAGATTCTACCGGAAATAAAAAAGAATACAATTCAATTGAAGAATTACCGGAAGCTGATCGAAAAGAATTTTTGAAAGAGAACTCAAAGTTGAACGAATTTCAAAAGTTAAATTTCGATTATAAGCTTTTGGATTCAAATAAATCAGTTTACAATTTCAATAATAAGTTTCGTTCTAATCCACAATGGAAAAAACAGCAAGAAGATCTTCGTAAACAAGGCGAAGAATTACGCAAGAAAATGAACAGCCCGGAATTTAAAAAACAGATGGAAGACATCAAAGTTCAGGGAGAGGAAATGCGCAAGCAATTTAACAGCCCCGAATGGAAAAAGCAAATGGAAACTTTGCGTTTACAATCTGCACAAATAAGCAAACAAGGCGAGGAAATACTAAAATATTACCAAAGTCCTGAATGGAAAAAGCAACAACAAAAGATGAAGAAAGAAATTGAGAAATCTCAGAAAGAATGGAAGAAATCAATGGATTTTCAACCTCAACCCTTGATGCCTGAGAAACCAAATCAACCGGAACAGTTATAATTAGTTACAACAAAAAAATCCCGATCAGAACCTGACCGGGATTTTTTATACGGTAAAAAACAGCATCTAATTAATGACCGGAAGTTCCGTCTACACCGTGTGCGTGACCATGCGATAATTCTTCTTCATTTGCCGGGCGAACATTTAAAATTTCGCCTTTAAAATGCAAAGCCTGGCCGGCCATCGGGTGATTTAAATCTACCAGAACCGCATCTTCGGCAACAGAAACTACCTGCCCCTGCAAACGGTTACCTTCGTTATCCTGCAAAGGCAACATGCTGCCCACTTCCGGGATTTCTTCGCTGCCAAACATTTCTTTTGGTAAACTGGCAACGGCTTCGTTATCATATTCGCCGTAAGCATCTTCGGCTGTCAAGCGGAATTCGTATTGGTCGCCAGTGCTCAACGTGCTCAAATGTTCTTCAAATTTTGGCAGCATCTGGCCGGCACCGTATATAAATGTTAAAGGCTGCTCCTGGGTGGCACTTTCTACCAAACCCTCGCTGCCATCTTCCTGATTTACGTACAAATCATAAGTTAAGGACACAACGTGCTGTGGTTCAATTTTCATGGTTTTTACTTTTAGTATCAAGTAGCAAGTATTTAGTATCAAGTAAGCTGCATTTGCTATTCGTCTTGATACTCGATACTAAACACTTGCTACTTCTTAATCAATCTGTTTAAATGCTTCACTAACTTCATCAACCGGCAGCTGGCAGGTTTTATCTTTACAAACAAAAATGCTGTTTTTACTGCCGGTTTTGTCTTGCAACAAAGGTAAACTTCCTTTTGTTCCGCCCAAGATTATTTTGTTGGGGAGATATTTTTTCTCGAATTCCTTACGTTTTTCTTCGGATTGTTCGCCGGTAATTACAATTTCATACACGCCAAAAACCTCATCTAAAAGAAGCATCGCCCAGTTGGAGAACGACGAACCATAGGCCGCCATACTTTTTTCGATATTTTTTAGAAGTTGTGCAGACAGTTCCAAATACTCCGAATGATCAAAAAACAAACCTAATTTTTTCAGGTTCCGGGCCATTACAGAATTGGAAGACGGGATTACATTATCCATCACTTCGGTTTTCCGGGCAATCAATTGCGCATCCTCATCCGAAGTATAAAAAAACATGCCCGTTGCCAGATCGTAAAAATGATCGATAGCGTAATCGTTGATTTTCCGTGCTTCCAGCAGCCATTGCTCGTCAAAAGTAACTTCGTATAAAGCAATCAAAGCCTCGGCAACCAAAGCATAATCATCCAGAAAAGCTGGTGAATTATTTTGATAAACACGATTCAGTTTTCCGTTTCCGGTGGACAGTTTTTGTAGGATAAACAAAGCATTGCGGATGGCACTTTCCAGATATTGCGGCTCGTTTAGCGCGCGGTAAGCATCGCAATAACCTTTTAACATCAAACCGTTCCAGCCGGCCAGGATTTTATAATCCAATCCCGGCCGAACACGCGTGCTTCTTTTATCCAATATTTTTTGTCGGGCTTGATTGATTTTCGTTTGCAGTTCATCTGATGAAAACCCTAACTTTTCGTCCAGTTCATCGGCATCATCTTTCCGAAAAAAGATATTGGTTTGCTCCTCTTCCCAGTTTCCTTCTTCGGTTACGTGGAAATAAGTGTTGAACAATTCCGCATCTCCACCTAAAATTTCCTCAATTTCTTTTTTGCTGAAAGTGTAAAACTTACCTTCCACGCCTTCGCTGTCTGCATCCAAAGCCGAATAAAATCCGCCTTCGGGAGAAGTTAATTCCCGTTCGATAAAAGTTAAAGTTTCCGCAACAATTTTCGGATACAAAGGATCCAGGCACCAGGTAAAAGCTTCGGCATAAAGACTTACCAGTTGCGCATTATCATAAAGCATTTTTTCAAAGTGAGGCACATGCCATTTCCCATCCACAGAGTATCGTGCGAAACCACCGCCAATCTGATCGTAAATGCCGCCGAAAGCCATTTTTTCCAGCGTAACGCGAACGCTCATTTGCACGGCTTCATCTTCCATTAAATAAGCGTAACGCATTAAAAACTGCCAGTTGTTGGGCATCGGGAATTTTGGCGCACGGTTAAGGCCGCCTTCTACCATATCGAAAGTTCGTTTCCAAGGCGTTACAATCGCTTCCAAATCGGCTTTAGAAAATACTTTTGCTTCGTTTACAAACTCAAATTGTTCGTATTTGTGGATGCCTTCGGTGAGGCGCAGGGCGTAATCTTCGGCTTCATGTGGTTTTTCTCTCCAGAAATCAGCGAGATTAACCAGCAAATTCAGCCAGTCTTTTTTCGGGAAATACGTACCGCCGTAAACCGGCCGCTGGTCGGGCAAACAGATACAGTTTAACGGCCAGCCGCCGCGATTGGTCATTAATTGTACGGCAGTCATATAAATTTGGTCAACATCCGGCCGTTCTTCCCGGTCAACTTTAATACACACAAAAAAGCGGTTCATTACATCGGCAACTTCTTCATTTTCAAAACTTTCATGTTCCATTACATGGCACCAGTGGCAGGCCGAATAGCCGATAGAAATCAGTAAAAGCTTATTTTCTGCCCTGGCTTTTTGCAGTGCTTCCGGTCCCCAGGGAAACCAATCCACCGGATTATTAGCGTGTTGCAGTAAATATGGTGAGGTAGAATTTTGAAGTCTGTTTGGCATGATGCTGTTTTTATCGGTATAAATTAGGTGTTAGGTTACTACCTGAAATTGTAGGATTTGGTTTAACTTTTAATCTAAGGTTTATGTAGATAAGCCGATTTTTACAAATTATCCAGTTCGTCGATTTGCTGATCGAGCCGATCAAACTGTACTGTAAAAATACTTAGCTCCGGATCGATCCAATTCAGCATATCCAGAATATGCTGCCGGATTGCATAAGTTGATGAAAAATCAATAGCGGTGCCGTTAAAACAAATCGGTTCGTTATGATAAATGCGGTTTCGAAAATTACGGATTGCATCGAGTTTAAGGCTAATACTTTTTCTATTAACGTTAGCAGGCTTACTTACAAAGCATTGCAAAGGTGCGCCGCCAATTAACCTAAAATGGTGTGGTTCAAAAAGGCTGCTCCAGAACCCGAAAGATTGTTCGGCAATAATTTTACCCGCAGTAACAGTACTGGATTTTTTTAAAATAACGTTTGCCGCACTTTGAACACATCCTTTTATAAAATACCCTGATTTGGCCAATTCCAAATTGTTCATAAAGCCATTATGCTGATTTACAATCCAATCAGCGTCATCAAAGTAATCAGCAATCTGCCTGTTCACAGCATTTCTCAAAAAGATTTCAAAGAGGTTTAGGAGGGGATATATTGCTTGTGATACTTTAAGATTGATGCTATATAACTTCTGTGCTTTTGAAGGATAGCCATTACAAGCTACCAAAAATCTGTTAAGTCTGGCTTCTGAAAGAAAATATTCAAGTTTTTGATAGTCCAATTATTAAAGGTTTATTGGTTTATTCTGCTTTGTTCATGTACTACTATTGTATTACATTTGTACTGTAATACTTGGTAAAGCCTCTTTATAGAAATAAAAACGTAACCAAGTTTAAGAACAAAAGCCTTGGCTGTAAAAGCTAAGGCTTTTTTGTTGGTCGCAATTTAACTAATCTCCTTAATACCTTGACATTGCAAAAACATAAAAAACCCGATATTTGCTGTAACATTAACCAACCAAACTTATGAATTCAGTACATGCATATGCGGCGCAAGAAGCCGAAGTACCTTTAGCACCTTTTCAGATAGACCGCCGTGAACCGGGTACTGATGATGTGGAAATTAAAATTTTGTATTGCGGCGTTTGCCATTCCGATATTCATACGGCACGCAACGAATGGGGCGGCACACAATATCCGGTTGTTCCCGGCCACGAAATTGTAGGAAAAGTAACCCGCGTCGGTAATAACGTAACCAAATTTAAAACAGGCGATACTGTTGGTGTAGGCTGTTTTGTAGATAGCTGCGGCCGTTGCGATAACTGCAAAGACGACCTGGAGCAGTATTGCGAAAACGGACATACGCAAACTTACAACTCACAATCGCAAGATAAAAAAACCATTACTTACGGAGGTTATTCTTCGCATATTGTGGTTACGCAGCACTTTGTTTTGCGTGTTTCTGATAAATTGCCTTTAGAAAAAGTTGCACCTTTGCTGTGTGCCGGCATCACCACTTATTCGCCGTTAAAACACTGGAATGTTAAAGCCGGCGACAAAGTTGCCGTTGTTGGTTTAGGCGGATTAGGGCATATGGCCGTAAAAATTGCTGCTTCTATGGGTGCAGAAGTTACCATGCTAAGCCGTTCTCCTTCCAAAGAAAAAGATGCACAGGAGTTAGGCGCACATCATTTTGCTTTAACTACCGAGCCGGAAACGATGAAAGGTTTGGCTAATTCGTTTGATTTTATTTTCGATACCGTATCCGCGAAACATGATTACAACGATTATTTACCCTTGTTACGCACCAACGGCGTGATGATTTTATTGGGCGTACCACCAACACCATCCGACGTTCAGGCTTTCCATTTAATCGGCGGTCGCCGCAGTATTGTTGGTTCTTTAGTGGGAGGAATTAAGGAAACACAGGAAATGCTGGATTATTGTGCCGAAAAAGGGATTACTTCGGATGTGGAAATGATCAACATTAATCAAATTAATGAAGCTTACGAACGCACCTTAAATGCTGATGTAAAATATCGTTTTGTGATTGACATGGCTTCGCTGAATTAAACAAAAAATACCTCATAAAAAAAGCACGGTCAATGTGGCCGTGCTTTTTTTATGGATGTAAAATTTACTTCTGCGCTAAAATTTCTACTTGCTCAATAATCGGGTCTTTTGATAATAATTCTGCAGCGTTTGCCATTAGGTTTTTAGCTATCTCGCCGGCCAAATGTGCTTTGCGGCCGTCCTCATCATTAAAAGTATCAAAAATACCAAAGGTAGAAGGGCTTAGTTTTAAAGCATACCAGGTTATAGTGCCGGGTTCTTGCCGGGCCAGTGCCAAGGCTGATTTCAAAAAATCTTCTACGGCTTGTTCTTTACCGGGCTTTGCTTCTACTCGGGCTAATAATGCAAATGGAGTCATATAAATCGGTTTTAATATTTGATAAACAACTCGTTATCAAACCAATTGTTTTTTCGCTGTCCCCCGCAACTAATCGACATAAAAAAATCCTGCTATAATAAAACAGCAGGATTTTTATGCGGTAAAAACAGTATCAATAATTAATAAACTGTTTTACGTTTGGATACCGTATGCGTACCGGCACGGGATTTTCCTTTATCAGTTTCATTACCAACAACGTAACCGGCACCTGCACCTAATGCACCGCCAATTAATGCACCCTTAACACCATGGCCAATTAATGCGCCGCCTAAAACACCGGCACCGCCGCCAATAATTGCACCTTTTGCCCGTTTAGACATGCCGTGGCGTGTTTTGGTTTTGGTAACATACTTATGTCCGTTTTTATAATAAGTGTGTTTGGCTGTTTGCGCCTGTGCAAGTTCTGTAGCCAATAAGGTAAAAAATGCGGCAAAAATTAAAACAAGATTTTTCATGATGAAGGTTAAAATTATCAATCGTAAAAGTAAAAATTACTTTAGCTGTTTAACGCAAAATTTTGGTTAAGGTTTAATACTTATACGTTAAAGCTGTATCAATCAGCGTAAAAAATTTGGCCTATAAAAACAGTATTACCGCCAATCAGTTCAATCAAAACATACAAAACTATCAATGCAATCTTCCCCGAAACCCAAATTATTAATTTTTGATGTAAACGGTACCATGCTCAACATGGATGGTATTAAAACGGCAATTAACCAGGCTTACCAGCACCCGGGCGCGTTTACGCAGTGGTTTTCGTGGCTGTTGCAGTACTCTTTGGTTGATACGGTAACCAAAACTTACCATCCGTTCAGCAAAATTGCAGAAGCCGCTTTACAGATGACGGCAACTTCTTTAAAAGTTAATGTTGATGATGCTTTTATGCAGGATATTTTGAAATCTATGCAACAATTGCCGCCGTATTCGGATGTTTTAACAGGATTGGATTTGCTTAAAAATGCCGGCTACAAAATGGTTACCTTAACCAATTCTGCTTCGGCAGCACAGGAAAAACAACTCGAGTTTGCGCAATTAACTGCTTATTTTAAAGAAACTTTTAGTGTTGATGCAGTAGAATTATACAAACCTCACCCAAAAACCTATCAGTATGTGCTGGATGAGTTAAATTTTGATCCGCAGGAAACTATGTTGATTGCTGCCCACGGCTGGGACATTGCCGGAGCCGCAAGTGCCGGATTACAAACCGCTTTTATTGCCCGCGAAGGTCAGGCTTTATATCCGCTGGCCAAAAAACCGGAATATGTTTGTGCAAATTTGCAGGAATTGGCTGTACAACTTTCCGCTTTATAAGGTTAATTTTAGGCAGATAAAAACAGCATCAATCAATTTTTACCAGTTTGTCTGAAGCAATTCGTTTTAAAAAGATAAACATTAAAGCGGTTGCAATCACACCGAAAGTATGCCATAAAAAATGCGTGCCGACGGAAAGTAAAGCCCAGCTATCTGCCACCCGAAAAAATAAAGCAATCCCGAAGGAAATTAATGCGGATACAATAAATTTCCAGTTGTGGCCTTTCATTTTGATCAGCAGTAAAATTAGCGGCAGCAAAACCATCAGCACCATGGCGGCATAATTCAGGCTGATACCTAACTGCCTGTCGCCATTAAATAAGGTTTTGCGTATCCAAAATTCAACCCCAATAAAAACCATCAGCATTAAAATACCAACGTACCATTTGCCCGAAAACTTGATCCAGAAGTAAACGCTGGCCAGCAAACACAGGATAGAAATGGGCAGCCAATCCATCATGATAAAAATCGGATAAGTACGCAAACCATGATACAATGTACCGCCGATACTGCCGATCAGTAAAATCCAGGAAGCGATACTGAGAAAAATATACTGCTTGGAAAAGCCTTTCAAACGGAAAATCCAATATAGGGCCAGCAAAAAAAAGAAACCGGAAGTGATGGTATTTAACGGTTCGGGGAAACTGTGGTTAAGGTTGGTTTCCGTATAAATCAAGCCGCCATCGGGAGGGAGTTGCATGGAGTTAGGGTTGGGGTAAGAGGTACAAGGTACGAGCAACAGGTTGTCAGTAAATACCTCAAACCCCAAACCTCATATCTTAAATTATCTTTTTAGCTTCTGTATAAAAAACTCCAGTGTTAAACCCCAGGCCAATTCAGCGGCATCTGCGTTAAAACTGGCACGTTCATCGCAGAAGAAACCATGACCGGCATCAGAAATTTCAACGTTAATAAATTTCTTTTGCGCATTGGTAAATTCTGTTTTAACGGTTTCAACTTGCTCTTTCGGGATATGCTCATCTTTTCCACCCCAAAAAAACAAATGCGGTGCTTGTATAGCTGCAACTCTTTTAATTAAATCCGGTGCGATGCCGGCACCATAATAAGATGCAACTGCTTTAAACGGCAATATGGTGTTGGCCAGGAAACCTACGCGGCCGCCCAGGCAATAACCAGAAGCAACAATATGTTCGTGGGTAACCTGCGAATTGCTTTGCAGCCAGTTCCAGGCAGCACGAATATCAGCTTCCAAACCTTCAACAGTAACGGCTTGCATGTGCGGCATGGCCGATTGAAAATCAGTATAATCAATTTCTATCCCTGCGGAGCCGGAGCGATGGAAAAGTTCCGGTGCGATTACCATATAACCTTCATCGGCAAAACGGTCTGCCAGTTTGCGGATGTGATGGTTAACGCCGAAAGCTTCCTGAAATAAAATTAAACCCGGAAACGGACTTTTACCATGTTCCGGGATGGAAGTGTAAGCCTGCATCGTTGTGCCATCGGCAACTTGCAGTTGTACAAAATTTTGTAAACCTGACATAAATTTTTTATTGGTAAAAGAAGTATCGACCGTAAATAGTTTTAAGCTGATCAGGTTTTTTAAAGTTTAAGAGGCCAGTTGGATAGACTGATCTTTACCGGCCGGAGATAAAATTTTGTTATCTATTAAATCCAATATTTCCGAATCCACGTTTTCGTCAAATTTTCTGGCAAATAAATCATCCGAAGCTTGGATGGCTTCAAAATCACTTACGCTTAATATTTTGGGATGCGCACTGTCTGGCTTTGGCCAAATGGTAAAGCGTTTTTCACTGTTTCCGATACTTTTAAGCAACTTTTCGTCTGTACTGTTGGCCAGGATCATTTGTACATACAGCTCATCCGCAACAAATGTATGCCTGTGGAAATTTATATATTCCGGATGTTTTGCCGTGTAATCCAAAATATAATTAAGGGCATACATATCCAGGTTCCACCAGGTTTGTCCCGTATATGGTTTCATCCCATTCGGGATTTTCCTCCTTAAAAAAGGCATATATGTGGATAGTAAATTTATTGATTTAGAACCGAATAACTCATACCATTTATTGCCAAAATAATATTTATCAACCCGATACCAGCCGCCCCTGTCGCCGCCCGGCCATTTCTGATAATTAGGGATTGGAAAATAATTTACAAAAACAGAATGCTCAGCTTTTTGGAAAAAATTATTGATGTATTCGTTACTCTTGATCGGATAATCCTGGCCGCTCAATAAAAGTATCCGATCAAACTTAGTCGGATAATCCTTTACTGTTTTCATGGCACTTAAATAGGGTTTGATCAAACCGTAACCGCCCCAGGTTGCATCAAAACGTTCTGTAAAATGAATGATGTTACCAAATTCTTTTACTGCATGAAATTGATATAAATCTGTTTTTTGATCAATATGAATGAAAAATTCCGATTCGCCGTCATTAAGTCTTGCTATCAGGCGATGAACCTGATTCGGACTTTTATGAGCCATAATGATATATGCTTTTTTCATTCTTATAAGATTAGTATTAAAAATTTAGTTACTTTTTTTATTTCCGTTTATGTGAGGTTTTAGGCTCATTAATTTTAATCCGACCTGTAATTTTTTCAAAAGAAACTTGCAGCTGATTATCAACATCAACTTTTAAAATTTCTAAATAAAGGGGCTTTAATAGCTTCCGAAACAGAAGCAGCTATCAGCAAAATATAAATACGAGGGGGGAATTTTATCTGTAAATTATCCTATAAAACAAACATAAATTATTACAGGTAAAAGAAGTATTCAGGATAAATGGTTTTTTAAAAAACTATTTATTTCTTAATAATATAGTTACTTATTTTTTATTTATATCTTATTAATTTATAAAACAAGTTGTTACATTAATTTGTACTAACATTTCGTAGCTAATCACCTCAAAGGCATATTTAAAACTGTTAAAGCCTTAATTACAGCCCTAAATTATTTCTGAAAACTATAATCTACTTATTGCTGAATTACAATAAAAAGTTGTTAGATATTAAAACTTAACTATTAAACTACCTACCTATCGTTTATGAAGATTGTTGCTGTTATTGTTACTTACAACCGTGTAGAATTACTTAAAAAATGCCTTCAGGCCGTTCGGGAACAAACCAGGCAGCCAAACGATATTATCATTGTTAATAATGGCTCTACCGATGATACGACTGAATGGTTGTCAGAACAAAACGTAATTACTTATACCAAAGAAAATAACGGAGGCGCAGGCGGGTTTTCTTACGGGATAAAAAAAGCTTACAATTATGGTGCAGATTGGATTTGGCTGATGGATGATGATGTTATCCCGCAAAATGATGCTTTACAACAATTGGTTAATACGTTAGTAAGTTTGGGCGACAAACAGGAAAAGGTAGGCTTTTTATCCAGTGAAGTGCTTTGGACTGATCACAGCATCCATGAAATGAATAAAACCTATTTTTTAGACGATCAGAAAAAACTTGATAAACTATCTTTTCCAACCGATTCAAACCTGCCGTTTATACAATTCGGCACGTTTGTATCCATGCTACTTTCTGCAAAAGCAGTAGAAAAAGTGGGTTTGCCCATTAAAGAATATTTTATTTGGTGCGATGATATAGAATATTCTAAACGTATCGTTGCTAATGGCTTAGCCGGTTTACTGGTTAAAAATAGTGTTGTCATCCATCAATCCCCTAACAACAATCCAAGTAACGTTTTTTATGACCCAAAATCTTCTATTTGGAAGTTTAACCACGGTTTTAGAAACGAAATGTACACGAAACGCCTGCACGAAGGCGAATTGAGTTTTTGGGCCACCTGGGTTCATAGAATGTTCCTTTTACCGCTTCGTATTGCAATAACCCGAAAAAACGACCGCTGGCCATTTATCAAAATGGTTTGGAAAACTACCTGGAACTCGTTGTTCTTCCATCCCGTTATCGAAAAAGCAACTACTACTTAATTATAATATTAAAAAGGCCAAGAGTTACCGCTTTAAACACGCTTAAACAGTTACAATTACTTGCCTTTCCTCATTTATATATCAGCAGTTAAAAAAATATATAAAGTCTGATTTTTTAATAAACAAAAGTGCTAAGTAATGAATGTGCTTGATCTTAAAATGGAAGGCCGATCTGGCTGCGAATTGATTATTGAATACCAAGATAACCGCGCAATTATTAAAAAATATTCAAATTCTACGCAATACAACTCCCGTTTAATTAAACAGGCAGAAAAGCAAAGAGATTTTTACTTGTATAATACTTCAGCATCTTTTTCAACACCCGAAATATTAGCCATAAATTATGAAATAAATGATAAAGCCTGGTTTACCATGAACTATGTTTTTGCCGAAAAATACAGTGATTACTTAGAACAGATTAATGTTAAACAACTAAAAAGATTACTTCATACTTTTATTAAATATTTAGATGTTTCCTTTAAAAATGCCCAGCAAAAACATGTTGATGAAGAGATATTTTTACACAAGTTTAGCGAGGTTCGTTTTAATATCGGGCAAAACTATTTAATAAAAACCGATTACTTTTTCCAAGTTCTAAACAAGTTAGAAATTAGTATTCCTAATACAACTTTACCAATCGGAACTTGCCATGGAGATTTTACCTTTTCAAACATTCTGTTTGATGATCAGGAAATTTTTCTATTGGATTTTTTAGATTCATTTATAGAATCTCCAATAATAGATATCGTAAAACTTAGACAAGATACCTGTTACAAATGGTCAATCATGCTCGAAAAGCAAATGCCGCAATACAAAGTAAACAAGCTTACACAAGTATTTGATTATTTTGATAAAGAATTAGAATTGTATTGCAAGCAATTAGGCCTGCAGGATTGGTACATTTTTTTGCAGGCAGTTAATTTATTAAGAATTGTTCCTTATTTAAAAATCCCGAGTGAAATTTTATTTATCGAAAACGCACTAAAAAAACTATTAGCATGAACCTTATTATTCCTATGGCGGGTAAATCTTCCAGATTTCCAAATTTAAAACCGAAGTGGATGCTCACACATCCAACCGGAAACTTTATGGTATTGGAAGCAATTGCCGGCCTGAATTTAGAAGATTTTACAAAAATTTATTTTGTTTATTTGGATGAGCATGAAAAAATGCACCACTTTTTAAAAGGTTTTACTGAAGAACTGCAAGACATGAAGTTGCTGGAAAAAGTAGAATTTATCGCTTTAACAGAACCAACAAAAGATCAGCCGGAAACAGTTTACAATGCTATAAAACAAGCCAATATTACAGGTCCGATTTTTATCAAAGATTCCGACAACAGGTTTTCTTACGCTTATCACGGAGAAAATACAATCTGTTATGCCGACTTAAATAACGTTGGTTTGATAAAACCCAAAAATAAAAGTTATATCCAAATCAATACAGAAAAAACTGTTTTAAACATTATTGAAAAGAAAGTAATTAGTTCTAATTTTTGTGTTGGAGGCTACGGTTTCCAAAATGCAGAAGATTACATTAATGCTTATGATAATTTAAACTTGACCGATGAAAGATATATCAGTAACATTATTTATGCGGAAATATTAAAGGAAAAAATTTTTAAAGGAGAAATAGTTGAATTTTATGCCGATTGGGGAACTGTGGAAGATTGGGACCGTTTTAAACGAAGTTTTGCTACTTTGTTTGTTGATTTGGACGGTACTTTGGTGATCAATTCTTCCTGGCATTTTCCGCCTTATGTTGGAGAATCCGAACCGTTGGAAAACAATGTTGGCATCATCAAAAAACTACAGGAATCCGGGAAGTTTGAAATTATCATTACAACTTCAAGGCCTTTAAAATTTAAGGAAATTACCGAAAATCAATTATCCAAATTAGGTATTAAATACAAATATCTTTTGATGGGTTTAAACCATTCTAAAAGGATCATTATTAATGATTACAGCAATAGTAACCCGTACAAAAGCTGCGATGCGATCAATCTTAAAAGAAATGCAAATGACTTAAAAGAAATACTGAGGGAATCTCTTGGTATTGATTATGAAGAAATTTGATCTGTTTCAATTTAAATCGATACTGTTTTTATCGATAAATTTTATGTAAACTTTCTAATCTTATAAAAAATAAAATACTTTCAATGAGTTTCACAACTATTGGGATACCAACTTATAACAATGCATTTAACTTGAATGAATTAATGCATTCTATTTCTCTTTTAGGATTAGAAGATCAAGAATTTGAAATTTTAATAGTTGATAATGCTTCTACAGACAATACAATTGAAGTAATAAAAAATCTAAGTAATGATATTCCGAACTTGCGTTTTTATAGGAACGAAGAAAATATCGGGAGGATCCAAAATTGGAATAAAGTTATTGAGCAGGCAAAAGGTGATTACTTAATTTTGATGAATGCAAATGACCGGTTTGTTGAGTTTGATGTTAAAACCTGGATCAACTACTTGGATCAAAACCCGGAGATGAGTTTGGTAATGTCTGATATTATTAATGTTTATCCGTTAGTTACTTATTCGTATCCGAATTGGAAAGAAAGTGGTGTTTTTAACTTTGATACTTATATCAAAGAATCATTTTTAAATCCTGATATTTTAGAATTTTATTCTCTTGGCGTACTTCATCAATACATTTTCCGGTTAGATATTATTAAAAAGTATTATCTTAAATTTGATGATTTAATTCCAAGAACTACCGACAGGTTATTTGCAGCCCAGGTAATTACTAAAGGTAATTCCAAATTTTTTTATACTGGTAAAGCTATGGTAAAATGGGTTTTTAATGAAAACAGATTCCATTTTGCCAATCAGCAAAACTTAAAAAACTTTGATTTTAATGCCTTGTGGCTTAATGAATACAAAGCAAACCTTGCAATTACAACTTTAGCCGGTATTTCCTTAAAGGATTTTTTAAAAAGCCAAGCCATGTATGCCCGGTATATGTACAACGCTTACCAAATAAAAAAGTTGGTTGATTTTGTTACAAGAAAGACTCCAAGTGCAGAATTGGAAGAAATTTCTGCATTGGCTTATTATTACTATATCAAAGTGCAATGCGATGTAAATAACATCCAACTAACCTTTTTGGATACTGATTTTCCGGCTTTGAAAAAGAAAATTATTAAACCGTTAAGAAGATTTAAACTTGTAAAAAAAGCTGATCGATCTATGGCAAAAGCATTGTAATACTTCTTTTATCGGCAAAAAATACAGTAGCTTATTTTGCATTTCCTGCTATTTTGCCTAAAGTTACACTAATTATAGTTCTTTCTTTTCCACGTAATTTTTTACATTATGTAACATTTACGCTCAAAGTTGCTCTAACCAAAAAAACACCGATAAAAGAAGCACATGCTAAGTATCCGCAACATTGTAAAACAATATGCCGGGCACCGCGCCCTGGATGATGTAAGTTTGGAGGTTGAGAAAGGGAAAATCTTCGGTTTGCTGGGGCCGAATGGTGCCGGGAAAACTTCTTTGATCAGGATTATCAATCAGATTACTGCGCCGGATGCAGGTGAAGTTTACTTCAACGGAGAAAAATTAAACCAGTCGCATATCGAACGCATTGGTTATTTGCCGGAAGAACGCGGTTTGTACAAAAAAATGGAGATCGGCGAGCAGCTTGTTTACCTGGCGCGTTTAAAAGGTTTGGGAAAAACGGATGCCGAACGCCGCATCAAAACCTGGTTTGAAAAGCTGGATATGAGCGATTGGTGGGGCAAAAAAATCGAAGAACTTTCTAAAGGAATGCAGCAAAAAGTTCAGTTTGTTAGCACGATTTTACACGACCTGGAACTGATTATTTTGGATGAACCTTTCAGCGGTTTTGATCCGGTGAATGCGGAAGTGATCAAAGATGAAATTTTAGAACTGAACCGAAAAGGTGCCACCATCATTTTTTCTACGCACCGGATGGAATCGGTAGAGGAATTATGCGATGCGATTGCGCTGATCAACCGCTCGCACAAGATTCTGGACGGGCCGGTTAAAACCATCCGTAATTCGTATCGAAACAATACTTACAAAGTAGAATTTACCGGAAAAATCAGTTTTGACGGAACAGAACCTTTTAAATTATTGCATCATATCCCGGGTTCTGAAAGTGATTTAATCCAAATCAAACTCAAAGAAAATACAACGGTAAACGAAGTATTGCAATTTTTGATTCCGAAAGTCAGCATCAACCGACTGGAAGAAATTATCCCAACGATGAACGAAATTTTTATTGAGAAAGTAAATCAAATCCGTTAAACCATGAACAAAACTTTACTCATCATTCAGCGTGAATATTTGGCACGCGTAAAAAAGAAATCTTTTATCCTGATGACTTTCCTGGTTCCGGGATTGATTTTAGCGATGTACGGCGTGATTTACCTGATTGCCGCAAATAGCGACAGTTTAAATAAAGTACGCGAAATTAAAGTGATTGACCAAAGCGGCGTTTTTGCCGGGAAACTGAAAGATCATAAAAATATTCGTTTCAGTACAGCAAATCAATCTTTGCCGGAAGCAAAAAAAGCAGCCAAAAAAGATGAGGATTTATTTATTCTTTCCATTGGTAAAAATTTTACCGATAAAAGCAGTGTCCGAATTTTTTCTGAAAAGAAACCCAATTTTGCGCTGATAAACGAAGTAGAAAACCAGCTGAACAGCATCGCCACCAGCAATAATATGGCTGCTGCCGGTATTGATGTGATAAAATTAAGCGGCTTAAAAAGCAATATCTCCGTAGAAACCAAACAATTAACAGACGATGGCGAGAAGGACAGCAACCTGGCTTCGGCATATGGTATTGGCGTTGCTTCGGCTATCCTGATTTATCTTTCGCTTTTTATCTACGGTTCGCAGGTAATGCGCGGCGTAATTGAGGAGAAAACCAATCGGGTAATCGAGGTAATTGTTTCCTCCGTAAAACCTTTTCAACTGATGCTGGGCAAAATCCTGGGCGTTGGTTTGGTTGGTTTAACGCAGTTTTTATTGTGGATAATCCTCTCCACAACGGTTACCAATATTGCCGGAAAAGTTTTTACCAGCAAGGAAGTTGCTACCGAACAAAGCAGCAACCCGGCACAAATAAAAGGCGGTAAAAACAGTACGGCGCAAACACAAATGCCTATCGGTAACCCGGTGATGAATTTTTTAAAAACTTTAGAAGGTGTTAACTACGTTTACATTTTAAGCTGTTTTATATTTTATTTTTTGTCGGGATACTTGCTTTACAGCGCGCTGTTTGCAGCCGTTGGTTCGGCGGTTGACAGCGAAACGGAAACGCAGCAATTTATGTTCCCGATCACGCTGCCGCTTTTATTTACCTATATTTTGTCTTTTGCTTTTTTAGTAAACAATCCGGATAGCACGCTGGCTTTCTGGCTTTCCATTATTCCGTTTACGGCTCCGATTGCCATGATGGTGCGTATTCCGTTCGGCGTGCCCGATTGGCAACTGGCTTTATCTGTAGTGATGATGATTGCCGGATTTTTATTTACCACCTGGGTTGCAGCACGGATTTACCGCGTCGGCGTATTGATGTACGGCAAAAAAGCCAGTTATAAAGAACTGGCCAAATGGTTTTTTTACAAGGAGTAATCCTGATTTTATATTGATAAAAACAGCATCTAAGTTTTACTATTTAACCGGTTTAAACTCTACTAACTGTAAAGAAAACTCTATTGATTTTGGTTTAGTAGGATCAGCCAGTTCGTTTAATTTTGCATTTAACACATACAATTTCCCAGCGGATTGTACAACAGCACTTGGGTAAGCAAAACGGTCTGTTACAGAAGTTGCAGCGGTAACCTGGGCATTTTGCCAGCCATCCGTACTGCTAAGTTTAAAAATATTATCCGTTTGGTTTTGTACGAGGATCAAATTTTGCTGATCATCCAGCAATAATCCGTCGGCTCCCGGAAAAAATTCGTTGATCTTTACTTTAGTAATTTTCTTCGGATCGCGGATATCAATCTTATATAAAGCACCGGCACGTGTATCATCCACCAATAAAAACCCCTGCGGATGGAAAGCAATGCCGTTTAAGCCAACATCTTCTCCTTTAAAAAGCTCGCTTTCTGCAAAAATGCTCGCTTTTCCTTTCGCATCAACTTTATAAATTACCGGTGAAAAACTATCGGTTAGGTAAATATTTCCCTGCGGATCGTAAGCCAGATCATTTGCAAAATGCTTACCCGGAATCAGGTTTGACAAATCGATATCCTGCACTTTTTTACCCGAATTTAAATCCAAACTAATCACTCTCGCCATTTTTTTAAAGGTTGAAGGATCAGAAAAATCACTGTAATTAGCATCGCTGATACAAACCCACAAACGGTTATTTTTCGTGTCGATCTTCATCCCGTAACTGGATTTTAACGATTGATCCTGATAAAAAACCTTGTAATTGCCGCTTTGATCAACCGTCCCGATTGTTCCCGTTTTAACAGAACTCACATAAAACAAGTTTTTTTGTGCGTTAAAAGCAGTTCCTTCCGGATATAAAAATGGTGCTTTAAAAGTTATTCTCGGTGTTTGTGCAACCGCAGCAACCGTTAAAAATACGATTGCCGCTGTAATAATTTTCGATAAAAATTTCATCTGATTTTAGTTTTGAAGTTAAATTAACGACTGGCGTAAACGCGATAAATTACACCGTTTTCATCATCAGAAATATATAAATCGCCTTTGTTAGAATAAGCCAGCGCAACCGGGCGGCCAAAACGTGTATTGTTTGAATTGTTTAGGAAACCCGTAAAGAAATCATCAACAGAAATCGGCTTTCCGTTTACAAAATGTATGCGTTGCACCTTGTAACCTTCCGGTTTTGAACGATTCCAGCTGCCGTGCCATGTTACCAAAGCATCTTCTTTATACTCCTGCGGAAAGCCTTTTATGTTACCGATAAATTTAAAATCAATCGGTGCGCTGTGCGCCGGAAACGTCATCACGGCTGGTATTGTTGTTTTGGCAAAAGCTTCTTTGGTAGTTCCTAAAGGGTCTTCGCGCGTTACATCAACCTGCTGTTTGCCATAAACCTGCGGCCAGCCGTAATGGCCGCCATCTACAATTCTATTAAGTTCTTCCGGCGGGATTTCATCGCCGCGCCAGTCTGTTCCCATATCGCAAGCCCAAATTTCCTTGGTTACCGGCTGCCAGTCGAAACCAATTGTATTGCGCAAACCGCGGGCAAAAATCCGGCGACTGCTGCCATCCGGTTTTACTTGTAAAAGCGTTGCATTTTCGGGGTTTGTTTCGGCGCAATCGTTACAATCACTTCCAACGGTAATATATAACATTCCATCCGGCCCAAATCCTAACATGCGGTTATCGTGCTGCCCGCCGTCCGGCATATCTTTAAATAAAGTAGTGGTATCCTGCAGCATTCCGTCGGGCTGGATTTTTGCCCTTTTCAACTCTTTACTTGATGCCAGATATAAAAATCCGTCGTGAATCGTGATACCGTGCACATCCGGAAACTTTGTCCAAACTGTTTTTAAATCATCGAAACGGCCGTCACCATTTTTATCCGATAAAAGAAGCACATCGCCAACATCGCGGCGCGTTACATACATCGAGCCATCTTCGCGCACGGCCATAATCCTCGGTTTACCTAAACCGGTTGCCGCAACAGCCACTTTAAAACCGGCCGGAACCTTTATATTGTTGACCATGTTTTCCTTAAAATCAACATGTGCCGGGTAATTGGTGCCTACAGTTGCTGTAAATTTTTCTTTAGCAGGCAAGCCTTTTTGTGCTTTAGTATGGATGGTTGCAAAAACAAGTGGCAATACTGCCAGATAACAAGAATATTTTTTAAATTGCATATATAAAGTATTATAAATGAGCCTTAAATATCGTTTTAGACAAAATTCTATTGCGTTTTGTTTGGTTTTAAATCTGATGTTTCTACTTTTTTATTACATATTACGCAGCAGTATTTAGTACTGTTCTTAAATGCGTGGTGGCTATAATATAGATTAATATTCCTTCAAAATAGCCACCCTTTTTAGGTACTTGAAGATTTGGCGGAAAAGGCTCTGCCATTTTAATTAGTGGCTAAAAAACTACTTTTAACCCGGCGCAAAAGTAGGCCGGCGACTATTACAAAAGATTAATTACGTGTTCGGCAAGAATGATTTGTAGCCAAACCGGCACGGTTAATACCTCCGAAATATCCTCCGAATTTATTTAAAAAGCGTTATTATATTGTTAATCGCGTAAATCGATTTACCATTGTTACCTTTAGCAATTTAATTAACCTTCATTACCCAGAAACTTAATAATCTTGGCATTTACCCGTGCGGGTTTCTCTAAACGGAGCCAATGCTTTGCGCCCCGAATGATAGTTAAAATGCTATGAAACTGGCTTACCGGCAAATTATGAAAATTACTATAACAAAAAAACCTACCCAAGCCGGGTAGGTTTTTAACGCAGTAGCAAATGTTACTTAGCTTCTTCTCCGGTTAATTTTTTAACCAATTTAGCACCTTTTAATAGAGATTTACCTAAATTTTTGATTGAGGCACTCTCTTTACCTTCTGCTTTGTCTGCTGCTTTTACCGTTTCATCACCCAATTTTTCAAGTAACGTGTAGATTTTTTTACCGTCTTTATCGGCAACAGCTTCTTTTAATTTCTCTAAATCATGTACAATGGTTTGGAAGCCTTTGTGCTCGGTTAAAGTTTTAATCCAGCTGGTAATGCCGGTTGATGAACCGGTTGCGGTTTCTTTTTCAATACTGTTTTCTAAAGCGCCAATAGTTTTTTCTATGTGTTCCGCTTCTGTGTGAGTCTCTGCCATTTTATAAGTTATTTTGAGGTACAACGTAGTTAAAATAGATAGGTTTACATTTTACATCGTTAAACTTTTAGACAATTTGTGAGTAAGTTTTTAAAACAGAACAAGGCTTTTGCAACCTCGCTTTGTAAGCGTGAGGGATTGCAACGGAAAGCCCGCAGCGCAGCGAGGACTTGTAGTGTAAAGCCCGACCCGCAGGGACACGCCCAAAACAATCTTCACATTTTTAACCGGTAAAACAGTATCTGCTGATTATTTATTTAAACACCAAGTACTTGTTTTATCCCACAGATTATTTCAGCATCTTCGTTTATGAACCAGCGTATCGCCGTGATGGACCTTGGCACAAACACCTTTCATTTGCTGATTGCGGATAAGACCGGAAACGGATTTGCCGAAATCCTGCATCTTACCGAAGCCGTAAAGTTAGGCGAAGGCGGCATGAAAGGTGGTTTAATTAAGGCCAAAGCATTTGAACGCGGCATCAAAACGATGGAATTATTTGCCGAAAAAATACGGTTAAAAGAAGCATGGCAAGTGCGGGCAATTGCAACATCAGCAATCCGTAGCACCAAAAACGGACAGGATTTTGTAAACGAAGTAAAAAACAAAACCGGAATTGCGATTGAAGTAATTGATGGCTTAAAAGAAGCACAATATATTTATCAGGGCGTTAAAGCTGCCGGTGCTTTATCCGCAGAGAAAGCTTTGATTTTGGATATCGGCGGCGGCAGTGTAGAATTTATTTTATGTGACGAACAGCAGATTTTTTGGAAGCAGAGTTTTGAAATCGGTGTACAACGGCTGCGACAGCTTTTTCATCAAACCGACCCGATTACTACCGGGAACAAAATCAAACTAAACCAATATTTAGAAGAACAATTACAGATACTGTTTTTATCGGTTAAAAATCAGGATATAAGCCAGCTAATCGGTTCGGCCGGTTCTTTTGAAACGTATGCGGAGATGATCGAGGTTGAAAAAGGTAATCTGTTTGATATTCATCAAATTAAAACTTATAATTTTTTGATTGATGATTTTAATAAGATTGCGATTTGGCTACAGTATTCCAGCCACCAGGAAAGGTTGGCTAAAAAAAGCATTATTCCGCTTCGGGTTGATATGATTGTTGTGGCTTCGCTTGTTACTGTTTTTATCATGCAAAAACTGAAAATCGAAAAGTTAAGCATGACTACCTATTCTTTGAAAGAAGGTGTTTTAGCGGAAGCTGATTGCTAAAAGCTAACTGCTGATAGCTGTTAATTGCTGATACAATTTTTCCGTTGGCAAACCAACCACATTGGTGTAAGAACCTTCAATTCGCTGGATTCCTGTTAAGCCGATCCATTCCTGGATGCCGTAAGCACCGGCTTTATCCAAAGGATTAAAATTTTCTACGTAATAATTTATTTCTTCATCCAGAAGCGGGCGGAAAAGCACTTCGGAAACATCAAAAAAAGTATTCTGCCGATGTTTGTACAGCAAACTTACGCCGGTAATCACCTGATGTTTTCGCCCGGAAAGTAGTTGCAGCATCGCAACGGCATGTTCGGGAGTTTCCGGTTTGCCCAAAATTTGATCATCAATTGAAACGATGGTATCTGCCGTAATTACAATTTCATCATCTACAATTTCATCAAAAGCAGCTGCCTTTTTTTGGGCGATAAAAACAGCAATTTCTTCCGGTTTGAGATTCTCCGGATAGGATTCGTCTACTTCCTTTAAAACGATCCGAAAATTAAAGTTCATTAAACGAAGTAATTCCTGCCGTCTTGGCGATTTGGAAGCGAGAATTATGGGCGGGAATTTTTGCATAATATAATTTAAGCCTCACCACGGCCCTCTCCAAAAGAGAGGTGGACAACGCGGTTACCTTTTACTCTTTAACCTTTATCCTTTTACCTCTAACTAAAAACTCGTTGCGTTTTCCTTCATCCATTTGTCCTGGATTTTCAGCACTTTTTCAATTACATCGCGCACGCAACCTTTCCCGCCCATAATTGGTGAAATGTATGCCGCAACAGCTTTAACTTCTTCACAAGCATCAGCCGGACAAGTAGGCAAACCAACTTTTTTCATCACATCCAAATCCGGAATATCGTCGCCCATGTATAAAATTTCTTCCGGGTTCAATTGCATATCAGCTACAACACGTTCGTAAACTTCCAGTTTATGGCTAATCCCCATAAAAACATCTTTCACACCCAAACCATTTAACCGCGATAAAACACCGCGAGAATGGCCGCCGGAAATAGTGGCTATATAAAAACCTGACTTAATGGCGTGGTTAATGGCATAACCATCTTTTACGTTAAAATGCCTTATTTGGTCGCCTTCGCCGGTAACCGTGATATCGCCATTGGTTAAAACGCCGTCAACATCAAAAATAAAAGCTTTTATGTGTTTTAATTTTTCGAGATACATAGAGGAAATAAGTATTTAGTATCGAGTATTTAGTATCAAGAAATATTTTAACAAAACAGCACCGATTACAGTATCTTGATATTTGATACTAACTACTTTATACTAATTCTGCTACTGATTATCCCGCCACTCGTAAGCCCAGGCGGTTTGGATTTGCTCTAAATGGCCTTCGTTGCTTTCTTCGCGTTTGCCCACAAAATTTGGCAGCGAAAGCACCCATTCCAGCAAATCTGTAAAGCGTAAACGGTAAATTTTGGAATCGTTAAAATCATCTCCGAATTTCTCGTACAAACTCATTGCAATGTCTTCGTAATCGTTCCAATGAATGGGCAGGGCAAAATCTTTATTCAACATATTAAATTCTTGAAAATTTTAATGCCCAAAAAACTGGGACTGGTCTGGAATAGTTACTTCAATATCACCATCAATCATTACACATTGGCAGCCTAAACGGGAAGTAATGCGCGGGTTAACGGCGCGATCAATAAAATCTTCTTCCTTGTCGGAAATTTCCTGTAGATTATCTATTCCGCTGTTCACATAAATATGGCAAGTGCTGCATCCGCAAACGCCGCCGCAATTATGCTGCAGGTCGATGCCGTTTTCCAGGCAAACATCCAAAACAGATTCTCCTTCGGCAATCGGCAAATTAACGGTTTGCACTCCTGCTTTTTCAAAGTTAATCCTAACGGTATAAATTTCCATGACGTGCAAAAGTAATAATTTTAGTTCAGGCTGAATTGGATTTATCCATTTTGATTATAGCCTGACTAAGCAGCCGGTAAATTTCCTGCAATTCCGGGTGTTGCTGCAATAAACTCAAATGCGCGTTCATGGTTTTTTCGTCCCGACGGGTTGCCGGCCCGGTTTGTACTTCTTCCGGTAAAAACTCCTGAACTTTTAAAGCAGTTTCTAAAATCAGCGGCTTTAATAAATCGAAATCCAACTGCTGTTCTTTCAATAAACCGGCAGCAATTGCATATAAATTATTAGGGAAATTGCATGCAAAAACAGCTGCAAGATGTAAGGTTTTACGCTGATTTGAATCAATGTAATTTACACTTTTACTGATAGTTTTCCCCAATACAAGCAAAAGTTGCGTACTGTTTTTATCGGTACTTTCTATGCAAAGCGGTACAGAACTAAAATCCAATTCACGATTCTTAGAAAAAGTTTGCAGCGGATAAAAAACGCCGCAAGTATCAAAATACTTTTCCAAAGTTTGCATACTTACCGAACCGCAAGTATGTACAACCAATACATTTTTTAAGGCGATAAAAGAAGCAACTTCCTCCAAAGCATCATCTTTTAAAGAGATGACGATGAGATCAGTATCCGCACAAATATCAGCTAAATTATCAATCGGTTCTGCCCTTACGTAATAGGCAAGCAACGCAGCATGTTGCAAGTTACGGCTCCAAACTTGTACAATTTGATGGCCGGCATTTTTAAATGCGGTACCGAGATGTGTAGCTACATTGCCCGAACCAACTAAAGTAATGCGCATTTTAAGGCGATAAAAGAAGTATTACAGTTTAATCCGGTTATCAAAAATAAAAAGATCTGTTTTAATCAGTTTAATAAAATTAAAATCGGGATGCTTTGGGTTGATTAAATAATTTACCTCTTCTTCAATAACAGAAGATGGAACCTGCAGTACAGCCGTTTCCCCGCTGTCAATCCAATTTTTACCCAAGTTTTGTGTGAAGTTTAGCTGATCATAATTCTTCCAGTTTTCATTTAATTCCGCAGAATTTATTTTTTTGATCAAAACAGTTTCCGGAATTTCAATCGTCATAATCCTAAACAAATGTGTTAAACCGATTTTACCGCGGTGCACCACGTTTTCCAGGCACGTTAAAGATCTGCTTGCTGATGTATAAATCATCATTACCTCATTAGGGTTCCAGCGCGCTGCTAAACCGGAAGCTTTTAGCGTTTGTGAATATTGGTTTAAGGTAATACGATAAACCAGCATTTTTAAGCTAAATCTCCATAGGCAATACGAACTAATTCTTCTTCAATTAAATTAATACCCGTAATTGTATCCATCATTTCAAATGGAATTTGATTACCTAAACCAAAAGCAGGTTGATGCAGCCAATTGTTAAAATCTACGACAAATCCGAAAACTTCGATGCCTTTTTCAAACAAAGCGAACGATTTAAGTAGTTTTTCACTCAAAGAAGCATCCAGTTTTAATTCCTGGCGATCATAATTTTGAATAGTTTTTATGGTGGTTTTAAACGTTTCCTGGAATTGCTCCTGATTAAAACCCGACAGGTTTATAAAATCTATGGCTGCTTTGGCATCCAGCCCTTTTTTAGAGCTGGTTAACAAACTAATTGGGCTGGCATACAAAATTTGGTAAGCAACGGCCGCATCATTCAGTAAGTTTTTACTGTCATCAACATGAATGCCTACTACTTTTTCTTTTCTGTTAGATTTACCAGAACCTGTAACTTTTTTAGAAGTCGTTTCTTTTTTAGCCATCGTCTTGATCTTAAAAATCAAATTTAGAAATTTTTCTTTTAATTTTAGAAATTTTTCTTATTTCTTTTAAAAGATAAATAAATGAGCTAAAATTTTATAGTTTAAAAGCTTGCCGGCCCAACAACTTCCAGGCTCCTTTTTCTTTTACCCAAACCAGCATTACACCAATATTTACAGTTCCCGGCTTGTCGCCATCATTGGTTTGTGCAGAGAATTTGTGGCGAACTATAGCTGTTTGATCTTTTACAATGACGGTTTGATCGGTTAAATTAATGGTTACAAAATCTGATTGGCCGCTTGCAATTACCTCCACAAAAGTAGCTTTATCTTGTACTTTCCCGCTGGAATGGCCATAACTTAATGCATCAGAACTGATGTTTTCCAAAGCTGATCTATCACCATCAATCATTGCTTTTGTTAGAACTTGAACCGCTGCTGCAACTTCTTTTTCTTCTTTGGATTGTGCAGTTGCAGTTATGGTGATAGTTGTGATCAGAATAAAAAATAAGCCTGCTAATTTTTGCATGGTAAAAGAAGTATGTTGATTAAAGATAAGAATCTAATCACACAATTTTCAATTCTTTATTCCTGCGGAAAATAGAAAGTAAAAATCCGATTACCATAATAATGGTGCCTGACCAGAAGAAATTTATCGATGGAAACTCAATCGCTTTCATTACAATATAAGGTTTTTCGCCTTCCGGTTTTACGTAAGTTGTAATTTCCATTTTACCTTTTTCGGGCAAAATATTGGAGAAACGAACTTTCAAATCGGCACTGTCAATTTTCTTGCTAAAATCAAACCTGCTGCCGCCCTTAATCATAAAAATCGGCTCGGTGGTAAACACTTTACCATTGCTTTGAACTTCCAATTGCGCACCAACGGAAACATCATTTTTAGCCATCGGGATATCGCGTACTTTCGCATCTTTACGTATCGCTTTTAAAATAATCAATCCGGCACGATAACGTACGGTATCACCAATTTTCATTTCGTGCGCAACCGGTTTTGCATATTCTTTATCGTCGTTACTTTCTGCATGTCCTTCACTTTCAGATGTTTGATCGTCCTGAAACTTCATCGGCCAGGCAATGCTCACATAAGAATACATATCTTTGAAAACGTAATGCTTAGTGCCAGGAGAAGAAACTAAACCAAACTTACGGTTAGCCTGTGCATAAGGAAGCAAGGTAAAATCTTCCTTAACCTTTCCGCTTTTATCGTCAATACGTTTATAATTTACTTTAAAATAATGGTTAGGGCCGTTTAAAGAATCTCCAACATAGGTTGCAGTATAAGGGCCAACTTTAGTTGGTGTGTTAAAATCCAAGCGAAGATTTTCTCGCGAGTTTCCTACTTTCTCAAATGCTTCCCCAAAGCCAACACCGCTATCGTTAATTGTAATTACTTTACTTGTTCCGGCAGCAATTACAGCACCAATCAGTAATAAAGCAAAACCAATATGCGCTACGGCAGAACCAACTAATTTTGTTTTTCCTTTAAAAAGATCCGCCAGGTATTTGGTGTTGGCAAGCACTGCATAAACAGAACCAAAAATTACCAGCATGTAAACTGTTTGTGTGTGGTATAAGCCAGAACTCCAGATAATCAATCCGCTAATCAAAGCCGCAAATAACAGATAAACTACAGAACGAATGAGGAAAGTTGTAGCGTCCGTGCGTTTGTATTTTAAAAATTGTGCAAAACCCATCAGCAGTGTTACCACCACTGCAAACGCAGATTGTACGATGTTATATAAGCGAACAGGTTCTGCCGGTGGCGCAGTTTTTGTACCGAAAATAGCATTCCAAACTGGTATGGAAGATACAACAATCAGTTGCAAACAAGATAGTGCCAGGAAAATGGCACCAACAAACATCCAGAATTCGCGCGAATAAGTTTCTTCATCTTTTTTGGTGATGGGTAGTTCTTTCCAGCGGGAAACCAGCAGCCAAACAGAAATCCCAATAAAAACAAACAGGAAAACTAGCAGTTGCCAGGTCATGCCTAAATCTGTAAAAGCGTGTACGGAAGTGCTGCCGAGAATACCGCTTCGGGTTAAAAAAGAAGCGTATAAAACCAATATAAAACTAATGATGACTAAAAAAGCCGCTGTAAAGTAAGAGTGGCCGGTATTTTTATAAACAACTAAAACATGCACACCGCCAATTAACGTTAACCATGGAATAATAGAAGCATTTTCCACCGGATCCCAGGCCCAGAAACCACCAAAGTTTAGAGATTCGTAAGCCCAGAAAGAACCCATGATAATTGCGGTTCCTAAAACCATTACTGCAAACAAAGAATAAGTAATTGCCGGTTTAATCCATTCTTTGTATCTGCGCTGCCATAATCCTGCAATGGCATAGGCAAAAGGTACTACCATGGATGCAAAACCAAGGAATACGGCTGGTGGATGAATTACCATCCAATAGTTTTGTAACGTAGGATTCAAACCATTGCCGTCTTTAATATAATTTAGATAATCAGGGCGGCCAAAAATCGGTGCTTCAACTGCTTGTCGTAATAAAATAAAAGGAGAACTACCTACACGTGTTCCAAACATTTCTACACCGATCAGCATAGAGGCGATAAAAGCTTGTGACAAAGCCACAACTGCCATTACCGAGTTTTCCCAGGATTTGGCTTTCCAAATCAGGAGATTTCCTAATAGAGCCTGCCAAAACCCCCAAAGCCAGAAACTGCCCTCCTGCCCTTCCCAATAACTGGAAATGATGTAATAAACCGGTAGCGTTTTAGATGAGTGCGCCCAAGCGTAATGATACTCGAATAAGTGTGTGTAAATGATGTAAAACAGGCAGGAACCTATCCCAACCACAGATAATGTGTTGAGGAAATAGCCGTAACGGGCATAGTTTCTCCAGGATTGGTCGAGCTGGTTTTTATTTACGGTTGCGAAGTAATAACAAATGGCCGAGAAAAGTGCCGAACCAAATGCGAGAATAATAAAGAACTGGCCGAGCTGACCCGGAAAAAGGTGTTCGCCTTTAAATTGAATATCCATTAAGAGATTTAAATTGAAGCTTGTTTGGACGCTTTTGCTTCTGTAACATCTATTTTATCTTGAGTGTATTTGGAAGGGCATTTCATCAATATTTTAGAAGCATGAAACTCTTTGCCAACCATTTGTCCGGTTAAAACTATCTGCTCCGAACGTTCAAAATCCTGTGGTTTGGTGCCGGTAAAAACGATTTTACATTCTTCGCCTTTGTTATCTTTCATAAAAAAAGAAAAATAATTCGCGTCTTTCTTGGCATCGTAAATCAATTGCTTTTCTTTATTAAGATGGCCAACAACGTGTAATTCGCTTTGCGTGGTTTTGGCTTCGTTAAAAGATCCGTAAGTGCTGGTATCCGCATAAGTGCTAATGATGATACAGATAGCAACCGCGATAACTATGATACCTAATATTGAACTTTTTTTCATCTGGATAATACTTGGTTTTAATAAGCATACAAAAATACAAAACAAAGTCCGTAATCTTTTTTTCAGGGTTTCTATCTCATATTTAGAATTATTCTAAACAAAAGAAGCATTTCCCGCAGAATGGAAAATGCTTCTTTTACCAACTAAAAATTCATATGCTTACGGCCAGATGCCCAAGTTTTTGTAAGAAACCGCAATCTTGTTAATTGCGCCTACAAAAGCAGCAGTTCTTAAAGTATCGATTTTGGGTGTTTGTACGAAAGTTTCGCGGATTTCGTGATACGAACGGATCATTGTATCTTCTAAACCGGAGTTAACCAATTCTAATTCTGATGCTCCTTTTACAATGGTAGAACGCTGCATCGGCGATAAAGCTACGCCGGTTAATCCTTCCACCATATTTACTAAATTCATGCTGGCCGTTTCTTCAAACCGGCGGTTAATCCGGCCAAAAGAAACATGCGACAAGTTTTTCAACCATTCAAAATAAGAAACCGTAACGCCGCCCGCATTGGCATACATATCCGGAATAATTATTCCGCCGCGTTCGGTAAACACCGCTTCTGCCTCCGGCGAGGTTGGCCCGTTTGCACCTTCAACAATAATTTTTGCCTGGATGCGACCGATGTTATCAGCCGTAATCTGATTCTCCAGCGCAGCGGGAACCAGAATATCGCATGGCTGCTCCAAACCTTCCAACGAATTCTTAAATTCCTTCATCGCCAAGGGATAACCTAAAATAGAACCTGTAGCTTTTCTGTGCTCAAAAACAGTATTTACATCCAGGCCGTCTTCATTGTAAATTGCGCCTTCAAACTCACAAATCCCAACAATTAAAGCACCAAACTCAGCAAGATATTTAGCCGAATAAAAACCGACATTCCCCAAACCCTGCACAATTACGCGCTTACCGGAAATGCCCGGCATTAACCCAAGTTTTTTCATATCTTCTGCAACGCTTACACATTCGCGGGTAGCAATAGCAACGCCGCGGCCGGTAGCTTCTCTCCTGCCTGCAATGCCGTGCAGGGCAATCGGTTTCCCGGTAACGCAGCCCAAAGCATCGCCTTGTCCGGGATTCATCGTTGCATAAGTATCTGCAATCCAGCTCATTTCGCGTTCGCCGGAACCATAATCCGGGGCCGGGACATCGATACTTGGCCCGATAAAATTTTTCTTGATTAATTCTACCGTGTACCGGCGGGTAATGTTTTCAAGCTCCTGAACGGTATAATTTTTAGGATTGATTTTGATACCGCCTTTTGCACCGCCAAAAGGCACATTTACAATAGCACATTTATAGGTCATCAAAGCAGCCAATGCCATTACTTCGTCCTCATTTACCATTTCGCTGTAGCGGATGCCGCCTTTAGTTGGCGATTGGTGATGAGAATGTTCTACGCGCCAGGCATCAATTACTTCAAAGCTGTTGCCACGGCGGATAGGAAAGCGGAAACGATAAACGCTGTTACAGGATTTTATTTGATCCAGCAAACCGGCATCTTGGTTTGTAAACCGGGCAGCATGGTCAAAAAACTGACAAACATCACTAAAAAAGTGATTTTCTGTTTCTGACAGAATAAGAGAATTACTCATAATAAATTTTGTTACGTTAACTGGTTGTATAAAAGGTGTACAAAATTGAAAGAAATTATTTCAATTACACAAATTTTTACAGGCCAAGTATACGTTCGAGCATTCGGTATGGTTAATTTTATAACGGTTTGGCTTGATTAGTTTTCCCGTTCGATCTTTTTTAAACGCTGATCGATGGTAAAAAGATAAATTGCCAGTCCGATAAACACAATCACGATGGTGGCGATCACTACATAAATTTTGCCGGAACTCCTCATTTCATCAGCCATTTCTACACTGTTGGCCGGCTGGGCAAATAAAAAGGTTGATAAAAACAGCATCAAAAAAGACAACAATATTTTTTTCATGAGATTAATCTATGGTATTTCTTTTATTTTCAATCAGCCTGATGCGGTAACGAAGCGTGGCAATCCAAACGGCAATTAGCGGCCAGGCAATAAAAGCGGGATAAAGCACTACGCGCATCCGGCTGTCCAGATCATATTTTCCAAAAGCCGGGTTTCCGCCGTTGCCGGGATGCAGGGAATCTGTTAATCTGGGCAGGATAAAAATCAGCACGATCATGATCGGGAAAGCAAAAATATTGTAAACTGCAGAAATTTTCCCGCGTTTTTGTTCCTCATCAATCGAATTACGAAGCACTAAATAAGCACAGTAAAGTAAAAACGCAATAGCTGCGCTGTTTTGCTTCGGGTCGTTGCTCCAGTATTCGCCCCAGGCAAATTTTGCCCAGATCATCCCGGTAACTAATCCAAAAATAAAAAAAACGACACCTGTATTTACACACTCTACAGCAATCAAATCATATTCTTCCTTACCGGTACGCAAATATTTGATGCTGTAAAAAACAGAAATACTAAATATAACCAGCATTGCCATCCACATCGGCACATGGAAATAAAGGTTTCGGATGGTTTCGTGTAAAATTGGCAGCGCGGGTACGCGGAATAATAATCCGGCAATTAAGGTGTAAGTAACCATAACTACGGCCAATATTTTCCACCAGCTTTTATAGATAAACTTCATTTTTAAATTTGAATAGGCAAAGGTAGCACTTCGCAGTCATTTCGGTATTATTTACTACATTACCCTATAATTTTTTGTGCTGTAAAAGAAGCATTAAGCTTTTTACCGGATATAAAATTAGCCGGCAATCAAACCAAACAAATTAGTATCGTGTTAGCATGAATAAAAAAACAGGCAAATGCTGCTTTAAAATGATAGAAAATTACGCAAGAGAAGCATTTTAATTTACGGATATAAACATCTAAATAAATCATTTTCAGCTTATTGAATTATTAATTTTTACATGAACCAACGTTATAAAATCTTTACCTGGCCTGTTAATCAACAGTATTTATTGGAGTTAGCGAAGGGAGATTTTGAGATTTATATTGAAGAAACAAAGGATGAAAATTTCCGCCGGCAGCTTTCAAACCACACCAATATTTTTGAAACCAAGCTTGCAGAAATAAAAAACCTACAGCTGGATTGCATTCTTTTTCAGGACGAAAAGGGTTATACCACTACACAATTTGAAATTTTATCGGATGAGCAGCAGGAACTGCCCAAGGTTTATTTAGAACATCATCCGCCAAAACAACATCCTACAAATGCGAAACATTTTGTTGAAAATGAGGAAGTGCATTTGGTGCACGTAAACCATTATAATGCAATAATGTGGGATAATAATAAGGTGCCGGTAACGGTGATTGAAAACGGCGTTGCTACCGATACTACTGTTTTTACAGGAGAAAAAGCAAAAGGCGCAGTTGTTTTAGAAAATGATGCGGATAACCGCGCTGCCGGGACTGACATTTTTTTGCTGGTAAAAGAAGCATTGCCATTAGATTTGCTGGAGATTGGAAAAGATGGCCTCACTTACCAGAACCTGCCCGAAAAATTACATTCTTACCGGTTTTTATTTTGCCCGGATCGTTACGCCAGTCCCGGATTTGCAGTTTACCAGGCCATGATGCTGGGTATGCCCGTTGTTGGGCTGGCCACCACTGCTTTGCCTGCAATTTTAAGTAATGAAGTTTCTGGTTTTGTAAATGCTGATTTAAATTACTTGATTAGTAAAATGCAGGATTTATTGAATGATCCTCAATTAGCCGTTCAAATCGGTGCAGCAGCCCGTCAAACTGCATTGAAATTTTTTAGCTCAACCCGATTTTTATCCGACTGGAAACAGCTGCTCAACCTTGCTGTTAAAGCACCAATCCGCACAAACTAAAACTTAAGCTTTTTGAATCAAATAACAAATTATGAAAAACAGGATAGCCTTTATCAGTGAACATGCTTCTCCTCTGGCTATGCTGGGCGGTGTGGATAGCGGTGGACAAAACGTGTATGTGGGAGAACTGGCCAAGCATATTGCACAATCCGGGTACGAGGTTGATATTTTTACCCGCCGGGATGATACCCGTTTCCCCGAAATTGTTTGCTGGGTGCAGGGCGTACGCATTATCCACGTTACGGCCGGCCCCGAAGATTTTATCCCGAAGGAAGACCTGTTACAATACATGCCTGATTTTACAGCTGCCATGGTTGCTTTTATTGCAAGCGAAAAAGCAGGTTACGCGCTGGTTCATGCCAACTTCTGGATGTCTGGCCTGGTTGCCTGCAACTTAAAACAGCAGCTCAAAATCCCGTTTGTAATTACTTATCATGCACTGGGCCATGTTCGGCGGATCCATCAGGGCGAGCAGGATAAATTCCCGAAAGAACGTATTTTAATCGAAGAAGAAATTGCCCGCCAGGCAGATCAGATTATTGCCGAATGCCCGCAGGATCAGGAAGATCTGATTAATTACTACAATGCCAACCCGGATAATATCACCATTATTCCTTGCGGTTTCTGCCCGACAGAATTTTATCCGATCGATAAAAAACTGGCCCGGATGGTTCTGAATTTTGAAACAAACGAAAATATTATCTTGCAGTTAGGCCGGATGGTTCCGCGGAAAGGGATTGATAATGTGATCCGCGCTTTGGTAAAAGTTAAAAAAACCGATACGCCTTTGCGCTTGGTAGTGGTGGGCGGAGAAGCGGATAACCCGGAAACCGACCAGAACCCGGAAATGCTGCGCCTAAAAAAGCTGGCAGCAGATAACGGCGTTACCGCCGATGTTACTTTTGTTGGCCGTAAAAACCGCGATATTTTAAAATATTATTATGCCGCCGCAGATATTTTTATCACCACGCCTTGGTATGAGCCTTTTGGCATTACGCCGCTGGAAGCAATGGCCTGCGGCACGCCGGTAATTGGTGCAAATGTTGGCGGAATTAAACACAGTGTTGCCGATGGCCGAACCGGCTTTCTCGTTCCGCCAAACAATCCGGATGCGCTGGCACAAAAGATATTTGAACTGATCAGCAATAAAAAATTGCAGAATGATATGCGCGATAACGCCATCCGGCGGGTAAATGCTTTGTTTACCTGGCATAAAATTTCGGAAACGGCGATCAGCATGTACGAAAAAATTATCCATGGCAACGCTTTGTTAAGCGAAGAAGATAATGAATTAACGCTGATCGACCAAGCTTTTGATAAAGCGGCCGATACTTTTTTACGTGCAAAAAGAGCATTGCGCATCCCGGTTGCACAAGCGGCAACCTTGATCAGCAATGCCTTATCTGCGGATAAAAAATTATTAGTTTGCGGCAACGGCGGCAGTGCTGCCGGAAGTTTACACTTTACGGCAGAAATGGTAAGTCATTTTGAAAGTTCCGAAAGGCAGGGTTTACCGGTGATTTCATTGGCTGCTGATACTTCTGTGCTCACAGGTTTCGCTAACGATGTTGGTTTTGATGATGTTTTTTCGCGCCAGATAGAAACTTATGGTAAAAAAGGCGATATTTTACTGTGTTTAAGCACCAGCGGCCAATCTGTAAATATTGTAAATGCCATAAAAGTGGCGCACAAAAAACAAATGACCTGCATTGCTATGCTGGGCAAAGGCGGCGGTGATGCAGCTACTTATGCACACCTCAACATTATTGTACCATCCAACAATCCGCATCACATCCAGGAAATACACTTACACCTTTTGCATACTATTTCCAGATTAGTAGAAAATCATTTATCCACCCGAAAAAATAAAACAGCCAGCGCAAAGAAAACTGTCTCACTAAAATAAATATTAATTTTACAAGGGATAAAAGAAGTATTGGTATTAATTTACGCTTTTTGTCATTTCGACCAAAGGGAGAAATCTTCATCAGATTATACAAGTTATCTCTTTGAAGAAGGTCTCTCCCTTCGGTCGAGATGACAAAAAAGAGCAGCTTCGAATTATTTTTTAAAAATGAATAAAGCTATTTTTATCGATAAAGACGGAACCCTGATTCCGGATATTCCTTACAACGTCGATCCTGAAAAAATAATTTTAAATGAAGGCGTGATTGAAGGCTTAAAATTGTTAAAAGCGCAAGGTTACGTGTTTATCATGATTTCCAACCAATCCGGCGTTGCCAGAGGTTATTTTGAAGAAGAAGCTTTAATCAACGTAAAAAATAAAGTGCAGCAATTGCTGGAACCGGACATCCGATTTAAAGATTTTTACTGGAGCTTTAATCATCCGCAGGGAACGGTAAAAAAATACGCTGTAGCTTGTAATTTCAGGAAACCAAAACCCGGTATGATTTTACAGGCGGCTGAAGAGCATCAGATCGATTTGGAGAATTCATGGATGATCGGTGATATTTTAAACGATGTAGAAGCTGGTAAAAGAGCCGGCTGCCAAACAGTTTTGATTGATAACGGCAACGAAACCGAATGGATTGCCGGCGAATACCGCACGCCGGATTACAAAGCGAAAAACTTTTTCCAGGCAGCAATTTATATTACAGACGTCCACAGTACAGATTTAGGCATTTAGCGGATGGAACATTCCTGGCAAAACTGTAAAAACATTCTGGTAGTCCGTTTGGATAATATGGGCGATTTGCTGATGAGTACGCCTGCCATCCGTGCTTTAAAAGAAACATTTGATTGCCGGATAACGGTTTTAACATCTTCTATGGCAGCCGGGATTGCCCGTTATTTACCTGAAATTGATGAGATAATTTCGTTTGATGTTCCCTGGGTAAAAACGCAGCATGCTTCTTTTAGCCATGATTTTTTGAAGTTGGTTGAGATTTTAAAATCGAAGGGATTTGATGCTGCTGTAATATTCACCGTTTTTAGCCAGAACCCGATGCCGGCTGTTATGCTTGCTTATCTTGCCGACATCCCGAAACGTTTGGCTTACTGCCGAGAAAACCCTTATAAATTATTAACCGATTGGGTGCCGGACCAGGAACCTTATACTTTTATCAAGCATCAGGTTGAACGAGATTTGAACTTGGTTGCAACTATCGGTGCCAAAACTGCTAACCATTTTTTAACGATTCAAATTCCTGATTGCTGGGAAGCAGTACAAAAAAAGCTTGCTAAAAACAGCATTGATCTGCAAAAACCCTGGCTCATTTTACATCCCGGCGTAAGCGAAATCAAGCGGCAGTATCCTGCCGAAAATTGGGTTGAACTTGGAAAACGCTTGGTTAATGATTTTAATTATCAACTGCTTTTGACAGGTTCGGCATCAGAAAAAATGTTGACGGATGAAATACAGGCCGGCATCGGTACAAACGCTTTTTCGCTCGCCGGTTTGTTATCGCTGGATGAATTTATTTGTCTGATAAAAGAAGCATCACTGCTGATTGCCGTTAATACCGGCCCGATTCATATCGCGGCAGCAACACAAACGCCGGTTGTGGTGCTTTATGCGCAAACCAATCCGCAGCACACGCCTTGGAAAACGCCTTCAAAAGTTTTATATTTTGAGGTACCCAAAGCTTTAAGAAGCAAGAATGAAGTGTTGAAATATGTGCAGCAACAAGTAGAAAAAGCACCGGAACATATTGATTTTGAAGATGTTATAAAAGCAGTTTATGCCTTGTTGTCATCCCGATGAAAGAGGGATCTTCATCAAATTTAAAGGCTTATTATTTTTGAAGAAGATCTCTCCCTTCGGTCGAGATGACAAAAAGTTGAAATGACAAAAAAATCGAAACGACAAAAAAATTAATGTCCTTGCTTGGCCAGTGCTTCATAAATTTCGGCACTTAATAAACCACTGCCGCCGCCATAATGCTGCAAAAAAATTGGCGGAGGATTTTGTGTGTTAAAAACAGCTTTTAACTTTTGTTCATTTTCAGGATCAATCCCGGCACAAAACAAAACGATGCCAACCGGCTGCTGATGGAACAACTCAATTGCTTCTTCATCCGAATGCGCACCGATGCCGTTCCATTGCCCGTTCGTGTTGATCAGGCGCAAAACAGTTGCTAAAATTTTTTTATCTCTGTGGATTGCCAGAATATTTAAGTGGTGCATATTTTAAAAAACGAAGGAAGCCGGAAGAATGTTTGTCAACAAGCTTTCGGCTTCCGGTTATAAATTATCGTGTTAAAAACAGTATCAGGTTATCATCGGTACATCCATCAGCAAAACTTCTGCATTGGCAGAATTTGCAGTAAAATCCAGCTGATCAATATTCCGGATTCCAAAGCCATCTCTCCTATTTAAAGTCTGACCGTTGATCGTTACTTCTCCCTCCAAAACAAAAGCATAAACGCCGTTTCCCGGTTTTTTCAGCTGATAATTTGCAGTAAAACCCTGATCAAATTTACCTAAACTAAACCACGCATCCTGCTGTACCCAAACGCCGGCATCATCAGGATTCGGCGAAAGGATTTGCTGGAAATTGTTGTGCCGGTCGGTAATATTTAAAGAAACCTGATCGTAACGCGGCGGCCCGTTTAACTTGTTCGGGAACAGCCAGATTTGTAAAAATGCTACCGGCAAAGCTTGATTTTTATTTTTTTCACTATGGAAAACGCCTGTTCCGGCACTGATAATCTGTACATCTCCTTTGCGGATAACTGCTATGTTTCCCAGATTATCTTCATGCTCCAGATCACCTTCCAACGGAATACTTACAATCTCCATATTATCGTGCGGATGGCTTCCAAAACCTCTTCCGCCCGAAACGGTATCATCATTTAATACGCGCAAAGCACCAAACTGCATTCTTTCCGGGTTGTAATAACTACCAAAACTAAATGAATGATAACTATCCAGCCAGCCATGATTAGCGTGGCCGCGCGTAGCAGCCAAATGAAGAATTGTATTTGCCATACTGTTTTTACGGTTAATTTTTAGGTGAGATCAGATAACCACTGATGATAAATTTTAAACCTTGCTTGCGGGATATCGAAACAAATTCGGCACGACAAAAAAGTTTTCCGAACACTTGTAATGATAATGTTAAATAACCAAATCCTGATATTCGGGGTGATGCTGTAAAAATATCTGTACAAAGCGGCAATATGGTTTCACTTTCATGCCGTTTTCACGAGCATAATTCAGCGCAAATTGTGCCATTTCTGTAGCAATGCCCTGCCCTTCTGCCGCTACCGGAACTTCCGTATGCGTTAAAGAAATTACGTTGCTATCCAGTTCATAAACGATGAATGCTAAACCTTCATCCAAATGCAGTTCAAACTGATTAGCTTCTTCGTTTACAACAATATTTTGTGCCATAGTTTTTTGCAGGTAAAAGAAGCATTCGCAGTAATTTGTTTTACTGCGGATGATGCCTGTAAGTTTTTTAGAATGTTTGGTGCAGTAATTTTAACAGATAGCTGCCGTAACCGCTTTTTTTATAGCGTTCGGCCAAAATTTTAAGCTGCGTTTCATCGATAAAACCTCTGCGGAAAGCAACTTCTTCAATACAGCCGATTTTGGTATCCTGGCGTTTTTCGATCACGCGGACAAACTCCGTGGCATCACTTAAAGAATCAAAAGTTCCGGTATCCAGCCAAGCTGTTCCGCGGTCCATCACGCCAACAAATAGTTTTTTTCGGTCGAGATATACTTTGTTTACATCCGTAATTTCATATTCGCCGCGCGGTGAAAGCGGGATATTTTTAGCGATCTGCACTACTTCGTTATCATAAAAATACAATCCGGGTACGGCGTAATTTGATTTTGGCCGATCCGGTTTTTCTTCAATGGAAAGTGCTTTAAAATCACCATCAAACTCTACCACACCATAACGCTCCGGATCAGAAACATGGTAGGCAAAAATGGCTGCGCCGTCAACTTGGTTAAATTTCCGGGTTAGAGTACCAAAACCTGCACCGTAAAAAATGTTATCGCCTAAAACCAGTGCCACTTTATCATTACCGATAAAATCTGCGCCGATCACAAAAGCCTGTGCCAAACCGTTCGGTACTTCCTGCACGGCAAACTCAAAACGGCATCCCAAATCGCTGCCGTCGCCCAGCAAACGTTTAAAACTACTGCTGTCTTCCGGCGTGGTAATGATCAGGATTTCGCGGATATCGGAGTGGATTAAAACCGATAACGGATAGTAGATCATCGGTTTATCATATATCGGCATCAATTGTTTACTAATGGCTTTGGTGATCGGATAAAGGCGTGTTCCGGATCCGCCGGCAAGGATTATTCCTTTCATATAATTTTATTTGAGTAGGTTATTCGGCTTGATTTTGAGCGGCAATTGCAGCAATACATTTTTCTAAACTATGGCGCCAGTATGTAATTTCGATACCAAAAGTTTTTTTAATTTTAGATTTATCCATCACAGAATACGCCGGCCGGGTTGCTTTGGTTGGATATTCTGCCGTGCGGATCGGGAAAGTTTTAACATCAGTTTTGCTGATATCGAAAATTCCCTGCGCAAAATCGTACCAGGAAGTTACGCCTTCATTGCTGTAATGATAAATGCCGTAAGCGGTACTGCCGGATTCGATAATTTGTAAAACCGCCGAAGCAAGATCGATAGCGTAAGTTGGCGAACCAACCTGATCGGCAATAATTTTGAGTTCGTCTCTTTCCTTGCCTAATTTAAGCATGGTTTTTACAAAATTATTGGCAAATTCCGAGTATAACCAGCTGGTTCTCAAGATAAAGTATTTCTCCGTTAGCGGGGAAATTACCTGTTCACCTTCCAGTTTTGTTAAACCATAAACACTAATTGGTTCGGCAGGATCTGTTTCGATTAACGGATGCGGCGTATTTCCGGCAAAAATAAAATCGGTCGAAATCTGGATCAATGCCGCATCATATTCTTTGCACAAAGCCGCAATATTTTCCACACCGGTTTTATTGATTTTACGGGCCGTTTCCAGCTCATCTTCCGCTTTATCAACCGCCGTATAAGCGGCGCAGTTAATGCAGTATTCAGGTTGATGTGCGGCAAAAAGCTGCTGTAAAACTTCCGGGTTTAAAATATTGGCCTCCGTTTCGTTTGGGAAAGCAATATCGGTAATATCCATTTCGGCTGCAACGTGCTTTAAACATTGGCCTAATTGGCCGGATGCACCGAACACAAGTATTTTACTCATTGATATAAATTAATTTGTGAAGATTTATTTTGCAAGTTTTAATCAGCAAACAATCATAGCATAAATTTTTGTACGATAAAAGAAGTATTCCTGTTTGCTTAGTTTTCTGCGGATAATGCTGCAAAATATTTATAGAACAACGGGATTGTTTCGATGCCTTTGTAATAGTTAAAAATATCGTATTTCTCGTTCGGCGAGTGCAGCGCATCGCTGTCCAATCCAAAACCCATCAATACTGTTTTTATGCCTAATTCTTCCTCAAACAAAGCCACGATCGGGATACTGCCGCCGCCGCGTGTCGGAATTGGTTTTTTACCGAAAGCTTCTTCAATTGCTTTTTCTGCAGCGCGGAAAGCAGCACTCGAAGTTGGCGTAACAACCGGTTCGCCGCCATGATGCGGTGTAACTTTTACCTTAACATATGCCGGCGCAATACTTTCAAAATGTTTGGTAAACAGTTCTGTAATTTTTGCTGAAGTTTGATTGGGTACCAACCGCATGGATATTTTAGCCGAAGCTTTTGATGGCAAGACCGTTTTGGCACCTTCGCCGATGTAACCGCCCCAAATTCCGTTTACTTCCAGCGTTGGCCGCGTGCCGGTGCGTTCTAAGGTGCTGTAACCTTTTTCGCCCCAAACTTCGTTAATATCTAAATCTTTTTTGTATTCCTCGGGATCGAACGGTGCTTCGTTTAAGGCATGTTTTTCTTCATCAGTCAACTCCAGTACATCATCGTAAAAACCCGGAATGGCAATGTGATTGTTTTCATCATGAAAAGAAGCGATCATTTTAGAAAGTATGGTAATCGGATTGGCAACCGCGCCGCCATAAACGCCGGAATGCAGATCGCGCGACGGGCCGGTTACTTCTACTTCCAGGTAAGAAAGCCCGCGTAAACCGGTTTCCAACGAAGGATTTTCCATGCTGATCATGGATGTATCTGAAATTAAAACAACATCTGCTTTAAGCTTTTCCTTATTCTGCCGAACAAAAATCCCCAGGTTATCCGAGCCAACTTCCTCCTCACCCTCAATCATAAACTTAATGTTGCAAGGCAAAGTTTCGGTTTGCATCATCAGTTCAAAAGCTTTGATATGCATGTAAAACTGGCCTTTGTCATCGCAGGCACCGCGTGCATAAATTTTACCATCGCGGATAGTTGGTTCAAAAGGAGGTGTTTTCCAAAGTTCTAAAGGGTCGGGCGGCTGTACATCGTAATGGCCGTAAACCAAAACCGTAGGTTGCGTAGGGTCGGTTATTTTTTCGCCGTAAACAACCGGATAACCGGCTGTTTTGCAAACTTCCACGTTTACGGCACCGGCTTCCCGCAGCTTTTCGGCTACAAAATCTGCTGCTTTTAGCACATCATTTTTATATTTCGGATCAGCACTTACAGACGGAAAACGAAGCAAAGCAAACAGCTCATCTAAAAACCGATCCTTATTTGCCGCTATGTATTTTTTAATTTCTTGCATCAATAACAGTTTTAAAGCAAACGTACAGAAATTTTTCTGCTGATAATACCTTAAAAAAGCACCTTAAAACAAGTTAAAATTATATGCTGATAGCTGAACTGTATTTCGTGTGAACTTACAATAAAACCAAACGCCAAAATTTTATCTCAAAAAATAAGTGATACTTGGAAGTTTCTGTTATCAGCCTGATTGTTATTCATGATAAAAAAATTTTTAATTTTTACATTAAATCATACTAATTAATGTACTTTCGTTTACAAGATTTTTTGTGATCTACATCAATAAAACAAAGGTTAAAATGGCTCGTCGTTTACTAAGTTTTTGGCTGCTGCTTACACTAAGTTGTTTAACCTCTGTTAAGGTTTTTGCCCAAAACCCAAGTTGCTCTTTAACTTCAAAATTATACAGTAAAGACAGTATCAGCATTACCACTTTCGGTGCAAGTACAGTTGCAGGAATAAACGGGTTACAATTTCAGGGATATTTAAAAACCAATTTTGAAGTATGTTATCCGGGTAAAACAGTTATAGTTAGCAACTATGGCATTCCAAGTCAAACCACTACACAAGGTTTGGCCCGGTTTGAATCCACCGTTAAAGGTAAGACTGGCTTTGTACTGATTTTAATGGGATTGAACGATGCCTTTGCAATTGTTGATAACAAGATTAAGATAGCAGAAACAGAAAGCAATATGAACAAAATGGTTGATATTGCTTTATCATATAACCTGATACCGGTTTTAGGAACCATCCAATTTTTAAATCCAACAAACAACAAGCGTAACCAAAATGCAAATTTTGTAATCAGGCAGATCAATGCTGTTTACAAAAGAATTGCAGCCAACAAAAAAATCTACTTTACAGATATTAATGCTGTTTTAGGAAGAGATTTTGCAGGTTTATACCAGGATCCCGTTCACCCGAATGCAGCAGGAAACATGCGTATTGCATATGCCTGGTTTGATACAATTAACATGATTATCGAGGCAAAATTGTTATCGTCCGGCCTTAGTCAAAATTATCCGAATCCATCTGTTAATAATACAACTATTGGTTTCAGCTTATCCAAATCAAACAAGGTTGTGATCACACTTTATAATATGGCCGGTGCAACTGTTAAAACGCTTGCTAACACTTATTTCAATTCCGGATACCACGAAATACTCCTTCCAACTACTGATCTTACACCTGGTGTTTATATTTACGCGATGCAAACACCTACAGAACAGTATGTTAAAAAAATGATTGTACAAGGTAGGTAAAGTAAATCGGGCTGGTTGTTCTGATTGTTCTATCCAATTTACAATTAATCGTAAGTTCCGTTTGGCCTCTTATCACCGCCACCACTTTTCATATATAATTTTTTAATTGTTTGTCTGTCAGGATTAATTGTTTCTTTTTTACAGGATACTGTACAAATTACAGTTAAAGCAAATACTGCGGCTATAAATTTTTTCATAATTTCCATGTTGATTTGTAGTAGATTTGTTACAAGATAGTATTACGAAAATTTATCGCACAGGTTACCCTTCTTACCCGTTTTCGATAATTAAATTAACTACCTTAATTTTTACTGACCAACAGTTTCTGTACTAATCAAACCCGACCAAATGATGTACAAACTTTTAATATTAAACCTGCTATTACTATCCAATTTTGAATATGGATTTTGCATCGAACCGCAAACCAGGAATGTGCCAAATATCGCGTTAACCCAAAAAATTGATGCGTTGAATACGGATGCTTTTGGAAGCCGTTTAACTGATCCGAAACGTACTATTAATAAAGCAACTGAAGCTTTTTACCTTGCTAAACAAATAAATTATTTAAACGGAAAGGCAGAAGCTTGCCGTGTAATTGGGGTTGGGCAATATTATCTCAGCAAATATGAGAAAGCACTGGATAAATACCTGGAAGCTATTTCCTACTTCGAGCAAAATAATAACCTAAAAGGAGCAGGCAAAGTTTATAACAATATTGGCAACTTATATTTGCTTAATGATTATAACAAGGCTTTTGAATATTATAATAAATCGCTGGTTATTGCAAAAAAGTTTGATTCAAAACCTGAAATTGCCGGCTTACTAATCAATATCGGCATTATCCAGATGAAGAAAAAAAACTTCACGGATGCGCTGGATAAATTTCAAATCAGCATGAAAATATTTCAGCAGATTGACGCGCCTGTTCTGGTTGTGCAGTGCATGCAAAATATTGGGGAAGCTTACAACAATTTAAAGCAATATCATCAGGCAGAAACGGTGCTAAAAGAAGCATTTGCAAAAGCACAAGCACAAAATTTAAATTATACGGTTGCCGGCATCGATTTAACTTTAACAAATGTATATCTCAATTTAAATCAGTTTGACAAAGCGGAAGAAACCTTAAAGAGCGGTTTTAAATATGCTAAAGTAATGCAAAACCGCGACCTGGAAAATGATTATACGTATGCGTTTTTTCAATTGGAATACAAAAAGAAAAACTATTTTGAAGCTTTAAATTATCTCAAGAAAAACTACACGCAAGACAGTGCTTATTACAGGCAGTCTTTTTCAAAGCGGATTACACTTGCATCTGATTTATTTACTCAGTTAGAAAACAGAAGGAAAAATGAGCGGACAATTGCACAGCAAAAATACGCGACCACGCTTTTTGGGGCAAGCACTATCGTTGCCGGCTTGTTACTTGCTCTGGCTTTTTTACTTTTTATCAACGTTAAAAGAACTAAAAAAAGCAATAAGGAACTGACCAGGTTAAATGCAGAAGTTTCCTTACAAAAAGAAAATCTTGATCGTATTAATCATCACCTGGAAGATATAATTGATGAAAGAACCAGGGATTTAAAAGTAAAAAATAAAACGCTTTCCGATTATTCGCTGCATTTATCGCATCAGGTTCGTGGGCCGATTGCAACTTTAAAAGGGATTGTTTATCTGCAGGAAAATGATTTGATTAACCAGGCCGAATGTATAAAACTCATCAAAACATGCGTTTTTAATATCGATGATCAGATTATCAGCATGAGTAAAATGCTGAATGAAGACCCGGACACGAACGCTGCAAAAATATAATTTGTGTATTAAAAGAAGCATTGCTATATTAACTCAGCATAGTATTTTTAATTTTGCAGATCAACTAAGAAGAACATTTTGGAATATTTACAAGGATTAAATCCTTCGCAAAGAGCAGCTGTAGAGTGTGTTAAAGGGCCGGTGATGATTATTGCAGGTGCAGGTTCGGGCAAAACGAGAGTGATCACTTACCGGGTTGCGCATTTAATCCGCCAGGGCGTTGATGCTTTTAACATTTTGGTTTTAACTTTTACCAACAAAGCTGCCCGCGAAATGCGCGATCGGATTGTAGCTGTTGTTGGCACGGAAGCAAAAAATATCTGGATGGGCACTTTCCACTCGGTATTTGCAAAATTGCTGCGTGTGGAAGCTGATAAGATCGGTTATCCGTCTAACTTCACTATTTACGATACGGACGACAGCAAAAGTTTACTCCGCGCGATCCTGAAAGAAATGAACCTGGACGATAAGCTTTACAGTGCCAACTTCGTTTACAACCGTATTTCTGCAGCTAAAAACAATTTGATTGCCTGGCAGGAATATCAGCAAAACACACAAATACAAGCTGATGATTTTTCGGGCGGAAGAGGTCAGCTGGGTAAAATCTATGAACTTTATGCCACCAGATGTTACCGCGCCGGTGCAATGGATTTTGATGACCTGCTTTTTAAAACCAACGAACTGCTGAAAAAAAGCCCGGAGGTTTTATATAAATATCAGAATAAATTTAAATACCTGATGGTTGATGAGTATCAGGATACCAATTATTCGCAGTATTTGATTGTGAAACGATTGGCAGCCATCAACGAAAATATCTGCGTTGTTGGTGATGATGCGCAAAGTATTTACGCTTTCCGCGGTGCGAATATTCAGAATATTTTAAATTTTGAGAAAGATTATCCGGATTTAAACGTGTTTAAGCTGGAGCAGAATTATCGTTCAACCCAAAACATCGTTAGTGTAGCCAACAGCATTATCGCCAACAATAAAGATCAGCTTAAAAAGAGTGTTTATTCTGAAAAAGAACATGGCGATAAAATAAAAGTGATGCGTGCCTTTAGTGATAACGAAGAAGGCAAAATGGTTGCCGAAGGGATTTTACAGGAACACGCTAATAAAGGTTTGCGATGGAATGATTTCGCCATTTTATACCGAACCAACGCACAATCCAGATCAATGGAGGAAGCTTTGCGCAAACTCAATATTCCGTATAAAATTTATGGCGGACTGTCTTTTTATCAGCGTAAAGAAATCAAGGATTTAATTGCTTATTTCAGGTTAACTTTTAATCCGCATGACGAAGCTGCGCTAAAACGCGTTATAAATTATCCTAAAAGAGGCATCGGCGATACCACGATTGATCGTTTAATTGTTGCGGCTAATCAACACCAAATCAGTTTGTGGGACGTAATTACGGATCCTGCAAAATATCTGGACGGAAAAACGGCTAATACGGTTGGCAATTTTGTAGTGATGATCCAAAGCTTCCAGGCAGTTGCACAAAATTTATCTGCTTACGAAGCCGCGCTGCATATTGCCCAGCACTCCGGTTTGCTGAAAGATTTATATGAAGATAAATCGATTGAAGGTTTAAACCGGCACGAAAATATCCAGGAATTATTAAACGGTATCAAAGAGTTTTCTGAACGGGAAGATATTGAGGAAAAAGGTTTAGATGTTTTTATGCAGGATGTGGCATTGCTTACCAATGATGATAACAACAAAGACCCAAACGCAGATACGGTTTCGCTGATGACGATCCACTCTTCCAAAGGTTTGGAGTTTCCGCACGTTTTTGTTGTTGGATTGGAAGAAAATCTGTTTCCATCGCAATTATCTTTAAATTCCAGAAGCGATTTGGAGGAAGAACGCCGTTTATTTTATGTTGCCGTAACCCGTACAGAACATAAATTAACGTTGAGTTATGCTACGTCGAGGTTTAAATTCGGCACATTAATCAGTTGCGAACCAAGCCGTTTTCTGGATGAAATTGATGCCAAGTTTTTAGAGCTTGATTTTAGTGCCAAACCCGCAACCGGCAATCCGTTTTTTGATGATGAACCCGGCAGCCGTAAAGATGCTTTTTCCAAACCAAAATTATCAGCTTCCGGTCCTAAAACAACATCCGTTTTGGCCAAAGCACATGTACCAACGGCCGGCTTCGCTCCTTCTGATGTAAATAAGCTGCAAGTTGGTATGGAAGTAGAGCACGAACGGTTCGGTTTTGGCAAAGTAATTAACCTGGAAGGCAACAAACCGGATATAAAAGCAACAATATTTTTTAAAGAACTTGGACAAAAGCAATTGTTGCTTAAATTTGCCAAACTACGTATAGTAGAATAGCTTTTTTTAACGTTATTAACTTTTATACCGTAAAAGAAGCATCTGCAAAATGCAGAAAATCACCGCTTTATTAAACAATATGAATTTCGATTATAATTCCTCCCGTAATAAATTAATCCTTTCCGAGTACGGCCGCAACGTACAAAACATGGTTAAATATATTGTAGCACTGCCCACCAAAGAAGAACGCAACCGTTATGCACAAGTGGTGATTGATTTGATGGGATTTTTAAATCCGCATTTGCGCGATGTGGCAGATTTTAAACATAAATTGTGGGATCATCTGCATATTATTTCTGATTTTAAGATCGATGTGGATTCGCCTTATCCAAAACCAAGTGCAGAAGCTATTCACTTCAAACCGGAACCTTTAAAATATCCGCAGCAAAAAATCAGCTTTAAACATTATGGTAAAACGGTTGAACTAATGATCGAAAAAGCCAAAAGTATTGAAGATGCACCGCGCAAACAACACATGGTACAGGCGCTGGCAAATTTTATGAAAATGGCTTATGTAACATGGAACAAAGATTCTGTTGCAGATGAAACCATTATCAACGATCTTAAAATATTATCAAAAGGTGAATTGCAACTGGAGGAAAACATAAACCTAAACCGTGTGGAATACCGCACGCCGGCTGCACAAACCAATACCAACCGCCCGCGGGCAAATAATAACCAGAATAATAAAGGCCGCCAGAATAACAATAATAATCCGCGGCACATGCAGAACAACAGAAACCGAACCAACAATAATAATCCCGGCAGAAAATTTTAATGCTTCTTTTACCGGCAAAAAAACTGATTTATGAGTGCATTTGAAATATGGGGCGGCAAACCTTTAAAGGGAGAAATTGTACCCCAGGGTGCCAAAAACGAAGCTTTACAGGTTATTTCTGCTGTATTGCTAACGGAAGAAAAAGTAACGATCAGCAATATCCCGGATATTAAAGATGTAAATAAGCTGATCGAACTTTTAGGCGATATGGGTGTAGAAACAGCCCGCTTGGCTGCCGATACTTATTCTTTTGAGGCTAAAAATATTGATCAGGACTTTTTTAAATCTGATGCTTTTAAGCAAAAAGGCGGAGGTTTAAGAGGTTCGATCATGATTGTTGGTCCGCTTTTAGCACGTTACGGCAAAGCAGCTATCCCAAAACCTGGCGGCGATAAAATTGGCCGAAGACGATTAGACACACATTTTTTAGGCTTTGAAAAATTAGGTGCACGCTTTGAATATAGTGCAACCGAAGAGTTTTTTGATGTTGATGCCACTAATTTAAAAGGCACAGACATTTTACTGGAAGAAGCATCCGTTACCGGAACTGCAAATGTGGTGATGGCGGCGGTTTTAGCGCAAGGTACAACTACCATTTACAATGCAGCCTGCGAACCGTATTTGCAGCAACTTTGCAAGATGTTAAACCGGATGGGTGCAAAAATTTCGGGTATTAAATCTAATTTATTAACGATTGAAGGCGTAAAAAAATTAGGCGGAACAGAACATCGTTTGCTGCCGGACATGATTGAGATCGGTTCTTTTATCGGTTTGGCAGCCATGACGGAATCTGAAATCACGATCAAAAATGTTCAGTTTCAGGAACTGGGAATTATCCCGAATACTTTTGCCCGTTTAGGCATCAAGTTTGAATTACGCGGAGACGATATTTATATTCCTGCACAAAAAAGTTATGAAATCGATACTTTTATTGATGGTTCAATCCTAACCGTTGCCGATGCGCCCTGGCCGGGTTTTACGCCTGATTTATTAAGTATTGTTTTAGTGATCGCTACACAGGCAAAGGGTTCGGTATTGATTCATCAGAAGATGTTTGAAAGCCGGTTATTTTTTGTAGATAAACTGATTGATATGGGCGCACAGATTATCCTTTGCGATCCGCACCGGGCAACGGTAATCGGCCTGGATAAAAAAGTACAATTGCGCGGTATCGAAATGACTTCCCCGGATATCCGCGCCGGCGTTTCTTTGTTGATTGCTGCTTTATCCGCAAAAGGGAAATCGGTTATCAGCAATATTGAGCAGATTGAACGTGGTTACCAGCATATCGATCAACGTTTGCTGGCTTTGGGAGCTGATATTCGCAGAATATAATTACCAATTTTTAGGTGGTAAAAGAAGCCTTGTTCAATCATGTTAAACAAGGCTTCTTTTATTTACAATGCTTCTTTTATCACTACTTTTTAAGCAGATATCGCATTGATGATATCGTACTGCGTAATAATTTTAAACCTGCCCTTTTCATCTTCTACCAAAACGGCCGTATTATCTTTGTTGATTAACGAAGATATCTTATCGATAGAAGTATTCAAATCAACAAAAGGAAACGGAGCCGTAATAATATCTTTTACCGGATGTGATTTAAGCGCAGGGTTTTCCAGCAAAGCATCTAAAATATCACTTTCTGTAATTTTACCGATAATCATATCCTGCTGCGTAACCGGAATCTGGGAAATATTTAATGCTTTGATAATGTTGATCGCTTTTAAAATAGTTTCCTCCGCATCAATCGTAACTATCTCCTGCTCAGCTTCTTTGCTGATGATGCTTCTTGCAGTCAGCTTCTCATTTTTCAAAAATCCACGTTCGCGCAGCCAGTCTTCGTTATACATTTTCCCCATATATCTCGAACCATGATCCGGGAAAATGATCACTACTACATCGCCTTCTTTAAAACGGTCTTTCATCTGCATCAATCCGGCAACCGCAGAACCGGCAGAATTTCCGGCAAAAATACCTTCTTTACGGGCAATTTCCCGCGTCATCAAAGCAGCATCTTTATCGCTAACTTTCTCAAAATAATCAATCACCTCAAAGTTTACGTTTTGGGGAAGGAAATCTTCTCCGATACCTTCTGTGATGTACGGATAAATTTCATTTTTGTCAAAAATTCCGGTTTCCTTATATTTCTTAAAAACGGATCCGTAAGTATCAATTCCCAGAACCTGAATGTTGGGATTTTTTTCTTTTAAATATTTACCTGCGCCTGATATCGTTCCGCCGGTTCCTGCACCAACAATTAAATGCGTAACTTTTCCTTCGGTTTGTTCCCAGATTTCCGGCCCGGTTTGCTCATAATTTGCCTGCGTATTAGAAGGATTATCATATTGATTCGGCTTCCAGGAATTTGGCACTTCCCGTTCCAAACGCGTAGAAACCGAGTAATACGAACGCGCATCTTCCGGGTCAACATTGGTCGGACAAACAATTACTTCGGCACCAAAAGCCCGCAAAGCATCTACTTTTTCTTTAGATTGCTTATCTGTCGTCGTGAAAATACATTTGTAACCTTTAATTACGGCCGCAATTGCTAAACCCATTCCGGTATTGCCGGAGGTTCCTTCGATAATTGTGCCGCCGGGTTTTAACTTTCCGCTCTTTTCCGCATCCTCAATCATTTTTAACGCCATACGGTCTTTGATAGAATTACCGGGATTAGTAGTTTCTATTTTGGCCAAAACCGTTGCTTTGATCTCCTTCGGGATGACGTTAAGCTTAACTAAAGGCGTGTTGCCGATGGTTTCGAGAATATTATTGTACCACATTTTCTATTGAATTACAGCGGGTTTATCCTGCCGATACTGTTTTTACCGAACAAAAATCAGCATACAAATTATAATATAAGTATTTTTAAAAGTGAAGATGTTTTACCGTGAGGCCGTGATTGATCAGTTGCTTTAAAGAATCAATTCCTACTTTTAAATGAGTTTCCACAAATTTTTCTGTTACGGTTGAATCACTTTCGGCAGTTTTTACACCTTCGGGGATCATCGGCTGATCTGAAACCAGCAACAGCGCGCCGGTAGGGATTTTGTTAGCAAAACCAGTGATAAAAACAGTAGCAGTTTCCATATCGACGGCCATAGTACGCAAGCTTTTCAAATATCTTTTAAAGCTTTTATCATGTTCCCAAACCCGGCGGTTGGTGGTGTAAACTGTTCCCGTCCAATAATCCCGTGAATGATCGCGAATGGTGGTAGAAATTGCTTTTTGAAGCGCGAAAGCCGGCAGCGCAGGTACTTCCGAAGGTAAATAATCGTTTGAAGTTCCTTCTCCCCGGATAGCAGCAATCGGCAAAATTAAATCGCCAACATTGTTTTTCCGCTTCAAACCACCGCATTTTCCTAAAAAAATTACGGCTTTCGGATGAATTGCCGTTAATAAATCCATTACCGTTGCGGCTAAAGCACTGCCCATTCCAAAGTTGATAATCGTAATTCCGTCCGCAGTTACGCTTTGCATCGGTTTATCTAAACCCATAATTGGCGCGTTATCATGCCATTCTGAAAACAGCTGCAGGTATTTAGAAAAATTTGTTAAGATGATATATTCCTTAAAATCATCCAGCGGCCTGCCGGTATAACGCGGCAGCCAGTTGGCCACAATTGCTTCTTTCGTTTTTAATCCGGGTTTTATCGGACTTTGGACTTCTTTTATTTTGTGCGCCTTTTTTACGATTTCGGGATCTTTCTTAACATCTTTTTCTTCATTCATAATGATGCTTCTTTTAGGGTATAAAAATAAATATACAAAAAAACCCCGGCTTTTACCGGGGTTTTTTTTAAGCTGCTTTTAACTTTTTCAAGTCAGATTTTTCAAACTTTTCCCTGGCATAATCGAGTGTTATATCCAAATGTTTATGTTCTTTGTTGGATGGAAATTCAAACATGGCATCAATCATAATGGCTTCGCAGATAGACCGGAGTCCTCGCGCACCAAGCTTAAATTCCATTGCTTTATCTACCACGTAATCTAAAACTTCCTGATCAAAATGCAATTTAACATCTTCATACTCAAACAATTTATTATATTGTTTGATCAATGAATTTTTAGGCTCGGTTAAAATGGCAAGCATTGCCTTACGATCCAAAGGATTTAAATAGGTTAAAACCGGCAACCTTCCGATCAACTCCGGGATTAAACCAAATGCTTTTAAATCCTGCGGAGAAATGTATTTGTACAGATTTTTTAGATCGATATCCTGATCTTCCGATTTCATTTTATAACCAACCGTTTGCGTGCGCATCCTGTTGGCAATTTTCTTTTCAATACCATCAAAAGCACCGCCGCATATAAACAGGATATTGCTGGTATTTACAGTAATCATTTTTTGATCAGGATGTTTACGCCCGCCTTGAGGCGGTACGTTTACCATAGTGCCTTCCAGTATTTTAAGTAAAGCCTGCTGCACACCTTCGCCGGAAACATCGCGGGTAATGGATGGATTATCACTTTTACGCGCAATTTTATCCACCTCGTCAATATAAACAATTCCGCGTTCTGCTAAAGTAACATCATAATCTGCGGCCTGCAATAAACGTGTTAAAATACTTTCCACATCTTCGCCTACATAACCTGCTTCTGTTAAAACTGTAGCATCACAAATACTAAACGGCACGTTCAATACTTTTGCAATCGTTTTGGCCAGTAAAGTTTTACCCGTACCGGTTTCGCCGACTAAAATAATATTGGATTTTTCAATATCAACCTCGTCTTTACCAATTTTTTGGTTCAATCTTTTGTAATGATTATAAACCGCAACGGATAAAACTTTTTTTGCATCATCCTGACCGATTACATATTGATCAAGATGGTTTTTAATTTCTAACGGCTTTAAAATTGCAGATGACGAGGACTGCAACGGAGATTTAACCTTGCGCAATTTTAACTCTTCAGCTAAAATATCATTTGCCTGGTTAACACATTTATCACAAATATGAGCGTCCAAACCTGCAATCAGCATTAAAGAATCCTGTTTGCCGGCGCCACAAAATGAACATTTGATATCTTTAGTGGTTTTGCTCATGATATTTTTAGATTATTTATCGGCTTTATTACTACTCAGTATTTCATCAACCATACCAAATTCTTTTGCTTCGGCTGATGACATCCAGTAATCACGATCGGATGATTTTTCCACCCACTCATACGATTGTTCTGAGTGCTTGGATATAATTTCGTATAATTCTTTTTTCAGCTTTAACATTTCACGCAGGTTAATTTCCATATCAGAGGCTACACCTTGCGCACCGCCGGAAGGCTGGTGGATCATTACCCGTGAATGCGGCAATACCGCGCGTTTACCTTTTGTACCTGCACAAAGTAAAACGGCCGCCATAGAAGCAGCCATACCGGTACAAATGGTAGCTACATCGTTAGAAATAAATTGCATGGTATCGTAAATTCCTAAACCTGCATAAACAGAACCGCCCGGAGAATTAATGTAAATCTGGATATCTCTTTTAGCATCTGTAGATTGCAGAAAAAGCAATTGGGCCTGGATAATATTTGCATTCTGATCCATCACCGCATCACCTAAAAAGATAATCCGATCCATCATTAAACGCGAAAACACGTCCATCTGGGCTACGTTTAGCTGGCGCTCTTCAATAATATAAGGCGTCATGGCAGTCGGCATTTGTGTATTTTCTACACCGGCTATAAATTTATCTACATAAATACCATTTATGCGATGATGCTTTACAGCATATTTTCTGAACTCATTTTTATCTATTTGCATATTCTTTTTAAAAAAACAATGGTTATCCGATTCATCGTTTACAGAACCGGATAACCATTAACTTTAAGATTTGTTAAAGGTTATTCCAGCTTTTTAAACTGAGTATTATCTATTTCTTTTCTATCTAAAGTAACAACAGTTTTTAAGTAATCAAAAACCTTTATTGCTTTTACTTCTTCAAAAATTTTGTTTGCGCTATCTTTATTTTGTAGGAACTGTACGGTGTACTGGCCTAACTGTTCTTCATCCAATGCTTGCTGGCTGTACATCCTGAATTGTGCATCCAAACGTTGTTTTGCTGTTTGAAACACATCTTCATATTTAATTTCAATATTGTTATCCTTAACAATTTTATTCTCGATCAGCGTCCATTTCAAGTTCTTGGCAAAATCGCTGTAACCATCTTCCAATTCCTGGTCAGTTAATTTTTCATTAGTTGTTTTAAGCCATCTTTTTAAGAACTCATCCGGTAAATCAAAATTTACTTTTTGGAGGCTGTATTGATATAAATCATCCTGAAGTTTGCGGTCAGCATCCTGCGCCATCATCGCTTCTACTTCTTCCGTAATTTTCACCCTGAATTGTTCTTCATCATGTACAACATCAGGACCGAAAACTTTATCAAAAAACTCCTGGTTTAAATCTGATTCTTCTAACCGGTTTACATTTTTTACCGTTAGTTCAAAATTTGATCTTAAATCGGCAGCGGTTTCTTCATCAATTTTAAGTAATCCGGCAATTTTAGCTGCATCATTATCAAAAGCTTTATTGATATCGAAAGTAACAACATCACCCTTTTTTAAACCTGTTAAAGAACTTTTTACTTCTTCATCCGTAATTTGATCCAAACGTACAGAAGTTGTATTGCTTATTCCGCCTTCAAAAACAGAACCATCGGGAGAAAGCTGCTTTAATTCAGAATACAAAACATCATCGTCTGCCGATACGTCAGGGTTTGTCATCTTTCCATAGCTTCTGCGGATGTTTTTGATACGGGCTTGCAACGTTTCGTCATCTACTTTAACTACAAATTGCGGAACATGATCTTCGGCAGAGAAACTCAATTCAAACTCAGGTGCCAAACCTAATTCGTAATTAAACTCGTAATCTTCTGTAAAATCCCAATTAAACTGTCTGTCGTTATCTGCTTTTGGTAATGGCTGACCTAAAACTTCCAGCTGATTATCGGTGATGTAATTGTTTAACGAATCTGAAAGCAGGTGGTTAATTTCATCAACCAAAATACTTTTACCATACATCCTTTTGATGTGTGCCGCAGGAACCATTCCGGGACGAAAGCCGGGCAGTTTTGCTTTTTTTGCCTGATCTTTTATCGCTTTTTCAACCTTAGGCTGATAATCTTCCTGATTAATTTTGATCGTTAAAACAGCGTTTAAATCATCTATTTTTTCTTGTGTGATATTCATTTTTAAAACAGTTATTGTGTGATGAAACCCTCTCTCGCTTTAATTTTTAAGGTTTCAATTTTTGCTGCAAATATTGTAATAAATTAATAAAACCTGATTGCTTTTTCTCAAGTAAAAAGCCTTTTTACCTGTTGACATTAAATGTGTTGAAGCAAAAACTGTTATAAATTTTTGAAAAAGTTTATTGGGAGATTGCCTCGGCATAAATTCAAATTCTCCTGTTTTTTTAAACAAGATTGAATAGTTAAAGCAATTTTGGTGTTGCCCAAACAAATAGTTTGTAGCAAACCAATGCTTCTTTTAGCAGTAAAAATTTATGAACCATTTTTAGGTTAAGCATTTTTAATGGATAAAAACAGTATCATAAACTTAACAACTGCTGCTGTTTACACATTTAATAAATGGCTTTAGAGTTAAAGGAAGCGACTGATTTGCCTGTGATTTCTTTAAAATTTGTACTTTTAAGAATTCTAACCAACGTGTTGGCATCAGTAAATAAGAATTGAATTTATGAGTATCATTCATAATAAAGATATCGGCACCAAACAAAAAGCACTTGCGGTTAATCTCGATCCCGCAATTTATGGTTCATTTGCCGAAATTGGTGCAGGCCAAGATGTTGCTGCCAATTTTTTTAAAGCCGGCGCATCATCCGGCACCATCGCCAAAACAATGTCTGCTTATGATATGGTTTTTTCTGATGCCATTTATGGCGTACAACAGGTTAAGCGATACGTAAGCGAGCAGCGTTTAATTGCAATGCTGGATCGTGAATACGGCCTGATCATCGAACGTTTGGCCGAAACCCGCGGAAAAACAAGTACGTTTTTTGCTTTTTCGGGTACATTTTCTACGCTCAATTATCATAAAACAAATGAAGGACACGGCTGGATGGGCGTTCGTTTTCAGCTGGAGCCAGACGGCGATTTCCATGATGTGGTGTTGCATGTAAAGTTGCTGGATAACGACAATAACCTGCAGCAGCAAGCGGTTGGCATTTTGGGCGTAAACCTGATGTACGCATGCTTCTTTTACCATGAAGTTCCTCCTGTTTTTTTGATTTCGCTGATGGATAATTTATCCAAAGACCGGCTTCAAATAGATATGATCCGTTTTGAAGGGCCAAAATTTAACAAAGTAGATAACCGTTTAATGAGCTTACACTTAGTTAAATACGGTTTTTCTGATGCAGCCTTGTTTGGTTCTGACGGTAAAAACCTGCAGCCTTCCGAAGTATTGTACAAAAAACACATCGTGGTAATCCGCGGCCGTTTCCGGCCTATTATCAACGTGCATCTGGATATGCTTAACACAGGCGTTAATCAGTTTATGCAGGAACCTGATGTTGATAAAACAAAAGTTATCGTGGTAACAGAACTTACCTTGCAATCTTTAAAAGAAAGAAATGCGGATGAAAGTGCTGAAATAGATGAAAAAGACTTTTTAGACCGGGTGGATATTTTGTGTTCGCTCGGGCAAACCGTAATGATTTCTAACTTTCACGAATATTATAAGCTGGTTGCCTATCTGTCAAAAATAACCAGTTTAAAAATGGGCGTGGTATTGGGTTATCCTAACTTAGAATATATTTTTTCTGAAGAACATTACAGAGATTTGAAAGGCGGGATTTTAGAATCTTTCGCTACATTATTTAGCCGGAAAGTTAAGCTGCTTATCTACCCAACGCTACGGGACGGCGTAATTTGGAATTGCCAGAAGTTTTCTTTGCCTCCGAATTTGATCGACCTTTATCAATATTTGATCGCAAATAATAAAATTGAAGATATCAGGGATTATAATGAGCGCAACCTGCATGTGCAAACAGACAAAGTTTTACAACTAATTAAACAAGGCGCAGAAGGCTGGGAAGAATACGTACCGGCAGAAGTAGCTGAGATGATTAAGGAAAGATGCCTTTTTGGTTACTACTCAAAAAAAGGAATTAACGAAAACGCAGCTGCAAACGGTGCCAATCCTGAAACTGTAAACGGCACCTTTTCCTGATTATTAACTGTGATTTTTCAAACAGATAAAAACCAATTTATCCTTTTGTTACAGGCTGGCTTCCATTTCTTCTTTGGATAAAAACTTTTTTACTCTTTCTACCAAAGTATTTACGTCGAAAGGTTTAGCCATAAAATCATCGGCACCTGCAAGCACCGCAATTTGTTTCCCTTCCATACTGGCAGAAATAATCATTACGGGTAAAGTTTGCGTTGCCGGATTATTTTTCAGCATCCGCAAAACCTGATCGCCGGATAAAACAGGCATCCACAAATCCAGTATTAACAAATCCGGATGTTCGCTTTCAATAATTTTATACACATTCAAACTGCTTTGCTCTGCTATTACATCAAAACCATTGTCCTCTAAAAGCATCGTCAGCAAATCCAGGATGCCTTCGTCATCGTCACAAATCAATATTTTTTTACTCATTCCGGTACCTCCGTTTCATCTAAAGGGAGGGTGAAGCTGAAAGTTGAGCCTTTGCCTTTTTCGCTTTCCACCCATAAACTGCCGCCATGATTTTTAATAATCTGGTCGCAAACATATAATCCGATGCCCATTCCGGGAAAACGCTGCTGGATTTCTCCGACCCTGAAAAAGCGGTCGAATATTTTCTTTTGATCTTCCTGACTAATTCCCATCCCATAATCAGTAACCGAAACTTTAAGATAATTGCTAACCAGGGATAAGTAAACTACGATTTCCGGAGAATCCGGTGCATACTTAATGGCATTGGCCAGCAGGTTGCTAATCACCTGTACAATGTGAGATTCATCACCGGAGTAACTGTTTGTAGCCTTGCCAATCACCGTAATCTGATGCGTTTTAGTTGCTGTCTGGATCCCTTCTACCGTTTCTTTTACAACTCTGTCAAAATCAAAAAGTTCTTTATGCAACTCGATATTACCGGTTTGTATCCTGGAAACATCCAGCAATTCTGAAAGTAGATTATTCAGCCGTTCTACATAAATGCTTGTTTTATCAACAATACTTTTGAATTTATCGCTTGCGTTTTCGGGCATGTACCGGTTCATCATCTGCACATAACCCTTTACGGTAGTTAAAGGGGTTTTGAGTTCGTGGCTCGCGATAGATAAAAAATCATCTTTGCGCCTTTCAATTTCCCTTCGGTCGGTAATATCTTCAATAGCGATCAGGATACGATCTTTATAATCGCCTTCCAATTCAATACGGTGTGCATTAACCAGCATCAGTTTCCTGCCGATATGCGGAAAATCATGCTCTACTTCAAAATCTTCAACCGGATTATTGGTTGGCAGCACGTTTTCCAACATCTGCCTCAGCCTTTCAATATTCCACTGGCCGTTGCCCAGTTCGTACAGCACTTTTCCTTCGGTTTCGTTTAAGGATACTTTAAAAGTTTTTAAAAAATGATCGTTCACACTTAATACAGAATGGCTTTTATCCAGTACGATCAGGCTTTCGCGAACAGTAGAAACAATACTGGCCAGGTATTCTTCGCTTTCTTTGATGATACGGGTGCGCTCTTCGATACGCCTTTCCATCAATTCCTGATGTTGTAAAAGTGCCAACTCCGCTTTTTTCCTGCGGCTAATGTCGTTTTGTACACCAATAAAGTGCGTGGTATTACCAAACGCATCCTTAATAGCCGACATATACAACTCGTTCCAAAAAAGCGTTCCGTCTTTACGGTAATTCCGGATTTCTACAACGCAATCCAGGCCGTTTATAATAGCCTCTCTTACAATTTGCCGCTCAGGCTGGTTCCGGTCATTTTGCTGTAAAAACCGGCAATTTCTTCCGATAATCTCTTTCCGGTCGTAACCGGAAATCTGCTCAAAAGCAGCATTACAATAGATGATCGGGTTATCGGGCAGATTATGATCTGTAATTACAATGCCCGAAATACTTGCGTCGAGTGCACGGGTTAACAGCTCAAAATCTTTATTTATCGTTTCGTGGGAAAAGGAAAACTCTCCGTTATTCAGTTTATTCAATTTACTTATTGCTTAATAAACAAAACTTATCAATTTGCATTACAAAAATCTTTATTACGGATGAAAAGTTTTATTGCCTCGGAAATCACAAATTAATTACATAAAAATTAATTTCCTGACGTTTTTACAAAAAAACAAACTTAAAATTTTCCCGGCATTACTTATTACAACAAAAAAACACCGGTAAAAGAAGCATTAAAGGAAGTGGAAATTTACCGGTTCTGATCGATTACTTTTAGCAGATGAGCCAGGTTTTGTGCGGTATTATAAAAGTGAAAAGAAACGCGGATTCCGGCTCCGCGAAATGTGCATCCGATACCGGCTTCAGTAAGTTTACGATAAATTTTTTCCGGGAGGTTTAAACTGAATATAGAAGAGTGGTTTTGCCTTTCTGCAACTACAGGATGCAGCAAACCGCGTTCTGTAAAAGCTTTTTTTGCCTGATCAGTTAACTCTTTGATGGTACTTTCAATCACATCTTGACCGATATTTTCCAGCATTAAAACGGATTGCAGCAAACTGCCGAAAGCTAAAGTATCCTGATGGCCTGGTTCAAAATAAAGCGACAGCAGGCTTTTGTCCTTTAAAAAAGGTTCTTTGGGATGAGCAATTTGCTGTCCGGATTGATAAAGCCGGCTTGCAACTTCCTCCTTTAAAAAAACAAAACCGTTTCCGTATCCGCCCAACATCCATTTATAACCGCTTGCAATCAGTACATCCAATCCAGATTGTTCAAAATCAAAACGTTCTGTACCGCAAAACTGCGTTCCGTCTGCCACAATTAACAGATCAGGAAACTGCTCTTTTATCTTTTTTAAAAACACCGCATCAAACTTGATTCCGTTGATATATTGTACCAAACTAAAAGCAAAAACGGTTGGTTTAAAAACCTTGATTTTTGCTAAAATATTTTCCTCCAGATGAGCGTCAACAGGTAAACACTCATTTGCAAAACCTCGGCCCGTAACAGCAAAATTTACAGAAGGATAATCTTCCTGAAGCAGTAAGAAACGGTGCGAAGCGTTTAATCCGCCCAAAAAAGTATTAAAGCCGAAAGAGAAATTCGGAACCAGAAAAGTGCGTGCTGCCTCTGCTTTAAAAAAACTTGCGAGGGCAACTTTTACTTCCTGTAAAAACTCTGCCTGATGTAGGCGGAAAGCGCTTCCGTGTTCAAAAAAATTAAGGTCGTGCGTTCTGCGCCAGTTGAGTAAAGGTTCGGATAAAATGCCGGAGTAAGCGGTGTTGAGGTAGGTGCAGGTTTTAAGTATCGGAAACTGGTTTGTAAAAGTCATCCGTAAAGATATTTTCTTTAAGTTCTCTTTACTAATTTCGGTCTCGGTTATTGAATGATAAAAACAAGCAATATCAACCTTAAAAACGGGAAGATATTTGCTAAGCAACCCAGCCAACATCAATTTTTAGGTGATAAAAGAAGCATCCGTACTAATTATAAGTACGGGTGAAAAACAGGTTTCAATTTGTTATTTTAACTGGTGCAGGTTCCCGATCAACTCAAAATCATGCTGAATAACCGGGAAGAAATAGCATAAAAGCCAGCCGAATATGGCACCAATTACCACTAATAATAAGTAAAAAACATTTTGATGGGTTGCTTTGCTGCTTGCTTCAACGGTTCAATATTGAATAAAAGCTTTTTCTACGTAGTTTTCGGGCATATCAATTTATTTAAGTTTAATAAAATCGGTTGGAGGAACCGCTATAAAGCTTTTTAATAAGATGCTGCAAATTTACGTGGCATCATGCTTTTAGCTTTATATTTTAATACTTTGTAAATAAAAACCGGCCCGTAATACAGGTATCTTTTCCACATCCGCCTCGGTTCGTTAATTAACCGGCCAAACCATTCAAACCCTAAACTGATCCACAA
>CAHJWG010000006.1 GCA_903642215.1 Sphingobacteriaceae bacterium | reverse complement strand
TTTGTTTGATTTCACAACCAATAAACTCAGCTACCACGCTGCTTGATTTAACCCATCATACTTTTAAGAACACAACCTATTTTATAAATGATGAAGTCAGCTATTTCCCTACTCAACCGGCGTAAATTTTTATTAACTGGCACAATCGGTGCTTCAGGACTTATTCTGGGTACCAAAGTTTCAGGAAAAAATATGGTAAAAGAAGCATTAGCCGCAAATTTCCCCATTGTTATTTCTACCTGGGATTTCGGCATTCCGGCTAATCAGGAAGCCTGGAAAATCCTTTCCAAAGGCGGCCGCGCACTGGATGCAGTAGAAGCCGGTGTAAGAATTCCGGAAGCCGACCCGAATAACCACAGCGTTGGTGCGGCCGGTTACCCCGATCGTGATGGACATGTTACGCTGGACGCTTGTATTATGGACGAAAAAGGCAACTGCGGCGGCGTGGCAGCAATGGAATATGTTGATCACCCGATTTCTGTTGCCCGCATGGTGATGGAAAAAACGCCGCACGTGCTGCTGGTTGGCGAAGGTGCTACGCAGTTTGCTGTGGAGAATGGTTTTAAAAAACGGGTTTTGCTCACCGCCGAATCTGAAAAAGCCTGGAAAGAGTGGTTAAAAACAGCTCAGTATAAACCGGAAATCAACACAGAAAATAAACTTTATTCACCCAAAAAACTACCTGGAAACCAATATAATCATGACACAATCGGCATGCTGGCGCTAGATGCAGCCGGTAATATTTCCGGTGCCTGCACCACCAGCGGCATGGCTTGGAAACTGCACGGTCGGGTAGGCGATAGTCCGATTATTGGTGCCGGCTTATTTGTGGATAATGAAGTTGGCGGCGCAACCTCAACCGGTGTTGGCGAGGAAGTGATCCGTAATGTAGGCAGTTTTTTGGTGGTCGAATTAATGCGGCAAGGCTACAAACCGGAAGATGCCTGCAAGGAAGCCGTTAACCGCATTATCAAAAAGAAACCGGAGTTATCGAAGACGTTGCAAGTTGGTTTTCTCGCCATAAATAAAAAAGGCGAATATGGTGCTTACGCGATACAAAAGGGCTTTTCGTTTGCAGTTTGCAATGCCGAGAAACAGGATTTACTGATTAAAGGTAAAAGTGTTTATTAAGTTAAAAATGATCAGAATTGAAATTTGTGCTGGTTCCATTACTTCTGCTTTGGCAGCGCAGCAAGGCGGTGCCTATCGGATTGAATTATGCGATAATCTAAAAGATGGTGGTACCACACCATCTTATGGAATGCTTCTTTTAGCACGTAAAAATCTCCGCATCAAACTTTACCCGATTATACGGCCGCGTGGCGGAGATTTTTTGTATTCTGATCTGGAATTTGAAGCTATGAAAGCGGATGTAGAACAATGCTGGAATTTGAATTGTGACGGTGTTGTTTTTGGTATGTTAAAAGCTGATGGCGAAATTGATATTGAACGTTGTTTAGAACTAAAAGCAATTACTGGCAATATGGGCTGCACTTTTCATCGTGCTTTTGATCGCTGTAAAAATCCGTTTAAAGCTTTGGAAGAAATTATTGATATGGGTTTTGAACGAATCCTCACTTCCGGCATGGAAAATACAGCGGTAAAAGGAGCATCGATGCTAAAAAAATTGAATGAACAAGCTAACGGAAGAATTATAATTATGCCCGGCGCAGGTATTCGCTCAGAAAATCTCCAGGAACTGATTAAGCAAACCGGCGCAACAGAATATCACTCTACCGCAAAAAGTAAAATTCAAAGTAAAATGCTTTTTCAGAAGATCAAAACCGGAACGTTTGAAGAAGAATTTTTTACGGAAGAAACTGATGTGGAGATTGTTAGACGGTTGGTGGAGATTGCAAATTTTAATTCAAATTAATAAAATGAAGTTTTATGTTGATACATCTGTTTGGGGCGGATATGAAGATATAGAGTTTGAAGAATGGACTATTCCTTTTTTTGAACAAGCACGCATAAGGAAATTCACGCTTGTTCTTTCTGATTTAACGCTTCGTGAACTTGTATATGCTCCGGCAAATGTCAGGCATTTAACCGAAACAATTCCTGATCCGTTTTTAGAGCTTGTTTCTTTAACAATTGAAGCAGAAAAATTAGCAAATCATTATATTGAAGAAGGCGTTTTGACACCCAAATTTGAAAGTGATGCGCAACACATAGCTATGTCAACCATATTAAAAGTTGATGGTTTGATAAGCTGGAACTTCAAGCACATGGTTAATTTTTTTCGCATCAAGCAGTATACGCTATAAATCTTAAATTTGGTTATCAAACAATTGATATCAGAACACCTAAAGAAGTTATTTATGCAAACGAAAATTAAAACAGAATTTAAAGCGGTTGCTTATATGCGTAAAGTTAGGGATGAACTATCTGAAATGATTCAAACAGATAACGAACGTTTCCATAAGGAATTAAATAAAACGATGGCTGATTTTATTGCAAAACGGACAAAAAAATCAACTTAAAACCTCCGTTGAACGTTGATTTTTACAGCTTAAAAGAAGCATTCAACTTCGGTGTTGCAGAATCACTGCCGATCATCAACTTATATTCGCCTTTATACAATTGAAACTGGTGTTTTTGCAGATCCCACTTTTGCAGTTCGGAAACCGGAATTTTGATTTCGGCAATTTGTTCTCCGCCTTGATTTACACTGATCCGTTTAAAACCTTTTAATTCTTTGATTGGCATTCGTTCCAGGTTTGGATATTCAATATAAGCCTGAACAACTTCATCTGCATCCATTTTACCGGTGTTCTTTACGTTGATGGAAAATGTAATCGTCTCATTTGCAGCGTACTGTTTTTGCGGCATGTTTTTCCAGGTGTAATCAAACGTGGTATAACTCAACCCAAAACCAAACGGGTATTGCACTGGTCCGCCGTAATAGCGGTAAGTTCTGCCTTTCATCGCATAACTGTTGTAAGCCGGCAAATCATTGGTAGAACGGTAAAACGTTAACGGTAAATGCCCGGAAGGCGAAATTTTACCAAAAAGCAGATCGGCCAACGCATTTCCGCCTTGCTGACCAGGATACCAGGCCAGAATAACTGCATCGGCATAAGGTTCTATGGCAGCCACATCAACATCGCTTCCAGCCGTAATTACCGCAATAATTGGTTTTGCAGGATTGCCTTTTCGCAAGGCTTTCATAAAAGCAATATTTCCGTCGGGCAAGCTTAAATTAGCTTTATCGCCGCCGGTTTGCGACAAAAAAGCATCACCAGCTTCTCCTTCCAAAACCGGCGAAAGTCCGACTACGGCAACCGTTACATCGCTGTTGCTCGCTGCCCAGATGCCGCCAAAATGCGTGGTATCGGTGTAACTCGAACCCAAATCGTATTCCACACGCGTATCCACACCAACTGCAGCGGTAATTCCGGAAACAAAATCGACCATTTTGCTGCTTACGCCGTGGTAACTTCCCACCATTGCATCAAGCGAAGCTGCATTGGTTCCTAGAACGGTAATTGCACTATACATGCTTTTTTTAAGGGGCAAAAGCTGGTTTTTATTTTTGAGCAGCACCATACTTTGCTGTGCTACCTTGCGCGCCAAAGCGATATGCGCCGCATTGCTGATGCTGTCTGCGCCGTAATTATAAAATTTACTTTGCTGCGGATCATCATAAAAACCAAGCTTAAATTCGGTACGCAAAACTTTGGTTAATGAAGCATCTACTTCTTTTACTGTTAATAATTTCTGGTTAACCGCCGCCAAAACATCATCCTGCAAAATAGCCGAACAATCTAAATTAATGCCCGCTTTAATGGCTGCTGCAGCCGTTTCTACACCGGTTTTTAAAGTTTTATGTCGAAGGAAAACATCATCCAGCGCGCCGCAATCGGTAACCACATGACCTTTAAAACCCCATTCTTTAATCAAAATCTGGTTCAGATACGATGAACTAATGGAATTTGGCTGTCCGTTTACGCGATTATAAGCTGTCATCACCGATTCCACGCCGTTATCCACCAAATGATGGAAAGCGTACAAATAGGTATCGCGCAAATCCTTTTCATCCACCACGGCGTTAAATTCATCGCGCGTAGCTTCCGGCCCGCTGTGCGCTACAAAATGTTTGGCCGTTGCCGATACTTTTAAATGTAACGGATCATTTCCCTGCATTCCTTTTACGTACGCGGTTCCCATTCTGGAAGTTAGGAACGGATCTTCGCCGTAAGTTTCCTGTCCGCGGCCCCAGCGCGGATCACGAAAAATATTGATATTGGGCGACCAGAAACTCAAACCCATATACATCAAATGCTTGTTTTGCGCGGTAGAAAGATTGTATTTGGCGCGTGCCTCCGTAGAAATTGCATCCGCCACCTGCTGCAACAAATCCGGATTAAACGTAGCTGCCATACCAATTGCCTGCGGAAAAACGGTTGCTTCACCGGCACGCGCCACACCATGTAAACCTTCGTTCCACCAGTTGTAGGCCGGAATATTGAGGCGCGGAACTGCCTTGCTGCGATAACCCATCAGCGAAACTTTTTCCTCCAAAGTCAACCTCGAAAGCAAGTCTTTTACCCGCACATCAATCGGCAGCGTGCTGTTTTTATAGGATACATTTTGGGCGATCACGGCACCCGAAAAAAGTACCGATAAAAGAAGTATCAGCAGTTTTGAGATTTGGGTTTTTATAAATTTCATTTGATTAGAGTTCGTTTATTAATAGATTAGAATTCATCCCACTAACCCCCTTCAAAAGGGGGAAAAGAACCAGGGTGCAGACTTGCAATCGTTTTAATTATTATTTATTAATTTATGTGATATGTTACCAATAGCAAGGTCTGCATGATGCTTCCCCCTTTTGAAGGGGGGTAGGGGGATGACCTTAAATTCACCCCAAAAATATCCGATAAAAACAGCATCATCCCAAAAATCTATTACTTTCTAAACGGCTCAATGCCCGCTTTTTTAATTTTTTCAATGATATTTTGTGCGACATCGCGGCCTTCTTTATTACCTTCTTCTATACTGTCCCGGTAATGGATGCCGCCGTAAAGTCTTGATATTGTGGCTTCTGCAGCCGCCTGATTAAAGGAAGTAAACGAACGCGGCTCCACGCCATAAGGTATTTCGGTATCATCAGTATAAGCAAAATGATCGCCCAATAAATAAGTCAGCATTTCTGCGGAAGAATTGGAAACCACTGCATGACCACTAGTATATTCCGGGAACGGCGGCGTTTGCAAGAACGGTTTCCAGTTAATATCGATGTATCTGTTGATATAAGTTTCTGGCCGGATGCGGTTGCTGCGGTATTTTTCGTCCCAGCAACTGATAAAAACATCCATCAGCGTAACCGATTCGAGCGTAACGGTTTGGATGGATTGATCAAAATCCAGGTTCAGTTTTTTAACGGCCAATGCAGCAATATTCATCCAGTGGCCGCCCGGACTAATTTTTTTAAAGCCGATAGACATGTGGCCGGAAGTGGTAACCGCAAACGGATTACAATCCCAAAACGCGGCAATGTGCAATTGCTCTTGCGTTGGCTTTTTAGAAACATCATACACTTCTTTTGCCTGCTTAAAAAACGCACTCGTGGTATCTTTGCTAAATTTTACGGGCGCAATCGGCTTAAATTCAGTGTTAGAATCAATCACCATCGGCCGCAAAATTTTCCAGTTCGGCTCTACCGCATCCAGATAAGCAGGCGGCGTTGGGTACCAGTAGCCATCGCCTTTTTTAGGCGTGTAACGCAATTTTGCACTTAATTGATTGTAATGATCGGTTTTGGAAAAGTTAATAATTTGTGCCGAAACCTGCTGTGCAACTGCTATAGATAGATCAATTGTAGTTGGGCTGATCTTGTTTTTTTTGAGTTGTGCCACATACAAATCTTCGTCATCCTGCAAAGAAACGCCCGACGGCAGCATGTTTTTACCGGTTTCTAAAATGCAGTAAATCGAAGCAATCCGGTAATCATAATTTTTTGTGGGAAGATTGATTTTCTCCGCAGAAAAAACCTTGATAAAAGAAGCCAATGCCGGCACTTTCGGATTATTTTGCGAAACGATCTGGTACGCGCCCAGCATCGCGTAAGCGTAATAACGCGCAGCGACCGGCGGACTAATTACATCATGCACCATCACCATATTGATGGAATTGATGGCCGGCGCAACTTCCAGATAAGCAGGCAGCGGTTTTTTATTCTGGGCGATGGCTGCCGAAAAAAACATCGATAAAAACAGTATCAGATGGAACTTTTTCACGGCATTTTATAAAATTGTAACGGCTGACCGGAAACGCCAATCAGCAAGTAATTTACGTTTTTGATCTTGATTTCCAAAGCTGATTTTACGTCGCCAGTTATGGATAACCCGCTGATCGATTGATTGATATATTCAAATTCACCTTTGCCGTTTCCGCTTAAGAGGCAGCCGTAATTGGCATCCATGCTTCCTAATTTTAATCGGTTATCGCTGTGATTTCCCAACAGCAGTAAATCCGTTTTGCCATCGTGGTTAAAATCTCTGCTGAGGATTTGCGTAACCGGCGCAAAGTTGGCTTCCGCAGGCAAATCCATCGGCACAAATTTGCCGTTTCGATTTAAAAAAACAGTGGTTTGCAAACGGTTTGCGGTCAGTTTTCCGGCTTTCTGCAGCTGATCTTCGGTCAAAATTTCCTTAATTCCGGCATCTGCATAAGCTTTGTAAGAATTAAATTTTTTGCGCATCGGATAAATTTGCTCGTTCAGCTCATCTCTGCTTACAAAGGGATAATTTACACCCTGCACATAAAAATTAAGGAAAGGATCAATCGAGCCGTTGCCGTCAAAATCAGCATAAACCAGTTCGGCCGGTTCTTTTTCCAAGGCGCGGATTACGGTGTTTAAACCTAAATTTCCGGCAATCAAATCCGGGTTTCCATCGCCGTTTACATCAGCAAAATTCATGGAAAACCACATGCCGTTTGTTGGCTGATCAAAGTATTTTTCCGTAGCATCTGTAAAACCGGTTTTTGTGTTGAGATAAACTTTTACCGGCATCATTTCTCCGCATAAAACCAAATCCTTGCGGCCGTTTTCATCCAGATCAATCCAAGCCGCATCGGTAATCATTCCGGCATTTTCAAACGGAATTTGGGTTGAAGTAAAATTGCCTTTTCCATCATTTACCAGCAAATAACTTTTAGGCGATAAAGGATATTGACCTGGAATCACACGTCCGCCAACAAACAAATCCACGTCGCCATCACCATCAAAATCGTAAGGTCTCACCACAGATTTGCTGCTGGCATTTACGTTTGGCAGCGGAGCAGGAGCGATGTAGAAATTGCCTTTTTTATCATTTAAAAACAGCTGGTCCTGCAAATCCGGCGTGTTCGGTTCGTACAAAGCGTAACCGCCTTTTGCCAGATATAAATCCGGGAAACCATCGCCATTTGCATCAAAAAAAGCTGCTGCAGAAACGGTTGCCGTTTGTTCGCCGCCGGGCAAATTCATCGATTTAAACGTTCCGTTAGCTTGTTGTGTGAATATTTTTCCGAAAGATAATTGATCACCGGAAACAAATAAATCCTCCAAACCGTCTTTATTTACATCCGCTTTTGTAATTACTGGCCCCGTTTTGGAGTACATAAACAACATCAGCAACTGGCGTTTAAAATCGTTAATCGGGTTTTCTTCGGAAGTATAATTGATCAGCGGATCAACTTTGGTAAACAGTGGCGATGCTGTTTTTACCGTACTTTTTTGAGTGTTTTTTTCCGGCTGATAACTGATCACCAAATGCTGGTTTGCCGCTACGTTTTGCAGGATTTGCTGCGTTTGATCCGGCCAGATGACGCGGATCGAATCCACCATTTTTGCATCACCCAAACCAAAATTTAAAACCGTGGAAACGCTGGACAAATAACCACGGCCAGGATTAACTTCCTGGTACTGCGATGCTGTTTTTACATACACAAAAATTTTGGCACCAATGGCGTTGGTATTTGCGCCTTTGCCCTTCAATTTTATACCGATAAAAGAAGTATGGCTGGTTTCCCGGCTGGTATTTTGATAAATGCTGGCTTCCTCATTGATGTTGTTTACGACTAAATCCAGATCGCCGTCGTTGTCCAAATCCGCATAAACTGCACCATTGGAAATGGTAGCGTTCGTCATGCCCCAATCCTGTTGTTTATTGCTGAAAGTGAGGTCGTGGTTATTGCGGAAAATATAATTCGGCAACTTGGTAGAAGGCATAGCGGTAACCAGATCCATCAGCAAAAAAGGTTCGCGCGCCATCGCTTTTTTAATCTTGTAATCGCCCCAGTAACGCAAAAAATCCTTGTTGGTATAATCGCGCAAATAACCGTTGGAAATGAAAATATCTTTGTAGCCATCGTTATCAAAATCGGCAATCAGCGGACACCAACTCCAGTCCGTTGCAGAAATTCCTGCTAATTGTCCGATTTCGCTGAACGTACCGTCACCATTGTTCAACTGTAGCATGTTACGCATATATTGTTTGTACAAATCCTGGCGTTGCATCAGCTCAAAAGATTCGTAATTTTCTTCCATCTGGAGCGATTTTTGGCGATGATTATCCTGCGGCAACATATCGAGCGTTAAAATATCCGGGAAACCATCGTTGTTAAAATCTGCAATATCCACGCCCATCGAAAAATGAGAAATATGCCGTAACAGCAGCTTGGACTTTTCTGAGAAAGTGCCATCGTGATTGTTAACGTACAAATAATCAGGCTCGTTATAATCGTTGGTTACGTAAATATCCGGCCAGCCGTCTTTATTTATATCAGCAATAGCAACGCCCAAACCAAACGTTAACGGGTTTTGAATGATGCCCGCTTTTTTGGAAACATCTGTAAAATGGTTGCCGTTGTTTTCAAAGAGTTTGTTGCTTGCATTCTCATTCGTTTGATTGCGGACGTTGGCAAACTCCATGTTATCAATTTTCTTAACGTTATGATTGAGCAGGAACATGTCCAGATCACCATCGTTATCAAAATCAAAAAAAACGGCTTGTGTAGAATAACCGGGATCATCCAAACCATATTCTTTTGCTTTTTCGGCAAATTTACCGTTCCCGAGGTTGATAAAAAGCTGATTTCGGCGCGTATCGGCATCCGTTTTCCCAGAGTAACAAACATAAATATCCAGCAAACCATCGCCGTTAACATCCGCCATGGTAACGCCGGTTTTCCAGCCGTTTGCACGTCCGCCAAGTTCCGGATTGGCTTGTGCGGTAATATCTTTAAACTTTAAGTTTCCCTGATTCAGGTAAAGTTTATTGGGCTGCATGTTGCCGGTGAAGAACAAATCTTCCAGGCCATCATTGTTGATATCGCCCACAGCCAAGCCGCCGCCGTTGTAAAAATACTCATAGGAAAGTACGTTAAGTGATTCGTTTTCACTTATGGCATTGTTAAAATGGATATTGGTTTGGGTTGAAGGAAGAATTTTGAAAAGCTGCTGCTGCGCAGATGATTGAAAAATTGCAGTCAAAAAAAAGGGTGCTAAAAGAAGTATGCGGAAGGTAAGCTTTTGCAATTTAGTTTTGAAAGGCATCGTATATATTAACAGCCGGATTTTATGTATCGTATATTTTCGATCAAAATTTGAGTAAAGTTTATTCAAATATATTATAATTAAAAAGGACAAGGCCATGTTTGAAGATGACCTTGTCCGTAGATTAAGAATTAACAAATATTATTTATCCCAATAAACTCTTGCAGTAAAGACATCGCCACCAGTTAAACGGGCAACTGCGGCGGAGTAATTTGCACCATTGGTTGACGGTAAAGTAACCGGATAAGGTATCCTTCTTGGAACCATTGCCACAGAAAACTGATTTGGATAAATTACAGGTATTAAAGCCGGGAATCCTGATCTTCTCCAGTTGGCCCAGGCTTCATTAAAATTAAATGTTGTAGATGTTTCTACATAATATTCCATATTAATTTGCTGTAATGCGGTAGTCGTAATTAATGGATGAGCGGCAACATAAGCAGGAATATTTGCAGCATTAACAGTTGCAGCTGCTGATGTATTTAACTGAGCTAAAGATTGCATATCAGCAGCTAAAGCATTTGCATAATGTGTAGCAGCAACACCAGTTGCCCAACCTTTTATAGCAGCTTCTGCTAATAATAATTCTGTTTCGCCATAAGTTAACAGCATATTTATACCGTTACGGTCATCATATACTGCAAATCTTGGGCGGGAATACTTACCATCTGGTGCCGGAGCATCTGTTGCAGATGCTGCTGGAGAAGTGCCGGGATAATTAGGCGCTTTAGAAATATCTGTAGCTCCACCGTTTAAATCATAGCCGTTTGGCATACCAATCTGCAACTCAGCTGTACTAACACCTGCAACCTGTGTTTGGTTAGCAGTTTTACCTGTACCTGTAGATATTTCTGCAACAGCACTAATACGCGGATCGCTGGTAGATTTCATATAACTGATTAAGGTATTACCCCAACGTACTTCTCTGAAATCGTCTGTTACTAATAATGCAGCAGCATTACTATTTCCATTACCATTAGTATAATCCGCCTGTACTTTCGCATTATCAGCAATACTGGTCATGGTACCACCTGCAAAAGCTTTTTCTGCATAAGTTTTTGCAGTAGCAGGATCTACTTTTGTTAAGCGCATTGCTGCACGAAGCATTAACGAATAACCAAGTCTTTTCCATTTTGCGACATCACCTCCATAAAACAAATCGGATGTTGGCCCTGCCTTCGTTACATCCAATGCTGCAGTTGCAGCATCTAACTGGGTTAACATAATCGTGTATATACTTTGTTGCGTATCAAATACAGGGTTAGTTATACCTGCTTTTGCCTGACCTTCTTGTGAGTAAGGAATATCGCCATAAGCATCAGTTACGCGTTGTAGCATTAATACCCTGGCGATTGTACCACAATTGTTCAAGTTAGCATAAGTAGCATTTCCCTGAATTAAATTTTTCATTTCATCGATAAGCCTTGATGCACCGTAACCATTATTCCAAGTTCTTGCTTTGTAATCCTGGAAGCTTCCTCTATAAACATATTTATCACCATTACCATAATAATCATAAGTGGAAGCAAGGGATTGTACCCACATACTTTGAAAGAGTAACTGGTCATAACCAGTATTAGAAAATTGGATTTGAGCCTGTGACAGTAAAAAGTTTGGATTAAATAAGGTCGAACTTACCTTTGTTGGATCTGTATTGATTTGATCAAAGTTTTTAGTACAACCAGCTATAAAGGTGGCACCGGCAAGAAGGCAACTATATATGAGTTGTTTTTTCGTCTTCATTATTTCTTAAATTTAAAGTTTACGTTAAACCCGAAAGTTCTAACTGCAGGTACACTTGTACCTTCAATACCTGCATAATTAATACCAGGGGCAAAATTTGATTCAGGATCTATATTATCTGTGTGCTTCATAATAGTCCACAAGTTTCTACCTACTAACGAAAAAGTTATGGAGTTAAACGGTGTACTGTTTAGAATATTTTTTGATATGGTATATCCTAAAGTAACTTGACGCAACTTGATAAAACTGCCATCTAAAACATTTAATGCAGAAACATTACGTGCTAAGCTTTGATAATAAGTTTCAGCAGGGACGTTAACCGCATTTGGTGTACCTGCTTCTGTAACACCAGCACCCACAACACCTGTTTCGCGGCCATTAAGGGTCATTTTATTTAAACCGCGGAAAATGCTATAGTAATTAGTGGCTGATAATATCTTATTACCATAACGATAATCAACTAAAAAAGATAAGTTAAATTTTTTGTAATTAAAATCATTATTCAAACCACCATATACCTTAGGTACAACACTTCCTAAAGGAATACGACCTGTTGCTTCGGCATTACCAGTTGCATCAAAAATAATTTGTCCGTTTGCGTTGCGTTTATAATCGTTAGCTAAAATTTGAGGACCTTCCATTCCTACCACAAAAGCAGTAGTTGCATTCAGCGGGCGATAAGTACCTAACCCTATATTAGAATTAGTTGCATCTGTAGATAAAACCTTATTTTTTACATAAGTAAAGTTAAATGCAGGTGTCCAGCTAAAATCATTGCTCCTTACTGGTGTTCCGTGTATTTCAATTTCTAAACCTCTATTTTGGTTTGCTGCAGAAGGCACATAGCTATTGGTGTAACCGCTTGCAATATCAATAGTGCTATTGATAATTTCGTTTTTGGTTTTTTTAGAAAAATAAGCGATATCTAAGCCTAAACGATCATTAAAAAATTTCATCTCGGTACCAATTTCCAATTCACTTAAAGTAAAAGGTTTTAAGAATATATTTGGTAATTGTGTACTTAAACTTCCGGCATTGGTACCGTTAATTGAATTATTTACACTATAATAAACTTGATTGGAATATGGAGATGGGCTTCCGCTTGTTTTAGCATAAGAAGCACGTAACTTGCCGAAATCAAGCCCATTAATATGGGTAAGGTCAGAAAAAATAAAACTTGCAGATACAGATGGAGTAAATATACCCGGGCCTACACTGCTAAGGATACTGCTGTAATAATCATAACGGCCGCTTGTGCTCAAAACTAAAAAGTTTTTGATGGCAAAATCAGCTGTATAATAAGCAGAATTTGTTTGCAATGCAGAAATACCTTGGTTACCGCTACTTCTGCTTGGCACATTTGACAGATCGTAGAAGTAAGGTATGATAAAGTTATCGCCATTAATATAAGTTCCGGATGAATTGCTCTTTCGAATGTTACCGCCTATGGATAGATCAAGGTTCAATAAATCTTTAACAAGATCATGCTTTGCGCCTAATAACACATCACCGTTAAACTCAGTAAGTTGAGTTGTTTGTGTTTGGATAGATCCATTTCCACTTGCAAAAGCAGTACCTGTTGGAGTAATTCCTAAGCGTGAATCGTTAATTTTATCATAACCAACCCGGCCTTGTACATAAGCCCATGGAGTAAAATTGTATTTGGCAGATACAGAAGTTATTAAACGCTCCCTTTTAGTATTGGTTACAAAGTTATAAGCTGCAAAATAAGGATTGGTTACATAAATATCATTAGTGAAAGATTGTTCTTTACCGGTTGCTGTTGTACCTGGTGCCAAAATACTTTGCGCTTCATTTGGCGCTAAAAATTGTACGTTGTTAGGGTTACCGGGACCATCACTTAAACCAGAACGATTTCTTTCATTATCAATAATATAATTGGCTACTAAGTTAACATCCAAATTTTTAATTACAGTTTGTGACCCGTTGAAATTGAATGTTTTTCTGTCAAGCCCACTATTTGGTGTAATTGCATGATTATTTAAATCCGACAGTGATAAACGAAATGCCCCGGTTTCGTTACCACCGGTTAATGCAACTGTGTTAGTAAAAGTATTACCAGTCTTGTAAAATTTGGTATAATCATCACTAGTTTTCGAATAAGCATAGCTCTTACCGTCGTACTGGATTACTTGCGATCCGTCGAGCCTTGCTCCCCAGGCCAAGTTACCGGAACTTAAAGCACTTGCAGCGTTTGCTGGTTTAAGTCCGTTTTCGCCCTGCCCATAGATAGTTTGAAAGTCAGTGTTATCATAAACTTTATCCAACTGAAAGTTAGCATTATACTCAACACCAAAGCCGGAATTTTTCTTACCGGATTTAGTAGTAATTAAAATAACACCGTTAGATGCTCTTGTACCATACAAGGCTGAAGCCGATTGGCCTTTTAATACCGTCATCGTTTCGATGTCATCCGGATTAATGTTGGCAATACCATCACCATAATCCGCACCGCCCCACTCACCAGACTGGCCTCTTTGTGTGTTATCCATAGGAACACCGTTAATAACAAATAGCGGGGAACCTGCACTGGCACTGGATACCCCACGCAATAAAATACGGGCTGATGAACCGGCACCACCATTAGTGCTGTTTATACTTAAACCGGCAACACGGCCTTCCAAGGAACTGGCTACGTTGGTTTCTTTTGCTATGTTGAGCGTTTCACCGCCTACTGTAGAAACAGAATAACCTAAAGTTCTTTCTTCTTTTCTGATACCTAAAGCTGTTACAACAACTTCGTTTAAATTATTTGCAGAAGGTGAAAGGTTAATGTTAATTGTTTTTCTACCGCCTATCGCAATCTCCTGGGTGGCATAGCCAATGTAGGATAATACTAAAGTGCCGTTTTCCGGTGCTTCAAGGGTAAAAACACCATTTACATCTGTAGATACACCGGTGGCTGCACCTTTTACTTTTATGGATACACCAATTAATGGCTGTCCTTTTTCGTCTGATATTTTACCGGTAACGGTAATATCAACCAACTTGTTGTTAGACAAATGCGCTGATTTAAATACAGCTGTATTTAAAATGTTTTTGCTCGAATAGGCTTTAGCATCGAGGCTTAAAAGCAAAACAGAAGCAAATGCAACTTTTGCTGATAAAGATAGCTTTGGCAAGCTATGTTTAACCTTTACACCTTGCAGGTGTTTACTGATTTTCATACTTGTACATGGTTAGGTTAATGATGTAATCTGCTTGATTAAGCGATAATTTTTTGAAGCAAATGCTTCTTTTATAAGATGTTTTATTTAAATTTCTTATAAAAACGGGATAGTAGTTTTTTTTGTCATAGTTTTTAGTTAGTGTTAATTAATTTATAATGTAAAATTTGTTGTGTTCAATTTTTATCTGCTAAAAAGAGTATTCTTTTTTAAAGTTATCGGTTTGAAATTACAATTCGTATAAGCTTTCTTTAATAAAAGCAGAAGTAACAATATATCTTTCTATTTTCTAAAATAATACGAATTAAATAACGCTGATTTCTACAAAATTATATCTTGTAGCTTAGAATTTAATATAACGGTCTAAGTAAATAATAAAATTTTAAACATCCTACTTCTTTTTTAAATTTTTAAAAAGTATTTCATTTGCCAGATAAAAATTCTAAATATGTAAATTATTAAACATACGAATGTCTGCTCATAGAATCGATTTTTTACTTAACTATAGTGAAACAATCAAGTGTTTATATTACAACAATGTATTAACCAGTGCAGATATTAGTAATTACACCGGTAAAAGCATCCCGCATGCTACCAGGGTATTAAATGAATTGATTAAAGAAGGTTATATTGAAGAAAAAGGATTTGCAAATTCCAGCGGAGGCCGTAAGCCGCTTAACTATTCACTGATTGCCGGTACGCACTATATATTATCTGTAGCGATGGATCAGTTTTCGGCACAAATGGTTATGGTGGATATGAAAAACAATTTCATTACCGAAACAAAACGTTATGAATTCAATATTCACGACTTACAACCCGAAATGTTACTTAACTGTTTAAATGAATTTATAGATAACTCCGGCATCACCAAAAGCAGCATAATTGGTATCGGCATTTCCATGCCGGGTTTTGTGGATACCGAAAAAGGCGTTAACTACACTTATTTAAATGTTTTTGATCAAACGCTTGTCGAATACATCCAGCAAAAAATATCGATACCGGTTTTTTTGGCTAATGATTCTACCGCGATTGCTTTAGCCGAACAAAAGTTTGGCTTAGCCGCCAATCTTAAAAACGTGATGGTGCTTAATTTAGGCTGGGGAATTGGTTTGGGAATGATCCTGAATGATAAAATTTTTAGAGGAAATAATGGTTTAGCCGGTGAATTCAGTCATATTCCGCTTTTTAAAAATGGGAAACTTTGTACCTGCGGCAAGCACGGTTGTTTGGAAACAGAAGCATCTTTGATTGCAGTAACAGCTACGGCTAAAGAAGGAATAAAAAAAGGTCAAATTACCAGCCTGGCTGCTTATGAAGACATTGATGCCGATTTAATCATATCCGAAGCAGTTAAAGGCGATGCCTTTTCTGTAAGGCTTATTTCGGAAGCGGCTTACCACGTAGGTGAAGGTTTAGCTATTTTGATCCATTTAATGAATCCGGCAGCTATAGTTTTAAGTGGTAAAGGAAGCATTGTGGGTAATTTATGGATGGCACCCATCCAGCAGGCTATCAATGAGCATTGCATCCCGCGATTAACAAAGTACACAAAATTTATTATTTCTAATCTCAACATAAAAGCGCAGTTAATAGGTAGTGCAGCTTTAGTGGTAGAAAATTTTGGTAAAAATCTTGAAGAAAAACTTACAGAAATTAAGGAGTGCTCTTTAGTATAAATAGTAACCGTAAATTTGGTATCGATCAGTAACTGAAAATCATGACTAAGCTTATTTCCTTCCGTATTTTAAAAGGTTTAGCCATAGTAACGCTGCTGTTTTTGTTTGATTTCGCTCATGCACAGCAGCACAATATGTCTAAACAATACGTTGCGCCAACCGATCCGGCAGTACAGCAAAAACTGGCGCAATGGCAGGATTTAAAGTTCGGCCTGTTTATGCACTGGGGCACTTACAGCGAGTGGGGCGTGGTAGAAAGCTGGAGCATTTGCCCGGAAGACGAAGGCTGGACGCAGCGCAAAGGCCCGTATAGTGCTACTTACGCCGGATACGTAAAAGCGTACGAAAACCTGCAAACTACCTTCAACCCGACAAAATTTAACCCAGAAAAATGGGTAAAAGCCGCCCAAACCGCCGGTATGAAATACGTGGTTTTTACCACGAAGCACCACGATGGTTTTTCGATGTTTGATACCAAGCAAACGGATTATAAAATCACCGATGTAAAAACGCCTTTCTCCAAAAACCCGCGGGCCAATGTGACCAAAGAAATTTTTGATGCTTTCCGGAGGGAGAATTTTATGGTTGGCGCGTACTTTTCCAAGCCAGACTGGCATTCGCCTTATTACTGGTGGCCGTATTTTCCGCCGAAAGATCGTAACGTAAATTATGATCCGGCCAAGCATCCTGAAAAATGGAATCAGTTTAAAAATTTTACCTATAACCAGATTCAGGAACTGATGACCGGTTACGGCAAAGTTGATATTTTGTGGCTGGATGGTGGCTGGGTTCGGCCGTTAAATACCGTTGATACTACGGTGGATTGGCAGCGCGGCAGCAAGTTTAATCAGGATATTGATATGGCTAAAATTACCGCCATGGGCCGCAAAAACCAGCCGGGATTGATTGTGGTTGATCGCACCGTTTCTGGTCCGTACGAAAACTATACCACACCGGAACAGGAAGTGCCAGAAAAACCGCTGGATCATCCATGGGAAAGCTGCATCACGATGGGAAATTCCTGGAGTTATGTGCCCGGTGATCATTATAAATCAACCCAAAACATTGTGCAGTTGCTGGTTAAAATCGTTTCGCGCGGCGGCAATTTGCTGATGAATATCGGCCCTGGTCCGGATGGCGATTGGGACCCGGAAGCTTACAAAAGATTGGCTGGAATTGGCGACTGGATAAAAATTAACGGCGAAGGTATTTACAATTCCAAAGCGATTGCGCCGTATTCTGCCGGCAACATTTACTTCACAAAAAACAAGGATAAAAGCAGCATTTACGCTTTTATGCTGAGTGATAAAGAAGCGGTTACGTTGCCTTTCATGTTGAATTTTCCTTTAAATCAGCTTAAAAAAGTTAAAAATGTGGTTTTGCTGGGAAGCAATCAAAAGCTGAAATGGAAAACAAATGCGGATGGAATTGCAGTTACAATTCCTGCTGCTGCCCAAAATACTGCCTTAAAAGAAGCAGCGTGTTTTAAAATTGAATATTGATTTTTTAGATAGAAATTTTGCAAAACCAAATTGATATTCCTTCCGCCAAAAAAATTATTAACCGGTTTTTAAAGACGGTTTTACATGCTGTTTTTATCGGTGTTTTTTTGGTGCCGATGGCCAAAGCGCAAACATCGTACGAATTAAATTCCGGTTGGAAATGTGCGCCAATTTCAGAAGTTAAAGCTGATGGAAATGCACTTTCTCAATCCAATTTATCTACCCAAAACTGGCTGCCGGCAACGGTTCCGGGCACGGTTTTAACTTCGCTTTTAAACAATAAAAAAGTGTCCGATCCTTTTTACGGGATGAATAATGAGCACATCAAGGATATTTACAACACCGGCCGCGATTATTATACATACTGGTTTGTAAAAGATTTTGAAGAAGCTGCACCAGCAAACGGTCATCAGATTTATTTGAATTTTCGTGGCATAAATTACTCCGCAGAGATTTATTTGAACGGTAAAAAAGTAAACCCGAAAACGCACGTCGGCATGTTTTTGCGCGAATCATATAACATCAGTTCGCTGCTCAATAAAAACGGAAAAAACCGTTTGGCTGTGCTGGTTTATCCGCCCGATCCGGTTGGAAACCCGAACGGCGGACAAGGTGGCGACGGCCGGATTGCTAAAGGCGTTGGCTTGCAATATACGGCCGGCTGGGATTGGATACAGCCGATGCGCGACCGGAATACCGGCATCTGGGATAAAGTTACAATTGAGAAAACGGGCGAAATCAACCTTAAAAATCCGCATGTAATTACGGTTGTTCCGGGCGTTCGGCAAGTGGCGGGCAAGCAGCAGCCAGTCATTATTAAAGCTTCTTCGGAGTTACAAAATCCAACAAATCATGCGGTAAAAGGCGTATTGCAATATGTTTTGGATGGACAAACAGTTTCTAAACCGGTATCGATTCCGGCCAATTCTACGCAGGAAGTTGCGCTGGCAGATTTCAGCCTGAAAAACCCAAAATTATGGTGGCCAAATGGTTATGGTCCGCAAAACCTGTACAACTCAAAAATGAGTTTTGTGGCTGACGGAACGGTTTCTGATCAGGAAAATGTTTCGGTTGGTGTGCGGCAGATTTCTTCGGAATGGAATGCGGAAACGCATAGTCGGCAAATTAATATCAACGGACAAAAAGTATTTATTAAAGGTGGAAACTGGATTATTTCGGATGCGATGCTGCGTTTTACCGATGCGCGTTATGATGCGGAAGTTCGTTTTCATCGTGATATGAACTTGAATCTAATCCGTGTTTGGGGTGGCGCTTTGGTAGAACGGCCAGAATTTTATGCGGCTTGTGATAAGTACGGCCTATTGGTTTTCCAGGATTTCTGGATTTCGGGTGATGCGGACGGTAAATGGGTTGATCCGATGAAAGCGGAAGACCAGTGGACGCGCCGCAAATATCCGGACGATCATGCATTGTATTTAAAATCTGTTGCGGATCAGATTAAATTAGTTCGTAATCATGCTTCGCTGGCCATTTGGTGCGGCGGAAATGAGATTACGCCGCCGGAAGATATTTTGCTGGCCGTGCGCGATACGATCATGCCAAAACTGGATGGCACGCGCTGGTTTGTGGATTATTCCAACTCCGAAAAGATGTCGATGAATACGCTGGGCGGCAACGGCGATGGTCCGTATGGAATCCAGCCGTTATCTGCTTTTTGGGAAGATCGCACGTATCCTTTCAACTCCGAAATTGGTTCTGTTGGCGTGAGTGATTACGAATCTTTGCAGCGGTTTATTCCGGAGAAGAACCTGATCGCCCCAAAATATGATGCACAAACGAAACATAGCGAAGTAGATTCGGTTTGGGATTACCATAAATATATTGGCTATGATGCGTCCATCGATCCGTACGGAAAAGCTAAAAATGCGGAAGATTTTGCCACGAAGGCGCAGCTGGTCAATTACGATCAGTACCGCGCTTTGATGGAAGGTTTCAGCTCGCACATGTGGAGCTGGTACACGGGAACGATTATTTGGAAAACACAAAACCCATGGACGGCGATGCGCGGCCAGATGTACGATTATTACTTAGACCCAAATGCTTGTTTGTATGGTTTGCACAGCGGAAGCGAGCCTTTGCATTCTATGTATAATCCGTTTTCGGGCATGGTTTCGGTGGTAAATAATACGTTTGAAACCAGGCGCGATTTGATGCTGGTAGCCAAAACCATTGATATGAATGGCTTGGACAGTGCCATTACGCAGGTTTTTGTGGAGGCGCAGCCTTCATCGGTTAAAGGTTTTTTGCCGATAAAAACAGTAGTGGAGCAGCGCGCCAAAAATGCAGGCGTGTTCCTGGTTTTGCAAATCCTCGACAAAAACAAAAACAAACTGAGCGAAAATATTTACTGGCTGCCGGATGCAAACGGTAATCATTCGGGTTTGCAAAAACTGGCAAAATCGCAATTGCAAACTTCGGCAGAAAAATTAAGTAACGGTAAAATTGAGGTTACGTTAAGCAATCCGGCAAAAGCACCGATGGCGTTTTTTAACCGTTTGTCGCTGGTGGATGCTTCAACTCATAAACGCGTTTTGCCGGTTTTTTATGATGACAATTACGTTTCGGTTTTGCCCGGAGAAACCAAAAAAGTAGTGATAGAAAACGCATCAAAATTGAATAATCCGCAGCTTTCGGTAAGCGGCTGCAATTTGGCCGAACAATTTATCAACTTGAAATAGAAATCTGCTTCAACATAAATCAACACAAAACAAATACAAAAAATATGGCCCGTTTAAATTTGCTGGAAGAAACCCGTTACGAAAAACTACCTGTAACGGTATATCCTGATGCTTCTTTTGCCTCTAAAAAAGTGGCGAAAAGGATTGCAAACCTGATTAAAGCTAAAAACGAAACCGGCGAAAAAACCATTTTAGGTTTGGCAACCGGTGCCACACCGGTAAAGGTTTATGCAGAATTGGTGCGGATGCACCGCGAAGAAGGCTTGAGTTTTGCCAATGTAATTACGTTTAATCTGGATGAATATTTCCCGATGAAGCCGGATGCCGTGCAGAGTTACGTTACGTTTATGAACGAAAACCTGTTCGATCATATTAATATCCCGAAAGAAAATATCCACATTCCGGATGGTACTTTAAAGCAGGAAGATGTGGCTGCTTTTTGTCTGGAATACGAAAGAAAGATCAGTGAATATGGCGGTTTGGATTTGCAGGTTTTAGGCATCGGGCGAACGGGCCATATCGGTTTTAACGAGCCGGGTTCTGCACCAAATTCGGGTACGCGTTTGGTTACTTTGGATGATTTGACGCGCCGCGATGCTTCCCATGATTTTGGCGGAAAAGAAAACGTACCGGTAAAAGCCATCACGATGGGCATCGGGACGATTTTTAAAGCCCGCGAAATTATTTTGATGGCTTGGAATTCTAAAAAAGCTTCCATTATTAAAAAAGCGGTGGAAGGTGAAATTTCTTCGGATGTGCCGGCAACGTATCTGCAATTATCTGATAATGTAGAATTTGTGCTGGATGAAGGTGCTGCCGAACAGTTAACCCGCTTTAACACGCCTTGGTTGGTTAAAGATTGCCTATGGACAGATCAACTCATAAAAAAAGCGGTGATCTGGCTGGCTTCAACCTTAAATAAGCCGGTTTTAAAGTTAACCGAAGAAGATTATAATAACCACGGTATGGCACAATTAGCCACCGAAAAAGGTCCGGTTTATAACATCAACATTAATATTTTTAACCAGGTACAACACACGATTACCGGCTGGCCGGGCGGCAAACCAAATGCGGATGACAGTCAGCGGCCGGAACGTGCCGAACCGGCAAAAAAGCGCGTAATTGTGTTTTCACCGCACCCGGATGATGATGTGATTTCTGTTGGAGGCACGTTTATCCGTTTGGTTGATCAAGGCCATGATGTGCATGTGGCTTATCAAACTTCTGGCAACAACGCGGTTTGGGATGATGATGCGCTGCGTTATGTAGAATTTGCCATCGATTTTGCTAAAAGCCAGGGTGATACAGCTTCTGGATTGGAAAGTTTATATCATAATTTACGTACTTTTTCTCAGCATAAACAGCCCAACGAAGAAGATCCGCAGGAAATGAAAACGGTAAAAGGATTGATCCGGAAAGGCGAAGCGATTGCCGGTGCCCGTTTTGCAGGCGTGCCGGATGACCATATTCATTTCATGGATTTGCCTTTTTATGATCGAACCAAAGTGCAGAAAAATGTAAGTTTTGAGGACGATATCCAGGAAACGATGAAGTTACTGCAAGCTGTAAAACCGCATCAGATTTTTGCCGCCGGCGATTTTGCCGATCCGCATGGCACGCACAAAATCTGTTTCAATATTATGGTGGAAGCTTTAAAACGTTTGAAAGACGAAGAATGGACAAAAAACTGCTGGATTTGGCTGTACCGCGGTGCCTGGCACGAGTTTGAAACGCATGAGATTGAAATGGCCGTTCCGCTTTCTCCGCAGGAAGTGATTAAAAAACGTTTGGCAATTTACAAGCATCAGTCGCAAAAAGATTTGCCGGTTTTCCCCGGTGATGATGCGCGCGAGTTTTGGGTTCGGGCAGAAGACCGCAACCGCGAAACCGCATGTGCTTACGATAAATTAGGATTGGCAGAATACGAAGCGATGGAGGCTTTTGTAAGATATAAATTGGATTAATACGATTGCTTGTCATCCCAACGCCTTGCTGTCATCACGACCGTAGGGAGAGATCTTCATTGAATTAAACAGATTAAATTTATCACTTTGAAGAAGATTTCTCCCTGCGGTTAAAATGACAAAAAAATAAAAAAGTTATATTGTCATCCCGATGAAAGAGGGATCTTCATCAAACGAAAAGAAAAATCTTGTATAATTCGATGAAGATTTCTCCCTGCGGTCGAAATGACAAAAAAAATAAAAAATTTATATTGTCATCCCGATGAAAGAGAGATCTTCATCAAACGAAAAGAAAAATCTTGTATAATTCGATGAAGATCTCTCCCTGCGGTTAAAATGATGAAAAAATAAAAAGTGCAGTCATGCCGAACTTGTTTCGGCATCTCACAAGCAAAATTAAATGTCCTAAGAAATTCTGAAACAAGTTCAGGATGACAAAGCGCAGATCAAGCCAATGCTTCTTTTATCACCTAAAAACATTAACTAAAACCAGATAAAAAATGACAAATGTTTCCAACCCGGCTGCTTCCAGAGGAAGCTTAAATCCGGATAAAAGCTCTAAAGCCATCCTGATTATCGGCGCACTGTTTTTCATTTTCGGTTTTGTAACCTGGATGAATTCTGTGTTGATTCCTTACTTAAAATTAGCTTGCGAGCTTAATAATTTTGAATCTTACTTAGTTGCGTTTGCATTCTATATTTCCTATCTGGTGATGGCGATTCCATCGGCATGGCTGTTAAAAAAAACAGGTTTTAAAAACGGCATGTCCTTCGGTTTAGGCATTATGGCGGTTGGTGCGTTGATTTTTATTCCCGCCGCTTTAAGTCGGACTTACATACTGTTTTTACTCGGTCTTTTTGTGCAAGGCACGGGTTTGGCTGTTTTACAAACGGCTTCTAATCCATATATTACTATTTTAGGCCCGCCCGAAAGTGCCGCCAAACGCATCAGTATTATGGGAATTTGTAATAAAATTGCAGGTGCTATTGCGCCGATTGCGTTGGGTGCCATTGCTTTAAAAGATGTAGACGGTTTAAAAGCACGTTTGATAAATATGCCTTTGGTTGAGAAAACAGCCGAACTAAACCAGCTGGCGCATCGTGTTATCACACCTTATATTGCAATCGTTGTAATTCTGGTAATCCTGGCAATTTTGGTTTCTTTTTCCACGCTTCCCGAAATTGATACCGACCACGAAGATGAATTTGTTGCTGCAGCAAACACCAATAAAACCAGTATTTTCCAATTCCCGCATTTGCTGATGGGCGTTTTTACCTTGTTTTTATATGTCGGCGTAGAAGTTTTAGCCGGAGATTCCATCATCAGTTATGGCGCAAGTCAGGGCATTCCCTTATCAACTGCAAAATTTTTTACCACCTGTACTTTGTTGGGGATGATTATCGGTTACATCACCGGGATTATCTGCATCCCGAAATACTTTAAGCAGGAGCAGGCTTTAAAAGTTTCTGCTGTTCTGGGTGTCGTTTTTTCGCTTTGCGCGATCTTTACAACCGGTTATTTGTCCGTTTTATTTATCGCTTTGCTTGGGTTGGCCAACTCGCTTTTATGGCCGGCCATCTGGCCGCTGGCGATTGCCGGTTTAGGCCGGTTCACCAAAATCGGTTCTTCTTTTATGATTATGGCAATCGGCGGCGGCGCTTTAATTCCGCTGGCTTATGGCCGTTTGGCCGATGCGGTTAACCCAACGCACGCCTACTGGATTTTGGTTCCGTGTTATTTGTTTATTTTATTTTATGGGATAAAAGGACATACCATCGGCTTAAATATTAACCAGCTGTCGGTTGCCGGCAATCAGCAATCACTTGAAAACCAAAAACCAATTGCCGACATTTGATGGCTAATAGTTGATGGCTGACAGCCCGAAAGCTGAAACCTAAAACCGCTAACTATACACCTAAAAATCTATGAGAAGAGTTACATTTTTGCGCCAGGCCGGAATGTTATCCGCCGGTTTGATGCTTGATCAGTCTGTTTTTGCAGGAATTGCTGCTTACGAGAGCCATCGTCCGCCGCTGGCCAAACGCAATTTCACGAGTAAAGCTGTGGAAGATGCAATAACAGAATTTAAAGCCAAAGTGAAAGACCCGGAACTGGCCTGGCTTTTTGAAAACTGTTTCCCCAACACGCTGGATACCACCGTTTTTCATACGGTAAAAGAAGCAAAGCCGGATACGTACGTCATCACCGGCGATATTGATGCGATGTGGCTGCGCGATAGTTGCGCGCAAGTTTGGCCTTATCTGCCTTTCATTAAAAAAGATGAAAAGCTGCGGCAGCTGATTGCCGGTGTGATTAACCGACAGGCACATTGCGTTTTAGAAGATCCTTATGCCAACGCTTTCTATAAAGATGATACCCAAATAAGCGACTGGAAAACCGATCGTACAACTATGAAACCCGGCATCCACGAGCGTAAATACGAAATCGATTCACTTTGTTATCCCATCCGTTTGGCGCATCGATATTGGAAAGAAACCGGCGATACCAAACCTTTTAACGCCGAATGGAAAAGCTCTATCGAACTCATCCTGCAAACCTTCCGTGAGCAGCAGCGCAAAACCGGCAAAGGGCCGTATCATTTCCAACGGCAAACCACTGCGCCAACGGATACACAGCCGATGGGCGGTTACGGTTTCCCGGTAAAACCAAACGGACTGATTTGTTCTGCTTTCCGCCCGAGTGATGATGCGACGATTTACCCGTTCCTCATTCCGTCAAACTTTTTTGCAGTTGTAAGTTTAAAACAGGCAGCCGAAATGGTGAATGCTGTTTTTAAGGATGAAAAACTGGTGTCGGGATTAAATAGCTTGGCCACAGAAGTATCGCAGGCTTTGCAGCAACATGCCATCGTAACGCACCCGCAATTCGGAAAAATTTATGCTTTTGAGGTGGACGGATTTGGCAACCACAACCTGATGGATGATGCCAATGTCCCAAGTTTGCTGGCTTTGCCTTACTTAGATGCCGTGTCGCCAACCGATCCGATTTACCAGAACACGCGCAAGTTTGTGCTTTCCGGATACAACCCGTATTTCTACAAAGGGACAGCGGCAGAAGGAATCGGCGGCCCGCACGTAGGCAGAGACGGCATGGTTTGGCCGCTAAGTATTATTGCCCGGGGTTTAACCAGTAACGATGATGCGGAGATTAAAAAGTGCGTTGCCATGCTGAAATCAACCCATGCCGGAACCGGTTTTATGCACGAATCTTTTAACCAGGACAATCCCGCAAATTTCACCAGGAAATGGTTCGCCTGGGCCAATACTATTTTCGGCGAATTTATGTGGAAAACCTATCAGCAAAAACCGCAACTGCTGAATAGTTGATTCAGAACTGGTGGTTTTTGATGAATTAAAATCCGGCCACATGCAAATTTCGGCTTTGGAAAATCCAATTTTAGATAAAGTGATTGCAGCGAAATAGTTTAAAGTGATTTGTTTATTTTAAGAGTCATCCCCCTGGCCCCCTTCGGAAGGGGGAAAGAGAGCCATGGCATTTTTTAATTACAAAGGTAATCAGCTTTGCAATTCCTCCTTCTGAAGAGGAGTTAAGGGATGACCTTAATTTTCCTACGATAAAAGAAGCATCACTGCAAATTAGACAACAATTGCGCTATGAAAAATAACTTTAAAAAAACATCAATAATTATCATACTGTTTTTATGCACTATTTTTCAGGATGATTTAAAAGCGCAGGAAGCAAACGCAAAGTTTCCGTTAATCCCATATCCAACAGCTTTAACCGCCGGAAAAGGCACTTTCGATATTACCGCTAACACTAAAATTATTTCCGTTGATCCGCGCTTTGCAAATGAAGCCGAACAGTTAAACCAATTGCTGGCGCAATACCTGGGCAAGCCGTTAAAACAAGGCGAAGGCAGTGCTGCCCGTAATATTTCTCTGCGTTTTGATGATGCAATCAAAGCACCCGAAGGTTACCAGTTAAACATCACCCAAAACGCCTTAATTTTAGTGGCAAAAGAAGCATCGGGCATGTTCCGCGCGGTAGAAACCATCCGGCAATTGCTTCCGCCAGAAGAACATAGCCAGCTTTTCGTTAAAAAACTTTCCGTTCCGGCCGTCATCATTTCCGATCATCCGGCGTTTGCCTGGCGCGGGATACACCTGGATGTTTCCCGGCATTTTTTTTCGGTGGATTATCTTAAAAAGTTTATCGATCTGCTGGCTTTGTATAAGTTCAACAAGTTTCATCTGCATTTAACGGACGATCAGGGCTGGCGCATCGAAATAAAAAAATATCCGAAACTGACGGAGGAAGGTGCCTGGCGAACTTTTAACGATCAGGATTCGGCCATGATTGCAAAATCCAAAGATAATCCTGATTTTACTTTGGATCCGAAACACCTTATCCAACGGAACGGCAAAACGCTTTACGGCGGTTTTTATACGCAGGAGCAGATGAAAGGCGTGGTGGCTTATGCACTGGCGCGGCACATCGACATCATCCCGGAGATTGATATGCCCGGCCACATGATGGCGGCGATTACCAGTTATCCGTTTTTAAGCTGTACCGGCGGGAGCAAATTCGGCAAGCTTTTTACCACGCCGATTTGCCCGAGCAACGAAAGCACTTATGAGTTTGCGCAGAACGTTTTTACAGAGATTATGGAGATTTTCCCGAGCGAATACATTCATATCGGCGGCGATGAAGTTGACCGTACCAGCTGGGAACAATCCGAAAGTACCAAAGCTTTTATGGCGAAGAATGACCTGAAAACTTCTGCCGAACTGCAAAGTTATTTTATCAACCGGATGGAAAAATTCTTCAACTCTAAAGGAAGAAAACTAATCGGCTGGGACGAGATTCTGGAAGACGGCATCAGCCCGACGGCAATGATAACTTACTGGAGAAGCTGGGTGCCAAGTGCGCCGATAAAGGCGGCCAAAAATGGTAACCAGGTAGTGATGTCGCCCGGAAACCCGCTTTATTTTGATTACCTGCCGGATCAGAATTCAATTTCTAACGTGTATCATTTCAACCCGATTCCGAAAGGTTTGATTGATAAAGAAGCCAAAAATATTATCGGTGCGCAGGCCAATACCTGGTCGGAACGCATCCCGACGGAAAACCGCGCCGATTACATGGTTTTCCCGCGGATGACCGCTTTGGCCGAACGTTTATGGACGAATAAAGACAAGTACGAATCTTATCAGCAACGCTTAAAAATGAACTTTCCGCGGCTGGATGCGCTGCACGTACATTACCGTTTGCCCGATATTGATGGCTTGGTAGAGCAAAATGTTTTTACCGATCAGGCAGTTTTAAATCCCGAAAAACCAATGCCCGATTTAACGCTGCGCTACACCACCGACGGCAGTTTGCCGGACAGCACTTCTACCGCGCTCAATGCTCCTTTTACCATCCAAAAATCAATGTTTATCCGGCTGGCTGCTTTCACTCCAAAAAATAGCCGGGGCGATGTTTATGATTTGCATTACACACAGCAAACGCTGGCGGAACCTGCAAAACCGGCAGGCATCGCAGCTGGCTGGATTTGTAATTATTATCCGGGCGAATATAAATCGGCCAAACTGATGGCCGGCAAACCAAATGCAGCTTATAAAGTTGATGAAATTGTGGTGCCAAAAGAAGCATCGGCACCAAGTTTTGGGTTGAAATATTTCGGCTATTTAGAAATTCCTGCGGATGGGATTTATAGCTTTTATCTGACTTGTGATGATGGCGGCATCCTGAAAATTGCTGATCGGGAAGTGGTAAATAACGACGGCTGGCATGCGCCGGTTGAAAAATCCGGTCAGGTTGCACTGAAAGCAGGTTTGCAGCCCGTTGCGCTGGATTTTGTAGAAGGCGGCGGCGGTTATACGTTAAAACTGAAATACAGTGTAAACGGTTCTGCCATTACGGAAGTTCCTTCGGCCTGGTTAAAGCACTAATGATCAAAAGGTTAATTATTATTTTTTTACTGCTAAAAACAGTATCCGGCTTTTGTCAGCCGGCACCAAAACCTTATGGCGCATTGCCAACCAAGGCGCAGCTAAACTGGCACGAAATGGAAATGTACTGCATTATCCATTTCGGCGTAGATACTTATACCGATAAAGAATGGGGTTTTGGTGATGAAAATCCGACCATCCTCAACCCAAAAAAATTTAATGCGGCGCAGATTGTGGGCGCGGCAAAAGCAGGCGGTTTTAAAGGCGTGGTGATTGTGGCCAAACATCACGACGGCTTGTGTTTGTGGCCAACTAAAACTACGGAGCATAACATTAGCAAAACGCCCTGGAAAAACGGCAAAGGCGATATGCTGAAAGAATATCAGCTGGCCTGCCAAAAGTTGGGTATGCAAATGGGTTTGTACTGCTCGCCTTGGGATAGAAATAGTGCTTTTTACGGTAGTAAAAAGTATGTAGATATCTATCGCGCGCAGCTGAAAGAATTATACAGTAATTACGGTAAGCTTTTTATTTCATGGCACGATGGCGCAAACGGCGGCGATGGTTTTTATGGCGGCGCACGAGAGGTGAGGAAGATCGACCGTACAACTTATTACGGCTGGCCGGAAACCTGGGCGATCACCCGGAAAATGCAGCCATCGGTAACTATTTTTGGTGATGTTGGCCCCAATGTACGCTGGATTGGCAACGAAGAAGGCCATGCCGGCGAAACCTGCTGGGCGACTTACACACCACTGGCGCCGGATTCCGGCAAAGTACCGGCAAATGGATATGTAAAATCTTGGCTGGGTGTAGAAGGTACGCGCAACGGAAAACACTGGATGCCGGCAGAATGTGATGTTTCGCTGCGGCCGGGATGGTTTTACCATAAAAGTCAGAATGTACAGGTAAAAACGCCCTATACTTTACTCGATTTATATTATAAAAGTGTTGGCCGCGGTGCTGATCTCGATCTGGGTTTATCACCGAATAAAGACGGTTTGCTGGCGGAAGAAGATGTAGCTTCGCTCAAAAAATTCGGTACTATTTTAAAGGAAACTTTCGCTGTAAACCTCGCTAAAAACGCGAAACTGACCGCCAGTAATATCCGTGGTAAAAACAGTAAAGCTTTTGGCCCGCAATTTTTGTTAGACCAAAACCGCTACTCGTATTGGGCAACAGATGATTCGGTAAAGATGCCGGAATTAACGCTGGATTTAGGTTCAGAAAAAACTTTTAACATAATCCGGCTGCGGGAAAATATCAAATTGGGACAGCGGATTGAAGCTTTTGCAGTTGATATTTGGAAAGAAGGAAACTGGCAGCAAATTGCTTTGGCAACGAGTATTGGCGCAAATAGATTGATCCGTTTGCCGCAAAATGTTTCGGCACAAAAGGTAAGGTTGCGCATCACTAAATCGCCGGTTTGTATTGCGCTGAGTGATTTTGGTTTGTACAAAGAACCGGTTCATTTATCAGCATCCATCATCCGCAGAGATAAAAATGGAATGGTAAGCATCAGTACATCAATATCACAAATTTTGAATATTAACAGATGAAGATTTCAATCAACATAAAACACAGATTTTTAAGGCATAAAAGAAGCATTGCCATTTTAGCTTTCCTGCTGATGGCCGACAGCTCAAACCTCATGGCTCAAACCTCCTTTGCCGGTTTGGAACACCTGTTTACCACGCCAAAAAATTACGTGGTGCAGCATACCGATGCGGTTTTAAAAATGGATGGAAACTTGCAGGAAAATGCCTGGCAAAAAGCAAACTGGACAACCGATTTTGTGGATATCGAAGGCAGCCTGAAACCGTTGCCAACGTTTAAAACACAGGTAAAAATGCTGTGGAACGATTCGACTTTGTTTATCGCTGCCAAATTGCAGGAGCCGCAGGTTTGGGCCACGCAAACGCATCACGACGATATTATTTATAAGGATAATGATTTTGAAATTTTTATCGACCCGGACAATAACACGCATCAGTATTTTGAAATTGAGGTTAATGCGATCAATAAAATCTTTGATCTTTTTCTGCCGAAACCTTACCGCAACGGCGGCGATGCGTTGATTAGCTGGGATGTTGACGGGTTGAAATCAGGTATTAAAATTGACGGAACGCTGAACAATCCGAAAGATCAGGATAAAAGCTGGACGGTTGAAATGGCAATTCCGTTAAAAGCTTTGCGCATGGGATTCCCGGTGAAAGTGCCGGAAGAAGGCACGCTGTGGCGCATCAATTTTTCGCGTGTGGAATGGGATACGAAAATCGTCGGAAATAAAAATATCAAATTAACGGATGCTGCCGGAAAAAATTTGCCGGAACATAACTGGGTTTGGTCGCCGCAGGGCGTGATCAACATGCACTTCCCGGAACGTTTCGGTTATTTGCAGTTCAGCCGTAAAAGTGATGCTGTTTTTACCATGCCTCTTTCCGAGTTGCAGAAGCAGTATTTATGGCTGATTTATTACCGGCAAAAACAGTATCTGCAAAAAAACGGTAAGTATGCTTTAACTTTGGAAGAGTTAAAAATTGAGCGGAGCGTGAAAATTGGGGAGCGGGAAAATGTGCTGCAAATGGATGCTTCGGCAAAACAGTTTACGGCAACGGTTAGTACCGAAGGAAGTTCAGTTATCAGCATAAATGATGAAGGATTGATAGAAATTTTAAAATCAAAACCATGAGTAACCGCAGGAATTTTGTTAAAAATAGTTTACTGGCCGGATTATCCGCAGCTGTTTTACCAGCGGCTGCAAATGCAGAAGTGTTGGTTTCGGCCAGAAAAAAAGAATGGAAACATTGGGTTTGGACGAACCCGAATTTGAAAGATACCGACGAACAACTGGCCGAACGTTACCGCAAATATTACGAAGCCGGCATCCGCGGGATGTTTTTTGAGAACGACAGCGAGAAGCATTTCCGCGCAGCAAAAGCACAGAAACTGGAAGCGCACCGCTGGATTTGGACGATGAACCGCGGTGAAAAAACACTGCTGGAAACGCATCCGGAATGGTACGCCGTGAATCGAAAAGGCGAATCCTGCGCCAATCATCCGCCTTACGTAAATTATTACCGCTGGCTTTGTCCTTCGCGCGAGGAGGTAAAACAATACCTCGAAAACGATTACGCCACCGCTTTAAAAAAGGATTATGTAGATGGCATCCACCTGGATTATGTGCGATTTTGCGACGTAATTTTGCCGGTTAATTTATGGGATAATTATAAAATTGTACAAACCAGCGAGCTGCCGGAATACGATTTTTGCTATTGCCGGGTTTGTAAAGATGCCTACAAAACCGAGCACGGTATAGATATTGATGCGGTGCAATACCCGGAAGCAAGTCCGTCGTGGCGATTGTTCCGTTACCAGCGCGTTAACAAAGTGGTAGAACGCTTAACCAACGTAGCAAAATCATACAAAAAATCAATTACGGCGGCAGTTTTCCCTACGCCGGATATTGCGCACCGGAATGTAAAACAGGATTGGGTAAATTGGAATGTCAGCGGAGTTTGCCCGATGATTTACCACGGTTTTTATAAGGAAAATGTGGCCTGGATCGGTAATGCTGTTGCCGAAGGGGTTACAGCACTAAAGGGAAAATTTCCGTTATACGCCGGCTTGTACTTGTCGGATTTTAAGAACGACGGCGAAGTGCAGCAAGGCGTGGAAAACGCGCTTTCCAATGGTGCGGCCGGCGTTTCTTTTTTTGGGAATGTAACAGATGCTAATTTAGCGGCTTTAAAAAATGCTTCTGTAAAAATCCCTTTTTATAAAGGATGAGTAGGACAGTGCTGATTGGATCAGAAAAATGACCTTCAACCAAAATAAAAATGATTGCTTTTAATAAATAAAAATAATGAACATGAATAAAATCAATATAAAACGCAGTTTAAAAATGCTTCTTTTATCGGCATTTTTTTATCAACCTGCATCCGCGCAGCAAAACCAGAATTTAACCAAATATGTAGATGAGTATATTGGTACAGGCGGCCACGGCCACGTTTTTTTAGGTGCGAATGTGCCTTTTGGTGCCGTGCAATTGGGGCCGACGAATATTGCGCAGGGCTGGGACTGGTGTTCCGGTTATAACATTTCCGATTCTACGATTATCGGCTTCCAGCATACGCATTTAAGCGGAACCGGAATCGGCGACTTGGGCGATCTTACTTTTATGCCTACAACCGGCCCGGTTATGTTAACCAAAGGCACGCAGAAAAACATCCAAAGCGGTTATACTTCTTTGTTCAGCCACAAAGATGAAATAGTGAAGCCGGGGTTTTACGCCGTAAAACTGAAACGTTATAACATCGGCGTGCGCTTAACGGCAAGTGAGCGTGTCGGAGTTCATGAATACACTTTCCCGAAAAGCGATCAGGCGCACATCATTATTAATTTACAGGAAGGTTTAAACTGGGACAGGCCAACGCAAACTTCCATCAAACAGGTTAACGCCACTACGATTACCGGCTACCGGTTTTCGACCGGCTGGTCTAAAGATCAGCGGATATTTTTCGCAGCCGTTTTCTCCAAACCCATCAAAAACTTTTCCGTTTACGATAGCTTAGTTGCCAAAACCGGTACGGCTTTAACCGGAAAAGGTGCAAAAGGCGTACTCACTTTTGCAACCGCAGCTGGCGAAAAAATGCTGATTAAAGTTGGTGTTTCGCCGGTAAGTTCCGAGAATGCGCTGATGAATATACAAGCGGAAACGCCGGGCTGGAATTTTGACCAGGTAGCGGCAGAAGCTGATCAGAAATGGAACAACCAGCTGCAAAAAATAGTGATAAAAACAGCATCCGAAACGCAGAAAAAGATTTTTTATACGGCGATGTTCCACACGATGATCGCACCTTCCATTTTTAACGACCACAACGGCGATTACCTCGGCACAGATAAAAAAGTATATCGAAAAGCAGCATTTACCAACTTAACTACGTTTTCTTTGTGGGATACTTACCGGGCTTTAAATCCGCTTTACACATTGATCCAACCGGAAAAAATCAGCGATATTGTTAATTCCATGCTGGCCATTTATCAGCAGCAGGGCAAGTTGCCGGTTTGGCATTTAATGGGCAGCGAAACCAACACGATGGTAGGCAACAGTGCCATACCGGTTGTTGCCGATGCTTATTTAAAAGGTTTTAAAGGGTTTGATACGAACCTGGCTTTTGAAGCCGTAAAAGCCAGTGCCATGAAGGATGACCGCGGCTTGAAGTTTGTTAAAACATTGGGTTACGTTCCGGCGGATAGCACGGCAGAATCTGTAGCGATGGGCTTGGAATACAGTATTGATGACTCCGGGATTGCGGCGATGGCTCAAAAAATGGGCAAGCCCGACGATTACCAGTATTTTGGTAAACGCGCGCAAAATTATCACAACTACTTCGATCCAAAAACCCATTTTATGCGTGCCAGATTAAATGGAAATGAGTTTCGCACGCCTTTCAGCCCGTTTCAATCGCGCCATGCCGTTGGTGATTACACCGAAGGAAACGGATGGCAATACACATGGCTGGTGCCGCAGGACGTGAAAGGGTTGATTGCTTTACAAGGCGGCGATAAACCGTTTACGCAAAAATTAGATTCGCTTTTTGTGGCGGAAGGAGATATGGGCAAAGAAAAATCCCCTGATATTTCCGGTTTGATCGGTCAATACGCACATGGAAATGAGCCTTCTCATCATATTATTTACTTATATCCTTACGCCGGCCAGCCCTGGAAAACAGCCGAAAAAGTTCGTTTCGTAATGAATAATTTTTATACCGATAAACCCGACGGTATTATTGGTAATGAGGATGTTGGGCAAATGTCTGCCTGGTATGTGTTATCGTCTTTGGGTTTTTACCAGGTTAATCCGGCCAGCGGTATTTACGTTTTTGGCAGTCCGCTTTTTAACGAGGCAACCCTAAAATTAGCGCAAGGTAAAACGCTGCATGTAATTGCCAAAAACAACAGCGCGCAAAATATTTATATTCAGAGTGCTTCTTTTAACGGCAAAAAATATACGCACAGTTTTATAACTTACCAGGATTTGGTGCAGGGCGGAGATTTAGTTTTCGAGATGGGCAGCAAGCCGAGCACAAGCTGGGGCGTTTTGCCTGCTGACCGTCCGCAGAATTAGTTAAAATAATAATCAGAATGGAAAAAGTCATCTCCATTAAAATAAATTTTTGGGGATGACTTTAAGTATAATAGCTACACAAAACCAATTCTATCAAATCAATAAAAAGATGAAAAAAATCTGGACATTAATTTTTACAATGATTCAATTTGCAGCTTTTGCGCAGGAAGTGAGCAAAATTTCTGATCCGGTGGAATGGATTAATCCGCTGATGGGTACGGACTCCAAACCAAGTTTATCTAACGGAAACACTTATCCTGCCATTGCTTTACCTTGGGGCATGAACACCTGGACGCCGCAAACCGGTGGGATGGGCAGCGGCTGGCAATACCAATACGCATCAGATAAAATCCGTGGTTTTAAGCAAACGCACCAGCCTTCGCCATGGATGAACGATTACGGGCAGTTTGCAATTATGCCTGTTACCAAGCATTTAAAATTTACGCAGGACGACCGCGCCAGCTGGTTTTCGCACAAAGCGGAAGTTGCCAAACCTTATTATTACAGCGTGTATCTGGCGGATGCAGACGTAACAACCGAAATTACGCCGACAGAACGGGCGGCACAATTTAGGTTTACTTTCCCAAAAACCGACAGTTCTTTTGTGGTTGTGGATGCTTTCGACAAAGGTTCTTACATTAAAATCATCCCGAAGGAAAACAAGATTATCGGTTATACCAAGCGTTATACAAGAGGTAAAATGCCAAATTTTACCAACTTTTTTGTGTTAATTTTTGATAAGCCTTTTACCATTTCTAAAGCGTGGCACGGTAAAACATTAGCACAGGATTCGTTGGAAATCACGGGTGATCATTGCGGTGCGGTTATCGGTTTTAAAACTGTAAAAGGCGAAAAAGTAGGGGTAAAAACAGCATCGTCTTTCATTAGTTTTGAACAGGCGGAACTCAATTTAAAACGTGAACTTGCCGGCGACAGCTTCGATCAAACCAAAGCAAAAGCTAAAGCTACGTGGAACAAAACGCTAAACCATATCCAGGTAGAAGGCGGAACGGAAGACCAGATGCGCACTTTTTATTCCTGCTTTTACCGCACGCTTTTCTTCCCGAATAAAATGTATGAAATTGATGCTCAGGGAGGTATCCAGCATTACAGTCCGTACAACGGTAAAATTATGCCGGGATATTTATTTGCCGGAACCGGTTTCTGGGATACTTTCCGGGCGTTGTATCCATTTTTGAACCTGGTTTATCCGTCCATCAACAAAGAGATGCAGGAAGGTTTGATCAACGATTACAAAGAAGGCGGCTGGCTGCCCGAATGGTCAAGTCCGGGTTATTCTGATGTGATGGTGGGCAATAATTCGGCTTCGGTTGTGGCGGATGCATACATTAAAGGTTTGCGCGGATACGACATCAATAAATTGTATGAAGCCCTGGTTCACGGTGCCAACGGCGAAGGACCGGAAGGGACTGGCCGCACCGGCGTAAAATATTACAACGAGCTGGGTTATGTGCCTTATGATGTAAAAATTAACGAAAATGCAGCCCGTACTTTGGAATATGCTTATGATGATTTCGCGATTTCACAGTTAGGAAAAGCGTTGGGAAAATCTAAGGCAGAAGTAGATTTATATGCTAAAAGAAGCATGAACTATAAAAAGCTGTTCGATAAAGAAACCGGGCTGATGCGTGGAAAAAACAAAAACGGCAGCTTTGAAACGCCGTTCAATCCGTTTAAATGGGGCGATGCTTTTACCGAAGGAAACAGCTGGCATTACACCTGGTCGGTTTTCCAGGATGTGCAGGGTTTGATTGATTTGATGGGCGGCAAACAGCAATTTACAGCTAAACTGGATTCTGTTTTTTCGCTGCCGCCAACGTTTGACGATAGTTATTACGGCCAGGTGATCCACGAAATCCGCGAAATGCAGATTGCTGATATGGGGCAATATGCGCACGGAAACCAACCGATCCAGCACATGATTTATCTGTACAATTATGCCGGCCAGCCCTGGAAAACGCAATACTGGATTCGGGAAGCGATGCGCAAATTATACAAAGCCACGCCGGATGGTTATTGCGGCGATGAAGATAACGGACAAACTTCTGCCTGGTATTTGTTTTCTGCGATGGGATTTTATCCGGTTACGCCCGCCACAGATCAGTATGTTATAGGAACGCCGTTGTTTAAAAAGATTACGCTGAATCTGGAGAATGGTAAAAAAGTAGTGATAAACGCAGCATCTAATTCCGCAGAAAATAAATACATCAACACCATGCAGGTAAACGGTAAAGCGTACGATAAAAACTGGTTGAGCCATTCGGCGATGATGCAGGGCGCAAATATCAACTTTAACCTATCGGCTACGCCAAATAAGGCGAGAGGTGTTGTAAGTGGAGATTTTCCGTATTCGTTTAGTGGGAAGTAAGGAGAAAGAATTTGAAAATTCAGATTGATTGAATTGTAAACCTTCTTTAGAAATTCATTGTGAGTTCAGGTAAGAAAAAGCCTACTCTTCCTCTCTACGTTTTACTGGTATCTTTAATATTTGTTGGGCATTATTTTAATGGTTATACGAAGACAGAAATCAATATTAGGTTTGGAACAGGATTGATAATGATTTTACTACTATCTATTCTAATCTATTTGGACTTTATAAAGAAAAGTTAGTACATATTTCATAGTTTTGATTTTATCATCCTACTTTTTGTTGATAACCTTTCTTCACTTTAATAAATGTTAGATAAACGAAGTATTAGCAAAAGAATATTTTAAACTAAAAAAAAGCTCCGCTCTCTGTTGAGAGCGAAGCTTTTTTTAAATTACAATCCTAACAAATAGAAACTTTTTACCAAGGACTAATCCCAGTTTCCGGCGAATTATCATCGCTAAAAAACTGACCAGTTGGGCCATCAGATCCCAAAACAGCTGCTTTTACCACTCGGGCAGCGGCATCTTGTACCGTTCCGGGGCCGAAGTGATGGTTAAAATCAGTTGCAGTATAACCCGGATCAACGGCATTTACTTTAAACGGCGTGTCGCGTAAGTTATGAGCCAGCACAATCGTATAAGCGTTTAAGGCCGCTTTGGACGAAACGTAACAGGCCGCTTTGTAAGGATAATATTTCCATGTCGGGTCGCTTTGCAGGGTAAGCGAACCCAAACCGGAAGTAACGTTTACAATTCGTGGTTCCGGCGCAGCTTTCAGCAAATCGATGAATGCTTGTGTTACTTCGATCACGCCAAAAAAGTTGGTTTCAAAAACCTGTTTAAACATACTGATGTCTGTTTCCAGCGGCGTTTGCTGCATACTGCCGAGGATTCCGGCGTTGTTAATCAGTACATCCAGCACTTTGGTTTTCTGGCCTAATACTTCCCGTGCTGCTTTTATCGAATCAATTTTATCAACATTAATTTCGATCAGTTCTACCTGAGTTAACCCTTCTGCCTGCAGCTGACTAACGGCCTGTTCGCCTTTCTGTAAATCCCGGCAGCCGAGGTAAACGTAATAACCTTGCTGTAATAATTGTCTGGCGGCTTCAAATCCAATGCTTTTGTTTGCGCCGGTTATCAATACTGTTTTCATAACTAAATTTTTATGGTACAAACCTACAGCAGTTGCGGTTAGCGGAGGTAACACATCCAACGGTATTAATGGTACATTTTGCGGATGTTTGCGCGATACTCGGCTGGCGTTACGCCGGTTTTCTTACTGGTTGGGGTTTAAAACCCCGATCTTTCGAGCTAAGGATTTTTAATCCTAATATTTATTTTAATAGAGAACATCTTCCTTCTTCCCCAAAAAATATCCGATAAAAGAAGCATCAACCTAAAACCAGTTTCCTTATATTTAATTCAAAAAAAATGCTTCGCTCTTTATTTAAGAACGAAGCATTTATATTAAAAGATTGTAACCAGCTATTATCAGTTAAATGTTTGCCGAAACTCCAGCGGAGAAATATTCGTTTTCTTTTTAAATATTTTGTTGAATGATTGCGGATATTCAAAACCTAACTGATAGGCAATTTCGGCAACGGATAGATTGGTTACGGTTAAGTATTCTTTAGCTTTTTCAATCAACTTTCCCTGGATGTGTTGCTGGGCACTTTGCCCGGTAAGGGAACGCAGCATATCGCTTAAATAATGAGTAGATAAATTGAGTTTGGCCGCCAGGAGTTCTACCGTAGGCAACCCGTTTTTTAACGTTTCTTCCTGCTCAAAACATTCATTTAACAATTGTTCCGTCTTGGTTAGCAAATCGTGGTTTACAGCTTTCCGGGTAATAAACTGCCTTTCGTAAAACCGGTTGCTGTAATTTAACAACAGATCAATTTGAGAAAGAATTATATCCTGTGTATGCCGGTCTATGTGTTGATATTCTTCATCAATTTTATAAAAAATCCCGATTATATCTTTTTCTTCTTTTTCGGAAAGATGCAATGCTTCGTTTACCGTATAAGAAAAGAAGCCGAAATTTTTAATCGTTGCAGCAAGTGGATGTTTGTATAAAAAATTGGGGTGAAACATTAATATGTAACCTGTCCCGGACTCTTGATTTAACCTATCAACCTGAGAAGCATCAAGCGAATGAACTTGTTTCGGAGCAATAAAAGTCATGATGCCTTTGTCATAATCGTAATACTGCTGCCCGTATTTCACTTTCCCTGCAATATCTCTTTTCAGTGCCACACAATAAAAATTTAAAGAAAAGGATTCCCAAATCATGTTGTTATTAAAGCGCATATCCGGAACGCGAACAACGCTAACTAATGGATGTGCCGGCTCGGGCAAGGATAATAAACGATGAAATTGAGATACAGAATTAATAATATTAATCATGATTTTTTTTTATCAATTCAAAACAGGCAAATTTTTTTTGGCTTTGCCTGGTTATTTAGATTACTATCCCAAAAATTGCTTTTTTATTTCTTTTCTAAATTCTTCATTACCGATTTCCAAACGCCTTGCATACAAAGCTTTTGCATCTTCGCCTGCCACATATCGAATCTGGTCTTTTCCATCTGTTGCAGCTTCATAAACTACTTCGGCAATTTGTTCGGCAGTTGAGGCTGATTTCATATTGTCAATAGCAGCGAAAAGCTTGTCCTCCAATTGCTGATAGTCAGGATTTATACTTTTATCAAGCGATTTGCCTGTAAATTCGGTTGCAATACCGCCCGGCGCAATGGTTTTGATCCCGATATTATGCAAGCCTAATTCAAACGACATACTTTCTGACCAGCCTTCTAAAGCAAATTTGGTGGCGTGGTAAATTGAGTGTAAAGGAAACGCCAAAAGTCCGCCCATGGAAGTGGTGCTGATAAACAAACCGCTTTTCTTTTCTCTAAAATAAGGGATAAATGCCTGCGTAACACGCAACACACCCAATAGATTTGTGTCGATCTGTTTTAAAATTTGTTCATCGCTAAACGATTCCAAAGCACCCATTAACCCATAGCCGGCGTTATTAAACACCACATCAATGTTTTGTAACGCGATAGCTTTGGCCACAGTGTTTTTAATCTGATCTGATTGAGTAACGTCAAGCGGCAAAAGCGTAATGTTTTCCAGTTGGGTAAGTTCTGTTTCCTTTTCCGGGTTTCGCATGGTCGCAATTACATTCCAGTTTTTGGACTGAAATAATTTGGCAGTAGCTTTCCCTAAACCTGTTGATGCTCCTGTGATGAAAATTGTTTTTTGCATTTGTTTGCTGTTTAAATTCTACAGTACAAAAATCTTACATCGCTATAAACCTGATGTTGCCAAATCGTTGTTTGTTGTTGCCAAGTTAAATATTCTGGTTTGTGATTTTCTTGCTATTTAGGGTTTGTAAACCAAATCTTTCCAGCTAATGATTTTTAATCTTTTTGTTTTTTTAATGAAGAATATCTTTTTTCTTCCCCGAAAATTATCCCATAAAAGAAGCATTAAGCCGAAACCAGTTTCCCGCCGTTCGCATCCACTTCCAAAAAATGCTTTGCCCCGCATTTGAAGGCGAAATTATTTTTTTGGTGGCCGACAGGGAAATCAAAGCAAACCGGAAAACTGAAATCTTTTACTTTTTCGAGGACAATTTGCTCGAGCGTTTTGCCAAACTCGTCGCCTTCATCTTCCGGTTTTAATTTAAAACCGCCGATGATTAATCCGGCCAGCCCGTTTAATTTGTTGCTTCTTTTAAGGTTAAAAAATAGGCGATCAATGTTGTATAACTGCTCGTTGGTATCCTCCAGAAACAGAATTTTTTCCTTGGTATTAATGTCGGATTTGCTGCCGGCCAGCGTGGCAATCAAACTTAAATTTCCGCCAATTAGTTCGCCGGTTGCTTTACCAAAACGATTAAATGCTGAAGGCGGAGCAGTATAAGTCAGTTTTTCACCCGTCAAAGCTTTTTGGATAGATAATATGGTTTCTACCTGGATTGGTTCGGCTAAATTCCAGTCCTGCGGGAAGCTGTTGCACATTTTAGAATGCAAAGTTGCAGTGTGATAGTTTTGGTGAATATGGCTGTGTAAAACCGTAATATCGCTGAAACCGATAATCCATTTTGGCTGCAACTGGAACTTGCTAAAATCCAACTGATCAATAATCCGCACGGCACCGTAACCGCCGCGGGCGCACATTACGGCTTTAATTTGCGGGTTATCCAGCATGTATTGCAAATCTGCGGCGCGTTCGGCATCGGTTCCGCCGAGCGAAAAATCCCGCCGGCCAACGGTTTTGCCAACTTCAATTTTAAAACCCCAGCTCTGCATCAGTTGCACGGCCGGCCGGATATCTTCCACCGAAATAAAACCGGCAGGGCAGGTAATGCCAATCGTATCGCCGGCAACTAAATAAGGCGGAATTTTGACCGAATGCGGTTGTTTTAAGGAGATTGGTTTGGCCGGTAACTGCTCCGAAGAAAGTAGTAACGCTGCCGGTAAAAGCGAGGAAAGGAAATGTTTACGTTGCATAGTTGGAGCGGTAAATTACGAAAGATTAGATGCTGGTTTTAAAAGAAATTAAAAAGGAAGCGGATATCTTTTGATTTTTGTATTTCCGAAACGAAAAACGAACTTTTGCCGTTATGGAGCCGTGCTTTGTTTATCGGATAAAAATTAAAACCTGAGCACCGTTTCTTGTAAATCAACGCAATGAACTATTTAAAAACCGCAATACTTCTTTTAACCACATTTTTTTTGCTGCTAAACGAAGTATCGGCACAAAGAAAAGCAGATTATACCAAATTAGTTGATCCGTTTATCGGCACCGGCGGCCACGGCCATACTTATCCCGGCGCGGTGATGCCGTTCGGGATGGTGCAGCTGAGTCCGGATACACGGCTGGAGGGCTGGGACGGCTGCTCGGGTTATTACGCTACCGATTCGCTGGTTTACGGTTTCTCCCACACGCATTTAAGCGGAACCGGGATTGCCGATTACTGCGATGTTTTGTTTATGCCAACCACCGGCAAACCGCAGCTGAACAACAAAGATTACCGTTCGCATTTCCAGAAAAAAAACGAAGATGCCTCGCCGGGATATTATAGTACCGTGCTTGATAAATACCAGATTACAGCAGAATTAACGGCCACCACACGGGTGGGAATGCACCGTTACAGTTTTCTGTCAACAAAAGAAGCAAACGTTATTATCGATCTGCAGCACCGCGATCCGGTGCTGGATTCCTGGATTGAAGTGGTTAACGACCGCGAAATCCGTGGTTACCGCAAATCATCATCCTGGGCAAAAAATCAGGCGGTTTATTTTTACGCCAAATTTTCCAAACCTTTTAAAACGTATGGAATTGCTTCGGATGATCAGGTAAAAAACGGCGAAAAAAAGTTGCAGGGAAAAAATATCAAAATGTTCGTTCAATTTGATAATCCCGGCGAGGTGATTGTAAAAGTCGGGATTTCATCCGTTAGTGCAGAAGGTGCGTTGAAAAACCTGGATGCCGAAGTGCCGGATTTCGACTTTAAAAAAGTAATGAAACAGGCAAAAGATACCTGGCAAAAGGAGCTTTCTAAAATTCAGGTAGAAGGCGGCGCGCCGGTTGCCATGCCTGTGCCGTTAGCCAACAATGGTTTCGGGTTTGGCGGCGGCGGTTTTGGCGGCGGCAGGCAGCAGCCCAGAACCAGAACGGTGGATTACGCAAGGCAAAAACAAACGATTTTTTACACCGCTTTATACCATTCTATGTTGGCCCCCAATATTTATAACGATGTGGACGGCCAGTATCGCGGGCTGGATCAGCAGGTTCATAAAGCGGAAGGCTTTAATTATTATACCGTTTTTTCTTTGTGGGATACGTACCGCGCCGAGCATCCGCTGCTTCTTTTAATCGATAAAAAACGGACTTTAGATTTTATTAAAAGCTTTATGGCGATGAACGAGCAGGGCGGTTTGCTGCCTGTTTGGCCGCTTGCTTCCACCGAAACTTACTGCATGATCGGCAATCATTCCATCCCCGTAATTGTGGATGCTTATGCCAAAGGTTTGCGCGGTTTTGATGCAGAAAAAGCTTTTAAAATGATGAAAGATGCTGTGAACCGGAACCAGTTCGGCCTGGATTCTTACCGTAAAAATGGCTTGGTTTTGGCCGAAGATGAAAAGGAATCCGTTTCTAAAACGTTGGAATATGCTTACGACGACTGGTGCATCGCCCAAATGGCGAAAATGTTAAAGCACGAACCGGATTATGCCGAATACATCGAGCGCGCCCAAAACTGGAAAAACGTGTATAATAAACAAACCGGTTTTGTGCAAACCCGTACGAACGGCGGCTGGCTTTCGCCTTTTAAACCGAGCGATGTTGACGATAATTTTACCGAAGGAAATGCCTGGCAGTTTTCGTTTTTTATGCCGCAGGATGTAAATGGTTTAACATCGATGATCGGCGGAAAAGAAAACCTGGAAAATAAACTGGATGCTTTGTTTGCGGCAAGTTCTGAGATGACGGGCAAAAGTTTGCCGGATATTACCGGAACAATCGGCCAGTACGTGCACGGAAATGAACCAAGCCATCACATTGTTTACCTGTATAATTTTACGGATGACTCGTATAAAACGCAGTATTACCTTAATAAAGTTATGAATACTTTGTATAAAGCTGCGCCGGATGGTTTGGCCGGAAACGAAGATTGCGGACAAATGAGTGCCTGGTACGTGGTGAATGCTTTGGGATTTTACAACATTGCGCCGGGCCAGAACGATTACCAGATCGGGATTCCGATTTTTGACAGAGCAACCATCAACCTGGAAAACGGTAAAAAGTTCGTGATTTCTTCTTCCGGTAACGCAATCAACAGTTATTATCTGCAAGGCATGCAGCTTAATAATAAACCTTATAACAAGCTTTTTTTAACGAATAATGACATCTCAAATGGTGGGAACTGGGATGTTTTTATCGGCAAACTACCTAATAAATTGTATATGGAAGATTTGCAAAAACCGGTTTCAGCAATCACAGATCATATGATTGTGGCAAATCCGTACATAATTGCGCCTGCTAAAACGTTTTCAAAACCAATGAACGTGAGCATGAGTTGCGCCCAGGATAGCGTACAAATTTTTTATACTTTGGATGGCAGCACGCCCAATCAGCAATCAAAATTGTACACCGCACCGATTACGATCAGCAATACAACCACGATCAAAATTATTGCCGGTAAAAACAGTATGTTCAGTAAAGTAGTTTCGGGCACGTTCAGTAAAATAAAAGAAGATGTAAAAGCTGCGCTGCCGCAAAAAGCGGTTTTAAAAAACCTGGCGCAGTAATCCTAATCAATATCGAAACAGAAAATTTGCAGGCGCAAGTATTTTAATTGCTTACGTTTGTACACCCAAAAAGGCTTGGCTAAATATGTTTGCACGTTTAAAAAATCCGGTTTTACGATACTTCGTTTATCTCATCTATTTAGTTATTATTTTGTTTTGTGCGGTTGAATTAAACTTTTTATGGCTGTTTGGCTATTCTCCTGATACAGAAGATATTAAAAACCCAACGCTGTCCCTTGCTTCTGATGTTTATACGGCCGACGGCAAATTGATCGGCCGTTATTACAGGGAAAACCGCTCGCCGGTAGATTTTCAAAAAATCTCGCCCAATCTTATTCACGCTTTGGTTGCCACCGAGGATACGCGTTTTTACCAGCATCACGGCGTAGATTTTTACGGTTTGATAAGCGGTATCGTTTCTACCGCAACCGGCGAACGGCGCGGTGCAAGTACGATTACGCAGCAGCTGGCCAAAAATTTGTTTCAAACCCGGAAAAAAAAATATCAGGGTCCGATTTCTCATGTTCCGGTTTTGCGTACAGTTGCTTACAAGTTTAAAGAATGGATTACGGCTTTTAAGATTGAACGTGCTTACAGCAAAAACGAAATCCTCACTTTGTACTTCAACACGGTTCCTTTCGGCAACAATACTTTCGGCATAAAAACAGCATCGCTTAAATATTTTAACAAAACGCCGGATCACGTTAATCCGGCTGAAGCCGCAACGTTGATCGGTATGCTGAAAGCAACTTCCACTTACAATCCCATAAAAAATCCGGAGAAATCGAAGGAAAGGCGCAACGTGGTTTTGTCGCAAATGGAAAAATACGGCTATATTTCCAAGGCTGATTTTAGCAGTTACAGCACCGTCCCGATTGTGCTGGATTTAAGTTATGTAGAAAATGAATCGCAGGGCGATTCGTACATCCGTTCTGCGGTTGATAAGTGGCTGGAAAAATGGTGCGACGATAATGATTACGATTTGTATCGCGACGGGTTAAAAATTTATACCACCATCGATTCCAAATTGCAGCAATATGCGGAAGAAGCCGTTGCCGAAAAAATGAAAGCGTTGCAGAAACGTTTTCAGGGAGTTTGGGGAAAAGAAAATCCGTGGCGGACTTTAGATGGAAAAGAAATTTTAGATTTTCCGCAGAAAGCTTCCCAGCGTTTGCCAATTTATAATTTGCTCGAAAAGAAGTATAAAAATAACCTGGATTCTGTTGAGGCTTACTTTAACAGGAAAAAACGGATGCAGGTTTTTACCTGGAAAGGCGATCAGGATACAACCTTTTCAACCTACGATTCCCTAAAATATTATGCGCGTTTGCTAAATACCGGCATGATGACGATTGAGCCTTCTACCGGAAAAATTAAAGTTTGGGTCGGCGGCATCAATCACCAGTATTTTAAATACGATCACGTAAATCAGGCCAAACGCCAGGCTGGTTCTACCTTCAAACCTTTTGCTTATCTGGCTGCGCTGGATAACGGTTTTACGCCTTGCGATAAGTTTACCGATAAGCCGGTTTCTATTAAATACATTAATAATGAAGGCAAACCAGATGTTTGGGAGCCTAAAAATGCGGATTTCAATTTCTCTTACCGCGAAATGAGTTTGCGCTGGGCAATGGGAAAATCGGTTAACTCGATTACGGCGCAGGTAACCGAAAAAGTGGGCTGGGATAAAGTGGTAGAATATGCACACAAATGCGGTATCGAAAGTCATTTGGAATCCGTGCCGTCGGTTTCCCTGGGTTCTAACGATGTTTCCGTTTACGAAATGGTTCGCGCTTACAGCACATTTTTAAATAAAGGCCGGCGGCTCGACCCGATCCTGGTTGCAAAAATTACGGATAACAAAGGCAATGTGCTGGCCGAATTCAAACCCAAAAATACATCTGTTTTAAGCGAAGAAACAGCCTGGCTGATGTTGTATATGTTCCGTGGTGGGATGGAAGAACCCGGCGGAACTTCCCAGGCTTTGTGGGAATATCAAGATTTGTGGAAAAACAGCAATAACCAGATCGGCGGCAAAACGGGTACATCATCCGGTTATGCCGATGGCTGGTATATGGGTATTACCAAAGATTTAGTTACAGGTATTTGGGTTGGTGCCGATGAGCGGAGCGTGCATTTTAAAACTTCGCAAACCGGCGAAGGTTCGCGTACGGCATTACCAATTTTTGGTGCTTTTATGGAAAAAGTTTACGATGACCCGAAATCCGGTTACGGCCCCGGCCCGTTCCCGAAACCTTGGAGCAAAATTACTAAAGAATATAATTGCCCTACGCCGAGGCCGCGGGTTGATACCACGAAAACGGACAGTACGGCGGCTCCGGTTGATACTACTTCGGTAACACTGCCGGAAACAGAGCCGCAATAATTTTTACGGATTAAACTATAACTCAATAAATCGTTCAAAGCCTCGTTAACTTCACAATAAAATGATCGTAAACGAAGCATTCAATTTTAACTAACGAGTAGATATGGAAAAACCCGACTTAACCAGTTACTCTTTAAAAAAACTATTTTATCTTTTTTGCTGCGTTTCGGCGATGCTGTTTTTATCGTATAAAAATGCGGATGCACAGTATTTCGGCCAGAATAAGGTTCGGTATAAAAACCTGAAGTTCAAGGTTTATCAAACACCGCATTTCCAGATCTATTATTATCTCAAAAACGACAGCGTAATTAAACGTTTTGCGCAGGAAGCAGAACTTTGGTACACCATCCATCAGCAGGTTTTCCAGGATACATTCAGAAAAGGAAACCCGATTATTTTATATTCCGATCATCCTGATTTTGAGCAAACTACCGCCATCCAAGGCGAAATTGGTGTTGGAACGGGCGGTGTTACCGAAGGTTTAAAAAACCGCGTGGTGATGCCGCTGATGGAAACTAACCAAACCACGCGCCACGTAATCGGCCACGAGCTGGTTCATGCTTTTCAATATCATGTTTTGCTGGGTAACAATCCGGAAACCGGCAATGGCAGTATCGGGAACCTCGGCAACCTGCCGTTATGGATGATTGAAGGTATGGCCGAGTACCTTTCGCTCGGTAAAAAAGATGCTTACACTTCGATGTGGATGCGCGATGCTTACCTTAATCATGATATCCCGAGCCTCAGGGATTTAACCAACAGCAGCAAGTATTTCCCTTACCGTTACGGCGAGGCATTCTGGTCGTTTATGGGTTCTACCTACGGCGATTCGGTGATTGTCCCTTTTTTTAAAAACACGGCACGTTTTGGTTTGGATTACGGTATCCGCAGGACGTTTGGCTATGATGAAAAAACGTTATCCAGTTTGTGGAAAAATTCTATCGAAGCAACTTACAAACCTTATCTAAAAGATTCTGTGCAAACGCCTGTTGGTTTTAGGGTGATTGATGATAAAAACAGCGGTAAAATGAACGTAGCCCCGGCGATTAGTCCGGATGGTAAATACATTGCTTTTCTGTCCGAAAAAAACTTGTTTACCATAGATCTTTTTCTGGCGGATGCCAAAACCGGGCGCATTTTGCGGAAGTTAACCAGCAAAGTTTCCAACACGCATATTGATGAATTTAACTTTATCGAATCTGCCGGAACCTGGTCGCCGGATGGAAAACGTTTTGCTTTCAGTGTTTTTAACGAAGGCCGCAACAAGCTTTTGATTGTTGATGTACAAACCGGCCGGAGTTTGCAGGAAGTTTCGATGGGGAAAGCCAAGCAGTTTAGTAATTTAACCTGGTCGCCAAACGGTAATGACATTGCGTTTAACGCACTGGCCGACGGACAAAGCGATTTGTACCTGTACAATATTCCTTCTAAAAAAGTTACGCAGCTAACCAACGATAAATACAGCGATTACCAGCCAAGTTTTTCTCATAACGGTAAAAAAATTGTTTTTAGCAGCGATCGTACCACTTATGATCAATCGTTAGGGCAAACCATTCCTTTTAACCTGGCCGTTTACGATTTAGCTGCTAAAACAACTACCGATATCAAAGTTTTTAACGGGGCCAATAATTTAAATCCGGCTTTTTCTGCGGATGATCAATCCATCTATTTTTTAAGTAACCGTGATGGTTTCCGCAATATGTACCGCTACAATCTGGCAAGTACAAAAACAGAACAGTTAACCAATCTTTTCACCGGGATTTCCGGTATTACCGAGTTTTCTCCGGCATTGAGTTTATCCGCGCATGATGATGTGGTTTATTCTTATTACCGTTCTCAAAAATATACGATTTATAATGCTAAAGCTTCTGATTTTAAACCAATAGCAGTAGAAAACCAGGCGATTAATTTTGATGCAGCCATGCTTCCGCCGCCAAAATCTGTCGGGGTGGATTTAATCAATACGAATCTGAACAACTTTTTGGCTTATCAAAAAATCCCGGCAGATTCTATTCATAATATACCTTTTAAACCACAATTTAAGCTGGATTATTTGTCGAGCAGCGGCGTTGGGGCAGGTGTTAGCCGTTACGGCGCAGGTTTGGCAAGCGGTATCCAGGGTTTATTCAGCGATATTGTTGGCCGGAACCAGATTTATGCCGGCGCAGCTATCAACGGACAGATTTATGATTTTGGTGCACAGTTGGCCTACATTAACCAGCAGGGCAGGTGGAATTTCGGCCTGAGTGCCTCTCATATTCCTTTTCAATACGCAACTTATCAGCAAGGATTAACCACCGCAAGCGTAAATAACAAGCCAACCAGCGTTTACGAATCCCGGTATGATATTACGCGTACCTTTCAGGATGGTTTGCAGGCTTTTACCTCTTATCCATTCTCAAAAGTTACCCGGATCGAGTTTGGCACCGGCGCTTCCCATTATTATTACCGCGTAGATCGTTACAGTACCTACTATAATTACACTACGCAAAATAACTTTATCACGCCTACAAGCGGTTTATATTCTGAGCATAACAAAATTTCGAGGGCGCAATACCGTAATGAAACCGGTTATGATTTGATGCCTTTTACTTTATACCAGTTAAACACGGCTTTAGTTGGTGATAATTCTTATTTCGGTGTTGCCTCGCCGCTGGCCGGTTACCGTTATCGTATCGGTTTAGAAGGAAATGTTGGCGATTACAAGTTTTTGGCACCAACCATAGATCTGCGGAAATATGTTAGGACAAAGCCGTTTACTTTTGCCGGCCGTATTTACGGTTATGGCCGTTTGGGTAACAGCAGCCAGGAATTATTTCCGCTGTTTATCGGTTATCCGTATTTGATTAGAGGTTACGAAGCCAACAGTTTTTATAAAAATAATGCGAGAAATAAAGGAAATTTCACCATCGATCAATTACAGGGAAGCCGTAATGCAGTCGTAAATTTTGAAGTCCGGCTGCCGTTTACCGGCCCGGAAAAGCTTTCGCAGATCAAATCAAAATTTCTTTTCTCCGAACTAAATTTCTTTTTTGATGCCGGTTTGGCCTGGAACGGCGGTGATAAAATCTCCTTTAAAAAAGAACCTGATGCCAACCAGTATTTAACAGATGCCACCGGAAACCCGGTTTACAGTCGTTTTGGCCAGCTGGTTTATCCAAGCGGTTACAACCGTGTGCCGGCTATGTCAACCGGTATTTCTTTGCGGGTTAACATTTTTGGGGCTTTTGTGCTGGAACCTTATTTAGCCGTTCCTTTTCAGCGCACCGATGTGCAAAAGCCGGTATTCGGTTTAACCTTTGCGCCCGGCTGGTAATGCTTCTTTTACGGCATAAAAAAAGCGGTTAGTTTAATTAACCGCTTTTTTTGTGGGTTGTTAAATCAGAAACGCTGGATTTCCGGTGATGAGGCCGGCGTTCCGGGATATTCCGGCTGGATATTCGGAACCGGATTTTCACTCGGAAAAAGATCAGGTTCCGGGAATTCCGGAGAACGTAAAGGTGCCGGGTCTTCTGTCGGGATTTCCGGTGTCGGATTCTCTTCCGGCATTGGTTGCGGTGTAATTTCCGGATCAGGTGCTGCCGAGTTTTGAAATGAATTTGTGTACATAATGCTTTTTTTAAGGATGTATTTTTAACTAATCAAACCTGCAAAATGTTTTCCGTGAAGATTTGTCATCTTTGTAAACCTTTAAATTCTTACAGTGCAGATTAAACAGCAACTTTACCAGCTTTGTGCCGAACAGATTTTAAACCGCATTATTGATGCCGAAACTGCAATTGCCGAAGCGCGTAAAGCCTCAGAAAATGATACCAAAAGCAGCGCAGGCGATAAGTACGAAACCGGCCGGGCAATGATGCAGCAGGAAATCGACCTTAACAGCAGGCAGCTTTTAGAAGCACGCAAGTTGCAGGCATTGCTGCAGCAGATCAATCCCGAAGGAACGCATTCGGTGGCACAACCGGGAAGTTTGGTAGAAACCGATCAGGAAAGCTTTTATCTGGCTGTAAGTGCCGGTGCTTTGTTTATCAACGAAAAAAAATATTATGCCATTTCTGTGGCTTCGCCGATCGGTTTACAGCTCAAAGGTAAAAAGGCCGGAGATGTTGTTACGCTTAACCAAAAAACTTTCACTATTTTAAAAATTTCCTGATGCCGAATTTTAGGTGCTAAAAGAAGCACCGGCATCTTTTAATAGCCTAACATTTATAACTTTACATCAGTTAAAGGGCAGGGCAACCTTTACCTTATAAATCACTTTTTTAAAATTGTTAAATCAGCTGCATTTGATATTCTTGGTTGCTAATACTTCAATCGGTAATGCCGGCAGCTTTAAATTTTATGTTTAAAATGAAATGTAATTACAGCTTAATGCTTTTAGGAGCAACGTTATCGGTGATAGCAATTTTATCATGTTCAGACAAAAAGGATATACCGCAATCCGCTAACACAACAATAGCTATTGTTGATAAAGGCTGGACTTTTGAACCTGCGCCTTTTTGGGCAGAAGAATTTAATTACGCCGGAAAGCCGGATACAACAAAATGGAGTTATGATCTCGGTGGTAACGGTTGGGGAAATAACGAACTGGAATATTACACCAACTCGGTTGATAATGCCAGTGTTGGCAACGGTAATTTAACTATTACGGCACGTAAAGAAAGTTTTAACGGCAAAAATTATACGTCGAGCCGTATGGTTACTAAAAACAAATTCGATTTTTTATACGGCAGGATTGAAGTTAAAGCCAAATTACCTGCCGGGAAAGGAACCTGGCCGGCAATCTGGATGCTGCCTACTGATTTTGCCTACGGCAACTGGCCAAACTCCGGCGAATTTGACATCATGGAACATGTTGGTTACGACCCGAATGTAATCCATGTAACGGCACATACCGGCATGTATAATTTTAAACAAAACAATCAAAAAACAGGTGTAAAAACAGTAGATGATGCTTTTTTAAAGTATCATTTGTATCGTATTGACTGGACACCTTTTGCCATAAAAGGTTACGTGGATGATGTGCTGGTTTTAACTTATGTAAACGATAATACCGGCAGTGCAGAATGGCCTTTTGATAAGCGTTTTCACCTGTTGCTAAATGTTGCCGTTGGCGGAGATTGGGGCGGTACAAAGGGAACCGACGACAGTATCTTCCCGGTTACCATGCAGGTAGATTATATCCATTATTATAAAATGATTGAGAAATAATGCTTCTTTTACCGTATAAAAAATTTAGTGTTAAAAGAAGTATCAGTATTAAAACCCCAAATATTAATTACCTTTTCATGAAAAAAAATTACGTTATATTACTTTCCGGATTGCTTTGTTTAAGTACTTTATTCAGGGTTGAAGCACAAACCCGGCCTGCTTTTTTTACTGCCAATAAAACGGTAACGGTTTACACAACCGCTCAAAATACCGAGTACAAAATTTCTAAAACAGAAACGCTTGCTTTTCAGCCTAAACCGCAACCGGTAGAAACAGAGATTTGTATTTTTGTTGATCCTTCCAAAACGTTTCAGTCTTTTGTAGGAATTGGCGGCGCGTTAACAGATGCTTCCGCAGAAACCTTTTTTAAACTCCCGAAAAATAAACAGCAGGAAATTTTGCAGGCATATTACAGTACCGATAAAGGTATTGGTTACACGCTTGCCAGAACAAATATCCAGAGCTGCGATTTTTCGAGCGGGAGCTACAGTTACATTAAAAAGGGCGATACCGAGCTGAAATCATTTAATGTGAAGCATGATGAGCAGTACCGGATCCCTTTTATCAAGCAGGTGATGGCTGCGGCAGGCGGTAAAATAAATTTATTTGCCACACCGTGGAGTCCGCCGGCATTTATGAAAACTAATAACGATGTGCTGCACGGCGGCCATTTACTGCCGCAATACCGACAGGCTTGGGCAAATTTTTACGTAAAATTTATCAGTACTTACGAAAAAATAGGTATTCCGATCTGGGGTTTATCGGTAGAAAACGAACCAATGGCCACGCAACCCTGGGAATCCTGTGTTTATACTGCGGATGAGGAACGGGATTTTATTAAAGGATTTTTAGGGCCAGCTTTACAAAAAGCAGGTTACTCCGGTAAAAAACTGATGGCCTGGGATCATAACCGCGATTTGGTTTACCAGCGTGCAAGTACGATTTTAGAAGACCCGGAAACTGCAAAATATGTTTGGGGGATTGCTTATCACTGGTACGAAACCTGGGCCGGCGGCCAGCCGCAGTTTGTTAATGTTGAAAGGGTTCATGAAGCGTTCCCGAATGCAAACATCATGTTTACAGAAGGTTGTGTAGAAAGATTTGATTATGCTAAAATTAACGACTGGGGTTTGGGCGAAAGGTACGGTAATTCTTTAGTTAACGATTTTAATGCCGGTACAACCGGCTGGACGGATTGGAATATTTTGTTAGACGAAAAAGGCGGCCCTAACCACGTTGGTAACTTTTGCTATGCGCCCATTATTGCTGATACCAAAACCGGCGAACTGCATTACACCAACAGCTATTATTACCTGGGGCATTTTTCGAAATTTGTACGGCCGGGTGCCAAAAGAATTGCAAGTTCTTCCAGCCGCAGCGGTTTGCAAAATACCGCTTTTATCAACACTGATGGCAAAATTGCAGTGATCGTTCTAAACCTGTCAGATAAAAAAGTAGATTATAATCTGGCTGTTTCAGGCAATGCAGCAGCAGCAAGCAGCTTGCCGCATTCCATTTCTACCCTGGTAATTGAATAATTTACTTGCGTAATCAGATGCTGTTTTTAAGGCATAAAAAATGAAAGGTAAAAGAACTTTACTGCTGTTGCTGTTTTTTTTAGTTTCGCTGGTTCTTATCTTTTCACAATGCTTTAATCAGGATCAGCAAAAAGATCCGCGCGGGCAGGTATATGCCGGTTCTGCAAGTTGTAAAAAGTGCCATCAGGATATTTACAGTTCTTATCTGCAAACCGCACATTATCAGGCTTCCGGTTTAGCATCGGCCCGTAATATCCATGGCAGCTTTGCTAAAAATAGTAACGTTTTTCAGTTTAATAACCTGTTAAAAGTGGTGATGGAAAAACGAAAAGGCGGCTTCTACCAGGTTGCTTATAAAAATAATAAGGAATTTGAAGCGCATCGTTTTGATATTACTTTCGGTGGTGTTAAAGGCGAAACCTACTTGTATTGGAAAGGAAATCAGGTTTATCAGTTGCCGATGTCTTATTTCAATGCTTTGCACAGCTGGACTAACAGTCCGGGTTACGATAGCAGCACAGTTGATTTTAACAGAGTGATAACCCGCAGGTGTTTTGAATGCCATAGCTCTTACATTGAAGTGCTGCCGCAGCAAAGCCAAAGTTTGCAAAGGGTAGAGGAGCTGGACAAAAAATCAATGGTTTTAAGTATTGATTGCGAACGCTGCCACGGCCCGTCTGCCAATCATGTAAGTTACCATACCGAGTTTCCCGACGAAAAAATTGCGCGGTATATCAAAACTTATAACTCTCTGTACAGGCAGCAAAAAATTGATATGTGTGCCGTTTGCCATTCGGGTAATAAAGAAACTATGTTGATAACGGCTTTTGCTTTTAAACCCGGCGATACCCTGGCAAAATTTAAAGAAGTTGAATTGTATCATGGTAGCACAAACCCAACTAAACTGGATGTGCATGGTAATCAAACACAGTTATTGGCTGTTAGCCAATGTTTTATAAAATCCAATATGGATTGTGCTACCTGCCACAATTCGCATAATAATGAAAGGGTAAACCTGGTTTTGTATTCGCAGCGTTGTATAAACTGCCATAAAAACAGCATCCATAGTTTTACTAAAAACACACCCGGTTTAAATGCTGTTATCAAACAAAATTGTATCGATTGCCACATGCCGGCGAAACCCTCCGGTGCAATTACAGTGCAAACTTCCGGTAAAAAAACGGCGGTTCCTTACCTCGTGCGCACACATCATATCACCATTTATCCAAAGGAATCAGAAAAAATACTTGCTTTTTTAAAAGATATCAATCCGAATTCCAACTAAAGTAATAGTTAAAAATTTACTGTTCACTCAATAAAAAATGAATAAACCATTGATCAGATTATGCTTTTTACTAATTGCTTTTGGCTTTTTTAAGGTTGAAGCACAGCAAAAATTTATAGGTGTAAGCGGAAAGGAAATTATCGGCACCGATGGTAAACCGATGCTTTTAAAAGGGACAAACCTGGGTAACTGGATGGTGCCGGAAGGTTATATGTTTAAGTTTAAAGATGTTTCATCGCCGAAGTTGATTAATGAAGCCATTACCGAAGTAATCGGGCCGGATGCAGCTAAAGATTTCTGGCAGAAGTACCTGGATAATTATATTACCGAAGGTGATATCCGTTATTTAAAAAGTACCGGGATGAATTCGATTCGCGTGCCTTTTAATTACCGGCTTTTTACCAACGAAACTTACCTCGGCAGTACAGATGAAAACCGTGGTTTTATATTGCTGGACAAGTTGATTAAGTGGAGTAAAAAAGAGAATATTTATTTGATTTTGGATATGCACTGCGCGCCGGGCGGCCAAACCGGAGATAATATTGATGATGGTTTTGGTTATCCGTTTTTGTTTGAAAATGAACAAAGCCAGCAGCTAACCATCAGCATCTGGAAAAAAATTGCAGATCGTTATAAAAATGAACCGATTATTATGGGTTATGATTTGCTGAACGAACCGATTGCACATTATTTTGATGCTTCAAAACTGAACCCCTTATTAGAACCGCTTTATAAAAAGATCACCAAAGAAATCAGAACTGTGGATAAAAACCATTTGATCTTTTTGGGCGGCGCACAGTGGGACGGCAATTTCAGTGTTTTCGGTACGCCGTTCGACCAGAAATTAGTTTACACTTTTCACACTTATTGGACAGAAGTAAAGCAGGAAGTGATCCAGAAATATGTCGATTTCCGGGATAAAAATAACGTACCGATTTATATCGGTGAAACCGGTGAAAATAAAGATGAATGGATTAAAGGTTTTAGAGAATTACTGGAAAAAAACAACATCGGCTGGAATTACTGGCCATACAAAAAAATGGATGCTAAAAGCAGTATCAGCCAGTTTCCGCAACCCGCTAATTACGATCAGCTGATTGAATACACACAAAAGCCAAGAACAACTTTTGAGGAAATCCGCAAAGCTGCACCGGCAAACCGGCAGCAAATTAAGCAGGCTTTAGAAGAGCTGTTAAAAAACTGCCGCTTCGAAAACAGTACGCCAAACAAAGGATATGTAACAGGATTAGGTTTAAAAGTTTAACTTAAATTTTTGCTTAACCATCAGTTCTTTGGAAGATATTAAACTGAAAACGGAGCTTGAAGTAAAGGGCTAAGATTTTTATGCCATAAAAGAAGCATTGTTTTAACCCTGAAATTATTCCGGATTATAAAGCTGCCGGTCTTTTTCGTTTGTAAAAAAAGTTGACATAAATAGAAGTTACGGCGGCTGCAAAAAAACAAACTGCTGTAATTGTATCGATAAAAATAGCATCTATATTTCTGTTAAAAATCCGGTCGGCATAATATTTAATAAATGAGTTTGGCAAATTTTGTTCGCCCAGTTTTTCTTTAATTTCCCACTGCCATTCTGTAACCGGGCAATAACCGATACCGAACCATATTCCCAGTAAAAACCAACAAGCCGCAGTTAACAAAATGAAGCCGAAATGTAGTTTACGGGTCCGTTTCCAGATCCATCCGAACAGGTTAAAACCGATAATCAGCAGGTGAAGCAGCGTAAAAAGTAGATCGAGTAATTTCAGATTCATGTTTTGATTGCAGGTAGAAACCGGTTCGCCGGCATAATTAATTTTTGAAATATCAACGGATGGCATTACCTTCCGCCGGTAAAACTTCCGTTAAAAATAAAATATTAAACCGATCAAATTTAACTTGTAATCAATGACTTTTTTAATCATCCTACTTTGTATTGCAAGCTTAATTTTACTGATCAGTGTTTGCAAAGTGCATCCGTTTCTGGCTTTTTTGCTGATTGCCATTGCAGCCGGAATTTTGCTGGGCGTTCCGCTGGATAAAATTGCCGGCTCGGTAGAAAAAGGGATCGGCGATATTTTATCGTCGTTGGTTATCCTGATTACGCTTGGTGCGATGTTTGGCAAATTAGTGGCCGTAAGCGGTGCCGCACAGCGGATTGCAACGGTAATTGTACAAGCTTCCGGACAAAAAAATATCCAATGGGCCATGATGACGATTGGCTTTATTATCGGCATCCCGCTTTTTTACGGTATCGGTTTCGTGTTGATGGTTCCCTTAATTTTCTCTGTGGTTTATAAATATAAGCTGCCGGCGGTTGCCGTTGGTTTGCCCATGCTGGCCGCGCTTTCGGTAACGCATGGTTTTTTGCCGCCGCATCCTTCGCCTTCCGCGTTGGTTACGCAGTTTCATGCCAACATGGGTTTAACTTTATTTTACGGGATTATTTTGGCCGTTCCGGCGATCATTTTGGCCGGCCCGGTTTTTTCAAGCACTTTAAAAAAGATGCCATCGCAGCCATTAAAATCTTTTGTTGCTGAGGAATTACCGGAAAACGAATTACCAAGCACTTTCAACAGCTTTTTTACAGCTGTTTTACCGGTGCTGTTGCTGTTGAGTACTACCGTTGCTTCCTTCGTTTTTCCGGCTAAATCTTATTTCCATCCGTTTATTTCCTTTCTGGCCGCACCTTCCATCGTGCTCATCATCGCCATAACTTACGCCACGTTTTCGCTTGGTATTTTCCAAGGCAAAAGCATGGTTAAAGTGATGAATTTTTATGCTGATGCCGTAAAAGACATTGCTTCCATCCTGCTCATCATTGCCGGTTCGGGAGCGTTAAAACAGGTTTTAACGGATACCGGTGTGAACACGCAGTTTGCGGCACTTTTACAAAACCTGCACATCCAGCCACTTGTTTTGGGCTGGTTGATTGCCGCAGCAATTCGCGTTTGCGTAGGTTCTGCCACGGTTGCCGGCTTAACTACGGTTGGTATCATTTTGCCGATTATGACTGTAACGCATACCAATCCGAACTTAATGGTGCTTTCTGTCGGAGCCGGAAGTTTGGCTTTCTCGCACGTAAACGATTCCGGTTTCTGGCTTTTTAAAGAATACTTCAACCTCAGCGTAAAAAATACTTTTTTGTCCTGGTCAATTATGGAAACCATTGTTTCTTTGGTTGGCTTAGTGGGCGTTCTCCTATTAAACACAATTTTATAACGATAAAAACAGCATGGAAAATTTAACAGCAGACGAGCGTTTTGAAGAATTAGGATTAACCCTGCCGCCCGCGCCAAAACCGCTCGGCGTTTACAAACCTTACCTCGTCGACGGCAAATATTTGTATATCTCCGGCCACGGACCGGTTCAGGATGATAAAAGTTTAATCATCGGCCGCATCGGCGAAAGCATTAGCCAGGAAGATGGAAAACTGGCCGCGCGCCAGGTCGGCTTAACTATTTTATCTACCATCAAAACCAATCTGGGCAGTTTAGATAAAGTAAAACGGGTAATCAAAGTTTTAGGCATGGTTAATTGTACTTCGGATTTTGAAAAACATCCGTTCATCATCAATGGTTGCAGTGAACTTTTTGCACAGATTTGGGGTGAAGAAAACGGAATCGGTGTACGCAGTGCCGTTGGTTTTGGCTCGTTGCCTGATAATATTCCCGTAGAAATTGAAGCTTTGATGGAATTGTGGTGATGTTAAAAAATTATGCGGTAAAAACAGCATCGGTTCTTTCAAGAAATTCAGTAAATTAGCTATATGGAAAAGTTAGTTATTCATGTACCGGAAGCAAAAAGCGCTTTGGTAAAAGCATTGTTAAAAGAACTGGGTGTAGCGATTGAATGGAATCCGATGGAAAAGGAGGCTTACCTAAAAAAAATAACAGAAATGCCTGCTTGGAGTGAAGAAGATGTTAACGCTTTTGAAGAAGCTATCAAAACAATGAACGGTTTAACAACTGTACAATGATTGTTGATACGAGCGTTATTATCCAGCACATTAGAACAAAAGATAAGTTTTCTACAGTTTTCTATCAATACATAAAACAAAGCAATATTTCTATATCCTCTGTAACCTCATACGAACTTTACATCGGTGCAACAACGATAGAAAAAGAAGACAGTGTTGATACGCTTTTACAAGGCATAGAAGTATTACCATTTACGGATTTGATTGCAGTAAAAGCAGCTGAAATATTTCTTCAGCTAAAAGCCAAAAACCAACTCATAGAATTTCGTGATATTTTTATTGCAGCCACTTGCATCACACACAATTTGCCTATCGTTACGCTAAACAAAAAGCATTTTGAGCGGATTGAAGGTTTAGCAATTGCCTAAATTTATACCGATAAAAACAGCATGTCCAGTTCCTGGTATCAAATAAATAACACGGAAAACCTGCAAACGCCCGCGCTGGTTATCTACCCAAATCGTGTACAGCAAAATATTGATTTACTGATTAGCCGGATTGATGATGCAGATCGTTTGCGGCCACATATTAAAACCTGCAAAGCCATTGAGCCGGTTTTGTTAATGCTGAAATCTGGCATCGGCAAGTTTAAATGCGCGACGATTGCCGAAGCGGAAATGCTTGGTTTAGCCGGCGTGCCGGATGTTTTGCTGGCTTATCAGCCGGTTGGCGCAAACGTTTTCCGTTTTTTGGAATTGATGAAAAAGTATTCCGAAACCGATTTTTCCTGTTTGGTGGATAATCACTTCTCCGCAGAAAAACTGAACGAAATTGCCAGTCAAAATTCAACCCAAATCAAAGTTTATGTCGATGTAAATGTTGGTATGAACCGCACGGGCATCAATCCAAAACAAGCCGTTGAGCTTTATGAATTTTGTGCGATAAAAACAGCATTGCAGCCTTTGGGTTTGCACGCTTACGACGGCCATATTCACGAACCGAATCTGGAAATCCGCAGAACACAATGGCATACTGCTTTTATGCAGGTAAAAATAGTATGGCAGGAATTACTGGAAAAAGGTTTTTCTTCTGTTAGAATTATTGCAGGCGGCACACCAACTTTTCCGTTTTATGCGGAAGAAACGGATGTAGAATGTAGTCCCGGCACTTTTATTTATTGGGACGACGGTTATCAGCAGCATTTTGCGGAACAACCTTTTTTGCCGGCCGCTTTGGTGGTTGCCCGCGTAGTTTCGCTACCGGATGAAACGAAAATCTGTATCGATTTGGGCCATAAATCCGTAGCTTCCGAAAGTGATTTGCAGCACCGTGTCCGGTTTTTAAACGCGCCGGAACTACAACTTATTAGCCACAGCGAAGAACATTTGGTTGCTGATGCAGGTGAAAATCATCCCTACAAAATCGGCGATATTTTATACGGATTGCCTTACCATATTTGCCCAACGGTTGCTTTGCATCAGTTTGGCATCACTATAGAAAATAACGAAATAACCGGCAGCTGGGAAACCTTGGCCCGAAACCGAAAAATCACCTTATAAAAACACAATGTTTATTGTTGATGCACACCTCGACCTAAGTATGAATGCGCTGGAATGGAACCGGGATTTAACCAAACCTGTTGCCGAAATAAACGCGCGCGAAGTTGGTTTAACCGATAAACCTGATCGTGCCAAAGCCGTGGTTTCGCTGCTCGAACTGCGCAAAGGCAACATCGGTTTGGTGGTGGCTACGCAAATTGCACGTTATGTTTCACCGGAAAACCCGCTTCCGGGCTGGCACTCGCCGGAACAAGCCTGGGCGCAAACGCAAGGGCAATTGGCTTGGTACAAAGCGATGGAATTTGCAGGCGAAATGGTGCAAATTAATGATTTAGATTCGCTGGAAAAGCATTTGAATTTGTGGGAAGATAAAACTTCCTCCGCAGAAAAAAAACCAATTGGCTATATTTTGAGCCTGGAAGGTGCGGATTCGATTATTTCCATGCAACACTTAGAGAAAGCTTATCAGGATGGTTTGCGTGCGGTTGGCCCTGCGCATTACGGACCGGGAAGATATGCGCAAGGCACGGATGCAACCGGTTTTATGGGCGCAAAAGGGCAGGAGTTGCTGCGAAAAATGGAGGAATTGAACATTATTTTAGATGCTACACATTTATGCGATGACAGTTTTTGGGAAGCTTTGGATCACTTTAACGGACATATTTGGGCGAGCCATAATAATTGCCGCGCGCTGGTAAACCACAACCGGCAGTTTAGTGATGATCAGATTAAAGCTTTGATTGATCGCGGCGCAGTAATTGGCGGCGCGATGGATGCCTGGATGATGGTGCCAAATTGGGTTCGCGGAAAATCAGACCCGAAAGCAATGGACTGTAATTTGGATAAAGTGATTGATCACCTGGATTATATTTGCCAGTTGGCCGGTAATTGTTTGCATGTTGGGATCGGTTCTGATCTGGATGGTGCTTTCGGCCGCGAACAATGTCCGTATGATCTGGAAACAATTGCTGATCTGCAAAAACTGGAGGATTTATTAGCTGCGCGAGGTTATTCTCCAGCGGATATTAACAATATTTTACATGAAAACTGGATTAGGTTTTTAAGGAATGCCTGGAAGTAAATAGTTAGTTGGGAAGTTTCATTACAGAAATTACTACGGTAAAACAAGTATCGGGCTTTCTTACAAATTCAATCCAAAACCAACATTAAAACTTCTGCCGTCGGCAGGCAAAATTCCCGGACCCGGATACATATTGATGCGCCTGGTAAAATATCTGGCATCCAAAATATTGTTCACATTTGCGGTGAGGTGATAGTGCCTTAAAAAGGTGTAGCTAAAAGCCCAATCAAAAACGTGGTACGCCGGCACAACGCCGGAAGCTCCGGTAACATTGAAAACAGTATTGTTAGCATCGCTGTAATTTTTTGCAACGTAACTAAACTGCAAAGTGCTGGTAAATTGCCTGTTTAAAAAAGTAAGTCCGGCACGTTCTATCCAATCCGGTGTTCCTTCTGTTTGGTTTCCTGCCAGGCTAACATTTTTGCCGGACTGCGCAATCTGGCCGCTGGTGTATCTGGCGTGGTTATATGCCGAAGAACTAAACAGCCTGAAATCGTAATTTACGTGCGTATTTAACATGTGTAGTAAAGAGACTTCTGTGTACGCCTCAATGCCTTTTACAACTGCGTTGCCGATATTGGTGGTGTAAAGATAGGTTTGATTACTGCTGTTAACCTGGGTGAGGTTGCCAACCCGGTTACCGTAATAAACATAAAAAGCATCAATATCGAAGTTGAAAATATTTTTTAAATGCCCTCTGTAACCCAAATCTGTGGTGTAGCCGCGGCTGTCTTTTAAATTCGGGTTGATTAATCCTAACTGATCAGCAGGTGTAACATTGGCGTAGATATACGGGCGGTAGGCCTGCGAAATATTACCGTAAAACTGACTTCCTGCACCAACCTGATACTGCAAACCGGTGCCGAAAAGCGGGAAATGCCGGTCGGATTTATACGATACCGGAAAACTTGCATTGTTGATTACACCCGTCATGCTGGTGTTGATATTTTCGTACCGAAAGCCGGGTGTAATACTTAAAGCCGGCGTGAGCTGGAAGATATTCTCTGCAAAAACAGCATAATTTATAGTATGCAGATTTAAGTCGATCCCGTAAGGTTTGATCAAAGACAGATCAAAATCTGCCGCTGTTGTGCCTGTTCCTTTTTGCTGCCTTTGCGTATGTTCGGTAGAGTACCGGATACCGGAAGTAAATGTGCTATACAAATTACCCAAATGGTAACGGTGCAGCAACCGTGCTTCGGTGGTAAAACCATGATAATAATCACGGTCAACCTGCCGTGGATTATAGGATTTTGAACTTGTATTTATAGTGTCTGCCACATTTGGGTTGGCAATAAACTGCACGCTGTTTCTTTGTCCGATCAAAACATGGGAAGTAACTTCCAGCCTGGTGTTTTTACTTAGGTTATAGTTAAAAAGTAATGCCGGCAGGTTAATCTCCGGATTAAAAAAATTACGTGACCGGGTAGATTGCCTACTATCTGCATTAAACTGTGCATCGGTTAATCCGCCTGCAATTTGCTGCCGGTAATCAGACCGTGAAAACTGCAGCGCAATACTGCCTTTACTGTTAAATTGGTAGCGTAAATCAACATAAAAAGACTGGTAATTAAAGGCAGCATCAGGCCGCCAGCCGTCACCGCTCCGGATAGAAAAATAGCTGTAATAAGTAAACTTTCCGCTTTTGCCTCCCACGGCATTAAAGGAATTAAAAAAGCGGTTTGAGCCTGCACTTTGCTCACTTTCTACGCCTAAAACCTTGCTGGTATCGCCTTCTTTTATTTTGTAATTTACCATCCCGCCAAACTGGCTGCCAAACTGTAAGGCAGCAGAACCGCGAACAATCTGAATTTCACTAATCCCCTGAAAAGGCGGCGTATAATGCGCTTCCGGGTAACCAAAAATATCCGAATTAAAATTGTAGCCATTTTGCCGCATGTTGGTTTCGATGGAACGATGCGTATCTGTGCCGCGCGTACCGATATTAATTTGTAAGCCTGCACCATCCATTTCCCACACATTTACACCCGGAACCTGCGCAAAAATCATCCGGGCATTATTGCCGGCAAGGTTGGCACGGCCGGCATCGGGGGTAACGGAAAAGCTTCTTTTACCGGCAAAAATATTTGTACCGATTACGTCCGGTAAATTCCTGAAACGCGCTGCTTTAATGTTTACGCTATCCAGTTTAAGCGTATCTTGAAGGGATTTTTGCTGGGCTTTAGAATCAAGAATCAGCAAAAAAAATGTTAATAAAAGCAGTACAGATTTAAAAGTTCTACTCATTGTTAGAGGATTTGCTTAAAATATTGCCGACGAGTTTAAGTTCCTGATAAAAAATATAGTGATCAGCATGCTTCTTTTACCGTTAGTTTTTTAGGTTTCGCATTGAAATAATAGGCTAATATATATAATAATTCAGTTTTTTATTTATCGAAAATTTATCCGAAATATTATTGGTAATACCGGCGTATAGCTTCCGGTTTTAAGTTGAAACATAAAATATAATCAGTATTTACCGGGGAAAGTATCGTCTTAAAGTTCATTTTCACCACAAGAAATATTGGATGAACGATCCGAACGGAATGCTTTTTACAAAGAGATTTTTGCCGGTAAAAGAAGCATCAGAATAATTTAAAAATTTCCGGTTATTTTGATGTTTTCGCTTTAAATCCGGTTAAAGCTTAATCTATTTTCCGCAGAATAAAATTTATGCTTTAATAAACCCGGCTGTCTTTTCCGGCCAGAGCCATTTTATAACCGTTTACAGCACAGATAAAAGAAGAATGAACAAAGGTTTGCGGGAAGTTCCCGAGCATTTGGCCGGTGTTTAAATCGGCTTCCTCGCTAAAATAACCCAAATCGTTTTTAAAATTGAGAACAGCATCGATAATTGCTTTCGATTTAATCAAATCACCTGCAATTGCGTAATAATGGGCCATCCAGCAGGTTCCGGCCAAAAAAGCACCTTCTTTATAAGACTCAAATTCTTCCAGCCGCCGCCAGTATAAGTTTTTTTTGGAATATTGTTCTTCCAGTTGTTTGATAGTTGCCTTTACGGCCGGGCTGTCCGGCTCGTCATAAGACCACGGAATAAATAAAGCGGTAGAAATATCAACATCTTCCGAACCGGCAAAAACAGCATAAGCACCGCTTTTCGTCATGCAATTATCTTTTACAAAAGCGCGTATTTGTGCTGCATTTTCCTGCCAGCGTTTCGCTTTTGCTTTGTCTTCCTGGTAAGCAGCCATAAATTCGAGGCCGCGTGCCGCAAAAACTTTGCTGCTGGTATAATGCCGCGTTGTGCTTTCTTCCCAGATCCCGTTATCTTTATGCTGCCAGTTCAGGCAGATAAAATCCGCAATCTGTTCTACCGTATCCCAATTTATTTTATCCTGATATTTATCATAAATCACTTTAGAAGCCAGCAGGATATTTGCTTCCGCATCAAGCTGGCGCTGGTTTGCAGCACTATTTCCCAATAAAACCGGCGTGCTTTGTTTATAACCCGAAATATGGTGCAGCTTACGTGAATGCTTGATCAGTTTTTTATCCACCGCGTAAAACGGCGATACATGATCCTGGCCGTTTTCCTTCATTGCGCCGGCAATAAAGGCCAAAAATTTGCGCTCAATTTCGCCGGTAGTTTCAATTTGCGCCAAGGCACCGGTAATTAAAGCGGCATCGCGCGTCCAAACGTAGCGGTAATCATAATTGCGTTCTCCGCCTAAAACTTCGGGCAAAGAGGTGGTAGCCGCCGCAATAATACCGCCTGTTGGCTGATAAACGAATTGCTGCAGCGCACGGATAGAATTTTCTACCTCTTCCTGATACGGTCCGTTGTAATTTAGCAATTGTTCAAATTCTTCCCATCCGGATAAAGTAGTGCTAAAAGAAGCATCCATATCCGTGAGTGTAACGGTTTCCCGGTTAGTTAAAACAGCCCAGCCTTCTTCATTTTCAGGAATGATAAAAGTAACCAGTTCGCCATAAATTGTAATCGGATGAGAGGCGTGCAGCCACAAACCGGAACGTAGGAAACGTACGCTGTGGTTTTGCTGATTTTCCGGCGTTTCCTGCATCATGCCGTAATCCGGCCGCAGCCTGATCTGATTTGTAACTGCCGACGGTACTTTAGAAAATTTCCGGCAGATACCTTTAAAATTACTATTAACCGGCATCCAGTCGGTAATAGTAAACCCGGATTTTTGTGTGCTAAAAACAGTATCTAAAATACTGCTCCGGTTGTTAAATTTACGGTTGGTAAATACTTTTTCGCTGGCTTCTACCGTCCAGAAACCGCCTTGTTTTTCATCAATCAACAAAGAAAAAACGGCTTCATTGTCAAACCTGTTCGGGCAATACCAGCTGATGGTTCCTTCGGTATCAATAATTGCACAGGTTTGGCGATCGCTGATGACGGCCAGGTTTCGGATTAAAGGTTGTTGTGCCATTATATGCCGAACCCTTTTTTTTGTATCAGGCTTGCCTCAATCATTTTAAAATAAGTAAAGGCTGCGGTTGCTTTTGATATGCTCATGAAAATTAAAAACATTTTTCGCAAGTACAAATCTCCTGCCATAAAAAAACCGGAAGCTAAAGAAGCAACCGGTAATTATATATTTTAATAATCAGTTTACGGCAAAACTAATTGCTGCTCTTTAAACCTAATTTATGGTTGGTATAATCCAGCAGATATTGATTGTTTAAAAAAGCCTGCATCCCAAAAATAGAAACAGTTGTACCGGAAACGGAAGGGTTTTCTAAATAGGTGGGGCTTTCTGATGAAGTGATGGTGTAAGAATATTTAAACCCGGCACCTGTAGCAACGGATACGGCCGTGTTTACAGGTAAAAGCGCAACAGTGGTAGGTGCTGTTCTGTCCTGGATAAAATTGAAAGGATCGGTGCCGGAATCAAAAACTACAGATCCCGAAGTAGATTTAGTACCGTAAGTTATCGTTGCCGGGATGATCGGCGGATAACCATAACCCTGATAAAGCGTAAGCTGGTTGGTTACAAAACCGGATGAAGCAGAAAGATCATCAGCAGTTAAACCTAAAGTAACTACGTTGGGTACAAAGGTGGCGTAACCGTTGTTAGAGAAATTTGAAGTTCCTAAAGCAGCCATTTTAAAACCTTTGGTAAGGCCGGTGCCGGGATCAAAATAAGTAAACGGACTGGTAATGCTTACGTTGTTCGCGAAGGTAACATCGTACTGGTCTAACACGCCCATCACATCAAAATCGTGTGCGCTGTACTTGGTTCCGTCTGTCGCTACCACTTTATAATAGATAAAAAACGGCAGGCGTTTAACGGTAATATTTCCGTTTACATCGCCGATTGTTACCGGCGCATAAGCCAAATTACCATAAACGGTACTGGTATTGGCATCGGCACCGTAAACAATGGTAGAAGTTTGTTTGGTTACCGTAATGCCGTTAACAACGGTAGAATCGCCGGTAAAATTAAAGCCGGAAGTGGTGATCATGGCGGAGGGTAAAACGCCGGTTGCATCAATAACCATCCCGCCGGAACCGGTATCGAATACTAAGCCGTAGGATACCGTTTGTGTGCCGATTTTAGAAACGTTGATCTGTAATTGCCGGAACCTGTACGTCGCATCAGAACCAAATTCGTATAAACCGAGTTTGGTTGGCGTTGCAACTGCCGGCGTGGTAGATTTTTCTTTTTTACAAGCCGCCAGAGCGATTAATAAAAAAGCAGTTAATAATAAGCGGAGGTTTTTGGAAGTGTATTTATGGTTCATGTTTGTTCTATAATATAAATTTACAGTTCTGGTTTTTGGATTTTATACTGCTATAAAGAATTTGCTTTACGAAAGGTTTTTTACCTGCTAAAAGAAGTATATAATTTTTAATAAATATATTGATAATATCACTTAAAGGTAACCGTAATGATATAAAAATCAGAAAAATTTATCGGTGATTAAGCGGATTGTGTCGATAAAAGTAAGTTGAACTATCGTAAATATTTTAAATTAACCAAATAACCTGCTCAGAGAGAAATATGTAAAAAGCTGGAAACCATTTCTTTTCCTAACCGTGGCAACAAATCCGCCTTTGTTCGTTATTGATAGGATGAATAAATTTTACCTGCTGTTTTTACGATACTTTTTTGTCCGGCAAAATCTTAAAAACTTTTTTTTCGTTTTGCTTTTGCTTGATGGCGGGATGATTTCGGCACAGAACAATTTTACGATAAATGGTACGGTAAAAGATGCACAAACCGGCGAAACCTTAATCGGTGCCACCATCAAACTGCAGGAAATTGCAACCAGCGGCGTAACCAGCAACAGCTATGGTTTTTATTCGCTTTCGGCCGGCAAAGGCGTTTATCATTTGCGCATCAGTTATACCGGTTACCAGAGCATTTTGCAAACGGTGGATTTGAACCGGAATTTAAAGTTGAACCTGCAACTAACATCCGGCGCAAATTTAAATGAAGTTACCGTTAACGGCCGCGGTAAAAAAGACGAAGCATTGAGCAGTCCGCAAATGGGTTTACAGGCCGTTAGCATGGATGAAATTAAAAACGTACCGGTTTTGCTGGGCGAAAAAGACGTGTTGAAAACCATTCAGCTGCTTCCCGGCATTAAATCTGCCGGCGAAGGCAACAGCGGATTTTATGTTCGCGGCGGTACTTCCGATCAAAATTTAATCCTTTTAGATGAAGCAACCGTTTACAACGCTTCGCATTTGCTCGGCTTTTTTTCCACCTTTAATTCTGATGCGATCAAAGATGTAAACCTGTACAAAGGCAACATGCCGGCGCAGTACGGCGGCCGTTTGGCTTCTGTGGTGGATATTAAAATGAACGACGGCAACCAGAAAGAATACACGGCAGAAGGCGGAATCGGGTTGATTGCTTCGCGCCTAAAAGTGGAAGGGCCGATTGTAAAAGACCGCGGTTCTTTTATGATCAGCGGACGCAGAACGTATGCAGATATTTTTTTAGGGCTTTCCAGCGATAGCACGCTCAAACAGAGTTCGCTTTATTTTTATGATTTAAATGCCAAAGCCAATTACCGTTTGGATGATAAAAATACCGTTTATCTTTCTGCTTATCTGGGCAAAGATGCTTTAGGTTTGGGTAATACTTTCAATTTAAACTGGAGTAATCAAACGGCAACGCTTCGTTTAAACCATCTTTTTAGCAACAAGCTTTTTAGCAACACTACTTTAATTTACAGCAATTACAATTACGAAATCACCAACAATAATAACAACCAGGATTTTAAAGTAACTTCCCACATTCGGGATATGGAGTTTAAAGAAGATTTCCAGTATTATCTGAATGATAACCACCAGATCCGTCTTGGTTTAGATGCTGTTCATCACACGATTGCGCCCGGAAATATTACTTCGTCGGAAACTTCCAGCATCAATTCAAAAAACATCGAGGAGCGTTACGGCGCAGATGTTTCTGCTTATGTTTCGGATGAATGGCACGCCGCTGATCGCTTAAATATTATTTACGGCATTAGGGTAAATGCGTTTTCGCTGCTTGGGCCGGGCACGTTTAGCACGTACAATGCGGAAGGAAATGTAGTGACCAGTGCTGTTTTTGGCAGCGGAAAACTGGTGAAAACATATATAAATCCGGAGCCGCGCTTTGCCGCTAGTTACCGGCTTGATGCGGTAAGTTCTGTAAAAGCAAGCTACTCGCGCAATACGCAAAATTTGCATTTGCTGTCTAATTCAACCTCAACTTTACCAACCGATTTATGGATTATGAGCAGCAACAATGTTAAAACGGAAATTGCCGACCAGGAAGCGTTAGGTTATTATCGTAATTTAAAGGATAACGTGTATGAGTTTTCGACCGAAATTTACTACAAAAGCATGCAGAACCAGATCGATTATAAAAATGCAGCGCAGCTTAGGGCAAACGAAAATGTAGAATCGCAGCTGCTTTTCGGAACCGGAAGAGCTTACGGCGCAGAGTTTTTCCTGAAAAAGAAAACCGGCATTTTTACCGGCTGGCTCGGTTACACTTTATCCCGCACCGAAAGAAAGTTCGACGGCATCAACAACGGAAATTATTATCCGGCGAAGCAGGATCGTACGCACGATATTTCTGCAGTCGGGATTTATAAAATCAGCAAACGCTGGACGCTTTCCGGCACTTTTGTTTACAGCACCGGCAACGCCATAACTTTCCCCAGCGGGAAATATAATGTGAGCGGACAAACGGTTTTCTATTATTCCGAGCGGAACGGTTACCGCATGCCGGCTTATCACCGATTGGATGTAGGTGCTACGCTGGAAGGGAAACCGCATCCGAAGTTTCATTCCAGCTGGACTTTCGGCTTGTATAATGCTTACGATCATCACAATGCTTACGTAATTGAGTTTAAAGATAATCCGGCCGATGCCAGCCGCACGGAAGCAGAACAAACGGCACTTTTCGGTATTATTCCATCCGTAACCTGGAATTTCAAGTTTTAATTATGAAAAACAATCCCTGCCAAAACCGAATTTTATACAGCCTGCTGGCTTTTGCGATGCTTCTTTTATCATGCAAAAAAGTGATTAATATCGATTTTAAAAATGCTGATGCGTTGCCGGTGATAGAAGGAAATGTAACCAACCAGGGCACCAGCCAGATTGTTAAAATTTCAAAATCAGTTGCCATTACGGCTACCAACAGCTTTCCGGCGGTATCCGGCGCGATAGTTACGATTACCAGCAGCGATGGTAAAACTTATAACTTAACCGAGCAAACGGCCGGTACTTATTTAACTAATTTTAGAGGGCAGCCGGGCAAAACTTATCAGCTAAATGTAGTTACAGGCGGCAAAACTTACACGGCAACTTCTACCATGCCCAGCCCGGTTTTGCTGGATTCGCTCGGTTTAAATGTGCTTACCGTTTTTAATAAGGATTACCTTTACCCGGAAGTTTACTATCACGATCCGGCCGGTATTGCTAATTACTACTACTTTATTTTATCGGTAAACGGCGTACCATCCAACAATAAGTTTGCTTATAATGATGATTTAAACGATGGCCGTATAATAGAACGCCAGTTGCGCGACGGTGATGAAGGACTGGTTTCCGGGGACAGGGTTGCGGTAGAAATGCAATGTATCGATAAAAATATTTATAATTACTGGAACGGTTTGGATCAGAACCAAAATCGGGGCGGTGCTTCCACCACGCCTGCAAATCCTTCGTCCAACATCAGCAACGGCGCGTTAGGATACTTTAGCGCACACACCGCACAGCAAAGTCGTTTCACCATTCCTTAAACAATGAAACTTTATTTTTAGGTTGAAAATAGCGGCTTTACCATTTTAACGGAAAGATTTACATGCTTCTTTTATGCACAAAAAAACCTGAAGCTTTTTCAACTTCAGGTTTTTTGGTTTTGGATCGTTTGTAATTATCTTTCAGATTCCGGGAAATCTGCACTTAATGTTAAATCTTTCCAGGCTTCAAAATTCGACTTCAGCTGATCAACTTTTTCTAAAGCCATTTTAAATGCCGGTTCGCCCAGCAGCAAACGCAATTGCGGCGTGTTAGATTCTACCGCTTTGATAATCGCTTCGCCGCCTCTCACCGGATCGCCGATTTGTTTACCGCTTGCATTCTGGCTGGCCGTCATTCTTGCACCAACGGTCGCCTCGTAATCTGTAATTTTAACAGGTGTTTTGGAGGTAGAACGGCCGGCCCAGTCTGTACGGAACGGGCCTGGTTCTACCAGTAAAACCTTGATTCCTAACGGCGCAACTTCCTGTGATAAAGATTCTGACAAACCTTCCACCGCAAATTTAGTAGCGTGATAATAGCCGGTAGAAGTAAAAGAACGCAAGCCGCCGATAGAAGAAAAATTGATGATATGGCCGGATTTTTTTTCGCGCATACCCGGTAAAACGGCCTGCGTTACGTTAACCAATCCAAAAAAGTTGGTTTCAAATTGTGCCCTTATTTTTTCTTCTTCGCCTTCTTCAATACTGCTGAAATAACCGTAACCGGCATTATTTACCAGCACATCGATTTGGCCAAAAGTTTCTTCGGCTTTGGCAACGGCGGCAAAAACCTGGTTTTTATCCGTTACATCCAGCGAAATAACCAAGGCAGATTTTTCAAATCCTTCGGCGATATCTTTTACATGATCTGCATTTCTTGCTGTAATTACCGCGTTCCAACCTCTGTTTAAAATCAGTTTTGCCAGTTCCCGGCCAAAACCTGTTGAGCAGCCGGTGATAAACCAAACCGGGTTATTTGTATTTTCCATGTTTTTTTGTGTGTAGTGCTAAAAGTTTTTTAACAGATTTTTGTTTGTGAAAGAAGTATCAGGAACAAGGTTTTTGCATGATAGAATTTTCCGCGAAAAGTTTTTAGGATTGAACAACTCAATTTTATTAATATCGAATTAACTTTATTTTAACCTACGGCGGATAAATTTGGCGCATTAAATATGCCCGTTAAAAGAAGTATCCTGTCTGTTATAATTTTATTAATCAGTTTTGCTGCATCCGGGCAGCAGTTTGCTGTAAATGCGCTGCCGTTATCAACAGAACAACAATTTGTTCAATCTAAAAATTACTATCTGCTTACTTTATTTGAGCAGTCTGCGGTAAAAAAAATCCTGGAAAATGATGCGGTTCTTTCCAAAATCGCGGCAGCAAAAACCGATAGTTTGCGGCAATCACTTTTAACCTGTAAAAACAGTAGTTGCTTTGCCGAGAAAGCCAGGTTTACCGATGCGGAGATTGAAGCGGTCGGTTCAGAATTATTAAAATTATATCAACTCAAAAACGCTTTAGGTTTGATGGTTCGGCAACTAATTTCTTCGGGAAAATACAGTTTGTATCAGCATTTGAAACCCGAAGAATTACTGCAAAAAGCCTGGGAGCAGGATGCAAAAGGCATTAACCGCGTGATTGATATTTACACGCTGGGTAAAAAATCTAATTATCCGGCGATAGATTCCATCAGTTTTAATGTGAAGGATAAAAGCACTTTTGATTTGTTGTATGATTGCTCGGCTTCGGTTTTGGAGGATTGCAAAAACAGTAAACTTTTCTTTTTCCCTTCGCTGATTTACGCTTTGCGCTGCCTGGAAATTAACGACCGTAACCAGGCCGGCAATTACGAGCCGATGGCCGAAACGGTAAATAAAGCTGCTGTAAACCGCATCAAAACCATCAACTGGAAAAACTATAAATACACGCTGATTTTGGTTCCGGGAGCCGGGCCGGAAAAACCCGAAGAAACTTTAAGTGCCGAAGGAATGCTGCGCTGCCGGATTGCTGCCCGTAATTTTTTAGCAGGGATGGCACCGTTTATCATGGTTTCCGGCGGGAAAGTTCATCCATATAAAACCAAATATTGCGAGGCGGAGGAGATGAAGTTATACTTGATTAAAACCCTGAACATCCCGGAAAACGCCGTTATCATGGAGCCGCACGCACGCCATACCACAACCAATATGCGCAATTGTGCCCGGCTGATTTATCAATATAAAATCCCTGCGGATCAACCTTTTCTAACTTCTACCACCAAATCCCAAAGCTATTATATCACTAAAATGGCTGCCCGCTGCGAAAAAGAATTGCATTACGTGCCGTATAAAATCGGCAAAAGGCTTTCGGATACGGATGAAGAATTTTACCCGGTAAAAGAAGCATTGCAAATTAACGCCGATGAGCCGCTGGATCCTTAAACCGAAAAATTATACGTGTAAAACCATCAGCATGAAAAAAATAATCGTTGTAATACTAACTGTTGCTTTTTGTTCGGCTGCTTTTATGCAGGATAAATTTGATTTGAAAATCAAGCGGGAAACCACGATTGATTCGCTTGGTGCCTGCCAGGGAATTTCGTACCAAAACGGCGACATTTATTTATACGGCGACCGCGAAGTGGGCATGATGCGTAAGTTTAAATTAGTTAACGACAGCTTAATTTATCAGCATCAGGAATATAAATTTACGGTGAACGGAAAGGACGTGATCAATCATCCGACCGGAATTGCTTATCATGGAGATGGTTTGGTTTTTATCGGAAATTCCATCCGTTTAGACCCAAAAGGAACACAATGGAAAGCGGTAATTTATTGTGTAAACTGGCCCGGACTGTTAAAAACCGGAACGCTTGACGGCAACATTATCCAAACTATTGATGATGATGCCTGCATCCAGGGAACGCGGCCGGAATATGTAAAATACAAAGGCAAATATTTTGTGGCCACGGCCGATTACGGTAACAAAAAAAATGAAGTCAGGCTGTACGATCCCGAAGTTTTAAAAGGAGCTGCAAAAACTTCGGTTAAAGGTGTTTTGTACAAAAAGTTTGATTGCGGGCCTTGGGTGCAAAATCTTTTCTGGATCAAAAACACGAATGTTTTGGTACTGATCCAGAATCAAATTGAAGGCAGAAAATGGCGTTTTACGTATGTTGATCTGGAAAAATCCGTAGCAGCAGGAAAAGAATCCGTTATTAAAGTTGTAGAAACAGACCGCGCCGACGAGTTGGAAGGTTTTGCTTTTTTATGCGATCTGAAAAAAGGTATTGCCGTTACTTCCTCAAAAACGCACAACGTTAATTTGATGGACGGCGAATAATTTGCCTGTAAAAGAAGAATCGGTTAATATTATATCAATGCTTCTTTTATCACCTAAAAGTTAGTATTTCCCCATTTACATTTCCTCACCAAATATTTTTTCTGTAAAATATTCAATTTACAAGATGAATTTTCTGTTAAATTTTTTCTGATTGAGGGCAAAATCTTAACATAATTTTAATAAAACAGAACAGATTTCTTAAACAGGTGCAGATAGTTTTGCGGAAGAAAACACAGCGGTAATCAGTTGCTGAACATCTCAGTTTTTAAGTTTGGTTAAGCCAAACCCGGTTACAATTAACCACGGCATATTCTTAACGCTGTGTATTTAATCAATAAAATTCAAAACTATATGCAAAAAAAGTTTTACTCAAATTTTATCAGCAGAAAAAATTTGAAAAGCCTGGCAGTTATTGCGGCTTTAAATTTGCCGGGAATGATGCCTGCTTTTGCGGTACCTGTTTCTCTGCAAAAAAATATGCTAAAACAAGTACCGGTAAAAGTTTCCGGAACGGTTACGGATGAAACGAACCAGCCGGTTCCGGGTGTAAGCGTGTTGATAAAAGGCACAACAACCGGCACGGTTACGGATGCGAACGGAAAATATGCTTTATCGGCAGAGCCGGGTTCTTCTTTGGTTTTCACTTTTATCGGCTATACCAAACAGGAAGTTGTTGTAGGAAGTCAACAGCAAATCAATATTAAATTATTGCCTGCAAATAATATGCTGAACGAAGTTGTGGCTATCGGTTACCAATCGGTACGAAAAAGCGATGTTACGGGAGCTATTTCCAGTGTAAAAGCCAGCGAATTAAATATTTCGGCACCAACTTTAGGCCAGGCACTGGTAGGTAAAGTGGCCGGCGTGCAGGTTTCGCAAACCAGCGGTGCGCCTTACGCAGGAGTAAAAATCCGTGTTCGTGGCGTGGGTTCGATCAACGCCAGTTCAGATCCGCTTTACGTGATTGACGGCTACCCGGCCGGTAACAATGTTTTTATCAACCCGGAAGATATTGAAACTGTTGATATCCTTAAAGATGCTGCCTCGGCTGCAATTTACGGTTCGCGGGCTGCCGGCGGCGTGGTAATTATCACGACTAAAAAAGGTAAAGAAGGCCAGGGAAAGTTTGAATATGATGTAGAATCGGGTTTTTCCCAACTATCAAAAAAGATTAAACTACTCAATGCCACACAGTTTGCGCAACTGGTAATTAACGCGCGCAATAACTCTTACCATGATTTGTGGGTAAACTCCGGCAAAACCTGGAACGATGCCATGTATGCTGATAATAATGATACACGTGTAAAAAACGTTGCCAATGGCGGTTCGGTAAGTATCCCTACCAATATTTATAATGCGGCTACACAATCTTTGATAACGCCAACAACCAATACCGACTGGCAGGATGAGTTGTATAAAAGCAGTGCTTTCTTCCAGCGCCATAATCTTTCGTTCTCGGGAGGTACTAAAGATATTAAGTATTACGCAAGCGGCGGTTATCAGGACCAGAATGGTATTGTAACGAATACAGGCATCAAAACGGTTAACTTCAGGACTAATATTGAAGCCAATGTAAACAAGCGCATGAAAGTGGGTGCTAACATTACTTACACCCAAACAAATGCCAAAGAAGTTGGCGAAGGCCGTTTTAGCCCGATGATGTCTGCCTTGTTATATATCCCATATTTGCCGGCAAGGGATGGCAGCGGGGCACCTATAAAATACGGGCAAAACGCGCTGGCTAATCAGTTTGGTTTTCAGGGAATTGAAAACCCGATTGCAAGTGTAGAAGAAACAAAGATAAACAGGCTGGGTTACCGCAACACTTATAATGCTTATGCAACTTATGAGCTGTTAAAAGGGCTGGTTTTTAAGGCCAACTTAGGAACGCAGACTTATAGCGAAAAATACGATTATTATTTGCCGACAAGTTTAAGCAACGGCGGCAGCAACCCGCCATACTCTGCTTCATCTATCGCTGCTGCAAATGCGGTAGCGCAAACACTTACCCAATCTGATAAGCTGGCAGAATTTACCCTCAACTATGATAAAACTTTGGGGAAACATCATTTTAATGTATTGGGAGGTTACTCTGCGCAGCAAACCAACAGCGATTTGCTTAGGGTAATTGCAAGAGGTTTTACCAATGATAACATACCCGAAATCACCGCTAAAGGTGCTGATCCTTCCTTTTTCACTTTAGATGCTGCTGCAAAAACTCAGTATTCCTTGCTTTCTTACTTCGGCCGTTTCAGTTATAATTACGACAGCAAATATTTTTTATCAGGTACATTGCGTACGGATGGTTCTTCCCGATTTGGCCCTTCAAATAAATGGGGAACATTTCCTTCCGTATCTGCCGGCTGGACACTTTCGCAGGAAGACTGGTACAATAACTTTTTGGGAGAGCAATCCAACATAAAAATAAGGGCAAGCTGGGGTTTAAGCGGAAACAACAATATCGGTAATTATAACTCTGCACAAACTTTAAGCTCGCCGACAGGTGTTATATTCGGTGCAGGTGCTGTGGCTTCGGCAGTTTATGCAAACGGTATTAAGGATAAAAATATCGGCTGGGAATCTACTTCACAATATAATTTCGGTACGGATATTTCCATCTTAAAAAACAGGTTATCGTTCAATATCAACTATTACATCAGTAAATCTTACAACTTATTATTTAATCAGCCTATCTCTTCTGTTTCAGGCAGTACCAGTATCCTAACGAACCTGCGAGACAGCAAGGTGCAGAATAAAGGGTTCGATTTTCAGGTTGACGGAACCATCCTTAAAAGTCATGATTTTACCTTTGGTGCCAGCGGGAATATCTCCCTCAACAGAAACAAAGTGCTTAATCTGGGAGGTGCCAGCACTATTTATGTTGCCGGCGCAGAACGCAGTTATTTAACACATATTACCCAGGAAGGCCAGCCGATAGGTATGTTTTACGGCTACCAGGTATTGGGGAGGCTAACGGCCGCCAATGTTGGTAAAGTTGCTTCTTCATCCGCTTCATCCAATCCCGCTAAAATAGGCGATTTATATTTCCAAGATGTAAATGGCGATGGTATTATCAACGATGCGGATAAAACGGTAATCGGCAGTCCTTATGCTAAATTTACTTATGGGTTTGCTTTAACAGCGAGCTATAAAGCATTTGATCTGCGCGCCTCATTTAATGGCTCTTACGGTAATAAAGTTTTAGACGGGCAGGATTATTATCTGTACAATTTTGAAGGATCAGGTAATCAATATGTTGATGTTGCAGACAGATATGTTTCTGAAAGCCAGCCCGGAAGCGGTTTAAATTACCGTGCATCACGCGGCGGAACGCAAAGCAACAGCACCAGGCTTTCTTCTTTTTATTTGCAGGATGGTTCTTATTTAAGGATGACCAACACTACTTTAAGTTATACAATCCCTAAAAGCTTTGCCCAGCACTTAAAAGTTCAGAACATCAGGGTTTTCACTTCTGTAGATAACGCTTTTACGTTAACAAAATACAAAGGCTATAACCCGGATGTGGATTATAACATTAATGCAACCAACGGATCAACCGGTACCAGTACCGCTAATTTAGCACCGGGTGTTGATTACGGTAACTATCCGCTGGCAAGGGTTTTCAATTTAGGTTTACGGGTAACTTTTTAAAATTTAAGTATCAAAAACAATGAAAAAACAGATCACCATATTCTTGCTGGCACTGGTAACTTTTACCTCCTGTAAGAAAAGCTTTATAGAATTAAGCAATCCGAATGAAGTACCTGTAGCAAATGCTTTTAAATCAGAAAATGATGTTTTATTAGCGGTAAACGGAGCATATACCGCATTAAGATCCGGCAATAATATCGGCGAAGGCAGCGGTTTGTTTACAGATGAACGTTCTGACGATACCGGCAGGGACGATGCACAATCCAACGCAGGCGAGCCGTTCCAGTTCGGGGATTTTAGCCTTTTGGCCAGCAATACTTATTTAAAAGCACACTGGTCAAACCTTTATCAGGCAATCAGCAGGTGTAATATTGTTACGGCAAACATCGATAAAGTAACTTTTTCAAGTAACGATACCAAGCTTGGCTACTTGGCAGAAGCTAAATTTATCCGGGCACTGATGTATTTTCAATTAGTTAGAAAATGGGGGCCGGTGCCAATTGTTACCGTACCGTTAAACAGCGCAGAAGAAGTTTCGGCAGTTACGTACAGGCAAACAGAAGCGGCAGTTTATAAGCAAATTGTAACCGACCTTAAAGATGGTTTAACCAGTAATCTACCCAATTTACAAACGGGTGCAAATGCCGGCCGGGTTTCTAAAGCTGCTATCAACGCATTGTTGGGCCAGGTGTATTTAACCATGGCTTCCTCGCTAACCGAAGGCAGGGACGAAAATCTGGTAAATGCCAATACTTATCTTACTGCTGCTTACAACGTGCGGCCTTTTACTACTTTGGCCAGCATCCCTTATGCGGATGTATTCGACGTAAATAAAAAAGCAAATAACCCGGAAATTATCTTCGAAATTGTAAACAAGCAGGGAGATATCAGTTACAGTTCAGGTATTGCTGCCAGTAACCAGCCGCTTGGGGAAACCATCAATTCACTTAAAATAGGTTTGGGTGTGGGCGGAAATGTAACCAGGGATTTAGTACTGGATTACGAACCTAATGATCCTCGTGCGGCCTTTTCTATCAAATTTGCTTCTAACACGCAGGTACAGGATTACTATATTACTAAATATCGCGATGCAAGTTCGGCCGCAGGCATAAATGGTTACGGTGGAAACAATACGCCGATTATCCGTTATGCCGATGTGATTTTGATGCTGGCAGAAGTAAATATGCTCCAGGGAAACAGCGCGGTTGCTATTCAATACTTGGATATGGTGCGTGCCAGGGCCGGGATGCCATTGTATGCCGCAGCAAGTGCAACTGCTGTTTATGCAGGTAAATATCCTACTTTAAAACTGGCTATTTTGCATGAACGCCGGGTAGAACTTGCTTTTGAACACCAAAGATGGTTTGATTTGATCCGGTTTTTTACCACACCGGAACTGGTAACTTTCTTTAAAGCAAAATCCCAGCTTAACTTCGGATTGGCAAAACTGTCGAACTTTAGTGCAAAAGACAGGTATTACCCGATTCCGTTGGACGAGTACAAACTTAACCCAACAAAAATGTACCAGAATCCGGGTTACTAAAAAATTAAATGTGTAAAATTGAAAAAGAGGAATTTGTTCCTCTTTTTTTGCTTCTGTATAAAATGAAAAAATACCTTTTCCTGATACTTCTTTTACCGGTAAAAATGTTTGCTCAGGTTGCAGAGCCGGCAAAAATGGTCAACGTTTTCCTGGGTTCCTCCGGGGATCACGGGCAAATGTCGCCTGCTGCTTCTTATCCGTTCAGTATGCTTAGTATCGGCCCGCAAACTTATCCTAACCTGCACATGGGTTACGAACACAAAGCCAAATTATTTCTGGGTTTTACACACAATCGGGTAGAAGGCGTTGGTTGCCAGGGAAGCGGCGGAAATATACTGATCAAACCTTTTTTGGGCGACGATGCGCAGCAAACAAAGCTGGAAAAATCGACAGAATCGGCTGCACCCGGTTATTATTCGGTTGGATTTTCTAATCAGATCAAAGCTGAAATCAGTGTTTTTAAAAATGCCGGATTGGAACATTATAGTTTTCCGGTCGGTAAAAAAGGCTTTTTGATCGATTTAAGTTTTGCCTTGGCAAACCATTTTATCGCAGAAGAACATCAGGTGGAAAATAACACAATAAGCGGTTGGATCGAATCCGGGACAACTTGCAGTGCGGGTGCTTTTCGCTTGTATTATTTCCTCCAATTTAACCAGCCGGTTACGTTTTCGGGCGAAGGGCACCGGCTTATTGCCAATTTAAATTCAGCTGTAAAAGATGCCGTAATCAGCGTTTCTTTTTCTTCGGTAAGTACGGCATATGCCAAAGCGGCCATCAGCAATGCTTCTTTTACCGACCAAAAATTGGCAAGTACGAAGGATTGGAACCAGCTTTTAAACCGCATCGAAGTAAAAGGCGATGCAGAAAGAGAAAAGCTTTTTTATTCGATGCTTTACCGAACCGTGCAATCGCCTTATGTAATTTCGGAAAAAGACGGAAATTATCGTGCGATAAACGGCAGCTTGCAGCATACACAAAATACAGTTTACAACGGTTGGGCTATTTGGGATAATTACCGCACGCAGCTCCCGCTTTTATCCGTTGCTTACCCGGAAAAGTACCGCGATATGGCGGCTTCTATCGCCAATTTATATCCGTACGGAAAAAAAGATTACGCCACCAAACACGAACCATCTAACACGGTACGAACCGAACATGCCATCGTTGTTTTGCTGGATGCTTACCGGAAAGGTTATAAAATCGACTTTAAAAGCATTGAAGATTCATTGATAAAAGAAGTAGACAGCCTGGATTATAAGCATCCGGATAAAGCACTGGAATCCAGTTATGATGCCTGGGCATTGTCGCAGATTTTAAAAATCACAGGTAAAAATCAGCTAAGCGAAAAGTATCTGCAAAAAGCACTTCAATATAAAAATTACTGGAACAAGGATTTTAAAGATTTAACCAAACGGGATGTCGACCAGGTTTCGGCACGAGGTATTTACCAGGGAACGATTTGGCAATACCGCTGGTTTGTACCTTTTGATGTGCAGGGTTTAAAAGAGCTGACCGGCGGCGAAAAAACATTTGAAAACCAGCTGAATACCTTTTTTGAAAAGGATTTATACAACCATGCCAACGAACCGGATTTACAGGTTCCGCTGCTGTATAACGCCAGTGCAGAGCCTTGGAAATCGCAGGATTTAATGCACAAATTGGCTGTAGATACGGTGATTCAATATTACTTTAACGATAACAGCCGCGGGATTGACCCTTTTGTGGATGTGATTTACCAGAACAAACCCGATGCTTATATCCGTACGATGGATGATGATGCCGGTGCGATGTCGGCCTGGTTTGTTTTTACTTCCTGCGGCTTTTCGCCGGCCTGCGTGGGCTGGCCGGTGTATTACCTCAACCTGCCGCTTTTCCAAACCATTAGTTTTAACTGGCCGGATGGTAAAAAACTTACGGTTTCGGTCGAAAATTACGGCCTTAAAAAAAGGTATATAAAAGAAGTACGGCTGAATGGCAAAAAGCTGGACCGGAACTGGATTACCCATCAGGAAATTTTGAACGGCGGAAAGTTGGTGTTTACAGCTGCTGATCAGCCTGATTTGGGTTTTGGTATCAAAAACCAATGGATTTCCGGCGCAGCTAAAAATTAATGTTTGATGCATAATCTATCAGCACATCAATAAATTTGTTTACCAAAACTTATTATTAAGTATCTTGTTAGCAACTTCAAAAACCAAAAACTCACATGAAAAAATTAAGTTATGCTTTGATGATTGTTTTATCCGGATACTTAATCCAGGGATGTAACAGTGCACCGAAAGATGCAAAAGATGCCGCAGACAGTTTAAACAAAACAAAAGATACCACTTCTAACGCTGCGGCAACAGGCGGCATTGCGGTAACAAATGATGATTCAAAATTTGCAACTGCCGCCGCAAATGCAGGTATGGCCGAAGTTGCTTTAGGGAAATTAGCTTCAGAAAAAGCAGTTAGCCCGCAGGTAAGGGATTATGCAAAAATGATGATTGCTGATCACGGCAAAGCCAATACAGAATTGATGGCAATCGCTAAAACTAAAAATATTACTTTGCCGACTACAGTTGATGAAGAACATCAGAAAAAAATGAATGATTTAGGTAAAATGACCGGTAAAGATTTTGATAAAGCTTATGTTGATGCCATGATTGATGGCCATAAAAATACACTTACGCTGATGCAGGACGAAACAAAAGACGGTAAAGATGCTGATTTAAAAGCCTTTGCAGCAAAAACAGTTCCGGTTGTACAAACGCATCTGGATGCAGTAAATAAAATTCATGACAGCATGAAATAGTAATTTAAACAACTAAAAAGGGGAGCAGGTGTATATCTGTTCCCCTTTTTTGTGTGCTAAAAGAAGCATGTAAAAGTTTAGTTGTTAATCAAGAAATTTGATCCATTCAAATATAGATTGACTTAAATTATTAATAAAGATTCCAATTACCCTCGCAGTAAATAATTTTACAGGAAGTTATTTCTATCTTTTCCGACACAAAAATTCAATCACAAAAATTCAGATATGATAACAGCGTTACAAGCAGAAAAAGAAATCAGTTTTACAGAAGATGCCAAACCAAGCCTGAAACAGGGCGTGGATATGGAAAAATTAATCGGTGTACCGCATTTATTTTGTCGTTATTCTGAAACCAGGGCAGGCTTTATTATCGTCCCGATCGGAACCATGACTTTGCAGGCGGATGGCCGAATTACCGGTTACAATCATCCGAACGAAGGTTACTGGCAGCCTTATCAATACGGAACGGTAAACAGCGATCAGGCTTTTGCATTTGTTGGCGCGGGTAACCGGTTTATCCCGAGTTCTACCTGGCAGCAAACTTTTTGCGAAATGCCGATTGGCTATTACTGCAGCGATCCGGAAATGCCGCAAAAGCTTTGTCTGGTGCCGCATACTACAACTGCTGCTGGTGTGCATATTGTTTACGTAGTTGCTTCCTGCCTTCGTTTTTACGAGAAAACAGTGCCGAAACTGGTGCAAGAGTTACTGGAAGAAGGGATAGAAACGTCCCGGATAAAAGTAGTGGTAAACGGATGTGACCAAGATGATGATAAAACGATAAATGGTGTTGACCACGCCTTTACAAAACACAATGCCTGGGAATTAAGCGCGCTTTACGAAGCACCTTTGCGCTGGCAGTTTGATTACGCCATGCTGATACATGATACCAACCAGATCCATCCGGGTTTTAGGAGGAAAGTAGAAAATTTTAATCGCCATTTGCAATGGGATCATTTGCCTGCCACGCCGATGGCACGTTGTTTAGTAGGATTATATGCCCACGATTTTTTGTTGAGAACAAACAGCTGGCTTAAAAAAATTGACGGAATGGATAAAAAAGGCGGCATTATAGCCGAAGTTGCCGGAGAGATGATCCATCGCGCAAAAACTGTTTTGGCAATGGGCGATCCGGAAACTAACGGCGCAGCAAGGCAAACAGAATGGCGGGAAGCTGCAGACTTTTTTAATTCCGGCACTATCCGGGTTCGCAGGGTTTTCCCAACCATCAACCTGCACAAATTTACCCACACTGATTTAGCTGACGCGATAACTTTGTAATCTGTTTTTATAGATTTTTAAGAAAGATCAATACAAAAATGTCTACTCAAAATAACTTGAAACGGTTTGTTGATGCACAGGAAACAGATTTTCAAACCGCCCTGTCTGAAATTAAAAACGGCAGAAAAAGAAGTCATTGGATGTGGTATATTTTTCCGCAGATACAAGGCTTGGGTTTTAGCGAAACCTCCAGGTTTTATGCCATAAAAGATGTATCGGAAGCAGAAGAATTTTTAAAACATCCCGTTTTAGGAAACAGGTTAATTGAGATTTGCAACGAATTGCTTCAGCAGGAAAGTAATAACGCCGGCCAAATATTCGGCAGTCCGGACGATTTAAAATTGAAATCTTCCATGACTTTGTTTTCTGCACTGGATAGTACCAATCCTGTATTTCAATCAGTTTTAAAAAAGTTTTTTAATGGCGAAAAGGACAACAAAACGTTGCAGTTAATTTCCGCAAAGCAGTAATTGTAGAATCAACAAAGCTTAACCATTTTTTATCGGGTAAAAGAAGCATCAGCCAATATTAAACTAATAAAAATGGTTAAACATTCTTAGATCATTCAAAAACAGCAATACTATTTTCACTCATTTTAAATAATTACCGTTAGAGAACGTTTGCCTTCCTGATATTTTTTATAATTTGGGAAGCAAATGCAACAATGTTTAATAACTTTAAATTAAAAATATTTTTTATGAAACACCTGTTGATACTGTTTTTACTGGCAAGTTTTACATTGTCTTTATCTGCGCAGCAAACGCAAAAACCGATGCTTTACGGCAGCAGCTGGATGGCTGTTACCGGTAAGCCAATGGCTGCTACGGCAGGTGCCATAACTTTCCAAAAAGGCGGAAATGCAGTTGATGCCGCCTGTGCCATGCTTGCCGCCGCCTGTACCATGTGGGATACGCTGAGCTGGGGCGGAGAAACACAGGCATTGATTTATAATCCGAAAACTAAAAAGGTAATTGCCATTAACGCGATGGGCTTTGCGCCAACTGGTGCTACGGTTGCTTTTTTCAAAAGTAAAGGCTATAATTTCCCGCCGGAGTACGGCCCGCTGGCAGCAACTACGCCCGGTACACCCGGCGGTTTAATTTATATGCTGATGAATTACGGTACCATGAGTTTAGAACAGGTTCTGGCACCGGCTATGCACATGGCTGCCGGTTACGCCATAGAAGCGCAGGCTGCAAACACCATCGAACGCGGTAAAACCATGATTAAGCAATGGCCTTACAGCAAAAAAGTATTTCTAACGCATCCCGGAGAAAAACGCGAAGCACCGGAAGCAGGCGAAATATTTGTACAGAAAGATTTATTGGAAACGCTTACCAAAATGGTTGCCGCCGAAAAAGCTGCTTTAAAAAAAGGCAAAAGCCGCAAGGAAGCTTTGATGGCAGCTTATGATCGTTTTTATAAAGGAGATATCGCGCAGGAATTTGTGCGCGGCAGCAAGGAGCAGGGCGGTTTAATCACAATGCAGGATCTGGCGAAATGGAAACCTGTTGAAGAAGAGCCGCTGATGGTTAATTACAAAGGGATTGATGTTTACAAGTTACAGCAGTGGACGCAAGGCCCGGTGATGCTGCAAGCCTTAAATATTCTGGAGAATTTCGACCTGAAAAGTATGGGTTACAACAGTTCAAAATATATCCATACTGTTTATCAGGCCATGAATTTATCTTTTGCAGACCGTGATTTTTATTACGGCGATGCTTATGCCGAACCCCGCGAACCGATTAAGGGCTTGCTGAGCAAAGAGTATGCAAAGCAACGCGCGGCATTAATTAATTACGATAAAAACAGTGCGAACATCGGCCCAGGTAATCCGTATCCGTACGAAGGAAAGATAAATCCGTACATCAATCTCCTCAAAAACAGAGGTTTTGAAATGGATACATCCAAAAGAAACTTCGCCCCAAAACACGATTTAGGGAACAACACACCGAAAGAACTTTACCAGGACCGTTTATGGCGCGGTACTACTTCTGTTGAAGCTGCTGATAAAGAAGGCTGGGTGGTTTCGATAACGCCAAGCGGCGGCTGGCTGCCGGCTTGCATTGCCGGAAATACGGGTGTGGGCATGAGCCAGCGGATGCAAAGTTTTGTACTTGATTCAACCTTAAATCCGTTTAATGTGGTGGCACCGGGCAAAAGGCCGCGCGTTACTTTATCGCCGTCTATGTTTTTAAAAGATGGAAAACCTTTTTTATCTGCTGCCGTTCAGGGCGGCGATACGCAGGATCAGAACCTGTTACAGTTTTTTTTAAATGTAGCTGAATTTGGCATGACGGTACAAAAAGCTACCGAAGCGGCTAACTTCAACACCAATCAATTATGGCTTTCTTTAGGCGGAACCAAAACTGCCGACCGCGAGCCAAAACCAGGTCAGATTTTATTAAATACCAATACAACCGAAGCAGTACGAAACGAGCTGAAAAAAATGGGTTATGTTTTGAGTTTTGAAGATAGAACCAGTGGGCCGATTAATGCGATTTACTTCGATTGGAAGCACGGAAGTTTATGGGGCGGTTCCAGCAATCACGGTGAAGATTACGGTATCGGCTGGTAAAACGATACTGTTTTTAACGGTAAATTTTTTGATTGTTCATGATTTCAATATAACGAAATCAGGTTTTCTGTTTCTTCTTTTTAGCGGCCATAAAAAGCACGTTATTTAAAATAAGCCGGTAACCGGGCGAGTTGGGATGCAGGGCTAAATCTGTTGGCGGCTCGTTCGGGCCATGCTGGTAATCTTCCGGGTCGTGGCCGCCGTAAAAAGTCCATTGCCCTTTTCCGTACTCGCCGTGGATATAACGTGCTTCGTTTGCCGCCTTCATTTCTCCCATAATGGTAACGCTTGGTTTAAGCTTGCTTTTATCAAAAGCCGTTGCCAAACCTTTAAACCCTTTGATAACCCGTTCATGATTTTGGGTTAACATACTTGGAACAACATCCCATTTGGCCGAAAAATCAAACAGCGTAAAAAAATCGTTTGCCTGCAAAATATGCCTCGTATTAGAAACATCAATATCACTAAACTGGTGCGACCAGCTATTTGTATTAACAGTAAAGTTTTGAAAAGCAAGCGTTTGCCTGAAATCAAGTTTGGATTGTGCATTCGGATCGGCGGCATCTCCGTCGTACAAAGCACCGCAGATGTCTGTGTTTGCGGCAGCCAGCGCAATATCAAAACTATCCGCGCCGGAACACATAGCAAATAAAAATCCGCCGTTTCCGCAAAATTCCCGAATATGCTGCGCTACGGCTAGCTTCATTTTAGATACCTTTTCAAAACCGAGTTTATGCGCCGTAACTTCCTGCGCCATTTTACTTTGCGCGTTCCATTCCTGGTTGCGGTATCCGCCCATCATTTTGCTGTACTGGCCGGTAAAATCTTCGTGATGCAGGTGCAGCCAATCGTATTTATACAAATCATTTTTGAGTACTTCTTCATCGTATAAAAAATCGAAAGGGATTTCCGCATACTTTAAAACCAGCGCAACGGCATCTTCCAGCGGGCCTTTATCCTTTGGCGAATAAACCGCAATCCTGGGTGCTTTTTCCAGCTTCACCATTTCCATATTGGCAGACGGATCGTTTATTTCAGCCAGGATTTCGCTCACTTTTCCATCCGCTAAAACTTCGCAACTGATGCCTCTTACTTTGCATTCGTTTGCTGTTTTTACATCATATTTAGTTAAAAAGCTGCCTCCGCGGTAGTTGAGGAGCCAATCCACTTCGCCGCCATTTTTCAAAACCCAAAAAGTAACGCCGTATGATTTTAAATGGTCTTTCTGTGTATTATCCATCGGAATCAGGATGGAAGCCGATTTGCCATACATCGGCAAAACCAGGAATACAAGCACAAAAACACATTTCAAAAGCTTCATCTATCAAATATAATAAACTAATGTTGAAGCTTTTAAGCCCGAAACAGAAAATAAAATTATTGGGGATTTAAGTTGAAAGCCGTAGTAAAGCAATCAACTGATGCTGTTTTTATCGGATAAAAATCGATAATGCTTCTTTTATCACCTAAAAATTGGCGGCGATAAATATGCTTGAAGTATCCATCTGATTTCACTCGCTTTTGATATCATCTTAATCAATTTACTTTTAAGCTCTGACAAGAAAGTTTAACTTCGCAAATTATTTAATAGAAGCATTTAAATATTTATTCTTTGTGCTTTAAGATTACAGGCAAATAAGGCCATTTCATGAAAAAAATTGTTGATTACAGGAAACTTTTAGGTGTAAACGAAGCTGCGGAATTACAGGAATTGAAAACCGTTTACCGCAACCTGATAAAAGTTTGGCATCCAGATAAATTTCAGGATAATGAAAGCAGGTTGGAAGCCGAAGAAAAAAGTAAAACCATTATCGAGGCTTATCATTTTTTGGTTAGCATCGCGCCCGAAACCCGCAACCAATCTTTAGCAGAATATACGGTTACCACCACCACGGCAAGTATTCAGGATTTTGAATATAAATCTCAGGTATTGAAAATCAACTTTTCCGACGGCAATATTTATGAATATTTTGATGTGCCGAAAGCGGTTTACGTAAAGCTGATTAATGCTGATTCTCCGGGTAGATTTGCCAGAAGGCATATTTACAACGAATACGTTTACAGGAGCAATAGCAAGTTAGTGGCAAGCTAAACTTCCTGATTGTTCAGGTTGATTTCATCACGCCGATTTTACTGCCTTTCCAATCCGGAAACAAAACATGATCATTGTTAATTTTGAGATGTTTATCGGCAACTTCACTAAAAACACTTCTAAAATCAGTGGTAACAGCAAGGTCGCGGCCGTCTTCCAGGTTTTCTACCGCTAAAGGCTGTACATTTCCATGCACCAAACCGCCGTTTACATCATTCCCTAAAATAAAATTGCAGGAGCCGCGGCCATGATCGGTTCCGCCGGTTCCGTTTTGCTTTACAGTTCGGCCGAATTCGGTCATCGTCATCACGGTTACATCATCCTGGTAAGTTCCCAAATCCGTCCACAAAGCTACCATGCTGCTGCTTAAATCGGTTACGTTCCGGGCAAAGATCCCAGTTGCCGCGCCTTGGTTAAAGTGCGTGTCCCAGCCGCCGGATTCTGCAAAAGCAACTTCCATACCTACATCCATTTTTATCAGCTGTGCGATTTGTTTCAGCGAATTTCCCAAGGCAGTATTCGGATAAACCGCATTATTTGCCGGCTGATAATTCTTGGTATCCGTTTTCTGAAGCATTTTTACGGCATCAAAACTTTCTTTACCGGTTTGCTTTAACAAGCCTGACGAAGTTTGATCATACAGATCTTCAAAACTGCGGGCAGCCATATTTGCGCCGGCAGGATTTCCACGCATCTGGATGGTAAAATCTTGCAAATTACTGATCGCAACCGAAGGATTATCGCCGTAAAAGGAGCGTGGCATAGCCGAAGTTAAACTTACACCCTGAAAAGGCGTGGCTGCATCATGGCCCAATAAGCCAACCGCGCGGTTAAGCCAGCCGCTGGAAGTCCCCTTGTTAAAAGGTGTGCCGGATTCCATGTAATCCTGTGCATCAAAATGAGATCGTGTATTGTTCGGCGAGCCGATGCCGTGCACAATTGCCAGCCGTTTATCGCGGAATAACGGTTCGAAAGCGTTCATGGCAGGGTGCAATCCGAAGTGTCCGTCCAAATCAATCAACGGATTGCTGCTGCTACTTTTTGCTGCCGACATAAATAATGTTGGCCTGGCTGCCTGCAAATATTCATCGGTAAAAGGAGTAACGGCCATTAAACCATCCATTGCGCCACGCTGGAAAATACAAACCAGCACTTTTTTCTTTTTGTAAAGCTCCTGTTTTTTAACACTCGCGGCAGCTTCTGCAATAAACGCTGGCACGCCGCCCAAACCGATACCAAAAAGTGCCAGTCCGCCTGCTTTTAAAAATCCTCTTCTTGATGTCATGATCAAAAAATTTTGAATTAAATTAACGTCTTTGAAACTCCGGCGAACCGATAATTACGCCTACAACCTGCGCCAACATCGAGTTATTACCCGGCCGGCTTTGCATCGCTACATAAGTATTATCGGGCTGCATACTGTTTTTATCACCCTTTTTTTTGGCATCATCGGTAAAAACCATTTTTTGGGAAGCCTGATTTAAAGGTACAACCGGAACTGTTTTGCTGCTTGCATCTTCTATTTTTTTTGTTAAATCCGGCGCGGCAAGCAACGGCGTTAACCGTTTAATGGTTTGGTCGAGATTGCGTTCCGGCATAATCAGCTTGCTGTAAGTTACCAAAGCAGCTGCGGCACTTTCGGGTTCATGGTGATTGTTTAAGGCTGCTAAATCAACTTTAATTCCCGGTATGCGGTTAGCGGCCAGTGCCAAACCAAAATTCATGCGGTTTAACAGCGCGCCGGTATTAATCCAGTATTGGCCTTTATCCGGGAAGCCGGTTGGTGCCTGATAATAATACATTTTCTGCCCCATTTTATTGATCCAATTAAATAGCTGGTAAGGCTGACTGATGGCAGCATCCAAACCTCTTACAGAGCTGATAGCCAGCTCGAAAGGCGATTTTGTTTTATCGCGCAACGCATCGGCAGTCCAAAATTCCGGTGCGGCAGTCATCGTTAATAATACTTCGCGAATGCTTCCGTCTTTCTGCAAAAAGGTTTTCACCATTTTATCAATCAGGCTTTTTGGCGGATGATCATTCACAAACCGTACGGCAATTTTCTGGCAAATAAAACGGGCGGTAGATGGATGGTGCGCCAGCATTTCTAACAACTGAACGCCTTCCTGGTAACCGCCGCCGGCCTCAAAATGCTTACCTAAAACCGTTTTCTCGCTGTTGTCGTGCCGATTCGGAACGAATAAAAAATCACCTTCGTGCACAAAACCCAACTGATCCAGTTTATCTGCACCTGCTCTGTCCATCAACTTTTTTATGGCCGCACCATAACCATCTTCACCCATCGGGTAAATCGTCCATCCGGTTAAAACTTTTGCCCCCTGGGTTACGTCCTGCTGCGTGTAACCGCCATCAACGCCCAATGTATGCAGTTCCATCACTTCCCGTGCGTAATTCTCGTTTAAACCTTGTGCTTTTTTCGCCTGGTTAAGTTTGTTTAAAATTTGTGTTTTACGGGCGGTATCGCCCATGCCGGCCATTTGCTGACTGGCAAAACGCATACGCATGTTGGCTAATGCAGGCTGATTAGTATTTGTGTTGATGCCCGAACTGCTGAAATTATCCAGGTAATAAAGCATAGCCGGAGATTTTGCCGTTGCCAATAGCAAAGCGTCAAATTTGCCTAAAGCATTGGGGCGGATGGCATCTCGCTCAAAATTCGGAATAAATACGGCGCAATCGTTTTTAGTGATCGAAACATTGAAATGGTTAAACCAGAAATCGGTAAGCACTTCCTGCAGCTGGTTATTGGTGTAAGTTGCCCTTAATATTTTTTGGTTGATAAACTGCCGGAAAAGTTCCTGTTCGGGCTTCAAACCTTTTTGCTGCATGTAAGCCGCGATCTGGTCTTTATACTCTTTTTTATCTGTGTTTTTTACAGAATCTTTGTTGATTACGCCGTCTTTGATCGCCATCCGCACAACTTGTCCGCCCTTCGGAAACACGTTCGCAATCTGGGCATTACTCAACTTCAGATCATCAAATTTATCTAAAAGCTGGTTTAAAGTATCATCAGGCATGGCGGCATCCAACTGCTGCGCAAACCATTTCTCCATTCCTGTTTTTACAACTACATCAATCTGGCTTGGCGTTGCGCCGTATGTAAAGCGGTTTAATAAATGTGCCGCAGCCTGCCGCTCGGTTAAGCCGGCTTTTTTGTAGGGAAATTTGTAGGCTGCACTTACGCCTTGCTGCTCATCTAAAAAGGAAAAAAACACCAAACTATAGCTGATGATTAGCAGTGTTACACTTAGATATTTTATTTTAGCTTTCATAGAGAACGTTAGCTTGCAGGCACAATATACCGGTTATGACTTATTAAAGTTGTTGAGGTTTAGTAGATTACCGTTTTTTGTGATTAGTTATAGGGATGACTGAGTAATAGCTTGTTGTCATTAACGGTTAACAAATATTATTTTTAACACTAAATTATTTTTTTGTTAATTTATTCTTAAATCAATTATTAACTTCAATATGAAATCTAAATTAAGCCTTTTACTTCTTTTAGCCCTGTTTTTTCGGGATGCAGCAAAAGCCCAGTTGCCGGATTATCAAAGCCGGATCAAATACCTGTATGCGGACATCAATAGTAAATTAAAAGATCAGCAAAAAGGGCTTTATTACGAAACAACGGACAGCAGTAAGAACGAAAATCCGCATTCGTGGCTTTGGCCGCTCTGCGCGCTGATACAGGGAACAAACGAGATGGAAACGCTGGAACCCGGGAAAAAATACATGCTGCCCGTAGAGCAGGCAATTGATCAGTATTATAGTGATAAACCGCCTTTTCCTGCTTACCAGGATTATGTGCGGAAAGAGCGTGCCAGCAGCCGGTTTTATGATGATAACCAATGGGTAGCAATCGCTTATCTGGATGCTTACAACCGCAAACATCAGCAAAAATATCTGGACGTTTCTAAAATGATTTACCGCTTTATACTGGGCGGAACAGACACGGTTGCACAGGGCGGCACGTACTGGAAAGAAGGCGATAAAACTACTAAAAACACCTGCTCTAACGGGCCGGGGATTTTGGTTGCCCTGCAGCTGTACAAAATTACCAGGCAAAAACAGTATTTGGATACAGCACTTGCTTTGTACCGCTGGACCAATAAATACCTGCAAGCCCCGGAAGGCTTGTATTATGATAATATTAATGTTTCTACTTTAAAAGTTGCAAAGGCGTTTTATACCTACAACACGGGTACTATGCTGCAATCGAATGTATTGTTATACGAGGTAACCAAAGACAAAAAGTATTTATCCGAAGCGCAGCGGATTGCAAAAGCAGGAAAGGCATATTTCTTTAAAAACGGCCGTTTGCCGGGAGAATACTGGTTTAATGCCGTTATGCTGCGCGGTTACGAGGAGTTGTTCCGGGTAGATAAAAATCAGGAATGGGTTAACTTTTATCAGCAGGATGCTGATGAGATCTGGAAAAATGAACGCGACAGCAATAATCTACTGGGTAAAAAACTTGAAAAACGATTGATCGATCAGGCTGCCATGATCGAGATTTATGCCAGGCTGCAGGAGATAAAACAAATGAAGTAAATTTTAAAGGATACTTCTTTTAGCAGTGTTTTTTTTATTTGCCTTCCAACCGTTTTTATAGCAAACGGTTGGAAAGTTATTTCTAAAAAAATGTGAGTTTTGCCAATCAGAAATTAATATAAATCAGCAGGAAGTATTTTTAAAAAAGATATTATTTGTATCGCTTCTTTATTTCTGCCTGAATAACATTCAGCAAAGAAAATTTACCCGGATCGTCCTGCATCAGTTCCCACATCATTACGCCGCTGGTTTTATCCAAAGCCAGTATCGTTTTAGCTTTGATGGTTGCTGTGCCGTTATAATACAAAGTACCACCGGAAGCTGAAGTAATCTGATCCGAAAGTTCTGATCCTGAGGGATATTGGTTAATCAGATCTTTAAAACTAATCTCTGCCGGAACGCCGGTGCCAAAGCCATATCCGTAAAAAGGGACACCCAATGTCAGTTTTTCTTTGGCCAGTCCGCGTGTGGTTTCCCAATAATTTACATCATCAACAGCCATCAAATACGGCGCGTGCTGGCCGCCGTTATCCGGGTTCCAGGGGCCGGTTTTATCGTACGACATGATATTCATAAAATCATATTGCGCCAAAGCCGTATCGGTATATTGTGTGCAATACGCAGTTGCAATGGCAGCGGTAAGTAAATTATTATTTAATTTGATGGCCGTTTTTAACGCCACCACAAAGTTTTCATAATTAGCATCAATCAGTTGTCCTTCCAAGTCAACATCGATACCATCCAAATTGTACAGCTTTACCAAACCTATTAAGTTACCGATAAAAGAAGCTCTGCTGCTATCCGCAATTAATTTATGATAATAAGCCGGAGAAAGGCCGCCGCCGATGGATGCCAGCACTTTTACATTTTTGGCGTGTGCTGCATTTACTACTTCTTTTATGCCGGTAAATGTATTGAACACGCCGGTTGAATCCGGATTTAGGAAAGCAATATTTAAATGCGTTAACCTGCCGAAATCAAAATTTACAGCATTGCCGGCAGCTATATCAGCCGTGCGCAAATAACCCACAACCCGGAAAGAAGCGGCGTTTTTGTTTTTTTTGTGGCGAGGATTAGCTTGCGCTTCAACCTTTAAATTAAAGCAAAAAAACATCGATGCTATTAAGCTACAGCAGGTTATATATTTCGTGATCATCTCCGTTAGTTAAAAAATACCTAAAATCCATTTCCCAAATCTATATAAAAAGAAAGCAAATGCCACGAAAAACGCCAGCAGCAACACAAAAACAATAACCAAAACACCTGTGCCGTTTCCCTGGTGTTTGCCTTCGCGGTAATGTTCTTTTAAGAGTTTAATGTTGCGCGAATTGGCTTTGTAATAAAAATCAAAAACCTGCCCCACCAACGGAATTGCACCGAAAAACGCATCCATAAAAATATTAAGTGCCATCAAAATCAATACTTTCCGGCTTACACCATGCCGGGCCATCACCCAAACCAATACCGAGGCAACGATAAAACCGGATAAATCTCCCGCAACAGGAATCAGGTTAATAATCGGATCGATACCGAAACGGAATTTTGTTCCGGGCAACCTAAACTTTTCGTCCAGCAGGTAAGCAATCCGTTCTACCCATTTCAGTCTGCCTGTTAAATTTACCTCTTTTAAATCTTTCATCCGGTCAAGTTTTGCTGTATCCCGCAAGCAACCTTTAAACCATAAGGTTGTTTTGCCGCTGCAATTGCGAATTTGGTTTACAAGCGTAATGCTTCTTTTATCGCCTAAAATATCGTGTCGGATTTTTTGTGTGATAAAAGAAGCATCAAAATAAGGAAGTTTAATATATTTACTTTTACTAATTCTAAAATCAAACCATTATGAGAACTTTTTTCCTGCACTCGTGTGCAATCATTGCTTCCGCGCAGTTGTTATTTACGGCAAACCCTCCCGTTAAAACTAACCAAAAGTGGCAGGTTTTATTTAACGGCGAGAATACCAACGGCTGGCATTCTTACTTAAAACCAGCTGCAGAACCTGCCTGGAAAGCGGTAAACGGAACGCTGCAATTAGATCCGAAAGCCGAAGGACAAGGCGATTTGATTACCGATAAAGAGTACGAAAACTTTGAACTATCGGTAGAATGGAACATTGCAGAAGGTGGAAACAGCGGGATTATTTTTGGCGTTCACGAAGATCCTAAATTTAGAGCTACCTATGATACCGGCGTAGAAATGCAGGTTTTAGACAATAAAAACGCGGAAGATAACAAAAAAGCCAATCACCTGGCAGGCTCTTTATACGATTTAAAAACGCCGGCAAAAGATGTTGCCAAACCTTTTGGCGAGTGGAATGCAGTGCGCATTAAAAAGCAAAACGGACAGCTAACTTTTTGGCTGAACGATACCAAAATTGTTGAAACGCTGATCGGCGGCCCGGAATGGAAAACGATGCTGGAAAACAGTAAATTTAAAACCTGGAAAGATTTTGCCACTTATCCAAAAGGCCATATCGCTTTGCAGGATCACGGTGCGCAGATTTCTTTCCGCAACATCAAAATCAGGGAACTTTAAAAAATGATGATGCTTCTTTTATCGGTATAAAATATTACGCACTGTTTTTACACCGATAAAAGAAGCATTATGATTTAACAGGAAATTGCAAGCAGGTTTCCGGATTGCATTGTAGGTACAATTCCCCAAAATTCCACAATGAACAGAAATCAGAATCTTTTCAAAAGAGAACCTTAGCTTAAATATCAGTTTAAAAAATTAAGGTTTCGATAGTATAATTCATTGCTTCTGTCGAAAATATTATAAGTTTTTTTGGATGAAACTTTAATCAGATTTTAAATTATATTGCTTTAATTACGGATTTTTCTAAAAAAGAAATAATCTAATTTTCTTCGTTTTATCATTGCTGATTTTTGCCTGGTAAAAAAAGCATGCAATTTCTGCAATTGTTAAAAACAGGCACTTTATTGGTTTAGGTAGATATAGAATTGAATCAAAAATAATTTTAAAATCGACTAAATAAATAAAGCCATGTTTTTTAACCAAATATCATTGCACGATAAAATCATCAAATTAATTGTAAACAACCCGGTTAAATATCGTAACACCAATCTGTTAAATCCGTACCTGATTCTGAGTATCACATTGTTTTTCAGCAGATATAAATCAGTAATTGTAAACGAGTTATACTCAAAAGGCCTGATCGAACTGCATGGCGATGTAGACTTATTTTTAAAAGCTGCCAGCGCGAAAGACACTAAATACCTGCACATTTCGGCCTCGCTAACTACAAAAGGAATGGCTTATTACCGGTTAAATATTGAAAAAACTGCTCCGCAGGTAACAGCAATAACAGAAACATATTCTATTTCTACAGCGCGGCCTCGTTACAAAACAAAGTTGAGTATTGTAAGATAAAAGCAGGATTTGCTTTAGTATCGTTTCCCATAAGCAGTGCTTAAAATGATTATTGTTTTATCTTTTAAATTATTAGATTTAGAGCATAAGGTTGTAAATCATTTAAAGTTCTATACATGTCAATCGAAAATACGATACTTCAAAACGGCGAATTAAACAGGCGGAAATTTATAAGCGATACGGCAAAAGTGGTAGGTTCTGCCATAATTTTATCCTCATCTTTGGCTGCATCGGCTGCAGGTTTTAAAGCAGAACCGGTAACGGTAGGGCAGGTGATGGATACTTTTATCAAGGAAGTCCCGAATTCGCCGTTTCCAAAAACGGTTGATACTTTAAAATCCGGCAACCGGGAAATGGCGGTAACCGGAATCGTAACCACGATGTTTGCCACGATTGATGTAATCCGAAAGGCAATTGCGCTAAATGCAAACTTTATTATCGCCCACGAACCTACATTTTACAACCATGCGGATGATACCAAATGGCTGGAAAACGATTCGGTTTACCGTTACAAAGCTGATTTGTTGGAGCAGCATCAGCTAACTGTTTGGCGAAACCATGATTATGTGCACAGCCTGCAAACTGATGGTGTGCGAAAAGGCCTGATCGATCAGTTAGGCTGGCAAAATTATGGCGATCCGAAGCAGGATATTTATGATTTGTTGCCGGCAGTAACGCTAAAAGCCTTGATTACGCAGCTTAAACAAAAGTTAAATATCCAGACTTTGCGCTATGTTGGCAACCTCAATCAATCCTGCAAAAAAATATTATTGATGCCCGGTGCTGCCGGAGGAGCTACGCAGATTGGCAGCCTCAGCACAAAAAAACCTGATGTTTTGGTTTGCGGAGAAATATCTGAATGGGAAACTGCCGAATACGTACGCGATGCCCAGGCCAAAGGCGAGCAGGTTTCGCTGGTGGTTTTAGGGCATATCGCAAGTGAAGAACCGGGATCGGCATTTATGGCGCAATGGCTTAAAACACATTTTGCCGATTTAAAAACAACACACATTTCGTCCGGAAATTCGCTGTCGTTTTTATAATTTTATTTACACCGACTTCAAAATTACTTCTTTGAAGTTTGAATATTGATTTTCAAATTAAGGCCTGTTTTTACGTTGCCGAATCAATTCCTGCTCGATAATATCCAAATATTTCCGCATGTATCGGTTGTTCGTTCAGGCCGGAAAATATGTTTTTAGCATCTTACAAAGCAATCGTTTCAATCAAATTTTTAGCTGATAAAAGAAGCATTATCAAACCTTGCACAGCTAATAATAAAAGTGCAGTACGAATCAAAAATAAACTAAATGCTTCTTTTAAGGATATAATTTTAGGTAGCTGCAAAGTTCACGCATTCAACAAAAATGATTATAGTTTTACCCTTATTAAGATTAATTAAAAATAATTTTCTAAATAGTAATTGATTTCTATTTTTGAAGAATTATTTGTAATCAATCCAAATAGATGAAAAAAAACTACTTTATAATTCCCTTAATGCTTACTTTAATATTGCTGTTTAATCTTACTTCAAACTATGCGCAGTCGTTACGAGGTACTGTAAAAGGTAAAATAGCAACATCAGATAACAAGCCTGCCAACAATATTTCAGTAGTTTTAGAAGGTACAAAATTTGGCACTGCAACTAACGAAAATGGCGAATTCAGCTTTAAAGCACCCGCTGGTTTATACAAAATAAAAGTAAGTTCTGTTGGTGTGCAAAATGCAGAAGTGCCGGTTTCGGTTGTTAACGGCCAAACAGTTTCTGTACCGGTAATTACGATTAATGTTAGCGGCTTTGAACTGAATGAGGTAAACATAAGCACGAATAAGGAAAGCAAAATGGTTACCAAACGCAGCCCTTACGTTGCTAAAATGCCGTTAAACAACCTGGAAAACCCGCAGGTTTATACCTCGATATCTAAAGAATTGCTTACGCAGCAGATCAACACTAATTTTAACGATGCACTGAAAAATACTTCCGGACTGGATAAATTGTGGACATCTACCGGCCGTTCCGGTGATGGTGCTGCTTATTACACACTGCGCGGTTTCACTATTCAGCCAACTTTGATCGATGGTATTGCGGGCTTAACCAACGGCGACCTCGACCCGGCAAACATCGAAAGAATAGAAGTGATCAAAGGCCCTTCGGGTACATTGTACGGTGGCGCATTAACCAATTTCGGCGGGCTTATCAATGTGGTTACCAAGCATCCGATAGATACCTTGGGCGGACAAATTGGATATACAACCGGTAATTACAGTTTGAGCCGTTTAACGGCAGATATATATGGCTCGATCAGTAAAGATAAAAAGTTTGCAGGGCGCGTAAATGCAGCTTATAATTATCAAAACAGTTTTCAGGATGCCGGCTTTAATAAATCGTTTTTTGTGGCACCATCATTTGAATATCGTGCAAACGATAAACTCACCTTAAACCTTAACGCCGAATTTTACAACTATGAAGGCACCAACCCATTGTCGATATTTTTAAACCGCACGCGCCAGCTGATAGCGCGCACGCCGGATCAGCTTAACTTTAACTTCAACCGTTCTTACACCAGTAATGATGTTACCGTTAAAACACCTACCGTAAATGTGAGGGGGCAGGCAAGTTATAAGTTTGCTGAAGGATGGGTATCTCAAACTAATTTTTCGAGAAGTTACCGTAAAACAGACGGGTGGTACCAATATGTATCCTATTCGGGTGCAAACGATACCTCGCTTTACCGCATAGCCAGTTTACAAAATTCTATTAGTACGGTTGTAGATTTGCAGCAAAATTTTATTGGTGATTTTAAAATTGCCAGTCTAAGGAACCGGCTGGTTTTAGGGCTGGACTTTTTGAACCAAATAACTAACAATAATAATTCGCCTTACTTTTTATATGATCAGGTAAGCACTGTGCGTAATAATGATAGTCATTATATCGGCTTAAATAATTCAACTTTATTAGCCCGTTTAGGTGCCAATACTGCTGCGTATACAAAAAACCGTACGCTAAGTAATGTCTACAGTGTTTACGCATCAGATGTATTAAACATTACAGATCAATTGCTGGCTATGGCAAGTTTACGGATAGACCGATTTGATAATCTGGGCACTTACAATATTGCAACAGCCACCACCACTGGTAAATACAAACAAACGTCGCTGTCGCCTAAATTTGGCCTGATTTATCAATTGGTAAAAGATCAGGTTTCTTTATTTGGGAATTACATGAACGGTTTCCGAAACGTGGCACCGGTTATACAACCGCTTGCCGATGTTTCGGGTGTGTTTAAACCTCAACATGCCAACCAGGTTGAAGGTGGTGTTAAATTAGATGCTTTTAAAAGCAGGCTTAATCTTACTGCCAGTTATTATGATATTTCGGTTAAAGATGTTACCCGCTCGGACGCATTGGTGCGAAACGGCCAAACCTACAACATTACCGTGCAGGACGGCGAACAAAAAAGTAAAGGTTTTGAGATGGATTTAATAGCTAACCCGGTTGTAGGCTTAGATATTGTAGGCGGTTTTAGTCACAATTTAAGTAAGCTTACCAAATCCGATCCAACTGTTGATGGCAGAAGGCCAGTAGGGGCGGGTCCGGATAAATTACTAAATACCTGGATAAGCTATACGCAAACTAAAGGTAAACTAACCGGGCTTGGTGTTGGTTTTGGCGGTAATTATGCCAGTGATAATGTAATTACCAATTCATCGGTTACGGGCACATTTACTTTACCATCATACACGGTTTTAAATGCAACAACTTTTTATAACACTAGATGGTACCGCATTGGTATTAAAGTAGATAACTTAGCTAACAAAAGATATTATAAAGGCTGGACAACGGTTGAGCCGCAGCTGCCGCGCAGTTTGGTAGCTAACTTAACTTTTAAATTATAGCAGGTTTGTATCGTGTATAAAATCAAAAATATGACGGCTTTTAAAAAAGTAATGCTTTTTTGTCACCGCTGGCTTGGGTTGATATCCGGGCTTGTGGTGTTTATTGTAAGCGTTACCGGATGTATATTTTGTTTCCAGGATGAAATACAGGATGCATTATACAGCTATAGAACAGTTGAATCGCAGGGTAAATTTTATATCGCTCCGTCGCAGTTATTTGCTGTAGCAAAAACTAAATACCCAAAGGCTGCTGCCAACTTTATTTACTACTACGGTAAAAACCGGCCGGCTGCTGTTTTAGCCAACATGGGTAAGAAAAAAGGATTTCAATATGTGTTTCTCAACCCATACACCGGTGCCGTCACCCACGTCGAAAATCCGAAGACTAACTTTTTTACCGTTGTAGAATCTATACACCTGTACCTGTTGCTGCCTCCTAAAATTGGCAAGCTTATCGTAGGCATATCAGTTATAATTTTTGTGGTGATTATGATTACCGGGATTGTATTGTGGTGGCCTAAACGAAAAACTGACCGTAAAAGAAGCTTCACTATAAAATGGGGCGCACGCTGGCGCAGGGTAAATTACGATTTACACAACGTGCTTGGCTTTTATGCAACATCCGTAGCTATCATATTGGCTGTTACGGGCTTATCTATTGCTTTCCCGTGGATGAGCAAAAGTATTTACAGTATTGCCAATCTGGGTAAAAAATATCCTTCGGAAAAAATAGAAGTAAAGTCAGATTCTTTACAAAAAAATTTACCGGTTAAACAGCCGGTAACTGATCTTGCCTTTAATTATGCGCAGCAGCATTCACCGCGTGCAGAAATGTTTTTGATCAACAACAGCGCTGCTGCAGATGGTACGGTAGGTGTAAGTGCTTATGCACAATCAATGCATTTTTATGATCGGGACGAGTATAACTTTGATAAATACAGCGGCAAACTGTTGCAAACAATGCCGCAGGATAAAAAAAGTGCGGGTTTAAAGATGAATGAGATGAATTACGATATCCATGTAGGGCAAATATTAGGGCTTACCGGCAAGATCATCGCGTTTTTAACCAGCCTTATCTGTGCCAGTTTACCTGTTACCGGCCTTATTATCTGGCTTGGCAAGCGTAAGAAAAAAACCCCAAGGAGAAAAAGAAGAAGTTTCGCACCTCAGACAATTTGATCCTGAAACAATAATCGGATGATCATTTCAAATGCTAAAAGCCTGTTTAAATTTTATCTGTAGAAATGATCATGCTTCTTTTATGCCATTAAATTCCTGTTTTTAATTATGATCGGAAAGTATGAAGTCTTACTGTTTTTTAGGTGATAAAAGAAGCATCAGAATAAAGTGAATAATTTTTTAAACAGACTCTGATTTGTACCCTTGTTGTACCACAAAAAAAGCAGTTCATTTTCAAGGTAACTGCTGATTGTATATACACCCGAATATGCACTTCTCAAATTATTTTATAAAGTATGGTCCGGTCGTTTTGTCAAAATCTTTATAAAATTTATTAACAAGACAAAAAATATTTATAAATTTATCAAAGTCAATCAGATAGATTTTTACTAAAATATTTGAATTCTGAAATTTAGATATATTTATATTTCCTGTGATTGACAAATCTATTCCAATTTTTGATCGACCTCAAATTATAATTTAAATGGCTGTACAACAACATTCAATCTTCGACAAAATTGGCATGCCCAAAAATTTGGCCTGGGGCTATTTGGGAATTCTGATATTTATGATTGGTGACGGACTGGAAGGCGGCTGGTTAAGCCCCTACATACAACACCGCGGCTTAAGCATACAGGAATCGGCACTGCTTTTTACTGCATATGGCGTAACCATTGCAATTTCTTCATGGTTTTCGGGGGTACTTACAGAAAGCTACGGCCCGAGGAAAACGATGCTTGTCGGGATACTTTTTTACATCGTTGGTACAGCAGGGTTTATTGGTTTGGCTTTGCCTGAACTGCGTTATCCGCTCATGCTGCTTACCTACGCTATTCGGGGTTTTGGTTATCCGTTGTTTGCTTACTCCTTCCTGGTTTGGATTAGTTACCGCAGCCCGCAAAATAAATTAAGCACCGCTGCCGGCTGGTTTTGGTTTGTATTTACCGGAGGGCTAAATGTTTTTGGTGCTTACTATTCCAGCTGGGCCATTATCCATTTGGGTTATTTAAATACGTTATGGAGCTCTATATTTTGGGTTGCACTGGGTGCATTTTTTGCGCTGATAATAAACACCGACAAATTTGAAACCAGTACCGTTGCAAATAAAACCAGTAAGCTTGATGAATTAAAGAAGGGCATTTCTATTATGAAGGAAGAACCAAAGGTTTTGCTTTGCGGGATTATACGTGTGATAAACACTACTTCACAATTCGCATTCCTGGTTTTTATGCCTACCTACATGGAAAAGCATGGTTTTTCAACCACGCAATGGCTGCAAATGTGGGCAACTATTTTCACGTCAAACATCATCTTCAATTTAATTTTTGGCTTTGTAGGCGATGCCTTCGGCTGGAAGAATACAGTGTTTTGGTTTGGTTGTATCGGCTGCGCGATAAGCACGCTGCTATTTTATTATTCGCCCGTAATTTTTGGTGACGATTTCTGGATCGTGCTTTTATGCGGATGCTTGTGGGGGTGTTTATTGGCCGGTTTTGTTCCTCTAACTGCTTTAACACCGTCATTAGTTAATAAAGATAAAGGTGCTGCTATGGCCATTCTTAACTTGGGGGCCGGCTTGGCAGTATTTGTAGGCCCTGCAATTGTAGGCTTATTTATCGGGAGTGTAGGCAGCACCGGTGTAATATGGATATTGGCCGGCCTGTATGTTATCAGTGCTGTACTTACCTTATTTATTTCGCTTCCCGGCAGTGCAAAAACATCAAATCCGGTACCGGCTGTAATAGTTGTTTAATTTACAAGGCCGGTCTCAAAACCACTTATCATTCAATCATCATACAAACATGGCATTAAAGCTTAACCAAATAAATTTAGGGCTGTTATCAAAAGATATCAAAGCACCTCAGTATAACCGTCTTAAAGTGGGGCAAGGCATTGTGCATATTGGTGTTGGCGGTTTCCATCGTGCCCATCAAACGGTATATACGGAAGACCTGTTTAACCGGGGCGAGGATTTGCAATGGGGTTTTTGCGGCATAGGTTTACTGGAACACGATAGTAAAATGCGCGATGTGATGCAGGCACAGAACCATTTGTACACGTTGTTGGTGCGAAGTGCAGCGGGCGATGTTCCTCGTATTGTGGGTTCTATCGTTAATTACCTGTTTGCTCCGGGGAACGAGCAAGCGGTAATCGAAAAAATGGCCGACAAGGAAACAAAAATAGTTTCCTTAACCATTACGGAAGGCGGATATTACATTCATTCAGGTACGGGGGACTTTGACGATTCGCACCCTGATATTCAATACGATTTAAAGCATCCGGAAAAACCGAAAAGCTCATTCGGTTACTTGTTGGCGGCATTAAATCTTCGCCGCGTGCGTGGCCAGGTACCGTTTACGATTATGTCTTGTGATAACATCCAGGGAAACGGGTCGGTAGCAAGAAAAATGATTTTAAGTTTCGCGCAGTTAAGCAATCCTGAACTGGCAACCTGGATTGCTGAAAAAGTGGCCTTCCCCAATAGTATGGTTGACCGTATTACGCCCGCAACAACCGATGAGCAAAGGGATTTGGTGCGCGAAAAATTTGGTATTGATGATGGCTGGCCGGTAATGACAGAGCCGTTTATGCAATGGGTGATTGAAGATCATTTTACCATGGGCCGCCCTGCATGGGAAAAGGTTGGCGCACAAATGACTGCCGACGTATTGCCTTATGAGGTTATGAAATTGAGGTTGTTAAATGCAGCGCACCAGGCACTTTGTTATGTTGCCATGTTGCTGGGTTACGAATTTGTATACGAGGCTATGGGAGATGCAGACATCAGCAAGCTGGTAACACTAATGATGGATGTTGATGTTACGCCGATATTAGCAGAAGTACCCGGCGTGGATCTGTCAGCATATAAGAAAACACTGATTGAACGTTTTGCTAATCCCGCTATCGGCGACCAGCTTTCGCGGATTGGTATATACGGATCAACAGGGATTCCCAAATTTGTATTGCCATCAATCGAAGAACAGTTGCGCCGCGGAGGCTCTATTAAATTCCTTGCCTTCGTAATAGCCAGTTGGATCCGCTATTTAGACGGCAAGGATGAGAAAGGTAAAACCATTAACATGAAGGATCCCAATGCTCCAAAATTACATGCAATCGCTGTCAAATCCGATAGAAGTGCTGCACCTTTACTGGCTTTAAGGGAAATATTTAGTGAGGGTTTAGCCAATACGCCATTGTTTAAAAATATGGTCGAAAAATTCCTTTCCGATTTTTATGAAAAGGGAACTCGTGCTACGTTACGTGAAACTATAGCCGGATAACAGATTATAGTTAAAGCAATAATAAGCTGTTAACTCGGCCATACTCTAACATTTAATTCAAAGCCTGTTTAAATTTTTATCAGCAGAAATAGCAATACTTCTTTTATCGCTGTAAATCTTTGGTTTTTAATCATGATAAAAAAGTCCTCATGATTTTTAGGTGATAAAAGAAGCATCGGAAATTATTTTTACTGAAGAGTTGTGCTGTTATCCTTACAACCTTACTGAAGTTATTAATTAAAATTTTGGCGGTATTTTAAAGGTGTAAAATTGGTTTTACTCTTAAATAATTTGCTAAAATACTGCGGATATTCAAAACCTAACCGGTAAGCAACCTCACTTACTGTTAATGAGCTGGCTGTAAGGATATATTTTGCTTTTTCGATAAGATGATTGTGAATATGCTGCTGCGTATTTTGCCCGGTAACGGCTCTCAGCATGTCGCTTAGGTAACTTGGCGACAGATTTAAACGTTCTGCAATGTATTGCACAGTCGGGATACCGGCTTGTTGGATAGCTTCACTATCAAAGCACTGTTCAAGCAAGTCCTCAACTTTCGTCAGCAAATCGTTACCGGCCTGTTTGCGGGTAATAAACTGGCGGTTGTAAAAACGGTTTCCATAATTGAGTAACACTTCAATATGAGCGATGATTACATCCTGGCTGTATAAATCCATAGCCGAAAAATACTCTTTTTCAATACTGCCCACAACACGCTCGATCATTTGTTCTTCCTGGTCAGATAAGTGGAGTGCTTCATGCAGTTCGTAGGAAAAAAATCCGAATTTACCGATCTTTGCACCTAAAGGATAATTGCGCAAAAAGTCGGGATGGATAAACAGTGTCCAGCCGGCAGGCGGCCTGTCCTCGGGGCTAATCTCACCAAATACTTGGCCCGGCGCAAAAAAGGACAGGATGCCTTCGTCAAAATCGTAATACTGCTGCCCGTATCTCATTTTTCCTTTAAAACCTTTTTTGATGGTAACGGCATAAAAATTTTGGACGAAACTGCCCCGGCCTGCGTAATTTTCAAGGTCGATATTTTCCAGCCTGATTACGCTCACAAGCGGATGAACCGGTTTGGGCAAACCAAGTAAACGGTGAATTTTTGAAATCGAATCGATTATTACCGGACCCTTAGCTGTTTTTTTCATTTTAAAAGCCTGTTTAAATTATTATCAAAATAAATGATCATGCTTCTTTTAGGCCTGTAAATTTTGTTTTGTGTTTGATGATGCAAAGCGTATAAAGTTTTGAGGTTTTTTAGACGATAAAAAAAGCATTAAATTAAAGGAAAAAACTTAAACAGGCTTTACTATCAGCAACTTAATCCCAAACCGGCATGTTGGCCGGGTCGTATCTTTCACCGTAAGAAGTACCCAAAGGAACGATTGTTTCTATTCTGTCCATCTCTGCAGGACTAAGATTGATTTCAGCCGCCGTAAGATTTTGTTCCAGATATTTAATCCGCTTGGTGCCGGGGATCGGCAAATGGCCTTTTGCTACAACCCACGCTATAGCCAGTTGGGAGGAAGTTATTCCTTTTTCATCTGCAAGTTTGGTGATTTCTTTAACAAGATCGAGGTTTTTATAAAAATTATCACCCTGGAACCGTGGGGCATATTTACGGAAGTCCGTATCCGCGAAATCGTCGGGCGTTTGGTATTCTCCGCTTAAAAATCCTCTTCCCAAAGGAGAATAAGCTACAAAACCGATATTTAATTCTTCCAAAGTAGCTACGATACCTGCTTCTTCCACGCTTCGTTCAAACAGCGAATATTCCGTTTGTACAGCAGTTAACGGATGTATTGCGTGTGCCTTCCTAATGGTTGCTGAAGATACTTCTGACAATCCGATATAACCAACTTTACCTTCCTTAACCAATTCGGCCATTGCGGCTACGGTTTCTTCAATCGGTGTGTTCTGGTCGAGGCGGTGGAGATAATAAAGATCGATGTGATCTGTTTCCAAGTTTTTGAGTGACCGTTCAATTGCCTTTTTTACATACGCTTTTGTGCCGTTGATGGCACCGGTAAGTTTGCCGTTGTCATCAATTTCGTAACCGAATTTGCTGGCAATAATATAAGCATCCCTGTTCCCTTTTATCGCTTTGGCGATCAATTTTTCGTTATCAAGCGGCCCGTACAAATCCGCAGTATCTAAAAAGTTGCCGCCAAGTTCCAGCGAGCGGTGAATTGTTGCGATTGATTCTTTTTCATCAGCTTCGCCGTAAATAATAAAATCGCCAATCTTGGTCATGCCCATGCAGCCGAGACCTGCGGCAGGGACTGTTAAACCTTGTCCGCCTAATTTTTTCTGATTTATCATATTCAATTTTACTATTTAGTTTGGATACAAGTATCGGCATGTCATCCTGCTTTTAAATAATCTAAACAAGGAATGTTGTACACAAAATGAGGGCAAGCTGCAAAGTATTGAATTTATTTTTAATGCTTCTTTTATCACCCAAAAACTTTTATCTCCTTGTCTTTATATTGATGCGGTAGGTGGATACAGAATTTACAGGTATAAAAGAAGCATGTTGTTTCTGAAAGGATCAGAAGTTGTTTAAACTTATTCAGCTTTGTGTCTGATTTTTCTTTTATCCCGCTAATATTAATTTATTACTCTAACTCCCGGTTTAACTTTAAAGTTCCGTTTCTTAATGTAGAGTAGTCCCCTTTATTTACATGACCAGAATTGCGGTTTAAGCTACAATATTCAAGGATTTGACTACACCTGCTCACTGTGCTTTACGGACATTTGTAACAGAAAATTAAAGAATATAATTATGAAAGTTTTTGTTACCGGCGCAACGGGCTTTGTAGGCTCAGCTATTGTTCAGGAATTAATTGATGCGGGCTACCAGGTGTTAGGGCTTTCGCGCGATGAAAAAGCAGACCAAGTTCTTATTGCTGCCGGTGCCCAGGCTCATCGTGGCGATCTTAACGATTTAGACAGTTTACGAAAAGGTGCTTCGGCTGCGGATGGCGTAATCCATACTGCTTTTAACCATGATTTTTCGAAGTTTAAAGAAAGCTCCGAGAACGACCGGCGCGTTATCGAAGTATTTGGCGATGTACTTGCCGGTTCTGATCGGCCTTTAATTATTACTTCTGCCATCGGGCTGCTGCCACGCGGCCGGTTTGTAACCGAAGAAGATATGCCGGTTGCCGGCCCTAACCCGCGAATTGCTTCGGAACAGGCGGCAGATGCCGTGGCAGCAAAGGGCGTGCGTGTTTCGGTGGTGCGCCTTTCGCCAACGGTTCATGGCGATGGCGACCATGCCTTTATTCCTACGCTTATTAAAATCGCTAAGGAAAAAGGCGTATCTGTTTATGATAGTGAGGGATTGAATACCTGGCCAGCGGTGCATCGGCTGGATACAGCAAAGCTGTTCAAGCTTGCGCTGGAAAAAGCGGCCGTTGGCGGCACACGTTACCATGGTGTTGCCGAAGAAGGCATTCCCTTCCGGGAGATTGCCGAAGCCATCGGAAAAAGTTTAAACATTCCGGTTGAATCTAAATCAAAGGAAGAAGCGGCGGCACATTTTGGCTCGTTTGCGCATTTTGCAGCGATGGATATTCATGCTTCAAGCAATCAAACTCAGGAATCCTTGGGATGGCAGCCGGAACAGCCTGGACTTATCGCAGACCTTGATAATGGTACTTACTTCTCAGCTTAAATGGCTTTTATCTAACAACTTCAGAGCCTGTTTAAATTGTCAATAAAAACGTTCATGCTTCTTTTATCATATAAAAATGCTTGTATCGGTTTAAATCTAAAAAAATTAAACACCACCATTTTTTAGGTGATAAAAGAAGCATCGACTTACATTAAATAAATTTTAAACAGATGGTAAGCAGGTTATTTTTGATCTAAAAACAGCCCGGTTACATTTATTACCGTTAATAATTGAATATATTTAAACATGGTAAACAAACAAATTTTCAAGGTTAAATCTATAACTGAATTCCACCGGATTAAAGGATTGCCAAAGCCCGAACATCCCTTAATCAGCCTGGTGGATTACAGCGCAATCAAGCACTCGCCTGATAATAATAACATCAGCTGGATCTACGATTTCTATTCTATCTCCCTGAAAAAAAATTTCAATGCTAAAATTAAATATGGGCAACAGGATTATGATTTTGACGAAGGCACCATGTTTTTTATTTCACCGGGACAGGTTTTCAGGATCGAAGCGCAGCAGGACAGCGCAGATAAATCAGGATGGATGTTGTTGATTCATCCTGACTTTTTGTGGAATTTACCTTTGGCAAAAACCATAAAAGGATATGCCTTTTTCGGCTACTCGGTTCACGAAGCATTGTTCCTTTCGAATAAAGAAGAGGTTATTATTTCTGGTATGATGCAAAATATCCAGCAGGAATATCATGCAAATATTGATAAATTCAGTCAGCAAATTATTATTTCCCAAATCGAAGTTTTACTGAATTATGCCGACAGGTTTTATCACCGCCAGTTTATTACCCGTAAAATTGCCAACCACCAGGTTTTGGATCAGCTGGAAACACTGTTGAATAATTATTTTAACGACAATGCAAATGGAAAAGGATTGCCAACTGTTCATTTCATCGCCGAACAGCTTAATATTTCCCCCGATTATTTAAGCACTTTACTCAAGGTAACAACCGGGCAAAACACGCAGCAGCACATCCACGAAAAACTGATAGAAAAGGCAAAGGAAAAACTTACTGCAACAAGTTTGTCTGTCAGCGAAATAGCGTATGAATTAGGCTTCGAGCATTCACAATCCTTCAGCAAGCTCTTCAAAACCAAAACCAACTTGTCTCCCTTGGAATTTAGGGCTTCGTTCAATTAACGAAAATGTTTAACCAAATCAGCTGTAATGTTGGTTTGGTCAAAATCGCCCAAAGACAAGTTGAATTAAGGGCTTTTTTAGAATCTGTTCAGCTTGTTTTTACATGCTTCTTTTATCACCTAAAAAACGTAAAGACTTCATATTTTTAACTTCATCTAACACAAAACCAAATTTTTAGGTGATAAAAGAAGCATGTTTATTTCTCCGGATAAAAATCTAAACAGGCAGAAGTATTAATTCAAGTTACGATAAGTATGAGGTGTTTGCCCCACTTGTTTCTTAAACAACCTTGCGAAGTGTTGCGGGTATTTAAAACCTAACTCATAAGCAACCTGATTAACGGTTTTTTCGCCGTCAAATATCTTTTCTTTGGCAATATCAATAAGTTTGAATTGAATATATTCCTGCGCGGTTTTACCGGTTTCTTTTTTCACTAAATCACCAAAATAGTTCGGCGATAAATTCAATTCATCGGCGCAATAAGCAACCGAGGGCAACCCAATAGTTTGAGGTTTTTCGGATCCAAAGTAATCATTCAGCAATTTTTCAAACCGTTCAATAATCCCTTGGTGTACATTATCGCGGGTAATAAACTGCCTGTCGTAAAATCGGACACAATAATCTAAAAACAACTCTATGTTGGATACCATCAACCTTTTACTGTGCTTATCGATGGATCGGTCCAGTTCATAATCGATTTTAGAAAAACTGTCCAAAACGATACTTTTTTCTTTGTCAGATAAATGGAGAGCCTCATTTGATTGATAAGTAAAAAAGTTATAATCCTGAATGTGTTTGCCAAGCGAAGTGCCGTGTATCAAATCCGCGTGGAATGCAAGCACAAAACCTTTCGGCTGGTAATATTCGCCGTTGCTGTTAACGCCGGCTATTTGTCCGGGAGCCATAAACACCAAAGTTCCTTCCTGGTAATCATAAGTATTTCTGCCGTAAACCAGATCGCCGCATTTTACATCTTTCAAAAAGATAATGTAAAAGCCGAAATACATTTTTGATCCCTGCCGCGGTGCTGCCTTTGATAAATCTACAATGCTGATCAACGGGTGTTTGGTTTCATTATTATTAAACGCATTGTATTCGCTGATGGTGTTGAAACGGAGCATGTTATCCATAGTTGCATTCTTTTGATTCAAAAATACGCCAATAATTTATCCGTAAAAGAAGTATGATCCAAATCGGTAATAATGGTATAAACATCCGTAATCCGTATCCTGTCAAGCCCGATTAAATGCTTCACCTTTGTATTAGTTAAGTTAAAAAAAACATGCAAACGATTAAATTAAATAATGGGGTTGAAATGCCGGTCTTAGGATTCGGCGTATTCCAGGTAACCGATTTGGCAGAATGTGAACGAAGTGTATCGGATGCTATCGAAACCGGCTACCGGCTGATTGATACGGCGCAATCTTATATGAATGAAGAAGCAGTTGGCAAAGCGATTAAAAGCAGCAGCATCGCCAGAGATGAGCTTTTTATTACGACCAAGTTGTGGATACAATCAAACGGTTACGAAGGAACGAAAAAGGCATTTGAGGATTCATTAAGAAAACTGCAATTGGATTATCTGGATTTGTACCTGATCCATCAGCCTTTTGGCGATGTGTACGGTGAATGGCGGGCAATGGAAGAGCTTTATAAGGAAGGAAAAGTAAGAGCTATCGGCGTAAGCAATTTTCAGCCGGACAGGTTGATCGACCTGGTTATTCATAACGAAATTGTTCCGGCTGTTAATCAGGTAGAAACGCACCCGTTCCATCAGCAGCACGATGCGCAAGCTTTCATGATTGATAACAATGTTCAAATTGAAGCTTGGGGTCCGTTTGCCGAAGGTAAGAATGATTTTTTCAAGAATGAGTTGCTGAAATCTATCGGCGAAAAATACAATAAGTCGATTGCCCAGGTGGTACTGCGCTGGCTAACACAAAGAGGTGTGGTTACTATCCCAAAATCTGTTCGTAAAGAACGTATGGCGGAGAATTTAAACAGCCTTGATTTTGAACTGACTGCTGAGGAAATGGAAAAAATCAGATCGCTTGACACCAATACGAGCAGCTTTTTTGATCACCGTGATCCTAAAATGGTGAAGTGGCTTGGAGAGCGGAAACTCAACAATTAATACTTACCGAAAGAAAATATGAAAAAAAGACGATTAGGAAAAAGCGGTCTGGAAGTATCTACATTAGGCCTGGGTTGTATGGGCTTGAGCTTTGGTTATGGCCCGGCAACTAACAAAAACGAAGCGATCAAACTTTTACACGCCGCCGTAGAACATGGTGTAACCTTTTTTGATACTGCCGAGGCATACGGGCCGTTTGCAAACGAAGAATTGCTTGGCGAAGCTTTAGAACCTTACCGAAATGATTTAGTTCTTGCTACTAAATTCGGTTTTAAAGAAGGTAAAACGGCTATGGGTTTAGACAGCCGCCCGGAAAGCATCCGCGAAGTTGCGGAAGCGGCATTAAAACGGTTGCGTACAGACCGGATTGATCTCTTTTATCAACATCGGGTTGATCCGAACGTACCGATGGAAGATGTAGCCGGAACCGTTAAAGATTTGATTACTGAAGGTAAAGTAAAACACTTTGGCCTTTCGGAAGCAGGAGCTGATGCTATCCGTAAAGCACATGCAGTGCAACCGGTTGCTGCGCTGCAAAGTGAATATTCGCTTTGGTGGCGTGAACCGGAAAAGGAAATTTTGCCAACGCTTGAAGAACTGGGGATTGGTTTCGTGCCGTTCAGTCCGCTGGGTAAAGGCTTTTTAACCGGAGCGATCAATGAAAATAGCTTTTATGGTAACTGAGGTGTACCTGAAAGAAAACGGCAAGTGGAAGATGGGTTCTCTTACCTTTTCTACATTGCTTAGGCCGGTTAAAATGACCAGTACCAACAACCCGCAACAGCACTAATATAAAAGTAAACAGACATGAACAGGTATTGTGATGATCGCAGACAACGAATTTATAATCAGTAATTACAAAGGCATTTTGTGGTATGTAAAGGCCGACGGAACAAAACCGCTTTTATTAGATACGCGTGCAAATGGAAAAATGGCTAACGATATCAGTTACAACAGCAAGACAAAAACCCTTTACGTTCCCTCTTTTCGTACAAATCAAATCATCGCATACCAAGTAAAATAGGGTGATTAGGTTAATCATGGATTATAAAAACGCATACCGAAGTTCGTATTTTTATTTATTTTACAGGTAACTCAAAAAATAGTAACATCGTAACGAAAGAAGTAATCTTTTACTGTTTCATTATGAGCATGAACCTGATATCCGTTCGCCCGGCCGGATGAAAACAGGATAAACTCTTACCGACATAATGGTTCTAATATTTTCTAACATTTTTGGCCGGAATTCCTTCTGATGTCAAAATGTTGTCATTATAAGCATTTTTTTAGAACTAATAATTCATTACGTGGTATGTAAAAAACAGCTAAAAAATATTTCAATATCAATTGAATAATTGACAATACAGACGGAAATTAAAAAACTTTAAAGAACTGTTTAACTTTTATCAGTAGAAATGGTGATGCTTCTTTTATGCCTGCAAAATTCGTTTTTACAAGCTGCACAAATAAAAAAGCTTAGAGATCATGTTTTTTTACTGATAAAAGAAGTATTGAAGATTAATTTAAACACACTCTTTTACAGAGAAATTCTACCCTATGCAGAAACAATTACTTTTAATTTTAATGGTGTTACTTTTAAGCGGTTCGCTGCTGCGCGCACAGGATGTTCAGGTTAGCGGAACGGTTACGGCAGATGACCGGGCAGGGGGTTTTAAGGGAGCTACGGTAACCGTTAAAGGAACTGCCGCAGCTACTACAACAGATGAAAATGGCAGATACACCATCAAAGTACCTTCCTCCAAAAACACATTAGTTTATTCTGCTATCGGGATGAAAACCGTTGAAGAAACCATAGCCGGCCGGATAGTGATTGATGTTGTGCTGGAGAGCGAAGTGATACAATTACAAGAAACCGTAATTACTGCGCTCGGCATCAAAGGTGAACGGGATAAATTTGCTTCTTCCGCTTCAACCGTAAAAGGAAACGACATTGCGCAATCCGGCGAAACAAGTGTTTTAACGGGATTGAGCGGCAAAGCTTCCGGCGTTTTAATTACCCGGAACGGTGGCGACCCCGGTGCGGGAGCTTACATCCAGATAAGAGGGCAAAATACGATTAGCGGAAACGCGCAGCCGCTGTTTATTGTTGACGGGATGCCGGTTAGTAATTCCAGCGATAATTTAGGTGCTTCTAAAACCAACGGCATCGTTCAGCAATCACGTATTAATGATATCAATCCGGAAGATATCGAGCGTGTAGAAGTTTTAAAAGGTGCTTCCGCAGCTGCACTTTGGGGGACAAGGGCTGCTAACGGCGTGATTATCATCACCACTAAAAAAGGAAAAAACACCAACGGGAAATTAAATATTTCCCTAAAATCTACTGCTTCTTTTGACAGGGTAAATAAAATGCACCCGCTCCAGCACAATTACGGGCAAGGCTCTAACGGCCTTTACATGCAAGGAAACAGGGTAAGCTTTGGCGATTTAATTTCCGGCAGGAGTGGCGGTACCGATGTTTTTATCACAGATCCTGCTGCTCCGGGTTATCAGGGTTTTGTTACGTTCCCGGATGGAAGCAGGCGTTATGCCATCGCTTCCGGTACTGCGGCTAATCCTCACGGAGGGAAAAATGCTACGGATACTTACAATCATGCAGAAGATGCTTTTCAAACCGGCCATTTTTTGGAAAACAATTTAACGATCAGCGGCGGCAACGAAAAATCGAATTTCCTGATCAGCTACGCAGATTTGAATCAGGACGGCGTTGTAAAATCATTTAGTGATTATAACCGTAAAACAGCCAGGGTTAACGTAAGCAGCCGGTTTACAAACTGGTTTCGGGCCAGTGCAAATGTGGGTTACAGTAAAGTAAATTCTTCGCGCGTGCAGGAGGGCGACAACGTGGATGGGATTTTATTGAGCAGTTTGCGCACGCCTGCGGATTTTAACAATGCTTCTTTTACCGGTACTTTTACAGATCCAGGCGGCCAGATTTTCCCAAACGCACATGTATCTTATCGGAATCCTTTGGGTAAAGATTTAAGTACCATTTATGCCAACCCGTTATGGAATATCGAAAATAACCGCAACACAAGTGATGTAGACCGTTTGATCGGTACGGTAGAACTTAACGTAACACCTGCAGATTGGCTGACTGCGACAGGCCGGTTTGGTATTGATAATTTTACAGATAACCGGTTGGAACGTTTTGCCCGCAATTCGGCAAATTTTGCAAACGGATATCTTTCTAAAAACTGGATTACAGAAGGGCAATTTAATACCGATTTGTTTGCTGTAGCGAAAAAGAAGCTTAATGATAATTTTGGCGGATCGTTTCTGGCTGGTTTCAATTACAATAGCCGTAGGCGGGCAAACTTGTCGGATGCAATTACCAATTTAATTATTCCTGCTGCGCCGGATATTCTCACAAATGCACTGAATTCAAATCTATCGGCCAGTAATTACAACTCGCTAATCCGAACTTATGCGTTTTACGGGCAGGTAGACCTTGAAGCTTACAATACGTTATATTTAACCCTGACCGGCAGAAACGAAAGTGCTTCAACTTTTGGGTCGAAAACAAAAAATAGTTTTTTCTTTCCTTCGGCTGCGTTAGCGTGGCAGTTCAGCGATTTAAAATTATTTAATGAGAGTTCTGTTTTAAGCTTCGGCAAGCTGAGACTAACTTGGGGACAGGTAGGAATCCAGCCGCAACCTTATCAAAACTTTACAACTTTCGGTCCGGCTGGTTATAAAGATACTTTTCTGAGCGGTTTATCGGCAGTAAGTCAATTATATAACGGCGGTTATGTGAGGAGTACGACAGAAGGCAACGATTTTTTACGGCCCGAGATTAAAACGGAAACTGAAGTAGGGATTGATTTTCGATTCTTTAAAAACCGTATTAGTTTTTCGGCAACCGGTTATACAAACCGTACCAAAGATGTGATTTTACCGATCAGCGTACCCAATGCAACAGGCTTTACGGTAAGAAATACCAACGCCGCCGTCTTGCAAAACAAAGGTATTGAGTTGGAAGCCAGCGGCGATGTGTTAAGGTTTAATGGTTTTAAATGGAATGTTGCTGCAAATTTCTCTAAAAATCTAAACAAAGTAGTTTCCCTGGCGGGTGCTACAGCCTATACCTTGCCGGACAGCTTCATCGAAAATGCTTCTTTAATTCCCGGGCAGCCGTTTGGCGTATTTCTATCAACAGATTTTTTGAAGGATAAATCAGGAAAATATATTTTGGATGCAAACGGTTTCCCGCAGGCAGGCAACGGTGTTGAAATTATCGGCAACCCAAACCCTAAATGGCGCGGAGGTTTAGGCACCACATTTTCTTACAGAGACCTATCTGTATATATACTTTTCGATAGAGTTTCGGGCAATGACATCTTTAACGGAACTCATGGCTCTTTAAATGCGTTTGGTACTTACGGCGATCAGGGTAATACGGTAGTTGCACCGGCAGGAGGGTTAAAAGATGTTAATGGCAATTTAATTCCGGCCGGTACGGCTTTTCAGGGCCAGATAAAAGATTTCGGTGCGGGGCCTGTAGCGATTAATCAAGCATGGTGGCAGGGCAGAGGCACAGCATCAAACACGGCATCTTATAAACAATTTGTAGAGGACGGAAGTGCTTCCCGAATCCGCGAAATAACGGTTACTTACAGTTTACATTCGCCTAAGTTTAAAAGTTTCACACGTTTATCCAGCATTGATTTTAGCGTAACCGGAAGAAATTTGGTGTTGTGGACGAAATACAGCGGCACAGATCCTGAAGTAAATGTAACCGGGGCCGGTTTATCCAGGGGGCAGGACTGGTTTACCAACCCGGATACCAAATCACTGTTATTATCAATCACCATAAAATATTAAGGGCGTATTTAAATTTCTACAGATTATTGCTATGCTTCTTTTATCACCTAAAAATCAGCAAACGCTCCTGCTTTTTAAATCGATGGTCAAAACAGAAACAGAATTTACAGGCATAAAAGAAGCATCCCTCACATCCGTTGTGAAAATTAAAATAAGCTCCAAGCCATAAAAGCGAACTATGAAAACCTTATTTCCCTATATATTTATTGCTGTTTTGCTCAGTTCCGGTTTAGCTGGCTGCAAAAAAATTTTTAACGAGAACGATATCCAAACCAATCCAAACGCGGTTACGGATGTAGATGTTAGAACATTGTTGTCGGGCACGCTTCTTGGCGTATCTTTTCTTTATGAAGATACAGACGTCCGGATTGCATCTATTTGGGCAGGCGAATTAAACGGCTTATCGCGCGCGCATCAGGGCTACGCGCAGTATCTTGTATCTTCCCAAATTTTTAGCTGGGGTACGCTTTATCCGGTTGCCGGCCAGGCCAGGCTGCTCCAAACCAAAGCTGATATTGTTGGCGATAAATGGGTAAAAGGAGTGGGCCAGGTTTTGGAAGCATTGGCTATCGCGAAGGCAACGGCACTATATGGCGATGTGCCGTATAGTCAGGCTTTTGATGAAAATAAATTCCCTACGCCCGCATTTGATAAACAGGCAGATATATACGCATCTCTACAAACTACATTAAACAATGCTATAACCAATCTCTCTTCCCCAACCGGGTTAGCTTTTAGCGGGCAGGATTTTATTTATCAGGGCAACGTAGCAAAATGGAAAGCTGCTGCTTATACGCTGAAAGCCAGGTTATATCTTCATACCGGCCAGTATGCCCAGGCAATAGCGAGCGCCAATTTGGGTATTGCAAATACAAGCGGTGATGCACTTGTGCCGCATGGCAATAGCCAGGGCGTTGATACCAACCAAAATTATGATTTTTTTAGAGTTAGCCATACCGGCGATACAGGTTTTGACGGTGCTTTTTTACCTGTATTGATGCGGTCGCGCATCAACTCTGCAAATACAAAAACGAACGAAAGAGCGTTGTATAATCATTACATAAAAGTAGGTATTACTGCGCCGGGAAGTTTGGATCCGAATACAACGGACGGAGCTTTCGTAGCTAATGCCCCGCACCCTATCTTAACTTATTATGAAAATCAGTTGATTATTGCCGAAGCACAAGCCCGTCTCGGCGAAGCTAACTCCGCCCTGGCAGCTTTAAATTTAGTGAGGTTGGGGCTGGCAACAGGTTACATCAACGGTAAAATTTTTTCTGCTACAGATCGCAAGTACGATGCTTACACTTTAAATGACTTTGGTACAGCCGGCATCGCAAATCCATCCAACCAGGCAACTGTACAAACGGCATTGCTTTACGAAATTATCAGTCAGCGTTACATCGTTTTTTTGATGCAATACGAAGCATTTAATGATTACCGCCGGCTCGCATCAGCTATTCCGATGGTACAATTACCGATACCTTTGTACGTTGGAAGCAAAAAACCGCAAAGATTTATTTACCCTCAGGACGAGATCAACACAAACCCGAATGTACCCAGCCCGTTGCCCGACCAGTTTACCAAAGTATCAATCTTTCAATAACCTCAGCCAAAATATAATAAACATAAAGTCCTGATGCGATCAAAGATTACTTTACCGGCACTATCCGAAAGTGCTTTTTTAAGATACTTTAATTTTACGGCGTTATATTTTACAGAAGGGCTTCCGCAAGGGATGCTGTTTATCGGTTTGCCGGCTTGGATGGCAATGGAAGGAAAATCGCCCGGCCAGATCGGTGGTTTCGCGGTGGCTTGTTCCCTGCCCTGGACTTTTAAATTCGTAGTGGCTCCCCTCATGGATCGTTATACTTATTTACCGATGGGTAGGAAAAGGCCCTGGGTACTTTTAGGGCATTTAGGTTTGATCCTGAGTCTTATCGCCATGGCTTTTGTACCCGATCCTTTAAATAATCTCAATTTATTTATGGGCGCGGCTTTCGTTGTATCTTCTTTCGGTGCCATACAGGATGCGGCAGGAGATGCCATGGCGGTAGATGTTATCCCGGACGATCAGCAGGCTCGTGCAAACGGATATATGCAAGGTTCCAGGATGGTTGGCAGCTCTTTATCGCTTGTATTATGTAGTTGGATTTTAAAAGAATATAGTTTTGAAGCTGCCATATTAGCGCTTTGTTTAATGGTTGTTATCATCACAGTTGTACCATTATTATTGAGAGAACAAAAAGGCGAGAAAATATTACCGTTTACGCCCGGAACAGCTTCATTGGAATCCCAAAAAATGCAAATGACCAGTTGGGCAACTATTCTAACCGCATTATATAAAGTTTTCCGCCTGCGCAACTCCTTGCTGGTTGTTGTCCTGCTGTTTATCACCCAAGGATCTTACAACTTTTTTGAAACGCTGCTACCTATTTTTGCTGTAAAAATAACCGGTTGGACTAATGTTTTCTATTCGCAGGTTTTTGCCAGCGCAGATTTATTCGGAGGGATTGTGGGGATGCTTGCCGGCGGCTGGCTGATCGAAAAATTTGGCAAAAAGCGCATGATCAATATCTACTTCTTTATGATTATGGGCATGGTAATTTTGTTAGATGTTTCAAAATCTTACTGGCATAACACCAATTTGTTATATGGTTTTATAGTTACTTATCGGCTGTTTAACGCTTTTGCAAAAATCGGCGTATTTGCTATCGCCATGCAGTGCTGTTCCAGGAACGTTTCGGCCAGTCAGTTTACGATTTATATGACGATGGGTGCCATGGGGTCTATAGCCGGGGCTGCATTGATTGGGCCTGTAAAAGAGAATTTTAATTGGGAAATTACACTTTTGTTCTTCGTTTCATTTTTGGCCTTGGCCTGGTTAGTCCTGCAATTCTTAAATATCGATAGGCATATTCAAAAATTAGCAGAATTAGAAGAGGAAGAGGTTGAAAAACAAGCTTTGAGAATGAGTTAGATCAGGCAAGAAGCTTTAATATCTTCGATCATCTAAAAGTTATGGTTCGATAAGCCAATAAACAAGGGCTTTTTTAATAATATCAGTATTGGTTTTAAAATGATATTAAACGTTCTAAAAACTGTTTCAAACTATTTTTATATATGTTATTACAAATAATTAAGGCTTTACGAAACCTCGTAAAGCCTTAATTATCAATCCGTGGAGAATATCGGAGTCGAACCGATGACCTCTTGCATGCCATGCAAACGCTCTAGCCAGCTGAGCTAATCCCCCGTTGTGGTTGCAAAACTAACAAAAAGTTTTACGGTAGCAAATTTCTCAGGATAGCATTTAAAATAATTTCCATACTGTTTTTATCGGTATAAAAACAGTCTTTATCATTTCCAAATCAAAGCGTTGATAAGTACCTTTTATGTTACTGTTTTTCCCCAAAAGGATAAAATGTAATGCTTCTTTTATAGAAATATTTCTACAGCCATCCGCATAAAAACACAGCAAATAGTAACTTTTGACTTAACCGAATTCCAGGATCAAAAATTGTATAACCGGCATATATCCCGATTATAATTACTGCAATGAATACACATTTTAACAACGAACAAAATGCCGAACCGCCTATTGCTGTTTATGCCGATAACCTTAAACCACAACCCAAATTGTGTACTTCCTGTAAAACTGAATTAGTTGCCAGCGATAATATAAACCATACCAGTTTTGGGTTGGATTTATGTGAGGACTGCCTTTATTCTTGACTATTTTTTTTAGCTTTTTTAAGGTTGGTTAATACTCTTTTTAGCAGTAGTTTTGTTTTGAAATTACTTGCAGAAAATGTACACGGTTAATTTAAATTGCTATCGGTTAATACTTTTACTTGTCGTCATCTTATTTAATTCCTGCGGAAACAACAGCCAAACAAATAATCCTCCTGCAAACCCAACCGCAGTAAGTTATGGCGGAAATTACGGTGCCGTCCAAAATTTAACAGAAGATTTTGAACAGGCACATAAAGGCTCTTACGCTGCCGGCAATTTGAACTTTAAAACAGGTATCTGGTACCTGGCGGATGCGTTAACAGGTAGTAGCGAGGCAGATTATAAAACCGGGAAGCAAGCTGTCCGCATCAAAAATAACGGTAAAATCAGTATGCTTTTTGATGTGGAAAATGCTGTTACGGTGACGATAAAACATGCTGCTTACGGCCACGACGGTAGTTCTGCCTGGGGTTTATTTGCCGCAATTAATGGCAGTAAAACTTTTATCCAAATTGGTAAAAATATTTCGAGCAGTAATCACCAATTGCAAACAGCTGTTTTTAACGTGCAAAAAACGGGTAAAATAAGGTTTGAAATCCGCAAATTATCCGGCGGGAAAAACAGAATCAATATTGATGATTTTACCGTCAGCGGCACGCAGGAGATTGAAAATGAAGCAGGAACTTCGGTAAGTACCGGAGATACCATCGCAATGACAAAGCCAATCAGCCAGCATTCCATAGCCAAAAACGATAACGATAACTTATTATGCGGCAACCCGAGCGGTGCCACGGCCAGTATAAATAATTACAATAATTACCTCATCAACCAAAATTATTATACAGAAAGTTATAGCCGCGACAGGTGCGGCCCAAACTGGGTTTGCTGGCATTTGGGCAGTACTGATTTAGGTTCGACAGACCGTTTAAACAATTTCAGGGCTGATACAAAATTACCGGCCGGCTGGTACGAAGCGCAGAATTACAGCTACAAAGATTCTGGTTTTGATAAAGGCCATAACTGCCCTTCCGGTGATCGTACAAATACTTCGGATGCTAATTCTGCCACATTTTTAATGGATAACATTGTCCCGCAGGCACCGTATAATAACCAGCGGACATGGGAACATCTGGAGAGTTTTTGCAGAAGCCAGATCCAATCCGGGAACGAAGTTTATGTGATTATGGGAAGTTACGGAACCGGCGGAACCGGCTCTAAAGGTTATACAACCACGATTGATGAGGGAAGGATTAACGTGCCGGCACATATTTGGAAAGTTGTGGTAATCATCCCGAACGGTAACCAGGATTTAAAAAGGATTAACAGCAACGCCACGTTAATTGCAATTGATACGCCGAATGATAACAGCATCAACCCAAACTGGCAGCAATACGTTTGTTCTGTCCGGGATATAGAAAAAAGTACCGGTTACAATCTGTTTTCTAACCTGCCAAAAGCGGTGCAGGATTCTATTGAAGTTACCCGTTACGGCGGTACGCCAAAAGCAAAGCGGAGGTTAAATTTCTGATACTGTTTTTATCATGATGATTTTTATCCGGTAAAAACAGTATCATAATCCAAGGCAGCAGCTTAGTTAAATAATCTATGAACAGTAATCAACGTTAAAACATATAATAGCTAACCAGTGTATTTATTTACACATTTATAAAATTTAAAAATGAATAATATCAGCCGTTATACTAAAATTATTTTCCTGTCCTTTTTTGTTTTATTGATTGTGGACGGCTGTAAAAAGCAGCCTTCGGAAATGGCTAAAACACTTTTCAAAAGATATCAGAATAAAGTTTTTATGGAACTGGATCCGGAGGAATTTTCAGCAGCTTTTCAGCAAACGCTGATCGAAAAAAAAGCTTTGATGACGAATCCAAAACTGATTTCGGCATTTTATCAGAAGCATAATTTTGCGCCGGTTTTTGTGATGCAGCACCTGCCAAAAGAGGAGATACAGGTTGCCGAAACTTATTACGCACGCGCAGGCGAGCATGGTTTGGATGCCAAGATGTTTCAATCTCCGCAAATAGCAGAACTGATACAAAAACTTACCGGTAAAAACAGTATCAAAACTAAGGAGGAAGCTTATCAAACGATGGCTGAAATTGAAATCAGGGCTGCAAATTCGCTCATTAATTACAGTAATGCTTTGCAGTTTGGCGTGGTTAGCCCGAAGAAAATTTATGCGCGTTATTATACCGAAACCAAGCGGCCCGATAGTTTGAACATGACAAATGTGCTTGGAACAAAGGATATTAAAAGTTTTTTGGATAGCATTCAACCTAAAAATCCTCAGTATATCGCTTTACAAAAAGCATTGCAAATGGGTACGACGGCTCCGGGAATGACGAAAACCGAAACCGAACGGATTTTAAAAGTTAACCTGGAACGTTTGCGCTGGAAAAATAAACCGCTGGAAGAAAGGTATGTAATTGTGAATATTGCAAATTTCGGTTTGAATGTGATGGATCATGATTCTTCCGTTTTGAGTATGAAAGTTTGCGTAGGAGAGGGCAGGAACAAAACTAATGCTGATAAAATTGAAGAATACAGCGAAACCGATAAAGTTAGCGATGTGCCTTTTAGCCGGGAAACGCCGCAGTTGAGCAGCGAAATCAACAGCGTTCAGGTAAATCCGATCTGGAATATTCCGCAAAGTATCGCATCCAACGAAATAATTGTACAGGCTGCCGCCGATCCGTATTATTTATCGAACAAAAATATTGATGTGTACGAAAATGGTAAAAAAGTAGAAAATCCGGAAACAATTAAGTGGTCGTCCGTTTCAAAAACCAATCATCGTTATAGTTTCAAACAGCAATCCGGAGAAGGAAATGCTTTAGGAAAAATCAAGTTTTTGTTTCCGAATAAAAGCAGCGTTTACCTGCACGATACGCCAGCACAAGCTCCTTTTAAACAAAATATGCGTGCGGTGAGCCATGGTTGTGTACGATTGGAAAAGCCGTTAGAACTGGCCCATACTTTATTTGGCGACGGATCGCAATATGAGCAGATTGAAAAAGACATGCAGGAAACCGATCCTAAAGCCAGGAGTTTATCTTTGCCTAAAAAAGTCCCGGTTTATATAACTTACATCACTTGTTGGGCGGAAAACGGAAAATTGGTTTACCGCCCGGATGTTTACGGTTTGGATATTGTGCTTTATACACATATCCAAAAAATGTTGTCGTAAAAGAAGTATCAACTAAAGCATGGCCTGTAGCTGGCCATGCACATTTGCTTCGGCTTCCGGAAACAGATAATTTGCTGCAAAATCCTGATCCAGGTATTTTGAGTTATAACGGCTGTCGGGTCCGTTTATAAACAAAACTGTTTTGTCTTTAATCAAATTGATGATTGAAGCAGTAAGCTCCGGCGCAACGGCCGGGCAACCGAAACTTCTGCCTAAACGGCCACAGCTGTTAATCATTTGCTGGCTAACGTAATCTGCCCCGTGGATAACAATATCGCGCTGGCGCGCATTAGAATTAAAGCTGGCATCCATTCCGTCTAAGCGTAAAGAGCGGCCGTGTTTCCCCAAATAAATCTCGCCTGTTAAATAAAAACCCAAGCTGCTTTGGTGAGAGCTGTCGATATTAGAAAACTGGTTTGGCATATCTTCGCCGCTTCCTTGTCCGTGCGCAACCCAGGTATTCATCAGCAAATTTGCATTTTGCAGATCGATAATCCACATCCGTTTAGAATGGCTTGGCTGATTAAAATCTACAATTGTAATAATGGATGAATCATCCCGAACGGGTGCATTTTTTTTAAGATTGTAAAAACCTGTTACCGCTTTATAAAAAACTTCGGCATTTAAACCTGTTGCGTAAAGGTTAGCCGTTTCATAAATGTTGGTTAGGTAAGCGGAATATAAAATTTCTGAAGCAGAAAACGTTTTGTTTGAATGAACGGTGATAACCGTTTTTTCTAAATTTTTAAAGTTTAATACCGAATTGGGGTTTGAACCGATAACAGTAATGGAAAGTGCAGCTGAAAGTAAAATTGATTTTTTAAAAAAATTTTTATTCATATGTTTCTTTTTATTTTCCTGTGTTTAAAAATTAGTGTACGTAAACTAATGATTTAGGGTTTATCAAAATATAAATTATGTATTATAAATAGAACAACTATGTTCATTTTACTACAGTAATTGTATATAATATTACACGTTTAAATTACGCTTTTATTGTGTAGTGAGGAAGTTATTTTGACTTTATTTAAATTATAAGTTAAAAGAAGTAATTCTGATTTTGATAGCTCTGATTTTATAAACTTGTTTTAAAAAGCTTTTTTTATTTTGAAGAAATGAGTTTCATCCGGTTTAACCATAAGCTTTATTAGTTTATTTTTTTAAAAACCGGATGTTATTTTTTGATGTTTTCAAATACAAAGTTTGTAAAATCAAATACTAAAAATTAAAATCATGGCAGCAAAAGACAAATCAAAATCGGAAGATGCAAAAACACTAAAAGACCCAAAAGCATCTAAAGAAGAAAAAAGTAAAGCCGGCAAAGACATGTCAAGCGGCAAAAAGAAAAAGTAAATTGCCCTGTCGATTTATTGAAGAAACCCCTTTTATTGAGGGGTTTCCTTATTTTAAAGATTTTGTACGATGCTGTTTTTATCGGCTTAAAATTCTCAATCCTTATTTGTGTATTTAAAAATATAGTTATCAGATTTAGTTAATAACGTAACAGCTATTTATGCCCAAATAAATAGCTGATGCCAGCCCGATAAGAAGTAATATCGCCCGTAATACCAGAATAGTTTGTAATGGAAGATGGGATAAAATAGTAAAAACCAATATCAATACGGTTGTTAAGGACTATTCCGGCATTGATAGGTACAGCAAGCCATAAAGAATCAAACAGAGGATATTTTGTACTATTTGTTGTATTGGTGAAATTGGTTTTACGGGTTACTATGTACTTATAATCGTCGTAAATTGACAGGTTGACAGACGCACCGGTACCGGCATATATTTTTAAATTACTGCCGCGATAAAAATTATAAATAATCTGTGGTAAAAGCCCGAACGTATATTGTTTAAACTTTAAACCGGTGGTGGTTATATCATTGTTATAATCCGGTACTGCGCTGAACAATTCATGCTGATCCGGCACGAAATTTACCTGAAATTTAAACAAAAGCTTTTGGGTAAATTTATTGGGATAAATATCAACGCCAACACTTGCATAAGGCAATAAATTATTTTTATTGATATCCGGATCTACAAGTGCAGGTAAGTTGATAAACTTTATGGTACTGTATGATGCGCCGACCCCTGCAAAAAGTATCACCTGTGTTTTCGATCCGGTTTTAAACTGTTCTTTTTCATTGCCTCCGTTAATCAAGCCTGTTATTTTCAGCATAGCTTCTTTTGTATATTGGATGCCATTGATTTTTGCCGCAACAGCCGGATTATATTTCATAGCCAGATAATTTAACTGCCCCGTACTGTTTACCTCAACAAAAGAATTACTGTTTTCAGGTTTGTACACGTAATGGGTTAATTCATTGATCTTGTTTATTCCTGTTTCTGCATAATAATACCTGGTTTTTAATTGATCGGTATAACTATATAAACTGATGTTTTTTCCTTTAGCCAATACTTTTACAAAAACGGTATCTGTTATCTTGCTGGTATCAACAACGTTTGTTAACTCAGAAAGCCTAACTTTATTCATACTTACCGATACCACTTGTTTTTCGAAGTATTCAAGTTTGTTAATGCCAAATGCACTGGTATTGGCAATAATATAAGTTTGGTATTTTAAATTTGGATCAGTTTTAAATTTAAAACTTGTTGGGTTGTTGTCCCATTCCTGATAGTCAACAAACCCCTTAACCGTATCTCCTTTAAGGGTAACCCGGTAACCAGGTTTAAAACTATTTTGTGCGATTGCGAAATAAGGGAAAATAATAAAAAGCAGTGATAATTTAAGTAGAAGTTTCATTGTAATTGATAGCGGTTTTTCAAATATATAACTTGTTTTAAATTTGTATAACAAAAAATGCTAATGCTTCTTTTATCCTATAAAAATTCGTGTTTGTATTAATTTAGATCAATCGAAAATTAAAAACTGACCGAAAACTATTTAAACCGCGTCCAGGTTTCGGTTCTTCCAAAAAGGGAAATGCCTACATAACCGCGCAGGTTTAGCTTGTCGTTGCCCGACAAAGAAATTTTGCTGTTGTAAGTTTTACCGGATTGTGCATCATAAATTTCGCCGTTTTCCCAGCTGTTATCATTTTTGTAAACAAAGTTTTTTAAAAATTCCAGGTTCAGTAATGTCCTGCTGCGCAGCGATGCATCCGGGTTTTTAACATCTAATTTCGGCTTGCCATTAGCATCGGTTTGTTCTTTAAACCAGGCCAGCTTGCCAAAGTAAGCGTCGCCCTTTTTGTACATTTCTATTTTAGCATCGTGCTTAGGTGTAAACCAAATACCCACAATTGCATCTTTGTTTTGTGCTGATAATTTTAACGTTAGCATCAGCAGCAGTAAAAAAGTAATTTTTTTCATATTTAATTGGATTTGTATCCAAAACACATTTTACGCTGATTGTGTGTAGGAGTTGTTATGATGTTTAGGATTTGTTAGTTTACTGGTTGGGATTTATAATTCAATCCTTCAAACTAAAATTTTTTTAATCCCTAAACTAAAAAAACACATGCTTCTTTTACCGCCTAATTTCTGTTAACCTCAGAAGTGGTATGAAAACTACTGGTTGTAATTCATAATCCCGATCTTTAATTACCGGTGCGGTTGCTGCTAATTGCTATCCATCGTAACTGTGCCGCACCCTCCTGTAAAGTACAGTTTACTATTGTTCAACTTGCAACCAATTATTGATGCTGAATCTATATTTTCGCCATGAAAAACTCCTTTATCTCCGGGAGCTTTATTAAAAGCTGAAAAGTTTCCCTTATTAAATTTAACACTTCCCCCATACATATTATAGCCTCTGCCAACATTGCCGGGAAGGTTAATCATTGAGCCTCCGGTGTTTACATAAATGTTAGCATGATCAAAAAACACATCTGAATTTCCAAAATCAAGAACGCTCCCATCCCGGATATAGAGATTAGCCCTGAAAGAAGCCGGCCCGTTAAATTTAAAAACAGTTTTGTTGGTTAAAACAAGATCAAAATAGCTTCCAAATTGCATTGCTCCCCCAAGCCCATACCTTTCCTGTTTCGGGTTGGCTAAAAGCAGACCTGCCGCATCACAATTATCGTAGGTTAAGGCTGTTTTAACGGAGTTTACAACCAAGGCAATCCCGAAGAAGTTACGCAGCTTACAATTTGTATAATTTATGTTTGAAGATATGCCTTCTACATGCAAGTTTCGGTCGTAATCGGATATTGTACAATTACTCACATCAACTTTTACGATGATATCCGGAGCGTGAGAAGCAAAGCCTTCAACAGTAATTCCGCAACGGCTGGCAAAGTTTCCGTTGGTGCCGGTATCATATCCTTGTATCACACAATTGGTGATCTTTGCATAACTGCTTTTTCTGCTGGTACGTACCGTTTCCACGTCATAGTGTCCAAGCCAAATGCCGTCGCCAAAGCTGTCAAAACCATTTTCCACAGGAAAATGCCCTCCTACATTCTTTTCTATTACGTGATCGAGGTTTGCAGCTACAAAATTTTTAAGCCTAATGCCATATCCACAAATGTTATTCAGGGTGCAATTGTTAATATTTACGGTATAAATTCCGTCTGTTTCAATGGCCATAACCAACTTGTGTTCATGATAATCGGTATTTGTCCATTGTGGTTCGATAGCAGGTGCTTTGATATTAAGATTTTTTATACTGATCTTACTGTTTAAAGAATTACTTGTTTCAGTACATTTAAAAGCCATCACATAAGTTTCTTGGGCAACTTCTGCAGCTTCTTTAGCCACTTCAATTACCGCTCCTTTACCGTCTATCTGTAGGTTGATTTTATCAGGTACTGTCCAGTAATTTCCTGATTTAACGCTATACGTACCTGCAAACGGAAACGTGATGACCGAAGCGTGCCTGTTAATAGCCGCCTGCATACCATTCCTAATAATAGCTGCATTGTCTGTATTGGCGGTATTGATGTTAAACCAGGCGAGCTTAATTGTATCTCCTGTTTCCCTCTCCCAGAAACCTCCGTTTTTGGATAAAAAGATAATGCCGTTGTCTGCCACCAAGCCTGATGATGCCGGTTTATAAACAAATTTCCCGCCCCTTAAATGATCATTTATACTGATGTTTAAACCCTGGGCTACATCACGCTGATAAAGAACAGTAACAATTGAATCTGTGGGATTTACCATAGAATCTGCCCGTACGGATGAAGGAAAACTCCTTTGAGTTTTCCCGGTTGGATTTATTACTGTTAATAAATCCTTTTTACATGCTCCTATGTTTACTATAAACAGCAATACGGGTAACAAATAATAATACATTTTCTTCATTTACTCTTTCCGTCACTGAGAAATTTTTTTGTTTATTTCTCAGAAGCCTCGTACGGAAAGATTTAATTATAGTTTCCTGTTAACTATTGATCTGTTACCTGTTAAATTTATGATTTGCTTCCTTTTGTATAATACCTAAGATCTGCTGGTTGTGGTTTGCAAATTCAGTCCTTTGAGCTATGAATTTGCAATCCCTAAATTACAAAAACCCATACTTCTTTTACCACCTAATTCCTGTTAAACTCCGAAGTAGTATGAAACTCAATCCCCGATCAGTGAGCTACGGATTTTCAATCCGATTTTATAAATTTAAAGCATGGGCTTTAAATACAAAATCAACAACGATGGCATTTATTTTATAACTGTTACCGTTGTCGATTGGATCGATGTTTTTACCCGAAAAGAACTCGCAGAAATTGTAATAGATAGTTTAGAATACTGCCAGCAAGAAAAAGGCTTGGTTTTATACGCATGGTGTTTAATGCCAAGCCATCTGCATTTAATTGCTTCTACAAAAGAAAACACAACACTTTCTAATGTTGTGCGCGACTTTAAAAAATTTACTTCTAAAAGTATTGTTGCTGCCATTAAGGAAATTAACGAAAGCCGAAAAGAGTGGTTGTTGGATAAATTTGAATTTGCCGGAAAAACTAATTCCAAAAACAAAGAATACAAGTTTTGGCAGGATGGCTTTTACCCGATAGAATTAGACACGAATGCCATGATGGAACAAAAGCTAATTTATTTACACTATAATCCCGTTTCAGCAGGCATTGTTTACGAACCGGAACATTACGTTTACAGTTCGGCTATTAATTATACAGGGCAAATAGGTTTGCTTGATGTTTTGTTGATGGAGTAGAAGGATTGGAAATCCTTAGCTCGGAGGACGGGATTACAAATCCCGACCAGCAGGGATCAAACCCAGAAGCTGCTTTACACTTACTCTATCAGGAACTGGCTTTACTGCTATCATGCCTGAAATTACAAAAATCAATCCTGTAATTATTGCTGATTTCTTTCGAACACTCGTAATTACAAATCCGGACTAGTGGATTAAAAATTTTAGCCGGAGGATGAGGTTACAAATCGCGGCCAGTAGGAACAAATTGTAACTTAAAAATTCTACTTTTAATTGGTACATATACATATTAAAGGGAGCTTACATATGAAACTGAAATTTCAATTAATATTACTATTTAACATAATAGCTATCACGTCCCGTGCACAACTTTACAGGCCCGACTCGAACAAATGGGGCGGCTCTGCACCACCATTGCGGGTAAATGTATGGTTAAAAGGCAACCCGGTTGAAAAATTTGAAACAGGTAAAGTTTATGTATTAGATTTTTGGGCAACCTGGTGCGTGCCTTGTATAGCCGCTATGCCCCGTTTATCTGCATTGGCCCATAAATATAAAAACAAGGTTACTTTTGTTGCTATTGATGTTCTTGAAGAAAAAACTACCACAATAAATAAGGTTAAAGCCCGGGTTGATGGCTTGGGGAGTAAAATAGATTTTAGTGTAGCTGTGGAGGACAATAATTTCACTGTACATGACTGGTTCGGCAAAAGCCTTCAGAGTATTCCAACGGATGTTGTGATCAACTCCCAGGAGAAAGTTGCGTGGATAGGGAGTCCTACAGATTTACCTGAGGTTTTACCAAAGATACTTAAAGGGACATGGAACATTCAGGAGGCTAATCAAACTGCAATAAACCAGGACAGACTAAGTAATTACCTTTTTAGCCTTGAGGCCGAGGCTGGTTGGAAATTAGCAAAGTATAGGGGAAATTACTTTACAAAAGACGACCTTGGCAATCCCGATTCTGCGCTTATGTTTATAGATAACTTGGTAGCCAAAGAACCAAAGCTAAAATTTGGCCCTGTTATTTCTTCATTTACATTTGATGCCTTGCTTAAAATAAACACTGACAAAGCATATGAGTTTGGGAAAGAGATATTAATAAACCCCACTTATTACGGATCACCTGAATATGGTTCAATTATAGGCCAAATAAAAGATAATATGTATAAAATCGATATACCGGCAAAAATATACCAATTAGGTGCCGACGCTTATCGTATCCGGATTGATCAATGCCCGTATCCGGAGCTTTACGACAGACCCGAGGTGTATACAACAATGGCCAACTGGTATTGGCTGGCGGGCGAAAAAAGAAAGGCAATAAAAGCCAGGCGCAAGGCTAAAAAGCTTACCAAGAAAGTTAAAATGGATTCGGTTAAATCAGGATTATAATTATCAGTGAGAATACACACTGGTTGAGATTTATTATCCAGTCATTTTGAGCTAAGGAGTTTAATTTCAATTGACATACTTCTTTTACCACCTAATTCCTGTTAAACTCCGAAGTGGTATGAAACTCAATTTCCGGGAAATCGCGTTTGGCTAAACCAATCATGTAATCATTATCCGCCAGAAAAACAGTGTTGCCATCTTTATCAATACCGATTTGATGCTGTTTGCGGTACATAATCTCTTCCATTTTCTTTTTATCGGTAGAAGTTAACCAGCTGGAACGGCGGAAAGTAAGCGGACGGAAATGGCATTTTGGGAATATTCGTGGTTCAGATCAATCCTTGCTTAAATATTTAAAACAACTATAAATAGAAATCTCAAATACCAGGTTTTTACGTAAAGTAATTTTTTAATTTTAACGCCCTTACCTCAATTAAATACCAAGATAAATAACTAAATATTATCGATAGCATTAAAGAATACACAAGAAGTGAGGCTTGATTTAATTTGAAAAAATACATTAAAGTTTGTTGAACAACAAAACTATAAATATAAAGTCCATAAGATAAATCGCCTGTAAATTTATTAATACCAGCAACCCATTTAGTTGATTTCAATCCAAATAATATAATCACTAAAGGAAGCAATAGAAATTGGAAGTTATAAAATTGATCAATTACGACAGCTAAAATTAATAGGAAAAGGCTTATAAAAAGAGCCGTATTCCTTCTTTTGTATTTTCCGATATTCAAGGAAGCTAAAATAGACCCACCAATAAAAAAAGAACCAAGTTGGGCAAAACTAACAATGTCCATAGCATGTACCCCATATCCTGCCAATTCTTTTGTGAAAAATAAATTAATTATATTGAAAACTAAATAGACAAGCAATAAGACAACACTAATTTTTAGGGTACTATTTTTTAGAAAAAACATTAAAGATAATGTGATATAAAATGAAAATTCATACACCAGTGTCCATAATGAACCATTAATTATATTGGGATGCGGATTGTGTTCAAACATACCTTCAAAAGAAATTTGCGATTTGAAAAGTATTAAATTGTTCGGCAAATACATGATTACATGCCTATTAAGCCAATAGGGTATTAATCCCTGATAAATAAACTGTCCAAGTAAGACTGTTAGAAGTAGGACGACAAACAAACCAGGAATAAGCCTTAAAAACCGTTTCCAATAAAAATTAATTAGACTTCTACTTCTAATAAGGCTTTGAAAGATTAGATAACCGCTGATTATAAAAAAGCCTCGCACGCCCAAATAAGATAAGTTGATATTATTAGGCGTTACCTGACATAAAAAATCACAGTCTTTTAATCCACTAATAATGTACGAGTGCGTAATTATTACAAAAACGGCAAATGTCAGCCGTAAAAAGTCGAAATTGTTTTTGTGCATTTGTTGTTAAACTTCGTTAAATAATGTGATTTCTTACTGGTCATAATTTGCAATCCCATCCTCCAGAGCTAAGGATTTCCAATTCCTCAACAGATAACCCCATACTTCTTTTACCACCTAATTCTTTGTAAACTCCGAAGTAGTATGAAACTCAATCTCCGGGAAATCGCGTTTAGCTAAACCAATCATGTAATCATTATCGGCCAGAAAAACAGTGTTGCCATCTTTATCAATACCGATTTGATGCTGTTTACGATACATAATCTCTTCCATTTTCTTTTTATCGGTAGAAGTTAACCAGCTGGAACGGCGGAAAGTAAGCGGACGGAAATTACATTTTGCACCATATTCGTGCTCCAGCCTGAAGCTAATTACTTCAAATTGCAGCTCGCCAACGGTGCCTACAATTTTTCGGTTGCCGGGCTGCTGCGTAAACAGTTGCGCCACGCCTTCTTCGGTTAACTGCTGGATGCCTTTTTCCAACTGCTTGGTTTTCATTGGGTCGGCGTTTTCCACTTCCTTAAAAATCTCCGGAGAAAAACTTGGGATGCCTTTAAATTGCAGCAGTTCGCCTTCGGTTAAAGTATCGCCGATTTTAAAGTTGCCGCTGTCGTACAAACCAACCACGTCGCCGGGCCATGCTTCTTCTACCAGGCTTTTTTCGTTGGCCATAAAATCCATCGGATTGGAAAACTTTAGTTTTTTGCCCAAACGTGTGTGATAGTAAAACTTGTTCCGCTCAAACTTCCCGGAACAAATCCTTAAAAAAGCAATCCGGTCGCGGTGGTTTGGGTCCAGGTTAGCATGGATTTTAAACACAAAACCGGTAAAAGGCTTTTCGGTCGCCAGCACTTCGCGTTCTATTGCTTCGCGGCTTTTCGGACTTGGGGCGATATTGATAAACGTGTCTAGCAGTTCGCGGATGCCAAAATTATTGATCGCACTGCCAAAAAATACCGGTGCCAGCAATCCGTCCAAATATAATTCTTTATCTAATTTGCCGTAAACGCCGTTAATCAGTTCCACATCATCTTTCAATCCGCTTATTTCTTTGGGTTGAAGGAATTCCGTCAGCATTTCATCATCCAGATTATCCGCTTTAATAATCGGCTCCGTAACTTTAGATTTATCCGGCTGAAACAAATTAAGCTGCTTGTTAAAAAGATTATAAACGCCTTTAAAAGTATAACCCTGCCCAATCGGCCAGGAAAGCGGACACAAACTCAGGCTTAGTTTTTTTTCGATTTTATCCAGCAAATCAAAAGTATCCTTGCCTTCGCGGTCCATTTTATTGATGAAAATAATTACCGGCGTGTTGCGCATCCGGCAAACGCCCATCAGCTTTTCGGTTTGCTCTTCAACACCTTTTACGCTATCTACCACCAAAATTACGCTGTCAACCGCCGAAAGTGTGCGGTAAGTATCTTCGGCAAAATCCTTGTGGCCGGGCGTATCTAAAATGTTGATGCGTTTGTTCTTATATTCAAAACCCATCACCGAAGTAGCCACAGAAATACCGCGCTGCTTCTCAATCTCCATAAAATCCGAAGTATTGCTCTGGCTGGCTTTGTTACGTTTAATGGTTCCGGCGGTATTGATTGCGCCGCCAAAAAGTAAAAATTTTTCTGTTAACGTGGTTTTACCGGCATCGGGGTGGCTGATAATGGCAAAGGTTTTTCGTTTTTCTATTTCGGGGTAATCCATATATAAATGCTGCTGCCCAAAATCCGGCAGAACAGTTTTTGTTAAAGTTTTTTGATAAGAAGCAGCAGGAAAACAGGCTGTTATGCAAATGCTCCGTTAAGCCGCAAAGATAAATAATTGTTGGATGATAGAAAAAGCTAAATACTTAGTCGGTTTTTTAGTTGATAAAAGAAGTATTTAAGGTTACAACGTATGAAAACTAAAATAATACGCTTAAACTTTTTTTTACAAAAGCTGTTCACATTTAAATTACATTGGATAAAATGATAGCAGAAATAATATCTGTTTAACCGATTCGTATCATTCTTAATAAAATACATAACAAATACTATCAAATTGCAATAAACTGCCGTATAAAGAAAAAATAGTTTGTAACAAAGCTTTAAAAGCAAATGCATAAACTGAACAAATATCAAACATGCCGAAAAAAGTACTAATTTTTGATGATGATGAAGATATACTTGCTATTTGCACTTATATATTAGAAGAACAAGGCTGGGAAGTTAGCACTTTTTCTAACTGTAATAATGTTATTGAGAAGGTAGAAAGCATTATGCCCGAAGTTATACTGATGGATAACTGGATCCCTGATTCCGGCGGTATCCTTGCCACACAAACTATAAAACAGCAGGAAAAACTGAAACATATTCCCGTAGTTTATTTTTCTGCAAATAATGATATCAAAACTCTGGCGCAACAGGCAGGTGCAGATTCTTTTTTGGCAAAACCGTTTGATCTGGAAGAACTGGAAAATATTGTAAACCATGTACATGTTGTTCCGCAGTACAAAACAGGCCGGGCTTAGCTTCAATACCAAAACAAAACCAACCAATATAATATGGAACTAAAACCTTTAAAGCGTTTCTGGCCTGCAACCGGCCTCGCCGTTGTATCCGGCATGCGTACAATGGCCTCTGTATCTGCTTTAAGCAGTTATCTTTCCCGGGCACCATCGCCTTTGTTAACCGGCTTCCCGTTTGGCTTTCTGCAAAAAAAATACGTTTCAGTGATTTTAAAAGCATTAACAATGGCAGAAATGGCTGCTGATAAAGCACCAAATACACCTAACCGTATTGTTAAACAGGGTTTGATCGGCCGGGGATTAAGCGGGGCGATAACCGGTGCCGCACTTTATAAATCCAGAAACGGAAACGCTGTTGCCGGTGCAGTTATTGGCGGCACTATTGCTGTTGCTGCAACTTACGGCACTTATTATTTGCGTAAAAAACTGGTTTCGGCTACCTCAGTAACCGATCCTACAGTCGGAGCTTTAGAAGATATATTGGCCTTGCAAAGTGCTTCTTTTATCCTGTAAAAAAGAGCGTTTTCGATTCCGTTTTAACCCATATTTTTTAGTGTTGAAAGAACGTCATAATGCGTTATTTACTTCGGTGGGTCAACGCATTTTTTGTATTTTTATATATGCAATTAACTGAAAGTATAACAGATATTGATCAAATACTCCTTCCTGAAGAAGATTATAAACCCTTCAAATTATGGATGCCTAAAAGGGTTGTAATTACGCCGGATGCTTTAAAAGAACCTTACGGACAAGAGCTTTACGAGCGGATTACCAGCCAGGGATTATCCGTAGAAGTGATGAAAAATAACCGCATCACCGGATTACGCGGTGCTACGGAACGCGAAACCTATAAAATTGCTAAAAATACTTTAGCCATAGTTAACGCACCGCCAAGTGCTTTTAATTTACGGCCAATCCCGCCTTCTGCAGACTGGCAGTTTCACCTGGCCGAAGGTTGCCCGGCGCATTGCCAGTATTGTTATCTGGCCGGGAGTTTATCCGGCCCGCCGGCCATTCGGGTATTTGCAAATTTGCCTGCTATATTAAATAGTTTGCACCGGTTTGAACGTTTAAACCAGCCGGTAACTTTTGAAGCCAGCTGCTACACCGATCCTTTAAGTTTGGAACATTTAACCGGCGGTTTAGAAAAAACGATCCGGTTTTTTGGTGAGCGCGAAAACAGCTTTCTGCGTTTCGTAACCAAATTTGATGCGATAAAACCATTACTGGATGTTCCGCATAATGGGCATACACGTTTCAGGATCAGTTTAAATGCAGAACCGGTTGCCAAACGTTTAGAAGGAGGTACAGCTTCTATCCCTGCAAGGATCAAAGCTTTACGAAAACTGGCTTTACCGAAAGAGCAAGGCGGAGGCAATTATCCGATCGGGATTGTTTTGGCTCCGATTATGCCGATACCGGATTGGGAAACGCATTATACCAATCTGTTTGATCAGCTGGAACAGAACCTCAACTTCCCGCATGATTTAACTTTTGAATTGATCAGCCATCGTTTTACGCCTGGTTCTAAAGATGTTTTGATGGAATGGTATCCGAATACAAGTTTAGAAATGGATGAGGCTTCCCGTTCAACCAAAACCAATAAATTCGGCGGTACCAAATTTGTTTACACGAAAGATGTGATGAAGGAGTTAAAAACGTTTTTTGAGCAGCAGATTAAAAACCGTTTTCCAAAGGCTTCAATCCTTTATTGGACGTAATAACTTGTTTCCTTAAATCACGCCGCGTTGCTGTACCTGCTTTTTTCAAATACGGAATAAAGCAGGTTACAGCAATAACACCGGCAATTCCTTCGGTACAAACAATTAGCGGAGCACCAAAATAATGGGCCAGCAGGCCAATCAGTAAGCTGCCAATCGGCTGCATCCCCTGGAAAGCCATTACGTAATAACTAATTACCCGGCCACGCATATTCTCATCCACATGTGTTTGGATGTAAGTATTTGTTGCCGCAATTTGCGAAAGCATCCCAAACTCTGCCGCCATAATAAAACACAATGCCAACGGGAAATAACCGGTTATGGCAAATAAAATCAGGCTGACGGCAAATTGTGCGCTGCTGTAAGCAATCAATTTTAACAAGTTGCTGCCCGGTTTTAAAGTAGCCATATAAACTGCCCCGGCCAACGCCCCTAAACCGGATACTGCGTTTAACCAGCTAAAAGTACCTACATTGCCATGGAAAATATTTGTGGCGAAAACAGGCAGGAAAGTTGAATACGGCATCACAAAAAAACTGATGCAGGCCATTAGTAAGATAACTGACCGTAAACCCGTGTGCTGTTGCAGGTAACCATAACCTTCCTGCAATCCCTGCCAGATATTTTGCCTGCTTGGCAGCCTGGTTTCCGGTTTGATTTTCATCAGCATAAGTGATGCAATTACGGCTATAAAACTGAGGAAGTTGATCAGAAAACAAATCCCTTCACCAAAACTGCTCAAAATAAAACCTGCTGCAACCGGGCCTAACAAACGCGCTAACGTAACCATGGAAGAATTTAGTGCGATAGCATTTGGCAAGTCCTTTTTATCATCAATTAAATTAATAATTAAGGATTGGCGGGCCGGTGTATCAAAAGCATTGATTATTCCTAAAACTACACTTAAAACAATAATAATAGTAACATTGTAATAGCCGGAAAGTACTGCGGCAGCCAGTAAACCGGCTTGTATCATGGAAGCAATCTGTGTGTAAAACAACACTTTATAACGACTATGCCTGTCGGTAAGCGCGCCGCCATAAGGTGATAACAGCATAATCGGAATCTGGCCTGCAAAAACAACCAGCCCCAGCATCAGTTCAGAGTGTGTTAAGCTAAAAACCAGCCAGCTAACTGCCATACGCTGCATCCAGGTTCCGATTAAAGAAATAGCCTGGCCGGAAAAATATAATTTGTAGTTGGGATAGCGTAACGCCCTTAAAGCGGTTAAATTCATAGTAAATAATAATGCTTCTTTTACGAGCTAAAATATGATGCCATAAAAGAAGCAATTACGGGATAACGGTCGATTTTAGTGCCAGATCCGGTTTTTGCTTTATAACCGGATCAGGCTTTTGCTTGGGCGGAACAACTGTTTTTTTTGATTTTTCGCGATTTCCGCGGATAATGGATTCCTTGGAAATTGGCCGCTCTTTTGGTTTCCACAAAAAACCTTTCAAAATTTTTTGATCGTCTTTCAAAGCTTTAACAGGTACAATATTGGCATCTACTTTACTGATCAAAACAATTTCGCTCGGCTTGTTATCTTTTAAAAAAATCCTGATCCTGCTGCTTAGCGAGTGGTTCATGTTGGTAAACGCGTTGTTCTCGTAAGTGAAATAAATACTTTCGGAATTGCCGTCCACAAAAAGCGTGTGGAGTTTATTATTCTGGAAAATACCACGGATTTTTTTACCCGAAACCTGGTTGAAATAAGTAGAATCGCCCTGCGTATTGACCACGAAAGACGAGCGGATTAAATCCATATTATCCAGCTTTTTGTTTTTAAGCTGAAGGTAAATCGTATCAGCACTTAGCTGCGAGCCTTCCGTCCAGATAATGGGTTTCACGTATAAACGAATCAGGGAATCGCTGTTACTAAATGTGATAGAATCTGCAACTGCCTGTAAATCAGATTTAAAAATCTTGGCATGGTTCCAAACGTTAATGGTTCGTACCCGCGCCGTATCGCTCAGCATTACTTTCCGGCTTTTGTAAACCGGGTCGTTTTCCATCACTTTTCGGATAGAATCCAGCCTTACTTTTTTCAAGGCGTTTAAGGCAGCCGTATCTATTACCCGTTTTTTTTCTGGTTTCGGCAAAATTACTTTCCCAAAAAATTCGCGGTGTAAATATGTGGTATCTTTTAAATTTCGTAAATCCAGTTGTTGCGCTTCCAATTCGTTTTTACCTTTTTTGCGTTTAGGTTTTGCACGTGCCGCTGCCGAGGTATCCCGAATCCCGTATAATCGCATCTGCTCCTGCCTGGTTTTCAGTGCTTTAAAAGTTGAGATATACGTTTCCAGAGAATCTCCGGTCATATAAATCGAATCTCTTTTGATAATTACGGTATCACGCGTTAAACGGACAACCGGTTTTTCTGCCACAGTAACTTTAGGCTGCTGCTTTGCCGGCGATGCTTTTTTTACCGTACTTTTTTGGGTAGGGGCCGTTACAGATGCTTTTTTTACCGTATATTTTTCCGGATGAATAACCGAATCTTTATTAACCGAATCGCGCTGCTCGGTAACGAAAGTAACGTAAGCATTTCTGGTTACCACGGTTCGTTCCTGTTTTTTAAAATAGTTGGCCAAATCGCCGTGCAATGTTATTTTTTGCTCGGTATCGTTAAAAATAATATGTCTCGTTGCCCGGCCGTAACCTGTAATATCATCAAAATATAAGGTATCGCCAACCAGCGTTTTCGAATTTTGCTGATAGCGATTATTCTTGGTGCCAAAAGCCTGCCGCGTAATAGTATTATACGTACCGTTTTCCGTATAAAGCGTATCTGTTTTTTGGTAGATATGTGTCGGGCCGTAAAAATAAGCGATTTTGGAGTTGGAGTTGTAGCGCATCGTATCTGATTTTACCAGCGCATCTTTACCAGTTAAAACCACATTGTACCTAAAGTAAGCATCGCGGGATACGGCAAAATAATAACCGTTCCGGCTAACCAGCGTATTTTCGTTCTGGGTAAGTTTACCGCCGTCTGTATAAGTTCCGTAACGGGTTAAAGTATTGTAATTAAGATGATTAGTTGTTAAAACAGCATCTTTATCAACCATCTGCACATTGTTAGTTAAAATGGCGATGTGCGTATTGCCGTTATAATTCAACAGATCAGAATAAATATTCAACGTATCAGCCTGATGAATAATCACATGGCCGAAAGCATCAAAAGCATTTTTTGCCTGATAAAAATAAGCACTGTCTGATTGTAAAGTAGTGTTTTCATGCTGGAAAGTCCCGCGGTAAACTTTCACCACATCAACGCCGTTTACTTTAGAAAAAATAGTTCTGTCAGAAGAAACCAGGATAACTTTAGTCGGCTTCTTCTGTGCCATTACGAAACCAGAAAACAGGAACAAAAAAAATGTGATCAGATATTTAAACACAATGCAAAATTAAAATATTTGGACGGCTTATTAAATCATTTAATTTTGAACCGATGCTGCCCGTTAAACAATTTCAGGAATTTATAGAGCGTCATGCGCTGTTTACAATACAAAAACCTGTTCTGGCAGCAGTTAGCGGCGGCAAAGATTCTGTTTTACTGGCGCATTTACTTAAAAGTTCGGGTTTTAATTTTGCCATCGCACATTGTAATTTTCAGCTTCGCGGAGCAGAATCTAAACGCGACCAGGATTTTACTTCAAATTTAGCGCAACAACTCCAGGTTCCGTTTTTTTTAACAGAATTTAACACGGAAGTATATGCAGCCGAAAATCATATTTCCATCCAAATGGCCGCGCGCCAATTGCGTTATCAATGGTTTGAAAAGGTTTCTGCGGAGGAAAACTTCGATGTCATCGCGTTAGCACATCACCAGAATGATGCCGTAGAAACCATTTTATTAAACTTAACACGCGGAACCGGAATTGCCGGCCTGCACGGAATCCTGCCAAAAAACGGAAAATTAGTACGGCCGATGCTGTTTTTATCCAGGGAAAATATCGATGAAATCTGTGCCGAGGAAAAACTGGATTTTGTGGAAGACAGCTCCAACGCTTCTGTAAAATATGCGCGGAATAAAATCCGGTTGGAAGTGGTGCCGAAGTTAAAAGAACTCAACCCAAACCTCGAAAAAACCTTTGAGCAAAACCTGGAACGTTTCCGGCAGTTGGAGCAACTACTCGAAAAAACTTTACAGCAGTTGCGCGATACTGTTTTTATCAGGCAAAAATTGGAAGTACAAATTAAAATTTCGGATTTAAAAAACCTGAATCCGCAGAAATTACTGCTTTTCGGTTTGCTGCGCGAATTTAACTTCAGCGAACAAATTGTAAATGATTTACTGCTTTCGCTGGAAAAGCAACCGGGAAAAGTTTTTGAATCACCTTCGTATCAAATTATTTTAGATCGAACGGAAATTATTATTCGGGAGCGAGGAATCAGGAGCGGGGAGCGAGAAAACGCAACGGTACAAATTGACGAAAATCAGCAGGAAATCCAATTTCAGAATTTTAGATTGAAGCTTTTGCATGATGAATCTGCGTTAATCGTAAAAAATAATCTGATGGTAGCTTCTGCAGATGCTGCAAAACTAATCTTCCCGTTAACGCTCCGAAACTGGCAAACAGGCGATTATTTTTTTCCGTTGGGAATGCAAAACCGGCAAAAATTAAGTGATTTTTTTGTGCACCAAAAAATCCCGCTGCACAAAAAAGCTGTTATTCCGGTGCTGATAAACGGTAATATGGAGATCATCTGGATCGGCGGTTACCGGCTGGACGACCGTTACAAAGTAAATGCCGGCACCAAAAAAGTTGTTATCTTCGAATTGTCCAACGTTATCCTATGAGCACCAAACCCGCTTTTACAGAAAAGCAATATCTCGGCCGCGAATTTATCCCGATTACCATTCGTTTGGCTTTGGCCATTCTTTGTTTTGCCGTTTATTTTTTCACTTTTGAGCGCGAACGCAACGGTGATTTGCTTCTGGTGGTTGGTTTCGGCATCCTGGTAATTTCGATTTTAATGGGTTTTATGTTGCATTTCAGAATTCGCGTAGTTAATAAAAGTGTGCTGATTGATGGTTTGTGGACAACACAACTCGTAAAAATCGACTTGAACAGTATCACACATGTGGAGCAGAAACCGTACAGCCGTTATATTTTGAATAACCCGGTTTATAACCTCCACAAAAAAGGAACGGTCCGTTTTTATACCGGCGGCAATTGTGCCTTATACTTAACAGACCGCGACGGTTTGGTTTACATTATCGGTTCGCTCCACTCCAACGAACTGGAACGGGCGATTTTAGGGGAGATGGGGAAGTGAATGATAATTATAAGGTTCCCAACCCGTTCTGCTACACTAAGCGTGATAAAAATTTGTAGATCATCAATCATAATTCAATTAAGAAAATGGAGCTGCCATACTACGAGCTAAAGACCGAAGAATCTTTTATGGTTTTTGAATTTACAAGTGAAGGACCGAAAGGACGAATACCTAAACTAATCAAATTTAGTGAAACGGCTTTAAAAGGATTCTATAACCTTGCATTTGGCGACAAAAATTTAGAAACAGGAGATATTGTGGATACGGTAGTTTCTAACAATGGCGATAGTGAACAAGTTTTAGCAACAGTAGTTTCAGCAGTTTATTCTTTTACAGATCAAAAAAGTGAATCATGGGTTTATGCCACAGGAAGTACAAAATCACGCACAAGACTTTACCGAATGGGAATTACCAAATATATTGATGATATAAAACAAGAATTTTTAGTGTTTGGGTTACGAAACGGTGAATGGGAAGATTTTACTGTAGAAGTTGATTACACTGCTTTTGTAGTAAGGCGTAAATAGTATAAATTTGAATTTTAAATATCACAGAGATATGAAAATAGTAAAAGAATTAAACGACAAAAAAACTCCGATCATTCGGATAGACAACTCCTTGAAAAAATACAAGGTAATGCCGATTTTTCAAGACAAAGTTGATAAAGCAAACGAAACGCTAAGAACTGTTGGACTTCCAAAATTGCCTGATAAGTAAATTACCGATTACATGGGTTTTGCATTTTAAGCTTACAAATTAAAGTGCTTTAATTCTATGTCAACATTAACAATTTATCCAATATCTGAAGATCAGGAAACTGCCATACGAATTTTTTTAGATACTTTACATGTAAATTATAAGGTAACAGAAGCTGTTGATGATACTGAATATTTATTATCATCTTTTGCAAATGCGGTACATTTACAAAAGTCCATAAAATAAGCTCAGAACAGGGAATTTATAAAGTTTGGCCTTAATGATATATGAAAGCCATGGATTTTACAGCTGAATATTGAATTGTTTATTCCCTTCGCTATCATTATTCAACCTGATTGCAAGTATTGATTTTTACTTTCCCTTCACAACTTCCAATTTGCAGCTGCCTGCAAATCTTTTATATTTGCAGCAATCCACGCCAAAATAGTTTGGTTTATACAGAAGAGGTGAGAGATCAGGCTCTGTAACCCTCTGGCAACCCGCTTTCAAATTGAGGCAAGGTGCCAAATCCTGCTCCGCAAGGAGGACTATAAATTGAAGATGAAAAATTATACTTTTACTTTTTATTACAGGGCTTTTAAACAAAGGTTTTTTAACTGTATTTTTTGCTGATGAAGTTTAAAACGGATGCTGTTAATTTTGTTTAAAGATAGAATCCTACAAAACCGATAGATTAAAATGGAACTCAATCAACAACTGGAACAGGAATTTGAAAAACTACCGCTAAAAGAAGCATTGCAATTAGTTGCAGCGCGCTTTCCGGGCAAGGTTGCTTTTTCAACTTCTTTCGGGATGGAAGATCAGGTAATTTCACACGTTATCGGCAAGAATAAAATCCCGTTAAAAGTTTTTACTTTGGATACCGGCCGCATGTTTAACGAAACGTATGAAGTTTGGCAATCCACAGCAAACGTTTTCGACCTCAACATTGACCCTTTTTATCCCGATGCCCAGGAAATCCAGGATTTTGTAAACCAACGCGGTATTAACAGCATGTATTTATCGGTTGATAACCGGAAAGAATGTTGCCGCATCCGCAAAATTGAGCCGCTAAAAAGAGCATTGCAAGGCGTGGCGGTTTGGGTTACAGGTGTTCGGGCGGCGCAATCTGTTAACCGGCAAAACTTTAAACTATTTGAGTGGGACGAAGCTTTTCAGTTAATCAAATTCAATCCGCTGCTGCACTGGACTGATGCCGATGTGGTTGATTTTATTCACCAAAACCATACGCCTTATAATAAGTTACACGATCAGGGTTTTTTAAGCATCGGCTGCGCACCTTGCACGCGCGCCGTGCAGTTTGGCGAAGATGCCCGTGCCGGAAGATGGTGGTGGGAAGATTCTAAAAAAGAATGCGGCTTGCATCAAACCAAAGTTTTGGCCGATATTACCGACCCTGAATTAACACAAAATATTGATTAACAAGAATATGAGTATATCCAACCACTTAAAAGAGCTGGAAGAAGAATCCATTTATATTATGCGCGAAGTGGCGGCGCAGTTTGACCGGCCGGCTTTGCTGTTTTCGGGCGGAAAAGATTCGATCACGCTGGTTCATCTGGCGCGTAAAGCTTTTTATCCGGCTAAATTTCCGTTTCCGCTGGTTCATATCGATACAGGTCATAATTTTCCGGAAACGATTAGTTTTCGCGATCATTTAGCAGAAAAAGTTGGTGCGCAATTAATTGTCCGTTACGTGCAGGACAGCATTAACCAGAAAAAAGCAACCGAAGAAACCGGAAAATATGCCAGCAGAAACAGCCTGCAAACGGTAACACTTTTAGATACGATTGAAGAATTTAAGTTTGATGCCTGCATTGGTGGTGCACGCCGCGATGAGGAAAAAGCACGTGCAAAAGAACGTATTTTCTCGGTTCGTGATGAGTTTGGTTCCTGGGAACCGAAACGTCAGCGCCCGGAATTGTGGGGACATTTAAACGGAATGATTAATTATGGAGAAAATGTCCGTTGTTTCCCAATCAGTAATTGGACGGAACTGGACGTTTGGAACTACATCAAACAGGAAAAACTGGATTTGCCAAGTATTTATTTTACGCATCAGCGTGAAGTTTTAATTCGCGACGGACAAATTTTTCCTTATTCAGAATTTTTGAACATGGATGGCGAGGAAATTACCACACAAGATGTTCGTTTCCGTACCGTTGGCGATATGACTTGTACGGCTGCCGTTTCTTCAACCGCCGGAACTTTGGATGATATTATTGCAGAAATTAAATCTTCGCGGATTTCAGAGCGAGGAGCGAGGATGGACGATAAACGATCTGAAGCGGCGATGGAGAAAAGGAAATTGGCGGGATATTTTTAGTCTTAATAAGTTAACAAGTATTATACAGAAAATCTGATTTTTAAAGAGTTTTACATTAAGAGTTAAATTTGATACTAAAAATAATAAAATGCCACCTTTCCCTCCAAAAAAAGTAGATTCTCCGAGATCACGCATAAAAGAAGTAATTACAGTGATTGACGATGGAGTAGGCTCAGGTACTGGTATTTCCGTAGTCGAATTAGAGTTAAAAAACGGCGAGAGGCCATTTGGGCTTCGATGGAATACTAGCAATTGGAGTCCAAATCCTGATTTGGGTTTTCCGTCTTCAAGAGGGAAACCAACTTGGTTTATCGTAGGAAGAGATGAAATTCATAATTTTCTTAAAGCAATAGAAGCTGCTGCTAAGTTTTTAGAAGATCAAAAAAACATCGATAAAAACAGCATTTAACAAAATCATAATGCTGTTTTTATCACTAAAAAATTAAAATGGAACTTTTAAAATTCTCAACCGCCGGAAGTGTGGACGACGGTAAAAGTACGCTCATTGGCAGATTGTTGTACGACACAGGCTCATTAACCGAAGATCAATTAAAAGCGGTAGAAGCGGCCAGCAAACGCAAAGGCTATGATTACCTCGATCTTTCTTTGCTAACCGATGGTTTGAGCGCCGAACGTGAGCAAGGCATCACCATTGATGTGGCGCATATTTATTTTGCTACGGCAAACCGCAAATTTATTATTGCGGATACGCCCGGACACGTAGAATATACGCGAAATATGGTTACCGGCGCATCAGATTCTCAGCTTTCTATTATTTTGATTGATGCGCGGAAAGGTGTGATCGAGCAAACACAACGCCACTTTTTTATTGATAATTTATTGCAGATTCCGGAAATTGTGGTTGCGGTAAATAAGATGGATCTGGTGGATTATCAGGAAGCAACTTTTAATGCGATAAAAACAGCATTCCTGCAATTTGCGGAAGGTTTCCCGAAGTTTAAACAGAACATCACATTCATTCCGATTTCTTCTTTAAAAGGTGATAACGTGGTAAACGAATCAACCAAAATGAGTTGGTACGAAGGAAAATCCTTGTTGCATTATCTGGAAAATGTTGATGTAAATAGCAAAGTGAATTTTCAGGATGCACGCTTTCCGGTGCAATATGTCATCCGTCCGCATTCCGAAGAATTTCATGATTATCGTGGTTATGCCGGACGTGTAATCAGCGGAGAATTTAAAGTTGGCGAAGAAGTTACGGTTTTACCTTCTCAGCAAAAATCAACCATAAAACAAGTGGTTACGTTTGATGGCGATCTGGAAACGGCGGAAACCAATTCGTCCGTTACCTTATTGTTGGAAGATGAAGTGGATATTACCCGCGGAAATATGCTGGTAAAAACAGCAAATCTACCACAAATTGATAAAGAAATTACGGCAGATATTTGCTGGATGGATACGCAGCCTTTGGTACAGGGCGGAAAATATATGATTGAACATAGTCATAATTTGATCAAAGCGATTGTGCGTGAAGTGGATTACATCGTTCACACCAGCACTTTGAATAAAGATACGGAGACGAAAACCATCAAGCTGAATGATATTGCAAGGGTAAAAATTAAAACGGCACAACCGCTTTTCTTTGATGCTTATGAACAAAATCAGGCAAATGGTTCTTTTATTTTAATTAACGAACAGACAAAAAATACGGTTGCAGCGGGGATTATTGTTTAGAATTTTTTGTCATTTCGACGATAGGAGAAATCTTCTTTTAATAATAAGATTTTAAGGTGATAAAAGAAGCATTGATATTTAATGAAGATTTCTCCCTACGGTCGAAATGACAAAGCGGTGAGTAGATTACAATAACAATTGTTTTAAAACGCTAAATGAAAAACATTGACAAAAAAAGTTTAGCGAAAGCTTATAATTTGTTTGATACAGGTGATGTTGACAAGATAGCGATAGGAACAACTAAAGGATTACAGCAAACACACAAATATTTGTTTGACGGACTTTATGATTTTGCCGGAAAAGTTCGTACACAAAATATCTCAAAAGGTGGTTTTAGATTTGCAACAGCTTTTTATCTGAAGGAAATTTTACAAAAGCTGGAGCAGATGCCAGACAACACATTTGAACAGATTATTGAAAAATACGTGGAAATGAATATTGCTCATCCTTTTATGGAAGGCAACGGCCGGACGATGCGAATTTGGCTGGATATGCTGTTGAAAGAAAGACTTAAAAGTGTAGTAAACTGGCAGTTTGTAGATAAAACGCTTTATTTACAAGCGATGGAACGCAGTCCGATTAACGACCTGGAACTGCGAACATTGCTTGCTGCTCATCTAACAGAAGACATCAACAACCGCAAAATCATCTTTAAAGGTATCGAACAATCTTATTATTATGAAGGATATCGAAAGGAAGATGATGAAAGCTGACAGTTATGCAGAATTTCAGATTTAAAACAAGCAAATCAATCTACGCAGAAAAAATAACGCATACCATTTTGAAGTTAAAAACGAGGGAAAGGTGATGCTTTGTTATCCCGGCAATAGGAGGGATCTTCATCAAAGTGAAAGAAAATTTATGCCGATAAAAGAAGCATGGATATTTGAAGATTTCTCCTGAAGGTCGAAATGACAAAAGAAGAAACAACCGTTAAAATAAAAACAAAACATGCAAATCAACCTCAGCAGAAAAAATAACGCTTACCACTTTGAAGCCGAAAACGAACAAGGCAACACGTTAGAAATGGATGCAAATCCGGCAATTGGTGGCGAAAACAAAGGTTTCCGGCCAATGGAAACGGTTTTGGCCGGTTTAGGCGGATGCAGCGCGATCGATATGATTTCGATCCTGAAGAAACAAAAAGAACCGATTGAAGATTTAAAAATCAGTATTAACGGTCATCGTTTTCAAGGACAGGAACCAGCTTTATTTGAAACCATCGATATAGAATTTCATGTTTTTGGGCAGGTAAACGAAGCAAAAATCCAGCGGGCAATGGAGCTTACTTTTACCAAATATTGCTCTGTGGCAATGATTTTGAACAAGACCGCAAAAATTAATTTTTCCTACAAACTCAACTAAATATTATGAGTGAGCATTTTGAAACCCAAGCCATCCGGTCGCAGGCAGAACGCAGTTTATTTAAGGAGCATTCTGTGCCGATTTACATGACTTCCAGCTATAAATTTGATGACGCGGAGGATATGCGTGCTTTGTTTACCGGCGAAAAAGAGGGCAATGTGTACAGCCGTTACGCCAACCCGAATGTGGATGAATTTATCACCAAAATGGCTTTGCTGGAAGGCGCGGAAGACGGCTGGGCCACGGCAACCGGCATGGCCGCGATTTTTACCACTTTTGCTACGTTTTTAAAGCAGGGCGATCACGTGCTTTCCAGTCGCTCGGTTTTTGGTTCTACGCATCAGTTGTTGCACAATATTTTTCCAAAATGGGGCATCAGTTATTCTTATGCTGATTTGGATAAAACGGAGGAATGGGAAAATATCATCCGGCCAAATACCAGAATGATTTATGTGGAAACGCCTTCCAATCCCGGAATCGATATTATTGATCTGGAATGGTTGGGCAATTTTGCCAAAAAACATGGTGTAATGCTGGTGGTTGATAATTGTTTTGCCACGCCTTATTTGCAGCAGCCGATAAAATATGGCGCGGATTTATCCATCCATTCAGCTACTAAATTTATAGACGGACAAGGTCGTGCTTTAGGCGGAATAATTTTAGGTCGAAATGAATTGATTCGTGAAATTGAAGGTTTTGCAAGGCATTCTGGTCCGGCTTTGTCGCCTTTTAATTCCTGGTTGCTGAGTAAAAGCTTAGAAACTTTGGCTGTCCGCATGGATCGTCATTGCGAAAGTGCTTTGAAAGTAGCGCAGATTTTGGAGCAGAATGAAGAAGTAGAATTGGTAAAATATCCGTTTCTACCTTCGCATCCGCAGTACGAAATTGCCAGAAAACAAATGAAAGCCGGTGGTGGTATCATCACTTTTGTGCCGAAAGGTGGTTTGGAACGTGCCGCAAAGTTTTTGGATGCGTTGAAAATGTTTTCGATTTCGGCTAATCTGGGTGATACGCGTTCTATTGCCACACATCCGGCCAGCAGCACGCACTCTAAATTAACGGAAGAACAGCGGAATGAAGTTGGCATCCAGCAAGGAACCATCCGTTTATCCATCGGTTTGGAGCATGTGGATGATATTTTGGCGGATATTGAGCAGGCGTTAAAAGCTTCGGTTTTGGAGCCTGCAGAATCCATCCATTAAGTAAAATTTATGTTGATAAAAGAAGTATTGACAAACAGATGCTTCTTTTATCAGCATAAAACAGGATAATTGTATATTAATTCTATAGACTACTATGCAAAGTTTCAGAACGGAATTAGAAAACCCGATTGTTGAGAAAGATATTTTGGATTTAGAGAAAAAAATCCGCCTTTTTCGCGAAGGAGTTATAGACGACGAGAAATTCCGCAGTTTGCGTTTAGCACGCGGAGTTTACGGTCAGCGGCAGCAAGGCGTGCAAATGGTGCGCATTAAACTGCCTTATGGTAAAGTTACCATACAGCAACTGGCCAGAATAAGCAATGTTTCTGATGAGTATGCTACTGGAAATCTGCACATTACCACGCGGCAAGATATTCAGATTCACTTTGTAAGCTTGGACAGAACACCAGAACTTTGGGCTGAATTAGAGCAGGATGACATCACTTTGCGGGAAGCTTGTGGCAACACCGTGCGTAACGTAACGGCTTCTGCAATGGCAGGCATCGACCCGAAAGAACCTTTTGATGTTTCACCGTATGCACATGCGGTTTTTACCTATTTTCTTCGAAATCCGATTTGCCAGGAAATGGGCCGGAAAGTAAAAATTGCTTTTTCTTCTTCGGAAGATGATTCCGCGTTTGCTTTTATGCACGATTTGGGGTTCATCCCGAAGGTGAAAATAGAAAACGGCATAGAAGTAAGAGGTTTTAGAGTGGTGATTGGCGGCGGTTTAGGTTCACAGCCTTACATGGCCGATCCGGTGATTGATTTTATGCCGGTCAACCAGATTATACCTTTTACAGAATCTGTTCTGCGTGTTTTTGACCGTTACGGCGAGCGCAACAAACGCCATAAAGCGCGGATGAAATATCTGGTGCAGGAAATTGGTGCGGAAGAATTGATCCGTTTGGCAGAAGCAGAGCGCATGGCTTTGAAGAGCAAAACTTACGAAATCAGTACGTTTGAGCACGAAACAGTTATTCCGCAAAACGATATTTTCTCTGCAGAAATTACCAATCCGTTAAAATACGAGCAATGGCTTAAAACCAACATTTATCCGCAGAAACAAGCCGGATTTGTAGCAATTGGTTTGCGCATTCAAAACGGAGATATCAAAACGCCGGTTGCGCGTCAGTTAATTTCACTGGTAAAAACAGTAGCTGCCGATGATATCCGTTTAACTAATACGCAGGGAATGCTGTTGAAGTTTGTTCGCGAGGAAAACCTGCCTTATATTTTTGAAGAACTGAACAAGCTGAATTTAGCCGAACCAGGTTTTGAAAGTATGGCCGATATTACTTCCTGCCCGGGCACGGATACCTGTAACCTGGGAATTTCCAATAGTACAGGCATCACCCGCGAATTGGAAAAAGTAATTAAAAATGAGTTTCCGGATCTGATTTACAATACGGATATCAAAATAAAAATCAGTGGTTGCATCAATTCCTGCGCGCAACATGCCATGGCCAGCATTGGTTTCCATGGTTCGAGCATGAAGATTGACAAGATGGTTGCGCCGGCATTGCAAGTGCTTTTGGGCGGCGGTCCAACCGGAAACGGTTCTGGTGTGGCTGCGGATAAAGTGATCAAAGTTCCGAGTAAACGCGGTCCGCAGGTGTTGCGCAATTTGCTTTTTGATTATCAGGAAAACTCGATCGAAGGCGAACTTTTTAATCAATATTATAATCGTCAAGGTAAAATTTATTTTTATGATTTGCTGAATCCGCTGGGCGATACCAAAAATGTAACGCCGGATGATTTTATCGATTGGGAACAATCTCAACCTTATAAAACAGAAATTGGCGTGGGCGAATGTGCCGGCGTGATGATTGATTTAGTGGCTACTTTGCTGCTGGAATCTGATGAAAAACTGGTCAATGCCGATGCTTCTTTTAGCAGCCTGGATTTTGCCGATGCCATTTATTACGCTTACACGGCGTTTATCAACACGGCAAAAGCGATGCTGATTGCAGAAAGTTTAAAAACCAATACGCAGGCCGGCATCGTTACAGATTTTGATACAAACTTTGTGGCAACCAGTAAAATTGATCTGGATTTAAGTTTTGAATCATTGGTTTATCAGATCAATCAGCAGGAACCAACCGAAGATTTTGCGGCTTATTACATCGAGCAATCCAAAATTTTCAAGCAAAAAGCGGCCGATTTTAGAAACATGCAACTCACCGAAAAAGCATTTTAGCCTGCTAAAAACAGCATGGAAACGCAGGAAATCATCAGCCCGAAAGCAACAGAAGTAAATACGCTTTTCCCGGTTTTTTTAAAGCCCGACAAGCTGGAAACTTTGCTGGTTGGTGGCGGTTATGTGGCGATGGAAAAGTTGCAGGCCATTTTTGGTAACTGTCCGGCTGCAAACGTGCAGCTAATTGGACGTGAAATTTCTGCGGAAATCAAAGAATATGCTCATAAAAGAAGCATTCCGTTTGAGGAACGCGCCTTTGAGGAAAATGATTTGTTTGAGAAAGATATGGTAATCGTGGCGATTGATGATAAACCGGTTGGCCGCCAGATTTACCAGCTTTGTAAAGCCAGAAATTTACTGGTTAATGTTGCTGATACGCCGGATTTATGTGATTTCTATCTTAGTTCTGTCGTGCAGAAAGGTAATTTGAAAATTGCGATTTCTACCAACGGAAAATCGCCAACAGTTGCCAAACGCGTTAAAGAAGTTTTGAATGAAACTTTCCCGGCGGAGATTGATTCGGTACTGACGAACATAACGCAAATCCGCCAAAAACTAAACGGAGATTTCTCTGCAAAAGTAAAACAGTTGGATGCGCTAACAGCAGTTTTGGTTAAAGATCAACCCAAAAACGAACAGCCTGCAAAAGTGAAAATAACCCGGCCGGTAACTGTTACGCTGGCTATTTTATCTGCCATAAGTCTGATGATTTTAGGTCATTTGCTATTCGTTTTTTTTAACGGTAGAGGAGTTTCTATCGCACAAAACTGGATTACTAAACAGTTTAACCAGCAACTTTTACTGTATATGCTGGGCGGTTTTATTGCTTCGCTGATTGATGGTGCCTGCGGGATGGCTTATGGCGTAACTTCCACAACTTTTCTACTTTCACTGGGCATTCCGCCAGCTGCGGCAAGTGCCAGCGTGCATGCTTCCGAAGTTTTTAACAACGGCGCATCCGGCTTAATGCACTGGAAATCAGGTAATGTTAACTTCAAGCTTTTCAAAAAATTACTGATTCCCGGAATAATTGGTGCGGTTGCCGGTGCTACAATATTATCTTCATTACATCAGTATGGCCATTATTTAAAACCGGTTGTAGGTTGTTATACACTGTTTTTAGGTGTGCTAATTATTCGGAAAGCACTGAATAAATCTCGTCCCACAAAAAAAATTAAAAAAATTGGCTTACTTGCCGGAATGGGCGGTTTGCTGGATGCAATCGGCGGTGGCGGCTGGGGGCCAATTGTTACGACAGGTTTAATTGCCGGCGGCCGGAACGTGCGTTATACCATCGGTACCTCAACTTTAACTAAAGGCTGCGTAGCTTTTACAAGCGCAATTACCTTTATTTTACTGATTGGTTTACACCATTTCCAGGTAATTTTAGGTTTGGTTTTAGGCGGAATGATTGCCGCACCGATTGCTGTGCGCATCTCCAATAAATTGCCGGTAAAAACACTATTGCTGTTTGTGGGCGTGGTAGTAATTCTGGTTTCGCTGCGCATCGTTTCCACAATTTTCCTGAAATAACAACATCCTGCAAAATTTCTACATTTGTTTAATCGTTGCTGATTTAAACACAAATTGCCTTGCTCACCAAAAAAACAAAATACGCTGTAAAAGCCCTGATGACACTGGCCAGAAACACGGAGAACCGACCCATGCTGATTGCCGACATTGCCAAAGGCGATGCGCTGCCCAAAAAATTCTTGGAAGCGATTTTGCTCGAACTAAAGCGTGGCGGATTTTTAAGCAGTAAAAAAGGTGCTGGCGGTGGTTATTATCTGCTGAAAACTGCGGAAGAAATTAAACTTTCGGCAATCATCAGGGTAATTGATGGTCCAATTGCATTACTGCCCTGTGTAAGCTTAAACTTTTACGAAAAATGTGCCGAGTGTGTTGATGAGCATTACTGCGGCATCCGCGATGTGATGGCCAATGTACGTGATGCAACGTTAAAAATTTTGGGCGATACCAGCATTGCCGATATGGTTGGACGGGAAGATATTTTAGCAAATAGGGAAGGGAAAGTGGCGGATGACCGAGTGGTTGGGTAAATTTTATGCTGCTAAAAGAAGCATCGCTTATTCGCGATAAGTAAACCTGAGGTTCTTGAGTTATGTTCTTTTGTATTGAAACAAAAGAACCAAAAGTTCAAGAATGCCCGATCGCCTCCGGGCATTTAGCCTTGCGCGCCTGCGTGGCTACCTTAAAAGCGGCTCTGTTTGGTCGTAATTTTGTAAGCGGTTTTACTTGTAATTACTTATTTTTTTACTGTGTGTAATTTGTTCGAGTTTGTACAACTTTGTTTAAGAGATAATAAAATGCAGCAGGATCTTGTTTACGGGCTGATCAATCCTATATTCAGGCTCCCGGCCCTGATAAACTGTTCAAGATCCTAAACAAAGGATAGTAAAGGGATTTAGCATACCGAACGACTTCCTACTGCCAATAACAAATCGGAATTTTTTCTATTTACGCTTTTCTTCTGCAAGAGAAATATTCCTTATCAATTTATACAATTCATAGGCAAACATCATTTAAACAAGCTTTCCCAACACTTGTAATTCGTAATATACTCGAAATAGAAAATCAGGTTATAGCTATAGTATCTTTTGCTAACGATGCTAATATTGAAGAGATAACTAACGGCCACGTAAAAAGCCGGAATTTATTGATGGCCTGAAAGGTTTTGATAAAAGTAAAATCGTTAAAGTAGAAACCAAAAATGTTAATTCTCCACCGGCATTTGCCTTAATTGCTGCGGCGTTAAAGGCACGTAACCTTTAGGTGTTGAAAATATAGCGGGAGGAACCGCCTCAAACTGAATGGATTTTACAGTTGTTTTTGTTTTCATTCCGTTTTGATTAATGGTAAATTTTAGCGGAACGCCAAGTGTAGTGTTGAGCATCATGGTTAAAGAATTCGGCAAGATTGATACATCTTTGGTAAACCACATTTCGGTAATTTCATCCGATAATTTATCCTTCGATAAATACCTCAACGCTTTATAGCCGGCGATGGTACTCGTTTCTTTTTGCTTAGTAATAGTGTGCGGCGGTAAAATACCAATTTCTTCCGCCTGGTCTGCTTTGCTGTAATCCACCATAAACTGCCTTGCAGGCGAATTAAGCAGCACACGCATAAAATTAGTTTTCCGATCTGTAATTACTGTGGTGGATTCTTCATTTATCCTTTGAATACTAATGGTAGAATCTCCTTTAAAATAAACGGTTGCTTCTTTAGGTAAAAATTCTGCGTATCGTTTTAAGCTATCCGGCAATTCGTAAGCTATTTGATAAATAATTTTCCCTTCGCTTGTGTTTTTTTGCTTGCACGAATAAAGTAAAATCAACAAACCAAACGCAATCAAAACTAATTTCTTCATCCTCTATTTTCAAAATTATAAATGCTGAAAGTTAGCAATTATAAATGTTGATAAAATCAGAATTGATAAACGTTTTTTAAAAGGAGAATTGACCCGAGTTGGAAAATCATGGTTTTTATTAAGCAACACTTCCAAAAACCGACAAATACTTTTGTGCAACTACCCGGGTTTTATAATTACTTAAATAATCGGCCAATTCCTGCTCTGTATAAATCGGATTATTCTGTTCATGCAATGCTTCTTTTAGCAGGTAATTTAATTGCTGTACGTTTCCGGATTCAAACAGCTTGCCGAAACTGCCAACCGCTTCTGCCAAACCGCCGGCATCTGCCGCAATAACCCGGCAGCCGCAGGCCAAACCTTCCAAAGCCACAATCCCGAAACCTTCTTTTCCGTTGGATGGAATTACCAAAACCCGATGCTGATTTAAAATTTCTACAATTTCAATACTTGTTTTCGTTCCCACAAAATTGATTTGCTCCGTAAGGTTCAGGCTTTCTGTCAAACTTTTGAGTTTAAACATTTCCGGCCCGTCTCCTACAATTGTTAATTTAAAAGGCTGCTGCAAATCTGCGCAAGCTTTAACCAGCGTGTCACAGCCTTTTTGAGAAACCAAACGGCCAACAAAAACAAAATCAAGCACTCTTGGCACTAAATTTTGCATGGTAAAAACAGCATCATCATAACAGTTATAAATAATTTCTGAAGAAGTGTTGATTGATTCGGCTACACTTTTGCTTACAGAAATGTTTTTTGAGGAGAACTTAATCAAAAGCAATTTAATTAAGGATAATGGATTTACATTGTTTGTTAACGAAAAATCGTTTTGAGAAATTACCCATCTTTTTTGAGGGACAAGCATCATCGGCCAAATCCCTTTTAAAGAAATGTTGGGCATGTAATAAACTTTGCACCATAAAAACAGCTCCAGCATTTTAGAAAAACTGGGTGCATAATAAACGTCAATATCTTTTAAAGGGTCTGTTTGCTTTTGGTAAGTAATCACTTTTACTTCATGCCCTTTATCAATAAATTCTTTGCTGAGGTTAAGTGTCAGGTTTTCAATTCCGCCTCGCAAAGGATAAAATACAGTACTAAAAATTAATATTTGCATATAAAAACTATAATCTGTAACTCAACATTAACCCTGATGAAATTTTTGAAGCCGAATAGAAAAAATTTGTTGAAGGATTAATGCTAAATACTTAACTTATTGTATTTGAGATTGATAGTTTTACGAATTACTTTTACGGATGTTGCAGTAAGCAAAATTTGGTCATTAAAAAACCTGTCCGGACAGAACAGGTTTTTAAAATACGGAGGTTGTTTTTTTACGAAGGAAGATCAGCTAAACTCACATCTTCCCAATTAATTTTACGGATCGGATACCGGATTTTTTGTAGCTGATGTGCGGCAACATCACTTGCATTCAAAATAACTACCTCATCTTTTTCACCGGCGATAACTTTAAAACCCCAAATGTTTAAATATCCTTTGCTTTTATTGATGTAAACTACACCGGAAACGTTACTTTTTAAAATTTCAATTAAAGTTTGCGGGAGAATAATGTGGATGTTATCGCCCTGCACATTATTGGAAAACATCATTGTTGTTCCTTTTATAATATTGGTAATACACTCGTCTATAACGTAATCGTTAAAATCCGAAACTTTTAAAGTTTGAGTACTTCCCTGATCAAATTTCATACTGTGCTTTGTTAAATTGTACAGTATCAAGCACAATTTAAGCCAAATTGTTTGATTGCTAACAAAATCGACCGGAACAGTTAGCAAGTTATTACTAAATTTTGCAAGTATAAATAGTGACCCTTACCACGGAGTTTTTGATCTTTTCCATCCAAGATTTAAAGAAAAATATATTCAGATCAATTAATCAATAGTACAGTTGTTTTTCAGTATTTTAATAAAAATTTAAGATTACTAAATTTAATGTTATGTGGGATTTGAGACCCGATCAAGTCCTGCTTCGGCTTGGCTCGTCGTAAAAATTCTGCAAGCAATCACTTCAGTTTTGTTGTAGAACATAAGGGCTTTTATTTTTAGCCAAGTTTTTTTCGCAGCCATTTACGAACCGGTTCATCGTACCATTTTAGTGTGATATATGCCAGGATAATTGCAGCGATCAAAATAGCCAACGCGTAAGGCCAGGCCTGTACGACCGTTACGCCTTTGTGATTGCTGATCCATGCTACGTAAAAATAAACCAGCGGATAATGTACCAAGTAAAGCGGATAGGATATATCGCCGAGAAACCTGCATATCCTACTCTCCGTTTGGGTATGAACCGCACCGCTGGCACCAAGGTAAACGATAAACGGAAAAACGATAATGATGCAAATAGATTCATATATTCCATTTATCCAAAGATGGTTAGCACCGCCGATGCGCGGCATATATAATACTATCGCTACTAAAACACTGCACCATAAAAAGGCATTTTTAATTCGGGTAGGTTTGGCAATACGCGAAAGTAATAGACCGGCAAAGAATGGGTATATGGTACGGGTAATACCCACACGCAGCTGCTCCGTGTTAAATGTCCAGCCGCCGCTAACGTCGCCATTGGTAATCGCCAGGTGTGTGAGGGCGATAGCAGCGATGCCTACTAAAATACTTAATGCCGTTTTGGAGAATTTCCTGATCCAAACCGCATAAAGGATGTTGGCGATATATTCAAAGAATAAAGACCATCCTACGCTGTTAAGCGGATGCATTTCCTGCCAGCCGCGTATATCCAGAGACAGCGGTACGGGTAAAATAGTGTAACCGATCAGCATAACCAGCAGCATTTTCCAAAATGGTACGGTGTGGATAAGCGGCCAAAGTGTCGAATCTGTAAAGTAAAAGCCTACAGCACCCAGTGTCATGCCCAGGATCACCAGCGGCTGAAGGCGTTCGATACGGCGTTTGAAAAAACTGCCGACAGTTATTTTATGCCAGCGATCATCATAAGCATAACCGATTACGAAACCTGATAATAAAAAGAAAAAATCCACAGCCAGGTAACCGTGATTAACAAGTTTATCTAAATTACTGGTTGATAGTGGCTCGCATAGGTGAAACGTTACAACGATAATGGCTGCAACACCACGAAGGCCATCCAGTATCGGGTAATGCGGTTTAGTGTTCAGTTTATTATTGTTCATAATATCCGGATAAGAGAAGTGGCTCTAATATATGAGTCAAATGCAGCCTTGCCACATACAAAACAGGAAACTGTACAGTTTTATATTATGTGTTCCAATATTATCCTGCTTTCTATTTATCCGCCGGTATTTTCGTACAAAAACTACCTGCACTCATTAATTTGAAGTTTTCCCTGATATCCTTTTTAAATCGTAAAAGTTGTTTAGAGGCACGTCCTCTTTTTGATAACTTAAAGGTGATTTTTAACAAAAAAAGGCCGCAAATCAGGAGTATTTTGATTTGCGGCCTAAAGTGACCCCGCAGGGGATCGAACCCTGGACCCAGTGATTAAGAGTCACTTGCTCTACCGGCTGAGCTACGGAGTCGGATTATTTTGCAATAATAAGCATTTGTGCTGTGCTACAAAAATTATAGCCGCTGTTGGTAAAATTTATACGATAAAAACAGTATCATTAAATTTAATTTCTGAAGCGTAATTTGTACAGAATTTTCATCTGCCGGCAGCATAAACTAAAACTAATCCATGGTGTTAATCCCCAAAAAAAGTTATGAAAAATTTTTTCACGATACTGTTTTTACTGCCTTTTTCTTTTGTATTTGCCCAATCGGATATATTGACAACTAAAAATGGTAACCTGGCAATTATTCCCGTTTTCCATGCAGCGGTTATTTTACAGTGGGACAATTTAAATATTTATATTGATCCTGATGGCGGTGCCGAAAGATATAAAACGATGAAAGCACCAGATTTGGTTTTGATCATGCACGAACACAGCGATCAGCTTGAAGAAGCAACTTTAGACGGTTTAAATCTCACTAAAACCGAATTAATTGCACCGCAAAAAGTGATTGATCAGCTTAAAAACAAAGCTTTTGCAAAAATCACTGTTTTGGAAAACGGGAAAAATTTAACTTTTAAAAATATAAAAATCCAAACGGTTGGCATATATAACTTCCCTGAAGCAACTGCGCGACACCAAAAAAGAGCGGGCGATGGTTATTTACTTAATTTGGGCGACAAGCGCGTTTATTTTTCGGGAGAAACGGGTGGTACACCGGAAATGCGTTCTTTAAAAAATATTGATATTGCTTTTGTATGTATGAATCCGCCTTATACTATGGATGTTGAACAAGCCGCAGCTGCCGTTCTGGCTTTTAAACCGGCTGTTGTTTATCCGTACCATTATCGCCAGCCGGGAAATAAATTTAGCGATATAGAAAAATTCAGAAAGCTGGTAAATGATAAAGATTCAAAAATTGATGTACGTTTGCGCAATTGGTACACACAATTATAAGCCGGTGCAATAAAACCGGATTGTGCGGGTTATCATATTCTATCAAATCATATTCATGAAATTTTTTGCTTCCTCAAAACACATACTTCTTTTATCGCTTCTTTTTTGGGTAACAACGGTTTGGGCTCAGGATAAACAGCAGCAAAAACTGGATGCTTCCGTTCGCGTTATCCAGGAGTTTAGCAAGCTACGCGAAAGTATCCCGAAACAGTTAATCCAAAAAACGGAAGGCATAATTATTATTCCGGGATTGATTAACGCCGGTTTTGTACTTGGCGGCAAACGCGGAAAAGGCATTGCGATGATTAAAAATGCGGACGGAACGTGGACTAATCCTGTTTTTTTAACCATGACGGGCGGGAGTTTTGGTTTCCAGGCAGGCATCCAATCGGTTGATCTGGTGCTGGTTTTCCTCAATAAAACCTCTTTATCAGAAATTGGCAAAAGCAGTTTTACTTTAGGCGGGGATATTTCTGTAGCTGCCGGGCCGGTTGGCCGCACTTCTTCTGCCGGTACGGATTATAAAATGGAATCCGAAGTTTATTCTTATTCGCGCAGCAAAGGGCTTTTTGCCGGCATCAGTTTAAGCGGTTCTTCGCTGGATATTGATCAGAAAGCAAACGATTCTTTTTACGGTGGCGGAGACGATGCTACAACTTTATTTGCTAATAAAAAAGCTTCTGCAGTTCCCGTTGTAAAAACACTTAAACAAACTTTAAACAGCCTTTACCGGAAGTAATTTCGGTTTAGAACAACAATTTTTAACCGATAAAAACAGTATCATCATGAACGAAAATACTCCGGAAAACCAGCAAAATACCAGTGCTGCAAGCGAATTTGACATCAATACCATCCTGATTAAAGAATTAGGGATCAACAGTGCCAAGGTGGAAATGATTTTCCAGATGCAGGTAGAAATCCTGGCGTTGCTCCAGGATAAAACAACCGAAGAGGTTTTTGGTGAGAAAAACGAACGCATTAAACAGTTGGCACTGGAGTTTTATATTGCCAACAGTAAAAAGATGTAGGTTGGTTTAACCGTAATTGAATTTTAACTTTATGAATGTACAGGCAGAAAAATTAGAACTTTTACAAACCATCATCAACACTAATGATGAAGGTTTGATTATGGACGTGAGAGCTTTTTTATTGAACAGGAAGTTAGATTGGTTCGATGAATTGAATGCCGAACAGCAGAAAGATGTTTTAGAAGGTTTAACTGAGGCAGATCGCGGCGAAACCGTTCCTCATGCTGAAGTAATTAAACTTTTCGGAAAATGGGGTTTGAAATAGTTTGGACGAAGAAAGCTGTCAAAACATTTGGTAAAAGGATAAAATATTTAGAAGAACATTGGTCGGAGAAAGAGATATCTAATTTCGTTGTGCTTGTAAATCGTCATCTTGCTTTATTGCAAAGTCAGCCTTCAATGTTTCGTAAGTCTTTCAAGGTAAAATACACTTATACCAGCGTAATAATCAAACAGGTTTCTTTGATATATCGCGTTAAACCATCAAATCATATTGTCGAATTGATTGCTTTTATTGATAACAGGCAAAACCTAAAAATATGAGGTTGGATAAAATTTCCGAAAAAATTAAGGCGTTCTGTCCTTTAAATCCGAAGTGGCATAAGCTTGTTTGATAATTGCGCTTTGGTAGCTCACCACAAATAATTTTAGCGGAAAGCATTGAATATTTTTAGCGGCGTTATATTCCCGGATCATTGCGTTATGCTGTTTTAACATTTGCAGCAGATAAGCGTGATCAAACGATGCTCCTTTTATCGCACTTAAATCAGCATATTTTTTTGCAGATGCTGGTGTTGCTGCCGCAGGTAATTCAATATTATACTTTTCGGAAATCCTGTTCAGATTGGTACTTAACTGCGTGTAAAGCTGTGCAGTTTCCTTACCAAATGCTTTTACTTTTTGGGTTGATGCTTTTTTCGATGCCAATTGTGCGGTTTTAATTTGGTTGATACAAAAAATAGAAAGATCATTTGCAAGCCTTGTATCGGCAGTATCCAGCGGTTGTTTTTGTGTTGCTGATGTTGTAGAAGCCGAATTGTTTTTCTGCTTGCAGGAACAAATAATCAGCATCAATATTAAAAACGGGTGGTAAAAGGAGTATTTCATATTCAACATAAAAAAACTAAACGGCAAATAGCAAAGTTTTTAAAATTTCAGGAAGCGGTCTATCTGTTCGTCTGTAAATTTAATCGTGTCCGCTTCTGTTAAATTTCCATCAGCATCAATTTCTTTCCGGATAAAAGGAATGTGTAATTTAAGCGAAAAAACATGCATATTCATATAGTTACAAACGCCGGTAAAATGATCAACGCCGCGGATATTTCCATATTTCCCGGAGGAAATCCCAACCAGCGCAGCCTTTTTATCATAAAAACTTAAAGGGAAATCGCAGGCATCCACAAAAACTTTTAATGCACCGGGGAAACTTCCGTTATACTCGGGAATGATAAAAATATACTTTTCGGATGCGGAAATTTGTGCTTGTATCGGCTTAAAATCTTCACTACGCTTGCCGTATAAATCTGTTTTGAGCAGATTATCAGGCAAAGTTTCCAGCGATAATACATTAGCTTTTACGCCGCTGTTAGCAAGTTTTTTTTGATAATAAACAGCGAGTTTTAAAGTGCTGCTGCCGGGTCTGTTGGTTCCGGCAATAATTGTAAGCATTTTTTAACGGATTAAAATGTGGTAAAGAGAAACCGCAAGTTATCGTTTTATCAATTACCGGCAACGGGTTTTTACTCCGATCCTGATAAAATTAAGTTTATCTTACGGGCTGGTTTAGTTTCCGAAGCAAATCATCTTTACGTGCTTCGTTGTAGTTCGGATCGCGTTTTTTAATAAACCAGCAACCAAAACCAATTACCAGCAGCAAAATTACCAGGATCAATAACAGCTGGTAACGCTTTAAAAAACTGTTGCTTTCGTCTTTCATCTGTTTAAATTATCCTGCGTCAGCATCATCCGAAACTTCTGTTGGCACGTAAGATTTTATTTCGCCGGAATCGAGCTTTACTTCCACCAGATCGTCTTTTTTTTCCTGGCTTTTGTTAACTTTTCCTTCGCCATCTTTGGTAATTACCCTTTCGCCTGCTTCGTAAACGCCGTTAGTCATGTTTTTAAAATTTAAATGAAATAAGGTAACATTGCTTTTAATTAATAGTTTAAAGGATCAATATTAAATGTTTTTTAAGAGATAATTTCCGGAAAATCGTTATCATATTTAAAGAGTTGTTCAAGGCAGATATAATCAGTTTGGCTTTACTTTTTACTGTTGATAATGTTACTAAGATGTGGAAATCTGGGTGGATAGTTATTGTAAAAATGTAGGTATCTTGCACCTTTAAATATTAAGCAAAAATAAGGCGTAAAAGAAGCATGCAAAGCTTAACTGTACTTCTTTTACGGCATAAAAATTTGCTTGCTAAAATTATACCGGAGATTGATAATGAGTAAAATAATCGCGTTAGCTAACCAGAAAGGCGGCGTGGGTAAAACCACTTCTTCCATTAACCTGGCGGCAAGTTTAGCGGTGTTAGAATATAAAACTTTGCTGGTTGATGCAGATCCGCAGGCAAACGCAACATCAGGGATTGGTTTTGATCCGAGAACAATTAAAGATAGTATTTATGAGTGCATTATCAACGATGTAGAACCGGCAGATGCGATCCAGCATACGGAAACGCCAAACCTGGATTTACTGCCCGCACATATTGATTTGGTAGGAGCGGAGATTGAAATGATTAACCTAACCAACCGCGAATACAAAATGAAAGCGGTGCTGGAGAAGATTAAAGACCGGTACGATTTTATTATTGTGGATTGTTCGCCGTCGCTCGGTTTAATTACAATCAATGCTTTAACAGCTGCAAATTCGGTTATCATTCCGGTTCAGTGTGAATATTTTGCGTTGGAAGGATTAGGGAAACTGCTTAACACCATCAAAATTGTACAGAACCGTTTAAATCCGGCTTTGGATATTGAAGGTATTTTGTTAACCATGTACGATGTACGTTTGCGGTTATCTAACCAGGTTGTAGAAGAAGTTCGTACCCATTTTGAGAACCTTGTTTTTAAAACAATTATCCAGCGGAACACTCGTTTAAGCGAAGCACCAAGCTTTGGCATGTCGGTAATTATGCACGATGCAACCTGCAAGGGTGCCATTAATTACCTGAACCTTGCCCGCGAAATTTTGCGTAACAATGGTTTGGTAAATGATGAAGATACTAACCTGAAAAAAGAAGGTATAAAAAGATGAGCGGCGATAAAAGAAATGCTTTAGGAAGAGGTTTAGGTGCGTTGCTCAATGATTCTGTACAGGTAAATGCCGTAAAAAAACCCACTGATAATCACTCGAACCAAACGGAAACAGCTGGTTTAAAAGGTGTTAATGCGGTTAAAATTTCTGAAATTGAAGTAAATCCTTTTCAACCCAGAACAGAATTTGATGAACAGGCTTTACAGGAACTTGCAGATTCTATTTCGGTGCAGGGTTTGATCCAGCCGGTTACCGTTCGTAAAACAGGTGTAAATTCTTATCAGTTAATTTCGGGCGAGCGGCGTTTAAGAGCATCGAAATTAGCCGGATTAACCGAAATCCCGGCTTACGTGCGTACGGCAAACGATCAGCAGATGCTGGAAATGGCACTGATTGAAAATATCCAGCGGGAAAACCTGAACGCGATAGAAATGGCACTGAGTTTCCAACGGATGATTGATGAGTGCAATCTGAAGCAGGAAGAACTGGGCGATCGCGTAAGCAAAAACCGATCAACGGTAACTAATTATTTACGCCTGCTTAAATTGCCGCCGGTTGTGCAATCTTCTATCCGCGACGGGCAAATTAGTATGGGCCATGCGCGCGCGCTGGTTAACGTGGAGGATGCCGCAAAGCTGTTGTACATCCATCATCAGGTGATTGAGAAAGGTTTATCTGTACGGAAAGTGGAAGATATGGTGCGCGAACTGCAAAAAACACCTGCTAAAAACAGTATCGCTAAAAAAGTATTTTCTCCTTCTTTTGAAGTGCAAAAAATACAAGCTGATTTAGCTTCTAAATTTAATTCGCAGGTAAAAGTTAAAGTTGGCCAGCAGGGTAAAGGCAGCATCGAAATTCCGTTTTTATCAGAAGATGATTTAGGCCGCATCCTGGAAATGCTCGATTGGTAATGTATAAATCAGCCCTACTTCTTTTACTGATGTTTTTTTGTGCTGCATCAGTTCAGGCACAAAAAAAATCTGTTAAAAAGCAAAGAGATACGGTAAATACCAGAGGCGATACCGCTGCTGTTCTGGCACCTTTTAAGCCCAAAGCCGAGCAACGCAAAGAAAAAGTTTACCATCCGGATAGCACACATAGTCCGCATAAAGCCGTTTTAAAATCTTTAGCTTTCCCTGGTTTGGGCCAGATTTATAATCATCAATACTGGAAATTACCAATCGTTTACGGAGGTTTTGCCGGTTTGGGCTATTCCTATTATGTGGCACAAACCAACTATAAAATTTTTTTACATGTGGCGCAACTTCAGGAAACGGGGCAAAATAAATTGATCGATAAAGATTATCAAAACGTTTCCTCCGCTACTATCATTTCTTACAAAGATTTTTACCATCGGAACAGGGATTTGACTATCATCGGGACAGTCGCTTTTTGGGGAATCCAAACTATTGATGCTTATATTGCCGCCAAGTTCCAGCATTCGTACACGATGGACAATGATTTAGGTTTTAAAATCAGGCCAACGATGCTCAGTTCGCCAAGTTACGCTTACGGCGGTGTTGTTCCGGGGTTGAAAGTAACGGTGCGGATGAAGTGAGGTTTCAGGTAAGAGGTATCAGCAAATGCAATCAACTTTAAACCATCGCTAAAATAGATAAATTTACAGGGCTGATAGCTCATACCTCATACCTAAAAAATGAAAATAGCTTTACTCGGATACGGGAAAATGGGTAAGATGATCGAGCAGATTGCCTTGGAACGAAAGCATGAAATCGTATTAAAAATTGATCATGAAAACCTGCACAACCTCAATATCGAAAACCTGCAAACAGCAGATGTAGCCATTGAATTTAGTACGCCGCATACCGTTTTAAGCAATATTACACACTGTTTTAAAGCTGGGATTCCGATTGTGGTTGGTGCTACCGGCTGGTACGAAAAGTTGCAGGATGTTAAAAATGACTGCCTTTCGTGCAATGCCTCATTAATTTACGCTTCCAATTTTAGTGTTGGCGTGAATATTTTTTTCCACCTAAATAAAATGCTAGCCAAAATAATGAGTGGTTTTCCGGATTACGAAGTTCAGGTAGAAGAAATCCATCACACGCAAAAACTGGATGCGCCAAGCGGAACGGCTATTACCATTGCCGAAGGAATTATCGAAAATATGCCGGTAAAAGAAGCATGGACAAATGTGGTTTCGGGTGTGGAAAATGATGATTCTGATAAAATAATTAATGCTGATGAATTGCTGATCGAATCGCACCGAATTGAAAACGTGCCGGGAACGCATACCGTAATTTATGATTCTGAAGTGGATACCATCGAATTTAAACATACGGCACACAACCGCGCCGGTTTTGCTTTAGGCGCCGTGCTGGCTGCCGAGTGGATTAAAGACCGAAAAGGATTTTTTACAGCCACCGATCTGTTTAATTTTAACGCTTAAAAACACTACTTTCACGCCTTCAAAATAAAAACAATGAGCTGGAAATTCTGGAATAAATCTGCCGCCGATCCAAAGAAGAAAAAGAAAAGTGCCACACGAGAATGGGTGGATGCTATCATTTTTGCTGTTGTTGCCGCGACTTTAATTCGCGGTTTGTTTATCGAAGCATTTACCATCCCAACGCCTTCTATGGAGCGTTCGTTATTAGTTGGTGATTTCCTGTTTGTAAGCAAGGTTAATTATGGCGCACGTACGCCGATGACGCCGGTTTCCTTTCCGTTTGCACATCATACGATGCCGCTTTTCGACATAAAATCTTATTGGGACGGCATCAAATTGCCTTACTACCGTTTGCCGGGATTGAGCCACGTAAAAAAGGGCGACGTGGTAGTTTTTAATTATCCGATGGATGCCGATTCGCCTTTATACCGGCCGGTTGATAAGCGCGAAAACTATATCAAACGCTGCCAGGGAACGCCCGGTGATACTTTGAAGTTGATTAACACACAGGTTTATATCAACAATAAAGCTGCTGTTACACCGCCGGAAAGCCAGACTTCTTACTTGGTTCGTACCAACGGACAAGAGTTAAACCCGGAGGTTTTGTACGATCTGCACATCGATCCTTCGCACGGACAAGTAAACGCCACAGATTTAGAATGGATTATGCCGCGTGAAAGTGTGCCTGCTTTAAAATCGTATTCCAACATTACTTACATTGCGCCTTATATTCAGCCGCCGGGTCAAGCCGATTTGCAGGTTTTCCCGCACGATACCAAACTGAAATGGAACGTAGATAATTACGGTCCGGTTATTATCCCTAAAAAAGGTTGGACGGTTACTTTAGATTCTACGAACTATCTGATTTACGAGCGCGCCATCAAATTATACGAAAACAACAAGCTGGAAAAACGCGGTAACGATATTTACATCAACGGACAAAAAACCAACCAGTACACCTTTAAAATGGATTATTACTGGATGATGGGTGATAACCGCCATAACTCTTTAGACAGCCGTTTCTGGGGTTTTGTTCCCGAAGACCACATTGTAGGCAAAGCTTTATTTGTGTGGATGAGCTGGGACGAGCAAGCTTCTTTTATGCACAAAATTAGATGGAGCAGGTTGTTTATGGGGATTAAGTAGATGCTTCTTTTATCGGTATAAAAATACGGAAGGTGTGATTTAAGAAATTACACCTTTTTCATTTTTGTAAAAGAAGCATTCATAATCTTTCAAATATCTACAGTAAGTTTTAAATGTCCGCCTAAACCTTCACGCACAATTCTCATTAAAGTAGAAAGCCGGATATCACTTGCATCATTTTCAATTCTGGAAATGTAAGTTTTGGTAGTTCCGCATTTTTCGGCTAACTGTTCTTGTGTTAAACCTTGTTCTTTACGCAATTCCTGCAGCATCACGCCAAGCTTAAAAGCTTCAAAGCCTTCTTCATATTTATCGCGTGTAGTGGTTCCTGTTTTACCATATTGTTCATCTAAATGATCAGTAAAAGAAGTGAGGTTATTAGTTTTCTTTTTCATGAAAATATTGTTTTTTAAGTTTTTCTGCCAGTTCAATTTCGTTTGAAGGCGTTTTTTGGGTTTTCTTTTGAAATCCGTTTAATAAAATAATCAGCTGTCCTTTATCAAAAAAGCTGAATACCCTATAAATATCAGAACCAACTTCAACCCTGATTTCAAACAAGCCAGCTGAACCTGTTATATGTTTAAAATACTTCTCCTGTACTTTATCAGTTATTGCAATTAACTGCAACGTCCAGTTAAATTTATTTTTTACAGCTGGTTTTAAAGTGTCAAAAAATTTGAGGTAATAGTTTTTGTAATAAAATATATTCCTGATAAAATTTTCTGGCATTAAGCAAAGTTAGCTAATTGGATAACTGAAAGCAAGGATTTATCTATGTAGGTGAGAACGCTTCTTTTATACATATAATTAATTAGGTGGAGCAGGTTGTTTATGGGGATTAAGTAGATGCTTCTTTTATCGGTATAAAGTAGGAAAGGTGTAATCGAGAGATTGCACCTTTTTTTGGAACTCATATCGATTTGATTTTGGCATATTCTGTAAAATATCCTATTATTTTAAAAAGGTATAATAATGCTAAATTACTTTGAAGATTTTTGAAATAGTTTCGCTGGATTACAAGTCCCAAGCAATAGAGTTTAGTTCGATCATTTATTTTATGCTGTTGAATATATTGATATAATCAACAAGACTTTCTACTTCAGATTTTGATAATGAGTTCCAATAATATAGTTGCTTTTCAAGAGAACTCCTTAAAAATGCTGTGGAACTTGTAAAAAAAAGTATTCCAAAAAGAGTTGAAATCATAATAATTACAATGTGCCATGTTGACAATTCAAGATTTATAAAAGGGAAAACCAATAAAAATATGATTGGACCAAGTATTGATACTGCGAACAAGTTAAAACACATAATTCCAAAGGATTTTGGTAGCCTAAAACTTGACGTTTCTGGAGAATCATATATTTTTGCAAAATGGCTATATCCAATAAAGTCCCAAGCCTTGAAATTATTAGTTTCAATTAGATCGAAATTATTAACTCTATTTAAAGACAAATATTTATACTTTTCAGAGAGGATTTTTTTTTGATGTTCAAAAAAATTTTCATTTAGAGAATTTAGTTTGATTTTATGGTTAATTGCAAGTTTTCCGAAGTATATTTTTCCAATCCTATGAAGTGGATTATTAATAGCAAAGCCAACAAATATGGCTGGAATAGCAACATTACTTATACCTGTAGTATTACTTTGGAATAAACAGTATAGCAATATTGACAACAATAAGCCTGGAATATAAATTCGTAAACTCTCGTGTAAAGTCAGTTTATCCATATAGTCACAAATACTTTTTGTTTTTTACTTTAGATATAAATTGTACAAATTTAAGAACTGTTTAATAAGTTTTTTATAAGCACAGCATAAATTATGATAGAAATACAAGCTTAACCATTAAAAGCAGGTGGAAAATTATTGAACAAACGTTACGTTCGATTAAAGAAGCAGGAAGCCAAAACCAGTTGCACGAAGCTGCAGAAAGCCTTTATCAGGATTATTGCACTGATAAAGAATTAACAGCTTTTACTGGTTTAGATCTGGAAGGATTTTATGAAGCAAGGTGAAATCTGGTTAATCAGCCTTGATCCAACTATTGGTTCTGAAATTATGAAAACACGCCCAGCTATAATTGTAAATGACAATCAGTTGGGCAAACTTCCTCTGAAAACTATTGTGCCTTTAACGGATTGGAAAGACCGTTATGCTATTGCTCCCTGGATGGTAAAAATTGATCCTGATATAACTAACAATCTGTCTAAAACTTTTGCTGCTGATTGTTTTCAGGTAAGATGTGTGGCAGAAGAACGGTTTATCAGAAGCATAGGAAATGTTACGGATAAGTAGTTGGCTGAAATTCAAATAGCTTTTACAAAAGTTCTATCTATCAAGATTTAGCTTGTTATCCACAAAGAAATTTATTTTAAATCTCACTCAACATTTCCACACCCAACTTCTTCGCCAATTCATTCAAATCCTTCCCCACAGCATCAACCAAAGGAACACCATTTACTTTTCGATCCAGTTCAGCTTCCAGTTCCGGTTCGCCGGGAATAATTACTTTTTGATCTGGTGATACTGTTTTTGCCGACTTAAATCTTTCAATCCAGTTATCCAGATGATGTTTGAATTCCTCCACCGGACGGAAACCATCTACCCGCATTGCACCTAAAAAATGCCCGATTCCGGTCCCAACAGGATTCGGAGCCGGATCCAGATAAGCCACAAACGGCGGAACCCACGGCCCGTAATTAGCACCGGAAAGTACAGCCGAAAGTATATCAACCGTAGCACTCAACCCAAAACCTTTATGGCTGCCATGTTCGCGATCGCTGCCTAAAGGAAGCAAAGAACCACCAGATTTTAAAGCATGCGGATCGGTTGTAAAATCTCCGTTTTCATTCTGAATCCAACCTTCCGGAACGGGTTTTCCGGCACGTTGCGCAATCTCCAGCTTACCGTTTGCTGCTGCGGAAGTTGCCATATCAACAATTAAAGGCGGGTATTTTCCTGCGGGAAAAGCGTAACACATCGGGTTCGTTCCAAGCATTCTTTCGTTAGAAAATGTTGGTGCAACCAGCGGACTTGCATTGGTCATGGCAATACCGATCATGTCTTTTTCAACCGCCATCAATGCATGATATCCGGCAATACCAAAATGATTTGAATTACGCACGGAAACCCAGCCGGAACCATATTTCTCTGCCTTTTCGATCGCAACTTGCATGGCAAAAGGCGCAACCACCAAACCTAATCCGGCATCGCCATCAATGGTTGCCGTAGTTGGTGTTTCGTGTACAATTTTAATATCAGGTGTTGGGTTAATACGGTTTTTCTCCCATAATCTTACATAACCGCTTAACCGGGCAACGCCGTGCGAATCAATGCCGCGCAAATCAGACTTTAATAAAACATCAGCAGCAAGTTTTGCATGTTGTGCGCTACAACCTATTTTTATGAAGATGTTTTGGGTGAAATGACGTAGTGATGCTTCTTTTATCAGCATAAAATGAGAAAATTATTGGCGGTGGTTATTCTACTCAGTTCTGTTATCCCGACACTTGTTCTGTCATCCCGACGATAGGAGGGATCTTCTTCAAAGCGTTTAGATTTTGTAATTCGATGAAGATTTCTCCCTTCGGTCGAAATGACAAAAAGTGGAAATGTTTACTCGGTTAAAATGGTAAACTTAAAATCCAAAGGTTTAAAGCTTTCTACCAAATCATCGATCAGCTTGGATCCAATTTTAACATAAAATAATCCAAAGTTTTCATTACGTTCCTGCAAACTTCCACCCGGAAATAGTTCAGCTTTAACTTGATCAATCTGATTTAAACGTGTTTCGTAATTGCGTTTTTCTGCTTTAATCAGTTTTTTTTCGAGGTTGAAAATAGCATGTTCCAAACGTTTTTGAATGGCTTCAGTTGATGGTCCTAAAGTTGGATCAATTTTTATATTCTGCAATTTTATCCTGCTAAAAACAGCATCCAATTCTTGCCAATATTGGTTTAAATATAACTGATTTTTACTGTTGACTTGTATCCAATTATTTTTTAAAGTATCAGCAGGTTTAAAAAAATCAGCAAAAGTTAAATTCATACTTGCAGCTTTTTCTGCTGATCTTTTCGATACAAATAAACCGGAATTTCGCAAAATCAGAATCGGAAAATCAACCTGATAAAAATCAAAATTAGCTTTTAATTCCATCCAATAAACTACTTCTGCACCGCCGCCGATGTATGCAACATTGGGTAAAATTACTTCCTGATAAAGCGGCCGCATCACCACATTCGGACTAAATCTTTCCGGGAAATTTGCAATTTCTACTTTTAGTTCTTCCTCCGAAAAAGCAATATTAGTATTTAAAACTTTGTATAGATTATCTTCAAAAACGATGCGTTCGCGTACTTCTTTTATCAGGTAAAAAAAGTTAATTTCTCTTGGATTTACCTGAATATGAACACCAAGCTTTTCTAATTTTTCATTTGTTGCGAAGATATTTTTGAAACTATTTTGGTTAATGATATCATCCTGAATAATCGGTGCGAATTGTTTTTTTAAACGCGCATCATCAGCATCTAAAATAATCAAACCGAATTTGCTGAACAAAGCATTGACGAGATAACGTGTTGCATCAGCCAGATTTTCAAATTGAGTATAAGCAGTTTCAACCAAATCAGATAATTCCTGAGCGGTGTCAGAAATACCCAAAATACCTTTATATTGATTTAAAGCTTCTCGGATTCCTTTGGTAGAAATATGACCGGTTGCACCGGAAACTTCTTCATTCCAACTGATTTTTTTACCGCCGATTTGCGTATGATTAATTTCTACAAAATCATGATCTTCCGAAGCCATCCAATAAACAGGCACAAAATTTTTATCCGGAAATTCTGCTTTTAGATCTTTTGCTAAATTGATTGCCGTAACAATCTTAAAAATAAAGTAAAGCGGGCCGGTAAAAATATTAAGCTGATGGCCGGTTGTAACGGTAAAAGTATTTTCCTGTTGAAGTAAATCGAGGTTAATTTTAGTTTGTTCTGATACTTCTTTTACCGGTAGTTTTTTATACTGATCCTGCAAAACTTCTGTTAAAATACTTCTTTTACAACTGTTTTTTTTATATTGAAGTAGTTGTCGGAAGCCATCCAAATCCGGCCGAAAACCATAAAACGGTTTCAATTCTGCTGCATTTTCAAGGTATTTGATAACCGTTGGAGAGAAGCTTCCGGTTGCAGAATAATCAATATAAGTAGCATCCATTTTTTAGAAATAGCTGGATTCGGCTAAAATAGAGGCGTTTTCTGTAGAAACAATTTTTCCGTACAAATCAAAATCTTCTGCCGAATCAATTTTTACTTGTACAAAACTGCCGGGCGTTGCATATTGTTCTTTGGCATCAATTAAAACTTCATTATCCACTTCCGGCGAATCAAATTCTGTTCGTCCAATTAAAAAATCCCCTTCAATCTTATCAATCAAAACTTTAAACGTTTGTCCAATTTTTTGATGATTTTTTTCGTGGGAAATCAGTTGCTGCACTTCCATAATGGCTTCAGAGCGTTCTTGTTTCACTTCCTCCGGAACATCATCAACCAGATTATGCGCGTGCGTTTTTTCTTCATGTGAATAAGTGAAACAACCCAAACGATCAAATTTGGTATCCATTACCCATTGCTGCATTTCCTCAAAATCCTGCTGTGTTTCGCCAGGATAACCAGTAATCAGCGTTGTTCGCAAAGCAATTTCAGGCACTTTATCCCGAATTTGATTGACTACATCAATCGTTTTTTGCTTAGTGATGCCACGGCGCATAGAACGCAACATGTTATCCGTAATGTGCTGCAGCGGCATATCCAAATAGTTGCAGATATTGCTGCGCTCGTTCATTACATCCAGCACTTCCATTGGGAAGCCAGACGGATAAGCGTATTGCAACCTGATCCATTCAATACCTTCCACATCAGAAATGCGGCGCAACAATTCATCCAGATTACGTTTTCCATATAAATCCAAACCGTAATAAGTCAGATCCTGCGCAATTATAATCAGTTCTTTCGTACCGTTTGCAGCCAGTTTTTTAGCTTGAGAAACCAATTGATCCATCGGCGTAGAAACGTGTTTACCACGCATTAACGGTATGGCGCAAAAAGAGCAGGGCCGGTTACAACCTTCTGCAATTTTAAAATACGCAAAATGCGAAGGTGTAGTTAAAAAACGTTCACCCAGTAATTCATATTTATAATCGGCACCGATGTTTTGTAATATTTCCTGCAAATTGTTGGTGCCAAAAAAAGCATCAACATTAGGCATTTCTACTTCCAGTTCGGGTTTGTAACGTTCGGAAAGACAGCCGGTAACAATCACTTTTCCAACTTTACCCTGTTCTTTCAGCTCGCTGTATTGTAAAATCGTATCGATAGATTCCTGCTTGGCATTATCAATAAAACCGCAGGTATTGATGACTACAATATCGTTATGACCAACTTTTTCGCTTTCGTGCACCACATCAAAGCGATTGCCTTGCAACTGGCCCATCAATATTTCAGAATCGTAAATATTTTTAGAACAACCTAAAGTAACTACGTTTATACGTGGTTTCTTAACGTTGTTTATTGTTGATATTTTAGTTTTCAAAAATCTTTATTTAAAGGAAGAAATTATAAATGTCTTTTCTGTGCAGAGCCCGTTCAAATACTAATAGTTGGTTTTCAAACTTTATACCAATTCTGTAATCTCCAATTCTGATTCGATAGTATATTTGATAACCAGTAAGTTTTTTTAAATTATGTATTTCTGATAAAAGATTAAAAATGCTAATATCCTTAAAAACCAATTGCTCTACTTTCGTCCTTTGTTTAGATGGAAGAGAAGCTAAATCTTTTAAAAACTTTTTGTTATAACTTACCTGCACCTATTTTGCTTTATCCAAAGTTTGATAGTAAGCTAAAGCATCTTCCAAATTCAGATTTTCTGCCGGATCATTTTCATGGATAGCTTTTATCATCGCTATATCTTCTTTTGCAGATTGATTTAAAACTTGTGTCTCAAGTCCCATTTTTTGCGCAAGATATTGCAATAAATCCAAGTCTTTTTTATTGCTGGAATGAATAATGATGCTCTCCATAAACCTAAAATTACAACTAATAAAAATGGAATTTAAAGCTAAACTTTCAATTTTAAACTTGAATGACTAACTACTGCTTAAATAAACTTTCCACAAAAGCCTTGCGATCAAATAACTGCAACTGTTCTTTCTCCTCGCCAACACCAATATATTTAACCGGTATTTTAAACTGATCTGAAATACCGATTACAACGCCGCCTTTTGCTGTTCCGTCTAACTTGGTTAAAGCTAAAGCGTTTACATCCGTTGCTTGGGTAAATTGTTTGCATTGCTCAATTGCATTTTGTCCGGTTGAAGCATCCAGAACCAGCAAAATTTCGTGCGGTGCATTTGGAATAACTTTTTGCATCACATTTTTAATTTTGGTCAGCTCATTCATCAAACCGACTTTATTATGCAAACGGCCGGCGGTATCAATAATCACCACATCATCACCATTAGAAACAGCAGATTTTACGGTATCATAAGCGACAGAAGCCGGATCAGAACCCATCGCCTGCGCCACAACGCGAACGCCGATCCGTTCGCCCCAAAGCTGAATTTGTGAAACTGCCGCTGCCCGAAAAGTATCCGCAGCACCAATAACTACCTGACTTCCAGCCTGTTTTAATTTATAAGCCAGCTTGCCAATAGTAGTAGTTTTACCAACACCGTTTACGCCAACCACCATAATTACATAAGGTTTATGGTTGCCGTATTCAAAATTCTGAAAATCGTTGCTGTTATTTTCGGCTAATAATTGCTGAATTTCCTCTTTCAAAATTCCATTCAGTTCGTTTGTGCCGAGGTATTTATCGCGGGCAACACGCTCCTCAATCCGTTTAATTATTTTTAGTGTAGTGGTTACACCAACATCCGAAGTAACTAAAACTTCTTCCAAATCATCCAAAACTTCTTCATCAACGGTAGATTTTCCGGCAACAGCTTTGGTAATTTTGGATAAGAAATTGTCTTTCGTTTTTTCCAGCCCTTTGTCTAAATCCTGCTGCTCGATTACCGTATTTTCTTTCTTCTTAAAAAAATCAAATAATCCCATAATTTATGCTGAAATATAAATGATAAAAGTCATACTTCTTTTATCATACTAATTTAGGTGATAACAAAAAAAGCCCTTCCGGTAAAATCGGAACGGCTTTATTATTTTTAAAAGAATTAATTACTGATTTGCAGCCTTGGCTACGTTAATTGCATCTTTAACGTGGTCGTTATGTGCAATAATTTCTTTAAAAGAATAAGCACCGGTTTTAGGAGATTTTACCATCGTGATTACTTTGGAATACTCTTTACCTTTACCGGTTTTAAGGGTTGCAACTACTTTCTTTGCCATGTTTTTTGAGTTAATAGTTAATGGTTAATTGTTGATAGCAGGAAAACCATAAACTATCAGCTATAAACCATCAACCAAGTGCCTATTTAATTTCTTTATGAACAGTTACTTTTCTCAACACTGGGTTAAATTTCTTTAATTCCAATCTTTCTGTTGTATTTCTTTTGTTCTTGGTTGTAATATAACGAGACATACCCGGCATTCCGCTGGTTTTATGCTCTGTACATTCTAAAATTACCTGAACTCTATTACCTTTTTTAGCCATTGTTTTTGTTGGTTATACGTTTTAAGTTTTACGTTTTAAGTTAATCGCTCTGCACGTATAACTTACAACTTATCACTTATAACTATTTAAATGTATCCTTTTTTTACAAACTTGTTGATACAAGCAGAAATTCCGTTTTTGTTGATTGTTTTTATTGCTGAAGTGGAAACTTTCAAAGTAATCCATTTATCTTCTTCCGGGATGAAGAACTTTTTCAGTTTCAAGTTAGGATGAAACTTACGTTTGGTTTTAGCGTTCGAGTTAGAAACGTTAAATCCATTCATAGAAGTTTTACCTGTTAAATCGCAAATTCTAGACATGATGAAATTTTTTGTTATACCTTTTCCTAAAAAAGAGTTTGCAAATATCTGCATTTACAGCTAAAAAAGCAACAGTAAATTTATTTTATTTCTACTGATTTTTAGGTGGTAAAAGAAGCATGCCAGCTTTCCAAAAATCTGTCTTAATCCTTCACTACAAACAAAATCTTATCACGAAAACACAATAATAAAGGTAGGTACTGTATTAGTTTGCGCCATAATTATATCTTTACTAAACCAATTATTAACCTAAATTATTATTGCAATGAAAGAAATGAACGAAGTCTTTTTAAAAGATTCTTCAGCTAATCCTGGTCCGCTCGGCCTGTTTGGATTTGGCATGACAACTATTTTATTAAACCTGCATAACGCCGGCTTTTTTGAGATCAACGCCATGATCCTTGCCATGGGAATTTTTTACGGAGGAACAGCGCAGGTTATCGCCGGAATTTTAGAATCCAAAAAGAATAATACGTTTGGGATGACAGCCTTTATTTCCTACGGATTCTTTTGGCTAACCTTGGTTGGATTAATTGTGATGCCAAAGTTAGGATGGATAGCCGCTGCATCAGAAACAGCAATGGCTTCTTATTTAATAATGTGGGGGATTTTTACCGGCATATTATTCATCGGAACTTTGCGCATAAACAAAGCTTTACAATTCATTTTTGCAACGCTAACTATTCTATTTTTTCTGCTGGCCGCCGGCGATGCTACAGGTAATAAAGCGATTACACATTTTGCCGGATATGAAGGATTAATTTGCGGCTTTGCAGCAATTTATACCGGTGCCGCAACTTTGCTAAATGAAGTTTACGGTAGAAATTTCTGGCCGGTTGGAACAGTAACAAAAATAATTATGTAAGGAATCAATCATCTCAAAACAGATTTTTTAGATTTACCGCAACAAAACCTACATAATTTCTACCAATGAACCTGCAAGTAAAATCTTTTAAAGAATATCAAGACGTTTATGATTATAGCGTTATCGAACCGGAGAAATTTTGGGCGGAAATTGCCGAAAACTTTTTGTGGCGAAAAAAATGGGATCGGGTTCTCGACTGGAATTTTACCGAGCCGAATATCAAATGGTTTTCCGGCGCTAAGTTTAATATCACTGAAAATTGTTTGGATCGTCATTTGGATACTTTGGGTGATAAACCCGCAATCATTTGGGAGTCAAATGATCCGGAAGAAAACCACCGGATATTAACGTATAAACAGCTGCATCAAAAAGTTTGTCAGTTTGCGCATGTCCTGCAAAATAACGGTGCTAAAAAAGGCGACCGGATTTGTATTTACATGCCGATGGTGCCCGAATTAGCTATTGCCGTTTTGGCTTGTGCACGAATCGGTGCCATTCATTCCGTTGTTTTTGGCGGATTTTCGGCACAATCTATCGCAGATCGGATCATTGATGCCGAATGTAATGTTGTAATTACTGCGGATGGCGGTTTTCGCGGCAACAAAGAAACGCCGTTAAAAACAGTAATTGATGATGCGCTGGTGCAATGCAGATCAGTAAAAAAAGTTATCGTTTTAACCCGCAGCCGCACACCGGTTTCCATGTTAAAAGGCCGTGATGTTTGGTGGGAAGATGAAATTAAGAAAGTAGAAACCAGTGGACAATCCGATTTTCCGGCTGTAGAAACGGATGCGGAAGACATGCTTTTCATTTTATATACTTCCGGTTCTACCGGCAAACCGAAAGGCGTGGTGCATACCTGCGGCGGTTATATGGTTTACACGGGTTATACTTTTGCCAACGTTTTCCAGTATCAGCCGGGCGAAGTGCATTTTTGTACGGCAGATATCGGTTGGATAACCGGTCATTCCTACATCGTTTACGGTCCGCTTTCTCAAGGTGCAACGGCACTGATGTTTGAAGGCATCCCGACCTGGCCTGATGCCGGCAGAATGTGGGACGTTGTTCAAAAACATAAAGTGAACATTTTATATACCGCGCCAACTGCTATCCGTTCATTAATGAGTTTTGGAGATAAGCCGCTGGAAGGAAAAGATTTAAGTTCGTTAACCAAATTAGGTTCAGTAGGAGAGCCAATTAATGAAGAAGCCTGGCACTGGTTTGATGATAAAATCGGCCGCAAAAAATGCCCGATTGCCGACACCTGGTGGCAAACTGAAAACGGCGGACACATGATTTCGCCGATTTGCAATGTAACACCAACCAAACCGGGTTATGCCACGCTGCCGTTGCCGGGTATTCAGCCGGTTTTGGTTGACGAAAATGGAAAAGTAATTGAAGGCAATGGTGTAAGCGGAAATCTTTGTATCAAATTTCCATGGCCGGGCATGTTGCGTACCACTTACGGCGACCATGAACGCTGCCGCACAACGTATTTTGCAACTTACGAAAACATGTATTTCACCGGTGATGGCTGTTTGCGCGATGAAGATGGCTACTACAAAATCACCGGCCGCGTAGATGATGTGCTAAACGTTTCCGGTCATAGAATTGGCACTGCGGAAGTAGAAAACGCCATTAACATGCATTCGGATGTGGTAGAATCTGCCGTTGTTGGTTATCCGCATGATATAAAAGGACAAGGCGTTTATGCCTATGTGGTTTGCCCGAACATGCACAATGATGATGAATTGACCCGGAAAGATATTACCATGACGGTTTCGCGCATCATCGGCCCGATTGCCAAACCCGATAAAATACAGTTTGTAAGCGGCTTGCCAAAAACACGTTCCGGCAAAATTATGCGGCGGATTTTAAGAAAGATTGCTGAAGGAGAAACTTCTAATTTAGGAGATACTTCAACGTTGCTTGATCCTGCTATTGTGGAGGAAATTAAGGAAGGCGCGTTGTAAATTGAAAAACTCCCTAATTTAATTAAATTAGGGAGTTAAAAATTATTTTTTATTTCTTATTGTCTTATAAATGAGCTTGTTTAAACTTTTAATCTTTTATTAATTCTTTTGAGGAAGCATACTGAAAAAGCGATCCAGTGCATTGCCATCCAGTTTCCGGATAGGACTTCATAACGGACGAGCAATGCTTTATAGCTGTCCATCCATGCGTTTGCGTGTTCAATAACTATCCTCCTTTTATACAATTGTTCATCGAAATACTGATCTTCTGAATTGTTGCCTTTATGATTTCGCGGGTTCGGTTTGATGTTAGCCTGGATTTCTTTTTCTGCGCAGGCAGACCTTAACTCCTTGCTATCAAAGCCGCTATCAGCGTTCAAAAAGATGCCTTTTATATCTATTGCCGCTTGTTGTAACACCTCACAAAGTCCTGTAAAGAGCAGCTTTATTTCGTACAAGTCATGGTGCTGGCCTTTTTGAGGCTCAGACAGGGCAAGCATCTGGCCGGTGTTGTCTGCCAAAAACAAGGCATTGCTCGTCTTCGAGGCTTTTCTACCCTGGTAACCTACTGCCTGTCCGCCACGTTTGGCAGGTGTATGGCTGCCGTCTAACTGAACCGAAGAAAGGTCTAAATAACTTCGGTAGTTACGTAAAAGCCCTATCCACAAATTGCGCCATGATCCGTCCCTGCACCATTTATTGAAATAATAATAAACACTTTGCCAGCTTACGGACCCATGATCGATAAACTGCTTTAATGGCAACTCCCGCCACTGACGACCTGTTTTTAACCTGTATAATATTGCCCTTACTATTTCAAACATAGGCGTTTTAGACCTGAAACCACGCTTTCATTTACTTAAATATGGTACTATTATGAGCTCTATCATATCTTTATCCACGGTTCCCCTAAAAGTTCTCTGTTTTATGATTTAGCACCACAAAACTCTGATTCTTCCCGGGAACCTCCCTTTATTATTCTAAATAAGTTTAAACAACCTCTTTATAAAAATTATCACATTCTTATTTTTTACTTAAATAAGAACATCTTGTCCGATACCGGTCACATTTTTTAAATAAATATTTACTAACGCTTTGTTTATCACCAAAATAACTGTGGCATTGCGCTTGTAAACCTTTAGGTAAACAAGCGCAAATGGATACCGAAATAGCAGCAGAAGTAATCTCCCAAAAACGAAGAAAATCAATCCTTATCGTTGCTTTATTCGTCGGCTTGCTGATTGCTGCTGTGTTTGCTTTGAGAACGTTTTTTAAATCATCGCTCGACCGGACAGATATTACTGTTGCTAAAGTTGAAATAGGCAATGTAGAAAACACACTGAACGCTTCCGGAGAAGTTTTGCCGGAGTTTGAGGAAGTGATCACCAGCCCGATAAATGCTTCCCTAAAAAGTGCTGTAACAGATGCCGGCACGAAAGTAAAGTCCGGGCAATCTATCCTCATTCTTGATAAATCTGCTACCGAAAATGAATCGGTTAAACTCAAATTCCAGTTAGAAACCAAACGAAATGAGATCAAGAAGTTAAAGCTTGATCTTAATAAAAGCTTTTTTGATATCCAGTCTAATAATGCCATTAAACAGTTGCGTATTTCGAGTTTGCAGGATGCCGTCGAAAATGCAAAACGCCTTTTTAAAGCCGGCGGCGGTACACGTGAAGGAATTGAGCAGGCAGAACTGAACTTGAAAGTTGCCCAACTTGAAAAAAAGCAGCTGGAAAACGAGATCAAAAGCAAGCAGCAAACCATGCAAGTGGAAGTAAAGGAAGCCGAAATTGCTGCTGCCATTCAGCAAAACGACCTGAACGAACTCAGCCGTAAATTGAAACTCGCCAACGTGATTGCTACCCGAAACGGCGTAATTACTTATGTTAATAAAAACATCGGAGCTACCATCAGAGAAGGGGAAACGCTGGCTAGGATTGCAGATTTAGGCAGCTTTAAAGTGGCAGGAAACATCTCCGATACTTATTTAGACCAACTACACAACGGTATGCCGGCCATCATTCGGTTTAACGAAACGCAGTTGCGCGGACATATTTTAAACGTTTATCCATCGGTACAAAACGGTTTGGTAAGTTATGATGTGCAGCTGGACGAGCGCAACAACAAGCAGTTAAGGCCAAACATGAAGGTGGAAGTTTTCCTGGTAACTGCCGCGCATAGCAAGGTGATGCGGATTGCAAATAGTGCAGCTTTTAAAGGCACAGGCGCGCAGGACGTTTTTGTTTTAACAGGAAATAAAGCCCTAAAGCGAACAGTATATCTCGGTTTAAGCAATTTTGATTTTGTGGAGATTAGGGACGGGTTGAAGCCTGGCGACATCGTCATCAGTTCGGATATGAGTGAGTACAAAAACTCGAAAGAAATCAGCATTAAAAACCAATAAGATCATACAAAAATGAAACACTTGTACTTCATCTTATTTTACATAATTAATTTTACCGTAGTTTCTAATGCTGCTATCGGTCAGGATACTTTACGTTTAACCTTAGAACAGGTAGTTGATCTGGCACGTAAAAATTCAATCGCAGCAAAACAGGCAGTCGCTGTAAAAGAAACGAAGTATTGGGAATGGCGGACTTATAAATCCAACTATCAACCGCAACTTTCGTTAAGCGGGATATTACCGGGTTACAGCAAAACATACCAGCAGGTTTTACAGCCGAACGGCAGCATTTTGTTTCAGCCAGTACATAACGATAATTCCAGTTTACAGCTGGATTTCAGCCAGACCATTACCGCAACCGGTGGCACAATTTACGGCACCACAAATTTGCAGCGTTTTGATGATTTCGACCGGAACAACACTTTATATAACGGTGTGCCTTATGCGATTGGATTTAGTCAGCCGCTTTTTCAATACAGCAGTTTAAAGTGGGATAAAAAAATTGAGCCGTTAAAATTTAACGAAAGCAAACAGGCGTTTATCGAATCGCAGGAGCAAATTGCCGTAACGGTTGAAGGTTATTTTTTCGATCTGTTACTGGCGCAGGTAAATCTACAAGTTGCGGAAATCAACCTAAAAAATACGCAACAGATATTAAAAGTAGCTAATGTAAAGTTTGAACTGGGCAAAGTCTCAAAAAATGAAATCCTGCAATTGCAGCTTGAGTTGCTCAACGCACAAAAAGCAGTCGGTATTGCCAAGAGAAATATTGAGATTGCAACGCTTACATTGCGCAGTTATATGGGTTTTGATACCGAAAGCAGCATTGCTTTGGTGGTGCCCGAACAGATTAGCCGGATGGAGGTTAACACAGAAAAGGTGCTAAACGAAGCATTTGCAAACCGTTCTGATGCGATTGCTTTCATCAGGCGTATTGCCGAAGCCCAGCGCGATGTTGCCAAAGCAAAAGGCCAAACTGGGTTGATTGCTAACTTAACTGCAAACTTGGGTTTTTCTAATAGTGCCGCTACTATTCCGGCGGTTTACCGGTCGCCGCAAAACCAGCAGTTGCTGCAGCTGCAGTTCGCTATTCCGGTGTTGGATTGGGGCCGGTCGAAATCCAAAACTAAAACGGCGCAAGCCAATGAGCAGTTTACAGAATATGCCGTGGAACAGGACAAACAGACTTTTAAGCAGCAGATTATTACGCAAGTTACTTTGTTTAACCTGTTGAAAGAACAGATTGCTTCTAACGCCCAGGCGGATAGCATTGCCGGCGAAAAATATCAGATAGCAAGAGAAAGATATGTTTTAGGTGATCTCAGCATTACCGATTTAAGTATAGCTTTCCAGGAAAACGACCAGGCGAAACGCGATTTTATTAACGCACTACGTGATTTCTGGGGCGCGTATTATCAGCTGCGTTATCTTTCGCTTTACGACTTTGAAAAGAACCGAAAAATTACCTATTAAAAACAGTATAACCATATTATCATGATCAGTTTAAAAAATATTGAAAAGGTTTATCGAACCACTAACATCGAAACTTTAGCGCTCAACAACATCAGCCTGAATATTGCTAAAGGCGAGTTTTTGTCAATCATGGGCCCGTCGGGTTGCGGCAAAAGTACATTGCTAAACATTATGGGCTTACTGGATGCGCCTTCAAAAGGCCAGATTGAAATAGCAGAGCAAACGACAGAAAAGCTTTCGGACAAGCAACTGGCGCGTTTCCGTAACCAGAAGTTGGGTTTTATTTTCCAGAGTTATCATTTAATCAATGATCTGCAGGTGCTGGATAATGTAGAATTGCCTTTGCTTTACCGGGATGCATCAGCCAGAGAAAGAAGGCAACTTGCATCAGAAGCGTTGGAAAAGGTTGGTTTAAGCAACCGGATGAAACATTTCCCGACACAATTATCCGGCGGACAACGCCAGCGTGTAGCCATAGCAAGGGCAATAGTCGGCAAGCCGGAAATTATTTTGGCTGATGAACCAACCGGCAACTTGGATAGTGCCATGGGAAACGAAATTATGGAAATCTTGATCAACCTGAACCAAAAAGACAGCACCACAATTGTGATGGTTACCCACGATGAAAATATGGCGCAGAAAACGCATCGTTTGGTGCGCTTATTTGATGGTTCGCAAGTATTATAAATCAGCATAAAACACAAAAAACCATGCTTAAAAACTACTTTAAAATAGCCATAGCGGTGTTAAGGCGCCGCAAGTTTTTTACGTTTATCAGCCTGTTTGGCATCAGTTTTACGCTAACCATTTTGATGGTTGCTACTGCTTTTATCGACAAAATTATCAATGATGATTACCCGGATAAAAAGCGCGACCGATCATTATACATTAATAAAATAGAACAAGATGGCAAGGAATCCATGAACTCATCTTCCGTATCTTATTACTTCCTCGATCATTACGTGCGCAGCATGAAAACACCGGTTAAACTGGCTGTTTCTTCCAACTACAGCACAACCAATACTTATGTAAACAACCATAAAATCGACATTAATTTTAAATACACCAATGCCGATTACTGGGACATACTCGAATATAAATTTTTGGAAGGAAAAGCCATTTCCAGTCAGCAAATTGATAATGCCGAGCGCGTAACCGTAATATCCGAGGATATAAAAAGAGCTTATTTTGGCGAACAAGCCGGGCCGGTAGTGGGCAAATACCTGGAAGCCGATAACGTAAAATACAGGGTTTGCGGCGTGGTAAAAAATATCCCGATTACGGCTTATATGTTGTATGCCGATATCTATTTGCCTTACACCGTTTCTAAAATAAATTTAAAGGATGATAAAAGTTATCTGGGCGAATTTAGCGGGATTATACTTGCAAAAACCAAAGCCGATGTACCAAAAATGCAAAAGGAATTTGATCTGATCATTCCCAAATTACCCATGCCAAGCAAGGAATTTAATGTGATACACAGTCATGCCGATTCTTATTTGGATGCTTATGTGCGAAGCGGTAACGAAAAAAAATCCGGGATGACGTATGCAATTATCGCTTTGAGCCTGTTTGCGCTTTTCGTAATGTTATTACCAACGCTAAACTTAGTTAATATCAATATAACCAGAATTATGGAGCGTTCCTCAGAAATTGGTGTACGTAAAGCATTCGGCGCATCATCGCAAACGCTGGTTTACCAGTTTATTATAGAGAATCTGATCCTCACTTTTCTGGGCGGAATAATTGGTATCGTGCTTTCGCTTATTGCAATGTATTTTATTAACGATGCAAAGTTTATCGCCAACCTCGAACTCCGCCTAAATTTCACAGTATTGCTTTATGCTCTTTTTATCTGTGTTTTCTTCGGATTGTTTTCGGGCGTTTATCCGGCCTGGCGCATGTCTAAACTAAATGTAGTAACTGCGCTGAAAGCTTAATCAAATCTATCAATCTTTAAAATCAAGCTACTATGTTCAAGCACTTATTTAAGCTGATCTGGAATAAAAAGAAGCAAAATTCCTTGCTAATTGTTGAGATATTATTATCTTTTTTGGTGATGTTTGCCGTGTTTTCCTTCGGCGTAAATTCCTACCGCAACTATGCAAAACCAATGGGAATTAATTATGAACACGTTTGGGTAATCACCTATAATAACTCTTTAAAAACCACTAATTCCGATTCGCTCACGTTGTTTTACGAAGGATTATTGCGGAATATAAAAGCGTTGCCGCAAGTGCAGAATGCTTCTTTTACCAGTGGAAATGTTCCTTTTTCAAATTCACATTCAACCAGTGCATTTATGTATCAAGGTAAAAAAATTGACAGGGTAAATCAGTTTACGGTAGATGAAAATTATACCAATACTTTAGGCATAAAAGTGATAGAAGGACATTGGTACAACAAGCAGGATGCTGGTTCTAAAACCAGGGTTACAATAATTAATAATATGCTGAAAGAAAAGCTGTTTGGCAAAGCTTCTGCAATTGGGAAATTTATTAATTATTATGAAGACAAGAATAAAATCAAAATAATCGGTGTGATAAACGATATTAAATTTGATGGCGATTACCAATCGGCAGATATAAGTATGTACAACCGATATGACACTTCTGCTTATCACTGGATGAGCAAAATTTTGCTTAAAGTTAGCCCGGATGCTGATGCTTCTTTTGAGAGCCATTTATCAAAGATGCTTTCTAATTCACTCAAAAATTCTAACATCGAAATAGAGCATCTACCCAATAAATTAAAGAGTTATAATAAAATTACCTTGGTTCCGCTGATTATACTTTCCATTGTGGCAGCCTTTCTCATCATCAATGTTGCGTTAGGCATTTTCGGCGTGCTTTGGTACAACATTAATAAACGCCGCGGCGAAATTGGTTTACGAAGGGCAATCGGCGCATCAGGCGGTTCGGTATCTTCTCAATTGGTTAATGAAGCGTTGATTGTGGCTACTTTTTCGCTGATAATCGGGTCGTTTTTTGCCGTACAGTTTCCGTTGCTTAATGTGTTTGATTTGCCGGCAAGCGTGTATTTAACGGCACTTGGTTTAGCCATCCTGTTTATTTATTTTGTGGTGCTGGCCTGCTCGCTTTATCCCGGCAAACAGGCGGCTGCCATTTATCCTGCGGTTGCTTTACATGAAGAATAATTACGACCTTAACGCCCTACTATGATCCTGCTGATTGATGACGATATTGCGGTACGTACTTCGCTTGTTTTACTGTTGAAAAACGAAGGTTATGAAGTGATGAGTGCTGCTGCGCCGGGCGAGGCTTTATCCATTATTAAGAAAAATAAACCTAAGCTGATTATCCTCGACCTAAATTTTTCTATCGGAACATCCGGCGAAGAAGGTCTGGTACTTCTGTCTAAAATTAAGCAGATAAACGAAGCAATCCCGGTGATCCTGATTACCGGCTGGGGCAGCATTGAACTGGCTGTCCGCGGTATGAAAATGGGTGCGAACGATTTTATCAACAAACCATGGAACAACGAACATTTGCTGCAGTCCGTTAAAACCTTTTTGGATTTAGGCGATCACAAAAGCCAGCAGCGCAGCCGAAAACAGTTAGATAATCAATACAAATTTGAGCAAATAATTGGTGAAGATTCACGGATGCTGGAAATACTGGAAACGATTGGCCGCGTTGCCGCTACGGATGCTTCCATTTTAATTATGGGCGAAAGCGGAACGGGCAAAGAACTGATTGCGGAAGCTATCCATCAAAACAGTGCCCGGCGAAACCGGCCTTTTATCAAAGTAAATTTGGGCGGGATTTCTACTTCTTTGTTTGAGAGTGAAATGTTCGGCCATGTTCGCGGTGCTTTTACCGATGCACGTTTTGACCGGATGGGCCGCTTTGAAATGGCCAATAAAGGAACCATTTTTTTGGATGAAATAGGAGATTTGGATGCTGGCAGCCAGGTTAAATTATTGCGTGTTTTGCAGGATCGTACTTACGAAGTTTTGGGCAGCAGCCGTACTAAAATAGTTGACGTTCGCGTGGTTTGTGCCACCAATAAAAACCTAAATGAGATGGTTGCCAAAGCCAGCTTTCGGGAAGATCTTTTATATCGCATTAACTTGATTACTATTTATTTACCGGCTTTAAGAGAGCGGCCAAAAGATATTCCGCTGCTGGCAAATTACTTCATCAACAACCTGAAAACCATTTATAACCGACCGAATTTGTCGTTATCTGCCAACGCTTTAAAATGGTTGCAGCAGCTTCCTTTACCGGGCAATATCCGTCAGCTTAAAAACCTGATCGAACGCTCCGTTTTAGTCAACACAAAAGACAAACTGGATATTGAAAATATCAGCGCGCAGTTAGACCTTTCTCCTGCTAATTCAGGCAAAATGCAGCTTCCCGGCGTTGGCATGGTTACGTTGGAAGAAGTGGAAAAAGAGATGATAAAAAAAGCATTGGAGTACCATAACAACAAGATTTCTAAAGCGGCAAAATCGTTGGGTTTGACACGAAGTACGTTGTATAGGCGGCTGGATAAATACCAAATTTCCTACGATGAAGCTGAGGACTAAATACATCATTTTCGTATTTATCCTGCACCTGGTTACACTGGTGCTCACCTACTTTATCTTTAAGGAAAACAAAATACTGTTTTTAGTTGCAGAAGTTTTCATCATCATTTCGATCATCATCTCCTGGAATTTATACCGGCAACTGATTCAGCCTTTAAAATCTTTGATGGCAGGTTTGGATGCGATCAAGGATTACGATTTTAATGTTAAGTTTTTATCGACCGGAAAATATGAAGTTGACCAGCTAATCAGTGTTTATAACCGGATGATGGATCAATTGCGCAGCGAACGCACCTTGCAGGAACAGCAGCATTTTTTTCTGGAAAAGCTGATTTCTACTTCGCCAACCGGGATTATTGTGCTGGATTATGACGATCAGATACAGCAGATCAACCCAAAAGCTTTACAAATTTTAAGCCTTAACGAACAGGAACTAATCAGGCAGCCCATCCGTTTACAAGCAAACATATTGTTAAAACATGTTGCAGCTTTAAAATCCGGCGAAGCAAAAACCGTAAAATATACTGGCGCAACTACTTATAAAATCCAGAAATCTCATTTTATCGACCGAGGTTTTTCTCGGCATTTTATCATGATCGAAGAACTTACCGCCGAACTTTTAGCAGCGGAAAAGAATGTTTATGGAAAAGTGATCCGCATGATGGCACACGAAGTTAACAACACCATCGGCCCGGTAAATTCGATCATTCAATCTACTTTAAAAACTTCTGAATTTTTAGGTGATAAAAACAGTATGCTGCCCGAAGCTTTGCAAGTTGCATTAGACCGTAACCAAAACCTAAACCTGTTTGTGCGCAATTTTGCTGATTTGGTTAAACTGCCGGAACCTAACAAAAAGCTTTTTGAATTAAATTTGTTTATCCGATCGGTTTGTAAACTGATGGAAATACAAGCCAAAGAAAAAGATACCAAGTTTTGTGTTGAACCTGCAAATAACTCATTCCAAATTTTGGCTGATGAACAGCAGATGGAGCAGGTATTGATCAACATCGTAAAAAACGCAATGGAAGCAATCGGTTCTCGAGGTGTAATTACCTTTAAATTAAATTCTGAAATAAAGCAATTAACCATTACAGATACCGGAACCGGAATTACAGCCGAACAAAGCGAACAGCTGTTTACGCCGTTTTTTAGCACTAAAAAAGACGGACAAGGTATCGGGTTAACTTTAGTTAGAGAAATATTAACCAATCACGGTTTTAGTTTTTCGTTGAAAACGGTACAGCCGGCTTGTACTGTTTTTACTATTGATTTTTAAAAACTCTTTGATTCGATTCTGATAATTTTATTTACGGTTGTGAAATAATTTAAACTTATGTCTTTTTATGCGAATGGGATGCTTCTTTTACCGCTATAAAAATTAAACTCATCTCCGCAAACTCTTTAAAAGTAGTAAACTAACCGGTATATGACAGTAGCACAAGGCATAATATTTTAGCCGATACCAAATAGCTGGTAATTACTTTCCGGGTTTCTATTTTGCTTTTTACAGTATCCCATTTTTTTTTGCAGTCTGGCCGGCCTGGTCAAACAGCTTTTTAAATAAAAGTTTGCCATCTGCTTTGCTTTTTAATTTAATTACCGGGTTTGATATAAACCTGTATTTAAGGAATCAATACGATTTTACCATGTGTGTGTTTTCGTTCAAGCTCCTCAAAAGCCTGTTTAACCTGTGATAGCGGATAAGTACCGGCAATCGGGAACTCCAGCTTTCCATCGGCAATCATCTGTGCCAGTTCAGCTAATACCTCAGCACTGGTAGCATCGGCACTTCCTATGGTTTTTACGCCGTATTTGCCGGCTGCCTCAAAGTCGATAACGGTATTGATTTTATCCTTTGGTACGCCCATTTTTACGGCCAGCTCCACATAACCCTTGCCCGAAGCATCAAAAAAAGCATTTACCTGCTTACCGTTTAGTGCAGCTAACAATTCTCTTTCATTATCATCGCCGTAAGCTACCGGGATAATGCCATGCTGCTTTAGCCATTCATGGTTCGGCTGGCTTGCAAAACCATATACTTCCGCACCGAGATTTTTAGCTAATTGTACAGCCAGGGAACCTACGCCGCCCGCCGCCGCAGAAACTACCAGCACGTCTCCGGGCTGCAGCGATAATGCACGAATCCCTGCATAAGCAGTTGTACCTGCTACATATAAACCGCCTGCCTGTTCCCAGCTTACCCCTGCCGGGCGAGGTGTTAACTGGCTTTCATCCACTACTATAAAAGCTGCCTGGCTGTTGCGGTTCGTACTAAAACCGATCACTTCATCTCCGATGTTAAACTTACTTCCGTTTCCAACCGATTCCACAATCCCTGCAAAATCACTTCCTTGCCCTGAAGGAAAAGTAGAAGGAAACATTTTTTGCAGTAATCCTTCCCGGATAGCAGCTTCACCGGGATTTATTCCGGCCGCTTTTATACGAACAACTACCTGCTCCGGCTCAGGTATCGGTAAAGGAAGTTCTGCCAGGTAAAGAACGTCTATACCGCCAAAATGATCATATCTTACAGATGTGTTGGTTTCTTGATTTTTCATAAATAAAAAAGGTTAGCTATCAATTTTAAAATAGAAAACAGACGAGCTGCGATATGTTTTAAATTGATTAATAAAGTCTTCTTCATTTTTAACCTAAAGAAAACACCGGCAATGGATAATAGAAGCTAAATACAAATGGCCGAAACGTTGATTAATGCTTTTTTGTAATGAAAACAGTATTGACTTTAAGTTTAGATAGAATTGCATACGACTTAAAAACAACAAAACTTCCGCTTATAATAACTCGAAAAGATTTATCAAAAACTTTTGCCTCGATCAATAAAATAAGTAATTATACGCACCGGTTTACGTGGCAATACGCTTTCCGTCAACTGCTTTTAAAGCCAACTTTGAGCTATAATCAAGTTCGGGATTAAACCAAAATCCTAACTTCTTATAATTTATTAACGCTGTAATTAACACAGAGATGGAAAATATTGATACAGATCCGCTTTATAAAATCTTTTGTATCGGCCTAATTTATCTGATTCCGTTGCTGCCGGCATTTTTACTGTATAAAATTGCACCTAAAGATAAATTTTTCAGCACCGGTAATTTCAGTGGTTTTAAAATCAACGCAACGGGTGCTTCTGCTATTTACATCGTGCTTTTTACTGCCTTTTATGCAAAAGTTAATACCATCATCGGTAACATTGATACGGTTAAAGCTTTGCAGCAAAAGTTTGATAATACACCTTGGCGCGTAGAATGTAATATTAAGCTGATGCAGGATGCAACCCATGAACTTAACGGTTTGCAGTATGAAAAAATAATCAATCAGGATTCTATCTTTTGCCTTCCCAGAAGTTTTCAGTGTGATAACCGAACGAAACAAATTTCTTTTTATGTTGAAAATGAAGTGGTGGAGAATAGCAAAGGGAAAATTCCGGGTATGCTGGTGATCAACAACGGATTTGGCTCGGCAACTTTTGAAACCAATCCAAAAGAACTTGACAGAGAGAACCGGATCATCAAAATAAGCAGTGTTTTAACCAGGCAACTCAAAAGTAATTATCTGCACCAATCCGACAACAAAACAGAAATTCCAATAATCAACAAAGCTGACGGCCTGATGAGGGCTCCGGTTCCTAAACTTTAACAGCCATGAAAAGAGCAATCATTTTTCTATTTTTTGCATTGATGTTTTCCAATCCAAATCGTTCCCAGGCAACAAACCTTCGCGGCCGGCTTGTTCGTGCGGTAAACGGCCAGAATTTTCCCTTAACCCAAACCAAAGTCGAACTTTTATTTTGGAACGGAACCGGCTGGAACAGTAAGGGATATGCGATGACCGGGAATGATGGTTTTTACTTTTTTGTAAATATTGCTCCCGGCCCTAAATTTTGCCTGCTTATTGCTGGCCGGTATTATCCTGCGGTACCGTTGGTGGTTCAAAATATTGCCGCGCCAAACTATCAGGATTTACCGCTGATTGTTAACTAACAAGCTGGTTTAGGTTCAAGCCGAGATTTTACCTTGTAAAAGAAGCACGCTATACAACGCTTAAATTATTGGCCGACAGGCATTTATCAACTTCGTTGATGACTCCTTCCAGGTCGAAAGGTTTTCTGATAAACCCATCTGCTTTGCATCTTGCTGCAATTGCTTCAATATTTGGTGCAGTAGAAAGAATGATTACCGGAATATGTTGTATTTGATGGATCTGCTTGATTTCATTACAAAGCATGTGGCCTTCTTTTAAATTGATCCATTCGTCCAGTAAAATCAAATCTGCTTTGTATTCCGAAAATAGACTTGCCGGGCCATAATTTACGGCAGTTACTTCATAATCTTCCCCTTCTAAAACGTAACTCACAATTTCCCTGATGTCCGTATCGTTTTCAATAATTAGTATTTTCTTTCTCAAACCGAAATTTGTTATGATTTAAATCGGAAGCAAAAATAACTAAATTATACCCTGAAATTTTGCCGTAAAGCTATCTGTAATGTTGTTTATATTCTTCTGACTTTTGGACTACAATTTAGACATTAAAACAAAAGCAATGCAATCGCCAGGGTAATAAAAATGTTGAAAGTTTGTGCCAGTAAAAAAGCGTACAAAGGTTTCCTGCTGTTTTTACTGAACAAATCTGAAAATTTGGTTTCCAAACCGATACTGGTAAAAGCCAAGGCAAACCATAATCCCTGTAAGTTTTTCAAACTTCCGCTTACGGTTTTTGCGGTTTCGGGAGAGACTAAAAAGGAGAATACCAGCGATGCGCCGATGAAGCCCAGTACAAATTTGGGGAAACGCTCCCAGATTACTTTTAAAGTCGGCTTTTGTTCGGCATCATTTGCAGCCGGATTTTTAGTATAAGTCCAGTAAACAGAAATGGCGAAGGCGGCAACCCCCAGTAAAACATTTTGCGAAAACTTAACAATCGTACTGATTTTTAACGCGGCCTCGCCAACCAAAGTTCCCGAAGCAACCACGGCACCGGTTGTATCAATACTTCCGCCCAGCCAGGCGCCGGTAACTTCCTGCGAAAAATGAAAATAATGGGCAATAATCGGCATAAAAATCATCATTGGGATGGCGGTAATCAAAACCATCGAAATTACATACGACAGCTTTTTCGGATCACCTTTAATGGCACCGGAAGTTGCAATCGCAGCCGAAACGCCGCAAATGGAAACGGCACTGGAAATCATCATCGTGGTTTCATCATCTACATTCAATTTTTTACACAGCCAAAAAGCAAAGTACCAAACCGAAATTACGACCACTAAAGATTGCATCAACCCTAAAGAACCGGCTTTTAAAATATCAGAAAAAATGATGGTTGTGCCCAATAAAACCAAACCGATTTTTACAAAAAGTTCTGTTGAAAGTGAGGTGCGCAGCCATTCGGGCAGGTGTAAAAAATTGCTGATAATCAACCCGAGCGACAAGCTGATAATTACCGCTTCCAGGTTTAATCCTTTGATGGTGCTGTTTCCGGCTAAAATCAAAGCAAAAATAGTGAGCAGGTAAACCACCGGGAAACCGGTTAAAGTTGATCTTAAATTTTTGCCGGTAAAAGAAGCACCGAGCGCAGCAATCACAAGTACAAACAAAAATTGTTCGGCCAAAATAAGCAGGTTTTTTGGTGATAATACCTTGCTGAAAAGGTCTGCGTTGTCCTTCCAGCCAAAAACCGGAACCGGCAGGAGCAAGCCGGCAAGTGCTAAAATAATGATGAGCGAACCGAGCAGTACAACAGTCCAGTCTTCGTGAATGGTAAAACGGGTTTGGGCGGAAGTCATATTTAAGTATAGATTTTAGGTTGATAAAAACAGCATCAGTGGTAACTTAACGGGAAAGGTTTTAAGCCGAATACTTCTTTTAAGGCTCTTTTTGCGGCATAATAACCGCACATGCCGTGCACGCCGCCGCCCGGAGGCGTAGAAGCCGAACAAATATATAAGCCTTTGGCAGAAGTTTTATAAGGCGACCAGCGCAAAGCCGGGCGTGTAAAAAGCTGGCGGATATCAATGATGCCGCCGTTTATATCACCGCCGATATAATTGGAATTATAGTTTTCGATTTGCGCCGTATCCATCGTATTTTTCCCTAAAATACGGTCGCGGAAACCAGGCGCAAAACGTTCTACCTGCCGCTCAATAATTTCCGTCATGTCGGTTTTGCTTCCATTTGGCACGTGGCAATACGCCCAGGCGGTATGTTTACCTTCGGGCGCACGGCTCGCATCAAACAAACTTTGCTGTGCCAGCAACACAAATGGTTTTTCGACTAATTTCCCTTGTGATGCCTGTTTTTCCCCTGCAGCAATTTCCTCTAAAGTATTACCGATGTGGACGGTTCCGGCTTTGCGGCAGGCTTCGGCAGTAAACGGAATCGGCCCGTCTAAAGCCCAATCCACTTTAAAAACGCCCATGCCGTAACGGTATTTTTCGAGCTGCCATTTGTAGATATTAGAAAAACGATGACCGGCAATTTTAAGCAGTTGCCGCGGCGTAATATCAAACAAAATAGTTTTAGCTGATGGCAACTGATCTAATGATTTCACCTCAAAACCTGTTTCAATTTTCCCTCCCAAAGAAACAAAATAAGCCGCCAGCGCATCTGCAATTTTGTAAGAACCGCCTTTCGGCAACGGCCATCCGCCTAAATGTCCGTTCGCAGTTAAAACCAGCGCAATAGCAGAAGTGGCTAAATTAGATAAAGGCTGAATGCTGTGCGCGGCCATGCCGGCCCAAAGTCCGCGTGCTTCTTTTGTGCGGAACTTTTTGGCGGTTTGCAAAGCAGAAGGAAGCGCATCCAAACCAAAACGCGCCATATTAAAAGGATGTTTCGGGATGTGCAGCGGACCTAAAACATCCGGTGCCAGGCCGGGCCAGTCGCGCACCAAAGGTTTAATAAGCCGGAGATATGCTTTTGCATCGATGCCCAATTGTGCCGCCGTTTGTTCTGCCGAACCGGACAAAGCCGCCGCCGTACCATCATCAAAAGGATGCGCCACGGCAACCGGCGGGTTTATAAATTCCAGGCCAAAATTTGCCAGCGGCAAGGTTTTAAAAAAAGGAGAACCTACAGCCAGCGGATGAATAGCGGAGCCAAGATCATGTACAAAACCGGGCAAAGTCAATTCGGCAGAAAATAAACCGCCGCCGATTTTCGATTTTGCTTCCATCAGTAAAACGGATAAACCCTGCTGCTGTAAAGTGATGGCTGCGGCCAAACCGTTCGGGCCGGAGCCTACTATAACGGCATCAAAATCTTTTTTATCTAAACTCATTTGCTTCTTTTAGCACTGTTTTTCCTTCAATATAAAGCTAATTTTTAATAAAACTAATACTTACCTGCCTGTAGTTTACTTTGGGTTAATAATGGTTTACGATTGGATTTATCGAGCACAATATAAAGCGAATCCTGCTTATCCGTAATGCCGGTTAAGATTATATGTTTGCCATCGGCCGTTTGATATTGCAAAATCATGCGATTGCGTTTAACTTTTTCTTTTTGCTCCTCTGCAATCCCTTTGATGCGGCGGGTAGAAAGGCCGTGTGCATCAATCCTGGTAATTTCATCAGGGATTTTTGCAGAAGCAAACTCCTTTTTCCACAGTTTGTCGAATGCTGTTTTTACCGGTACTTTTTTAGGTTCGGCAGCAGGTTTACCATCCGCATTTCGCGGTTTGCGTGAACTCGCTACATTTTTATCCTGTAAAAACAGTTTATGATTGGTGGTATCCGCATCATAATAAAAAGCACGCCTGCCGCCGGCTGTTCCGGTGATTTCAAAAGTCCGGTTGATATCGCGCATTGGCGAACCGCCGCCGTTAGAAAGATCCAGACGGACAGGTTTATTCACTTTAAAAGTTAAAGTCGACCAGTTTTCAAAAGTAACATCCTGCCAGCGGACAGAATCCAGCGGCGAGTACGGAATGGTTTTATTATTCACCTTAAATTCAGTTATGTCGTAATAACCACGCAATTGCGTTACGCCTTTCATGGCCGGCTGTTTGTATGGATCGTACCAGAAATTAATCAGCTGCACATAAAAAAGTATGCCCATAAATACCACAATCGTTCCGACTTTTAGAATAATCCGACCGTAACGCTGCCAGTTTTTTTTAAAAACCGGATAATAATGAACTGATGTTGTCCACTTTTCCAGGACGAGCAAATTGTACAAACGCGGCGCATCGTAAGCGATCAGAAATGCTGCAAAAATCACAAAATAAGAAGCGTAAACATGCACACCGCCGTCATAAGCAAAATTAACATAAGTGATATCGCCCAAAGCACCCATCAATAAAATGGCACCCAGAGTGGTTGTTTTCCGAAAGAAAAGCAGGAAGCCGGCAGCCAGTTCTACCACGCCGGCAAAAACCTGGTACCAGGGCACGATGCCAATGGAAAGCCAGTAAATTTTTTGTGCCGTAAAATCGCCGAAATTGGTGTGCAGCAAAGCTAGCGAAGGATAAGGCATTTGCGTAGGCATCAGTTTGGTAAAGCCAAAACCGATGATGCCAATGCCGGCGCGGTAACGCACAATTACACGCAGCCAGTAATATAACAGATTGTATTCCTTACTTTTACGATCAAAAACCGACCAGATTGCACCGCCAGCAACAGCTACCAGAAATATAAAAACCCAATCGGCATAGCCCATTAAGTTGTAAGCCGGATTTTTAAAACGGACGTATCCGGGCTGAAACCGCGCTACATCATATAAATCGCGGTAATGCAAATGCGCCCAATCCAAGCCGATTAAATTTTTGTACCATTCGCCTCCCGAAGGAATCGACATGATCACAAAAAAGATAAATACTATGCGGAAAGCTACTTTTTGCGTGTTGCTCCAAGAAGGAGCGGGGAGCGGCGAGGTTGGACTTTGCGAAGTTTTAGCCGCAGTTTCATTTGCCAAACCAGGATGATTTGGTGCAAGTGGTTGGTTAAATGGTAAAGTTGCCATAAAATTATTTTAGGTGATATTACAATTTCAAGGATTGCGTACGGCCTTTGGATGCTTCTCTTAGCAGATATTTTTTGTCGATCCTGTCCAAAACAGCATAAACGGAATCGCGCTGCAGGTTAACGCCCGAAAGCACCAGTTTTTGTGGTGTAAAAGAAGTATAGTGCAAAGTGAACCGATCATTCGGATAATTTTTGTTTTTATTCTGAAGCTGTAAAACGTGGTTTGCAGAATCGATTTTATAGCTGTAATACTGCCTTCCTGCGGAACCGGCCAGCTCATAATCCCGGCTATTATCATCGGCGTAAACCTGTTCAGCATTGGTAAAAACAGGTTTAATCTGCTGGTTGCTGCGGATGCTGATGGTTGCCCATTTCTCAAAAACTACGTCCTGCCATCTCAATTTATCAGTAGTAGAATAAGGCAGGTTTTGGTGATTAATGCGGAACTCGCTCACATTGTAAAGCCCTGCCGCACCTTTTAATCCGGCTGTTTGCGGAAATTGATACGGATGTTTTTGATAACCGGAATAAGTTTTCAATCCGTATAGAAAAACAAAGAAAAATATAAACAGGCTTTTTAAGATTAGCCGGCCGGTTTGCCACTGCTGCGGATAAACAGGTTTGAAAAAATTAGGCGCAACCGGTTTTTGCGAAGAAAATAGACTGAAAATTCGTTCGGCATCAAAAGCCAGCAGGAATAATGCCATCGCAATCAGGTAAAAACTGTAAACCGTTTCGCCGCCTTCGTATGCCAGGTTAGACATGAAAACGTTTCCGGTGAAAAAAACCACAATTGCCGCACCGATGGTAGCCGTTTTACGTGATAAAAGAAGCAGGCCGGCTAAAATTTCTACCGCTCCTAAAAAAGCTTCGTATCCGGGAACAACACCTAAACTTAGTGAGAACAGTTTCCAGCGGGTAAAATCACCATAATACGTGTTGAGGTTGCTGATGGACGGAAAAGGTGCCTGCAACGGGAAAAACTTGATCATGCCGTAACCGATAATCCCGATGGCCAAACGGTAACGCACAATTACCCGAAGCGCGTAATACAAAGCCGGATAAGAACGCGTTTTTTTATCCGAAAACGACCAGATTACAGCTCCGATAACTGCAGCAGCCAGGAAAATCAGCCAGTTACCGAAAGTAGGTTCGCCTGTAAAAAGTTGCGGCTGGTAATGGGTAATGTTGAAAATATCGCTGTATTGCACATTTAGCCAGTTGATGGAAAACAGGTAACGGTAATATTTCCGGTCGAGCGGAACGGCTTGTAAAATAAAGTAGATGAAGAACAAGCGGAAAGCAAATTTTTCATAATTTTTCCAGCTTGCAGGGTCTTGAATTTTTGCTAATGGATCCATGATTTTAAATACTTCTTTTAACAATGATTTTTGGTGATTCCTGATACTGTTTTTACCGGTTAATTATTGGTATCTGGTTTTGCGGCAGTGCGTGGGTTTCTGATTACTTTGCGGTTGCGCAGATCGTATTTTTGTCCTTCGCTTAAAAAGAAAAACGGACCGGAAGAAGCGGTAAAATCTTCCTGGTTTCCTTTCACGTGGTTTGAGCCGCCAACAATTGTGTTGTAATCATAAATGGCCACGTAGGATTTTCCCAGCACTTCCATCGTATCGCGCTGCACCAAAACGGCTGTTGCTTCATCCAAACCGATCCCGATCAGTTCCGGTGATTTCTTGATGAAATCCACTAAATCAAACTGCCGGTTTCTTTTAAGCAGATGCTGGTCGATTGCTGAATTTTTCAAAAACCCTAAACCTTGCGTATGATCACCCACCAAAATTTGTGCGCCTTTGGTATCGCCCCGCCACAAAAAAGAACCGATAATAGAAGCACCTGCCGAACTGCCCGCGATAACGCCGCCACGGTTTAACACATCAAAAAAAGCCTTGTGCGTAAGCGTGTTGAGGTAAGAATCGGCGATGTGCCACTGGCGGCCGCCCAAAAAGTAAACGCCGGTTGCCTGTTTTAACGGTGCAATAAATTTTTCGCTGTTGGCTTCGCTTAAATTGCCGGTGTGTAAAAGGCTAACGTTTTTGATGCCGGTTATCTTTTTAATCTGCTCCACATCCTGGAAACGGTAAGCCGCAGAATCGCCGGCAGCGGCCGTAATAACCACAATTTTTGCTTTATCTTTCCCACCGGACAGTTCTACAAACTTGTTCCAAACGGCAGGCGTGTTGCCAACATTACCGCCGATAATTAAAAGTGAACCTTTTTCCGGGCCGTGCCGCGTAGTCGATTTTGTATTGATTTGAATAGGCGTTTGGGCAATCAGGTTTTTAAAACCGATAACCGATAAAACCAGCAAAAGGAAACTATATTTTTTCATGATTCAATTTAGATTAATAACCCGGATTTCTATTTGCACCGGCCAGTTGCGGATCAACCAAAGTTTCGTTATAAGGAATCGGGAACAAATACAAATGTTTATCCGGTAAAGAAAGCACGGTTTGCGCGCGGTCTGTCCGCACTAAATTAAACCAGCGGTCTGCTTCAAAAGGAAATTCCACTTCCCGTTCTTTTTCCAGGGCGAGTAAAATATCATTCAATGTTGATGCGGTACTTGCGGTAATTCCGGCGCGGCTTCTCACGGCATTTAAATCGGATAATGCACTGTTGGCACCGGTTAAATTACCTTGCTGCGCCCTGGCTTCCGACCGGATAAAATACAATTCTGCTATCCGGATCACGTAAGCCGGATCCGTACCAAGCGGCGTGCGGTAATACAATTTGCCATACCATAAATTTCCCGGAGGAGCTGTTTGGGCGATCAATGCACTTCTGCCTCCGCCAACTGCAGGGTTATTTAACAAAGCAACCAAAGCATCAGAAGGTGTCCATTCCCGCCGGCCGCCCAAAGCCGGCGGCAGCCACCAGTTACTGTGTCCGTTTGTATTGGAAGTAGTATACGCCAGTTCAAAAACAGATTCATTTGTAGATGTCGCGTTATTTGCAAAAAATGCACTGTAAGGGGTAACCAAGGTGTAGTTTTGTGTATCATTAATAACTCTTGAAGCATATTCTTCTGCCAAAGACCACTGTTTGGTATAAAGATACAAGCGCGCTTTTAAAGCCCAAACAGTTCTCTGGGTTGCCCTGTTCCGGTTCACTGTTGTTGGCAGCAATGGTTCGGCAGCATTCAAATCTTTCAAAACCTGCGCATAAGTATCTGCCAGACTGCTGCGCGGAATGCCCGTATTATCAGTTGACGTGTTGGTTGGGTTGAGGATTAATTGCACACCTCCCCAGCCGCGCGCCAAATCAAAATAAGCTAAAGCGCGGATAAAATAAGCTTCGCCTAAATACTGGTTTCGGGTAGCGGTTGTTAAAAGCGGATCGGTTACTGCCGGCACTTTTGCAATAATATAATTTGCAGAGGAAACTGTTTTGTAAATGGCCGTCCACGCAGATTGTACATAACCATTCGTAGCAGAAGTTAAGTGTTTGGTGATCTCACTTGGGTCTGATTGAGAACCGGTCCACTGGATATCACCTGCGGAAAGGTAAGCCAAAGCCGGGAAGTTTGAGCCGTAGTAATTGGTAGTTGCCAGCGTATTATACAAACCGTTAACCGCCGTGGCAGCCGTACCGGAATTGATAATGGCTTCCGACTGATCTACCTGCAGTTCCGGCTGCACATCCAAAAACTTTTTGCAGGAGGTTATCAGGACGGAGAGTGTTAATATATAAATGAGTTTTTTCATTTCAGTGTTGTGTTTAGGATTAGAAAGTGATGTTTGCCCCAACCTGGATAGTGCGCGGAACAGGCGGCGTGCCGAGATCATAACCAAGCACGGTGGATGAGGATGACACATTGATTTCGGGATCAGGGCCTTTGTATTTTGTCCATAAAGCCAGATTCGAGCCGCTTACGTAAAGCCGCAGGTTAAAAATTTTGGCTTTTTCGCTGATCCTTTTCGGAACCGTATAACCCAGGTTTAAATTATTTAGGCGGATAAAAGAAGCATCTTCAATATTGCGGCTGGTTGGGCTCAACGTATAATTTTGCCCTAAAGCGGTTAAACGCGGCAGGTCGGTTACATCGCCCGGTTTTTGCCAGCGCGTTAATTGATAGGTATCAATGGCACGGTTGGCATCGCGCGTTCCGCCGCCTTCTAAAAAGTAATCGTTGTTGTTGTAAACCTTGTTTCCGTAGGAGAAATTGAAGAATAAGGAAAGATCAAAGCCTTTATAATTAAACGTATTGGTTAAACCACCTGTAAATTTCGGCAGGGCATTTCCGTAAGCTTCGATATCACTTGAGTTGATTTTGCCATCGTGGTTTGCATCATCATAAACGGCGTTTCCGGTTTGCGGATCAACATATAATTGTTTGTAAACGAAGAAAGTGTACAAGGATAAACCCTGAACCATTCTTTCTGCGGCATAAGCTGCAACCACGGGCGTAGGCAGCTTCTCTATTTTGTTAACGTTCATAGAGAAGTTTAAATTGGTTGTCCACCTGAAATCTTTTAGCTTAACGTTGGTGCTGGCGATGTTGAATTCAAAACCTTTGTTACTGATTTCACCAGCATTGGTCAGTATTGAAGTAAATCCGGAAGATGATTCCAGCGGCGTATTAAGCAGCAGATTGCTGGTATATTTATCGTATACATCCGCAGTAATACTCAACCTATCGTTAAATAAACTCAGGTCGACACCAAAATTGGTTTGGCGGGTGCTTTCCCATTTCAAATCCGGGTTAGCCAGTTGCTGGGCAACCGTACCGGGATTGTTCTGGTAGTTTGCGCCTGCGCCCCATAATCCGCGCGAAGCAAAATCGTTGATCCCGTTTTGATTTCCGGTGATGCCGAAACTTCCGCGCAGCTTAAAATCACTGATAAAAGAAGCATCCTTCAAAAACGATTCTTCTTTGATACGCCAGGCTAAACCGGCAGAAGGAAAATATCCCCACTGGTGGTTGGTGCCAAAACGGGAAGAACCATCGGCACGAACACTAAATTCTGCATAATATTTACCGGCGTAATTATAATTTACCCTGGTAAAAAACGACGATAAATTATATTTAGATTCTGTGGAAGAAGAAGTGGTCGTGGCCGCAGAAGCGATCTGCTCAAAAGAATCATTCGGGAAATTAGTGCCTTGCGCCAGTGTATTTGCAGAGGTAGTTCCCTGGATCGAATTACCGACTAAAGCACCGAAAGTATGTTTGCCGAAAGTTTTATTGTAGGAAAGCGTTTGCTCGTTCGTCCAGATGGTGTAATTAGAAATACTTGAAGTACCCAAGTTATGGTTGGCAATCCCCAAATTGGTCAGGCTGTTCCAGTATTGGAACTCGTTATAATTATTGTAATCCACACTCCAGCTGGTTCTGAATTTTAAAGCAGGTGTAATTTTTGCCTCACCATAAATATTGCTGATTAAACGGTTGCTGGTCGAGTGCATATTGGTGTTGTTCAGCAGTACGTCCAGGTTATCAAAACCGGCCCATTTTGCCGGGCTGCCATCCGCGTTTACTTCCGGTAGATAAGTTGGCGTGTGTAAAGCAGATTGCAAAACGCCGCCTTGCGGACCATCGCCTACACGGGCATTTGTGCGGTACGTTTGGGTGAGGATATTGCTTGTGCCGATACTGAAAACATTACTGATTTTCTGATCAAGATTAAACTTGAAACTGCCTCTCCTAAAATCATTTGTTCTGAGGTCGGCCTGTTGTTTATTAAAACCGCCGCCAATGTAATAAGTGGTTTTATCGTTCCCGCCGGAAACAGAAAGATCATAATTTTGCAGAAAACCGGTACGGAAAGCTTTATGCAAACGATCATAAGTAGGCAGGCTTTGCGGCAAGCCGCGAGGTGCCGGAGAAGCGGCAGGATTATCCGTTAACGCACGGAAAGGCTGATATTTATACGTGTTGATAGCCGTTGTATTACCGGCTGCGATAGCATCCGCTTCACTATTCCGGTACATTTCATTGATCAATTCTGCGTGTTGCGGCCCGGTAACCAAATCCCAAAGTTTTGGTGCCCGCGCCAGGCCGAAATAAGTATTCAAACTTACTTTCGGTGCCGTATTGAGTTTTCCGCGTTTGGTTGTAATCAGGATGACACCGTTAGCAGCACGCGCACCGTAAATGGCTGTTGCATCAGCATCTTTTAAAACAGTAATACTTTCAATATCGTTCGGGTTGATGTCCGACAGCGGGTTATTTGCCTGTCCCTGTGTGGTAACATTTTGTAAGGAAGTATTGTTAATATACACGCCGTCAACCACATACAAAGGATCGTTGCCGGCATTGATAGAAGTGGTGCCGCGGATCCGGATAAACATGGCATCACCCGGAATACCGGTAGAAGCACTGATTTGTAATCCGGCAGCTTTGCCTTGCAGCTGCTGCTCGAAAGTTGCTACGGGTTTGTCGCGCACTTCATCAACCTTAATAGTAGCAACGGCACTGGTTAATGCTTTCCGGGTTTGCGTGCCGTAACCAACTACCACCACGTCATTTAACTGCTTGGTTGCGCTTTTTAATAGTATGTCAATCGGGCTGCCGGTGGCAACAATTTGCTGCTTTTCAAATCCTATAAAACTAATGACTAAAGTATAAGGAAACTTTTGGCCGGTTACGAAGTTAAATCGGCCTTCAGAATTTGTAGGCACCGAATGGGTTGTTCCCAGAATACTTACCACTGCGCCCGGCAAAGGTTCTTTGGTTGCGGCATCCAAAACCCGGCCGGTTAAGGTTGAGTTAATGGTTGCCGGCAGTTCTGTTTGTGCGTGAACAAAAAAGGGTGATAAAAACAGTATAAAGACGAGGAACTTTTGGGACAAAGTATAGTATGTTCTACGGATAAATATTTCCATATTTGACAAGGTTGAAGTAAATAATAAACATGTTTGCTAAAGCCGGGTGAAGATCAGTGCGTGATTGGCGTTACAGAACTGATCTTTCATTGCAGACCGGCAAGGCTTCCTTGCCGGTTTCATAAAATCAATTTATTTCATTACAGATTTTTGGGTGATAAAAGAAGTATACCGGATAATCATTATTCGTTCCAATAAAAAAAACGAAAATGAACCTTTGTTAAGGCTGTATTAAAAATTACAACAACAGCACATGGGAAATCCTTTTAGAGAAACAGGATGGTGCTTTTTGTTTAGCGCGTTGTTAGTAAAAGGTAAAAAAGTATTCATTACTATAATTATTACGGTTCAAACATATAAAAAAAATAAAAGACTACAAATTCTATAGACTTTATATTATAAAATTTACAATCAAGTTTAAACAGAGATAGTAAAATTTAAACAATGAAGTTAATTTCTTGTGCAGACGTGTTTATTTCACGAGTAAAGTCCATCTCGGTACATAACCGGTGTAATTACCAAATTGAACTTTATAGTAAGGATTTCCTTTTTCTAAAACGTAAACCTGCGAATTACTCGGGATTGTTTTGATAATATCAGAACCGAAACTGCCTGATTCTCTCATATTAGTCACTCCGGTTTCATTTGATCGGATAGCAGTGACATAAAGATAATTTACCGTATTGGTGCTGCTTTTAACTGCATTTACGGTTTCGTTCTTTTGAATAGAATCATCAACCTTGGGGATTTGAGTGATAATCCTATCGCTGTTAGCGTTCGTGTTAATAACTGCTGCAACCTGCTTTGTAGGTAAGGTAGTTTTTACAAAATTCGTTGAATTAACTTTTTGAATACCAGCAATCGTTTTAATTTTAGCAGTATACTTTTTTTTATGATGTTTGGTTTTGTAGGAAAAGTAAGGCGTTGCAATGAATGCTTTTTTAATTTTGGCAACTTTGGTTTTGTTGATGGAAGTTAAAACGTACCTGCCGAATATCAGCGTAAACGATATTAAAATCAGTGTAAAAACAAGGTCTATAATTCTGGTTTTTGAGTATTGGCGTTGGTTTTTATTTTTATCTGATGGTAATAAAACCTGCGTGCTTTTTAATTCCTGATCGTATTGGCTGCGCTTTAACGGATCGCTTAACACTTGGTAAGCTTCCTCAATCTCACGGAAATGTATCTCAAAATCCTGTTTGTTTTTGTTTAAATCAGGATAGATTTTTTTAAGCGCAAAATCATAAGCTTCTGTTATCTCAGCAGGATTGCAATTAATATCTGTTTTCAAAATAAAATAAAAATCCTTCATGCTAAACGTACTAATGCTTCGGTGCGTCATTTTGATTGAATTTTTAACCTATCGTTTAATTAAACAGATAATTAACGAGGAATTTTTATAGAAGTTTAAATACGTCGGGAAATTTCCAAGTAGCTTTCTAATGATTTACATAATCAATAATCGCTTGTGGCATATCGCTTACTTGCAGCGTGAGGTTTACGTAACCCGCCGAAATAGCACTATCAGGCATAGAATTTTCTAAAGCCGAATTATCCTGAACAATAATTAACCCGCCGCTATTTGCTATTGCTTCAACGCCCAGGGTTCCGTCTGTACCCATACCTGATAAAATGATAGCAACTTTTCTAAAATGTGTTGTCTCGGCAAGAGAATTAAAAAATATGTCAATCGCCCAATTTATCTTAACCGATAAATCCCTTGCCTCCAGAATTAACTTTTCCTGTTTAATCCGAACTACGTTGTTCTCCGGCATCACATATACTTTATTAGGTTCTATCGGCATATCGGTTATAATTTCATAAACTTCCAGCTTAGAATGCCTGCGGATCATTTCCGTCAGTAAGCTTTTTTGATGCGGATATAAATGTGTGGTGATGACATAGGAAACAGCATCAGGGAGCGTATTATCAAAAAATTCATACAAGGCAGTTAAACCGCCTTTAGATGCGCCGATAGCGATAATAAACTTTTCGTTTTTAACAGGATCTGAAATATTCACCGCGAAAGGTAAAGTTTCTTATACTTAAAATGATCAAAATTACTGATGATAACTTCTAATTAAATAATTATCAGGTGATATAATTTTTTAGCGGATAAAAGAAGCATGTATATTTTATTGATTTTTTGTTTCCCGATTCTGATTTCGATGTGGTCAATTGATTAAATACAGGGCAAAAAAAAAGCCCATCATCAAGATGGGCCGGATCGGCAAATAATTCAATTTTAATCAGCAATTCGTACTGGTCAGCAGGGGCATTACGCTGCTACAAAGCGGTTTTAGCTTTCGGCAGTTTAGTTTTTGTACGGATAACAGCGTTTAAAAGTTAACTAAAGTTTAATTAATTCTGTTGCATTGATGTAATCTTGGCATTTCTTTTAACGTTAGGATAAATATCACAAAGTCAGATAAACGCTTTACCTTATTTTATCCGGTAAAAACAGCATCAAAAATTTAAAGAGATTTTACGTTTGAAAAGAAATAATAACATTACTAACTGTATTTTTTTGATTTTTGCGGAAGGTGCAAACACATAGATTTCCAAAATCAGGATCGAAAATAGAAGAGTTTAAAAACATGAGCGACAAATTATTTAACCGGATTTTATCCCAGCTATGGCCATAAATATTGAAGCCGGGTTAAACAGGATTCTTCCCAAAGCACGTATCAAAACAAGATACATCGATTTGGTTTCTTATGCCTCAGATGCAGGCTTTTATTATCTTGTTCCTAAAGCTGTCGTTCAGCCGGCCACAGAGGCAGAAATTATTGATTTATTCCATTTTTCCCGTCAAAACAACTTGCCGCTGGTATTCAGAACCGGCGGTACAAGCCTTTCCGGACAATCGATAACGGATGGTATTTTAGTGGATTTAAGTCAGTTTTGGGATAAATTAACCATAGCAGATGCCGGCAACCTGATCCGTGTGCAACCCGGAATAACCGGGCAAATGGTAAATACTTTCTTAAAAAAGTATCAGCGGAAACTCGGCCCGGATCCGTCAAGTATCAGCGCAGCCATGATGGGCGGTATTTTATCAAACAATGCCAGCGGCATGTGTTGCGGCGTAAAGCTCAATTCCTATCACACCACAAAATATATCCGGTTTATTTTGCCTGACGGAAAAGTTTTTACAACGGAAGATAAAGCTGATTACACAAGGTTTGAAAATGAATGTGCCCAGCTTTGCCGGATCCTAAAAGATTTAAAAACACGGATCGAAACCAATAGTGTTTTGTACAATAAAATCAGGAATAAGTACGAAACCAAAAATACGGTCGGCTACTCTTTAAATGCTTTCATCGACCACGAACATCCTTTGGATATCCTGGCGCATCTGTTAATCGGTGCAGAAGGTACACTTGCGTTTATTGCGGAAGCTGTATTAAAAACCGTTCCGGATTATCCGCATAAATCAACCGGTTTGCTTTATTTCCCGGATATTTATGCGGCCTGCCAGGCTATTATTCCGCTTACCAATGCCGGTGCTTTGATGGTGGAATTAATGGACCGCGCTTCTTTACGGTCGGTTGAAAACCTGGTCGGGATGCCTGCCATCGTAAAAGATTTACCTTTAACTGCCGCTGCTTTGCTCATTGAATTTCAGGAAAGTAATTATGAAGATTTAGAATTTAAGGTAAACGGTTTCCTGCAGCAAATCTCAAAATTAACCTTGCTTAACGCACCGGTATTTACCAGCGACCCGATAGAGCAGGATTTTTTCTGGAAAGTAAGGAAAGGGCTTTTCCCGGCTGTTGGTGCCGTAAGGGCGAGCGGTACAACCGTAATTTTAGAAGATTTAACTTTCCCGGTTAACCGTTTGGGCGATGCCATTTTAGAATTGCAGGAGCTTTTTATTAAATATGATTATCTGAATGCCATAATTTTCGGCCACGCAAAAGACGGTAATATCCATTTTGTAATTACGCAAGCATTTGATACGCCGGAAGAAGTTACTCGTTATGACCTGTTTTTGCGGGAAGTAATCGATTTGGTTGTAAATAAATACGACGGCAGTTTAAAAGCCGAACACGGAACCGGCCGCAACATGGCACCGTTTGTAGAAACGGAATGGGGAGGTGAAGCTTACCAGATCATGAAGCTGATAAAACAGGCTGTTGATCCGAACGGATTGCTAAATCCGGGTGTGATTATTAATGTTGATGCCGAAGCACATCTGAAAAACTTAAAAAACATGCCGCCAGTTGAAACGGAGGTTGATAAATGTATTGAATGCGGTTATTGCGAGCACAAATGCCCGAGCCGTAATTTAACCACCACGCCGAGGCGCCGGATTGTAGTGCGGCGGGGTTTAAAAAATCTGGAAAAAACCGGTAAAAAAGCTGAACATCAACTACTGCTTAATCAATATCAGTACGATGGTTTGGATACCTGTGCGGTTGACGGCCTGTGCGCCACCGCTTGCCCGGTGGATATTAATACCGGCGATTTGGTGAAGCGTTTGAGGAGAGAAAATCATTCTGCCTTCCAAAATCGTATTGCTTTGTTTATGGCAAAAAACTTTAAGTTGGTTGAGTGGACTGTTCGGTTTGGGCTGAAAACCGGTTTCGCAATCAATAAAGTTTTTGGAAAGAAGGCTATGTTTTACCTCACCAAAACGCTGAAAAAACTGATACCTGCCATACCTTTGTGGGCCGATGAGATAAGTTATCCGCCCAGTCTTTCTTTCGATAAAATACATACAGATCACGTAAATCCTGCCTGGGCAAGCACAATTGTTTATTTCCCTACCTGTATCTCCAGAATGCTGGGCACGTATCCCGGAAAAGAAAAAAGTATTATGGATACTTTTATGAGTGTTTGCGCAAAGGCCGGTGTTGCGGTGCAGGTGATGGAAAATTTAAACGGAAGCTGCTGTAGTCAGATTTACTCTTCCAAAGGATTTAAGCAGGCTTATGATTTTACCGCCAACGATATTGTGCAGCGTTTATGGCTGTCAAGCAATGAAGGGAAGCTGGCCATCGTAACGGATGTAAGTTCCTGCGCTTACACTTTGCACCACATCCGCGGCGTACTTACCGCAGAAAATCAGATTAAGTTTGACCGGTTGCAGATTATGGACAGCATAGATTTTTTCCATGATTACGTTAAACCGAATGTGTCGGCGAAGCAGAAAAAGGGGAATATTACGGTGCACACTGTTTGTTCTGTAGAAAAAATGAAAACTGTAAATAAATTTATCGGCCTGGCTAAACATTTTGCACAGGAAGTAATCGTACCCAAACACGGCGGTTGTTGTGGCATGGCCGGCGATCGCGGATTTTTATTCCCGGAGTTAACCGATTCTGCTACTTTATCCGAAGCACTGGAAGTAAAACAACATCAATCCGACGGTTATTATTCATCCACCAAAACCTGCGAAATGGCAATGTCTAAGGCGGTTTCTCAAAATTACGAATCCATTCTTTACCTCATGGATGAAGCTTTGTAACAATTTTTTGAACGTATTAAATTTATTTTTAAGGATTAACTCTTAGGAATCCATAAATATGCGGCATAAAAGAAGCATCGGAAAAAATTTAATTATTGAAAGCCGGTTCTATTTTTAACAAATTTTAACATCAATCCAATCCATAAAAGTTTTTTAAAAAATGCAGCTATTTTTATCTTACACCTCTCAAAAAAGCAATTTCCATGGAAGAAAATAATATTGGTACACAAGCTGTTACAACAAATTCCATCGCCGGAAATCCATCCTACGGAACCGATATCCGTGTGTTGAACGAAATGATAGAAAGGGAAAGCGCATTTATCGATCTGTTAAAAATGGAGATGGATAAAGTGATTGTTGGCCAAAAGTATATGGTAGAGCGTTTACTGATCGGTTTACTGGCCGACGGCCATATTTTGCTGGAAGGTGTTCCGGGTTTGGCAAAAACGCTGGCTATTAATTCATTATCTAAAGCCATTGATGCCGGTTTTAGCCGTATCCAGTTTACGCCGGATTTACTTCCTGCCGATTTGCTGGGCACTATGATTTATAATCAGAAAAAGGAAGAATTTGTAGTGCGCCAGGGCCCGCTTTTTTCCAATTTTATTCTGGCCGATGAGATCAATCGTGCACCGGCAAAAGTGCAGAGTGCCTTGTTGGAAGCTATGCAGGAACGCCAGGTTACCATTGGCGATCATACTTTTGCGCTGCCGCAGCCATTTTTGGTTTTAGCTACGCAAAATCCGATTGAGCAGGAAGGAACTTATCCGCTGCCGGAAGCGCAGGTGGATCGTTTTATGCTGAAAGTAGTGATCGGTTATCCGAATAAAGAGGACGAAAAGCGGATCATTCGTGCCAATATTTCTCCGCAGGGTTTTGCAAAAATCAATCCCATTGTAAAAACCGACGATATTTTGAAGGCCCGAAAGGTAGTCCGCGAAGTTTATATGGATGAAAAAATTGAGCAATATATTATCGATATTGTTTTTGCCACCCGTTTTCCCGAGCAATATAAATTACAGAAATACAAAAGCTTAATCGGCTTTGGCGCATCGCCGCGGGCAAGTATTAACCTGGCTTTGGCCGCAAAAGCATACGCGTTTATCAAACGGCGCGGTTATGTGATTCCGGAAGATGTGCGCGCAATTAGCCATGATGTTTTAAGGCACCGGATCGGTTTAACTTACGAAGCTGAAGCAGAAAATATCACTTCCGAAGAAATTATAACCGGCATTTTAAACGCGATTGAAGTACCATAATTAAATGGCCAGAGACACCAAAGAACTGCTGAAAAAAGTCAGAAAGATCGAAATTAAAACGCGCGGATTAAGCAACCATTTGTTTTCCGGCGAATACCATTCGGCTTTTAAAGGCCGCGGAATGGCTTTTAACGAAGTGCGCGAATATCAGCCCGGAGACGAAATTCGTACCATTGACTGGAACGTAACCGCACGTTTTAACCACCCATATGTGAAGGTTTTTGAGGAAGAACGCGAACTAACGGTAATGATTTTGATCGATGTAAGCGGTTCGGAAAACTTTGGAACCATCATCCAGCAAAAGCAGGATTTGGCAACGGAACTTTGCGCGGTGCTGGCTTTTTCGGCCATCCAAAATAATGATAAAGTGGGCGTTATTTTTTTTAGCGACAAGATTGAAAAATTTATTCCGCCAAAAAAAGGCCGCAGTCATATTTTGATGATCATTCGAGAACTGATCGATTTTACGCCCGAAAATAAAGGAACCAACGTTGCCGAAGCTTTGCGTTACTTCACCGGCGCGATTAAAAAACGCAGCACGGCTTTTATTATATCCGATTTTATCAGCGGCACGTTTGATGATCAGCTTAAAACAGCGAACAAAAAACATGATATCATCGCCCTGAAACTGTACGACCGGCACGAACAGGAATTTCCAAATTTAGGTTTGATACCGGTTGCGGATGAAGAAACCGGCGAACTACAATGGATAAATACCGGCAATAAAGAGGTACGCAATGCTTACAAAAAAGCCGGTTTGGAAAGAAACGCCCGTTTAAAAGAAACTTTCAGTAAATCCGGCGTTGATTTTACCAGCATCGGCACGCACGAATCTTATGTTAAACCACTGATGACGCTGTTTAAAAAACGGGAAAGCAGAAGGTAATTTCAGCAAAAATTTAATCGAAACATGTTTAGAACTTATCAGCCGTACTTCTTTTATCAACTAAATTATGGTGATGCTTCTTTTATCGGATAAAAATCAGACTACAAAAAAACATGTGTAAAAGAAGCATTATAAATTTCCCAAGTATTTGTTTGAAAAGCTTTTTGTCGGTCATTTTAATTTTTCTGTTGATCGGTGTTTGCTTCAAAGTTAAAGCACAAAACGTACAGGTTGAAGCGCGGCTGGATCGGGTTTCGATACCAATCGGCGATCAAACTTTGCTGCATATCTCGGCCCAACTGCCGGTTAAAACGGAGTTAACTTTTCCACAATTGGTGGACAGTATCGGGAAAGTGCAGATTGTAAAAAGTTTGAAAACCGATACTGCCATCGACAAAAATAACCCGAACCAGGAAACGATCACGCATAGTTACGCTGTTACTTCTTTTGATGCCGGCGTTTATGTGTTGCCTCAGTTTACCTTCCACACCAAAACCGGCGATTTAAAAACCGGAACGGTAACCTTGCAAGTAAAAGCGGTTCCTGTTGATACCACCAAAAGTTTTTACGACATCAAACAACCGCTCACGGTTTCCTACACGCTTTGGGATTGGCTGAAAGATCATTGGTTGGCGGTTTTAATTACGCTGTCGGTTATTTTATTAATTTCCGGAATAGTGTATTACTATAAAAATCGTCCTAAAAATGTGGTTCCTTTTATTAAAGCTGAGCCGGTTTTGTCTGCGGATACCATCGCCCTAAATAAATTGAATGTATTACGCGATAAAAAGCTGTGGCAGCAAAACGAAGTAAAACTGTATTATAGTGAATTGACGGATGTTTTGCGTGAATATTTGGAGAAAAGATACCAGGTAAAAGCCCACGAACAAACTACGGATGAGATTTTTGACGGCTTAAAAAACAAAGACATCCCGCAGGATAACAGCAGTACGCTCCGGCAAATATTAACGCTGGCCGATCTGGTAAAATTTGCCAAGCAGCAGCCGGCAGCTTTTGAAAATGAGCAAAGTTTGGATCAAGCCATCAATTTTATAATGCAAACGAAGCATCAGCCTAAACCGATTGATCAGGAGGATTTGCCGAAATGAAGTGGTTTAGCGGAATAGAATTTGCCCATCCCGGATTTTTTTGGCTGCTGCTCGTCATCCCATTAATGGCAGCATATTACTACTGGCGCAACCGGCAGTTGCAGGGTACGCTTGGCCTATCCACAACCAAAAGCTTTGCATCGGCACCAAAAAGTTCAATACAACTTTTTAGGCATTTAGGAATTGTGTTGAGATTTTTGGCATTTATGGCGATAATCACCGCCCTGGCCCGGCCGCAATCCGCCTTTAGCTGGCAGGATGAAACAACAGAAGGCATCGATATTATGATTGCCACAGATGTTTCCGGCAGTATGCTTGCAGAGGATTTTACGCCGAACCGGTTGGATGCCGGTAAAAATATCGCCATTAATTTTATCAAGGATCGTCCGGATGATCGCATTGGTTTGGTTATTTTCAGTGGCGAAAGCTTCACCCAATGTCCGTTAACCATTGATCACGATGTACTGGTCAATCTTTTTGCCGATATTAAAAACGGAATGATTGATGATGGAACGGCCATCGGAATGGGTTTGGCCACGGCCGTTAACCGTTTAAAAGACAGCGAAGCAAAAAGCAAAGTGGTTATATTGCTAACGGACGGCGTAAATAATGTAGGTTCTATTCCGCCGATCACTGCTGCCCAGATTGCCAAACAGTTTAATGTCAGGGTTTACACGGTGGGCGTAGGTACAAACGGTTCGGCCAGATATCCGCTTAAAGATCAGTTTGGCAATACGCACTACGAAATGGTGCCGGTAAATATCGATGAAAACACGCTAAGTAAAATAGCCGATATCACCGGCGGGAAATATTTTAGGGCGAGAAACAACAACGAGCTGCAGCAGATTTACGAGCAGATTGACAAGCTTGAAAAAGTTAAAATAGCGGTTACCAAATATCACAAAAAAACGGAGCGTTACCTGCCGTTTGCTATCATCGCACTGCTGTTTTTATCATTAGAATTTTTGTTAAACAACACTATTTTTAAAGGAGCTTTAACCTGATGCTACGTTTCGCAAATGCCTATCTTTTATGGGCGCTGTTGCTTGTGCCGCTGTTGATCATCCTGTTTTTGGCGGTTCGCCGGTGGAAAAAAAAGTCGCTTGCTGCTTTCGGTGATAAAGCCGTGATCAGCCGGATTATGCCGGATGTTTCCCTTTCCAGGCCCGCCGTCAAATTTGTATTTTTTTTATTGGCTTACGCAATGCTGATCATCGGCCTGGCCGGGCCGCAGGTTGGCGCGCATATAGAAGAAGTTAAGCGAAAAGGGGCCGATTTGATGATCGTACTGGATGTTTCCAACAGTATGCTTTCACAGGATTTTGCGCCTAATCGTTTAGAAAATGCGAAAAGGGCATTGGGGCAGCTGGTAGATAATTTGCACGATGACCGTATCGGGATTATTGTTTTTGCAGGCGAAGCTTACGTACAAATGCCGGTAACAACGGATTATTCTGCTGCAAAAATGTTTTTAAATACGATCAATACAGGCATCGTTCCGGTACAGGGAACGGCGATTGCCGCCGCTGTTGAAATGGGGATGAAATCTTTTAATTTTAAAGACGGAACCAGCAAAGCGATGATTTTGATGACAGACGGCGAAAACCACGAAGACGATGCCGTGGCAGCAGCACAAGTTGCGCACGAAAAAGGTGTGGCTATCCATGTTATCGGTTTTGGTTCTCCGCAGGGCGCACCGGTTCCTATCTACGAAAACGGCAAGCAGATCGGCTTCCATACGGACAGTGCCGGGCATAACGTTATCAGCAAATTAGACGAGAATCTGTGCAAGCAAATAGCGGTAGCGGGAAACGGCGTTTACATTAGAGCTACCGATTCGAATAGTGGTTTGGGCATTGTGATGGATCAGGTACGGAAAATGCAGCAAAAAACGTACGACAGCAAATCTTTCAAGGATTATGAAGACCGGTATCAGTTTTTCCTGGTGATTGCCTTGCTGCTGCTGGTGATCGAGTTTTTTATTTCCAACCGGAAAAATTCAAGATTAAGCAAATTAAAGTTGTTTGAAGCGGAGAAGCCATGAAGCAGATAATCGTAGTTATATTATTGATGTTGAACGGCTCAGTGCTTTTTGCACAGGATGCAAAAAGTTATATCCACCAGGGCAATCAGCTTTATGAGCAAAAAAAGTTTAAGGAAGCCGAAGTAAATTACCGCAAAGCCGTTGAAAAAAAGAATGAAAATTTAACAGGTAATTTTAATTTGGGCGATGCTTTATACAAGCAAAAAAAGTTTGAACCGGCAGCCAAAAACTTTACAGATATTGCTTCCACGGCAACCAATACTGCTGTAAAGGCAAGGGCTTATCATAATTTGGGCAACTCGATGCTGGAAACTAAAAAGTTTGAAGAAAGTATCGATGCGTACAAAAAATCATTACTTAACAATCCAAAGGACGATGCCACGCGTTACAACTTAGCTTACGCCCAGGAAATGCTGAAAAAACAGCAGCAGCAAAACAAGCAGAATCAGAATCAGAATAAAAAAGACCAGGACAAGAAGGATCAAGATAAAAAAGACCGAGATAAAAAGAATCAGGATAAAAAAGATCAGGATAAGAATAATCCGAATAAAGATCCAAACCAAGATAAAAAGGATCAGGATAAAAAGGATCAGCAAAACCAGCCGCAGCCAAACCAAATTTCAAAAGACGATGCCCAGCGGATGCTGGATGCGCTTAACAACCAGGAGCAGGGCACGCAGGATAAACTGAAAAACAAGAAATTAAAGGGCGGACAGGCGCATATCCTCAAAGATTGGTAAACTTTGCATATTTAAAATTTACAATAAAAATGATGCTTCTTTTATGGCAGTTTTATTAGAACCCAACACAAATAAACAACCTGATACTTCCCGTTTTTTAGGTGATAAAAGAAGTATTAACCATAACCATACACCGATAAACTGGCGCATTAAAATATAAATGAAGAAAATATTTGGCATCCTATCAATTTTACTGTTGTTCTCCAACTTGCTGTTTGCCCAAAAATTTACGGCCACGGCAAGCAAAAGCAATGTTGGCGTAGGCGAACAGTTTGAGGTTGATTTTTCGATGAACGCCAATGGCAGCCGGTTTACGCCGCCTAATTTTAATAATTTCCAGGTGCTGTCCGGGCCAAATATGTCATCAGATATGACTTCGGTTAACGGCAATACAACCCTCAACATTACTTACAGTTATATTTTGGCGGCCGCCAGAGAAGGAACATTTACAATTGATGAAGCAGCAATCGTAATTAACGGCCACACGTTAATTTCTCATTCCTTAAAAATAACGGTAAAAGGGCAGGCCCCGCCGGTACAGCAGCAGCAGGCACAACAGCAGGCTGCGCCGGATGATAACGGTAAAGCGGATACAAAAGACCTTTCCAAACAGATATTTATTAGGGCCGTGGTGGATAAAACCCATGCTTATGTGGGAGAGCAGTTGAAAGTAAATTACAAAATTTATACTCGTGTAGGATTACTGGGCGGCCAGCCGGATAAAGCACCGGATTTAAACGGGTTTTGGAACCAGGACGTAGTAAACAAAAATCCTAACGCGGCCTGGAGAACGGAAACTTACAAAGGTTTGAAATACAATGTTGCAACGGTTAAACAAACCATTCTTTTTCCGCAGCATGCCGGTGATTTGGTGATCGACCCGCTGTCGATGACATTTTTATTACGGCTGCAGCTGCCTCAGAAAAATATTTTGGGCAGCATGTTTGATGATTTTAAAGATGTTAAGTACCAAGCAAAAAGCCAGCCGATTATTATCCATGTTATTCCGTTGCCGGCTGCCGGCAAACCGGCTGATTTTAGCGGGGCCGTTGGTTCATTTTCTGTTTATGCAGATGCAGACAAAAAGGAGTTAAAAGCTAATGAGACGTTAAATTATACAGTCGATATTTCGGGCACCGGTAACCTTAATCTGATTAATGCACCTAAAATTATGCCGCCGGCTGATTTCGAGAAATATAATCCTAAAACAACCGACCGGATTACGGTGGATTCTAACGGCGTTTCCGGCAGCAGGCAGTTCAGTTACCTGCTGATTCCGAGGCACCAGGGCGGTTTTGTTTTCAATCCTGTTAACTTCACTTACTTTAATCCGGCAACAAAAAAATACGTAACCCTGCCGGCAAAGCCGTTCAGTATTAAAGTAAATAAAGGCGATACACAGGCCAATGTGCCTGCTTTCAACTCTTCCGAGCAGCAGGATATTAAGTTATTGGGTAACGATATCCGGTATATCAAAACATCGCCTGCAAATCTTTTTAAAGCCGGGGAAGGATTTTATAATTCGGCCTGGTATTACAGCTTGCTTCTTTTAGGGCCTGTTTTATTTGGTAGCGCAATATTTTACCGCAGATGGAAACAGCAATACAACAGTGATATCGGCAAAGTTAAAAGCAGGGGAGCCGGCAAAATGGCTTCCAAACATCTGGCTAATGCGCAAAAAGAATTAACGGCAGGCAACAGGGCAGCATTTTACGATGCCGTGGCTAAGGGTTTGTACGGTTACGTAAGCGACAAATTAAATATTCCGGTTGCCGATCTGATTAAAGAAAATATTGTTTCCCGGCTGCAGGCACGTTCGCTGAATACAGCAACTATTAAACAGTTAGTTGATACGATGGATTTGTGCGAGATGGCTCGTTTTGCACCCGTAACCGGAATATCCGAGCAGCAAGTATTCGATAAAGCAAAAAATTCGATCAATGAAATTGAAGAGAAAATATAACCGGTTAACCACTGGGTTATATCCGGTGCTGATGCTTCTTTTACCCCTGTTTTCTTTGGGTGATGACAAGCCAAACGCTCGGTTTGAAAAAGGAAACCAGCTATATGCCAAAGCGCAATACCCGCAAGCGATACAGGTTTACCAGCAGATTATCCAAGAAGGTTACCAGTCGGCGGTGCTTTATTTCAACACAGGCAATGCTTACTACAAATCGGATGATGTGGCATCGGCAATTTTGTATTATGAAAAGGCGCACAAACTTGCCCCGAATGATAAAGATATCAACATCAATATCCAGTTTGCCAACTTAAAGATCGCCGATAAAATAGAGCCGCAGCCAGAATTTTTTGTTACCCGCTGGTGGCATAATTTTATCCTGATATTACCCGCAGGAACGCTTTCTGTGTTAAGCGATGTGTTTGTTTTAATCGGATTTTTATTGTTGATCGCCTATCTGTTTACCAGCATTGTTGCCATTAAAAAAGCCTGTTTTTACATGGGGATCGTACTTATCTTTATTGGTTTCACCAGTATTTTTATGGCGAACAGGCAGGTAAATTATTTCAGCAGCCATCATCAGGCAATAATTTTCGGCAATTCTGTTACTGTAAAAGGCTCTCCCGATATCAATGCAAAACCTTTATTTGTGATACATGAAGGCACTAAGGTTGACATCACCCAAAAAGAAGGAAGCTGGATTGCAATCGAACTTCCCAACGGCAATTCGGGCTGGATTACTTTGGACAATGTAAAAGAAATTTGATTTAGCTTTTACTGATAAAAAAAAATAAGGCTCTAATTTTATCACCATAAAAGAAGCAACCACAGATCATCAGCCAAGAATCGCCCTTGATCAAAAAACCGTATTAATTCACATAAATTAAGTATTTATACTTTTGGTTTAAGCTATTCCCTTTCTGGATTTTTGTAGTGTACTAATTAATCAACACTTAAACAATGAAAACGGAACTGACCAATTGTTCTCTTGGTTTAACAATATGCCCGGGAAACTCCCGCTGCCCGGTGCAAGCTTTCTCAACTGCTTAAAAAATAATGGAGAAGTTGCTTTTACAACGGCAATACCTTTTTTTATCTCATAAAAAAGGTAATCGGATATTCTTAATTTTAATAACGGAACAAGCCTTTTGGCTCTAAAATCAAACAAATAATGGCAGCTAAGCGCATTGTAGTCATCGATAATGATCCCCGTGTTTTGGATGTAATGCAGGAAACATTAAATTATGAAGGGTTTTATGTAGAAATTTTTGAAGGTACGGACGATATTACAGAGCTTGTACACCAATGCCGGCCTGATTTGGTAATTATAGATTATATCCTGGAAAGTGTTAACGGTGGCGAACTTTGCAAAAAATTAAAAACACACAGGGTAACAGCGAAACTACCGATCATAATTTGTTCTGCATATCCGCGGGTATTGCAGTCGCTGGGTTTTTATGGTTGCGACGCTTTTCTGGCAAAACCCTTCGGCCTTACCGAACTGGTAGATAAAGTAACCACGCTCCTTAACCCCAAACCCGGTATGGCACTTATTTATTAAAGTTTACTTAAATGAAAATTACAATGGAAACTTTACCGTTGAAAGTAATCAAGCTGCTTAAAAAAGAATGCAGCTGTGCAAACGGTGTAACTATATTTATGAAGCATATTATTGTAAATACAGGTAGCCCGGATGCAAAAAAGATGGAAGAATTAGTTGGTGAAATTATCCCGATGGTAAAACAATATTTCCCTGAAAGAGAAGAAAGGTTAGTTTTTGTGATTACAGGAGAAGGACTGAAAGACGTGGAATTTTCTATTGAGCGGAAAATTATGGTAAAGGAATAAGGCAAAGGACAAAACCGCTTTGCAGGGTTTAAACTTCTGTATGGTAAAACCTGTTAGCACCTTGATTAAGTAGATTTGTTTGGTAATCGCCGGGGCGAAAGCAATAGGATTTCTAAGAAAAACATCGTTACTTTTAAACTTTGGAAAAGAACAAAAACTTGCTGGAAAAACTGGAACAGCTCTATCTGGCTATGCTAACGGCAGAAGTGCAGAAAGCAGAGCAGATTAGCAGGGTTAAACCGGTTTATAGGAATTCTGCTATCAACCTCACTGATTATTTGGCATTGCGTTCTCAAGATATAGAACCCTTGCAAAAAGAGCTGCACAAGCAGGGCCTGTCTTCTCTCGCTGCCAGCGAAAGCCATATTAAAACACAACTGGTGCAGGTAATGAAACTGCTTGGTTATAAAAAACCTTTATCAGAAGAAGAAACCGAAAACGGCCCGGAGCAATTACAGCAAAACTGTGAGGCACTTTTAGGGCAGGGGGCAACCAACAACGTGCCTCCGGTTATGGTAACTTTTGATACCAATTTTGCCCGAGATCAAAAATTAATCTGCGAACTGTTGCAAAGCGGGATGCGGATCGCAAGGATCAACTGCGCCCACGACAACCGGAAAACCTGGCTTAAAATGATTGTTAACCTTAAAAAGGCGATGGTAAAAACTGATCTTCCCTGCAAGTTATACATGGATTTAGCCGGCCCTAAAATCAGGATAGAAATCAGCAGTAAAAAACAAAAAAAAGAGAAGTTAAAAGTAGCATTAGGGGATGAGGTAACCTTAACTGATCCCGATCAAAAAGGGCTTAAAAACAAAAAGACAATTTGTTGCAGTTTGGCTGGCATAGTTGGAAACCTAAAACCTGGCCAGCGTGTTTTTTTTGATGACGGCTTGTTTGAAGCAGTAGTACAAAATACATCCGGTAATGGAGCTATCCTTAAAATTACCCGAATTTCTGCAAAGAAAACCTTCATTAAAAATGAAAAGGGGATTAACTTTCCGGATACGGCGTTCCGGGTAAAACCCATTACAGATTTTGACTTAAAGTGCCTGCCTTTTATTGTACAGCATGCTGATATGGTTGGGTTTTCTTTTGTAAAACATGCAGAAGATATGCAGGAACTGCAAAGGCAGTTACTACTTTCAAACAAACCCGGATTCCCGATAGTGGCTAAAATAGAAACGAACCAATCGGTAAACCATTTGCCGGAAATAATCCTGCAAGGGATGCAGCAAAGCCAGCTTGCTATTATGGTTGCCCGGGGAGATATGGCACTTGAAGTAGGTTTTGAAAGGATGAGCGAGGTACAGGACGAAATTTTGTGGATTTGCGAAGCGGCACGTGTCCCGGTAATCTGGGCAACACAGGTGCTTGAGAACATGAACAAGCAGGAGCTTCCTACAAGAGGCGAAGTAACCGATGCCGCACACGCAGCTGCAGCCGACTGTGTGATGATTAATAAAGGAACACACACAGTAGCAGTGCTGAAAACTTTAAATAATATCCTGGCGAGAGGCCGCAAAAACAGTTATAAAAACAGGCGGCTTTTCAGAGCGTTATCTATCGCCGGTTATTTTTTGCAGCCATCCGGAAATGATGTTCAAAAGAGTTAGGTTAATTTCATTTCATAAGATCAACCTTGCTTCTTTTATGCCTATAAAATTTGCTTTTAGCTGCTGCACCAATAGAAAAAAGTATGTTATTTCCCTGTTTTTTAGGTGATAAAAAAAGCATAAAAAGTAAACTCCATAAATAATGCGTCCTGCATCCGGTTCTGTGTAGCGAACCTGTTTAACTTATTTCTTCCTTTATTTTAATGAAATACTTCTTTTACCTTATAAAAAATGGAAATTCGTCCTCCTAACCCACTTTAAGGGGGGGGGAAGCCTGTCGTACACCTTTCTATAGTTTAGTAAACGTTATAGAAAGATATACGCCCTGGTTCTGTTCCCCCTTTAAAGGAGATTAGGGGGATAACCTTAATATTAGTGGAATAGAAGAAAAATCAGATACGAAGCTAAAATAAGTTTAAACAACTTCAGCTGTATAAATTAGTCCTGCTACTTGTAATATGGAAATTTTTTCACGGATGAGAAGGTGCTGTTGCAACATTTATTTTTTGTTTAAGATAACCGATGTTCCCTTGTAAATCTATCCCTTCGATAATCACGTTGTAAATGCCGGGCTTATCGGCACTGTAAAAAGACAATTTAGCACTGCCGGCCGTGTCTGTAACAATATTTGGTTCCCAGTGGATGGTGAAGCGCAGATCCGTACCGATAGCAAAATCCCTATTACTTACATTATATTTGGGGCGGTAAAATTGTTCAGGCAAGGTAAAAGGTAAAGTTTTGTATAGATAAGTGCCTGGTGTTACGCGCATGAATGGCCCCTTTTTTGCCCTGGTGGTTATTTCCAGGTAGGCATGCCCATCGCCATTTGGAAGCTCTCCGATAGGTGCGAATGCTATACCATAATTTGGAAGAAACTTAGCATTATACAGCACTTCAATACCTGTAATATCCTCGGCAGTAAAATAGTCCAGTTGGTTTTTAATAAAGTGATAGCGGTCGTTCATATTCCCATATTCAAGATCCATCCCGTCAATTATAAAATGTAACCTTTTTCCTTTTAGAACATAATCCCATGGTATTGCTTTACAACTTGAACATGGTTTCCAAATACCTGTAACTACATATCCCCGAATATTTTTTTCCAAAAAATCACCCAAAGTTGTTTTATTGGCTTTGACCATATCTTTTTCATCGAAAGCCGAATCATACTGGCCGGGGCCATTCAGATTTTTAGAACCGGGGATAATTTTCTTAGCCGTGATGGTTACTTCCTTCAAACGGAGTCCTTTTCCCATTAGGTTTTCTACGGCCTTTAGCTGCGCGGTTTTTGTGTTTACATTCGCCAGTAATAATGTGTCCGGGTTGACGTACCAGGGAGCAACCTGCCCAGCCGGGCTAAATTTGGGCGGGTTAAATTCTTCCCCGCTGATGTTTACGTTAAAACTGCTTCCCTTTCTGGTTCTGGCCTGTATCTTGAATAAAGCGGTATCTACCGGGATTAGCCCTTTAAAATAGAAGCGGCCGTCTTTACCGGTCGTAGTTTCGTTTAATGCCGGTGGATTATTGGAAAATAGCACCAGTTTTGATCCGGCCACCGGTTTGTTAAAAGCATTGGTTACGGTTCCCTTAACTACAAACTCTTTTTCGGCCGGGTAAATAACCGGTGTTTTAACCGGACTGAAAACCTCTTTCCAGCTATAACCGGCCCAGCCCTGGGTAAGCATCAGGTTGTCCAGTTCTATAGCTTTATCACCTGCAAAATAATAGCCCGGTTCTTCAATATTGCCTTTCAGGTCGGAGCTGAGCAACAAATTGTTGAGGATATTACTACCCAAACTATCGGTTTTTACCTGGCTGCCGTCCGTTACCGCTACAGAAAAACTGCCCTGCACAGGCTTGCCTTCTTTGTTCTTCACTTCGATAGCTACGGCAATACTGTCACGAATCGAATAATTTTGTTTATCGGTACTGATGTTGATCTGCAACACATCATCATGGCTGATAAATACCTGCCGCTCATTTAGCGGTTGACCGGCTGCGTTCAATAATGTAAATCTGGCGATACCTGTTGGGAACAGCGAACCAGGTAATGCTTCTTTTACCGGTTGCTTATTGCGAAAGCCGAGGGTTTGCGCATAACAGACCACGCCGCGCGCTTGGCCGATCAGGTAATAGACAACAGGTTTATCTGCCAAATCCGTTGTGGCATTAATTGTAATCAGCAACGAATCGTTGTTCAGCGTTTTTACGGCTAATGCGGTGCCAGAAAGGTTTACCAAAGGCAAAGGGTATTCTTTTGTAATTCCTCTGGGCAAAGTTATTCGGGCATGATAACTTTCCCCTGCCTGCGGCGTAAGCTCAAAACTGCCCATGCCCGCGTGTAAGGTTTTAAAAGCAGTTATTTCCTGCTGTTTGCTGTTGTATATTTTTCCAGTTAAAGCCAGGCCTTTGCCGTCCTCGCCAATGGCTTTAAAGCCAACTTTGGTATTTATCCCTGCAAGCAAGTTGCCGCCTTCGGGCATAAACTGCAGGTCTGTTTTTTCGGGCCGGTTGATGTTTACCGGGATGGTTAGGGTTGAGGTATCCGAACCAGTTCCTGTTCGCTGCGCTTTTATAACCAGGTTTTTGAGATCTGTTTTATCGGCCAGGTCAAAGTTAACTTTCAGACCTCCGTCAAAGCCGGTCGTAACTTTGTCCCGCGCTAAGGTGCGCCGTCCATCTGTTACACGCAGTTTGATATCTTTCAGTATCAAAGCGTTGTTATCCAACGAAGTAAAATACAAACCGGCCGCTACTTTATTTTTACCTGCCGCGCTGTCCGCTTTAAACACCGTTTTGACTAAAGTAGTGGTGCCGCTTATGGCAGAAATATAAATGTTCTTTTTAAAGATGTAATCTTCCCCGAAGTTGCGCATCCAGTTTGTATAGGCACGTAAAGTGAAGCTTCCTTCGCGGATTTCTTTTTCATCCGGCACCAAATCACCCCAGGCCAAACCGGCATTAACGGGCACCATAATCTGTTTCACAGCCTTGCCGTTTACGTCATCTAGTTCCACATATAGCAGTCCGCTTCGGATTGAGGGAACAAGAAAATCAGCATTCAGTAAATATGCTTTAAAACGGATCGTATCGCCGGTGTTGTAATAAGGTTTGTCGGTTTGCAGATAGAGTTTTTCTACCGGCAGCCGGGCCTTCATATCCTGTAAGGCAGTTACGTCGTCTTTTAAAACTTTGTTGGTTATAGTTTGGCCATAAGTAACCGATAACAATAAGAAAAAAGACAAAAAGAATAACCTGAATCCGAGTTGCATTTTAAAGAGGGAATTATACAAGGTGCTAATAGGTTTGAAAAAGGAAAGTTTTTCTATTAAAAGAATAGAAAGCCTAATTTATCAGATTTAAGGCGGAAAAGAAAGCTGTTTTTTTAATAGAACCGGCAAGAAAAAACCGACGAAGCAGTTAGGAAAAAAGAAAGCAGTGTTGAAGCAGCCGTACAAACTTTTAGGTGATAAAAGAAGTATTGCCAATAAGCCGAGTTATGGCTAAAGTAAACGAAGAATCGTAAAATTATACGGTAAAAGAAGCATGATCATCCTTTTATAAATTTTGCAGCAATCAATGCAAGTAAAATATGATCTTCACGGGCTTCGTCAAAATTCTCTTTCAAGAGCTGTACAATCTGTTTGTTTTTAAGTTGTGCAGCCATAAGCTGGAGCATACCAAAGGAAGTCATTTCTATGCTTTCAATAGTTTGCATGTAATACAAAATCGACAGATCACGAAGGCCGGCTTCTATACTGTATTGATGGATGCCGGAAAAAGCACTCTCAATCAGGTTGTCCAAATCTGTGCATTTTACAAATGAAATAGCAATATCCATCAGGGTAAAAATTTCTTCCATCCTGATCATTTGTTTAGCTACATCTTCATGGGTTTCCCTGATGCCGTGTTTTAAATCCAGAAAATCAGCATGCTCTTCTATTTCTGTAAGTCGCTCTGATAAATGAGCTTTTGCATAATAAATACGGTTTAGGTGATCGGTAAAAAAAAGTAAAAGTTTTTCCGGTGATAATTGTACACTGCTGCTAACGTTACTTGTGCTTTTTATATTCATTTATAGCTATTTATCGGCTGTGTATTTAGTTGAAACAGTTTTAGCTGGTAAATTTTTCTCGGGAATTACATCATATCCGATACATCGTTCATCCTGATTTAATTCACACAAAATAACTCCTCTTTTTAAGTTTGTAATTTTGATTAATATAAGGTTAAATCTTGTAAGGTTATCTGTATAAATACTTAAATTCAAATGTATTAATACTTGTTCTGTTATGTAGCAATTAGGTTCCGGCAGTTGTTATTTTAAAGCAGTTTGTACAAGTAATTTAAATGAAATTGAGTGATTAAAAAGAGCTAACGCTTACAGTTCTTCTAACAAGTAATCACTTAAAACCTCAAACAGAACAAAATCTTATTAACCATTTTCTTACCGGTAAAAGAAGTATAGCACTTATTATTATTTATAATTTACAAGCAAATAAATATTTTTGATAATTTATAATTACTATATATTTTTATTAAAAATTTTAATAAGTTTATATGAAACATTTTTTCTTATAAAACTATTTTAAAAACCAATTTAAAACCAAAAAAATTATGAAACCAAAAGTATTTTTATCCGTCGTGGCAGCTATGCTGCTGTTTTTTGCAGGCGTAAAAGCAGTTGATTTTAAAGCGTCAAAAAAGGCAGTACGCAAAACAACAATTGACGACAAAAGCGCGCTGATTGCAGAACTTACCCACAACGTAGAGTATGATTTTGCCAAAGCCTCTGTCCGCGATACGTATTATGATAACCTGAACAAGCTGGCCAAACTGGTGATCGAAGATGATTACGTGGTTTCGCTGCGCGGTCATGCGGATTCTATCGGCCAGTACAAACCGAACTG
>CAHJWG010000005.1 GCA_903642215.1 Sphingobacteriaceae bacterium | reverse complement strand
TATTCAATTCATTAATAACAGCCTGAACCGAAATATAAACAACCTTAAAATCAATATTGCCTAAATGCACTACGGGTTTAGATTAATAATTGATGTAAAATGCTGATTACAGGAAAATATAAAATATTTGTTTTCCTGTAATCAGCATTTTGCTTTTTTTATGCCTATAAATTTTGCTTTTTGTAAATTGTAGTTTTTCAGAGAACTGTTTTTAAGGAACCTTTTTTAAATTCCCAATTATATTTTATTAATGCGGCTTTTTATTTAATCGTCATCCTTCTTCTTTTTCTTTTCCAGGATCACAAATGCACTTCGTTTTGGTGCGGGCATGATCGCGGTTTCACCTTTTACCGATTTCCAAACCACTTCATTCAAATCCAAATCCGGAGCGGCGTCCTCTTTGGCAAAATTAAACCTTTCCGAACGCTTGCTGCTTTCATTTACGGCCACGTTACGTTTTGTTAAATCAACCTGTGCAGGCTTAACTTTGTACGGTGTAATATCAGCTTTGCTGGTAAAACACTCGTAAAGCGGTATCGCTGCCGCATCGTATTGGCTCATCGGCGGCAAGCCTAAAATCAGTTCCATCGTTCTTAAAAAACCTGAAGTAGAATACATGGTGTGGATAGCTGTATTGCGCTTTACATATGGCCCGGCAACAAAAGCCGGGGAACGGTGCGCATCAATATGATCGGGGCCGTTCTGGGCGTCATCTTCTAAAATAAAAACAACTGATTCTTTCCAGATCGGGCTTTCCGACAGATGTTCTATAATCCTGCCTACAGCTAAATCATTATCGGCAACTGCAGCTACCGGTGCTATTTTTCCTTTTTTCTGGCCGCTGGTATGGTCGTCAGAAATCCGTAAAGTATTAAACTGCGGAACAGCTTTAACAGCCAAAAGCGAATCAAAATCATGTTCCCAGGCATCTGCCCGTACCTGATCAGGAATATCCAAATCAAAGCCCGGCGAACGCGGACTCATATGCCCTTGCAAGGATTTGATATTAGCTTTATCGTACTCGCCAAACTCGCCGTAGCTACGGTAGCTGATACCTGCGCGTTTGCAATAATCCCAGATAAAACCATCTTTTGGATAAGTAGCTGGCCGCCCGCCTTCAAAACTTGTGCTGCCGCCGCGGTTGCCATAACTTGTCGGCCAGGTTTTTTCTACTAAATCCGTTGCGTAAGCAGCCATGCTCCAGTTATGGCCATCAGCACTTACTTCCGCATCAACATAAAAATTATCCAGTAAAACAAACTCTTTTGCAATGGCGTGGTGGTTTGGCGTTACCTGTTTACCGAATATACACAGCGAAGTGTCGCCGTTTCCTTCCGGCATATCGCCTAAAACCTGATCGTAAGTACGGTTTTCTTTAATGATGTAAAATACATGCTTTATGGGCGACTTCTCCCCTGCTTTACGCGGAACCGGATTGCCTGCTTCGCCTTCGGCCTGTACCGTTTTTTTATCGGTAAAAGGAGTATTGGCATAAACCTGCCGGGTATAAGTTTTTAATTGTTCGGCTTTTGGCGCATCGATAAAAGAAAGCGAACCTTTAAATAAACCCGCAATATATTGCAGCCTGCTGTTGGCCGTGCTGCCCGTTTGGTAACCGCTGTTATCCGTTTTTAAAACAGGCTGCGGCCCCAGCGGATTGGCCATAGAAGTTAAACCCTTCCCGTTGGCAACTAATATTTTGCTGCCTAAAGTTTTAACGCTGGTTGGATACCAGCCAACCGGTATAAAACCTAAACTCTGGCTGTTTCCGGGCTTGCTAACATCAAACACAGCCAGGCAATTGTTATCGGCATTGGCAATATAAAGCGTTTTTTCGTTAGCGGATAAAGCCAGGCCGTTTGTGGTGGAACCCGTTAAACGTGTTGGATAAAGCGATGTAGAAACCGTTTCAACCACTTTATTATTTTTTGTGTTGATAATAGAAACGGAATTATCATTGGCATTGGCCACAAATAAAGTACTGCCGTTTTTGTTCAGCAGCAGTTCATTCGGATGATCGCCCGTATTGATGCTGGCGGTAATCTCAGACGAAGAAGTATTATAAACTGCAACCTGCCTGCCTCCCCATAAAGAAATATATAGATTTTTTTCATCGGGAGATAAGATGCAGCTGTATGCAATTGCCGCTAACTGTACTTTTTTAATAACCTTGTGGCCGGCAGGTTCTATGATGTATAAACTACTATCTTCCTTGGTTACCGTGTACAAACGTGTATTGCTTTTATTAACAGCAATGCCGGTAGGGCAAATTTTATTTTTTGGCCAGGGCTTACCTAATTTTATAGTATCTGCCCCGTTTAGCTTTCTATTTTGAACATGAAAATCCAATATCCAGTTATCATTTCCTCCTGATACATAAAGTTCTTTTTCATCCTTGCTGAACGCCAAACCGTACCAGGATTTACTCAACACCTGCTCATCCAGTAGTTTTTCGCTTTGCGGATCTATCAACTGTAACGACTGTGTACTTTGGCCGTTATTGGTAACCGCAAGCAGCTTGCCCGAAGCACTCAACTGCATGTTTAAAGGCAAATCTCCCAAGGTTAAAGATCGCCCGGCCGGACTTAATTTCCATCCGTTTGGCAAAAGCACTTGTCCGGCTTTTTTTGTTTTTCCGGGGAGCTGTGCCATTGTCTGGTTTAATACCAACAGCGTTACAGTAAAAATCAGGAATGCTTTTTTTATAGGATAAATAATCATATCATCAATTATTGGTGTAAGTTAAAATTAATTTGCGCTCTTATCGTGTAACCGTTATTTGCAGATATGGTGCCTAAATCCCGTATAGCTTCAGATGGAACAACATTACTTCTGGTCGCATAAAAAATAGGGCCGCCGCAAACAGAAAAAGTAAAGCGAGAGCCTTGCGGTACTAAATTTAGAGAAGGCCCGATCAGCAGTTTAGCACCTCCTTCGGCTTCATCTGCTTCCCAAAAACCTTCCAGATCTTCACCTACAGCTTCCACGCCGGCAAATAGCGACCCGGTAATATGATGATGAAAACCTAAACTGGTTACCAAATCAATGTCATCTCTGGAACGGTCAAAAGCTTTTTCAAAGCGCATATTTCCGGCAATTTTCCAAGAGGCAGCATCAAAAGAAGCAGTTATACGGCTAAAAACAGCTTTAACGTTGGTATAGTCTCTGCTTAACCCCAAACTTAATCCAACCCTTGGCCCAAAAAGCTGTTTACCGCCGATAAAATCCCGGATTACTTCTGCCTGCTGGGCACTGGTTACACCGCCGGAACTGGCAAAACCCATTGCTGCATTGGCGTATAATGTAAACCTGTCCCCCAAATAGCCCTTAACGGCCAGCTGTTGGTCTACACCGTTATAGCCGATAAGTGTTTGTGTGTTTTCTCCGTAACTGCCGGAATAATTTAAATTCCAGGCTGGTGAATTACCGGTAAGAGTGTTAACCGAAAACAAAAACGGCTGAACAGCAGAGCTTGCAGCGGCCGGATAATTTTTGCTTTGCAGCATTTGCGCTTGCAGGTTTAAGTGCATCAACAGCATTAAAGAAAATAAAAAGGCAATTTTTTTCATTAGTTAACATGATAGCAGCAGGCAAAATAATGTTTTTAGTATTAACTTAAAATTAACAAACAGTAAATATTGAAGCCATATCACTAATATTTTTGAATTGATGAAAAAGAAAAAGGTATGCTTCTTTTATCGATAAAAAAATTGATTTGGTTAGCTCTATTATTCAGTTTTGTTTTCGTTAATATTAACGTATTGATGACAACCGCTTAACATCGGCATAATATTACAAGCACAGATTTAACTTCATCAAAATCAAAACCAAATCCTAGCTATGTTTATCAAATTTACAGGGAGAATATCTTTATGAATTATCCTTGCGGTATCAACATTTGTATTAAATTGTAAAGCACAGCAAACGACCATGCTTCAAAATAAACCCTATCCGGCATTTGATAAACAAGGGCACAGAGGCGGCCGCGGCTTGATGCCCGAAAATACCATCCCGGCCATGTTGCATGCCATAAATCTAGGCGTAACTACTTTGGAAATGGATACGCATGTAACTGCAGATGGAAAGGTTATAGTTGCACATGATGATTATTTAAACCCTGCTTTTGCCTTAAACCCCGATGGAACAGAAATTTTAAAATCGGACGATAAAAAATATCCGATCTATCAAATGGCTTATGCGGATCTCCGTCAGTTTGATGTCGGCTCTAAATTTTATCCATTATTTCCGCAGCAGCAAAAATTGAAACTTGCTGTTCCCTTGCTGGCGGATTTGATCGATTCTGTACAAAACTATCTGAAAAAGACAGGCAAAAAACAAGTGTTTTACAATATAGAAACCAAGTGCGATGAAGCGGGAGATAATATTTTAAACCCGCTTCCCGCTGTTTTTGTAGAAGCATTAATGGACATTATCAAACAAAAAAAGATTGCTCCGTTTGTTGTTATTCAATCTTTCGACAAACGGACTTTACAAATATTAAATAAGAAATATCCTCAAATCAGAACTTCTTATTTGATACCAAACGATAAAAAAACATTCGACATAAATCTTACCGAACTTGGGTTTACACCATTTATTTATAGTCCTTTTTACAAAATAGTTAACACTGATTTGGTAAATGCTTGCCACGCAAAAGGAATAAAAATTATCCCGTGGACGGTTAACACAAAAGAAGAAATCAGCAATTTAAAATCGTTAAATGTTGATGGCTTAATTTCCGATTATCCAAATTTATTAAATTGATAGTTTCAGTATTGGTAACAGCAGAAAACTGTCATCCTATTGAATTTGAAGGAAATTTAGCCGGATATATTATCTTTCGCAAAAGAAACTAAATATCTACCAAAAGCTCTTTTAGCTTTAAAAGTGCGGCCCTTGTTTTTGCATCCATGCTGCCGTCTGCTTTTTCCAGCCGGCCAATCAAATTTGCCAGTGCGGCATCAAACTCCGCTTCAGCTCCTGCCCTATCCAGGTGGGAAGCACGCAGTTGCAGCTCGGGCAAAGCGATGCGGTACAGGCCGTTTTCTACCTTAACCGATGCCGTTAATGTATTGCTAAAACGGTAGGTTTTCCCTTTTACCCGGATTTTTTGAAGCTGATAAGGATAAACATCATGCTGCGGGCTTTCTTTGATCAGCACCTTCTCGTATTTGGATCTTTTCCCGAAAAGATCATTTATTTCACCGGTTTTTACATATTGATAATAGGTTTCACTTTGCCCTGCAGCTTTTTTTCCGGCTTCGGGGATCAGGCCGCTCCATACTTCCCGGCCTTCGGGGAGCGGCCAGGTTTTAAATGCAGTGCTTCTTTTAACAGCAAAAAAAACTTGGTAGCCTTGAACCGGGTTGATTAAATGATCATAAACAGGCTTAAATATCCGCACCCGCTCTTTTGCCTGATAGCGTTTAGATAGTTTTTCTATATGCGTTTCGTTAAAAATTTCTGCGGTAAAAACAGTTTGAAGAAACAGGGCGAACAGCTGCTGTTGTAAGTCCGAAACACTTTTGAGCAGGCGAAATGCCGGTTCTTCCCCGGCTCGGGCAATCTCGAAAGTAAAAACAAAATGAACTAAATCTACGTCCGTTATTGCCAGCTGCGTTACCGAGGCAAACCTGCTAATTTCCTTTTTAAGTGCAGGTTTCGGATTGCTGTAGCGTTGCATAAGCTCGGCCAGCAAAAAACTTTCTAATGCACTGCTTAGCGTAGTTAAAATCCGGGCTAAAACGGGCGTACTTAAACATTCCTGCCCTTGTTGTACAATTTTCAGCTGCAGGCTGTTCCCGCTTGTCGTATTTTGGGTGATCGGCACCGGCTCTGTCATCTTGCTTTTAGAAATCAACAGTCAGCTTTTTTGTTTGAAGGCCGGGTGGAGCCGTTTGTTTTTGAAGTATTGTATCCGTCCTCAAAGCATTTTTAACGCCTTAACTAAACAAATCATCAACAAACTTACAGCTATTTTTGCAGCAGGTATTTTACCAGATCATTTGCTGCCTTGTCATTTTCGTATCCGGCAGGCAGGCGGCCGTTCATATATTCGTTATACAACCACGGATCTCCCACGGCAACCACCGTTCCTTTCCCATATTTTGCTTCGGCAATAATTACTGCATCTTTGGAACGAAGCATCGCTGCTGCCGGTTTTTTGATGCTGACAGAACAGGCATCTTTCATAAAAATTTTAGCAGAAGTTTTAAAAACAGGATGATTTTTGATTGGAATAGCACCGTCTTCAAAATGCCGATCATCTGCCACGTGATTTATCATTTCGTTATTAAAATGAATACCGAACCTGCCGGCAAGCTCGTTAAAATGCGTTAATTCTACATTGGCACTATCGTTGGCAAACAGCAGCAACTTTCCGCCGGCTTTAACCCATTGCGCAATTACGCCGGCATCAGAAAAAGTGATAAATTTAGGATCCGGACTTTCCTTTTTTGTATCCGGATCCACAATGATATAAATACTTGTGTTTTTGAGGCTTGCCGCGGTTGGCTTTTCGTAAAGCGTTTCCAACTGTGCACCTTCGCTTTTAAAAATCGTTCTCAATACAGAAAATCCGTTATTATCTGTTTCTTCCCATTTGTAATGAAACGAAACCATTTGCCCTTCCGCATTTTTTTGATGTTCGTTATTAAAATAGGAATCCAGCGTAACTAATTTGGATTGCGCATCAGCATAAGTAGCAGAACAAGCAAAAAATAGTAAACCGATCAGGAATTTTTTCATTTTTCAATATCAGGTTGAGTATTTTTTGTCGTCAGGATTGCATGCTTCTTTTATCAACTTAAAATATCTTTTAAATTGATAAAGCTGGTAGCGTAATGATCAGCAAGTGCCGGCGAAAATTTCCCTTCATAATCGTACAAATAAGTTTCCATCCCGAGTTCTTTGGCTGCTGCAATTTCTGATTCCGGATTATCTCCGATAACCAAAATTTCATCCGGCTCATAATGATATTTCTGCATGATCTGCTGAAATATATCCTTTTTCGACAAGTCTGATTTATCAGGATCCGGAATAAATATTTCTTTAAAATCTTTTTCAATACCCAACTGCCTGATCTTGCTTTGCTGCAATTTTGTAAAACCGGTAGTAACCAGAAATTTTTCTATCTGCAAGTCTTTGGTCAGCTCGTAATCGCCAAAAGCTTCTATAATGCCTTCATAACTCATTTCCCGCGAAAGCTTTAGTCCTTCCAGGTTAAGTTTTTTATCGAACGCATAACGGGCGGCAACTTTTTGAAACGGAACTGTTAAAAGATCTTTACTGGCACCTCGATAAACCTCTTCGGTTACATTTTTTTTGATTAGGGCATAAAGCTCCGCGAACATTTGATCAGCAATGGATTTTACCGGGTAGATCGTATCGTCAAGATCGAAGATCAGTGCTTTTTTTATCATCTTTTTTGTTTACCAACTAACTGTACTTTTAACAAATAGTTCGATCATAAACAGGCAATTTATTCTGTCAACCAAAAATTTTTAATCACATCTATTGATCAATTTATGCTGATAAAAACAGTATATTTTTTAATAGTAATCAGGAAACATGCTACATTTTGTTCGCTACCTGCATCCTAAACCAGTTTATATCTACATAACCGCCGGGCGTTTGGGTTGCATAATTAAACAGGCAGAACTTGTTGCCGGTAAAAACCGATAAGTTAAACTTCATGGCAAACACGTTCCCCAGCTGTTTAAAATTGATGTTATCGGTGCTGTAAAAAAAGGTGGCGTTATCGGTAATGGCATCCACTTTAGCCTGCAAGTAAATTTTGCCGGTCGTCAGGTTTTCTACAGTAGCCAGCTCCTTGCCGTTAACTGCCATAACCAGGCGTTTTTTACCGTCTTTTTGTTGAACAGCGATATACGCATACGGATCCTGGAAAATGGCCAGTCCGGCTACATCGCCCTCTTTTAAATGGCTGATATAAAATTCGGCAGTACCGGTTGATGCCGGCCCGAACGGCCGCTGGGTCAAAGTATTCCGTGCAAGTTTTAAATTATCAACTACTTTCCCGGTTTTGAGGCGCAGATAACCTTTTCGTTCTGTAAGCGACCATAAGCTATCGTTTGGATTATGGTTCCAGGCCCATTGCAAACCCGGTTTGGGTTGATTAAACTCATCTGTTTTTGGCAAAACAGTTACCGGCCAGTTTTTGCCTACGTTTGGCTTTTTGTAGGTAATTACCGCCTTACCGTTTACGCCCGGCATCGGCCAGCCATCGGTCCAGGTAACGGGTTGCAGTGTAGGTACACGGCCGATAGCATCTCGGTCCTGAAACAAAACCGACCACCATTCGCCTGTTTGGGTTTGTATCAATGCGCCCTGATGAACTCCTTTTTTACGGAAACCCATGTCATCTTTCAGCACCACTTTTTCTTCGTACGGGCCGTAAATACTTTTTGAACGCAGCGCAACCTGATAACCGTCGCCGCCGCCATACGTGCAGTACAAATAATAATAACCGTTAATTTTATAAACATGCGTTCCTTCTAAACCTCTGCGTTGTTTGCCTTCAAAAATCAAGGTATCTTTTGATTTAGGAGATAAATCAGGGTTCACTTCCGTTAAAGTTAGTTTGGAGTAACCGTGAACCACATAAATCCTGTCGTCATCATCAAAAAACAAACCGGCATCGTAATAAGCTTTTGGCAATTTGGTTAACTTCCAGGGGCCGGCCGCATTTTTTGCCGTACATAAAAATCCGCCTTCGTCAAGCGTTACAAAAAGGATATAAAACTGCCCGTTATGGTAGCGGATACTGCTTGCCCACTGCCCGTGCGAATAGCGTGTTCCGCCCTGCATGTTATACACCGGGTATCCGGGAATCCGCCCAATGGCGTTACTTAAATATTTCCAGTTAACCAGATCCTTGGATTCCATTACCGGCGCACCGGGGAAAAAATTTGCCGTAGTGGTAACCATATAATATGTATCTCCAACCCTAATCACATCGTTATCCGGGAAATCCGCCCAGATAATCGGATTGGTATAAGTGCCGTTGCCGTTATCGCCTGTTTGTGCATAAACAGATGGAAATAAACCCAGCATGAGTAAAATTATGAAAGCTGATAATGCTTTTGCAGCTGATTTGTAATTTACCATATTGCTGTATTCTATTAATTGAAATAAGCCATTTAAAAATATCCGTTCTGCTTTCGATGCTTCTTTTATCACCTAAAAATCTTTGTTTTTATTTTGTGTTGAAATAAATCCCGGACACAGAATTTATTGCCATAAAAGAAGCAAGATAATTTTAGTATTGATTAGATGCAAAAGCTGAGCTTATTTTAAATGCTGCTGTACATAAGTTTTGGTTTTTGATTTGGAGATGTATTCCTTTAACAAACTAATTTCCTGCGGATCATACGGAGAAAAATCGCCGTGAAATAAATCATGCTGCCATACTTTTGAAACCGGATCTCCCGGCCGGTGCCCCCAGGGAAGATCGGTTTGTGTTTTTCCGTTCACCAATCCCCACAACGTGCAGCCAACTTTTTCATCATAAAAAACAGCAAGGTTATTCTGAATTGTAGATCCGTGCGGCCGGTTCATCCATTCGGTATTGATCAACGGGCGGTTATAAGTTTTAAGTTCGGCGATGTTTTTGATGAGTTCATCTTTGTTGCCGTAATTATGGAAAGAGATTATGTCGGAACCTGCAACTGCAATATCGTTCAGCTGCTTATTTCCGTTCCAGATATCGATTGTTACCGGTTGCGAAGGATTAACTTCCCGCGCCCATTTCACAACTTTTTTAAGCAACGGCAAAGTAGTTGTACCGAGGCCGCCGTTGGTCGGTTCGTTATATAAATCCCAAACAAAAATCCTCGGATCATTTTTGAAACGGCCTATCACGGCTTTCACATATTTTTCCAAACGCGGATGTGTTGTAGAATCAACAACCAGGCTGTGGCCGGGACTTGGCGACCATGCCCAGGCGTACCAGCCTTTTACCGGCTCGGGTTGCTTGCCAACTTTTGGTTCCTGTACAATCCCGAACACACAATCGTCAAAAAGAGCCGGCATAAATTTGATTTTATGCTTGTCGCAGATCGCCAAAAACTGATCCAAAGTTTTGAGGAAATACGCCGGGTCATCTTCGTAAACCGCAAACTGCAAAACGGCGCGCAAACTGTTCAACCCAGATTTCTCCGCCAAATCCAGTTCTTTATCGATGGCAATTGGGTCAAAAGTGGTTTTGTCCCACATCGCCGTATAATTAATGGCGTAAGCCGGGATGTAATTAAAGCCGCAATACCAGGGCTGTTTGTTGTACCAGTCCTTAATTTTCTGTTCGGGCCAGCGTTCGTCTTTTTGTTGCGCGGTTACTTGTGCTGATTGAAATAGCAGGAATAAACTTATTCCTAATAAAATTTTTTTCATAATTCGGCAATTTGGTTTTTGGTTAGGTTAATGCTGATGCTTCTTTTATCGCCATAAAATTTAGATCTTATTCTAAATTCTCGGCGAAAAAAAACAACGAGTTTTTGATATGCTTTTCCCAATACGCCCATTCATGGCCGCCGGGATATTCTTTATAAATATGTTTGATGTTTGCTTTCGTTAACTTGAGATGCAAATCGCGGTTAGCATCAATCAGCAAATCTTCATTACCGCAATCAAAATACAAAGGCGGAAGATTTTCCTGATGCCGAATAATTGTTTCAAAAACAGCCTCATCTACGGCATCCGATTGTTTGTAGTTTGCTAAATCCTCTTCCGCAAAAAGCTTCATCTGCTGCAAATTGGTGATGGAAGAATGCCCGGAAACCGCCCGGAATTTATGGTGATATTTTATGCCGATCCTCAATGCGCCGAAACCGCCCATCGATAAACCCGAAATAAAAAAAGGAGAATCCGCCGTAACACCGCCAATATATTGCTGCAATAATTCGGGCACATCTTCTGCAATCCATTTTTCAAAATCCTGGTTATTGTGCGGGAGATATGCAGAACCATCGCCCCAAAGTCCGTCGGACGGCATGGCGATAACCATTGCCGGCAGCTCTTGATTCCGGATCATTTTAAGTGCCTGAAGATGTACGCCGGTTTTATAAGCCCAGCTCCAGGCACTGCCATAAACGCCGTGAAGCAAAATTACTACCGGACAAGGTTTTGCAGGATCGAGGTTCGGCGGTACAAAAACGCAGATATCGCCGCGGCCTCTAAGGTTATCACTTTTTACGGTGATCGATCGTAAATAATTGCTTTCAAACCTGGGATCGGAAATTTCAACCGTTCTAAACTTCTTCATCTTTTATGGGAAAACAATAACACCTTTTGCATTTCGCCCTTTAATCATATCGTCAAAAGCTTTTTCAATATCTTTTAAAGGATACGTGCGGGTAATCATTTCTTCCAGTAAAAGGTTGCCTCGATCATATTGACTGATGATTTTGGGGAAATCAATTTGCGGTCGGCACTTTCCGTACAACGGATTAATGTAGATTTTGTCCCATTCAAAAAGGCGCATATCAATTGTAATTTCCTGTTCGATTCCGCTTACCTGGACGGCTGTTCCGGCATTGCGAACCATAGCCAAAGGTGCCGCGCCCAGCTGAGGAATCGCGGTGCACTCGAAAGCATAATCTGCTCCTTTTCCGCCTAAAAAATCTTTTACTTTTTGGGCTGCATTTAAAAGTCCTGCATCGTTCTTGTCTGCAACAATAAAATCAGTTGCGCCAAATTGTTTAACCATTGCGGCTTTATCCGGGTTAACATCGATCACAATAATGCGTGCCGATCCGGAAATTTTTGCTGCCTGGATTACATTTAAACCAACACCGCCGGCACCCAAAACCACCACAGACGAGCCAGCCGTAACTTTTGCCGCATTTATAACCGAGCCGTAACCCGTCATCACGCCGCAGCTGATAATACTGGCCGCCGGGAAAGACATTTTTCGGGAAGCATTTTTTACAACCGCAGCTGATTTTACCAGCGTATATTCTGACAGCGTACCCAGATTAAAAGAGCGGATTATCGGTTCGCCTTTCCATTTGGTGCTGTTTAAAGTCGCGTGTCCGGGCGTGTATCCGTTGCCGCCGGCTACAACCGGAGAGTTATTTTCGCAAATATTCTGGTTGCCTTCCAGGCATTGGAAACAGTGGCCGCAAGGTGTAGCCCAGTTTAAAATAACGGCGTCTCCTTCTTTTACATGTGTTACTTTGCTGCCGGTTTTTACAACGATGCCAGAACCTTCATGGCCTAAAACCAGCGGCTTTCCCCAGGATAACGAGTCGTGATCGGTATGGCACAGGCTGGCTGCCTTTATCTTGACGAGCACTTCATCTTCTGCAGGTTCCAGTATTTCGATCTCATCCAGCACAATGTTTCCATGGCCATCTGTTAAGGCAGCCTCACAATGAATAATCATATATCCGGGATAAGTTCATAAAAAGTAGTTAGCAGGTGCGTGTTGAAATTTACTCAGACAAAATTCTGGTGCTTCTTTTACAATACTATTTTTTAGGCGATAAAAGAAGCATTGCTTAAAACTGAATCGGATGAGTTCATCAATTTTAGATCAGCAAATTTTTACAAAACTAAAGGATTCAATTTGGATGCAACCGGTTCGCCGGGTTCTAATCCGCAAAGCCAGCGTTGGCGGTCGTTTTCCTGATCTTTGTTCTGCGGCTGGGTTACGTGTGAACCATCGGCAATATAAATAATGGTCATCACTTCTCTAACCGTATCTTCCGATTGGTTTCCGGGGGCAGAATGCAATGTCCAGCCGTAATGCCAGGAAGCATCGCCGGCTTTCATGGATTTTGGCCGACTAACATCGAAGCCTTTATCTTTCACAAACCGCTCCAGCATAGATTCGGATTCATCAGAAATAGCAATATTTTCTACAAAACCGGCATTTTGCGATCCGGAGGCAAAAGTAAGCATGCCCATTTCGTCGGTAATATCAATCAAAGGCATCCACATCGTAATCGTATTGGTGGTATCCACCGGCCAATAATACTGATCCTGGTGCCACGGCGTAAACCCGCCGCCCGGCTCCTTATATAAAGCCTGATCGTGATAAATGCGCACGTTTTCTACGCCGAGTAAGTCCGCCGCAATTTTGGCCATCCGCTTAGAAAGCGTAAACTTTTTTACCTGTTCATCTACTTCCCACAAATTCATAATCTGTAAAAAAGCCTTGCCGTAAGTGTCCCGGTCGTCCAGCTTTCGCTTTTCGGTGTTATACTGAGTGGCTGCTTCATTGATGGCCGCTCTGTAAGCAGCAGCTTCATCCGCATTAAGAATACCGGGGATTAGGACGTGCCCGTTTTTACGAAATTCCTGAATCTGCGGTTCTGTTACCTGTTTATCATCCTTTAATTCCGGTAGGTTGCTTTGGGTTACAATCATAAAAATAATGTTTAAAATCCTTTGGTTTACATTGCTAAATAAGCGTTTATCCAAGCTGTATTAAAGGTAGAAATTGGACTTTTACTGGCGTTTATTATCCGTTTAAACAGCTTGAGAAGTATTTTTATGAAAATATGAAATTAAAAACGGGTAAATATTTAAACTTATATTACGAAGTTGTTTAAACTTTTATTCGGGTTTTTTATTTGGTTTTACGTTCTTTTTGTTTGATCAAAAAGAACCAAAAAAATCAAGAATGCCGTATCGCCTCCGGGCGGCATTCAGCCCACCGCACCTGGGTGGTTACCTTAAAGTTTTATGCCTTTTTAACGTTTAAAAACAGGCGCAATTTATAGTTTATAGTGCCTTTTAATTTTAACCTGTTTATCTAACTGCAAAAGCCGCTTGCAAGGTATGCGCCCAGGTGCGTCGGCCTGAACGGGTGCGCGGACGAGCGATCAGCCGTTCTTGAATTCGTTGGTTCTTTTTGTTCAAGCAAAAAGAACAAAAGGAGGGCGAAGACCCCGATTGAAAAAATTTAAGTGTACCCTTTTAATTTCTCATATTAACATCTTGTTATGAAAAAATTTAAACAACTTCAACATTCTTCTTCAAACTCAAGATTATATCAATGCTTCTTTTATGCCTGTAATTTGCGGTTTGTATCGATACAAAAATTTAACGTTTTTTTGGTGATAAAAGAAGTATGCAGCAACCAAACTTTGCAGTAAACTAAATATCTTTTATAAACTTTTTCCGATAATTTAAAGGGCTTTGTTTATTTTTTCGTTTGAATAATTTGTAGAAATGGGATACATCTCCGAAGCCGCTTTCAAAAGAAATATCGGAGATGGATTTATCAGAATGCAGCAATTGTTGTATGGCATAATTTATCCGGTAATCAATCACGGTTTCCATAAAAGTTTGCCCGATAGTCCTTTTATAATATTTGCAGAAAGCATTTGTGGTCATGTGGGCAATGGCTGCGGCTTCATCCAACAAGATTTCGTTTTTAAAATTATCTACAATATAGCCAAGCACCTTATTCACCCTTTCTCTTTTCACGGCGGATTGTCCGGCAATAATTCCCTGCTGGTTCAGCATAATATATTCTTTAGATGTTGCCAGCAGGTGCAGGATTTCTAAAAGCAGGAACAGTTTTTTAAACGGATTTTCTTCTGCTGCAAGTAGATTTATTTTGCTTGTTACCTCGCCCACCGTTCCGTTTAAAAATTGTATTCCTTGCGCACTTTTTTGCAGCAGGTTTAAAATAAGCGACAGCTCGGGTTTGGTAAAAAAATCGGCCCCTAAAAAGTCTTCATTAAACTGTATAACAATGGATGAGGAATTGATTTCTTCTCGGATTGCGTTTTCGGTTTTCCAGCAATGCGGCAGGTTTGCGCCTAACAATACCAAATCTCCGGCACTGTAAACGGCCATATTGTTGCCCACATAACGGTTACCTTTTCCTTTAATAATCAGCGTTAGTTCGTATTCTGGATGGAAATGATAAGGAGAAGTAAATTCTGCCTGATCGAATTTACGCACTAAAAAGGAATTATTGTGATAAGGATTTAAGGTTTCAAAGGCAGCTTTTGTCATAACAATAACTTCATATCTTCATAAAATTATAAATCTTATTGTGATAACGGATAATAAACGCCAATAAAAGTCCAATTTATACCTTTAATGCACTTGGGATAAACACTTATTTTACAAGATAAACCAAAGGCTGGCCGCTGATTTAATCAGAGTCGTATCAGCTATAAATTAAAACGGAAACAATTATCTAACCTTAAACTCGGATGGAATAAAAACGGGCCGTATATTTTGAAGCAGCCGTAATCAGCACTTGTTAAACTTTATATCGGTACTTAAACAAACTCGTTTCTCGATAAGCTCAGGATTGTACCGATACTTCTTTTATACCTATAAATTTTGTGTTTATCTGCTTAAACTTTAAAATGATGAAAACGATAAGATATACCAACTTAATATTGATCAGCTTTTGCAGTATGATTGGCGGCCGGGCTGCTGCACAAAGCGGTTATGCAGTTGCAGATAAAGTAACTAAGGCGGTAACACCTGTTCCGTTAGAAGATGTGAGGCTGTTAAATAGTCCGTTCAAACATGCCATGGATAAAAATGCGGACTGGCTGCTTAGCCTGGAACCGGACCGGTTTTTAAACCGTTTCAGGGAAAATGCAGGTTTAAAAGCGAAAGGAAAACTGTACGGCGGCTGGGAAGCCCGGGGCGTATCGGGGCATTCTTTGGGGCATTATTTATCGGCATGTTCGATGATGTATGCGGCCTCCGGCGATCAGCGGTTTAAGAAAAAAACAGACTACATTGTTGCCCAACTTGCCGAATGCCAGCAGGCCCGCAAAACAGGATATGTAGGCGGAATACCAAATGAAGACAAGCTGTTTGATGAAGTAGCTGCAGGCAGCATCCGCTCGCAGGGGTTTGATTTAAATGGCGGCTGGGTGCCATGGTACACAGAACATAAAGTTTTAGCGGGATTGCTGGATGCTTACTTGTACACAGGTAACCGACAGGCCCGCACGGTTGCCGCAAAGTTTGGTGACTGGATTGATACTAAGTTTAAAAACCTGACCGAAGCGCAGTTCCAGAAAATGCTGGAGTGTGAGCATGGCGGCATGAACGAAGCTTTAGCCAACCTGTATGCTATTACCGGTAACAAAAAGTATTTAAACTTATCGTACCGTTTTCATGATAAGCGCATATTAGATCCCTTAGCCGAAGGGCACGATGTTTTACCGGGCATCCACGCCAATACACAAATCCCTAAAATTATCGGTAGTGCCCGGCAATATGAACTTACCGGCAATACCACCGATCTTACTACGGTTGATTTTTTCTGGAATACGGTAGTTAACCATTATTCTTACGTTACCGGAGGCAACAGTGATCATGAACGTTTTAGTGATAAACCCGATCACCTGGCTCCTTACCTCAGCACCAACACCACCGAAACCTGTAACAGCTACAACATGCTGAAATTGACCAGCCATTTGTTTGAACTTAAACCGTCGGCTGCTTATATGGATTATTATGAAAGGGTGCTGTACAATCATATCCTCGCTTCCCAAAATCCGGAAAACGGGATGGTGCTGTATTTCCTACCACTGGCTTCTGGCACCGAAAAGCAATTTGGCACGCCCGAAGATTCATTTTGGTGCTGCACCGGTACCGGTATGGAAAATCATACTAAATACGGACAGGACATCTATTATAATGACCCTAACGGCGGTTTATACGTTAATCTTTTTATTCCATCCGTTTTATCCCAAAAAGATAAAAATATGACTTTGCAGATGGATACCCGATATCCGGAAGATAAAGTGATTAACCTGTGGTTTAAGGAGCTGAAACAAAACACGCAAATGCCTTTATACATCCGTTACCCTAAATGGGCAACCAATGGTGCTGCAATTACTGTAAATGGCAAACCGGTAAATATCAATACCACGCCCGGCCATTATATAGAAATCAGCAGGAAATGGAAAAAGGGAGACCGGGTACAAATAACTTATCCGATGAGTTTATATACCGAAAGCATGCCGGATGATGTAAATAAAAAAGCTTTTTTATATGGGCCGCTGGTTTTGGCCGGCCAGTTAGGAACAGGCAATATTAAAGCACGGGATATTCCGGTTTTTGTATCGGCCAATCAAAAACTTAACCAGTGGATAAAGCCTGATGATAAGCAGCCTGATGTATTTTATGCCAGCACCAACGGCAAAGAAGTAGCCCTGGCACCTTTATACAAAGTGTACAACCAGAAACAGGCGGTATATTGGGATTTTTTTAGTGCGAATGAATGGAAAATAAAACAGCGGCAATTTGAAGCAGAACTCAAAGCAGAAGAAGAGCTGAAAGCCAAAACACTGGACATTATGCGTGTTGGCGAAATGCAGCCCGAACGCGACCATGACTTTAAAGGCGAAAGTACCCATACAGGCAACGCAGGCGGAAACACCTGGCGTGATGCAACTAATGGCGGCTGGTTTTCATTTATGATGGAAACAAAAGGTACAAAAGATGCCGTACTGCAATGCACTTACCTTGGTACAGATGGCGGCGGCCGTGAGTTTGACATCATTATTGACGGAGAAAAAATCGCTTCGGAGAAATTGAGTCAAAAGACGGATCCTGGATTATACAACATCAGTTACGTTATTCCGCAGCAGCTATTAACCGGCAAACAGAAAATTACGGTACGCCTGCAAGCCCTGCCCGGCAAAACTGCCGGCGGTTTATTTGGCTGCCGGTTGTTAAAAAAGTAAACAACATTTGCCATAAAACAAAGCTGTTTAAATGAGAGAAAATCCTCGGCTCAAAAACTGCAAAACTTGAATGATGCTTCTTTTATCACCTAAAAATGTAAGACGTTATATTTTTATAGCATCTAAAAAAACAGGCATAAAAGAAGCATCATAATTTTAATATCAACTTAACAAGCACCTAAAACAATCTTCATAACCTTTTAAATCACATAACTAAAACCAATCTTTCGTTTATGAAAAAAGCCACTTATGTATTATTCCTGCTTCTGATTTCATTGTCTGCCGTTGCGCAAAACAGCGACTGGCATCTTATAAAAGATAAAATTACAACGCCTTGGGCAGAAAAGGTTGATCCTAAAGCACCATTGCCAGAATATCCGCGGCCGCAATTAATCAGAGGTAACTGGCAAAATTTAAATGGTTTATGGAGTTATGCCGTTGTACCAAAAATACAAAGCGATCCATCTGTTTATAAAGGTAAAATATTGGTTCCTTTTGCAATTGAATCTGCACTTTCGGGCGTGGGCAAAACGGTTGGCAAAGACAGTATTTTGTGGTATAAAACAACTATCAGCCTTAACAAAACTTTAAAAGGCAAGGATATATTGCTGCATTTCGGCGCGGTAGACTGGCGCACAACAGTTTTTGTGAACGGTAAAAATGCAGGCATGCACGAAGGCGGTTTTGATCCGTTTACTTTTAACATTACGCCTTATTTGGTAAGCGGTGCTAAACAGGAAATAAAGGTAAGCGTTTGGGACCCAACGGATGACGGCCCGCAGCCGCGTGGCAAACAGGTAAAAAACCCTGAAGGTATTTGGTACACGCCGGTTACCGGTATCTGGCAAACGGTTTGGCTGGAAGGTGTACCTAAAACATATATTGAATCCACCAAACAAACTCCGAATATTGATAATCATACACTTGCTGTTTCTGTTGATGTTAAAAATACACAGCCGGGCGATCAACTAAAAATAACCGCTTTGGATGGTAAAACAGTTGTTAGCCAACAAATAACAGATACGGCCGGAACTGCTACGCTGGATATAAAAGACCAGAAATTATGGTCAACAACCAACCCTTTTCTTTATGATCTGCAGGTAACCGTAATCAGGAAAAACAAGCCGGTTGATGAAGTAAAAAGTTATTTTGCCATGCGTAAAATATCGCTTGGGCCTGATGCGAACGGTGTGCAGCGTATGTTATTAAATAACAAATTTGTTTTTGAATACGGCCCGCTTGATCAGGGCTGGTGGCCGGATGGTTTATACACGCCGCCAACTTACGATGCCATGACTTTTGATATTGATAAATTAAAGGCAATGGGTTTTAACCTGATCCGCAAACACATTAAGGTTGAACCTGCCCTTTATTATACTTATTGCGATAAAAATGGTATGCTGTTATGGCAGGATATGCCGAGCGGTGATTTGGGCAACGGATGGGAAAACCGCCCCGGCGTGCTGGATAGGGCTACCGATAAAGCGCGCACGCCGGAATCCGAAGGATATTACCGCAAGGAATGGAATGCGATCATCAATTCCCTTTACAACTACCCGTGCATTGTTGTATGGACACCTTTTAACGAAGCCTGGGGACAGTTTAAAACGGTAGAAATTACAGAATGGACGATGAAAAAAGATCCGTCGCGCTTGGTTAACAGTGCCAGCGGAGGAAATTTTTATGACACCGGCAACATCGTTGATCTGCATAATTATCCGCATCCTGCCATGCCTACTGCAGCAATCTTCGGTAAAACAAAAGCTGTTGTTTTAGGCGAGTTCGGTGGCTTGGGCTGGCCCGTTACAGAGCATGTTTGGCAAGCCAATAAAAACTGGGGTTACCAGAATTTTAAAAACGGAGATGACTTGCTAAAAAGGTATTTAACCTTTACGGATCGGTTGCAGGAACTGATTAAACAAGGGCTTTCAGCAGCGGTTTATACCCAAACCACAGATGTGGAAGGCGAAGTGAACGGCTTTATGACTTATGACCGAAAAGTAATTAAAATGCCTGTAGATTTATTGCAAAAGGCAAATACCAAACTATATGATCAGGCTTTGGTAAAGTAAAATGCTATTGCGCAGGGCTTGTGTATTGATTTCTAAAAAAATTAAGCTTGAAAATGATGCGTAAATCTCTGCCAAAAGAGATCAATAAATTCTGATCAGAAAAAATTGCAATGCTTCTTTTATGCCTGTAAATCGGGTATCGGTATATCACTTCTACATTAAAAACACTAACATTTTTTAGGTGATAAAAGAAGCATGCAAAATAAATTAACAGGATTTTAAACAGGTTCTGTATTGATTTTTCAAGAACCGGATCAACAAGCATTTTGCAGTATAACGCAGACAAAAAATGAAATTTTACCTAAGTGTTTTCTGCTGGATTCTGTTTTCCGGCATCAGCCGGGCCGGGAAACCGTTGGCTTTAAAATCGGGCGCATCAACACTAAGCATAATACAGATCAATAAGAAATTTGGAATAAGGCTACAGCTTTCAAATGATTCGTATCAGCAGCTCAAGCCAATGGCCCTGGAAATTGTCGATCAAAACGGTTCGGCATTGTGGATTGAACAGGCTTACGATAATGTCCGGCAACGTAATGGCACATTTTATTGCACCGGAGAGCTGAAAACTGCAAACGGCTCTACATTCAGCTTTAAAGATATTTACAAAACTGCTGCGGCTACCGGCAGTTTTGAGGTAGAAAGAACAGTTAAGGTTACTTTTGCAGATGTGAGAGACATGGGTTTTTCGACCAGAATAGCTTTTCAGCGGCCGGTAAAATCAACCATGTCCGATTATGATTTTTTTGTGCCTGCCGTATGGTACAAGGACAATAAAAATGTTTCTCCCGCTGCACTGGCAAGCAACCTTACCGATAACGATTACTGGTTTAGGGAAGATCGCCTTCCGCTTCCGTTGATGATGCTCAGGCAGAAATCTACCGGTGTTACTTTTTCAGTTTTTCACAAAAATGCCGACGGGGCAACCTTTACCGGGGAAAACGGGCTTGACCGGGTAACAGACGGGCGGATGAAGTTTGCGTCAGTAGGGATGTGCAACAACCGGCAGCCGCTGGTAGGAATTTTGTATCCAGGTACGGAAGGTGAGCGAACCGGCGTACGCGGTATGGCAAACACTAAAAGGTGGGCTTACAGAAGTCATCCGGTAACACTTAATTATATGCAGAATTATAAGCTGGCCATCAGCTTAACAAAGGAAAACGATTATTTAACTACTCTCAAAAATACCTGGAACAGATATTATCATATCCAGAACCCAACCTTATATCCTGTCGATCTGGAAAAGGTTTATGCCCAACACATCTCGATATTAAATCAATACTGGAGGCAGGTAAACAATACTGCCGGTGTACCTTTCAGGATTAAAGTTGGAGGCACTGCCGCAGATGCAGATTATAACTGGAATATGGGCTTTGTTGGACAGGAAATTGCGAACGGAGCTTTGTTGATAAGGGAAGGGCTGAATACATCGGATAATGAGCTGAAGGGAAAAGGAGAACAGATAATCGATTTTTGGGCAGATAAATCCCTGGCACCTTCCGGTATTCCGAGAATTTGGTATGATCCGTATCCACAAACCTGGAGAAAAATACCCACGCATTTAAGAAACCTGGGAGACGGGATGAACGGACTGCTTTACGCATGGAACCTGGAAAAAAAGAAGGGGGTTGACAAAAGCAATTGGTTAAAAACTGCCGGTAAGGTTGCAAACTGGCTTCTTTCCGTTCAAAATACTGACGGGTCTTTTTATCAGCAATATGATTACAGCAGTGGTGCGGTAACAAATAATACGAAGAACAATACTTCCAATGTTGTCCCTTTTCTTGTTGATCTGTATAATATCACCGGAACGGATAAATACAAACAAGCGGTGTTAAAGGCAGGAAATTTTATCTATAAGGATATCTATAAAAATTTTAAATATGCAGGTGGCGCGGCAGATAATCCGAACGTACCCGATAAAGAGGCCGTATCTATGGCGTTGAGAGCGTTTTTGGCACTTCATGATTTGGATAAAGATGCTCGCTGGCTTGATGCTGCTAAACAGGCCGCTTATTATTACCAAACCTGGGTATATTCGTGGAATGTGCCTATACCTCAGGATGATGCCGATGCAATTTTCCCGAAAAAAAGATCTGTTACCGGGTTGAGCCTGATCGCTACCGGAAATAATTTTGCAGACAGCTATGCCGCTATAGACGCATTTAATATTTACAGGGTTTATCTGTACACAAATGATAAGAACTTATTGAGTTTCTCGAAGCTTCTGCTCCGGAATACAAAACAGTACGTTAACTGGAATCCTAACGATCCGATACCGGGATTTGCACCGGGTTTTTTGGGGGAAGCACTAACCGTAACGATAGCGAGATGACACGGGGTAGATTATTACCTGCCCTGGCAAACGTACAATCTTTTGGAGCCGATGGTTTTTCTGAAAGATATTTTCGGTGCTTACGACATCAACACTATCCAGAATTTGAGTCCGTCGGCAGTTAAAACTATTCACAAAAATTACGCTAAAAAACGTGGTTTTGAAAAAGGCATGATGCCGGCAGATCTTTAATCACGGTTTATTAACTTTAATACTAATTTCTTGGTGCCGCAGATTTCCTACCCGGTACAATAACAAATCCAAATCTTCCTACAGCAATTTATCAGTAGTAATAAAAAGGTTGTTGTTGGAGTAGCAAACACAAATATTATGGTAATATAATAGGGTGGCAACGGCATTGATTCAATTGGATTAAATCGAATCGTTTTCTACAAAACCTGAGAATATGAGCTGTTATATAAACTATTACTCAAGCCTTTTTTTAGAAGATCATTTGGGCATTTTACGAGAGTTTGTAGGAAAATAAGAACTTTTGATGTGAAAAATGATTTTAACAGAGAAGTTCTGCATATCAAATTGATTATTTTATATGCTTCTTTTATCACCTAAAAACATAAAGCCTTTATACTTTTTGAATTTTTATCTGATACGAAAGCAAAATTTACCGGCATAAAAGAAGCATTATTAATGATGCACGTATAATTTAAAAGTTTGGGACTGCGCTTTGGATACTTAAATAATCTTCATATTTTCTGCATCCCAGCGAATAATCTTACCTTCAAAGTAACTGTCATTACAGGCCAGGGCAGGTGCAGCTGCACGGAAACCAAATACAGCATTTTCAACCACCGGTTTACCATTGCGTACAGATTCAAAAAAATTAGCGAAGTGGTCGTTTGAAGCATTATAGCCTTCGGGTGCCCGGTAGCTTACATCCGGTATTACAGGTGCTTGCTGATCGTTAGCAGAATATTTGTTATTGTAGGCATCCAAAAGTAGCTTCTGCTGGGCTAACGGGTAAGTTTCTAAAGAATCCCAACCACCTATACCGGTAGCTATCGGCATCCTATTCTTACGGATGGTGAAGCTGTCGCCCTCGCCGCCAAGGTCTATAACACCTTCACTTCCAACAATTTTAGTTGACGTATGGTCGCCTTCTCCGCTAATAAAATTGACCCTAAGCGTTACCTGGAAGGCAGGGTGTTCCTTGGTTTCGCCGTAATGGATCACGGCGCTCATTACATCAGGCACGTTACGGCCGTCTTTCCAATAATCCAGGTCGCCTATGGAAAATATTCTTTCGGGTCCCTTCGAGCCGGTTATAAAGTGGATGCCGGTTAACAAGTGAACAAAAAGATCGCCCGCCACGCCGGTGCCGTATTCGCGGTAATTTCTCCAGCGGAAAAACCGGTTACTGTCGTAATCATGCTTCACTTTAGCATTCGCCTGGTAACGTGCCCAATCCACCGTTTGCTTTCCTGCATCCGTTGGGATCGTGTATTGCCATGCACCTAAAGCACTCTGACGATTAAATGAGGCTTCTATTGAATTAATCTTTCCGATTGCTCCTGCCTCATAAAGTTCCTTCGCCTTTTTATAGGCAATACTGCTGATGCGCTGGCTGCCTACTTGGAACACCGCTTTAGTTTCTTGCTGTACTTTTATCTCCTCCAATCCCTGGCTTATCTGATGTACCATCGGCTTCTCGCTGTAAACCGCCTTACCTTTGCGCATAGCATCAATAGCTATCTGGCTGTGCCAGCTATCACCTGTAGCTATAATTACCGCATCAATATCTTTCCTATCCAAAATCTCACGGTAGTCCACTGTAGGGCTAACATCAGGATAAAGCTCTTTGGCACGCTCCAACCGCCCTTTATACAAGTCGCAAACGGCCACCAGTTCAACTCCCGGTACGGTAAGTGCTGCACGGGTATCTTTAAAACCCATTATACCTATGCCAATGGTGGCAATGCGGATTTTATCGTTGGGGCCAACACGCTTTTCGGCCTGCAGCAGCCGTGATTCGTTTTCTTCTTTTGCAGCCAGTGCGGTAAGCGAGGCTGAGGTTAACAGAACAGAGGTACCCAGGTGTTTTAAAAACTTTCTGCGATCAGTCGACATGGTTTGATAATTAAGGCTAATAATTGGTTGTCATGATTGCAAGTTGCAATCAATCAAAATTGGATGGATTAAATTAACATTGTTTTGTTATAATTTAAAATTTATTTAAAAATTTATAGCCTTATCCCAAGTAATACAACAACGCGGATTTGTTCCGGTATCAAATCACATTGGCCTACTGCGAGGTATTGCCTAAAAATGCTTATTTAGTTTTTTTACGAAAGGAATAATTACATTAGCAAACCAATTACCCGTAATCTTTACCACATGTATAAACAATTTATTTGCCTGCTGACAGGCTTAATTGCCTTAACTATTTTTATGAATGATGCACATGCGCAAACAGCTTCAACCGGGATTTTTGAGGGCCATAATGATATTGGCACGGTTAAAAACAAGGGAACGGTTTTGTATGATGCTAAAAATCAGCAGTACGATATTACAGGTTCCGGTGCCGATATATGGTTTGATCATGACGAGTTCCACTATGTATGGAAACGGATGAAGGGCGATTTTATATTGCGTACAAACGCAGAATTTATTGGTAAAGGTAAAGAGCTGCACCGCAAATTCGGCTGGATGGTTCGCAAAACCTTAAATTCAAATTCGGCACACATTAATTTGATGGTTCACGGCGATGGTTTAACCTCTATGCAGTACCGCAAAACGGCAGGCGACTCTACGCAGGAAAAAAGACTGGCAATCACCGGGGCGGATGTTATCCAGTTAGAAAGAAGAGGAAACACGTACACCATGTCTGTAGCCCACAAAGGGGAAGTATTTAGTGCCGAACAAAAAATTGATCTTAATTTAGGTGATGATATATACGTCGGCTTGTTTGTTTGCGCACATAATGCCGATAATATAGAAAAGGTTAGGTTTAACAATGTGCGCATTGTAGTTCCCGCCCCTACTGATCTTCAGGTAAATAAAGAATACATCGGCAGCAGTATAGAAATATTGGATCTGGCTAACCAAAACAGCCGGGTTATTTATCAGTCGCCAAAATCACTACAGGCACCTAATTGGTTGCACGACGGCAAATCATTAATTTATAACAGCGAAGGTGTACTTTATAATTTCAACCTGGCCACTTCAAAGCCGGCAGCCTTGAATACCGGCATTGCCAAAAATAATAATAATGATCATGTGCTTTCTTTTGACGGAAAAATGTTAGCTATAAGCAGTGGCGATAACGGCCCCTCAATTGGCTATACGGTACCTGCAAAAGGTGGTAACGCTGTTAAAAAAACTAAAACAGGTTCAGGGCCATCATACATGCATGGCTGGTCTCCCGATGGCAAATTTTTGGTTTTTTGTGCTGAACGTAACAAAGAATTTGATGTTTACCGCATCCCGGTGGCTGGCGGCCCTGAAGTCCGGTTAACCAACACTCCCGGATTAGATGACGGGCCGGAGTATTCTCCTGATGGTAAATACATCTATTTCAATTCTGTACGGTCCGGCCTGATGCAGATCTGGCGCATGCGCCCGGATGGCAAGGAGCAGGTTCAGATCACCAATGATGAAAATAATAACTGGTTCCCTCATATATCTCCGGACGGCAAGTGGATTGTATATATCACTTTTCTTAAAAACGAAGTTGACCCGGGTGATCATCCTTTTTACAAGCATGTTTATTTAAGGCTTATGCCTGCAGGCGGCGGCCCCTCCAAAGTAATCGCTTATCTATATGGCGGGCAGGGTACTATTAATACGCCGTCCTGGTCACCCGATAGTAAGCACATTGCTTTTGTAAGCAATAGTAAACTGTTATTCTCACAATATCCGGTTAGTAAAAATTAGCCTTGCAAGCATTAAATATCAAATCAGGATACTATTTTTACAAGTGTCCGAAAAACTTTTTATCATGCCGAACTTGTTTCGGTATCCCACAAACAAGGTTTAAATAATGCTTCTTTTGTGCCTGTAAAATTTGTATTCGTAAGATATAATACAGGTTCGACTTAAATTACAGCCAACATTGATTTAGCAAAACAAAAGCTGATGCAATAAAACATCAGCTTTTTTTATGCTTCATTTTCAGCGGACAGATCAAATTTTTAGCCTGTAAAAGAAGCATCAGCATTTAAAGGTTGATTTAACTTTGGACTTCTCAGCATAATTAATTTGGACTTTACAACAAAACATCCTATCTAAAAAAGTCTGACTTTTGCCATATAATTTTAAACAGGAATTAAAATGGCAAATACAGAAACAGTATTGGTAACAGGCGGAACAGGTTTTGTTGGTATGCAAATTATCCTGCAACTTTTGCAAAAAGGCTATAATGTAAAAACTACGCTTCGTTCCTTAAAAAGCAAGGACAAAGTAATTGAAACGCTGAAATCAAACGGCATCCAATCATTTGACAATCTCACGTTTGTTGAAGCAGAATTAACCAAAGACGACAATTGGGATGAAGCAATGAGAGATTGCAAATACGTATTGAGCGTAGCATCGCCAGTATTTTTTGAGATACCAAAAGATGAAAACGAAGCAATACGGCCAGCAGTTGAGGGCATTTTACGTGTATTGAAATTTGCACAAAATGCAGATGTGAAACGTGTGGTGATGACATCAAGTTTTGGTGCCGTAGGTTTTAGCCAAACAGATAAAAATAGGGAAACAACCGAAGCGGACTGGACAGACCCGAAGTTAAAAGGCTTATCTGCTTATGAAAAATCTAAAGGATTGGCAGAACGGGCAGCTTGGGAATTTATCAAAAAGGGAAATAGTAATTTAGAATTTACAACTATCAATCCGGTTGCTATTTTAGGGCCATCTTTAAGCTCACATATTTCCGGCAGTTTTGATATTCTTAAACATTTGCTTGATGGCTCATTGAAAGCTGTGCCGCCTATTTCGTTAAATATTGTTGATGTAAGAGATGTAGCAGATTTACATATTCGTGCTATGGAAAACCCTGCTGCAAACGGAGAACGCTTTATAGCTACTGCTGACGGACAAATTTTAATGCCCGAAATTGCAGCATTGCTAAAAAAGACAAAGCCCGGAGTCGCGGCAAAAGTTTCTACAAAAACTGTCCCTGCTTTTGTGGTTAATCTGGCTTCTTTATTTAATTCACAAGCTAAAACAGGTGCGATGTTTTTAAAAGTAAACCGCAATGTGAGCAATGCAAAAGCAAAAGAACTATTGGGCTGGAAACCGATTGCCACAAACGAACAAGCTATTCTTGCTTCATTGGAGCGTATAATTAAATTCGGAATTGTAAAATGATAGCCACAAGCAAAGAACTCAAAACAGAAATTTTAACGGAGCAATTTATTCCGGACAATGTTTTTGTGTATGTGGCACAAGGAATATTAAATTGTTATGATGGCAATAAAAGTTACGCTTTTAAAGCAGGAGAATATTTCATTGCCCGAAAAAATCGCTTGGCCCGATATAAAATTGAAAATAGTGAAGACGATTTTAAGCCAATAGTATTCTGTTTTGATGAACCTTTTCTCAAAAATTTCCAGGAAAAGCATAAAACAAAAGTTACAGATTTTAAATCGGCAGATACATTTGTAAGAATAAAACCCACAAAGTTAATACCAAGTTTTATTCAGTCGCTACAACCATATTACCTTGGTTTAGGAAAACTTAACGCGGAATTTGAAGATATAAAATTTGCAGAATTGCTTATCATTCTCCTACAAAATCAACCTGAACTTGCAGACATATTTTTCGATTACGGCATTCCTGAAAAAACAAATCTTGAAGAATTTATGAACCGCAATTTTACCTTTAATGTAAGCGTAGAAAGGTTTGCTTTTTTAACGGGACGAAGTTTGTCGGCTTTCAAACGCGATTTCTTCAAAACTTTTAACGATACACCAAACCGTTGGCTGGTACAAAAAAGATTAGAAGAAGCGCATTTTCTTATTGACAAGAAAAATCAAAAACCTTCTGACATTTACCTTGATTTAGGTTTTGAGGATTTATCGCATTTTTCATTTGCCTTTAAAAAGAAGTTCGGATACACGCCGAAAGCACTGAACGACAAGAAAAAGACCTGTAAACTAATACAGCGTGTTTAGATTTTTATCAGAAAAAATTATAATGCTTCTTTTATGCCTGCAAAATCTATTTTGAATTTATCATAGTGTAAGAAGCTGACATTTTTAGGTGATAAAAGAAGTATCAAAAACAAGTTCAATCCTAAACAGCCTTGTTTAATTGGTAATTTTTATTTCTTTTTTAAAAGATCCTTTTCTATTTGTATCATTGTTTATAATTAGTTTAAATAAGAATACAAATGATATCTATCCTTATTGCTGATGATCAAACGTTAACAAGAGAAGGATCTGCAGCCGTATTAGCTGCTGTTAAAGGATTTAATATAATCGGTGCCGTACAAAATCAAACGGAACTTGATAAAGTAATTATTGAATGTAAGCCCGATGTTGTAATTACCAGTAATATTGAAAAATTTAATATTCAAAACCTGGATATCGATCTTTCAAAAATTCTTCTGTTTTTTAATTCACAAGATCAAAACGACATTAACCGATCACTGGCTTTTGGTATTAAAAATTTTTTATCCAAAACCTGTTCATCAAAAGAACTTATTGATGCTGTAAGTGCAACTGCCGGAGGCGAGCAATATTTTTGTAAGCAGACATTGGCAATTCTATCCAGTAAAAACAGTTCGATTAATGATCTCGCTGATATCCCTAATTTATCGGCACGTGAAATAGAAATCATCAAACTTATTGCTGAAGGATTAACGAATAATGAGATCTCCGAAAAATTATTTATCAGCATCCATACAACCAAAACTCACCGGAAAAATATCCTTAAAAAACTTGGGTTTAAGTTTAAAAATTCTGCGGAACTTATAGCACAGCTTAATATCCTTCGTTAATATTATTTAGACTAATTATAAATATACCCCCGAAGAGGTATTGTCTGCCTTTAGATGTCGCCATAGTTTTGTGTCATTATAAAACTAATACATATAACTTATGAAAAAATCATTTACCGCAATTATTACACTGGCAGCGGTGGCCTTATTAGCATCGAGCTGTAAAAAAAGTAGTTCTGCAGAAGATGTTGTTCCTGTTTACGACATACCCACAACCTATAACTTTACGAACACTAATTTTGCAGATGCCACGACCCGGTTGGGTATGATCACCGAAATTCAAAATGTGGAAAAAGTTGCAACCGCCGGAACTATTGACGGCCAAAAAGCGAAGAATATGTTTAGCAATACAGGTGCGCCTTTTGTAACTGCTGCTTATAACACTTCCGGTATCCAGGTAAAAGATCAAAGTGCGCCGCTGTTTCAAACAGATGCTTTGAGATTTATAGACAGCCTGACTGCCGTAAGTTTAACAGGTAAAGTTGCCGGCAGAGGTGTTGCAGGTGTGGGCACCAGCACGGCAAGTGCTACTACGAAATACGCTTTAACTGCAAATGGTATAAACTACGCACAAGTATTTAACAAAACTACTATGGGCGGTTTAATTACTTATCAGATTGTAAACACCATGGCAGCAGCTAACGCAAATAGCATTGATAACACAACGATTACCAGTAACAGCACTGCGCTGGAGCATTCGTGGGATATTGCTTTTGGTTACTGGGGTGTTCCGGTAGATTTCCCGACTAATAAAACAGGTGCTAAACTTTGGGGCAGCTACAGTACGCAGGTTGATTCGGGTTTCCATGCCAACAAAATCCTGATGGATGCTTTTTTAAAAGGCCGTGCAGCTATCAGCCATAAGGATAACAAAACGTTCCAGGCACAGGCAACTCTAATTTTGCAAACGATGGAACGCTTAACCGGTGCGGCAGCTTTGCAGGAAGTAAAGGAAGTTAAACAATCTATAAGTGATAACATTGTACGCAACAGCCGTTTGTCTGAATGTTACGGCTTTGTTTACTCCCTGAAATACAATCCTAAAAAGGTGATAACAGATGCCCAGATTGATGCTTTACTTGCCCTGTTTCCAAAAAATTTCTATGATCTTACTTTGGATCAGGTGAATGCGATCAGAGATGCGGTTGCCAAGCAGTACAACTTTGAGAGCGTGAAAGATATCCTTTAAAAATTCAGTTTGGCTAAGTAATAAAATAATCCAGTTTAAAAATCGCCATCCGCGCCATAAAAGCACGGATGGTTTTTCCATAAAAATATCTCCATTATGCGCAAATTCATCGTTCTTACCGCAATTGCCTTTTCAGCATTGGTATTGATCCAATCGTGTTCAAAATCATCCGACAATAACACAGGCCCAACTACCACCACTACAACAACTACAACTGCCGCAAATAATTCTTTTGACCGGAAGGCCATGCTTACCAACATGAGCACGAATATTATTGTTCCTGCTTATACGGCTTTCCAAACGGCAGCATCAAATTTAGATGCAGCAGTTACCGCTTTTAACACCAGTCCGGATGCTGTAAAGCTTTCTGCTTTACAAACAGCGTTTATAGTTGCTTACAAACAGTGGCAAACCACCGGCACTTTTGAGCTTGGCCCTGCTGCCGTTATCAATTTCCGAGTGAATACAAATACTTATCCTGCGGATATTAACCAAATAAACGCGAATGTATCTTCCGGAACATATAACCCAAATCTTCTGGCAAACCTGGCTGCAAAAGGTTTGCCCGCACTGGATTTTTTACTATTCGGCGTTGGTACAGATAATACCGCTATATTATCGCAATACACTACAGACGTAAATGCAGCTAAAAGAAAAACTTACCTGGCTGCGTTAACTACCGAGATGAAAACAAATGCAACAACAGTTGCTACAGCATGGACATCTACTTATCCGGCAACATTTATTGCTGCAGCCGGTACAGATGCGGGCAGCTCGACAGCGTTGTTGGTTAACGAACTGGTTTATGATTATGAAATCCTGAAGAATTTTGAAGTTGGCATACCTGCCGGCACCCAGTCTATGGGAATTACTTATCCAGCTAAAGTACAGGCTTATTACTCAAAAATATCCGTACAATTAGCTACGGCACACTTAACAGCTTTGCAAAACCTTTACCTGGGTAAAAGTATGCAAGGCGACGGCATTGGCCTGGATGATTACCTTAACAAAGTAAATGCGCAAAAAGCCGGCACATCATTAGATGCTACCGTAAAAGCACAGTTTGCCGCCGCTATGGCCAAGCTGCAAACACTTACAGACCCATTATCAGACCAGATTAAATCAAGCCCCGCTACCGTTTCCGCAGCTTATACTGAATGCCAGAAACTAACGGTTTTACTTAAAACAGATATGACATCAGCATTAGGTATCCTAATTAATTACGGCGATAACGACGGCGATTAAGTATGCTGATCTCTGCAAAAGAGCTTATTAAAAAACACGTTTTAACACCTGCGCACATTGCTCCCCTTGCTGTTTTAAGAATAGCCTTCGGGAGCATTATGCTTATCAGCACGATCCGTTTTTTGCTGAAAGGCTGGGTTTACAGTTTTTACATCAAACCTAAATTCCACTTTACCTTCTATGGGTTTGACTGGGTAAAACCTTTTGGCCCGACAGGTATGTATGTTTTGTTCGGGTTGATGGTTGTTTCTTCGGTTATGGTTATCGCCGGCCTCTTGTATAAGGTTGCAAGCACAGCTTTTTTTTTAACTTTTACTTATGTTGAACTGATAGACAAAACTACTTACCTAAACCATTATTACTTTGTAAGTGTAATGGCTTTTTTGTTGATCCTGGTGCCTGCAGGCCGTTATTTTTCAGTGGATGTTTGGCTGAAACCCGCTGTAGAAGTATCAAATGTTCCTGCATGGACGATCAATATTTTCAAACTACAGCTGATACTGGTTTACTTTTTCGCCGGCATTTCAAAATTAAACCACGACTGGCTGATTGATACCATGCCGCTAAAAATATGGCTGCCCGGCCTAACAAATTTATGGCTTGTGGGGCCTTTACTCGGCTATACCTGGGTTGCATACGCATTCAGCTGGTTTGGGGCTTTGTTCGATTTAACTATCGGTTTTTTACTGCTTAAAAGAAGCACCCGGAAACCGGCTTACGTAATGGTTATCATCTTCCACATTTTTACAGCGTGGTTTTTTAAAATAGGGATGTTCCCCTACATTATGATAGCAGCCACGCTGATATTTTTCTCCGCCGAAACACATAAAAATATGATTGATTATCTGCGCAGATTTTGGTTTCGGCAAAAAATAATTCATACAGATGTCAATAGAAATTACCTGCTAAAAGAAGCATGGGCCAAACTGATCTATGGGGTTTTAATAATACACTTTACCATCCAGGTTTTATTGCCTTTACGCTATCTGGCTTACCCCGGTAAATTATATTGGACGGAGGAAGGTTACCGCTTTTCGTGGCGGGTAATGCTGATGGAAAAAGGCGGCACCATATTTTTTTATGTAAAAGACCCTGCAACGGGCGGCCAAACCGAAATCGTCAATTCGCAATATTTAAGCCAGTTTCAGGAAACGCAAATGAGTACGCAACCGGATATGATCCTGCAGTTTGCACATTACCTGGCCGGCCGGTATCGGGCAAAAGGCATTAAAAACCCTGTTGTAACTGCCCAAAGTTACGTTACGCTAAACGGCAGCGGCAGCAGGCTTTATATTGATAGTACCGTAAACCTTGCCAATGAACGCGAAAGTTTTGGCCACAAAAGATGGATACTTCCATTTCAAAAAAACTAAAATGAAACACTTCTACATCTTATTTCTCTTTGTCATTTTGTTTAGCTCGTTCAGGCTGTCGGCGCAAACCTTTACAATCAGCGGAAACGTTAAAAACAGTTCCGGCGAAAATATCGCAGGTGCATCGGTATCGCTTAAAAACACCGGTTATGCTACCTCAACGGATTCGGCCGGTAACTATCAAATTAAAAATATCAAACCGGGAAAATATACACTTCAGGTAACGTCTCTCGGCAGGCTTCCTTTTATAAAAGACATCAAAGCAACTGCCAACCTCACAGTAAACGTAACATTACTTACCACAATTAAACAACTGCAAGATGTAAACATTACCGCCGGAAAGGAAAATACTTTTGGTGTAACCCGATTAAAAGCAGTGGAAGGCACCACGATTAATGCCGGTAAAAAGAGTGAAGTAATTGTACTGAATGATATTACAGCCAACACCGCTACCAACAATACGCGGCAAATCTATTCCAAAATTGCCGGCCTTAATATTTGGGAAAACGATGGTGCAGGCATCCAGCTGGGCATTGGCGGCCGGGGTCTGAATCCCAACCGGGTAACTAACTTTAATACCCGCCAAAACGGGTACGATATCAGTGCTGATGCGCTGGGTTATCCGGAAAGCTATTACTCCCCTCCTGCCGAACTTACCGACCGTATCGAAATTCTCCGCGGTGCATCGTCCCTGCAATACGGAACCCAGTTTGGCGGCTTGATCAATTTTAAATTGAAGGAAGGCCCTACGGATAAGCCGTTTGAATTTACCTCGCGCGAAACTTACGGTTCATTTAAATTTATCAATACCACCAACAGTATCGGCGGCACGATAAAAAAGCTACAGTATTACGCATTTTATCAGCATAAACAAGGCGACGGCTGGCGGCCAAATGCCGAGTTTAATGTAAATACAGCCTACACTTCGCTTAGCTACAAATTTACACCTAAATTTTCTGTAACGCTGCAATACACTTATATGGATTATCTGGCGCACCAGCCGGGCGGCTTAACCGATGCTGCTTTTGCTGCCGATCCGCGCCAGTCGGTAAGGGCGCGCAACTGGTTTAAAGTAAACTGGAACCTGGGTGCCGCTTTGTTAGATTACCAGATTACCGAAAACCTAAAGCTTAATTCACGCTTTTTTGGCCTGATCGCTTCCCGCGATGCACTGGGTAACCTTGATTTTATTAACCGCATAGACCCCGGCACCAACCGCGATCTTTACAAAGACAATTACAAAAACTATGGCAACGAAACCCGCCTGCTCTACACTTACAGAATAAAAAACAACCCGCAAAATTTATTAGTTGGTTTTAGATATTACCACGGCAATACCAACCGCCAGCAGGGCGTTGGCAACAACGGCTCTACCGGCACGCCGTCGGATTTTAATTATATGATTTCTGATGACCTCGCTTACTCAAAATACACTTTCCCCAATTATAATGTATCTCTTTTTGCGGAGAATATTTTTCGTATCACGCCTAAATTAAGCATCATACCGGGCATACGTTTTGAAAGTATCATAACCCGTGCCGATGGTTTTTATTCGCTTATTAATAAAGACCAGGCAGGCAATATCATTTATCAGCAAAAGATACAGGAAAACAAAGATAATACCCGCCATTTTGTAATCGGCGGTATCGGTTTCAGCTATTTTCAAAACGCGGCTTTACAATTTTATGCCAACATTTCTCAAAACTACCGCGGCATCAATTTTAATGATATCCGCACCGTGAACCCAAACATTCAGGTTGACCCAAACCTGCAGGACGAAAAAGGTTATTCTGCAGATTTGGGTGTGCGCGGCAATTTATCAAACGTATTTAATTACGATGTAAGCCTTTTCACCATTAATTATGATAACCGGATCGGTACCGTCCAAAAGTCAGATCCGATAACTTTTAACGTTTACCGTTACCGCACCAACGTTTCACAGTCGCGCAACCTCGGCCTCGAATCTTTTGCCGAGTTAGAGCTATTGCATTTTATCACCCAGCCTAAAAATACCCGGTTATCTGCGTTTACCAATCTGGCATTGATCAACGCGCGTTATACCAACAGCCAGGAAACAGCTTACCGCAATAAAAAGGTAGAGTTAGCACCAGATGTGATTTTCAAAACCGGCTTTAGCTATCAATATAAACGTTTTGCTACCAGTTACCAGTTGGCTTATACCAGTTCGCAATTTACGGATGCCACCAACGCAATTTCTACCGCAAATGCTATCGACGGTATAATTCCTGCTTATACGGTGATGGATTTATCAGCTAACTACAAGATCAGCAGCGTTTTTACGCTTGAAGGATCCGTAAACAATCTGGCCGACAAACGCTATTTTACCCGCCGGGCAGAAAGCTATCCCGGCCCTGGTATTATCCCGGCCGATGCGCGGAGTTATTTCTTAACACTGCAAATAAAATTGTGAGAATTTATTGATTGGCGATCACCTGTAAAACTATTCTATTTAAAATTCTGATGCTTCTTTTATCACCTAAAATTTATTGAACCTTTGTTTTTCTTACGTCGGTTTAACACATCAATACAGAATTTATATCGATAAAAGAAGTAGTATTAATTTTATGATGGAAGTTTAAACAGGCTTTTCTGTATAATTATTTTAGATAGGTTTTATTGTTTTCGGTTTGTCAACACTCCAATTTAAATATTAAAATTTTAGGCTGAAGTGAAATTTTTCATTTTTGAATATGAATATTTGCTTATATTTTTGTGGAGATGAAATCAGCAACTATCGCTCATAATACATGGATGAACACAATCGGTTTGGATGATCAATTGATTGAAAACGATACACAGATATTTCAGTATGCAAAAAAAGGGGTTAAGCCTCACATATTCTATTCATTTGCAGAAGCTATTAAAGTTTCCAATAAAGCCCTTGCCGGCTTATTGCATTTATCTTCCAGAACTCTTAGTAATTACCATCAAACTAAAAAAAGTTTAGAACCTGTACAAGGAGAGCATTTGTTAAAGCTGATTGCGCTATACGATAAGGGAATTGAACTGTTTGGTTCTGTTGACGAGTTTAATTGCTGGCTTAACAAACCATTTTGGAATGCTGATGAAAAACCTATCGACTGGCTGATTACGCCCGGTGGTGTTGAATTAGTGGCTCAGGAACTGGACCGCTTAGGCTATGGTTATCCGGCATAATTATGTTGGCGTTCCGCATTTTACACAAAAAATATGGCGATCCCTTATTTACTCCCGGAATTGAAGGAAGATGGAATAGTGCCGGTAAAAAAGTGCTTTATTGCAGCGAATCTATTCCTTTAGCTTTTATGGAAAGCATGATCAGGCGACAAGGCGTTGGCTTTAATCATGATTTTCAAATTGCTCACATTGAAATACCCGGCCATCTTTCTTTTAAAAAAATTGAAGTCGTGGATTTGGAAGCCGGATGGGATAATCCAAATAATTATACCAAATGCCAGCCGTTGGCAGATAAATGGTATAACAATTTGGAAAGCTTAACACTTATTGTTCCATCGGCTACGCTCAGTATTTGCAGCAACTATGTTATTAACGCTGTACATCCTGACTTTTCAAGTATAAAATTAGTTGCGCTTACGCCATTAATGCCGGATGTCCGCATTGATGAAATTTTGAAGAAGGCTAAGTAATCCGTTCAAATAATATAACTAAATCACAGTAAATACTTTTTTAAGAAGCGTGTAGTAATTCTATTATTTGAAATTCCCGAAATGTACTTTTTCTGAAATAACGCCTGGTTCACCAAGTAATTGGATGGTTGTTGAAGGCCCGAGATTTAAGGGATTTGTCCATTCGCGCAAAGCCCACACCACTTTTTTATCAGGCGTAATTTCTATGGCTTGAACAGGCAAATTATTGGGGTTTCCCTTGGTTTCCCATTGATTGTACCAGTTATTAACCAATACATTGCCGTTTGCAAGCCGAAGCGCAATTTGCGGTGAAGAAAACTGATAATCAGGCAGTTCGCCAGCTTTACATTCCCACACAATTTCTCCTTTACGGTTAATCTCCTGAACCAGGTTTTTATTGCCCGCAACCAATATATTTCCATTACTTAACGGTTCTGCCGACCAAACACCCGGAACATCAAGCGATAAAAGTGCTTTACCGTTAATGTCATATTCGCAAACCTTCCCCATATCCATATGTGCAACCAAAATAGTACCAGCTTTGGTTAGCCTGGCATGGCGAAACTGCCCGTGAACCGATGTTGGGTTTTTAACGGGCAGCTCAAATTCTTTTTCGGTTTGATTAGTTTTGATGTTCACAACAAAAAGTTTAGCCGGGTTACCATTCTGAATAAAAACCACATGGTCTTTTCCGATTGGCTGGGCAGTATGTGTTTCGTGGCCGGCGGGTGCATCGTAATTCCAAAGCACTTTTTTATCAGGGTTGATTAATGTAACACCAAACTGATGTGCAAAAAGTATATTCCCTTTCGTCATCAAAACGGCATCACTAATTTCTCCTTTACCGGCCGTATCTGTGTACGACCACGTTATTTTACCGTTGCGCACAATATACATGTTGCGTGCTTTTGCTTCGCCGGCGTAAAAAAAATCAAATTCCCTGGCACCTTTTCCGGGTAATATTTTTGGGGCGATCGGTTTATTTTCCGAAGATGCAGATGTTTGTTGTGCCAAACTATTCGTACCAAGACCTGATAAAAGCAGTAACAAAATAAATGGTACAAAATAAAAACAACGGGAATTGCCAGAACCGGCTTTCACAAAATTTATCATATATGTTGAGTTAGAAAGGATGTTTAAGTTTTTTAATATATTTTAGATGCTTCTTTTATCACATAAAAATCATCAGGTTTACATACTTCTTTTATCGGCATAAAATTTAAACACACAATTTATACTGGTAAAAGAAGCATCGTAATTAGTTGAGCCAAATTAGAGAATCAAATAAACTAATACCTTTATTATCATACATATTTTTATACATTGGATTCATTTATGGTATCTGCGGTATGAGCTTGTACAAATAATTTCGATATTTGATTTCCCATTTTGATTCTAATAATTCTTAATTACATGTCTTTTATCAACAGCAGTAATCAAACTATAATCATCAATAAAAAAAAGGTCGAAGCAGATGTTTCACCGGAGATGCCCTTATTGTGGTTTCTGAGAGATATTATCGGTTTAACAGGTACTAAATTTGGCTGCGGGATGGCGCAGTGCGGTGCTTGTACGATCCATTTGGATGGCGAAGCGGTACGTTCCTGCGTTACACCGGTTTTACGTGCAATCGGAAAAGAAATAACAACTATCGAAGGGCTTTCTGCAACCGGCGATCATCCGCTACAGCAAGCTTGGGCCGAAATGAATGTGCCGCAATGCGGTTATTGCCAGTCGGGCCAGATTATGTCGGCAGCCGTTTTGCTTCGGGAAAATCCAAATCCAACCGACAGCGATATCGACGATGCACTATCCGGAAATATTTGCCGCTGCGGTACTTATCTGCGGATTCGCAAAGCCATACATATCGCTGCCAATATTCAAAAACTATCAGTTAGCAATGCATCCTAAAAGTAAACAGCAAACCAGTTTTTATTATCCTAAAAAAAGCATTAATGCTGTATTAACCATTACTGCCTTGTTAAGTATGGTTATTATTTTTTCTTTCCGGTCGGAAAACTCCTTGATTGCAAGCAAAAAGCCGCATTACACGCTAAAAGACAGCATTGCATCAAAAAAAGCATTCCTTAAAGTGTATGCCGTTTTAATGAGTCCACGCTGTATGAACTGTCATCCTTCCGGGGATATCCCATTGCAGGGCGAGGACAGCCACTTGCATTTGCAGGGCGTTAAACGCGGTTCGGACGGTAAAGGCTTGTATGCTTTAAAATGTGCTAATTGCCATCAGTCGTACAACCTTCCGGGTTTGCACATGCCGCCGGGAAACCCGAAATGGGCTTTGCCTCCGGCCAATATGAGAATGGTTTTTCAGGGAAAATCGCCGCATCAGTTAGCCGAACAATTACTCGATAAAAAAAGAAACGGCAGAAAATCAATCAAAGCGTTGATCGATCATGTTACCAGCGATACTTTAGTTTTAGCCGGCTGGCATCCGGCACAGGGTTTGGCCGGGCCGCCTTTGTCTCACCGGGAATTTGTAAGTGCCTTTAACGAATGGATTAACAAAGGTGCTGTAAGCCCTTAATTTTTAAAAAAATTGGAAAGAAGAAACTTCATCCGTTTATCAACATTTACCGCAGGTGCCTGGCTCCTGACGGATATTTTGCCTGTAGCTTCATCAGCCGTCCCTGCATCCGAAGGTTTGATTTTCTCACCCAATCCGTTATTAAAAATATTTGATGATGGTAAAGTAGTTATCAGTGTGATCAAACAGGAAATGGGCCAGAACGTAATCACCGCCTTACCGCTGATTATTGCAGAGGAATTGGAGGTTGACCCAAAAGTAATATCCGTTGAAACGTTACCATACAAAGCATCAAATGCAGGCAATTATACCACCTGGGCAAGCGGAAGTATTAAAGGTACATGGATGCAGTTGCGCCGTGTTGGTGCTACAGCTAAATTTATGCTGATAGCGGCCGCTGCCGAACGATGGAAAGTACCTGTTGAGGTTTGTAAAGCACAGGATGGAAAAGTAATTAATACACTTAATAACAAGGTTTTAGACTATAAAGACCTTATAAAAGAAGCAAGTGCGCTAACTCCTCCCGAAAAGCCTCCGCTTAAAAATATAAAAGATTTTAAGCACATCGGGCAAAAAATGACTAAAACCAATATCGCACCTATTGTAACCGGCAAATACGCTTATACCATGGATGTGAAACTGCCCGGTATGCTTTATGCCGCGCTGGTACGCTGCCCGGTATTTAGCGGCAAAGTAAAAAGCTGGGACGATAGCGCGTTGCAAGGTTTAAAAGGATTTGTTAAAGTAATCCAAATTGATCAAATACCGGAAGCACTTAACAGAAATGCCGTAGCAGTTATTGCAACCAATACTTGGGCTGCTTTGGAAGGCAAGCGTTTGTTAAAAGTAAAATGGAGTTATGAACTCGGCAAAATAAAAAACAACAAAGACCTTACAGATCAATTTAAAACCGAGTTTGCAACCGTTAAACCGGCTTTAGTATATGGAAAAGATAAAAACGCGCCGTTTAAAACCATTGATCAGCCGGGCGTTTATCAGGCTACTTACCAGGTTCCGTATCTTGCACATGCCACGATGGAGCCGGTTAATTGTACGGCCTCGTATAAAGACGGGAAATATGAAATTTGGGGCGGTTTCCAGGCACCCATGTACATCAACAATATTTTACCAAAAATTTTTGGTGTAGATAGTTCGTCCATCATGGTTAATTTAATGCCGATGGGCGGCAGTTTCGGCCGGAAGGAAAAAATAGATAATGTTGCCGAAGCCATGCTGCTTACTAAAGCGTTGGGCGTACCGGTACAAAACATATTTAGCCGTACGGATGATATTCAGGCTGATTTTTACAGGCCGGCAAGCCATCATCACTTGGCAGCAGTTGCCGCACCAGATCAGGTTAGCCATTGGCGGCATCAGTACGGAATCACCACGTTCCCGAATAAAGAAATATCAGGCCCCTGGGATAGTTTCGGAGGGGTTACAAATGATTTATGTTATCCCGTTGGTGATTATCAAAGTGCCTTCTATCCGGTAGAATCGCCGATACCGTTAGGGTCATGGCGTTCAATTTCTTTTAGTCAGAATGTTTTTGTAATCGAAAGCTTTATCGACGAATTGGCTGTTCATAACCATGTAGATCCGGTAGCTTATCGGTTTAACTTGTTTAAAAATGGCGATGCCAAAGATAATTTACGCTTAAAAAACGTATTGTCTAAATGTGCTGAAACCATCGGATGGAACGAAAAACCAGCAAACGGACATTTCCGAGGGATAGCCATTTGCCCTTACGGCCGCTCCGGTGCAGTTGCAGCCCATGCGCTGGAAATCTCCGTCGGCAAAGACAAACTTGTAAAAATCCATCGCTGTGTTGCAGCAGTTGACTGTGGTTTGGTGATCGATCCGGATGGTTTAAAAGCACAAATAGAAGGCAGTTTGGTTTGGGCTTTAAGCGGGATGTTTAATAATGAAATAACGATCAGCAACGGAATTGTAAACCAGCAATCGTTTAATGATTACCAGGTATTGCGGATGAATGAGATGCCGCCTTTCGAGATCGTCCTCATTTTCGGCGAAGAAAAACCTGATGGCGGCGGTGAGCCGTCTGTACCTTCCGTGGCACCGGCTTTGTGCAATGCTATATTTGCTGCAACAGGTTTTAGGGTGAGGGAATTGCCGATTAAAAAACACGGCTTCCGTTTGGTATGATGGTATGAAAGTAATTTAGAGACTATTTATATTTGATCCTTCAAGATAATCCTGCCTAATTATGATGCTTCTTTTAGCACATAAATTTTATAGCTGTACGATGGATATAAAAAGCTTTAACGTTTTTTAGGTGATAAAAAAAGCATCAAGTAATCTGATCTAAAGTTAAACGAGCTTTTATCCAACTTCATTCTTTTTCAAAGACTGCATAAATTGTAGAGGAGATTTTCCGTATTCTTTTTTAAAAACCCTTGAAAAATTAGAACTGCTTTGCAAACCGATCCTGTTGGCTACTTCATTCATAGAAATATCTTCATGAGTCATAATCTGAATGGATTTTTTTAGGCGAATAGTTCTTATAAATTCTCCGACCGACTGGTCTGATATACTTTTTATCTTTTGATAAAGCTTTGTGCGGCTAGTGTACAAATGCTTGCACAAAAAGTCAACATCTAAGTCAGTATCTTGTATATTATCCTCCACAAGAGTTAAAAGTTTGTGGATAAATTCTTTGTCCTTTTCAGAATGAACAAGTTCTGTAGCTTCGGTCAGATAATCGTTTGTATATTTATTTTTAAGCTTTTCACTTTGCTGAAATATGTTATAAACTGTTAAAAGTAAAAGTTCTACACTTAAAGGCTTGGCAAAATAAAAGTCAGCTCCGGATTCCATACCTGCAATTTTGGTGGCCAAAGCATCCTTGGCAGATAAAATAATAAAAGGAATATGCCTTGTTTCAAACTTTTCTTTAATGAGTTTGCAAAGCTCGATGCCGTTCATCCCGGGCATCATCACATCACTTATAATCAAATCAGGGATTGTAGCAGTTGCTATTTCAACAGCAGCATTTCCATCTTCTGCTTCCTCTACAAAATAATATTTATCGAGTGCCTGTTTTAAAAAAGAACGCAGCTCCTGGTTATCATCAACAAGCAAAATGTGTTTCTGTAATCTGGAAGGTTCTACGGATGTATGATTTCCATGATCCGGCAACGGCAAAGCAATTGAATGATCGATGGCTTCAAGTTGCGGTTCCAAGTCTGCCCCGAAAACGGCTTTTTCTGCTTCGGTATAATTTTCTTCACCCCAGGGAATCCCGATGATGATTTCCGTTCCTTTTTCCCGCTCACTGTAAACATAAATATCTCCCTTGTGCAATTGGGTAAGGCTTTTAACCAGTGCCAATCCAACCCCGGAGCCCAAATGGTTATTGCTGATGCGATAATAACGGTCAAAAATCTTTGTTATTGATTCGGTTGAAATACCAATTCCCGTATCGGCAACCCTGAAATATATATATTTTTTTGCCCGGTGATTTTTATTCAGCAACTCAAAACCGGTGTTAAATGACGGCCGGAAGCGGTCGATATCAAAAAAGACATCAAAGCTGATTTTACCTCCTATATTGGTATATTTAAAGGAGTTGTTTAAAAGATTAAACAGAATTTTTTCAAGGATCTGAATATCAAACAGGCCGATTAACTGTTCGGAAGTATCTAATAAAGTACTGCCTGTTATATCAAAACTAATATCCTTGCTGATTGCCAGGTTTTGGAATTCCTGAGTTAGATCTTTACAGAACTGGTTAATTACCAAAGGCCGGACTTGTAATTTTATAATACTGTCTGCAACCTTTTTAAAATTCATCAGTTCGCTAATCAGATTGATTAATCTTTTGGCGTTCCTATACATTAATTGATAAGAATTATCCAGTACAGAATTTTTATTCTCACTGATCAAACTTTCCAGCGGGCCTAATATTAAAGTTAGCGGTGTACGAAATTCGTGGGAAATATTGGTAAAAAACGTTAATTGCTGCTGGTAAAGTTCCTCGCGCTGCAAGTGTATTTCTTCCCTCTTTTTTTCATTTACCTCACGTATTTCCATTATCCTTTTGAGGCGATGCCACCTTGCCTGGTACAAATAAATCAGCGACAGTCCGGAGATAAACATCAAAAAATAAATTACTTTGGCAAGGGTAGATTTCCACCACGGAGAGGTAATTATGATTGCAGTTTCAGCACTGCTTTTGCTCCACATTCCATCATTGTTGGTGGCTTGTACTATAAATCTGTAATTATTGTAATCCAGGTTACTATAAGCCGCACTTGGGTTTTTACCGTCTGTAAATTTCCAGTCCTTGTCAAAACCAATCAGTTTATAGCGGTATTTGCACTTTAAAGGATTGGCAAAGTGCATGGCAGAGAAAAAGATGACGAAGTTATTTTGCCGGTAATTAAGCTTTAAAGTTTTACTGTAGCTGATTGCTTCGTTAATAGAATTTTCGGCCGAATCTGTATTTCCGTAATTCGGTTTTAGGTTATCAATCAAAATGTCAGTTAAAACAGGGCGTGCATCAATACTGTTGGCTTTTATCTGATCAGGATAAAAATAGTTCAGCCCGTTTATCCCTCCAAAATACAACTTTCCGCCTGCTCCTTTGTAAGATGCGCCTACCTTGAAACTATTCCCTTGCAAGCCGTCATTTTTATCGTATTTTATCAGTTTTTCCGTTTTTGGGTTGAAGCATTCCAGCCCGTTACCGCCTAACCAAATGTTTCCTGCGTTATCAATCTCCATACTTTCCACATCATTAAAAACACCATAACTGCCGGCATAAGATTTAATATTGTAGGAATTAACATTTGATCGCAATGTAAGGCGGTTTAAACCGCCCCCGATTGTTCCCACCCAGTAAGTGCTGTCGTTTTGCTTGCAAATCGGGTAGGTATAATTAGAACTTAAAGAATTAGGTTTTGAAGAAGCTTTATAATAATAAGTTTGGGTGATGTTTCCCTGAGCATCAATAATGGCGCGCTTTAACCCGTGCGTGCTGGAAACAAACAATTGAGGTTTGGTTTTATCAGCCAAAATAAAATAACCTTCGCCATAATATTTTACATGATAATAATTCTGTTTATCCTTCCAGATCACACCAAATCTGTCTGTATGGTTACCAAACCAGATATTTCCGAAGCAATCTTTTACAAATGTATCTATGGAATACGCCGGAAATAAGTTATAACCCGGCGGTGTCCATAATTCGTTTTTACCCGGCTTTAATATTTCAATACCGGTACTGCTTCCAATCCATAAATTATGATCATTATCAAACGTTAATGAATTTATTTCATCGCTTTTTAATTTTACAGGCGAGTTGTAGGTATTGTAGTAAGTAAATTTTTGTGTGTTGAAGTTGTATAGATTTAAGCCGTTGGCGGTAGTGCCGATCCAAAGGTTTTCACCGTCTTCCAAAACCGAACGAATATGATTGCCGGCTAACGAATTTGGAATTTCAGGATTATGCTGAAGCGTATAAAATAATTTCTGGTTTAAATCGCAATAATTAACGCCTCCGCCAAAAGTGCCGATCCATAAACATTCTGAACGGTCTATAAATATTTTGGCTAAAGAATTTGAATTTAAACTACCTTTCGAGCTTTTATTGTTTATGGTTTGGATAAAATTCAGATTACTGTCCAGCCTAAGCAGGCTCGAACCCGTATTAATCCAATAATCAGGTTTATTACTTGCCGCAATATTTTTTATCAAACCGGAACTGTTACTCACAAACTGCTTGTTAACAATTAATTTTTGATTTGCAGCACGGGTTTTTAATTGCTTTTGGTTGATTAAAAACACTTTGTTTCCTGCTGCTGTCAACAAATTATTTCGGTTGTCAAAATACACTCGGGACAAGTTTTGATCAGTTATATTTGATATAGTAACTTGTTTAAAATTTCTGTTTTGATCGATCGTCCAAAGCCCTTTATTGCTTGATAAATAGAGCAGGTCTTTATTGTCCGATGCCATATCCGAAAACTGAACGCCTGCCGGTACTGCTAACTTTTGCTCTGTAATATAATTTCCCTTGATAGAATATAGTTTGATCCGGCTTCCGGTTAGCCCGTATAATAAATTTTCAGCTGATTTAAATAATTTCCAAAACCCCGGATTTCCTTCTTTTTTAGGTTCCTTAAAATCAGTATATTTTTCTAACCTCGAATTGAAGCACTGTAACCCGTCTTCGGTACTGAGCCAAATATTGCCGATCGAATCCGGATAAATACAAATGATACGGTTTTTGAAAGCGTTATTTATCGGGATATTACTATTATAATACTGTTTAATAGTATAACCATCATATCTGTCTAACCCAAAATAGGTTGCAATCCAAATATATCCTTGTTTATCCTGTATAATATCATTTGCATCCGTATGAGATAATCCTTCGTCAACTGTTAAGTAATTAAATTTATAAGGGAAGGACTGGCAATAAGTAATACTTGGAATAGCACAAACCAGTAAAAACAGAAAACATAATATTTTTGAATGATAACTACTATTAAATAAAATATGTAAAATTTTAACTTTCATTTCCGGTAATAATATTCAATCAAAAATCTCTATAATTTTAATTCTGTTTAATGATACTTCTTTTATCACCTTAAAAATATATTGCTATCATTTAACCGTAGTATCAAGCTTATAAAACCAATAAATTAAGGATAAAAGAAGCATATTAATTGTTATATGCGGATTAACAAGTTCCGCAAATTTAAATAAAGGCTTTAATAGTTGTAAAAACCAAACCCTCTTTTTTACCTGCTATTGTTTTTAGTTATATTTAACAGTTAACATTTTTTATTTGTTGTACAGATCCTTTTAAATTATTCTTATTTTTGATTAACCAATTATTTACAAGCAAAAATTTTAGCAATGATCTATTTAGACCTTCTACATAAAAATGTATTTTGTGTCAAAAAAAATGAACGATTTGCTAACCTTACCATATCTAAATACGAGTTATTTGTACCAACCAATTATTGTATCAAAGCCTTTACATTTTTAATCCTGTTTAAGGAAATCCTTAAAAACTGTTTTTATTACTAATGATGCTTTTTTAAAAAATTTAAGAAACAAACCAAACACTAATCAATAAATAACTTAAAAAACACTTATGAAATTCAAAAACAATCATTACCACCTTTCTCAATCAACTTATTCTTTCCACATGCCTAACTAAGTTCAACTATGAAAAAGACTTTACTTAGAAAAAATTTTATTCTTAAAAAAACTTCATCTTGTATGGGGTTAATTATTCTTTTACTTATTTCCGGTTTTAGTTTTGCTAAAGGTTCAAATGGTGTGTTGCATAAATCCACTGTTACGGCTGCAATAACAGCGGAAGTTGCTACACCGATAAAAGGAAAAGTGACCGACCTTATAAGTAACGAGCCTTTGCCCGGAGTTTCTGTAAGGGTTAAAGGAACAAATATTGGTGTAGTTACTGACTTAAACGGAAATTTCACCATAGATGCTCCGGCCAAATCAACCTTGGTGTTTACTTATGTTGGGTTTGAAGTAGTTGAAGCACCTTCAGACAGAGGAAATTTAAACATTAAGTTAAAAGCATCCTCCAGTAACTTAAATGAAGTAGTTGTAATCGGCTACGGTACGCAGAAAAAGACCTCGGTAACTGCGGCCGTATCAACTGTTAATACAGCAGAAATTGCACAGAAACCTGTAGTAAATTTAACAAACGCACTGGTTGGCCGGGCTTCCGGACTTATTGCAACACAAGGAAGCGGTGAACCAGGTTTTGACGGTTCCGGCCTGTTAATTAGAGGTCCGGCTACTAATGGCCGTACTGCCCCATTAACGGTTGTTGATGGTGTTCCCCGTGATTTTAGTCGATTAGACCCTAATACGATAGAGACATTAACCATTTTAAAGGATGCTGCCGCAGTTGCACCATATGGTGTAGCAGGTGCAAACGGTGTAATATTGATCACTACAAAGGCTGGGAAAGCAGGTAAACCTACTTTAACCTACAATGGTTATTACGGCTTCCAGAACCCTACCCAGGTGCCAAGGTTTGTTAACTCTTTTGAATATGCTACGCTAAGAAACGAAGCAGCTGTTAATGACGGAACAGCAATTCCTTATACTGCTAACGATCTTGCCTTATTTCAAAACCATCAGGATCCTGATGGTCATGCTGACGGACACCCTTTGGAGGATATTATCAAGAAAAACCGCCCTATTCAATACCACAACCTTTCACTATCAGGCGGTACTGATGATATTAAATATTTTGCCTCTATTGGCTATAACCGGCAGGATGGTATGTGGGACCCTACTTATCTTAATAAAATCAACGGCTCGTTAAGTGTAACCGCCAACGCTACAAAAACAACAATAGTTAATTTAAGGGTAAGCAGTTATGAGGAAGACCAGCATTTTCCTAACTATAGTACCGGGCTAATTATTGCCCAGGCGCAAAGACAGACTCCTGACTATCCTGTAAGATATAGTAATGGGCTTGGTTCCGGTTTTATCGGCCAGTCTTTATACGGTGAAATATACGATAGCGGTTATTCAATCAATAGGAATACAGCCTTGTTGTCGCAATTATCCATCGACCAAAAACTACCGATTAAAGGATTAAGTATAAAAGGAATTGTAAGCTACGACAGCGGACCCGATCCTTTAGGGTTTAGCCCAAACCAAACATCTATAATCCGTAATTATACTACACCTATACACTTTACCAATCCAACCCTTCCTCCGGGTGTTTTAGCCAACGGCCCAGGCGTAAATTATATTTTCAGGAATAATATTCAGGGTAGTGGAAAACCTGTTTTCAATGAAACGTATAATGAAAACAAAATGTACACTTTTCAAGGTTTGTTAAATTATGCAGCTTCTTTTGGTAAAAGTGATATTACCGGCTTGCTGGTAGCAGAATTTCGGCAGGTAAAATGGCAAAACTTTAATGCTCAAAGAATCAATTATAATTTAAGCATAGATGAATTATCATATGGTGGGGCACTTGCTACTGATGCAACTAATGGCGGTGGCTCCGGCGGACAAAAGCAGCTCGGTTATGTTTACAGGTTAGGCTATACCTACGATAAAAGATACTCAATTGAAGCAGCCGGAAGGTATGATGGTAGTTACGTATTTGCGCCAGGACATAGGTTTGGATTTTTCCCGGCATTTTCTGCCAATTGGCGCCTATCTGAAGAAAGTTTTATCAAAGATAATTTTGCTTGGATTGATAATTTGAAATTACGAGGATCTTACGGCCAGTCAGGTAATTATCCGAATATCACTAATGTTCCGGGGCAGTATCAATATTTAAGTCAGTTTGGAATTAATCCGGCCTCTGCTGTAATTGGCGGCGGTGCCACACAAGGCATCTCCGAAAACCTTCAGGGAAACCCAACTATTACTTGGGAAAAGTCTAAAAAAACTGATGTAGGTCTTGAAGGAAGTTTTTGGAAAGGGGCTTTAGGTATTGAAGCAGATTATTTTTATGAGAAAAGGTCTAATTTCTTGGTTAGTATCGGAGCAGTTTTGCCCTCGGAATATGGAGTTAACACGGGTGCAGTTAATGGTGGTATCTTATCAAACCATGGGGTAGAGTTTACACTTACTACCTTTAAAAACTTTTCTCGTGATTTACGTTTAGATGTAAAAGGTACTTTTACTTTTGCTAAAAACAAGTTGCTGCAGGTTTTTGAAAATGGCTCAACTTTTAATAACCCCAATCGCCGCCTAACCGGTCGACCTTTAAACGAAAAATTCGGACTTCAAGCTTTGGGCTATTATACCGCCAATGATTTCGTAGATGCAACACTTCTAAATCCTGTATTAAAACCGGGTGTACCTGTTCCAAATTTTGGACCAGTTCGTATTGGTGATTTAAAGTTTGCTGATATAAGCGGCCCTAATGGTGTACCTGATGGAAAAGTTGATGCTAACGATAATACTGATATTGGCCACCCGCAAACGCCACAAATTATTTATGGTATCGAACCTCGTTTAACCTATAAAGGTTTCGATTTGGATCTTCTTGTACAAGGTTCCGGTTTAAGCAGTATCCAGCTTGGAGGTAATTATGTTTTCCCTTTTGTGGCTTCAGGTTCAGCTACAGAACTGGTTTATGAAGACCATTGGACACCAGCTACCCCAAATGCACTTTATCCAAGAATAAGCGGTGCTGCAACTTCAAATAACCAACAAACTTCGACCTGGTTCCTTAGAAATGACTCTTATATTCGTTTAAAAAGTGCTGAATTGGGTTATACTTTTTCAAGTCAAATGCTTGGCCACGTTATACAGTCATTAAGGGTATTCACCGCCGGCCAAAATTTATTTTTTATCACTCCCGGAATGAAGGAAAAAGTTGACCCGGAAAATGGCGGAAATAATCAGAATTATTATCAGCAACGCGTAATATCATTCGGACTTAATGCAACATTTTAATAATATAAAATATGAGATATAAAAATATAAAAATCGGACACATCTTTTTACTTGTTTTTCTTGTTGCGAGTACAAACTCGTGTAAAAAAGATGATTTTTTGAACGTACCTCCTAAAGGTGTATTGACGGATATTTCTACCTTTAGTTCGCAAAGCAACGCAGATCTATTTGTAAATGATATTTATAATCAGTTGCAAGATTTCAACAACATTGATTCCGGTGCATTATTGGATGCCTGGACAGATAACAGTAATTCGGGAGCACCAGGCCAGGAGGGGCAATCACGCATACGCTCTAATGCCCTTAGTTCGGGTAATGCAACAAATGGCCCAAGCAATGTTGTCGGTTGGACCACTATGTATACCAATATCAGAAAATGTAATGTATTCCTTAAGGATGCTGCCGCTAACCCCAATATTTACGATGCTACCTGGTACAAACAAAGGGTAGCGGAAGTAAAATTTTTACGGGCTTTATGGTACTTAACTTTATTTAAGAACTATGGCGGGCTTCCATTAATCACTATACCATTAAACAACCTGGATGGCAGCGATATATTTACTGCAAGGGCTACTTTTGATCAAACATTGGCCTTTATAGAAGCAGATTGTGATGCAGCAGCTTTGGATTTACCTTTAACTCAAAATACTGCAAATCTTGGTAGGGCTACAAAAGGAGCAGCTTTAGCATTAAAGGCAGATGCAGAACTTTTTGCCGCAAGCCCCTTAGTAAATACTTCTAATGACGTTACCAAATGGGCGAAGGCAGCTGCAACTAACAAAGCTGTAATGGATTTGGGTATCTATAGTTTGTTCACCAAGTCAGCAGGCCCGGGAAGTACAGGCACAGGGCCTTTAGCTATCAATTCAACCACAGGTTCCGGTACAACTTCTACTGCTTTTAGGGATCAGTTTCTGGCCGTAAACAATTGGAACCCAGAAACAATTTTTGCAAAAGCATATTCGCTACCAAACAAGGGTCACAAAAGAGAAGGTTTTATGGGACCTGTTATTGTTAAAGGAGGACAACAAGCCTGGGGAAACATTGCCCCTACACAAAGCCTTGTGGATGACTACGAAATGGACAACGGAAAGCCAATTACCGATCCTACATCAGGTTATGACCCTCAACATCCTTATTTACATAGGGAATCAAGATTTGAACAATCTATTATTTACGATGGCTCTTACTGGCAGGGAGAAGTTTATATGTCAAGAATTGGTGGCAGTAACCAAATTGACTTGGGATCAACAAGTGATATTACCAATACAGGTTACAATGGCCGCAAAACACTGGATGAATCAATCTTAGGACAAACAAGTCTTGCTAACCCAGCTTCCGGCACGTCCAACTACCAGTTTTACCGTTATGCAGAAATTTTATTGAGCTATGCAGAGGCACAAAATGAAGCAGTAGGCCCTGATCAAAATGTATATGCTGCAGTTAACAAAATTAGAGAAAGAGTTTTATTACCTGCACTTCCGGTTGGTTTAAGCCAGGCTGATATGCGAACTAATATACGCCGTGAACGCCGCTTGGAATTTACGTTTGAAGATAAACGCTGGTATGATATCAGGCGCTGGGATATTACCGTTAAAGGCCCTGCCGTTTTAAACACGCCCGAATACGGTATGGTAATTACTGCAACTGGCGGTGTTTTAAAATATACTCCTACTATTGTTTTCCAGAACAGGTATTCGGAGTATATGAACTTTTTGCCAATACCGCAAAACATTATAAATTCTAATCCTAAACTTACACAAAATCCCGGCTATTAATTCGGGCAATTTTAAATAATTTCACACTCCTGTTAACCAACAGGAGTGTTTTTTTTTATAGTAACTTATTTTAGATTTGTTTAGCATCCTTCAACTTAACAAAAGATTATTTAATGCTTCTTTTATCACCTAAAAAAACACCTTTTGATTGGATCAAATTGATGCGAATACCAATTTTTATTCCCACAAAAGAAGTATTAACAAGTCTATAAGTAAGCCCAAAAATTTTTAGAAATTATCTTAACCAGCCTGATGATTTTTTTGGGTTGTAACAATGCAAGCGTACATTAGTAAGTTTTAATAAAGAAACCAAACCGATCTCAAATTGAGCGTGCATAAATCTATCCTAAAAGTTAAGAACTTAATAATACTTTCTACGCAAAAATCCTCTTTGGTGAAAACTAGCATTTTACTTTTCGTAATCAGCTTACTTTTTTTTGGCTGTAAAAAGAGTACAACAACCAGCCAACCAGCTTCCGCAAATACCCTTTTTAAATTATTAACTCCCCAACAAACCCATATTGATTTTGCCAATACGCTAACCGAAGGGTTAAATACCAACGTGTTAGTTTACCAGTACTTTTACAATGGCGGCGGCGTAGCAACAGGTGATTTAAACGGTGATGGTTTGCAGGACATTTACTTTACCGGCAACATGACCGATAATAAATTGTATTTAAACCAAGGACACTTGCAATTTAAAGATGTTACCGAAATTGCCGGTGTGGCAGGGCGGCCGGGTCCGTGGAAAACAGGCGTTACCCTGGTTGATATAAATGGTGATGGCAAACTGGATATTTATGTTTGTTATTCAGGGAAACTGCGTATTGAAAAACGGGTAAACCAGTTGTTTATCAATCAGGGAAATGATGCCGGCGGCGTACCTCAATTTAAGGAAATGGCAGCTGATTACGGCCTCAACTTTCCTTCTTACAGTACCCAGGCTTATTTTTTTGATTATGACCGCGACGGCGACCTTGATCTTTTATTGGCAAACCACAACATTCAACGCATCAATATCCTGGATGAAATATCTGTTAAACAATTACTGAACGAGCGCGATAACCAGTCAGGGATACGGTTATTAAGGAACGATAAAGGCCGTTTCCAGGATATTACGACGGCAGCCGGCATCATAAACACTTCCTTATCTTATGGTTTAGCTGCCGGGATTGCCGATGTTAACAACGATGGGTGGCCTGATATTTATATCTCCAACGATTACAGCGTGCCCGATCGTTTATATATCAACAACGGCAAAGGTGGATTTACCGACAAGCTAGAACAACAGATCGGCCATACTTCCTTTTACTCCATGGGAAATGATATTGCCGATATCAACAATGATGGCACGCCTGATATTTACACGCTGGACATGTTGCCGGAGGATAACAAGCGGCAGAAACTATTATTCGGGGCTGATAATTATGAATCGTTTGATCTGAATGTAAAGGTTGGTTTTTATTACCAATACATGCGCAACATGCTGCACCTCAACAACGGTAATAATACTTTCAGCGAGGCCGGGCAGTTAGCCGGACTATCCAATACCGACTGGAGCTGGTCGCCTTTATTTGCCGATTATGATAACGACGGCTGGAAAGACCTTTTTGTAAGCAACGGTTATACTCGCGATTACACCAACATGGATTTTTTAAAATATATGGGCGATAACCTGCGTGACAGAAGCGTGATGCGGCAGGACTTGCTGAACATTGTAAATAAAATGGAATCCTCGCAGGTAAAAAGTTACTTCTTCAAAAATAACGGCAATGCTACCTTTACAAATACAAGTGCGGATTGGGGCATCAGTTTGCCGTCAAACAGTAACGGAGCCGCTTATGCCGATCTGGATAATGACGGCGACCTTGATTTGGTGGTTAACAATATCAACCTACCGGCCTTTGTTTATGAAAATCAGGTTAACAAACAAAATAGCAGCCGCAGTTTAACAGTTAATTTAAAAGGTGCTGATGCCAACACACAGGGAATAGGCGCAAAAGTGGTGATCTATTCGGGCAATAAAAAGCAATACCTGGAACAAATGCCTACCCGCGGTTTTCAGTCCAGCGTATCTCCGGTTTTGCATTTCGGTTTGGGGAAAGATAAGCAGGTTGATTCTTTGCGCATTACCTGGCAGCGAGGCAAATCGCAACTGCTGCAAAATGTAAAGGCACAGCAAATCACCTTGAATGAGAAAGATGCAACCAATATCTACACCAAAAAACTACCGGTAAAAACAGTATTCAAAGAAATCCAATCGCCAGTTGCTTTTAAGCAAAGCGAAAATACGACCAATGATTTTAAACGGCAGCCGTTAATGGTTAACCCGGTTTCCTTTTCAGGTTCGTGCCTGGCAAAAGGCGATGTAAACGGCGACGGGTTGGAAGATATTTATGCCGGCGGCCATGATGGTAAACCGGGTGCATTGTATCTTCAGCAAAAAAACTTAAAGTTTATTAATAAAACGCTTCCGTGTTTTTATGCCGATAAAAACAGTACCGATGCGGCAGCCGTTTTTTTTGATGCCAATGCTGACGGCAAGCCTGATCTTTATGTTTGTTCCGGCGGCTATGCTGATTATTTGCCGAATGACCCGCTTTTGCAGGACCGGTTATATTTAAACGATGGCAAGGGGAATTTTACGAAATCAGTAAATGCGCTGCCAAAAATGATCAGTAGTAAAAGCTGTGTAAAAGTTGCTGACGTTAACGGTGACGGATTCCCCGACCTGTTTGTCGGCGGCAGGGTTATTCCCGGAAGATATCCGGAAACGCCGGAAAGTTATCTCCTGATTAATGACGGTAAAGGACACTTCAGCGATGAAACAACGAAATATAACGCATCCTTAAAAAACATTGGTATGGTAACCGATGCCGCCTGGGTTGATATGAACGGCGACAAAAAGTTAGACTTGGTGCTTGTAGGCGAATGGATGCCGGTTACAGTATTTGAAAACACCAACGGAAAACTCATCAATGCAACTGCCAAATATTTTGATAAAAAGTATGCCGGTTGGTGGAATTGCTTGCAAGTGAGTGATATTAACCATGATGGCCATCCTGATTTGATTGCAGGAAATTTAGGCTTGAACACACAATGCAGGGTAACAGACCGGGAGCCGGCAGAAATGTACTACAAAGATTTTGATGATAACGGCTCAGTAGATCCGATGTTGTGTTTTTATATTCAGCATAAAACCTATCCGTATGTAACCAGGGATGAGCTGCTTGACCAAATCAGCATGATGCGGACACGTTTCCCTGATTATAAAAGTTATGCAGATGCTACGATTGATAAAATATTTACACCCGAAGAAATGAAGAGTGCAAAGCAACTTACCGCAAATTATTTGTCTACCGCTTGTTTTATCAGCAATTCTCAGGGGAAATTACATCCTGTTTCGCTGCCGTTGCAAGCGCAGTATTCTCCTGTGTTTACCATTACATCTTTTGATTACGACCACGACGGAAATGAAGATTTGTTGCTTTGCGGCAACATAAACCACGGCCGGCTTCGTTTTGGTAAATATGATGCCAATTATGGCGTACTGCTTAAAGGAGATGGCAAGGGTAATTATCAGTATATCAATCAGCAGTTAGCCGGTTTTAACTTAAAGGGAGATGTCAGAAGTGTGCTGCCGATAAAAAATGTTTTATTATTTGGCATGGATGAAGGGAAATTGAAAGCTTACAAACAACCATAAATCGGATGAAAAAGAGCTTTTTCATAATATTACTATTTGGTATATTTTTTATGGTGAGCAGCTGCTCCAAAAAGAACAAGCCCGAATTAACAAACCGTGATGTTGGCAAAGTAATCAGCCAGATGAGCGATTTGATGGTTCATGATGTTACCAATCCGCCTTTAGCGGCCCGGTTTTTTGCCTACACCTGTTTGGCCGGATACGAAGTAGTTTCAGAAAACGATAAACATGTAAAGCGGATGCAGGGTATATTAAACGAATATCCTGTAATCAAAGTCCCTAAACAAATATCCGGTTACAATTACCAGTTAAGTTCGGTGCTTGCCATGATGGAAACTGCCGGAAAATTACAGCCTTCGGGAAGCCTGCTTCTCAAATATGAAGATACTTTTTTAGATTCCTGTAGGCGAATTGGTTTTAGTGATGAGGTAATTGACAGTTCAAAGCATTACGCCAAATTTATCAGCACTAAAATATTAGCTTATGCAAAGGCCGATAAATACAGGCAAATTAGTAATTATCCGCGTTATAAAATCAAGCGCACACTTGGAAGCTGGGAAGTTACGCCTCCGGCTTACTTAGTTCCGGTTGAACCCTATTTCAACACCATCCGTACTTTAACCCTTGATTCGGCTTCGCAGTTTTTACCCGACCCTCCTATTCCTTTTTCTGCCGATAAAAAATCTGCATTTTATAAATACCTTCTGTTAAACTATGCAAAAAGCGGGAACGGTTTAAGTCAGGAAGAAAAAAATACGGCCAATTTTTGGGATTGTAACCCTTTCAATGTTCAAAACGAAGGGCACATGCTTTTTGCCTTAAAAAAGATTTCACCCGGGGCGCATTGGATGGGTATTACGAATATCGCCTGTAACCAGGCAAAAACCAGTTTTTCTAAAACGATAGAAATAAATACCGTAGTGGCCGTAGGTTTGCTGGATTGTTTTATTTGCTGCTGGGACGATAAATACCGAACGAACCGTATCCGGCCGGAAACTGCCATCCGCCGGTATATTGATGCCAGCTGGAAACCTTTGCTGCAAACCCCGCCATTTCCGGAGTACATCAGCGGCCATTCGGTGGTATCAACAACTTCTGCCGTAATCCTTACCCATTATTTGGGCGATAACTTTAAATATACGGATAGTGTTGAAGTGTCTTTCGGCATCCCGCCCCGACATTTCGATTCATTTTATCAAGCTGCAAAACAGGCTGCCATCTCCAGGTTTTGGGGTGGAATCCATTTTATGGATGCAGTTGATAACGGTATTATCCAGGGTACAAAAGTTGGAAACTGGGTTATCAATAAAGTTAACGGAACAAAGAAATCGTGATGGAAGCTATCCTCAAAACAGGCAGCTACAAATTATAACAAAATTTTCTCAGATTTACGCTTCGTTTGTTGGTAAATTTTATTCTCAATTGTACTTAATGACAATAAATAAGTATGAAAATACAATTGGAATATTAGAAATATATAGTTCTTTGTTCAACGAATTATAGCCTGATTCAAAATTTTATTCGATTAGTTCCATGCTTCTTTTACCGCCTAAAAAATGTGAAGCTTTAATATTTTTAAGTAGATACTAAGCACAAACACTAAATTTTAAGGCATAAAAGAAGCATGATAAACTTTTGATATTTCAGGCCGATAAAAACCTAAATGAAACAACATTACACCTGCAAACCATCCTTCTAAAACTATAACATTTATGAGTAAACCCTTTTTTAAAAAAAACACTTTCAAAATTTTAATAATTTCCCTTTTTGTTTTTAGTCAGAAAGTAAGTTTAGGCTTACAAATACAAACAGGAGACGGATTATCAAAATCAGACACCGCATTTGTTCCGAAAGAAATTGAAGATCCGGAAAATATCGGTATCCATAAAGAAGCATCTCATGCAACGCTGATGCCTTATGGCTCGCTAAAAGAAGCATTGGCTGCCAACCGCCACGCTTCTTCTTTTAGCCGTAGTTTAAACGGCATGTGGAAATTTAACTGGGTTGACTGGCCGCAAAAACGACCGGTTAATTTTTATAAAACCAATTACGATGTTTCCGGATGGAAAGAAATCAAAGTGCCGTCCAGCTGGCAGGTTCAGGGTTACGGCATCCCGATTTACACCAACTTTACCTATCCGTTTAAAAAAGATTTCCCGCGGGTAATGAGTACGCCTCCTGAGAGGTTTACCGCTTTTAAAGAGAGAAATCCGGTAGGCAGTTACCGCCGTGATTTTACCGTTCCCGCCGAGTGGAAAGGTCGCCGTACATTTATCACTTTTGATGGCGTAGATGCAGGCTTCTTTATCTGGGTAAACGGGCAAAAAGTTGGTTACAGCGTAAACAGCCGTAATGCTGCAGAATTCGATTTAACCAAATACATAAAACCGGGTAATAATACTTTAGCGGTAGAAGTTTACCGTCTTACATCGGGCAGTTATGTAGAAGACCAGGATATGTGGCGAATGAGCGGTATATTCAGGAATGTTACTTTATGGAGCACACCGCAGGAACATATCCGGGATTATTTCATCAAAACCAACCTGGATAAACAATACAAAAATGCAGTTGTAGCAGTAACGGCAAAAGTTAAAAACTACGGTACAACGGCAACAAAAGCTCGTTTGGTTAATGTTACATTATATAACGGCGCAACTGCGGTACCGGGAGCTGTAGGTAAAAAAGCGGTACCGGCATTAAAGCCCGGCGAAGAAGCAACGGTAAGTTTAAGTTTTAATGTAAACAATCCGGAGAAATGGACGGCAGAAACGCCGAAACTTTACACTTCGGTAATTACATTGAATGACGGCTCTCCTATCGAAACCTTGTCTTCACGTACCGGTTTCCGTCAGATAGAAATTAAAGGGCGGCTGTTTTTAGTTAACGGCGTACCGATTAAATTAAAAGGCGTTAACCGCCATGAAAACTGGCCGGATGATGGCCACGCAGTTACCGAAGAGCAAATGATCAGGGATATTGTGCTGATTAAACAGGTTAACTGCAACCATGTGCGCACCTGCCACTATTCTGACGACCCGAGATGGTATGAATTATGTGATGAATACGGACTTTATTTAGTTGCCGAAGCTAATGTGGAATGCCACGGATCGATGAACCAGTTTAACGACGAACCGAGGATCAAAGCTGCTATAATCGATAGAAATGTTGCTAATGTGGAAAATTTTAAAAACCATCCTTCGGTTGTGATCTGGTCTTTGGGAAATGAAAACGGCAGCGGCGGCGTAAACTTCAGGGCGGCCTTAAAAGCGATCAAAGATATTGATCCGGACAGGCCAACCCATTACGAAGGTTTCGGTACAGGCAATAGCAGGAACCCGGCCGATATAGACAGCCAAATGTACACCAATGTAGAAAGCCTGGAAAAAGCCGGTACAGATGTAGAAAGCCTGGAAAAAGCCGGAACCAACAATGCACTTACCAAGCCTTTTTACTTATGTGAATATGCACATGCCATGTTTAATTCCATGGGATCAGTAGATGTTTATAACGAACTTTTTGATAAATATCCTGCGCTTTTAGGCGGCGCAATATGGGAATGGCAGGATCAGGGTCTTTACAATAATAGAAATCCCCAGCATCCAATTATTGCTTACGGAGGTGGTTTTGGTGATTTTCCAAACGATCGTTACTTTATACACAAGGGTGTTGTGTTTTCAGACAGATCGCCTAAGCCGCATTTCCCGGAGCTGAAACACGCTTATCAGTGGATCACCATTAAAGCAAAAGATTTAAACAGCAAAACGTTCAGTATTAAAAACCGCTACCAGTTTACCAACCTGAATAACTTTACTGCTAAATGGGAACTGAGCGAAAATGGTACAACTATATCAACCGGAAATTTAATGGTTGGATCGGTTAATCCGGGTGAAGAAAAAGACATCAACATTCCATACAAAATTACACCTAAACCGGGAGCAGAATATTTTATTCGGGTTTCCTTTGATTTAGGTTCAGACCAGTTATGGGCCAAAAAAGGTTATGAAGTTGCCGAACAGCAATTTGATCTGCATACGCCGGTAGCTGCCGTTGCAAATCGTTCAACAGGCGGTGATTTAACTTTAAACGATTCAAAAGACGTAATCAAAGTAAAAGGTACTGATTTCGATCTTGAATTTGATAAAGCAAAAGGTACTTTTTCTAAAATAGACAAAAACGGCGTTAATATGCTGCGCGATAACGGCGGCCCAATGCTGCACTTATGGCGCGCACCGCATCAAAAAGATGATATGTGGGCCAATCCTGATTGGGAAAAAAATGGTTTAAAAGAACTTACCTGGGTTGCCGACGAAGTAAAAGGCACAAAGGTATCTGCACATGTGGTGGAAATCAGAGTAAATTTAACCGGAACAGGCAAGCAGGATTTTAAGGTACACCATAAAGTAGTTTACACGATAAACGGCAACGGAGAAATTAAGGCGGTAAACGAAGTAAATTTCAGCGATCCGAAATTAGTTTTGGCCAGGATTGGTGTTCGTATGTTTTTAAACAAAGACCTGGATCAGTTTGATTACCTTGGCCGCGGCCCGATGGAAAATTACGGCGACCGGAAGAGCGGGTTTGATGTAGGCCATTACTCAAGCAGCGTAACCAAGCAGTTAACGCCTTATGAAAAACCGATGGAAGCCGGAAATCATGAGGATGTACGCTGGGCAAACGTAACTTCTGCCAAAGGTATGGGCATCAACGTTACACAGGTAGATTCTGTGTTGCAGGTTGCCGCCTTACCATACAGCGATGAGGAAATGGAACCGGTAGAGTACAGAATAGACCTGCCAAAAAGTAAGGGGACAGTTTTGTGCATCAGCCATAAAACGCTGGGCGTAGGTTCTTATGGTTGCGGCCCTAAACCTTTAGAGCGTTACAAGGTTTATGCAAAGCCTACCACTTTTAGTTATCAAATCCAGTTATCCAAGCACAATTAGATCTTTTATATTGATATGAAAGCTGTTTTAATGCCCATATCATTGTGCTTGATTTTTAAAAATGATACAGCTGCCGGTCTTTTAATCGGCAGCTGTATTATTTCAACTCAGAAAATAATCTAAGATCAATAAATAATTCAGATAAGTTTGCCAAAAGGCAGCTAGTAAATCTGCATCCAATACCAATTTACTAAACCAATTATTACTTTCGGTGCTTCTTTTATCACCTAAAAAACATTAGTGCTTTATACCTTTTGTATCAATCCAAATACAAACACAAAATTTATATGCTTAAAAGAAGTATTTTAAATTTTGTGCTATAAATTTAAACACGCTTTAATTTTATGAGAAAAATATTACTTTTTGCATTATTGCTTATTGCAGGCAATACTTATGCACAGCAAGTTACCAACGTAACTGATCCAGTTGAATGGATTAACCCGTTAATGGGTACCGATTCTAACTTTGAATTATCCAACGGCAACACCTACCCTGCCATCGCTTTGCCCTGGGGCATGAATACTTGGGTGCCGCAAACAGGCCGTATGGGCGACGGCTGGATTTATAAATACAGTGCCTACAAAATTCAGGGTTTTAAGCAAACTCACCAGCCATCTCCCTGGATGAATGATTACGGCCAGTTTTCGATTATGCCTTTAACTAAGCATTATAAAACTACGGAGGCAGGCCGGGCAAGCTGGTTTTCGCACAAGGCCGAAATTGTCAAACCGTATTATTACAGCGTTTATCTGGCCGATCATGATGTAACCACAGAGATTACGCCCACAGAACGTTCTGCCCAGTTTCGCTTCACTTTCCCGAAAGCAGACAGCTCGTTTATTGTGGTGGATGCTTTAGATAAGGCATCTTATGTAAAAATCCTCCCCGGCCAGAAAAAAATAATTGGCTACTCTACCAAATATGCCCGCGGCCCGTTGCCAAACTTTAAAAACTACTTTGTTATTTATTTAGATAAGCCGTTTACGCTGTCGCGTACTTACAGCGATACCGTTTTAACAGATTCACTCGAACTGCATGCCAAGCGTTCACTTGCGGTAATCGGTTTTAAAACAAAGCCCGGCGAGCAGGTACATTTGCGTGTTTCTTCCTCATTTATCAGTTTTGAACAGGCCGAACTTAATTTAAAAAGAGAAGTAGGCGATGACAGCTTTGAGGTTACCAAACAAAAAGCTAAAGATACCTGGAACAAAACCTTAAATCACATCACTGTTTCCGGCGGCACGGTTGAGCAAACACATACTTTTTACTCCTGCCTGTACCGCATGCTGTTTTTCCCGAATAAACTTTATGAGGTTAATGCACAGAATAAAATTGTACACTGGAGCCCATATACCGGCAATACCGAACCCGGTTACATGTTTGCCGGTACCGGTTTTTGGGATACTTTCAGAGCACTTTATCCATTTTTAAACTTAGTTTATCCTTCCATCGATAAAGAAATGCAAGAAGGATTAATCAATGCGTACAAGGAAGGCGGCTGGTTGCCGGAGTGGTCAAGCCCCGGTTATGCCGATATTATGCTGGGCAACAACTCGGCTTCGGTAGTGGCGGATGCTTATTTAAAAGGTGTGCGCGGTTATGATATTAATAAATTATACGAAGCATTGCTGCATGGTGCTAACAACCAAGGGCCAAATGCAACCGGCCGTAAAGGTGTCGAACTTTATAATACTTTAAATTATATACCAAGTGATGTAAGGATAGGCGAAAGCGTAGCGCGTACGCTGGAATATGCTTATGATGATTTTTCTATTTATCAGTTGGGGAAAGCTTTAAACAGGCCTGCTTCAGAGATCGATATCTACAAAAAACGCAGCCTGAATTATAAAAATGTATTTGATCCTTCAACAGGTTTTATGCGCGGAAGAAATAAAGACGGAAGTTTTCAAACACCGTTTAGTCCGTATAAATGGGGCGGCCCTTTTATTGAAGGGAACAGCTGGCACTATACCTGGTCTGTTTTTCATGATATTCAAGGGTTAATAAACCTGATGGGCGGTAATAAAAGGTTTGTGAATAAGCTTGATTCCGTATTTATTGCGCCGCCGGTATTTGGTGATAAAGAATACAATGGCGGTGTAATCCATGAAATGCGCGAAATGCAGATTGCACATATGGGGCAATATGCACACGGTAACCAGCCGATCCAGCACATGATTTACCTGTACGATTATGCCGGCGAACCCTGGAAAACACAGTATTGGGTACGTGAAGCCATGAGGAAATTGTATAAAGCAACTCCGGATGGTTATTGCGGAGATGAAGATAATGGCCAAACATCAGCTTGGTACGTGTTTTCGGCTATGGGTTTTTACCCGGTATGCCCAACAAGCGGCCAGTATGTACTGGGTACGCCGCTGTTTAAAAACATGACGATTAACCTGGAAAACGGTAAAAAAATTGTTTTGAATGCGCCGAATAATAGTGAAACCAACAAATACATCAACAGTGTTAGCTTTAACGGCAGCTCTTACAACAATGATTGGCTTGATCATGCGGCGTTGATAAAAGGCAGTGTTGTTAATTTCAACATGTCTGCGCAGCCTAATAAACAACGCGGCACGCAGCAGGCAAACTTCCCGTATTCGTTATCAAATGAAAAGTAGATTTAAACAGTTAATCTTTTTTCATCTTATAAACCCGGTTAGTTACTATCGGAGAAAATTACAATGCTTCTTTTATCGCCTAAAAATCCATCTTATAAAAATTATAAAATCTGATGTTTTTTAGGTGATAAAAGAAGCATTATTAACAACTTCCAAACCAAACTCAAACAGCCAATTATCTTTCTTAAATTTCATAACAGATTAGATTTAGCATTTATGATTTCAAAACTATTTCCGGCACTGATCCTATTTTTCACCGTTACTGCCACCAGGGCGCAGGATTGGGCAAACATCAAAAAATACGCAGAAGCAAACAGCAAAGTACAACCGCCCGCTGCCAGAGAAAACCGGGTAGTTTACATGGGCGATTCTATTACTGATTTCTGGATTAACAACGATTCTACATTTTTTGCCGGCAAACCTTATTTTGACCGCGGGATAAGCGGACAAACAACCGGGCAAATGTTGGTTCGTTTCCGAGAAGATGTGATCAATTTAAAGCCAAAAGTTGTGGTAATACTTGCCGGAATCAATGATATCGCCGAGAATAACGGGCCGTCAAAACCGGAAGATACATTTGGCAACATTGTTTCTATGGCCGAACTGGCAAAAGCAAACCGTATCAAAGTAGTGATTTCATCGATAATGCCCGCTTTTAATTTTCCATGGCGGCCGGCTATAAATCCGGTACCAAAAGTTGCGGCCCTAAACGAAATGTTAAAAAATTATGCCGATAAAAATAGTATAGTTTACCTTGATTATTTTACGGCAATGGCCGACGACAGGAAAGGCTTGCCTGCTAATTTATCTAAAGATGGCGTACACCCAAATTTAGAAGGTTATAAAATGATGGAACCGCTTGCAGAAAAGGCAATTGCTGCGGCAATAAAAAAGAGATAATTTATTGCTGTAACAGCCAGATTGATTTAATCCCTGATAAAAATCCACAAACCAAATTTATGTGCATAAAAGTAGCATTATAATCTTTTTGATGTAATTTAAACAGGCTGAATAAAACTCATCTTATCAATTTTTAATATAATCCTATGAATAAACTATTTCTGAAAGCAATCACCATTATTGCCGGTACCGCTTTTTTGTTTTACGCACATCCTGTAAAAGCATCGGCATTGCCGGGTTTTAAAAAGGTAAAAACAGCTAAATCTTCTGCAGCAAAATGGAGTTTTAAAAGGAAAATTACTATTGAGAATCCTGGCACCCAGGTTGCCGATGCCGTAATCCGGATTCAGTTTGATAACAACAACTTTGATTATACAAAAGCTAAAGCTGATGGTTCTGATGTCCGCTTTTCGACAACTGCAAATGTAAATACAAATGGTTTATCTTACTGGACAGAACAATGGAACGCCGACGGCAAAACAGTTATTTGGGTAAAAGTACCTGTTTTGAAAGTTAAGGCCGACAATGTGATCTACATGAATTATGGCAATGCGGATGCGCCGGCAGTTTCAAACGGTGAAGCTACGTTTCTGTTTTTCGATGATTTTGACAGCGGCGACTATTCAAAAAAATGGAACAATGTATCTATCGGCGAAGTTAAAGAGCAAAACGGCCAGCTAAAATTACGCGAAACCGATGGCCAGGACGGGATAATTACTGCAAACTTTGATGTAACCGGAAAAATGATCATCCGGACAAGTTATCAGCGCGAGCGGGCAGACGAACATTGGACACGTGCCGGCATCGGCGGCTGGAACAATTGGTTGTGTTTCGGCGATCATACAGAGGAAGCCGCTACCGGAACAAATTATGTAATGCTTTACAACAGCGCAAGTTTAACTAACCTTGCCAGTGTGCCTTTGGTTAAGGCTGCAAACAAGAAGATTTCGGATAAATGGCGGCGGGCAGCTTACTGGTACGACGGTAAAAGTTTAGGGGGAATGCAGGACGATGTTAAGGTAGAATTAACTGTACCAAACGCATCTTCTAAACTGGCATTAAGAACTTTGGATAACGATAGCTGGGATAATTTTGAATATGTAACCGTAAGTAAATATTTGGGGCCGGAACCGGTTGTTAGTTTAGGGCAACAGCAAACTAAGTAATTACCGCATAACTGTTAAAATTGATGCCGGTACAATATGTATCAATAAAATTTACATGCTTCTTTTATCAACTAAAAACTGGTGTTTGCCAACTTTAAAAAAACACTTAATCTCTATATTTTAGGTGATAAAAGAAGCATGACCAATTATTTAAAAAACACAAATATGTAGAAAACTTATCCTAACGTAAAACTTATATAATTGGTAGCTTTGAAGGTTTAGTATCAAACTTAAATGTATAAACCGGTTACCATTAAAGATATTGCGCTTGCATTAAACCTGTCGCCTTCAACGGTGTCCAGAGCGTTGAGTGATACTTATGGAATTAGCGCAGAAACGAAAAAGATTATTACAGATTACGCCAAAAAAGTTAACTACCAAACAAATCCGATCGCATTAGGGCTTAAAAACATGCGCAGCTATTCGATCGGTATCGTAGTACCCGAATTGGCCAACAGTTTTTTTTCGCAGGCGATAGCAGGTGTCGAATCAATTGCTTACGAAAATGGCTACCACACCATCATTACTCAAACGCATGATTCATCCGAAAGAGAACTGATTAACGTTAAACACCTGGCACAACGTTCTGTTGACGGTTTATTAATATCCATGTCATCCGGCACTTCCGATTATAGCTTTTTAAAACAATTGCATGATAACGGGCTGCCTATCGTTTTTTTTGACAGGATTATTAACGAGATAGAAACTTTTAAGGTTACTTCCAACAACTTCGGCGGTGCTTTTAAGGCAACAGAATTACTCATCAAATCAGGCCGAAAAAAGATCGCACTTTTAGCAAACGCGCCGCAATTGTCCATTACAAACGAACGCTTACTGGGCTACAAAAAAGCTTTGGCTGATTACCAAATCCCTTTCCGGCCGCAATTAGTTAAAACCTGCTACAAAGGCGGAAACGATTACCAGGAAGTGGAAGATGCGGTTAAAGAATGGCTGTTTATGCCTGAAAAACCGGATGCGATTTTTATCGGCAGCGACCGGATTAGCATTTCCTGTATCAGGGCTTTGAAGAAATTAAACTTCGATCCTCAGGAGATTAAGATCGCCGGTTTTTCGAATTCGGATATTGTTGATCTTTTGCAGCCTTCGATTTCTTATGTGAGGCAAAAAGCTTTTGAAATGGGCAGAACCGCCGTTGAAATGCTGTTAAAGCTGATTAAAAGTAAATATCCGATCACCGAATTTGAGACAAAAATTTTAGATACAGAACTGCATTGGATGAATGATCAGAAAGATTCATGATGCTTTTTTTACCGGTAGAAATTTGTATTGATAAATGAAGCTCAAGAGATTTCACATTTTTATACGATAAAAGAAGCATCCAGAATAAGCTAAACTAAATTTGAAGAGATTTAAATAGAAAGGCCTGCTTCATTTTCAAATAGTAAGGCAGGCCTTTTTAAATTATAAATCAGATAAATTAGTATCCAGGGTTTTGAACCAATTTTGGATTTTTAGCCAAGTCGCCCTGTGGGATCGGCATCCAGTTTTGATAATCTTTAAAAATATTATTAAAGATATTAACAGGCGTATAAGTAGCAACACCTGCAGTATAAACTATTCTGATACCATACTCCGGATTTGTTAAAACACCGGTTGGGCCTGTTGTAATTAACCAGCGCCTGACATCATACCAGCGTTTTTCCTCAAAAGACAGCTCTATCCTGCGTTCTCTTCTGATATTTGTGCGCATGGCACTTTGAGATAAACCAGCCGGAAAATTTGGTAATCCTGCCCGTTGCCTTATCAGTTTTAAAGCTTCATACACGGTTGCATCCGGGCCAATAGCCTCGTTCTGGGCCTCAGCATAATTTAATAATACCTCAGCATAACGATAAATTACCCAGTTAGATGAAGCTGGTGAAGTGGCGAGGCTTGTTTGGCCTTGTATGGTTTCATCAAGTAGTTTACGGCCGTAGTAGCCGCTGGTAGTAATATCTCCGCCGCCTGCTCTTGCATTGTTGCCTCCTACACGTGTGGTAATAATATCTCCCTGCCATGCCGCACCATCATAAATAATAGATTGATAAAAGCGTGGTTCGCGGCCTGTATACGGGGTTTGGGGATTGTATCCTGAAAGAGGATCGGTAATAGGCAAACCGTTAGCCATTGCATAATCATCAACCAAACTTTGGGTAGGCTGATAATTTCCCCAGCATTGCACAGTACCTTTTACTACCACCGGGCCTTCCTGGCCTTCAGCTTTACTACCTTTAGAAGGCGGGGCGTACTGTTTTGCAAAGATAGTTTCACTGTTAAAATTATTAGGGGCCAAAAATTGTGCAGCATAATCACTAAACAAGGAATATACTTTCAAATCCATTACCTGTTTGTTAGTTGCTGCAGCCTTTGCCCAAAGCGTTACATCATTGGTCGTGTTGGCCAGCGGACTGGCGGCAAAAAGCTCTACCCATCCTTTTAGGGTTAGCGCAGCACCTTTGGTTGCACGACCGGTTTTATCAATTGCGGCAGGTAAATCAGCAGCGGCGGCATCACAATCTTTTTCAATAAAAGCCAGAGTTTGCGGAATTGTGGCACGGGCATTAAAAATATTGGTCCCGTCTGTATTATCCAAAGGAGTTGTAATAAGCGGGACACCGCCATAATTGGTAAACAACAGTGTGTAAAAGTAGGCCCTTAAAAAAGTAACTTCTGCCGTACGTGATTTTAACCAGGCTGCCGAAAAATTTGATTTATATAGGCTTGTCTGCTGGAAAAATACATTACATTTTCTGATATACGCATAAGTATTCTCCCAGTTCCACAAATTTCCGTTCGGCCCGTTAGGAACGTTAGCCGGGGATATTGAACCGTTTCTTACGGTGTTTGCACCGGTGTGGGTTTGTTTTGTCCAACTGTTATCCGCATAAGAATCGGTATGGTTATAATCATTTTTTTCGTCGGTTAATGAATTATAAATATCGTTTACAAATAAATCGGCATTAGATTCTGTGCTAAATGTCAGTTCATTTGTTAACTTTCCCTTTGGGGCCACAGTTAAAGAATCATCATTTTTACAGGAGCCGACAGTTATTAAAACCAGGCTCAACATGATCATAACCTTGTTATTCGCATGTATAAAATTTATCAATTTCATATATCAATAATTAAAATGAAGCATTAACACCTACAGATAATACGCGTTGCTGGTAATAATTCTGATCGCTGCCGCTATTCTCCGGATCTACAATTTCTCGCATGTGCGGTGTCCAGGTAAATATATTTTGCCCTGCAACAAATATTCTTAATGAGTTAATTGTGTTATGAAGCATTTTATTTGAAAAAGTATAGCCTAATTCAGCACTTTTTAAACGCACATAAGAATCATTTCTAAGATACCAGGACGATGTTTGTGTATTATTTGAAGTCGGCGAATTTGAAAGGCGCGGGTAAAGTGTATTTGTTCTGTCGGGTTGCCAGTGTTCGGTAAAGCTAAGCTCTGATGCAGAACCGGACATTTGAAAAGGCCAAACAATAAAATTATTTAATTGGATAGTAGAGTTTCCGCTACCTTGAAACAACAGGTCAAGATCAAAATGTTTAAAGCTTAAACGTGGCTCCAGTCCGTAAATAATACCGGGAGTTTGTGTTTTACCGATAACCGTTTGATCATTAATATCAATCCTTCCGTCAGGAACACCGTTAGGGCCGGATAAATCAGCATACTTAATGTCACCGGGACGAACAACGCCGAAAGTAGGGACAGGAATCCCCGATTTAAGAACCGGGGCTGCAATATTAGGATTAACAAAATCATCTGCAGAAAAATAACCTAATGCCTGATAACCAAACTGGGTTCCGTATGGCCGGCCGGTTTGCCTGCGGTTAGGGTTGTTGTAGGTAGAAGCGTTTTCAATAAAATTTAATAATTTATTTTTAGCAAAAGTAAACGTCCCTGTAATATCAAATCTTAAATCATTAGAGAACGTATGCCCGCTTCTTAAAGTGATATCAATACCGTGATTACTCATTACACCGGCGTTTAATAAACCGGTACCAACTCCGTATTCACCAGGCAAAGCCGCAGAATTAGGTATAAGCATATCCGACCGTTTTTCATAAAAATAATCAGCCTCTACGCTAAGTAAACCCTTCCATAAAGTGGTTTCTACACCAACATCTAACTTGTTTGCTCTTTCCCAGGTAATATTGGGATTTCCCTGGAGGCCTTCACTGATACCTTGTGTAACAGAATTGTTGATAACTGCCGAGTTAGTATTTAAGTTATACGGACTTAAATACTGATACGTCTGTATATTACCGCCAGAACGCGGATAAGCACCGGATTGTCCGTATGAACCTCTTAATTTTAAGTTATCAACCCACTTGATATTTTTCATAAAGTTTTCCTGGGAAATAACCCAGCCGGCAGAAAATGCCGGGAAAAATCCATAGCGTTTGCCTGGTGCAAATAAATAACTGCCGTCATATCTGCCGGATGCCTGAAATAAATATTTCTTCGAATAAGCGTAATCAATACGGTAAACGTATCCGATTTGCTTTTGGCCACTGGAAAAACCGCCGTTTGTTAAATCAGTAGTGGCCGGGCCGCCATAATCTAATTCATCAATACCCAAGTTATAGTTGATTCTCGAAGCCGTAAATTGTTGGTATTTTACTATCCGGTCTTCTACAACACCTGTAAAAGCAACATCGCTTTTACCAAAAGAACGTTGAAAATTCAAAATCCCTTGGTAGGTAAAAGAATGGTTTTGGTAATACTCTTCTCTAAAACTCGGCTTGCTGCTACCCTGAAACCCCAGTACATAAGTGTACGGGTTTGTATTTTTATTAACTGTGTAAAAAGGAATTGGCGTAGTATAATTCCTTGTTGTTCCGTTTCGGCTACCGAATAATACATCCGGTGCGGTATCATAACTTACCACGCCTTTTATGCTTAATCCTTTTAGCGGCAACTGCTGATTAATACTAAACTGTGATTGTAATCCCGGATTTTCATTAAAACCGTACCCGCTATTGTATATTTCGCCATAAACTGATTGTGCGATATAACCTGCACTTAAACCGTTACTGTAACGAACCGGAAAATCCGGCGTTTCCCTTTGTGCCTGACTAATAATTGTACCCGCGCTTTGAGATGGAAAATGCTGGTCTTCCACCCAACTGTTCACCGAAAAATTAACTGTTGTGGTTTTGGTAGCATTTGACGTTAGGTTTAACGTTGCATTATACCTGTCCAGGTAAGTTGGATCCCACATCCCGTTCTGATGCGTATAGCCTAATGATGTAAAATATTTAAAATTATCCGAACCACCCGAAAGCGAAAGGTTGTGATTAGTCAATATCCGGTTAGGTTTAATTATTTCCTGCAACGGATGGGCGTTACCGTGTACATCAGGGTCTGAGTTATCCTGAAATTTTTGCAGATCATCTGCACTATAAGGCACGCCTGCCTGAAAATCATTAACGTTTGCCTCATTTTTCATCAGCGCATATTGATACCCGGACACAAAAGTAGGCACCCTGGTAGGGTTTTGAATACCTACATAGCCATTATAGGTTAATACAGGTTTGCCTGAGCTACCTTGTTTCGTGGTAACTAAAATTACGCCATTGGCACCGGCCACACCATAAGGTGCCACAGCCGCTGCATCTTTTAGCACGGTTAAAGTAGCAATGGTGTTAGGATCCAGCCGACTAAAATCACGCGGTACACCATCAACTATCAGCAGGGCTGCAGAACCTCCGATTGAGCCTACACCACGAATCTGGATACCCGAACCATCAAAACCCGGTTCTCCGCTTCCTTGTGTGCTGATCAAACCGGAAACCCTTCCAACTAAGCTATTTGTTAAATTCACAACCGGTTTTTGTGCAATATCGGCAGTTTTTAAAGTAGATAATGCTGCCGTTACGGAAGTTTTTTTCTGAGTACCATAGCCAACTACCACTACTTCATTTAAATTATTGGTAGATGCCTTTAACCTGATATTTAAACTTGCCCTTCCGCCTACAGCTGCTTCAGTTGGATTATAACCGATGTAAGAAAAAACAAGTATTGCACCATCCGGTGCTTCTATAGTAAAGTTTCCGTTTAAATCAGTAACTGTTCCGATGGTTGATCCTTTCACTTTCACAGAAACTCCGGGCAAAGCTTCACCTGTAGAATTATCAGTCACTTTTCCTTTTACAGTTGCCGCATTTTTAGTTACATCCCGAGCAGTAACATAAATAGATTTTGTTGAAAAGCCGTCTAAACCTTTAGCAGAGCTAAAACCTGAAACACATAAAAAAACAATACTCCCCAGGTAAAACTGAAGCTTTTTAACATTAAGAAATTTTTTAAGTAAAGTCTTTTTCATAATTAGATTTTAAATTTAACGTGATAAAAGAATGATTTGAATTTTGAATAATATTTGTGTTTGCTTTTTACTTTCATTAGCTTTTTTTAAGGTTACTAAGTTGTTTAATTATTACTTTTTGATAATGTTTACAATCCGGTATTACTTAACATATTATCTAAGTTATATTATCCAATTGTTAATTTGGTTTATAAAAGCAAGCTAACAATTAAGAGCTGTTCTCAGTTAATACAACAGCAAAATGCCCACGCTTCTTTTACCGTACTATAATTGATAACTTATCAATTTAGATAAAATAAAAAACCATAATTACCGGTTTTTTAAGGTGATAAAAGAAGTATAGAAATCCTGTCAAGCAAATTTTAAAAAAGCTCTAAGTATTACTATTTTATTGTTTATATCGGTTGCAACACAGCAGTTATACTTAGTACTGTGATAGCAGTATTTTAAAAACTCTCTGTTGGTTATACCCTGATTATTGCAGCAAATACTTTTGGCTTTTTATACAAGCATTGATATTTATATACTGGTTTAAATCAGGCTTTGGTTATAATTGGTTTAATAAACCATCGGCTATATTAACACTTAATAATTATATATCAAGATAATATTCAATTAAAATCTATGCAATCGTTACCGACAATAAATTTTGATTGTTATCCTTTTTAATTGTATCAAATTGGTATAGTCCGACATTCATTTTACCACCGTAATTTAACGATTTTTAATAATGTTTTTTAATCTGAAAATTGAAGTGGGTTTAATTTTCTATAGCCGAATTCTATTGAATGGAAGAGTCAAAAACAACACAAACAATATTGCTTTACTTGGAAAGAAGTTGTTAGCTTAGCATAAAATAAAGGTGAATTAATTGTGCTTTTAGTAACCTGATGAATAACAGAAAGCAATCGTAAAACACTTTCGGTAACGATTGCATAGTTTTAATTGGTTATATTCTTTTTTTGTTGAGCAGGAGTGATTAATCTTGCCTGAATGATGAGGAATTGTCATTACAGAAAAGTATAGAACCTGATTTGAATTTCTGATATAAAAAGCCCGTCGTGCTTCTTTTATCCACATAAATTCTGTACAAACTTGTATTAAACCGATACAAAAAGTACAAGTGTTGAGTGATTTTTAGCTGATAAAAGAAGCATCAGTATTTTGAATAAAACTGAAATTGAATAGTTACACCAGGAATTAAAAAAGCCAATATTATTGATAAGCCTAACAAACAATCATGAAAAAAATACTTGTACAGTTATTATTTACAGTAATCTATTTCAATTCCTTTTCACAAGGAACCATTACAAAATACCTATCCGGGACAGATAAAGATCATACCGTGCAATGGGATTTTTATTGCAGTGATGGTAGAAACAGCGGTAAATGGACTAAAATTGCAGTTCCCTCAAATTGGGAACAGCAAGGTTTTGGCACCTATAATTATGGCCATGATAAAGTAAAAGCGAACGAGCAGGGGATTTATAAACACGAGTTTTCTGTAGAAAACCGGAAAGGTAAAAAAGTTTATATTGTTTTTGAAGGATCTATGACGGATACGAAAGTATTGGTTAACGGCAAACAGGCAGGCCCTATACATCAGGGAAGTTTTTACCGCTTTAAATATGATATAACTGATCTGCTAAAACCTAATGGCTCAAATTTATTGGAGGTTACGGTTGATAAAACATCGGCTAATTCCTCTGTAAACGATGCAGAACGCAGGAACAGTGATTTTTGGATTTTCGGCGGCATTTACCGGCCTGTTTACTTGGAAATTGTACCGGAAACTTTTATTGACCGTATAGCTGTAAACGCAAAAGCCGACGGCTCTTTTCAGGTAGATGTGTATCCGCAGAACTTAAAAAGTGAAGAAACAATTGAAGCCCGGGTTCAAAAACTAAACGGAGAAAACGTAGGTAAACCAATAGCTGTTAAAGCAAATACTACGCAGGATCACCTGGAATTAAAAAATAATTTTACCAGCCCTTTGTTGTGGAGTTCCGAGTTTCCAAATTTGTATCAGGTTGTTGTAGCTATAAAAAACAAGCAGGGAATTATCCATCAGGTTAAACAAAAATTTGGTTTCCGTACGGTGGAGCTGCGAAACAATGATGGTTTCTATGTAAACGGAGCCAAAACGATTTTAAAGGGAACCTGCCGCCATAGTTTCTGGCCGGAAACCGGGCGTACACTCAGCCATACTGTACAATTGATGGACGTGAATTTAATGAAGGAGATGAACAACAATGCAGTCCGCATGTCTCATTACCCGCCGGATCAGGATTTTTTAGATGTATGCGATTCATTAGGTTTATATGTTTTGGATGAGCTGACCGGCTGGCAGGCTAAATACGATACCATTGTTGGCCGTAAATTAGTTAAGGAAATGGTGGTGCGAGATGTAAACCATCCGTCTGTTATATTTTGGGATAATGGTAATGAAGGCGGCTGGAACAGAGGTTTAGATAATGATTATGCTTTATACGATCCGCAAAAAAGAACCGTACTGCATCCCTGGGAAAAATTTAACGGTGCCGATAACAAGCATTACCCCGACTATAATTATATCCTAAAAACAGTAGCTACCGGAACAGAAGTTTTCTTCCCGACGGAGTTTATGCACGGCCTGTATGACGGTGGTGCAGGTGCAGGGCTCGAGGACTTTTGGAACGAGATGATGAAATATCCGCACAATGCAGGCGGCTTTATCTGGGCTTTGCTGGATGAATCGGTTATGCGTACAGATAAAAATAATATTTATGATGGTGACGGCAACCACGCACCGGACGGTATTTTAGGCCCGCACCGCGAAAAAGAAGGAAGTTTTTATACGATAAAAGAACTATGGTCGCCGGTGTATATTGATGTACAGCCGATTGATAAAACATTCAACGGCAAAATAGAAGTAGAAAACAGGTACAACTTCACTAATCTTAACCAATGCACATTTAAATGGAAACTTGTTAAATTTCCATCGGCACAAGAAAAAAACATAGCCGCAAATGTAAAAGCAACAGGTTCACCTGTAGCACTCAACTTAAAACCGGGCGAAAAAGGTACGTTAAATTTAGCTTTACCAGCATCATGGTCAAAAAACGATGCCTTATACCTTACTGCATATGCACCTGATAAAAAAGAAATATTTACCTGGAGCTGGGCTATTAATCCTCCTGTAGCCATGGCAAAAAGTACGGTTTCAGCGTCAGCTAAATCAGTAATTAAAACAGAAGAAACGAACCAGTTGCTTCGAGTAAAATGTGATGGCATAAATTATGAGTTTGATAAAACCACCGGCTATATTCAAAAAGTAGTTAAACCGGCAAGCACTATCTCCTTATCCGGCGGGCCGGTTTTGGCCGGGATAAATACGGAACTGAAACAGTTTACCCATAAAGCAGCTAAAGGGCAGTATGTTGTAGAAGCTGATTATCAAGGCGCGGCCTCATTGCATGTAAAATGGACTTTTACGCCAGGTTCTCCTGTTAAACTCGAATACCAATACGCGCAACAGGGAGATGTTAATTTTACGGGTATCACTTTTAATTATCCTGAAGAAAAAATTACCGGTATGAAATGGCTTGGCCGCGGCCCTTACCGTGTTTGGAAAAATAGGATGAAAGGCCAGGAATTTGGTGTTTGGCATAAAGCTTACAACAATACCATTACAGGCGAAACCTGGGGCTATCCTGAATTTAAAGGTTACCATGCCGAGGTTAACTGGGTAGTAATTGAAAATAAAGAATCGCCGTTTACTGTTTATACAAGTAATAAAAACATGTACCTGCAAATGCTGCATCCGGGTAAAGAAAAGGCTGCGCTAGAAAATAGCAATGTAGAACCCACTTTTCCGGAAGGCAGTATCGGTTTTTTAAATACGATTAATGCTATGGGTACCAAGTTTCACCCGGCAAAAGCGATGGGCCCTCAAGGGCAGTTGAACCATGCTGCCGGCGAAAAAATCAGTGAAACGCTTTGGTTTGATTTTATCCGTTAAACAATCTAAGTTGTAATCAGCTAACTTATTTAAAGCATAATCAGGACTCCTTTGAAAACGCAAGAGCTTGCTCAAATTGGTTTTTTTTATTACTGATGCTTCTTTTATCGTATAAAAAATGAGGCTGTTTATGTTTTATTAATGGAACCCTGACGTGAGTAATTCTATCGAAGGAAGTTTAACCTCTAAAGGCAAAACACAATATCAGTTCGACAAAAACAAGATTAAAACCTTTTAACCGTTTGTACTTTGATTCGGTTTGAAACAGAATTTGCGTGTGTATTTTGATTGCATTTCCCTAACAAAGTATAGATTATAATAAATATTACCACTGTGGAGAGGCAACCTCCGCCTAATTTTTTAGCACCCCATGCTGCAATTATTGCTCTGAAAAATTTGTTCATGCTTCTTTTTATTTCGTTAACAGCTATTATTAAACATGGTTTCAAATTGCCTCTGAACAAAAGTTTTTAGGTGATAAAAGAAGCATTCAAAAAAAATCCTTTAAATTATTTTTGGATCAAACCTGTGCTTTTACCAAATGTTATTTTAAAGTTTAGTTGAATAATCAACCTAAACTTTTTGTGATAGTATAATAACCATGAGTGAAAATAAATTGCTTGTAAACGCAGTTGGGCAACCGCTAAACAGAATAGAAGGAAATGAAAAAGTTACAGGCAAAGCTAAATATGCTGCTGAATATTATTTTAAAGACATTGCTTACGGTGTTTTGGTAACAAGTACTATTACGAAAGGCAATATTGTAGAAATTATTAGTAAAGCTGCCGAAAAATCTGATGGTGTATTAGCGGTAATTAGCCATCTAAACGCACCAAAAGTGCCTGGATATGAAAAAAATCCAGCCTCTGCTTTACCCATTTTTTCGGGAAAAGAATTTAAACTTTTTCAGAATGATGAAATTTATTTCGACCACCAGCCGGTTGCTATGGTTATTGCAAATAGTTTGGAGCAGGCCCGGTTTGCAGCATCGCTTATCAAAATAAAATATAAAAAAACCACACATCAAACAGATATACATCAGAATTTAGATGAAGCCGTTACCCCGGACAAACCTGCCGACTATTTACGCGGAAAAGTTGATGCCTGTAAAAATTCATCCGTTAAAATTGAGCAGGAATATCAAACCTCTCTGCAAGTACATAATCCGATGGAACCACATGCTGCAACGGCTTACTGGGAAGGCGATGATAAACTTTTCATTTTTAACAAAACACAGGCCGTTAAAACTACACAGCAGCAATTTGCACAATATTTTAAGCTGAAACCAGAAAACGTACAAGTCCAAGCTCCTTATGTAGGCGGTGCTTTCGGTAGTTCCTCCCGCATGTGGCCGCATGAAATGGCGGCTGTTATGGCCGCAAAAAAAGTTAAACGGCCGGTAAAAGTAGTATTAGAACGTTCCCAAGTGTTTAACCTGGTAGGATACCGCCCTTATTCTTTACAAAAATATACAATCGGAGCTACCGCAGATGGCCTAATTACGGGAATTAAACAGGAGGCTTTTGGCTCTACTTCAAGGTATGAGCAGTTTATAGAGCGTATTATGGAACCAACTAAATCCATGTATAATTGTGCTAATGTACAAACTACTTATAAATTGATACCATTGGATGTAAGCACGCCCTGCCCGGCCCGCGGGCCGGGCGAAACGAGCGGCTCCTTTGCCATGGAATCAGCAATAGATGAGTTGGCCTATGCTTTAAAAATGGATCCTTTGGATTTAAGACTGAAAAATTTCTCGGATACCGACTTATTTAATAATCTTCCCTGGTCGAGCAATTATTTGTTGGAGTGTTACCATTTGGGAGCAGAAAAATTTGGCTGGCAAAAACGCAACTCTATGCCCCGTTCTATGCAAAATGGCGAAATGCTTGTTGGAATGGGTATGAGTGCCGGAATTTATAAAGCGGAGCGTGTTCCCGCATCGGCCGGCATAACTATGTTTGCAGATGGTAAAGTGCTAATCAGAAGTTCTGTTGCGGATACCGGCCCGGGTTCTGCAACCATCCTAACCCAGATTGCAGCAGATGCTTTAGGCATAGATGTTAAATCTATAAGTATTAAATGGGCAAATTCTGCTTACCCTTTTGCCCCTCCGCAATTTGGTTCTCATACAACTGCCTCAACAGGTTCTGCCGTGCATGCTGCTGCTTTAGCTTTAAAAGAAAAGTTTGCTGAACTGGATAATTCACACCCGTCCGAATCTTTGCCTTACCTTGATATTTTAAAAAAATATGGTTTGCCAGAACTGGCAGCGATCACAGAATCCAATCCGGGTGATGAAAATAAAAAGTATTCGGGCAAATCTTTTTGTGCAAATTTTGTAGAAGTGGAAGTGCATCCTTTAACCTGCGAAATCCGGGTAACGCGGGTTGTTTCTGTTATTGATGCAGGCAAAATCATCAACCATAAAACAGCACACAGCCAAATATTAGGTTCCGTTACCTGGGGAATCGGAATAGCTTTAATGGAAAACGGCGTAGTAGATCATCGGTTCGGCCGTTACGTAAACAATAACCTGGCAGAATATTATGTACCGGTAAATGCCGATATTCCGGCCATCGATGTCCATTTTATTGATAAAAGCGACGAATATATTGATCCTATCGGTGCAAAAGGTTTAGGCGAAATAGCACTGATCGGTTTTACAGCTGCGGTTGCCAATGCTGTTTATCATGCAACAGGTAAACGCATCCGGCAATTGCCAATTACAGCTGATAAGCTCCTTTAATAAAGAAAAAATCAAACCGACAGTTCCATTTTTATCTATGCTAACGATTTCCTTTTCAATAAACATTTACAAAGGATTTGCCTTTTTATATTTCGATACTTCTTTTACCACATAAAAATCTCTGATGAAAATCTATCAGCAAACACTACAACTTAAAGCCAAACCGAGAGGTTTTCATATCATTACATCAGAAGTGGTTTATGCCATGCCGCATATTACAGACCTCAAAACAGGGATTTTACAGGTTTTTATCCAGCATACTTCGGCTTCGTTAAGCATCAATGAAAATGCCGATCCAAGTGTGAGAAAAGATTTTGAAATGTATTTTAATAAAGCTGTTCCGGAAAATGACCCCGATTATCAGCACGATGAGGAAGGTTCTGATGATATGCCGGCACATTTAAAAGCTTCCATGCTGGGTACTTCGGTAATGATCCCGATCCGAAACGGGCGGCTCGGTTTAGGAACCTGGCAGGGGATTTATTTATGTGAACATCGCAATTATGGCGGAACAAGAAACTTAATTTTAACCGCTTGGGGAGAATAGTTCCAACTTAAATTTGCTGTTTTAACAAAAATATACCGGTAAAAGAAGTATCGAGGAATGATAATTTATAGAGACAAATTGTATGATTATTTCTTACTTGCCGGAAAATAAGCAAGTTTACTTTTTTACCTTGTACAACTCATTTACAAAAATAGTTAAACCATATTTTGCAGATTTCCATTTCCCGTCCAAATCTTTTGGTGCCGGCCCCGGACTTTGTGCAAAATTGCCCGTTATAATATCCAAATCGCCGTCGCCATCTATATCTGCTTTTTCCAAAGTCAGGGTTTTTAACGGTACTTCACTTTTTAAAATATAAGGTTTAAAAACGTACTTTTCCTTATCCGTATTTTCCAGATACACAAAAGATTCATCAACCAGCTTTCCAAAATCCGGGAAAAATGAAGTAGCAGCGAAATCAATATCTCCGTCTTTATCAAAATCCTCGGCCAAAACTTTTGTTACACCGTAAATCGGGTAAAAAAACTGCTCGGTAAAAACATCATTTCCCTGGTTTATATTTAACCTGATGCCGTGATAGGATTTTAAAATATTAGAGTAATCAGCGTTATCGCCATGCACGGTAACCAAATCCGTTAAGCCATCGTGGTTATAATCCACCAAAACCAAATCCGTTGTACCATAATTTGGCGGAAACCGTAAAACTTGTTTGGCTTTAAATTTCAGATTATCTTTTTGATAAAAAATGTAAACGCTTTCATCTCCCTGCGAGAACATGGCTATAATATCGTCTTTGCCATCGTTATCCATATCTTTTATAAAACATTTAATCGCGCCCGGCAGCGGAAGCAAAACCTGTTCTATGTATTTCCCGGCCTTATTTTTTTTATAAAATGATAACGAACCCGTTTTATTCCCGAAGTTACAAACCACCACTTCCGGGATACCGTCGCCGTTCAAATCCTTGATTTCCGAATGTACGGGCCGATGAATTTCCGTAATTAAAGGTTGCGTTACCTCGTTTTGATATTGATTATAGGAACCTAAACTGAGTTCTGTTGGATATAACTTACCGATTTCTGTAAAATAAGTGCTTTGTTTATCGAAGTTAAAATCCACCACAGGGCTTTTGGTTTCTATCGTTTTGGTGATGCCTTTTTCGTAATTCCAATTTAAAACCTTGTTGTAAAAGTTACCGATCCAAAGTGTATTTGTTTCCGAATTGTATTTTAAACCGGTTATCAGCGATGGCGTTTGTTCATCCAAAGGGATATCTTTCCGGGTAAATTGCTTTAAAAGATTATTGCGGGTAAAACGCTTTTCATCTATTTTAACGCTATCCGGCGCATTGCTGATAACGTAATTAACTAATTTCGCCCAATCCTGATTGCTCAAAACCGGCTGTTCCGGGATGATGTGGTTCTTATTTACGATTGCCTTTTCTTCCTCTGATAATCCTCTGAGCGGATCGTAGCCGGGATAAATAATTCCCATCCGGGCACCCATAATTGGTAAAACGTGGTTTTGCCAAATCTCTTTTGTTAAACTCGCCGGATCTGCCTGCATATGGCAAACGCCGCAATGCCTGATAAAAAGTGCTTTACCTTCATCCGCAGAAACTGTTTTTTTTAGGGTGAATGAATTCAGGCTGATTGCTATCGTTAGTATAAAAATGACTGTTAAAAACAGTATGCTTAGCTTCATGTAATTGCTGAATTATTAAAATAATTGAAAATTAATCAGTTACAAAACTAATTGCTTATGTAAACGAAGCAGCGTTTCCTGCGGATTTTTACAAAAACCGGGATGCACTTTTGACGATTGCACAACCGTGCTGCGCGTAGCAGTGAGCCAACGAAAACGCGATGCCATATCCAATTGGCCAATCGGGCCGGTGGATTTTCCACCAAAACAGATATTTTTAAAAGAGGAAAGATGCTGATTCAATTCATCAAAATCAAAATCTTTATAAAAGGAAAAAAGCCGTTCTTCATTCAACGTAAAAATTACTTGTAAAAACTTCAATTTGGAACAATACAAAATCACGCCAACGTTTATAAATTCTTCACGTTCTACCCTGGGTACCACGCGGATTACGGCATACTCAAATAAGTGATCTTGCATGCTGTGCTTCTTTTACAAATATTGCTGAGGCGGCAATTCTGGATACTAAAAATTGGATGTAAACCTGCCGTAATTCTTCTGCTGATTCTGAAATAGGTTCCGTTTCTAACCATTCATCCGGGATTAAAGAAATGATAGCACGAATACGTTCTTCGGTTAAAATTGCAGTAGATTCGGCATCCGCTTCTTCTATTTCTGTGGCATAAGGCAGCAACACATGATCTTTTATCTGCATAAAAGGGCGCGTAACCTGTTGTTCCCAATTTTGCGTGGAATGATGAAAATACAAAGCCGCGCCATGATCAATCAGCCATAATTCTTTATGCCAAACCAGCATGTTGGTGTTGCGCGGCGTACGATCTACGTTGGTTATTAAACAATCCAGCCATACAATTTGAGATGCTAATTTGGGATCGATATTGGTAACTGCGGGATCAAAAGTAATTGCACCTGAAAGATAATGCAGAGCCAGATTTAAACCGACACTAAACTTTAACAAATCCTGGATTTCTTCGTCGGCTTCGGTTCGGCCAAAAGCCGGATCAAGGTTGGCAAAAACAATTTCCGGTACTTTTAAACCTAAAGCCCGGGCAATTTCGCCGCCAATCAATTCGGCAATTAAAGCTTTAACACCCTGCCCGGCACCGCGAAATTTTAATACGTATAAAAATTCATCGTCAGCCTCGGCTATCGCAGGTAAAGAACCGCCTTCGCGCAACGGCGTAACATACCGGATTACGTTAACCGTTCTTAATTTTGGCTCTTCACTCATGCTCGAATAATCCTATTTATTGGTACCATAAAAATAAAAAAGTTTGCAGATTTGAAATTTAAATCAAATTTTTGATAAAACAGGATCTTTTATCCGAACAATAAGCAGAAGAAATTTAGATACTGTTTTTATCGGTTTAATTTTAGATCGGTAAAAGAAGTATCTGATTACTTAAGTTTAGCTTATTCTACAGCTTCTACCCAGCAGGTTTGGCCGCAATTTGGGCATTTGCTTTTGAGGTTAAAAGGTATTTTTTGTGAAAGTCCGCAACTTTGACAAACTTTTACTTCTTCAGATTTTTTAAAACGATCATAAAATTGATTGTCCCAAGTTGGTAAAATAGACAATCCCGGTTTTGGCTCCTCGTCTTCAATCAACGTAAAAGAACCGCTGGCTTCTATGTAAAACCGTTTTACGCTACCTAAATGTTTTATACTTTTTGATCGAAGTTGGGCAATTAAATGCTCGCGGGATAATCGTGCCGCTTTCATGGTTTCCAAATCCATCACAGAATCTTTTATCAGCATACTGATATTCCCTTGTGAAAATTTTTCAAATTTTTGATTTTTAAAAGATCTTGCTGCAATCCAGCGAGCGGTAAAAACAACTACGATAGCAATAATTACTGCCGGCAAAATCCCTCTGTCCGGAGATTGTAAGGGAACGCCGATAGCTGCCGCAAGCGAAACCATTGCCGCCAAATCATTTCGACTTAGTTGAGACGACATCCGCTTTCCCATCAAGCGTAAAGAAATCATCAGCAAAAAATAAAATACTGTTGTCCTGATTATCAGTTCGATATAAAAACTGCCCGGCACCTCTCCGACCAAAATTCTGAGCCAATCATTTAAATGTATTTCGTTGGGTTTCATTCAATTTTTTAATTTATGGCACTAATCCATTCATGGTTACCACAATCTTTACAATTCACTTTATCATTTTCAGGCTTTACAAAACCACAATTGATACAAGCCAGCAACGCTACCATTTCTGGTTTTTCCCCGCGGGCCGGTTCTTGGGTTTGAACAATTTCCTGGTCATCCGGCGGATAAATAGACAAACCCGGCCTCGGCTTTTCAGCCTGATAAATACTAAATGTGCCGCTGGCTTCCAGATATACACGATCTACTTTACCCAAATTAAATATATTTTCCTGCCGTAATTGTGCATAAAGCAACTGCCTGGAAACCCGGTCTTTTTCCATCTGGCCCAACTTTAAAACACCATCTTTTACCAGCATGCTTGCTTTTCCCTGCGTTATAACTTCTATTTTACTGCTTTTAAAGCCTAAAAAACTTACGCCCCGCTGAAATAAAACCGTGCACAGCAGCAATATGCCGCCTTGTAAAAGGCCGCGGTCTGGCACTTGCATCGGTACGGATACAATTGCTCCGATAGTAAGCATTACGGCCATTTCCATAATAGTAAGCTGTCCGCTCATCCGTTTGCCCAGCCAGCGTACAATAAACAACAGTCCAACATAAATAATTACAGTGCGGATAAAAGTTTCAAGTAAAAATTCCGGCGGAGCCAAACCAAAAAGTATTCGTTTAATATCTTCTAAATAAATTTCGTCTTTCTTCATAATCTTTTATTTCAGCTTTAAAAAAAACTTACCTTTTAAGTTGAACTTCATTTATATCATTAACGATTTTTAACATTTTATCACCATACGGCAGCGGTATGTAGATGGAGATGGAAATTGTAATTTTGTATGATTGATGCATACAATTATCAAGATAATACAAATTAACGTTTTGTATTACTGATTATTAGAATTGGAATAAAGTTGTTACGCATCTGTTTTTTGTAAAACAAGAAACGCCGTTAAAATTAATTAACAGCGTTTAACAGTACTTCTTTTACCACTAAAAAAAGTAGCTTATAAATATCTTTGACCTTAGGGTATTAAATACAGGTATTAAACTTTCTCAACTGCTGCGATCGGAACAGCACTTAATACTTGAAATTTAACAACAATGATTTCAAGCTTATACTTTTTAACCTGGTCTTCGTCGTAAAAACTACGTGTTTGTATTTTGCCTTCAATATGCAACATTTGCCCTTTTTGTAAAGCCTGGCTTGAACCTGCAACTACTTCTTTTGGCACTTTAATGTTGTGCCACTCTGTTAATTCAAAATCCTCCCCGTTCTTTTTTATTACTTCGTTGGTTACTAAGGGGAAGCATAAGACATCCTGCTGATCCTGAAAGTTAAATAAGCGTGGTTCTTTAGCAATATTACCAACAAGGAATACCTTGTTTATACCTGAGTTTGAAAACATAGTAGCAGAATATAATTATATGTATTTGGTCAATCAAAAATTATATTCAATTTTACAGCCAATTATCAAACATCAAATTAGTATTAATACTTAATTATCGTTGTATTAATACTCGTTTTTTTTAAGTTTAAAGAAAGTATATTTTTAAGATTTTATACAAAAACCGGTATAAACAAAAAGCCGGTTTATATACCGGCTTTTAAAAAAAACTGATTGCAATTGTTAATATTTTACTATACTGATAACTGCTGTTAAAAAAGAAATTTCCTCAAACTTGTTCAAATCTGTGTTCCAGTAAACTACGTTCGCTACTGTATTATCATTGCTAAAAGAAGTAATCGTCATTTGCGGGCTACCCGAATTAAGAAATACAATATCGCCTGCTTTAAAATCTGTTTCTTCCATTTTGATTATTTTTTATCTTCTAAAGATATAAAAAAAACATAATGAGAATTATATTTGGACAGGTATAGTTGGTTGAGCGGTAATTAATTCTGTTACCAGGTTAATTAAGGTACTAAGATCGAATGGTTTGGATAAAAAAGCGTTGCAACCAAAATGATCGAATGTTTGCAACACTTTTGGATAAGCAGAAAAAAGGATTACCGGGAGATTACAAGTTGGCAAACTATCCTTAATTATGCGGCAAAGTACTCCGCCGTTTAAACCATATAAAAGGTAATCTATAATCAGCAAATCAGGTTTTTGCTGTTTTATTAAGGTTAAAATATCATCTGTGCCAACAAAAGTAGCTACCTTAAAACCTTCATAACTTAATATTTCATCCATAACCTCTAAAATGTCGGGGTCATTATCAAGCACTAATACTTTTTTTAGCATACTTTTATTGTTGTTATTTTATTAAACTCTTCTAAGCTTTTTTCAAATACTTCAAATTTTTTAAAGCCTAATTCAACTAAAATAAGCGTATTTGCAAGTCCTGTTGCCATTTGTAACGGCTCCCGGATAATGCTGTAACAAGCATTAAACGGATAAAGGAGATTTTGTAAGAGCGGATGCTTTTTTACAGGCTTTAAGGTGATGCCAGCATATGCCTTATGCTGGTTAATACAAGTAGTTTCAAATAAGCAATACTTGTATCCTTTTTCAATTAAAAAACCTAATAAACGTGGGGTCGGTAACGTTTTCATGATTTTAGTATTTATTTTTATAAATGTCCGGAAAGTATTATGCCTCGCATTAGTAGAAATACCGTAAATCAGAGGTGTAAATACCTGTTTGTATTATTTAGGTGTAAAATTAGCTCATTATTCCGCTTAAAATAGCGTACCGTATTAGTGCAGCTGTGTTTCTGCTGCCTGTTTTGTCGATCAAATTTTGCCGGTGTCCTTCAACCGTTCTTTTGCTTGTGAACAGTTTGTCTGCAATTTCTATGTTGGTATAACCTTCGCCAATCAACATTAATACCTCAATTTCCCGCTTAGAAAGATCTATTTCTATCATTTCATCCGAAACAATAACTTCCGGTTTATTAATCATTTTATCCAGCAGGCGCAAAGCAATTTCATGGCAAACATATCTTTCGTTTTTAAAATGTATATGTTTCAGCGCATAAATAAGTTCATCTGCGTTTACATTTTTCAGGATATATCCACCAGCACCCGCTTTAAACGCTTCAACAATATATTTTTCGTTATCCAGCATAGATAAAATAATTACTTTTATCTTGGGATATTTAGATTTGATCTGCACAATTAAGTCAATACCGTTCATCTCCGGCATGTTTATATCAGCTAAAATAATATCAACATGTAAACCTTTTTCTAATAATTCCAGTGCTTGCCTGCCGTTGGTTGCTTCTGCAACAACCTGCAATTCATTTTCTTTATCTAAAAGAGATTTAATACCGTTACGAACCACATTGTGATCTTCCGCAAGCAGAACATTAATCATGCTATTTTAATTTACATTAATATGATTTACAAATATTATACGAATAATGAAGCTTTTAATTTGGTAAAACTGCTATTATAGCAACAAACCATTTTAACCTTTAGGGCCTGATTGTACGCCTTGAAGTAATATCGGGGACGGCTGATTTTGATTTACGAAGTTATATTAAAAAACATTATAACGAGTAATGCAATGCTTCTTTTAAAACTAAAAAACTGATGCCTTGCTAATTTTAAAATATAATTTTGATCTCAGCATTTACATTCAAAACTGTTTTAGAACGAGATATTTTTGTTTAATACTGTTTTTACAGCTAAAAAATAAAGCCTCGCTAATTAGTCAGCAAGGCAATATCTTTAAATTTGATTATAAGAAGTTAATTTTATATCAGGTTTTTTTTGATGTAAGTAATACTTTGTGTGATGCTATTAAACGGGTCGCCGGGCGTTTTATCCTGTTCTACAAAAAAGTATTTTAAACCGGCTTTATCTACATATTTAAATATTTTTTTAAAATCGATAGAACCATTGCCAACTTCGGTAAATGAATGTTCCGGCGTTTTATCCATATCTTTTACATGCCATAGCGGGAAACGGCCGGGATATTTGTTAAACAGCGCAATCGGGTCTTGCCCTGCTTTGTTTACCCAGTAAATATCCATTTCCATTTTCACCATGTTTTTATCTGTATTTTCCAGTAAAACTTCATACATAAACTTACCGTCCTCCTTTTTAAATTCAAAATCATGGTTGTGGTAACATAACTGGATACCTGCTTTTTTACAAACTTCACCTGCCTTATTTAACTTATCTGCAATTTCTTTATAACGGGCTGTTCCGCCGCGCTCCTGCTCAGATAAATAAGCACAAACCATATATTTTGTGCCTACCGCTGCTGCATCGTCAACCGCCTTACCCCAATCCCGCATCATCGTTCCTTTTTGTACTTCACCATTCATTTTTTCATCTCCCAAACGATAATGGCTGCTTGGCATAATTAATCCGTTTTGCTTTAGCACGCGCGAAAACTCGGCTGGTTCCATGCCGTAAAACTTTTGCGTGCCTGTATAAGTGGCACCTTCAACAGAGTTATAACCCAGTTTTGATAATTGTGCAAGGGTTGCTTTTGGATCATTTTGCATCGCATCCCGAACTGTATAAAGCTGTAAACCAATATACTGATGATTATAATTTATTAAAGACGGGGCAACAAGCAAACCGGCAGAGTAAACGGCAGAAGATTTTAGGAACGAGCGTCTGGTAATCATAATTTTTGAGTTTAAGTGTTGGTTTAGGTTTATTTGGCTGAAACTTGAGAAATGCTTATCAATTATACAAACTTAAAATAATGATATAGAATAAATTACGATTTTTGGATACACTTTTTATACTTGTAAAAACAGCATCAGCAATTTAAATTTGTGAATAAGTTGTTGGAATAATAAAGGTAGAAGTAATACGCGAAACAATTTTATCCGGATATTCCGGCATCGAACTGAGCCTTTTCCAATCAGCATTGCTGCCAAAAGCTTTCCACTTGGCATCATGGTCTTCCATGCTGTCAAACGTAATCATATAAGTTAAATTCGGGCGCATTTCGCCAATCAAGGTTTCTGCAAAAAATACCGGTTTAAAATCAAGCTGTTTAAATATTTTTGTTTCTCCGGCCTCGTTAAACATTTCGATTTTCCTTTTCCCAAACATTTCACTTCCGCTTTCATACCGGCGTAATTCAAAAAATCGTTGCTTTTTTTCCGGAAGCATTAATTTTGGCGTACTTGTAAAGGCTTGTAACAGAGAACTTTCAATACGGTCATAAGCCGGGTTTGCAATCGGAGCCTGTAAATAAGGAACACCCGCCTGTAAATATTTAGCATCTTTTAGCAAATTGTCCTGCACTTTTAAATAAGCTTCCAACGAATTGTAAGGTATCAAAACAAATATTTTAGTTTGATCCTCAGGCTTCATTTCAGTAAAAACACCAATCGTTTTACTTCCTAATTTGTTTAAAGCAGGAATAGCAGCTTGTTGCAAGTAATTTTCTACAATTTTCTGCTGATCAGACGTTTTCAAACTATAAACCCGTAACTCGTAAAATTCCTGCTGTTTTTGCAAGCTGTTTTTTGTTGTCGGATGTGCCAATGTAATTCCCAAACTGCTTGTTCCGGCAGCTATAACGGTTGTTTTTAGAAATGATTTTCTGTTCATGTTGAAAGATTACTCAACCCAAATTTAAATTTTTAAACATTATGTTTTAAACGAGACGGAAAAAGGAAAACACAACCAGCTAAAATAATTATGTTTTTTATTACTGATTACTTGCCTATGATCAGATAATCAAAAATTTCTAAAATTAGTTTTTGCCGATACTTCTTTTATCCCCGTAAAAACATTAAGGCTGATAAATAACATTTAAAATTTGATCGATGTTTACGGGAGTATCCCAGTATTTCAGCAGCTTTCTTTCCTGATTATAAATATACAAAGCCGGAAATTGCAAAGGTGTAAATTTTTGCATGAACTGCCTGTTTACATCAGCTAAGAGTGTTACATTGCTTTTACCTTCCAAACCTTTGCCATAATTATGTACGAAGTTTTGTATCTGCAATTTTTTATCCATCGAAACAAGATAAAATGAAGTACTTTTAAAATCTTTATAATGGGCAGCAATCAGTTGTGTTTCGTACTGGCAATGCGGACATGTTGCATCAAAAAACAAGAACAGGATTTTACCTTCTTTTTTTAGTTGCTGCTGCGTGAAAGGCTGATCTTTTAAGGTATAAAAAGTAAAATCGGGAATAACTTTTGCCGGTTGTAATTGTGCAAAAGTTTGATCAGCATAAAAAAGAAGCATCAGCAGCATTGTAAAACCGAAAATTAACAGTTTGCTTTTTGCTGATGCTTCTTTTATCACCCTAAAATTGGTATAGATTATAATTCCCTAACCCAAATATTACGGAAGCTATCCGGCTCACTTTTATCGCCGTGCGCCTGTAATTTAATTGGTGCACCGCCGCTGTAAGCTTTGTAAACCGGCTGACCAACGTACAATGTTTCGCCTTTTAAAACAATATGATTTTGTACCAATACACCGTTAAAAAGAACGGTAACTGTAGCCGGCGTATTAACAGAACCATCCGTTTTAAAGGTTGGTGCCTGCCAAATCACATCATAAGATTGCCAGTCGCCAGGTTTTTTGTTAGCATTTACCAATGGGATAAACTGCTTGTAAATACTTCCGGCCTGCCCGTTTACATAAGTTTTATTGTTGTAATTATCCAGGATTTGCAGTTCATATCCCGAATCACCTTTTCCGGTTGAAGCTAAAAAAACGCCGCTGTTGCCACGTGCTTGTCCTTCGCCGGTAATACTTGCAGGGATTTTCCACTCTAAATGCAGCTGATAGTTGGTAAATTTCTTTTTGGTTTCGATGTTGCCAGTACCTTTTTTAACGGTAAAATAATCACCGTTAACCGGCCATTCTACTGGCTTAGTGTTATCGTCGGTATAAACCCACTGATTTAAGTTGCTGCCGTTAAACAAAATTACAGCATCAGATGGCGGTTCGGTATTTGTTTTTCCGGGCGTTACAACTTTAGGTACAGGTTCGTAAATCTCGGTATCTTCGTGTTTTGCAGCCTGCTGTGCATTCGCCATAAAAAAACCACTGGTTAGTAAAAGCGTCAATATTATTTTGTATCTCATCTTAATATCGTTTAAACGTACTTAAATCATTATGCTTTTCATGTAAGTGCTGCTTTCGGTTATACTTTTATAAGGATCGATATTGGTAAAATTCTCCTGTTCCATAATAAAATGTTTAACGCCGGCAGCTTTGGCTTTCGGTAATATCTTTTTAAAATCGATGCTGCCCTTTCCTATTTCAGTATTTTTGTCGGTATCAGTTTTGTCCCTGTCTTTCACGTGGACAGCAAAGAAACGGCCCGGATGATTTTTAAATATCTCAATCGGATCCTGACCAGCGCGTACAACCCAGTAAACATCCATTTCCATATGTACCAAAGCCGGATCGGTATATTTTAATAAAGTTTGATAAAATGTAGTGCCGCCTTCCGGTTTCCACTCAAAATTGTGGTTATGGTAACCTAATTTAAGCCCTTCAGATTTACAGATTCCTGCAGCTTTATTCATTTTTTCGGCTACAGTTTTAAAGTCTTCCGCAGTTTTTATAAATTCTTCTGCCAAAGAAGGCACAACAATGTAAGATTGACCTGTAACATGCGCCACATCAATATAAGCTTTTAAATCATCTGTTTTTCCACTTCCGAAAAACTCGTTTAAACCATAATGTCCGCTTGGCGTACTCAATCCGTTTGCTTTCAGCAACGTACTAAATTCTTTAGAACTTAAACCCCAATAACCGGTTTTTTTATCGAAGCCGAATGTTTCCACTTCTTTGTAACCCGCTTTTGCAACTTTGGCAATCACACCTTTTACATCTTTCGGCAATTGATCCCGCAGGGAATATAATTGTATCCCAATCTGATTACTGCTAATTGCCGCGTTCAGCAAGTCAGGTTTGATCAGCACACCTGCCGAAACCAGCCCCGCCTGTGTTAAAAATGTTCTTCTGTTTATCATGATGATTTGAACTTAACTTTGTTTATAGGTTTAATATTGGATATGCTTTTTTTATCGGATAAAATTCAGCTTTTACTGTCAGCCGAAAGCTAACCTCAGAAAGCCGCATGTTGCTATTATACATCACAAATTTGTACTGCTGCTTTTAACGATGCTAATTTGTCTTTTTTTAGCGGGATAAACTCTTGCGCCACATATCCTTTAAAACCGGTTTTTAAAATAGCACGCATAATAGCCGGATAATATAATTCCTGTGTGTCGTCAATTTCATTTCTTCCGGGAACGCCGCCAGTATGGTAATGGTTAATATACTGGTGATAATCGTTGATATTTCGGATTACGTCGCCTTCATCAATCTGCATGTGATAAATGTCATACAGTAATTTGAAGTTCTCTGAACCTAATCTTTTCGCCAGTTCTGCACCCCAGGAAGTACGGTCGCACTGGTAATCTTTGTGGTTAACCTTGCTGTTCAGCAGTTCCATCACCAGCACAACTTTATGTTTTTCGGCTAATCCGATTACCTTTTTTAAGCCTTCTACGCTGTTATTCCAACCGGTTTCATTATCCATCCCTTCCCGGCTTCCGCTGAAACAAATCAGGTTTGTGTAACCGGCTTTTGCTACCAAGGGAATCATCTCCGAATAATTTTTAACTAAAGTATCATGATATTTTTTATTGTTGAAGCCTTCTGTTAAACTGATTTCCGCACCATTACACATCGGCGAATCCAAACCGTACTTTTTTAACGTCGGCCAATCTTTCGGCCCAACTAAATCTATACCTTTGATGCCCATTTTTTTTGCCTGATCACAAAGCTCATTTAAAGGAATATCACTATAGCACCAGCGGCAAACCGCATGATTGATATTACCTTTTAAAGTGAAAGAAGGTGAAGCCATTTTTGGGTCGATAAAAGAAGTAATGCTGCCCGCAGCTGCAACAGTTGCAGTTCCGGTAATCATATTTTTGATGGCCGAACGGCGGTTTTGGTTTGATGGCATAAATAGGTTAAATAGAATCAGGTTGAAGCGGTAACATATCTACATTATCAGCATTCATTACGGCATCTTTTTCAACAGAGTTTTCCCTGAAAAACAATAGAAAAAGAACTACAACTACAGCTGAAATTGCTGCCGGAATCAGCCAGATAGTTTTCCAATCGTGGGCATCACCAATTTTATAAGCACCAACTACAGAACCTTGTATAATAGATCCGATCAGCATACCAACACCATAAGTTGCCAGCGTAATAAAGCCTTGTGCAGCACTTTTAAACTTCTCTCCGGCAAGGCTGTCTGTATAAATTTGTCCGGTAACGAAGAAAAAATCATAACAAATACCGTGCATAACGATACCAAGGATTAACATCCAGTAGTTTTGATCTGCGTTGCCGTAAGCAAATAATAAGTAACGTATTGCCCAAGCCAACATACCCAATCCCAGCATTTTTTTAATTCCTAAACGGACAAAAAACAGTGGCATTAATATCATAAATAATAGCTCAGAAACTTGTCCGAAAGATTGAATACCTGCAGCAGATTTTATATGTAATTCGTTTAAAAACTGATTGGTACAGTTATAATAAAAAGCCAACGGCACGCAAATAGCAACCGAGGCCAAGAAAAAAAGCAAGTACGAACGATTTTTGAGTAACCCAATCGCATCAAGCCCTAAAATATCAGACAACCCAACTTTTTGTCCTTTTTTTACAGGCGGTGCATCCGGCAAACTGAAACTGAACAAACCTAAAATTAAAGAAGCTGCGGCAGCCATCTTAAAAGTTAAGCCTAAATTTCCGTTTTGTTCCCAATTTAACCAGCCGATTGTTAAACCGGCTACAATCCAACCGATCGTTCCTAAAACCCTAACCGGCGGGAAATCTTTGCTCGGATTACTCATTTGGTTAAATGAAACTGAATTTACGAGGGCAAGTGTTGGCATAAAAACGATCATGTAGATCAAAACTTTGGGATAAAAGTTTTCAAAATTGGCTGAAGAAGCTGCAAACCAAAGCAATACTGCACCGATAAGATGCAAAACGCCCAATATTTTCTGTGCCGAAAAAAACCGGTCAGCAATTAATCCGATGATAAAAGGCGCAATAATGGCACCGAGCGATTGTGTGCCGTAAGCCAACCCGTTTTGAGGATCGGTTGCATGAAGCGTTTTGGTTAAAAAGGTTCCCATCGTTACAAACCATGATCCCCAGATAAAAAATTCCAGGAACATCATCGCTGATAACTTGGTACGGATGGCAGCATTCATAATTTAGGTTTTAGGTTGGTTAGAAAGCCGGTTTATTGTATCGATAAAATATATTTTACCATTTCTTTAGCATCATTTAAAGCTAAATTCGGGTGTGGTGTCATCGGCACTTCGCCCCAAACGCCGCTTCCGCCGGATATAACTTTCTTAGCCAGTTTATCTATATTTTCCTGTGTAGGAGGATATTTTGCGGCTACATCTTTATAAGCAGGGCCAACTAATTTTTCCTGTTCTTTATGGCAGCCCAAACAATCAGATGCAGCAAGCAATTGCGCTCCCTTGGAGTTAGCCGCCGAAGCTGAGCCTGTTTTACCCTGATCTGTATTGGTAGCTGTTTCTGCTGATTTTATAGACTGATCAGCAGCAGTGGTATCCGTACTTGCGTTCTTTTCAGCTTTATTATTGCTGCAAGCAGCGATGATACCGCATAAGCTAAGGATGATAAATGTCTTTTTCATTAATTTCTGTATTGATTATATTCCTAATAAAGTATTGTTAAAAGAAGTATCTGCACCCGAAGCAGCAAAATCATCAAATGCTTTATCAGTTACTTTGATAATGTGATTTTTGATAAATTCTGCACCTTCTCTCGCGCCGTCTTCCTGATTTTTAAGGGCACATTCCCATTCTAAAACTGCCCAGCCTTTGTAATCGTAAGCAGCCATTTTACTAAATATAGCTTTAAAATCGATTTGCCCGTCGCCGAGAGAGCGGAACCTTCCGGCACGATCAACCCAATCTTGGTAACCGCCGTAAACGCCTTGTTTTCCGGTCGGGTTAAATTCTGCATCTTTTACATGGAACATTTTAATACGTTCATGATAATTGTCGATATAAGCCAAATAATCCAAACACTGCAATACAAAATGCGAAGGGTCATACAGCAAACAGGCACGGGGATGATGATTTACTTTTTCGAGGAACATCTCGTAAGAAATACCATCGTGCAAATCTTCTCCGGGATGGATTTCATAACATAAATCTACACCGTATTCTTCAAACTCATTCAAAATTGGCAGCCAACGATTGGCGAGTTCTTTAAAGCCGGTTTCTACCAAACCTGCCGGGCGTTGCGGCCAGGGATAAACCATTGGCCACAACAATGCACCGCTAAAAGTAGCATGTGCCTTTAAACCTAAATTTTGAGAAGCTTTTGCTGCATATTTTAATTGTTGGATTGCCCATCCTTTCCTTGCAGATGGATTGTTCCGATATTGTTCTGGTGCGAAAGCATCAAACAAAGTATCGTAAGCCGGATTAACAGCCACCAATTGCCCTTGCAAATGCGTAGATAATTCGGTGATTTGTAAACCATAACTATTCACTTTCCCTTTCAAGTCATCAGCATAAGTTTTACTTTCTGATGCAAGTTTTAAGTCGATAAAAGAAGCATTGTTGGTTGGCATCTGGATTCCTGCAAATCCCAAATCGGCAGCCCATTTACAAATAGAATCCAAGCTGTTAAACGGTGCTTCATCCGAGATAAATTGTGCTAAAAAAATAGCTGGGCCTAATAATGTAGTCATAGTAAATCAGATAGTAAAATCGGTCCACTTTTTATCCGATTTCCCGGATGCAATCACGTTTTCGATAAAAGCCATACCACGCACACCTTCCTCAATACCCGGGAAATCCAGCCATTCTGCTTGCAGTTGTTTTCCTTCCGAACGTGCTTTAACCGTTAAGGCAAAATTTCTGTAAAGATTGGCAAAGGCTTCTAAATAACCTTCCGGGTGGCCGGCCGGCGTACGTGTATTTTGCTGTGCAAAAGAACTTGTATAGCCGCCGCCGGTGCGCCATATTTCTACCGGTTTATCCAGCAACATTACTTTCAAAGTATTTGCATCAGCTTGCTGCCATTCTAAGCCACCATTTTCACCATAAACCCTGATCTTCACATTGTTCTCTTCGCCGGCAGCAACTTGCGTAGCAATTAAAACACCGCTTGCACCATTTGTAAATTTTAGTAAAACAGCACCGTCATCGTCCAATTTTCTCCCTTCAACAACAGTATTTATATCTGCACAAAGCTGATTAATCTGCAAGCCCGAAACGTATTCGCATAAATTAAAAGCGTGTGTACCAATATCGCCCATGGCACCGGCAATACCGCTTTTTGCAGGATCTGTGCGCCAGGAAGCTTGCTTATTATCGCTGCCTTCTTCAAATTTACTAAGCCAGCCCTGCGGATATTCAACATAAACTTTTCTGATTTTGCCCAACTTTCCCGATAACGCAAACTGCCTTGCTTCTTTTACCATCGGATAACCGGTGTAAGTGTGCGTTAAGCAGAAGCAGGTACCGGTTTGTTCTATTGTCTGCTGTAAATCCTTCGCTTCTTGCAAAGAAAATGTGGCAGGTTTATCCAGGATTACATGGAAACCGTTTTCTAATGCTGCTTTTGCAGGTGCAAAATGGACATAATTTGGCGTAACTATACTGATAACTTGTACCCTTTCATTTTCGGGAAGCTGTTTTTCTTTTTCAATTAATTCTTCCCAGGAATTGTAAATACGATTTTCTGAAAGATTTAACAGTAAACCGCTTGCTTTTGATTTTGCAGGATCGCTGCTAAATGCGCCGCAAACCAGTTCGTATTGATCGTCTATCCGGGCAGCAATCCGATGGACGGCACCGATAAATGCACCCTGGCCGCCGCCAATCATTCCTAACTTTAACTTCATATACAATTATATTTAGGAAAGTGCCCAGGCTTTTTCGCCTTTTTTATAGGGAACATTTCCATCATATTTTCCCGGAACAGGCAAATACCGCAACGCTTTTGTTGCGCCAACTTCCGAAGTAAAATAACCGAGCATGGTAAGCTCTTTCATCATCCTAAAATAATGGTTCGGTTCTTCTTTCTTTTTGGTTTTCTGATAAGCTTTTTGCTCGTTATCAAGATCAATCAAAACAGCAGTACGCTGTTTTGGATCGCACTCCATAAACTTTTTACCGTTCTTTTTATTAGATGCTTCATCTAACTGAGATACACCTTTTGTAAATATTTTCTGGTCATCCGGTGTGTAACAGTCATGCACCATCATCGCCATAAATTTACCTACTCCGGCAGCTTTTGCGCCCGGTGTACTTGTTGCAGGCAAAATAGTTTCGGCTACTTCATTTAAAAAACTAACCTGCTCCGGCCCCAATAACTCGCTTACTTTTTCCGGGCCTGATTTACAGCCGCTTTGCAAAAAAAATTCGGCCCCTAACACTGTACCGCCTAACAGTAAAGCAACCCTTGAAATAGCTTCTCTCCTATCCATTTTTTGTATGATAAAAACAGTATATAATTTATATTTTACTTATGCTTTAACTGCCCATCCCTGGCGATAATCGCGTTTTACAAAACGGTTTACCTCATCAAAATTGGTAATTTTCATGTTTTGGTTATCCCAAAGCATTTTAATGTGGCCGCCTTTTAAATCATGGCCTCTAACGGCCAGGTTTGCCATTAACAAAGCTTCGGTTAAAGGGCCGGCAACTTCAAACGGAGAACTTACTTCCTTTTTACCGTAACCGGCTATACAAGCTTCCACCCATTGTGCATAATGGCCGTCGGCCTGGCCGGGAACACGCGCAATAGTTTGTTTTACATTTACCTCTTTTGTTCTGGATGTTGGCAATAACAAAGGATCAGCAGAATAAGTGCTTGCCATCATTTTCCCTTTTGTACCGATAAACAAAGTACCGTTTCCATCATCGCCAAATTTTTCATTCGCCCCTAATTCTTCCGGTCTTTCCGGCTGGATGCCGCCATCCATCCAATGTAAAGTAATATCACCTTTAGTTTTTTTGGTTTTAGGGAAAGTTAAAGTAATGTGGCTTGAAGGCGGGCAGCTATCCGGGAAAACACCTTGTTTAAATTCGCCAACATAAACAGAGCCTACGCTTGCCTGCACATCCTTGGCATATTGTAAACCAAGTACCCGGAAAGGTGCTTCTACCAGATGGCATCCCATATCGCCTAAAGCACCGGTACCATAATCCCACCAGCCGCGCCAGTTAAACGGAATCAGATTGCCCACGTAATCTTTATAAGGGGCGGTGCCTAACCATAAATTCCAATCTAATTCTTTCGGAATTTCGGCTTTTGTAGTTGGCCACGGAATACCCTGAGGCCAAACCGGCCGGTTCGTCCAGCAGTAAACGGTATGTACGTCGCCGATTATGCCTTTATCATACCATTCTGCCAGCTGCCTGGTACCATCATTTGATGAACCCTGGTTACCCATTTGTGTTACAACTTTGTACTGTTTGGCAGCATTTGTTAACGCACGAGCTTCATAAATATCATGGGTGAGCGGTTTTTGCACATAAACGTGTTTGTTATGCTGCATGGCAGCCAAAGCGATAATTGCGTGGTTGTGATCCGGCGTGGAAACAGAAACGGCATCAAAATTTTTGGATTCTTTATCCATCAGTTCGCGCCAGTCTTTATAGTATTTTGCTTTAGGGAAATTGGAAACAGTTTTTGCAGCTCTGCGGTCGTCCACATCGCATAAAAAAGCAATTTCTGACTTTCCTGATTTATAAAAGTTAGCAATATCGCTTTCACCTTTACCGCCTGCGCCAATACCAGCGATCAGCAGTTTATCGCTTGGTGCGGTAAAACCTTTACCGCCTAAAACAAAACGCGGTACAATTGTAAAAGCTGCTGCTGCAATAGCAGTGTTTTTGATAAAGCCCCGCCTTGACTTTTGCAGCGGGTTTGAAGAATCTTCAGCCATGATTTTTTTATTGTTAATGATATGCTTCTTTTACAGATTAAATATTTCCTTTTTTTAATTCACTTACAGCATAGTCGGCCGCACGGGCCGTCATAGCCATATAAGTAAGTGATGGGTTTTGGCAGGCGGAGGAAGTCATGGCTGAACCATCGGTAACAAAAACATTTTTTGCATCCCAAACCTGGTTCCACTCGTTTAAAACCGAAGTTTTAGGATCACGGCCCATACGGGCAGTTCCCATCTCGTGGATGCCTTTACCTAAAACTGCCTCAGTGCTGTACGGCTGTACGTTTTTTGCACCAGCTGCCTCTAAAATTTCTTTAGCATCCTGCATCATATCAACCCGCATTTTTTTTTCGTTATCCCTGATAACTGCATCGATAGAAACAACAGGCAGGCCCCAGGCATCCTTTTTGTTTTTATCCAAAGTCATTTTGTTATCGTGATATGGTAAGGTTTCCCCAAAACCGCCCATGCCTATCTTCCAGCTGCCCGGTTCGGTTAAGGCATCCTTAAAATCACCGCCGATATTCATTTCTGCAATATCCCTGCTCCAGCCTTCGCGGTTGGCACTTCCCTGATAACCAAACCCGCGGATATAATCACGCTTATCACCGTTTGTATTACGGAAACGCGGAATATAAAATCCGTTTGCCCGCCGGCCAATGTAATATTTATCCTCATAACCATCTATAGAACCGGATGCACCGACATTTAGGTGATGGTCCATAATGTTATGGCCCAACTCCCCGCTGCTGCTACCCAAACCATCAGGCCAAACATCTGTAGCAGAGTTCATCAATACCCAGGCAGAATTTATAGTGGAAGCATTTACAAAAACTATTTTTGCTTTGTATTCATACGTCTGTTTGGTTTCTGCATCCAGCACTTCTACCCCGGTTGCTTTCTTAGTGTTTTTATCGTACAAAATTTTGGTAACGATTGAGAAGGGCCGAACAGTTAAATTGCCTGTTGCTACCGCAGCCGGCAATGTTGCAGATTGTGTGCTGAAGTAGGCACCAAACGGACAGCCCAGCCAGCATTTGTTGCGATATTGGCAATTTGTACGGTTGTTATGCGGTAAAGTAATATTTGCAGTACGGCCGATAATCATTGGGCGCAAGCCTTTGTAATGTTGTTTTAAACGGGCGGCAACATCTTTTTCAACTACGTTTAATTCCATGGCGGGCATAAAATCACCGTCAGGCAAAATAGCCAAACCATCACGATTACCGGAAATTCCTGCGAACCGCTCTGCATAACCGTACCATTTTTCTAAATCTTTATAACGTATAGGCCAGTCAACACCGATTCCGTCTTTCAAATTGGCTTCAAAGTCACTGTCCGCCCACCGGTATGATTGCCTTCCCCACATTAAAGAACGGCCGCCAACATGGTATCCGCGAAACCAGTCAAAAGGTTTAACTTCTACATAAGGGCTTTCTTTTTCGTTCGTCCAGTAATCCAGATTTGTTTCATTAAGTGTATAATCCCTGTTTAAAACCGGATAATCCTTAATCATTTCCTGTGTTTTACCGCCGCGATGCGGAAATTCCCAGGGTGCTTTACTGGCGTTTACGTAATCTTTTACGTGCTCGATATTCCTGCCACGCTCCAGCATAATCGTTTTTAACCCTTTTTCTGTCAGCTCTTTAGCTGCCCATCCACCGGAAATACCGGAGCCAATAACAATAGCATCATACACGTTGCTGCTCATAAATTTAAAAAGTGTTAAGTATGAAAATTGGTTGCTAAGGCTAATGTAGAGATTAGTTTTACAATTTTTATTAAAATTTAAAATTGTTTAAAATTATATCGCTCTTTTTACAAATTGGTACCAGGATTTGAAATCGATCCTGCAACATCTGTTCAACGCCTTAGTATTTACCTAACGCTGACCTATGCGCTTTTTATATATACTATTCTTAACTTACTTTTGTGTTTTAATTAAGATGAGCAAGCACGGTAGAATTTTAGTAGCGATGAGCGGCGGTGTAGATAGTTCTGTTGCGGCAGTTATGCTACATGAACAAGGCTATGAAGTTATCGGGCTAACTATGAAAACTTGGGACTATGCTTCCTCCGGTTCCAGCTCTAAAGAAACAGGCTGCTGTAGTTTAGATAGCATAAACGATGCACGTGCTTTGGCTGTTGGTTATGGTTTCCCGCATTATATTTTAGATATCCGCAGTGAGTTCGGCGGTTCTGTAATTAATAATTTTGTAGATGAATATCTTGCCGGCCGCACGCCGAACCCATGTGTTTTGTGTAACACGCATATTAAATGGGAAGCTTTATTAAAAAGGGCTGATAAATTAGATTGTGAGTTTATTGCAACCGGCCATTATGCAAACGTAAGACAGCAGGATAACGGCCGTTATGTAATCTCGAAAGGTAAAGATGAGCACAAAGACCAGTCTTACGTCCTTTGGGGTGTTTCACAAAAAAATTTAGCCCGCACATTGTTTCCGTTAGGTTCTTTTGCCAAAACAGAAATTAAGCAGATGGCTTTGGAAATGGGCCAGTTAGAATTAGCTAACAAAAGCGAAAGCTATGAGATTTGCTTTGTTCCGGATAATGATTACCGTGCTTTTTTAAAGCATCAGGTTGAAGATTTAGAAGAAAGGGTTGCCGGCGGAAATTTTGTTTTAACAGACGGAACTGTTGTTGGCAAGCATCAGGGATATCCTTTTTACACCATCGGCCAGCGTAAAGGCCTGGGCATTGCTTTAGGTAAACCGATGTTTGTTACTAACATTAATCCGCACACCAATACAGTTGTTTTAGGCGAACAGGAAGATTTAGAGAGCAGCGAAGCCTGGGTACGCGATTTCAACCTGATCAAATATGATAATTTACAAAACGGCTTAGAAGCTGTTACAAAAATCCGTTATAAAGATCAGGGAATGTTAAGCACGGTTACGCAAATGAATGATCATCTGAAAATTGATTTTCATCATAAAGTTGCAGGTATCGCACCCGGACAATCGGCTGTTTTTTATGAAGGGAATGATCTGTTAGGCGGAGGGTTTTTAATTTGACAGCAGCAAATTTGATGCTGTTTTTATCACCTGTTTTTTGGGTTAATGTTGCTTTGCTATCTAAAATAGTAACAAAAATTGCGTTTGGAGTTTGTATGTGCTTACTTTGCAAAAACTATCCTATATAAATGGCAAAAAATTTACTGATTGTAGAGTCTCCGGCAAAAGCCAAAACTATTGAAGGATATCTTGGAAAAGATTTTACGGTAAAATCAAGTTACGGCCATATTCGGGATCTGGTAAAATCAGAAGATGCTATTGATATAGCTAATGGTTTTAAACAAAAATATGAAGTTCCTGCTGATAAAAAGCAAATTGTTAACGAGTTAAAAAAATTAGCAAAAGAAGCAGAAATTGTTTGGCTGGCTTCGGATGAGGACCGAGAAGGCGAAGCCATTTCCTGGCACTTATTTGAAACATTAGGTTTAAAAGATGCCAATACACGCCGCATCGTTTTCCATGAAATTACCAAACCGGCCATATTAAAAGCAATAGAATCTCCGCGGAAAATAGATTATAATTTAGTAAATGCGCAGCAGGCACGCCGCGTTTTAGACCGACTGGTTGGTTTCGAGCTTTCCCCTGTTTTATGGAAAAAGATAAAACCATCGCTTTCTGCCGGCCGCGTACAATCTGTTGCTGTTCGGTTGATTGTAGAACGCGAACGCGAAATCAACAAATTTAAGGCGGAAGCGGCTTACCGGGTTATTGCTGTTTTTACTACCGGAAAAAACAAGGAAGTTTTTAAAGCCGAATTACCAAACCGCTTTGTGGCGCAGGCTGATGCAGAAAAGTTTTTAAATGATTGTGCCGAAGCAATTTTTAAAATCAGCAGTTTGGAAACCAAACCTTCAAAACGTGCGCCGGCAGCACCTTTCACCACTTCTACTTTGCAGCAGGAAGCCAGCAGGAAATTAGGTTTTTCGGTTTCCAGAACTATGTCTTTAGCACAACGTTTGTACGAGTCCGGCAAAATAACTTATATGCGGACGGATTCTGTAAACCTGTCAGATACGGCATTGGAAGCTGCTTCCAAAGAAATCAATTCTGCTTACGGTGAAAAATATTATCATTTTAGAAAGTATAAAACAAAATCTGCCGGTGCACAGGAAGCGCACGAAGCAATCCGCCCAACTTATTTTAACCAGCATACAACAGACGGAGACACAGCGGAAGTCCGTTTGTACGAATTGATTTGGAAACGTTCTATCGCTTCGCAGATGAGTGAAGCGTTATTTGAAAAAACGACTGCCAAAATTAATATTTCTACCCGAAAAGAAGAATTGGTTGCCAACGGCGAAGTTTTACGTTTTGACGGATTTTTAAAGGTTTATTTAGAATCTTCCGACGAAGAAGAGGAAAATAAAAATGATGACAGCAGCGATAACGCAATTTTACCGCCGTTATCAAAAGGCCAGCAGCTTAATTTACGGGATTTAAATGCAACGGAACGCTTTACACGCCCGCCTGCCCGAAATACAGAAGCAAGCTTAGTTAAAAAACTGGAAGAATTAGGTATCGGCCGGCCATCAACTTACGCGCCTACTATTTCTACGATACAAAACCGTGGCTATGTTTTGAAGGAAGATCGCGAAGGAAAACCGCGGAATTACCACGTGTTATCGCTGATCAATAAAAAAGTTGTTAAAGAGCAAAAGTCGGAAATTACCGGTGCCGAGAAATCAAAACTTTTCCCAACGGATATTGGTGCTGTGGTAAATGATTTTTTAGTGCAGCATTTTAACGGAATTGTTGATTTCCACTTTACAGCCGGCGTAGAAAAACAGTTTGATGAAATTGCACAAGGTTTGGAAGACTGGACTAAAATGCTTCATAAATTTTATGAGCCTTTCCATCAGGAAGTTGAAGATACCATTAAAACAGCCGACAGAACACGCGGCGAGCGCGAATTAGGTATCGACCCGAAAAGCGGTAAAAAGATAACTGTTAGGATTGGCCGCTACGGTCCGTTTGTTCAAATCGGAGAAGCGGTGGAAGGTGAAGAAAAACCTGTTTATGCCAGTTTACGGGCCGGACAAATGATCGAAACCATTACTTTGGAAGAAGCCCTGGAACTATTTAAGCTTCCAAAAAAAATCGGTTTTTTTGAAGATCAGGACATGACGGTTGCCATTGGCAAGTTTGGCCCATACATCCGGCATAACAGCACGTTTTACTCTTTGCCAAAAGGAGTTGATCCGTTGGACGTGGATGAAAAAGCCGGTGTCGAAATTATTGAAAATAAGCGGCAAGCAGATTCGGAAAAGTTGATTAAATCCTTTGATGAAGACGCTGCCATGCGTATTGAAAACGGACGTTGGGGACCATATATTAAATTCGGCAAGCTCAACGTAAAAATCCCGAAAGGAAAAGAAGCCGCAGAACTAACTTACCAGGATTGCAAAGCTTTAGCCGAGGTTGCCGAAAAAGAACCTAAAAAACCTGCCAAAAGCTTTGCCAAAAAAAAATAGTTTCTCTTTTGTTAGCTAAAAACTAACATACTTTTTATTTAATGTTAAAAGATCTCCCTCAAAATAAAGTTGAAGATATAGCGATTGCCGTAGCTTTAGAAGCTGAAAACCCTGAAAGTAAAACATGGTATGTTTATCTTATTAATCTAAAAGATCAGCCGATTACTAATGCCTTAATTACTTCGCGTGGTTACGGGCAAAAGGATGGCGTTGACGTAAAAACTTCTACTTTGCGGCATGTTTTCCCCATATTAGAAGGTAAAAGTTTTGCGCTGATTGAGCCGATTGACGAACAAACTTTTGGTTTAGCCAACGAGTATTGGTTAAGTTATTATATCAACGATCAGATTTTCGATAAAAAATTTATTTTCCTGCCGGAAAGTATTGTAGAATCTAATTTTATACGGCTGCCTGTTTTAAATAAACCCGGTGTAATGATTAAGTAAGAATTAGCTTTCGGCTATCAGCAATCAGTTATCCGAATACTACAAGTTTAATGCTTCTTTTATCACCTAAAAATTTATATTGAATCAGGTTTTGTCATCCTGAACTTGTTTCAGGATCTCTCAGGATTGATAAAGAAGCTTTCCACGAGAGATTTTGAAACAAGTTTAAGATGAGAACAAAATGCTTCTTTTATCAACCTAAATTATGGCTAACATTTGACAGCTGAAAGCTAATAACTGTTTACCGATAGCTACCTTTGTTGTATGAATACAGCAGAACTGTTAGACCGCGCCCTTCAATTTAAATTTTTAACCCTTGAAGAAGGCCTTTTTCTTTACAATAATGCTTCTACCGCCGAACTGATGTTTACGGCGAACGAGTTACGCAAACTTCAGGTTCCGCATGGTAAAGTTACCTGGCAAATTGACCGTAATGTAAACACCACCAACGTTTGTATTGCCAATTGCAAGTTCTGTAATTTTTTCCGCAGGCCGGGACATGAAGATAGTTATATCACTGATCTATCAACTTATAAACAAAAAATAGAAGAAACTTTTCGTTTGGGCGGCGACCAGTTATTGCTGCAAGGCGGCCATCACCCTGATTTAGGTTTAAAGTTTTATGTTGATTTATTTTCAGAATTAAAAAAATTATATCCCGATTTAAAACTACATTCTTTAGGTCCGCCCGAAATTGCACACATTGCCAAGCTGGACAAACTAACACATACCGAAGTTTTAACGGCCTTAAGAGAAGCAGGTTTAGATTCGCTTCCGGGAGCAGGTGCGGAAATTTTGAATGATCGTGTTCGCAGATTGATTTCAAAAGGAAAATGCGGCGGAAAAGAATGGCTGGAAGTGATGCGTGCCGCCCATCAATTGAATTTGCCTTCATCAGCCACCATGATGTTTGGCCATGTAGAAACTTTGGAAGAACGCTTTGAACATTTGGTTTGGATACGCGAAGTGCAAGCCGAAAAACCTGTAGATGCTTACGGTTTTGTAGCTTTTATCCCCTGGCCGTTTCAAGACGACGGAACTTTATTAAGGAAAGTTCGCGGCATTACCAACAATGTAAGTGGTAATGAATATATCCGGATGATTGCTTTGAGCAGAATTATGCTGCCGAATATTAAAAATATTCAGGCTTCGTGGTTAACGGTCGGCAAACAGGTTGCGCAAATTTGTTTACAAGCCGGTGCCAATGATTTTGGTTCGATTATGATTGAAGAAAACGTTGTATCTGCTGCCGGTGCGCCGCATCGTTTTACAGCAAAAGGCATACAGGATGCTATTTTAGAAGCAGGCTTTGAACCGCAACTCCGTAACCAAAAATACCAATGGCGTGAAATCCCTGCTGAATTAGAAGAACAGGTTATTAATTATTGATACTGTTTTTACCGCATAAAAAAAGGAGCGAAATTTCGCTCCTTTTTTTATTCTTTATTTTAAACTTTTTCTTATTTAAAGAACGGTGTTACAATTGCTAATACAGAAGGCATATCTAATGGTTCATCAAAAGCTTGTGTAGCACTTGTAGTTGCATTAGCTCCGGCAATAGTGTTATAAGCTGCTAAACCGGTAGCAACATTAACACCGCCCTGCATTACATTATCTTCTCCGGCATAAGAACCATTTACAGCAGTAATACCTGTATCATTAGCACCTGTAATCCACGGCTTAATAGCAGCAGTTACAGCTGTTCCTGCAGCAAGCATTCTTGCTCGGCGTAACATACGTAGATGTGATGCGTGGCGTGCTTCAACAGAGTGGATATCTAAAGCAGCGGTTAAAACAGTTTTATTACGCAATAAAGCAGGAGCTTGTCCTTTGTATGCCCTTACACCTGTATCTTCAAAGGTTTCGGCAACAGCAAGGAAAGTATTGCTATCTGTGAATACAGTTGGGAAAGTATTTTTAGCTGTAAAATCGAAACTCGCTGCAGTATAAGCTGCAGGTGTACCACCTAAAGAAGTAATTACTGTTTGTAAAAAAGTAACATGGTGCATTTCATCAGTTGTGATTAGGTTTAAACCTGCAACCTCATTAGCACTCATTGTTGCTTTTAAACCTGCACTTGCAGAACCATTTAAACCAACGTTATAAAAGTTATATTCAATAAACTCTAATGTTAAAGCATAGTTTAATACTGCAACAATTGAAGTTGTTGATTGCTGCGCGTAAGCTTTTTTAAACAAAGAACCCAACGCAAATGGCATAGCAGCAACTGCTACTTTAGAACCAAAGCTGGTAATGTTTTTTATAGCTGCACGGCGCGGACTGATCTTTTCTTGAAATTCCGGATCAACCTTTTCTATTTCCTGTATGATATTTAATAAATCCATGATTTTTAATTTTTAAGAAGTTGGTAAATCGTCTGCGTTAATTTTTGTAGTAATAAATGCACTGGCCATACCCAAAACATATTGAGGGGTTTTGTCATACTCTAAGCCATTTCCGGCAACGTTAACAACATCTTGTCCAACAAAGGTATTTGGTGCAACCAAATCCCTAAAATAAGCTGCGTGGCGTGCTTCTACAGAAACAATTTTTCCGGCCAACGTTAAGTAAGTTGGGCTTTGTATCAAATAACCTGCACCGTTATAAGCTGATACACCTAAATCTTCAAAAGCTTTTGCGTAAGCAATTACACTTGCACGGCTTGCGAAATTAATTGCACTAAAGTTAACAGTTAGATTAGCGATTGCACTTGTACCTAAAGCTGCTTTAAAAAACTCGCGGTGTAAAACTTCATGGTTACGCACTTCGGTAATTAAATTTTGCTCATCAGCACTAAATTGTGTTGCAAAAGCACTATTTGATACAACCTGAATGTAAAAAGCTGCTTCTAACTGCTCTAAAGCATAAGCATAATTTAAAATACCGATATCGCCGCTTCCAAGGTAAACACCTTTAAAATCGTTCCTGTCTTTTTTACAGGCTTCGGCAGCAAATAAGCCTACCGCAGCAGTTCCTGCACCGGCATAGCGCAAGAATTGTCTCCTTTGCATTGTTTTTGATGACTCTGCTTCCGGAGAAGTTAGGAGCTGATCATCTTTTTTTGTGAAAATTTCCATGATACTTTAGTTGATTATTAGTTTTGATAGTTGATTTGTGGGTATGTACGTATAAAATTTATCGGCAGATTTTAAAATTGATAAGTTATTTAAAAGTAAAATTCGGGATCTGAAAATTATTATCTCAAAACATAACATTCAACAGATACGCTATTGCCGGTTAAACGAAGGCTATTTGTAATTGTTTGGCTTTTTTAGGTTTATTTGTTATGAAAGCAAAAGTAAAACAGCTAATTAGTCAATTTTTTGAGACACTCTGATTTTGTATTAAAAGTTTATGATAGCGTGTTATAATGCTTCTTTTACGGGATAAAATCTTTTAAGTTGTAAAGTTATACTGTAATTTACCTTAATTAGAAACTGCTTTTTTATCTTTGGACATTTAGCACGAAGCATGGTTACGATAGAAGTTAAGGATAAAAACAGCCGGAAAGAATTTTTAGATGCCGCAAGAATCATATATAAAAATGACCCGTTTTGGGTTTGTCCGCTTGATGAGAATATTGAAGCTGTTTTTGATCCTAAAAAAAACAACTTTTTTCAGCACGGGAAATGTACACGCTGGATTGTAAAAAATGATACCGGCGAATTGATTGGCCGTGTTGCTGCTTTCGTTAATGAAAGAAAAGCTTATCAAAATGAACAGCCAACCGGCGGAATGGGTTTTTTTGAAAGTATAAACGATCAGCAAGTTGCTTTCCATTTATTTGATACTGCAAAAAACTGGTTAAAAAATCAGGGAATGCAGGCGATGGACGGCCCGATCAATTTTGGAGAAAACGATTCTTTTTGGGGATTATTAATTGAAGGCTATACAACTCCTTCTTACGGGATGAATTATCATCACTTCTATTATAAAGCTTTTTTTGTGGATTACGGCTTTTACACGATGTACGAGCAAATTACCAATCACCTGGATATAAACAAACCTTTTCCGGAGCGTTTTACACAAATTGCAAACTGGGTTGCCAAAAAACCGGGTTACGAATTCAGAAGTTTCGACATTAAAAAAATTGATGATTTTGCCAACGATTTTATAGAGGTTTACAACGATGCGTGGCATGATTTTAACGGTTTTACACCCATCAACAAGAAAACCATATTAGAAAGCTTCATTAAAATGAAAGTTATAATGGATCCGAAACTAATCTGGTTCGTATACATCAACAAAGAACCTGCTGCCTTTATCGTGATTTTACCGGATGCCAACCAAATGATTAAAGGCCTTAACGGCAAACTAAACCTGATTGGCAAACTTAAATTTTTGTACCGCAGATATCGTGGTGTAAACCGGATGAGGGCTGTGGTGATGGGTACCAAACAAAAATTTCAGAAACACGGGTTAGAATCGGCCATATTCATCAAGTTAAAAGAATATGTGCTTCCTTTAAAGCAATACACGGAACTGGAATTATCCTGGGTTGGAGATTTCAACAAAAAGATGCTTGCTTTACACGAGGCCATGCATGTTGACTTTGGGAAAAGGCATGCTACCATGCGTTACGTGTTTAAGTAAACTATAATGTTATAATTTACTTAAACAATAACTATTATGCAGTAGCTTTTGGCCGTCTTAACTCTTCGTATAATTCAATCACCTTTTTTTGCAGCTCAATTAATTCAGCTTCTCGCTCAACTAATTTTTTTTGCATTACTTCCATATCAGAAGCTGATTTTTGTTCCTGCTCCGCATCGTTAAAAGTTAACAATTGCACAATAGTTAATTCATACAATTTTGAAATTTGCTCCAGCCGAGACAGATTAATATCTGTAATGCCGGTTTCAATTTTTGAAAATGCAGGGATGGATATATCCAATTGTTTAGCAACATCTTCTTGGCTCCAACCTTTTTGATGACGTAACAACCTGATTTTTTTTCCTAAAGACTTCATATAGCTTAATTAATAGTTTAAAGCAGTTTATAATAGTTACAATTTATACGGCTATTTTATATATTAGTTGTTTGTTTGTTATAATATTAATTAACATTACAAAATACTTTCAGCAAAAGCGGCTAAATCAGTTCCGGAAAACGTCCCCGAACTCATCAGCAGTAAATTGGTATCTTTATAATTCAATTGTTTAAGATGACCGAACAATGCTTTCGCATTATCATAAAATATTAAGTCATTTTTTTCAAACGCTTCTTTTACTACAGATACTGCATAAGGTTCCATATTTTTTTGTATGAACGTATTTTTATCAATAAAAACAATTGCTTCATCAATATTATCCATCGTTCCTGCATATTCTTGCAGGAAAGTTTTGTTTAAACTACTGAAAGTATGCAGTTCGATACAAGCAATTAATTTCCTTTCAGGAAACTGATCTTTCACTGCTTTTACCGTAGCAAAAAGTTTGGAAGGAGAATGTGCAAAATCCTTATAAATATTTGTTTCGGCATTGCTGCCGATTAATTCCAAACGTTTTGCAGCACCTTTAAAACTGCTGATCGCATGGTAAAAACTTTCCGGCTTTACACCTAATTGCGCACACACTGCTTTTGCCGCCTCAATATTTAATAAATTATGATTGCCAAAAACCTGCAACGGGTATTGCTTATTTTGATATAATAAACTAGTAATTCCGTTGCTGATTTGATGCTGCGGCAAGTTGTAAGAAATTTTATCGATAAAAACAGTATGCTTATTTTCTACCATTTCCTTCAGCACCTTGTCCTGTTCGCAATAAACCAGTTGCCCGTTCGGCTCAATGGTATCAATAAATATTTTAAACTGCTCTAAATAAATATCAAATGTTGGGAACACATTGATATGATCCCAGGCAACACCGCTTATTACGCCGATATTTGCTTTATACAGATGAAACTTTGGCCGCCTGTCAATCGGAGAAGATAAATATTCGTCTCCTTCAATAATAATTAATGGTGCATCCTCTGTAATTTTCACCATTGTATCGAAACCTTCCAACTGGGCACCAACCAAATAATCAAAATTAACCGATGCTTCTTTTAGCACATGTAAAATCATGGACGTAATGGTTGTTTTTCCATGACTTCCACCTATTACTACCCGCTTTTTATCACGGGATTGTTCAAAAACATATTCAGGATAGGAGTAAACTTTAATTCCTTTTCGCTGCGCTTCCAATAACTCCGGATTATCAATTTTAGCATGCATCCCCAAAATCACTGCATCTAAATCAGCTGTGATCTGATCAGCATTCCAACCCTGATTTTCCGGCAGTAAACCAAATCTTGCTAACCTGGATTTGGACGGCTCCGTGAAAACATCATCAGAACCGGTAACTTTAAATCCTTTTTTATACAAAGCAATAGCAAGATTGTGCATCGCACTGCCGCCTATTGCAATAAAATGTACTCTCATGTAAACGAACAAGCTTAATCTTTAGTTAGAATTATAAAGTACAACATAATTTTTTGACGAAGCAATATAGCAATAGTTTAACGAATAAACTTTGCCGAAACCCAATTTTGTGACTTTTTATGGATTAAGTAGCGTAATTGATACTTTTCGGCCTCATTTTTCAGGATTTCTAAATCAGGATTTTCATAAAAGCCGCTTAAAAACAGTAATCCGCCGGGCTTTAAACTACGCTGATAAATTTCTATTTGGTCGAGCAGAATGTTGCGGTTGATATTAGCCAGGATAATATCATACTGTTCGTTTGGAATTACTTCTTTAGAACCGCATAAAATTTTTATACCGTTGATTTGATTTAAGGCTGCATTTTCGATAGCACTTTCGCAACAAACCGGGTCATAATCAATTGCTACAATTTCTGATGCGCCTTTTTTTGCGGCAAGTATAGCCAGGATTCCGGTTCCGCAACCCATATCTAACACTTTTTTACCGGTAAAAACAGTATCCAACATAAAATCCATCATCATAGAAGTAGTTTGATGATGGCCTGTGCCAAAAGCCATTTTCGGATCGATCACTATCTCGAAGGGAAAATCAGGCCGGGGTTCATGGAAATTTGCCCGAACCCAAATCTGGTCTTTTATTTGTATCGGCTGGAAATTACTTTCCCAAACCGCGTTCCAGTTTTTTTGCGGGATAAGGTTTACTTCATAAGAAAAAGTGAGCAGGGAATGAAAAGGTTCCAGCCTTTCATCCAACTTTTCCCGGTTAAACGAAGTAGCAGGCAAATAAGCTTTGAAGCCAAAATCAACTTCTTCAAACGTATCACAGCCGGCTTCTGCCAGTTCGTTGATCAGTAAATCCTGCTGATAATCATCCTGGAAAATTGTAGTAAAAAGAAGTTCGATGTAATTCATTTTTGAGTATAAAGTATCAAGTAATTAGTATCAAGTATTCTGTGCAATTAAAATGAGCCTCAAAGTATTCGTCATGTCTTGATACTTGATACTAAATACTCGCTACTAATTTAAAATGCCTTAATAATATCCACAAAATCCCTTGATTTTAAAGAAGCGCCACCGATTAAACCGCCGTCAATATCTGCCTGAGAAAAGAGTTCGGCTGCATTCTTTGGGTTACAGCTTCCGCCGTATAAAATGGAAGTGGCATCCGCTATTTCCCGGCCGTATTTAGAAGCTATTTCCTGACGAATAAAAGCATGTATTTCCTGTGCCTGTGCGGCAGATGCCGTTTTGCCGGTACCGATTGCCCAAACAGGTTCGTAAGCAATAATTACCTGTGTAAAATGGCTGTTTTCTAAATGGAACAAACCTTCGTTCAGCTGCGTTTTAATCACTTCAAAGTGGCGGTTGCCTTCACGCTCTTCCAAAGTTTCGCCAATACAAAAAACAGGTTTTAAAGAGTTGCCAAGCACTATATCAGTTTTTTTGGATAGCAGTTCGTTGCTTTCATTAAAATACTGGCGGCGTTCCGAGTGGCCCAAAATCACATATTCTGCACCAACCGAACGGATCATTTTTGCGGATATTTCTCCGGTAAAAGCACCGGCTTCTGCCTGATGGCAGTTTTGTGCGCCGACAGAAATTTTAGAATGGCCTTTGGCCAGTTGTGCCAAACTGTGCAAATAGGTGTAAGGGCAGCAAACAATTGCAGTTTGTATACCAAAAACTTCATCATTTACCATATTTATCACTTCTGAAAAAATGTATAAACCTTCGTTATATTCAAGGTTCATTTTCCAGTTACCGGCAACAATTTTTTGTCTCATATTGGTTTTATATTGATCTGTAAGATGTAGTTAATTTGAAAATGTGATTTAAAATAGCAGCTTCTGCAATGTCAAAAATTTTGTTCTTGTGCTTAAAAACCAGCTTTGCAGTTTCCGATGCTTTGTTTATGGCATAAATTTCGGTGTGCCGGCAACCGCCCCAGGTAAAATCAGGAATATATTTTGCCGGGAACCCTGCGCCAAAAACATTACTGCTCACGCCAACTACCGTTCCGGTGTTAAACATGGTATTGATGCCGCATTTCGCATGGTCGGCCATTATCAATCCGCATAACTGCAAACCGGTATCCCGAAGTTTTTTGGAAGGATAATCCCAAATTTTAACATTTGAATACGTATTTTTAAGATTAGAATTATTAGAATCCGCCCCGATATTACACCACTCGCCCACTACAGAATTGCCCAGATAACCTTCATGCCCTTTAGAGGAACGGCCCCAAATAACAGCATTTTTTATTTCGCCGCCAACGGTAGAATCCGGGCCGATTGTTGTTCCGCCATAAATTTTGGCACCCATTTTTACTTGGGAACAATTACCCAAAGCAAAACTGCCGCGGATGTTTACACCTTCAAAAACTTCAGAATTTTTGCTGAGATATATCGGCCCAAGTTTCGTGTTAAAAGTGGCACATTCTGCTTTTGCGCCTTCCTCCGCAAAAAAATTATCACCTAAAATAGTATTTGTAGAACTGATTTTGGCACTCGTTTTTCCATTGGTTAGCAGCTCAAAATCTTTTTTGATTTCATGATCATTATTTAAAAAAATATCTTCCGGATAAACTATCCGAACGAAATTTGAGGAATAATTAATGCTTTTAAAAGAAGCAACGATGGATTTCCATTCGCTAACATTGGCAGCAGAAATTTTTGCGGCGATAACTAAATCCTCGTGTTTTAAAACTTCGCCTTCATTTAATTTGTCGATTGCTTCCAGCAAAGCTTCATCCGGGCAAACCGAACCGTTTATCAATAAGTTTTGGCTCTCAACATGAAGCGGAAATTTATTTTGAAGGTAATTTTGTGTTGAAAATGAAGCTTTCTGATCAAGATACTTCTGCCATTTTTCGGCAATAGTGAGAATCCCAACCCGTAAATCAGCAACCGGCCGTGTAAAAGTAAGCGGCAATAAAGTTTGCTGTGCAGCATCATCAAACAAAATAATTCCCATCAAACAAAAATAAAAAAAGTCCCGGCTGGATAACCGGGACTATCAAATATCAATATAAACAGCTTATTTTTTGTTGTAACGGGTACGGAATTTATCAATACGCCCTGCTGTATCCACCAACTTCATTTTACCTGTATAAAACGGGTGCGAAGTATGCGAAATTTCCAATTTAATTAAAGGATATTCCTGGCCGTCTTCCCATTTAACGGTTTCTTTTGAGTCGATGCAAGATTTTGTTAAAAAAGAATATTCGTTAGACATATCTTTAAAAACTACTAATCTATAGTTGGAGGGATGAATTTCTTTTTTCATTTTGGGTATTTTCTTTTCAAAACAGGCGCAAATATACTGTTTTTAGCAGATAAAAAAAGCAGTGCTTCAAAATATTGTTATAATGATAGAGAAATATAGGAATGCTCCGGTTAAAATTGAACGTAAATTACACGTTTTTAAAATTGCAAGTTAATGACTGATTAAACCTGTTTTACACAGTAATTTGGAAATTTAACCTAAAAGATTTACCTATATTTGCATCAACATTATAACTTAATTTATTTAAGAACATGGATCTCCCAATTTATCTTGATAACAATGCCACTACACCGATGGACCCACGGGTTTTAGAGGCGATGCTTCCCTATTTTGTGCAAAAATTTGGTAATTCTGCCAGTCGCAACCATGCTTTTGGCTGGGTTGCGGAAGAAGCAGTTGATTATGCCCGCGAGCAGGTAGCGCAATTGATTGGTGCGAATGAAAAGGAAATTATTTTTACTTCCGGTGCTACAGAATCTGATAACCTGGCGTTGAAGGGTGTATTTGAGATGTATAAGGAAAAAGGTAACCACATTATTACGATGGTTACCGAACATAAAGCTGTTTTAGATGCCTGCAAACATTTAGAAAAATTAGGTGCCAGAGTTACTTATCTTACACCAAAACCGGATGGTTTAATTAATCTGGAAGAATTGGTTGCTGCCATGTCGCAAGAAACTATTTTGGTTTCAATTATGTATGGTAATAACGAAATCGGTGTGATCCAGCCGGTAAAAGAAATTGCAAAAATTGCACATTCTTTTGGTGCTTTATTTATGACGGATGCTACACAGGCTGTTGGTAAAATCCCGGTTAACGTAATTGAAGACGGAATTGATTTACTGGCACTTTCTGCACACAAAATGTATGGCCCGAAAGGTGTTGGTGCGTTGTACGTCCGCCGTAAAAACCCACGTGTTAAAGTTACGGCACAAATGGACGGCGGAGGCCACGAGCGCGGCATGCGTTCTGGTACTTTAAATGTTCCCGGGATAGTTGGTTTAGGTAAAGCTTGCGAATTGGGGCGTTTAGAAATGCAACAGGATGCCATTCGTCTTTCTGCTTTGCGCGATAAATTAGAAAATGCTTTATCTCAATTGGAAGAATCTTATGTAAACGGAAATATTGAACATCGTTTGCCGCATACCGCAAATATTTCCTTCAAATATGTGGAAGGAGAAGGTTTGATGATGGCCATGAAAGATTTGGCTGTTTCATCCGGTTCTGCCTGTACATCAGCATCTTTAGAACCATCTTATGTATTGAAAAGCTTAGGTTTGTCTGATGATCTGGCACATTCTTCCATCCGTTTTGGTTTGGGTAGATTTACAACTGAAGAAGAAGTTGACCGTGCAATCGAAGTAACCCGGAATGCAGTAACACATCTTCGCGAACTTTCTCCGCTTTGGGAAATGTTTAAAGAAGGTATCGACCTGGATTCTATCGAGTGGGCAGAACATTAATTTTAGGCGATAAAAACAGCATTGTCAAACTGGTGGACAAACACAATCCGGCAGGATATTTGAACCAAATTAAAAACTATTAAAACATAAAGCTATGGCTTATTCAGATAAAGTAATCGATCATTATTCAAATCCACGCAACGTTGGAACTTTGGATAAAAGCAGTAATAAAGTTGGAACCGGATTAGTAGGTGCACCGGAATGCGGCGACGTAATGCGTTTACAAATCGAAGTTGATGAATTTAATGTGATCAAAGACGCTAAATTTAAAACATTTGGCTGCGGTTCTGCAATTGCATCTTCTTCCCTTGCAACAGAATGGTTAAAAGGCAAAAGCATCGACGATGCAATGAAGATAGATAATATGGATATTGTGGAGGAATTGGCTTTGCCGCCGGTAAAAATCCATTGTTCTGTTTTAGCAGAAGACGCTATTAAAGCAGCCATCAATGATTTTCGGGTTAAAAATGGCTTAGCTCCGATAGAATCTGAAAAAGTACACCATTAAAAGTAACAAGTATCAAGTAATTAGTGTTAAGACCTAGATATTTGTGATCTTGCTACTCGATACTGAATACTAAATACTTATAAAAATGATTACCGTAACCGATAAAGCAAAAAGTAAAGTTGAAGAACTGATACAATCTTCTAACTTAAATGAATCTTATTTTCTGCGTGTTTCCGTTGCCGGAGGTGGTTGTTCAGGTCTTTCATATAAGTTGGATTTTGATAATGAGATTAAACCCGGCGATCAGTTTTTTGAAGATAAAGGAATCAAAATTTCTTTAGATATGAAATCCTTTCTTTATTTAGCCGGCACCGAACTTGATTTTTCTGACGGTTTAAACGGTAAAGGTTTCAATTTTCACAATCCGAACGCCAGCCGTACCTGCGGTTGCGGAGAAAGTTTTTCAGTGTAAGATTTTCATAAATTATATTTAAAAAAGGGATGCTTCTTTTAGCATCCCTTTTTTGTTTTAACTCGTAATTAATTTAAGTTTGATCTGCCAAAACTTATTTTTAAACCTGTTATTACATGAATCCGGTAACCGAAAATTCAACTATTCCCAGTCTTTTACAAAATATTATTCAACATATCCATCCGGAAAATGCTGTTTTCTTATCGCATAAAGTTAACGAGCAATGGGAAGAAATCACCTATAAACAAGCAATAGAAAAGATTAACCTGATAGCTGCTTATTTTTTGCATATCGATATAAAAAAGAACGACCGGCTTGCTTTAATTTTAGATAACGGGCCGGATTACGTTTATTACGATCAGGCTTTGCAGCAAATTGGTGCCGTAAATACTTCTATTTATCCTACCCTTTCCGAAATTGAAATTGAATATATTCTTAATGATTCCGGTGCAAAAACATTACTTGTCGGAAGTCCTTTTCTCCTGAAAAAAATCCTGAAAATTGCGAATAATTGCCCTGAGTTAATCCGCCTGATTCCGGCTTTTGATGATTATCAAAAACTAATTGAAAAATCAAAATTCAATGCTGCCATTATTTCATTAAATGAGCTGCTAAAAGAGGGAGAACTTGTTTACAATCAGTATAAAGAAGCTATTGTAAATGCCCGTGAAAGTATTTTAACAAGTGATGTTTCAACCCTGATTTATACTTCCGGCACTACCGGCACACCAAAAGGTGTTATGCTTACGCATTATAATCTTACCCAAAATGTGCGGGCCTGCCTTGAGCAAATTACAAATGTAGATAAAGACGATACTTTTTTATCGTTCCTGCCACTCTCGCATGTATTCGAGCGTACGGCAACTTACCACGTTTGCCTTGCTGCCGGCTGTAAAATTGCCTTTGCACAAAGCCTGGATTTATTGGCAAAAAACATGATGGAAGTTAGGCCAACCATCATGAATTGTGTACCCAGATTATTAGAACGCATCCACGATCGGGCTATGAAAAGCGGACAAGCAGCCGGTGGAATTAAAACGAAACTGTTTTTATGGTCGCTTAAAAAAGGACGAAAATTTAGGGAGATAAAAGAAGCAGGTAAAAATCCGGGGATGATTTTAAGTGCCGAAAATAGATTGGCAGACAAGCTGGTTTTTAGTAAAATCAAAGAAAAAACCGGCGGCCGCTTAAAATTTATGCTTTCCGGCGGCGGTGCTTTACCCAAAAACATAGGTGAATTTTTTGGCGATTTAGGGATTAAAATCTTAGAAGGTTACGGCTTAACGGAAACATCGCCGGTATTATCTGTTACCGAGCAAGACCGCCAGGTTTACGGAACGGTTGGAAGAATTATACCGCGCATTGAAGTTGCTATTCAAAACATCGACACACAAAAAATTTATACAATTCAAACAAACGAATCTTTTAAAGCTGATTTTGAATCTGAAGAAGGCGAAATTATTACGCGCGGACATTGTGTGATGAAAGGCTACCGGAACAAACCGGAAGATACCCAGAACGTAATTGACCATGACGGCTGGTTTCACACAGGTGATATTGGCCGCTTTTACAAAGGTAATTTGCAAATAACGGATCGATTAAAAAATATGCTGGTCAATTCTTTCGGCAAAAACGTTTATCCGACACCGGTAGAAAACACTTATTTAAAAAGCCCGAAGATTGAACAGGTTTTTTTAATTGGTGATAAACGCGAATATATAACTGCCTTCATCATTCCATCCAAAGAATTATTGCAGGAAACCTTTAACTTGGATAATGCTTATTTTGAACAACCTGATGTTTTTATTGAAGATCAGCGGATTGTTGATTGGATTAATATTGACGTAAAAAAACTCTCCAGCGAACTTGCCAAATTTGAACGCATCAAAAATTTTAAAGTAAAACGTAATCCTTTTAATATGGAAGAAGGCGAGATTACGCCAACTTTAAAAGCCAAAAGGAAGGTGATTGAGAAGAAGTATGCCGATGCAATTGATCAGTTGTATTTGCAGGAAAATGATGTGATTTGATAAATTTTAGTTGTAAAAGAAGTATCACAAAAAAAGCTTTTAGAAAAAATTTTTTACAAAAACTTACTTTCACATTTATACTTCTTTTACCGCCTAAAATTTAGCATTAAAACCTATTTTTGCCAATACAGTTATTGGTAATATATGAGTACAAACCTATCCGAACAGGAAATTTTACGCCGCGAGGCACTTCAAAATATACGTAATCTGGGTATCAATCCCTATCCGGCCGAAGCTTATACAGTTACGGCAACGGCGCAGGAAATTTTGCAAAACTTTTCTACTCAGCCAGAAAAATATCAGCAAGTCCGGATTGCCGGTCGCATTATGTCTCGAAACATAATGGGTGCCGCTTCTTTTACAGATGTGCAGGATGCGACAGGCCGTATCCAGGTATATCTGAAACGTGATGATATTTGCCCTGGCGAAGACAAAACTTTGTACAATACCGTTTTTAAAAAGCTTTTGGATCTTGGCGATTTTGTTGGTATAAAAGGTTTTGTTTTTACAACGCAAACCGGAGAAATTTCGGTACATGTGCAGGAATTGACCATCTTGTCCAAATCTTTAAAACCGCTTCCTGTTGTAAAACGGGACGAAGAAGGACATATTTACGACAGCTTTACCGATCCGGAATTACGTTACCGCCAGCGTTATGTTGATTTAACGGTGAACCCGGAATTTAAACAAATCTTCATTAATCGATCTAAAGTTATCAAAACCATGCGCAGCTATTTTGATAGCTGTGGCTGGCTGGAAGTGGAAACGCCGATTTTGCAATCTATACATGGCGGTGCGGCTGCGCGCCCGTTCAAAACACATCATAACGCATTGGATGTTCCGCTTTTTCTACGGATTGCGAATGAATTATACCTTAAAAAACTGATTGTTGCCGGTTTTGATGGCGTTTACGAGTTCGGTAAAATGTTCCGCAATGAAGGGATGGATCGTACACATAACCCAGAATTTACCGGATTGGAAATCTATGTTGCGTACCAGGATTATATTTGGATGATGGGCATGGTGGAAGAATGTTTGGCAAAAGTTGCTGCTGCTATCCACGGAAAAACTAAAATCAAAGTTGGAGATAATGAAATAGAATTTGCAGGCCCATACGAAAAGCTTTCCATGTATGATTCAATCCTGAAATTTACCGGCATTGATGTTACCGAAATGGACGAAGCTGCTTTACGCGAAACCTGCAAAAATCTACAAATTGAAATTGATCCTTCCATGGGAAAAGGAAAACTGATCGACGAAATTTTTAGTGAAAAAGTAGAAGCGCAACTCATCCAGCCAACTTACATTACTGATTATCCGTTGGAAATGACGCCGCTTGCCAAAAAACACCGCAGTAAAGACGGTTTGGTAGAGCGTTTTGAGTTATTTGTAAACGGAAAAGAAATTGCTAATGCGTATTCTGAATTAAATGATCCGATTGATCAGCGGGAACGTTTTGAAGAACAATTGCTCTTGGCCAGTCGCGGTGATGAAGAAGCGATGGTGGTTGACGAAGATTTTTTGCGTGCGCTGGAATACGGGATGCCGCCAACTGCCGGTTTAGGGATTGGTATTGATCGTTTGGTAATGCTGATGACGAATCAAAGCACGATCCAGGAAGTTTTATTTTTCCCGCAGATGCGGCCCGAAAAGATAGCTAATGTTTCATCTGCAGAAGATTTTATGGAGATTGGTGTTCCGGAAGAATGGGTTCCGGTAATTCAGAAAATGGGATTCCATACCGTTGAAGATTTGAAAAAAGCAGTACCAAACAAAGTATTTAATGATTTAGGCGGAATGCGGAAAAAATTAAAATTAGACATCACAATTCCTTCCAAAGAAGCTGTAATGCAATGGTTTGAATAAATAGAAAGAGTAATTTTTTAACAATAATTTAAAGACCGGTTAATAACAATTGCCGGTCTTTGTTTTTGTATAAAATTATATAAATGACAAATTCAAGCTTAGAAATAAAAGATTCTGAATACCTGATTAAATTTAGCAAAACACAGTTTGATCTGGATTTTGTAAAAAGCATTTTAGCTTTTATCAACAATAAATTGTCGGTAAAAGAAGTATCAGAAAACAACAACGTAAAAGATACAGAAGAAAATGACTTTTATAAAGACGACTACTTTAGCCATCTTGACGAAAAATAAGGCAGTTATTTAAACTGCCGGAAGCCGCCGCGAATCACTTGCTGCTTATCCAGTTGCGCCATCTGGCCTTTCATCATTTTAATCTGCTCGGCAAGCAGTTTATTTTTATCTGCTTTTTGCGCTTCTTTTAAATACATTTCGGCTTCGCGCTTATTGCGTTTAGACATCGAGATACCGGCTAAACTTAGTTTTGCTAAAGCGATATTATGAGACATGGACATGCCCAGGGTTAACGCTTTCTTAAAATACTTTTCTGATTTTAACGGTGCTTTGTTTGATTCTACCAAACCCAAAAGTAAATTGTAGTAACCATGCTGGTTACGGATCAATTGCTTTTCGTAATCGGTAATTTTCAGCAAAAAACCTTCTGCTTTCGGCATATTTTCCTTGCGCATAAAGTATTGTGCAAGCAGCATATTTTCATTAAAAAAGAACGTTAGCAGCACAATTCCGCCGATCAGGAAAATCAAAACCGCCCACCACCAGTAACCAAAAGCGGCCAAAGTAACCGCTGCGCCAAGTATCACACAGGCTATAATTAATCGAACAATATTCCGCATTTGATGTATTTAAATTGAGTAGCAAATATCCGCTAATTTGTACGTTAAATCAATTTTTAAGAATATTTTATGTCAATTGCATTAGAACCTTCCTGGCTGGAAATTTTAAAAGATGAGTTTGAAAAAGATTACATGATCAAGCTAAAAGCTTTTTTACAGCAGGAAAAAGAAGCTGGTTATGTAATTTATCCAAAAAGTAAAGATATTTTCAACGCTTTTGCCAAAACGCCTTTTAATGATGTAAAAGTGGTTATCATTGGTCAGGATCCTTATCATGGTGCAAATCAGGCACATGGATTGTCTTTTTCTGTGCAGAAAGGAGTTGCCGTTCCGCCTTCACTTCAAAATATTTTTAAAGAATTACAGGACGAATACCCGGAATATACCATTCCGAAAAGTGGTGATTTAACGCATTGGGCCGAACAAAGCGTTTTGATGCTGAATGCCACATTAACGGTTCGTGCTAACCAGGCCGGTTCTCATCAAAAAAAGGGTTGGGAAATTTTTACAGATAAAGTGATTCAGGAAATATCCAACCGAAAACAGAACGTGGTTTTTTTATTGTGGGGGAAATTTGCACAAGCCAAAAGCGAACTGATTGATCCGCAGAAACATCATTTGTTAAAGGCAGCGCATCCATCGCCGTTTGCAGCGCATAACGGTTTTTTTGGCTGCGATCATTTCCTGGAAGCAAATGTAATTTTAGAGGAAAACGGCATCGAACCAATCGATTGGCAAATTAGCTGATGCTTCTTTTACCGGCGCTTTTTTGTCCTTTCAATTAAAAGGAGAAATCTTCTTTAAAAACGTAAACTCTTTATGTTGGAAGAAGATTTCTCCCTGCGGTCGAAAGGACAAAATGAAATTAATATTCCAGCGGTACGGTCGGTTCTTTTTTATTGGTTGACATGATAATCATCGTTTGAAAAGTTTTTACAACGGTAATCCTGCTAATTTTTTGCATAATCAGCTGTTCGTACGATTTAATATCTTTCACATAAACCTTCAGCAAAAAATCACACTGGCCGGTTACATGGTGGCATTCTGTAATTTCTTTGATCTCCTGGATTTCATCTAAAAAATTCTGGATCGTATTATTTTTATGAAAATCCAACGAAACCTGGATAAAAGTTTTGATACCCAAACCCAGCTTTTCTTCGTCCACCAAAGCATGATAACTCAAAATATAGCCGGAGTTTTCCAGTTTGCGTACACGTTCTAACGTTGGTGCCGGCGAAAGCCCGATTTCGTTGGATAACTGCAAATTGGTAATCCGCCCGTTTTGCTGCAAAATCTTTAAAATCTGCAAATCTGTTTTATCTAATTCAACTGCCATAGCTTGCAATTATAACTTTTCTATTCAAAACAAATCAATCTAAAAACAATTGAAGCAAAATTGCGCTTTTAATGTTAATTTAGATAAGCCTAAATTTATTATTAGCCGATTCAAAAAAATGAATACTTCTTTTACCGAAGAAAATTACTTGAAAGCGATTTACCATTTATCTGCGGAGGAAAGCCAGGTAAATACCAACCAAATTGCATCGGTTTTAAATACAAAACCGGCATCAGTTACGGATATGCTGAAAAAACTTGCCGATAAAAACCTTCTTAATTATACACGTTATCAGGGAGTTAACTTAAAAGAATCCGGCAGGATGATCGCTTTAAAAGTAATCAGGAAACATCGTTTATGGGAACTTTTTTTAGTAGAAAAATTAAATTTTGGTTGGGATGAAGTGCATGATCTGGCAGAACAATTAGAACATATCCAATCGGTAGAACTGGTAAACCGTTTGGATCAGTTTCTCGGCTTCCCGGAATGTGATCCGCACGGCGACCCGATCCCTGATGATCAGGGTACGATTAAAAACTATGATTTAAAACCGATTGCCGGTTTAACCGCCGGAGAAAGCGGCGTTATAGCCGGGATCAAAGAGCATTCAACTTTATTTTTGCAATATCTGGAGAGATTGGATCTCGTTATCGGCAAAAAAATATGGGTAAAAGAAGTAATCCCTTATGATGAAACGGTGATTATCGCCATAGAAAACGATCAAAAAATTAATATCAGCAAAGCAGCAGCAAACAATATTTTAATAAAACATGAGTAGTTACAACGAATCATTAGGCGAAGTGCATGGCTCGGTAAGCACTACAGGCCGTGTTGGCTGGAAAAGGATTTTTTCTTTTTTAGGGCCGGCATACATGGTAAGCGTGGGTTACATGGACCCGGGAAACTGGGCGACAGATTTGGCAGCAGGCAGCCAGTTTGGTTACCAATTAATCTGGATTTTACTATTATCCAACCTGGTTGCGCTTCTTTTACAATCATTAAGTACGCGTTTGGGTATTGTACAGGGTTTGGATTTAGCGCAGGCATCGCGCCAGCATTACCCGCGTTTTGTTAATTTTTGTCTGTTCATCCTGGCACAGGTTGCCATCATCGCTTGTGATTTAGCAGAAGTTATCGGCATGGCAATCGGCTTGCAGTTACTGTTTCATTTGCCGCTGATTTGGGGCGTTTCCGTAACGCTGCTGGATACTGTTTTACTTTTATTTTTACTGAACAAGGGCATGCGCTATCTGGAAAGCTTTATTATTTCGATGGTTTTTATTGTTGGCTTATCATTTTTGGTTGAGATGTTTATTGTAGAACCAGACCTTAAACAAATCGGTTTAGGTTTAATTCCGGAGAATTTGAACGGGAATGCACTTTATATTGCCATCGGGATTATTGGTGCAACCGTAATGCCGCACAATCTTTACCTACATTCTTCTTTGGTACAAACCCGGAAAATTGAACGTAACGAAACGGGCATCCGCGAATCCATCAAAATGAATTTGATTGATACTACAATTGCACTTAACCTTGCTTTTTTTGTAAATGCGGCAATTTTAATCCTGGCCGCGGCCGCTTTTTTTCGGAACGGTTACCATCAGATTGCCGAAATCCAGGACGCACACAAGTTGTTGAATCATATTTTTGGTTCGCTCGCTCCTGCCCTTTTCGCCATTGCACTGATTGCTGCCGGCCAAAGTTCTACCGTTACCGGGACATTGGCCGGACAAATAATTATGGAAGGCCACATCAATTTACGTATACAACCCTGGCTGCGGCGCTTGCTTACGCGGCTGCTCGCCATCATTCCGGCTTTTTTTACGATACTTTATTCTGGAGGCGCAGAATTAGGTAAATTATTGATTCTAAGTCAGGTAATTCTAAGTTTACAATTAGGTTTTGCCGTAATCCCGTTAATTCATTTTACTTCCGATAGGATTAAAATGGGTGTTTTCACCATTAAACCTTATGTAAAAGTGCTGGCCTGGCTGTGTGCTGTGTTGATTATCGGCTTAAATATAAAACTGGTTACCGAAGAGCTTTCCGGTTGGATAAAATCCTATCCGGAGCATCAGCTTTTAATTTACAGTTTGGTTTTGCCGGTTGCGTTCGCCATCAGCATACTTCTTTTATACGTGTTTTTTAAGCCGCTTATCACCGAAACAGAAAATCAGCACAACAAAGTTCCGCATGGCTCTGCTTTGCAAATTGATTTCGTTGCTCCGGTTAGCCTAAAAAAAATCGGTATCGCAATTGATTTTTCTTCCCATGATCGTGATACGATCCGCCATGCTTTGATGCAAGGCGGAAAAAGTGCCGAATATTTTTTAATCCACGTGGTAGAAACGGCTGCTGCGCGTTATCTCGGTGATGCCGTAATGGATTTTGAAACCCAAAGCGACCGCGAAAATCTGGAAAAGTACAAGGCCCGTTTACAGCAATTGGGCTATCAATCATTTAGCAATGTTGGCTACGGCAAAGTGGCTAAAGCGATTGCGGATGTAGTTAATGAACATCATTTAGAATTACTGGTGATGGGCGCGCATGGCCATAAAGCTTTTAAAGATATTATCTTTGGCACTACAGTTGATTCGGTGAGGCACAAGATCAGGGTTCCTGTATTAATTGTGCAGTAAAAGAAGCATCCGTTTGATGGCTTTGAACAGGAGAAACCGTTGATCAACCCAAAAAAATGAAAGAAGAAAAAGAACAAAAAATATATATCAAAAATAAAAGGGCTTATTTTGATTTCCATATTGATGACAAATTTATAGCCGGTATCAAGCTTTTAGGAACAGAAATTAAATCTATCCGGGAAGGAAAAGCTAACCTTACGGATTCGTTCTGCACATTTATCAACGAGAATCTGTACGTTAGGAATTTGCATATTTCAGAATATTCTCATGGCTCGTTTTACAACCACGAAGCCAAACGCGACCGGGTTTTATTGCTTCAGAAAAAGGAAATAAAAAAACTGAAATCCCGAACGGAAGAAAAAGGTTTTACCATTGTTCCTCTCGCCATATTTATCAGCGACCGCGGTTTTGCTAAATTAGAAATCGGCCTCGCCCAAGGTAAAAAAACTTTTGATAAGCGTGAAACAATGAAAGAACGTGATTCTAAATTGGAAATGAACCGGGTGATGAAAAGATAATACGCCGCCATATTCCTTCCCGACCTGTAAATTTTCCCGTACAAAAAGTTGTTAAAAAAGTTTTTTAGAAATGCTCTTCAGTTGTAATCTCCAATTACTGATGCTTCTTTTATGCCCTAAAAAATGTTAAGCTTCCTGGTTTTATAGGTAAATACTCTATAAAAAACTTATTTATCAGTGTTAAAAAAAGCATTGTAATTTTTTTGATATAATTTCAAATAAGTTATTTCTTTTTGATATATATTTACAAACAATTGTAAACTACTATTACAGATTGCCAATTACATACGGGTTAAATATACCTGCTATAATTTACAGGAACCGATTTGATGAAACCGATACTTTTTTTAAATCAACGTACGCTAATAAAAATACCTCGGCTCTTGCGTAATTTTTGCCTGTTTTTAATTTTTTTGGCTGCTTTTTCAACGTTTGCTTACGCGCAAACTGATGCCGATGCAATTATGATCCCTAAAAATTATTTCTGCGGAGGATTGATGTACAGCAACTCCAGCTGGAAAAATTACTGGGAAGGTACTTTTAAAAGAGATAACCTTAACATCGGCACTTTAAATACCAATACTTATAATTTAATGGCCAATTATGGTATTTTAAATAATCTGAACGTGCTGGCTTCTGTGCCATACGTAACCACAAATGCTTCCGGCGGTACTTTAAGAGGTTTAGAAGGTGTACAAGATATGATGCTTAGTTTAAAGTGGCGTATTTTGAAAACCAACTTTGCCAAAGGCCGGTTTTTTGTTTACGGTATTGGCAGTGCTTCCTTACCGCTTAGTAATTATCAGGCTGATTTTATGCCTGTTGCCATCGGTTCTCAAAGTAAAAGTTTAATGTTTCGCTGCCTGGTAGATTATAACGTAGGGAAATATTTTATAACCGGTTCCGGTGAGTTTATGCAAAGAAGTTTGATCACCATCGACCGAACCTCCTATTATACAACCGAAGAACATTACACAAACCAGGTTGCATTACCCAACATGACTAACTACGCTTTGCGTACCGGTTACCGCAGCAGCAGGTGGATTGCAGAAGCTGTGATAGAAAATAATACCACTTTGGGCGGTTTTGACATCCGTAAAAATGATATGCCTTTTGTAAGTAACCGGATGAACAGCACCATTGCCGGCGTAAACTTTAAATATAGTTCTGTCCGCATAAAAGGGCTAGAACTTACTGCCGGAGGTAATTATGTTGCCGCCGGGCGCAACGTTGGCCAAAGTACAACTATCCACGGAGGCGCGTACTACCTGATGAATTTTAATAAAAGAAAAAGTTGATTGTGTTGAATAATTGAAATGAAAAGATATTTACTACAAGCCTTATCAATCTGTTTAATTAGTGCTGCTTTTATATCCTGCAATAAAAGTATAACAGAAACAAATATGGTTTATCCGGCTTTGGCCCCTGCAAAACTGGATTTAAATGCCGATACCTGGAACCCGGTTTTAATCACAAATACAAATTCCTTTACTGTTGCTGCGCCGGATGCAGTTACTTCGCCGGCTTATCAGGCAGATTTAAATGAAATTAAAGCACTGCAAAGTAATATAACCAGCGAGCAGCGGGCATCCATAAATTACTGGAGTGCCGGTGCAGTTTTACGCTGGAACGAAATTTTGCGCGAACTGGTAGCCAAACACAACTTGCCTCCTTATCAAAATGATGATGGCAGTTATCCTGCGCCAAATTCGACCAATCCGTTTGCTTATCCGCAGTTTCCTTTTTCAAATCCGCCTTATGCTGCACGGGCTTATGCGTATGTTAGTGCCGCGCAATACGATGCACTAATTGCGGCCTGGCATTTTAAAAAACAGTATAACCGCACTGCACCGTATAAAAATGATGCCGGGATACAGGCATTGATACCAAAATCAGATTTGCCTTCTTACCCGAGTGAAGATGCGGTAGTTTCCGGTGCTGCCGTGGAAATGATGAAATTATTGTTCCCGACAGAAATTGCTTACATCGAACAAAAAGCTGTCGAACAGAAAACTTACCGTATGCTGGCCGGTGCCAATGTAAGAGGAGAACTGGAAGCAGGCGAATTATTAGGCAAACAGGTAGCCGCTATTTTTGCAGCACGCGCACGGGCAGACCGGGCAGGAAAAGCAATTGGCACACCTGCTTTGTGGAAACAGTTAGAAGTACAAACGCTGGCAAAAAACGAACAATGCTGGGTTAGTTTGGAGCTACCAAAGAGGCCGCCGATGCTCCCGTTATTCTCTAAAGTTTTACCGTTTTTGTTTGATACGCTAACCGTTGTTGCCTTGAGGCCGCCGCCGCCGTACTCTACAAGTTCGGCAGAATTTAAAAACGAAACAGACGAGGTTTTATATTACAGCAAAAACGCTACCCGTGAACGCCAGGCCATTGTTACTTTTTGGGCTGATGGTGTTGGTACTTATACACCGCCCGGACATTGGAATTATCTGGCTGCACAAGAATTTGTGAAAGAAAATTACAGTGAAATACGCTGGGCGCGAAATTTAGCTTTAATCAATATGGCCGAAATGGATGCGGCAATCGTTTGCTGGGATGCTAAATATTACTACTTTAATCCTCGCCCCTGCCAGGTAAATCCGGAAATTAAAACATTAACTGGTGTACCAAATTTCCCTTCTTATACTTCCGGCCACTCTAATTTTAGCTATGCTGCAGCTACAGTGCTGAGTTATTTGCTACCGGACAGAGGCAGTAAATTTACCGACATGGCCCACGAAGCCGCTATGTCTCGCTTATATGGTGCCATCCACTATAGAAGTGATGTGGAAATGGGTATGGTTACCGGTATAAAAGTGGGGCAGTTCGCCGTAAAACGGGCACAAACAGATGGTGCCGGAAATTGATAGTTGGTTAATAGTTCATGATCGATAGCCCTTGCTTCCTTTATACTTAGTATTTTTAGCTCCACGCCTGATCGCCAACCAGCGGCACAAACCGAAAAGTATCTAAACTTACTTTTTCGTAATCTTTTTCGCTTACGCGAAGAATGGTCGTCATCAACTGGCTTTTTTCATCTCCAACGGGAATCACTAATAAACCGCCGACTTTAAGCTGTTTCAACAAAATTTCGGGTATAAAAGGAGCACCGGCCGTAACCAGGATTTTATCATAAGGCGCATTTTCGGGGATGCCGTGAGAGCCGTCTCCGCAGAAAAAATGGGCGTTGTATCCCATAAAAGGTAGCACTTTGCAGGTGCGTTCGTAAAGTTTTACCTGGCGTTCGATGGTAAAAACTTCGGCACCCAATTCCAGTAAAATACAGGTTTGATAGCCGGAACCTGTCCCGATTTCTAAAACCCGGTCTTTCTTCTGAATATGCAATAATTCCGTTTGGTAAGCCACGGTATAAGGCTGGGAAATGGTTTGCCCGTCGCCAATCGGGAAAGCGATATCGCGGTAAGCCTGCGACCAGAAAGTTTCATCAAAAAAATAATGCCGCGGCACTTTGGCCATCGCTTTTAGCACACGCTGATCACCGATTTTTTTCACCTCATCCAGAAACCGTATCAACTGCTTCCTCGCCCCTTTTTCCCGGTAATTATCCACAAACTTATAAGCCATTGTTACAAAGATATTTTTTAAGGAATAATATCCTGATTTTTATCCAAATTTAAATTCGTTAAAAGCAATTAGGTTTACAGAGAACTAATTCTAAATTTTACCTGTTCTACAAACCGAGGATAAATATTTATGAAACTAAAATACCTTCCCCCTAAAAAATACCTGCTAAAAACAGTATTGCTTCTTTTAACCTGCTTTTATTTACCGGTTTGCAGTTTTGCACAAAGTTTAAAAGTAGCGGTGGCTGCCAATTTACAAGGCGTGATAAAAGTTTTACAGCAGGACTTTACTCAAAAAACCGGCATTACGATTGAACCGATTGTTGGTGCTTCCGGTAACCTTAGCAACCAAATTAAGAACGGCGCGCCTTTCGATATTTTTCTTTCTGCGGATATGGCATTCCCGGAAAGTTTGTATAACTCAGGATTTACTACTTCAAAACCAACTGTTTACGCTTCAGGAAGCCTAATTATCTGCAGCAACCAGAACCTTGATTTAAACCATTGGGAACAGCTTTTACAAGGTAATTCTGTAAAAAAAATAGCAATTGCCAACCCGGCAACAGCACCGTATGGTAAAGCCGCGCAAGAAGTTTTGCAACGAAAAAACCTCCTGCAAAAAGTTCAGCCAAAAATTGTTTATGGCGAAAGTATTTCACAGGTAAATATTTATATTACCACCGGTGCAGCAGAAGTTGGTTTTACAACCGAAGCTTTGATTAGTGATGTGGCAAACAAGCAAAAATTATATTGGAAAAAGATTGATTCTAAAACGTATCAGCCTATCCAGCAAGGAATTGTAATTTTAAAACATGCAGCAGGAAATGCACAGGCCGATAAGTTTTTCAAATACATTTTAAGCCCGGCCGCACAGCAAATTTTTAAAAAGTACGGTTACAAAACCGCTAAAATTTAAATCTTTTATTTTGACAGACTGGTCTCCTATTTGGCTCACTTTAAAATTAGCACTAATCAGCACATCTATTTTACTGATTTTAGGTTTGCCGATAGCCTACTGGTTAGCTAAAGGCCATTCAATTTTCAAAATCATCATCGAAGCCATATTTACCATGCCGCTGGTTTTACCGCCATCCATACTTGGTTTTTATTTATTACTGGCTTTTTCTTCGCAGCATGGATTAGGCAAATGGCTGTTGCAGCACCTCAATTTACAGCTTGTTTTTTCTTTTGAAGGATTGGTGCTGGCTTCCGTAATTTATAGTTTACCTTTCATGATCAGCCCGGTAAAATCAGCTTTGCAGCAGCTGCCGAAATCTTTGTCGCATGCTTCTTTTACCATGGGAAAATCCGAAAGGCAAACCTTTTTCCGGGTATTATTGCCTAACATCCGTTCTTCTATATTGACTGCTTCGGTAATGACTTTCGCGCATACTTTAGGTGAATTCGGCGTGGTGCTGATGATCGGCGGAAACATCCCGGGCGTTACCCGTGTGGCTTCCATCGCCATTTATAATGCTGTAGAAAATACGGATTATCCTACGGCAAATACTTATTCGCTGGTTTTACTTATCCTCACTTTTGCACTGGTTACTACTGTTTTTATCATCAATAAATCCGCCGCCAAAACTTATCCGGATGATTAGCATCGAAGTAGAAAAAAAACTTTCCACTTATCGGGGTAAAAATAATTTGAAGGTTTTTGTGGAGATGGAAGCCGGGAGTTTAGTTAAAATATCCGGCCCTTCCGGAGCTGGGAAAACTACTTTTTTAAAAATGCTTGCCGGACTAATCAAGCCCGATTCCGGGGAAATTGTGGTTGACGGGCAGGTTTGGCTCGATACAAATGCTAAAATCAATCTCCGTCCGCAAAAAAGAAGAACCGGATTTGTATTTCAGGATTACGCACTTTTCCCGAATATGACGGTGCAGCAGCAATTGGAATATGCCACAAAAGATCAGCAATTGATAAAAGATTTATTAGACTTTGGAAGGTTAGAACCTTTTGTAAAACACAAACCGGCGCAGCTTTCGGGCGGGCAACAACAGCGTTTGGCCATTTTACGGGCATTGGCTATCAAACCAAAAGTTTTGTTGATGGACGAACCGTTTTCTGCCTTGGATCATCAAACCAAAGCAATTATGATTGAAGAGTTACAGATTTTGCTTGATAAAAGCAGTATCAGCACAATTATCGTTACACATAACCTGCCTGAATTAGCAAATTTACCCGGACAAATTATTTTTATCGGCGAAGAAACCGCCTGATTTATTCTGCTGCGGAAACCGTAATTTTACTCAGATAATGCAAATATCTTCTGCCGGTTTTAAAATCCAGCATCGAAACCATTTGCATTGCATCCGGCAATTGTGCTGCTTTTATGCCATTCTTTTCCATTACAATAAAAACATGATCGCCAACCGGCGTATTGTACAATTCGTTCCACGAATAAACAACTTTGTAACCGTCAGCACCTGAAAAAGTAAAATAAACCTGACTCAACAATTTCGGATTGCTTACGGTAAAAACGGTATGGCTTAAAATATCTTTCAGCAAAATACCTTTTAAATGGTCGTCCTCGTGTTTAAATTCCCCCAAATGGTTCGTTACTTTTAAATCGCCGATTTCCTTTACGGCATATTGCTTTAAAGAATCCGGCGTAATCGTTACCGTTTTATTTACTTTCCCGCCGATAGAAAAACTACTGGTTGGTTTAGCCGTTTCCTGCGCAAAAGCGGAAGCCGACAGAAAAACTAAAAGTATAAATTTGTGCATGCACAAAGTAAAATTGTTTTTGTGCAATTAAGAAACGGTTTTGAAAGAATTTTTTGCTTTAACAATTAATCTGCAACAAGTTATGTAAAATCTGCAGCTGGTATATGCAATTTTTTGCGATCAACAGAACCCTGTACTTCTTTTACACCTGAATTTCTGGTACATGGCGAGAAGTAGTTCCTCAAAAAATTCGTTTGAAGAAGCCCGGCTGGTTTTACTGCACGATTTGCATCTGCGTAAAACTGCTCCGCTGTAAGGCAAATATAAGTTAGGCAAAACAATAAACAATGCTGTACAAAGCAAGTTCTTCTACAAATAATGATTTGTGATGAACGATACAGCTATAAAAGTTATTGGTTTGGTGGCTGGTATGTTTACTTCGTGCGCAGTGTTACCACAGGTTATTACTACTTACAAAAAGAAAAAAGCAAGTGAAGTGTCTGTTTTTATGTTCATTGTGTTGCTTACCGGAAACCTTTTATGGATTTATTACGGAATTTTAAAACAGGAACTGCCCATTATCCTCACTAACTTGTTAACCGTAATCCTCAACATTATCATGCTGGTTCTAAAGATAAAATACAAAGGCAATAAATAATTAAAACTATCTGTTTTTAAATAATCAGTAAAAATATTAGGTTTGTAATATGGAAACGCACGAGCAGCATCACGAAGAAAAACACCACGTAATTGGTTTAATCCCAAGCATTATATTTTTAGTGGCACTTGCAATTGTAGTAATTTGGTATTCGTTCCAAGGCGGTAGCCCGCATTAAAAAAACCAAAAAACATTAAAAAGCTCCTTATCAATATTTTATGTTGATAAGGAGCTTTTTATTTGATCAGGGTTTACTGTTTTAAATTCGGCCCGTCTCGTTTTAAAGAATCTTTTTCCGGTTCAGGTTTATCACTTTCGTAATTTAACGTAAACGAAGGTTCTGCTGCCTGCACGGCATCATTAATTTTGTCCATTTCCTGGTTGTCGTTTGGCGTTGTCTGATCCAAACCATCGTCATTACTTTGATCCGGATCGTTAGCCGGTTTATTTTCTGGCATGCTCATAATTATTATTTTTATACGTGGTAAAGATCAGAAAATTTAGATTGTTTGGAGCAGCATTTTAAAATCAGGCCCGAAACTGATTAGCTTTCTCTATAAAATCAATTCTGTAATTTGCAGTATTTAAATTTTTGCTTATGTATAAATTGATACTTCTTTTATGCGGTATATTTTTAAGTGTTGCCGCGCATGCCCAGTTTAACGATTCTACACATTACCATACCAGCTACGCTTCTACCGGTTCCATCAATAAAACCAATGACGGCAGTTCGTATCTGCTTAACAACGCTTTCAAATTCAACATCAAAAATAAAAACACCACTTTAAATTTTAATAACGGCTGGGTTTATGGCCGGTCAAACAGTAATTTAACCAATAACGATTTTTCATCATCGCTTGATTTTAACCTAAACGGCAAATCTCCGCATTTATATTTTTGGGGATTGGCCAATTACAATACCAGCTTTTCCCTCAAAATAAATAACCAGCTGTTAACTGGTTTGGGCGCAGCTTACAATGTGATCGATAAAAAGAACGCAATGCTAAATTTAAGCGACGGGATTTTGTATGACCTAAGCGATTTATACATCAGCACAACCGAAAACGATGTTTATCAAACCTACCGAAACTCTTTCCGGCTGAATTTCCGTTTTGTAATTTACAATTTATTGATTGTGGATGGCAACAATTTCCTCCAAAATTCCTTGCAAACCAAAAGCGATTACATCGTTCGTTCCAACACAAATCTCTCTGTAAAACTGCGCAAATGGCTCGCTTTTACAACTTCGTTTAACTATAACCGGCAAAACAGAACACATAGCGAAAACCTGCTTTTAAATTATGGATTAACGGTTGAAAAGTATTTTTAGGCGATAAAAGAAGCATCATTTAAAAAGAGTTCATTTTACAATTTACAAACCATACTTAACCGCTACAAGCATCTTTGGTACTGTTTTTAAGGCGATAATTTATATATTTGCAGCACGGATTACACATACACTAACCTCTCGTTACTGCCTGCTGATCTTTTTTTAAACGGTCAGGATCTAATTTCTTTCTGCTGCAGCTTACCGTTCTCTGCAGGAAATTTTTTTATTGGCACCCGGATTTATACTTGCTTTTAAGTATAATCCTTTTGGGGATAAAGCCAAAACAGGTAAAACCAGAGTGCAGTTAAATCGAAAAAAACATGGCAAAATCGCAGGCAACTTTCATGAAAAAGCAGTTGGAAAAAAACAGACAAAAGAAGAAGGAGGAGAAAGAACAACGCAAGCAGGAACGCCAGCAAAGTGCTACCGGCGGCGGTTTAGAAAACATGATGGCTTACGTAAACGAATTCGGAGAAATCTCTTCCACACCTCCGGCACCAAAAAAATAAGCACTGTTCAGCTTATCAGGAAACAGTCCGGCAACAAAAGTTTTTTTAACTTTTGTCCGGGCTTATTTTTTGTCCCGGCTGTTCATCCTTGAAACTTTTTTTGTAAGATGGCTGAAGCGATCAGACCGTTAAAATCACCAAAAACAATCCGGATTGCCACCGCGGTGTTTTTCTTTATTTCCGGTTTTAGTTACGCAACCTGGGCTTCCCGCATTCCTACACTTCAGCAAAAATTACACTTAAACGAAGCAGAACTGGGCGCGGTACTTTTTGCTTTACCGGCCGGATTAATGCTGACGATCCCAATCACAAGCTGGTTTTTGAGCCGCCAGAGCAGTAATAAGGTGATGTTTGCCGGTACGGTTTGCTTTAATTTGATGCTTGCGCTGATTGGTTTTACAAATCAGGTTTGGCAGTTGGTAATCGTGCTTTTTCTGTTCGGCTCGTCGCGCAACCTCATGAATATTTCGGTAAATGCACAATCAGTTGGTGTGCAGGGATTGTACAATCGGTCAATCATTACCACTTTCCACGGTGTTTGGAGTATGGCCGGTTTTGCTGCCGCAGCTTTGGGTTACTTAATGGTTGCCGGCACGGTCCCAACTTCTTATCATTTTTTATCTGTTGGGTTTTTGATGATCGGATTGGCGTTCTGGTTTTTTTCAAACACATTGCATCAGCAGCCGGCAGCGCAGGAAAAGAAATCGGCTTTCGTTCTTCCGGATAAATCCTTGGTAAAATTTGGGTTGATTTCCTTTGCTTCCATGGCTTGCGAAGGCACGATGTATGATTGGAGCGCCATTTATTTCCACAAAGAAGTGCATGCAACAGCAACAGTTGCCACAGCCGGTTTTGTAATTTACATGATCGCTATGACTACAGCCCGCTTTTTTGGTGATTATTTGGTAAATCGTTTTGGGATTAAACCGATGTTAACTTACAGTGGCATCCTGATTTTTACCGGAATGCTGATCGCTGCCGCATTCCCGATTGCAATTGTAGCCGGTTTTGGTTTTATCCTGATCGGTTTTGGCGTTGCCTGCGTGGTGCCTTTGGTATTTAGCATGGCCGGCAAATCAAAAACGTTAAGCAGCGGATCGGCAATTGCTTCGGTTTCTACGGTTGGTTACCTGGGGTTTTTAATGGTTCCGCCGGTGGTAGGTTTTATTGCGCAGGCGGCAAATTTGCGCTGGTCTTTTGCCGTAATGGCCGGTTTAGGCGCAATGATGATTTGGATGGTTAGTAAAATCCGGGAATAAAAATCCGGTCATTATTAATCAAGGTTTTTACCTCTTAAAAGAAGTATCGCTTCTATTTTACTTCAGCAATAAAACCGGCAAAGTTGATTTTATAGTGAGTGTTCCCGCAAAACTGCCATGCAGAAATGATTGAAAAAAACTATACTTTTTTGGTAAGGAAATTATAATTTGTGCCTGATTATCAACTGCAAAATCTAAAATTCCCTGGATCGTATCGGTGTGATTGATAAAGAAATACTGCGGATTATATTCTTTCAGCATCTCACTTAAAGCAAATTCTTCGGCCAGCATTTTTGCATCCTGCTTGCTGTGCAAACCTTTCGGATCTACATTTACAACCAGTAATTCAGCATTTAAAGTACTCCAGATTTTTTTAAATTGTTGCTGCGGAATTGCTTCGGTTACTTTTTTAAAATCGCAGGCTAAAACAACTTTTTTAAGCGGTGCTGCAACAGCTTTTTCCGGGATAACCAAAACCGGGGCCAGACTAACTTTTGAAATTTTGATGATATTCCGGCTCACCTGCGAATCTTCATGCGAGTTGTTGTTACTGCTTAAAATCAGCAAGTCGATCTTGTTTTCTTCTTCCGTTTCTAAAATGGCACGCAGTAAAGGTAACCGGCTTAACTGAACTTGTATCTCCACGCCTTCATTTACAATTCGCATTAGCTCTGCTTTAATATCGTTTAGCTCGATAATTTTTAAGCGGCTGGTTTCCTCGATATCGTAAGGTGAAATCTGGATATAATCTGTTGACGGCAGCACGTTTTCAAATGCGGAAACATAGTAAGCATGCAATAAAATTATTTTTGTTACGCCGGTTTGTTTACTCAATACCGAAGCATATCGTGCCGCAGCAACAGAAGATGATGAAAAATCTGTAGGGATCAGGTAGGTTCTCATACGGTAAAATATTTCGGCTGTTAAGATAAGTTAAACGTTTTAAACTACCCGTTTTGTGTTTTCAGGCGGAAGCTGCTCAATGTTTTTGTACGGTAAAAGAAGCTTTGCTTCATCGTATATCAGTCTAAAATAAACAAAAAAACGCACTGTTTGAGTGCGTTTTAGATGCTTCTTTTACCGGTAAATTATTAAATTATTTCATTTGTTCTTTAATAAATTCTACTGCTTTGTTGTAAGTATCTATCAATTCGTTACCGCGCCAGCCGTGGCCTTTACCCGGATAAGTAACATAGCTAACCGGGACATTTACCTTTTTTAAGTTCACGTTTAGGCTGTCGCTTTCCCGGATCGGCACAATCGGATCAGCCGTTCCGTGAAAAATAATCGTTGGCGGGCTTTTTTTATCAACATGGTCAACAGCACTTGCATCCGCATAAACATCCGGGATGGTTGCCGGCGTTCCGTTCATTAACAAAGCCAGTTCGTGGTGCGCCTGGTAAAGATTAACCATATCTGCCGGCCCGAATAAATCTACCACAACTTTAACGGCATGGTCAGGATCGCGGTTAAAACCTTCTATCAAAGCTAATTGTGCACCTGCACTTTCGCCAATTAAAATAAATTTCTTTTTGTTGATGTTGTAATCCTTCGCTTTCGTTTTGATAAAAGCAACCGCTTTATCCACATCATTAATTTGGACCGGCCACTGGTTGCTGTTGTTTTGCCGGCTGGCCAAACGATAATTTATGTCGAAAATAACGTAATCCGGAAACTCGCGCTGCAATGGTTTAAGCCAGTGCACCATGTTAACTTTATCGCCGGCAATCCAGCTGCCGCCATGAATCAGAATGATAGCCGGCGTTTTACTTTTGGCTTGCGCCGGCAGATAAACATCCATTTTTTGTTTCGGATCATCGCCGTAAGCCACGTCTTTATTAACCGTTTGTGCCGCGGCAAACTGCCAGCTTATTATTAAAAAAAGAAGGATCAATTTTATATTTTTCATAAATAGTTGGACAAAAAAACGGCTTGTGGGTTTACCCAGATTTTGTACTCCTTTTATCACACAAAAATTGACGAGGTTTGGTTTGCAACTAAAATTTAATTTTATAGCCTTAAAAGAAGCATTGCTTTCAAACTATATAAATAACTTAACTACATATATGGACGCTACCGAAATTTTGAATTACGCCAAACGACTTAAAACAATGGCGCATTTAGGTTTAACGTATGCCAGTAATGATTATGAAACGGAGCGTTACAAAGAGCTGGAGCAGATTAGCCTGGAACTGATGAACGGCATTACCGGCCAACCGCTGGAAATGTTATCCGCGTATTTTGATCAAAAGAAAGAATATATTACCCCGAAAACGGATGTCCGTGCCGTAATTTTTAACGATCAGCAGGAAATTTTATTGGTAAAAGAAAAGTCAGACGGTAAGTGGTCTTTGCCCGGCGGCTGGGCTGATATTGGTTTATCACCCAAAGAAGTAGCTGTAAAAGAAGCATTTGAAGAAACCGGCTTTCTGGTAAAACCTAAAAAACTGCTGGCCGTTTTGGATAAACGCTGCCATCCGCATCCGCCGCAGTTAGATTATGTTTATAAAATTTTTATTCGTTGTGAAATAACCGGCGGCGCACCAACGGCCGCTTTTGATATTTTAGAAGCCGGTTTCTTCGCTCAAAATACTCTTCCGGAATTATCAACGGATCGTGTGCTTCCCTCTCAAATCGAACTGATGTTTTCGTATTTAAATGATCCGCATAAAGAAGCTATGGTAAATTAGCACTGCTTCTTTTAACAGGCTTTTTACCACTAACTAATCACAATAAAAGTATGCTAAAAGAAGCATTAACTTCTCATCAGCTACTTGTTATAAACCTGATCCAAAAACAAATAGCGCGCCCGGTTTTGCTCTTTTTCCGGCCTGGTTTTAACATCAATATTCATTAAAGAAACATTGCTTCCGGTAATTGCCGGCCATAAAGGTAAACCCGCACCATTGGGGTTACCGGTTTTTACGAAGTTGGCAAAGTATTGCAGCATCGTTGCCGAAATCTGGTAATCTTCCGGCTTCCAATCGTAAACCGGATTGGTAGTTAAATTGCCCATAGCATATTCAATTTCAAAAGCATGAGGCGCACCAACCGCCGCCGCAATCGGTGCCGGTGCTGTTGTAGCTGTTTTTTTAGATATCCCGCCTGCCAAACCAGGCGTTGTATCAGCAAATTTAGCCGTAACCGGTGGTTTAAATTTTGAGAATACATAACGATAGACGGGTTTACCACCTGTTTTACTTTGTAAATCCAGCCACTTCCAGGTGCTGTAAACAATAAAACGATCACTGGCTAAAGCGGTTGCAGCGGTTACAACTTCCTGCTGGTTTGCAGCCGGATAAAGCTTTAAAACCTCGTCCGCCTGACCGGCATAAAGCTGTTTAATTTTTTTCTGATAGTTTTCTAACGTCGGCGCATCGCCACCCATTAAAGACTGATAAGATACTTCGGTAGAGTTCCATCCGGCCAAAAGCGGCACGTGCGCCTGTTCGCCTGCTGCAAAAATTGCGGCGGGGAACTTCGGCAAAAAATAACCGTCAATGGTGGCAACGGTACTAAAAGCACCGGGTTTAGAAGCGGCATCCAAAACATCTGCAGCAGACATAGCACGCAAAGCCGACAAAGAAGCGGCGTTAGCTTTTTCGGCAAAAGCAGTTCCGTTTTTTTCTCCTTCAGCCAAAGTAATAGCGCCAAATGTTGGTTTAATCATCGCGCCGCTTTCACCAATGGCACCAGCGATTAAGTTTTTAGATAGAGGCGAAGCCATTTGCGCAAATACGGCGATTGAACCGGCAGATTCGCCGGCAATAGTTACCCTTTTGGGATCGCCGCCAAAAGCTGCAATATTTTGCTGAACCCATTTTAAAGCCGCATGCTGATCAAGCAACCCGTAATTGCCGGAAGCGTGGTTCGGAGATTCTTTGGTTAATTCCGGGTGAGACAAAAAGCCGAAAACACCCAGCCGGTAATTTACAGTTAAAGTAACGATGCCTTTTTTAGCCATACTTTCTCCGTCGTAGCGCGCTTCAGAACCGTCGCCGGCCACAAATCCTCCTCCGTAAAAATAAACCAGTACAGGTAGTTTTTCTGCGGAAGTTTTAGCCGTAGTCCACACGTTCAGATACAGGCAATCCTCGCTCATGCCTGCCGAACGAAAATTCATATCACCAAAAATCTTTTTTTGCATCGCATTAAAACCAAAATGGTCAGCTTTGCGAACGCCAACCCAATTTTCTGCCGGCTGCGGCTCTTTCCAGCGTAAATCCCCAACCGGTGGTTTGGCAAAAGGAATACCTTTAAAACTACGGATTCCGGAGGCTTCCGTTTTACCTTCCAACGTGCCGTTTACCACTTTTACCTGCGGATTTTGCTGTGCAAAAGCGGTTACGGACGTAAATTGAATGACGGCGATCAGAATATATTTTAGGTTCATACTGTTTTAGGTTTATCAGAAATCAAATTTAGGAGGAAGCTTTATATTTTGGCAAACTCTTGTAAAATATACTTCCGCTGATTTTTCATTTCCGGTATTTTTAGGTGATAAAAGAAGCATGGAAAATGGTGGAAACAAAAAATCAAGCTCTTATCTTTTGGGTAATTCCTTAAAAAACTAAAACTCATCCGTCGGGTTTAATTAATAGTGTATCAGTTTTCGCACTTAAAAAAGAAAAGATGCTTACACAAAAACCAATAGAAATCTGGGGCGGGATTGAAGCAACCATCAATCGTGTGGGAAACAGTTACCTTGATCAATCCGAATATTCCGGCCATTATAACCGCCCGGATGATGCTGACTTAATTGCTTCTTTAGGGATTAAAATGCTGCGTTATCCTGTTTTGTGGGAGAAACATCAGCCTGAAAATGATACGGTAATTGATTGGACTTTTGTAGAAAAAAACCTGCTTCGTCTAAAAGAATTACAAGTTGAACCGATTGCCGGACTGGTGCATCACGGTAGCGGACCCAAGTTTGTCAACTTTTTTGACGGCAGTTTTGAAGAAGGTGTTGCCGCTTACGCCCGTTTAGTTGCAGCAAAGTTTCCATGGCTTGAATATTATACACCCATAAATGAACCTTTAACTACCGCCCGTTTTTGCGGGTTATACGGCCACTGGTTTCCGCATGAACGCAGCGACTACTCCTTTTACCGCATACTTTTAAGCGAATGCCGCGCAGTAGTTATGGCGATGAAAGCTATCCGGGAAATTAACCCGAACGCAAAACTGATCCAAACGGAAGATTTGGGGAAAGTTTACAGCACGCCTTTACTGCAATATCAGGCAGATTTTGAGAACGAGCGCAGGTGGCTTTCTTACGAACTCATCACTGGAACATTTACACCGGAAAAACCGATGTGGCATTTTTTAACGGGAATGGGTTTTAAGGAAGCTGAACTTGGTTATTTCCTCAAAAATTTTTGCAAACCGCACATTGCAGGTTTTAACTATTACATCACTTCAGAGCGTTATCTGGATGAAAATTTACAGCGTTACCCACAACATGTTCATGGCGGAAACGGCAGGCATCAATATGCCGATGTTGAGGTTGTACGTGTACCTTTTCCATATAAAACCGGTCCGCAGGTATTGTTAAAAGAAGCTTGGGAAAGATTGAATTTGCCGATTGCCGTTACAGAATGCCACCTGCATTGTTCGCCCGAAGAGCAGATGCGGTGGTATAATTATATGTGGCAGGTACTGAAGCAGTTAAAGGCGGAAGGCGTTGACATCCGTGCTTTAACAGCCTGGGCAATTTTTGGAACTTATGGCTGGAACTCTTTGGTTACCAAACCCTGGGGCATATACGAACCGGGCGTTTTTAACCTTAAATCCGGCGAACCACGGCCTACAGCTATTTCAAAAATGATCCGGGAACTAACAAAAAACCAGGTTTACCAACATGCCGTACTGGCAACGGCAGGTTGGTGGAAACAGGCTAAAAGAATTGCCTACCCGGATGATACTGTTTTTATCGCACAAAAATCTGAATTCGTTTACAAAACGCAGCCGGTTTTAATTATCGGTGCAGATCACATGCTTAGCTCCGGTTTTAAACATGTTTGCGAAGAACGAAATATACATTTCAAACAGCTTAATCCTGCTGATTTAGATTTGAATGATCAGGCTAAAACAGAACAGCTGATTTGGAAACTTAATCCCTGGGCAATTGTAAATATTCAGGATCAGGATGGGCAGGCACAAAACCTTCCGGCAGATCCGGAACAAAACGTTCGGTTTACTTCACTATTAGCTACATTTTGCGAAAACCTTTCCATCAAATTCCTAACTTATTCTTCGGCGGAAAGTTTCAACGGAAAACAAAAAATACCTTACCGGGAAAGCGATCCGGCCTTACCCGAAAATAGTTACGGAAAAGGCAAAGTAAAAGAAGAAACAGCAGTTTTAACAGTTAATCCGCAAGCTTTATTAATTAGGAGCGGCCACTTTTTTAGCTGCTGGGATCATGATAATTTTGTAGGAAATATGTTGCTACAGTTAAAATTAGGCTTGCCTTTTACGGTTGCAAATGATGTATTAATCTCGCCGACTTATATTCCTGATTTGGTGAACGAGAGCCTGAATTTGTTGCTGAATGATGAAAACGGGATTTTCCATGTGAGCAATACCGGACAAATTACCCTTGCTGATTTAGCCCGTAAAATAGCAGAAATGGCTGGCTTTGATCCAAGTTTGGTAAAAGATGAGTCACCGGCAAAGCTGAACGATAAAACTTTTGAGCCGATAAATAATGCGTTGCAAAGTGAAAAAGGGATTAGTTTACCTCCGTTTGAAAGTGCTTTAGATCATTACCTGGATGTAATCGACCCGGTTTATTTACCCGAAACAATAGCTGTTTAAAATAAACTTAGCTGCACCTGATGGCTAAATCTGTTTACTTTTTTACCCGAGCAATTGTTAAATAATCCATCCACTGCATAAACGGCTGTTTCTGCATAACGGGAAGCAATAATAATTTCTGTTCCGGCGGCTTGCCGGTTAAACAAACCGACAACAAGTTCCGGGCAGTTATTATCTTTTGACAGATGCGACAATAGCAGATGGCTCATAAACGGCGGTTTGTGTTTAGTAAAAACTTTTAAAGCCTGCGCGTTGGATAAATGCCCTTTCCCGCCCCGAATCCTGTTTTTTAAGTGATACGGATAGCGGCCTTTCATCAACATTTCATCATCATAATTTGCCTCCATAAAAACAGCATGGCATTGTTTAAAGTGATGAATAACCTGCTGGCAAACCGAACCTATATCTGTAAAAATACCAACCGTAACGCCTTTACCGGAGATTGTAAAACTATGCGGTTCGGCGGCATCATGGTGTTTTGGGAAAGCTGTGATTGAAAGTCCGCCAATCAAAACCGGTTCAAAAGCACGGAAAGGTTTGGTTTGTTCCAGTTGTAACCGTCCGCTTAAATACGTTTTCGGGGTGATATAAACCGGCAGCTGGTACTTCCTCGATAAAACTTCTACGCCGCGGATATGATCAGAATGTTCGTGCGAAATAAAGATTGCTTTTACTTTTTTAAGCGATAAATTTAACCGCTTCATGCGTTTCTCAGTTTCCAAACAGGAGATTCCGGCATCCACCAAAACCGCTTCCTGCTCATTACCAATGTAATAACAGTTACCGTTACTCCCGGAATTTAAAGAGGCAATAAATAGCGACATGCAGCTGCAAAGTAACCGGTTTTGAATTAATTACAGATGAAAAAAATTCAATTTAACAAGCAATATAACTTGCCACCAAAATGCTTCTTTTACCACCTAAATTTTAGGTTGATCAGCCTGGCTGCTGCCGGAAAATTTGACTAAGCATATCATATAATTCGGGATGCTTTTCTTTCAGCTTATCCGGTTTTTCAAAAAAGTATTCGGAAACTACTGCAAAAAACTCCGCTTCATTAGTGCCGGCGTAAGGATTTATATCTGATTTCCCTGCTTCAATTTTCCTGATTTCCTGATGGATCAAACGCAGCCAGGGTTCTGCATATTCGTGCGGTAAAAGATGCTCCGGCAAGCCATCGGTGGCACCGTCTTCCTGATCCAACAAATGTACAAACTCGTGGATGCCTGTATTTTCTTTTCCTGCGGAAGCAGAAAAACCTTTGCGTAAAGCTGCCCTGGAAAGGATCATTTGTCCGTTCATAAAACCACCGCCAACCATTCCTGCAATTTCCCGTTTGCCGCCTTCAAACTTGAAATCGTTGTTAAAAGTATCCGGATATAAAATAACGTTTGTTAAGTTGGGATAATGCCAGTCTTCAAAACCAAAAATCGGGATCAGCGCGCTGGAAGCAATCATCACACGATCCAGATCTTCCAGTTCCAAACCCACACCTTCAATGCGAGTTTCCTGTAAAAAAGCAGCTACTTTCAACACAAAACGTTGCTGCTGCTCCGGTTGCAAACGCTGGTAAAAGGTAATATGCCGGGCCAGCAACTGCTGATAAGCAGCTTGCTGCTGCGGATTGGCAAGCGGTTTAAGAGCAGGTTTTTTAAAAATGAAATAGCCGATTAGGAGTAAAACAAGTACGGCAACAAGCAAATATAACATCATCATTTTTTAGGGATAAAAGAAGCATTAACATTTTGATGCTTATTAAAGCATTTTCTAAAGCGTTTTGTTCAATTGCTTAAAAGATAAATGCTTACAGCTTATCTACAAACTTTCCTCTAATTGTAGTTTAAATCTGTTTAAATACAACAACTGTCATCTCATTTTAAATTAATAATAACTACTATGTTTTCTAATCAGGCAGGGTAAAATTAGTTCTAAATTTAAACCGTAATTGTTTTAATATGAAAAATACCTATACCTATTTATTAGCTGCCGCTGCCCTATTGATTTTTTCCTGTAACCAGGGGCCGGTAAAAAATATCACTAAAAAGTCTAAAAAACGGCAACCCGTTAATTACGCCAATTATGTGGTGGAAATTATTACTTATAAAATTAAAAAAGGTGTAAAACAGGCTGAATATAATCAGCTGGATTCGATGGTGCAAAAAAGCTACACGCAAAAACAACCGGGTTTTATCAGCAAAGAAAGCGGGATTGATCAGCAGGGAAATTTACTGGTTATATTATCGTGGGATAACGTTATCCATGCCAACGCGGATGAGCAGCTGTTTGTTAAAAACCCTTTGTGGAATGGTATGCAGAAACTGATTGACACGGCAACTATAGGCCGTAAACGTTTTTTTGTGAATGATGACCATAGCAGTTCGCTCAAAGATTTAAAGCCTTACGTGATTGAGATTGCTACTTTTAAAGAGAAAAGCCAGGTAAAGCGCGATACTTTTGAGAAAAGAGACCAGCAGATAGAAGCGGATTACATCAGCCGGCAAAACGGTTATATCACGCGCCGCGTTGGACGGGCAGAAAACGGCGAACGTATTATGATGATTTACTGGAAAACCATTGCCGATGCCGATGCCGGTATTAAAGATTTTAAGAAAGATCAATCCGTAGTTGATTATTATAAAATGATTGACTGGCCAACGGTTGAAATGAAGCGATTTAAAGCCATAAATTAAAAGTACAAGGGTTTGATTATTCTTGTTGAATAATTCCTATAATAGTTATTTTTTTGACAGTTCTATTTATAAAGCGACTCGTTGTTTTATGGCTTATAAAAAAAGACACAAACTTTCACTTGTGTCTTTTCATTAATTTATAAAACAGATAAACGCTATTTAATTGCGGCAATTGCAGCGGTATAATTTGGCTCCTGGCCTATCTCGGGCACTTGCTGCTCATAAATAATTTTACCAGCCGGGTCAATCACAATTACGGCACGGCTTAGTAAACCCTTCATCGGCCCGTCGGCAATCTGTACCCCGTAAGCACTTCCGAAATCACTCCTGAAATCAGAAAGCATAACTACATTGTTGATTCCTTCGGCACCGCAAAACTGTTTCTGTGCAAAGGGAAGGTCTTTGGAAATACAAAGTACGGTGGCATTTTTTAAACCTGCGGCATCTTCGTTAAATTTCCGTACCGATTTGGAGCATACACCGGTGTTTACACTTGGGAAGATGTTCATGATCACATATTTTCCTTTATAATCGGCAAAAGTTTTATCGGATAAATCAACACTGGTTAGGGTAAAACTTTTAACGGATGAGCCAACGGCAGGTAATTTCCCCATGGTGTGGATGGGTTTGCCGCCCAGGGTAATGGCTGTGCCGGTTGTATTTTGTGCGAAAGAAGCGGTTGCAGCAAGTAAACCGGCGAAACCCATAAAAAATAATTTACGGCACCAGGCAAATTTGTTTTGTGTTGTCATGTTGATTTAATTTTTGATTAAAGATAGGCAAATGTAATGATATAGATAAACCAAGAGGTATAAGTAGCCGCCCCGATGGGAACATGTTTTAAGTTTAATCAAAATCTTGTATTGAGAAAGCCTTATCCTTATGATCTTCCGGTTCTTTTACAGGAAATTTAACAAAGCTCCGTACTTTAATTTGTTAATGAAAGCTTCATTTTTATACTAATAATTATTTCAGAGATTATTTTCTCAAACTGAAATTTTCCCGGCAACACGGATAGAAACTTCCGAACCTTCTGCAAAAAAAACGGAATATGCTTCTTTTAGCAGGTATTTCTCAAAGTCGGCACCATAAAGTTCAGCAATATTTGCTTCAAATTGATAGTTGGTTACCGGCCTTGTTTTCCAGGAAACATGTTCTACCTGATACTCTACCGTTTTATGATCGTTAATCCGGTTGTAGCCCCAGTAATGCTCAAAAATAAATTCTTCTGCACTGCCGGGTTTTATAGAAGCAACTTCCCTTCCTACCGTTGCACTTAGTTTATTCCATTGGTTTTTAAATTTCCACTCGTATAAAAAAGCAGATTCGCCATTTAATTCCTCAAACTGATGCCGCATGGGCATCGCCTGATAATGCTCATTATAAATATTATTGGCAATAATCGGGATGATGTGCAGCGGCACTATTTCACTGATAAAAACAGCACCGCGTTTCCAGATTTTGCCATCAAAATACCGAACATAAAAGCGCAGGTTTACTTCTTCAAAATTAGTGTGGAACGGCCATTTAATCCCTAATACTTTGGTGTTTAAAAACATAAAGCCAACCATACTTACCAAAGCTTTTCCCTGCCATAAATCAAGTTCTGTACCTGCCGGTAAATATGGTTTCAGGATTGCGGCATCCACTTCGTAATTAACCATAAGCAGATTTTTCCACGCTGCTTCTAAAAACCGGATTTTAGACATAAATAATTACGGTTTTACGTAATATTTCATGGCTTCGGGAATACGGTTCTGGATATTGGCTATCCGGGTTGCATCTGCCGGATGCGTACTTAAAAATTCCGGCTGTTTTTGCCCTCCGCCCTGCGCGGCCATCCGCTGCCAAAATGTTACTGCTTCATTTGGGTTGTAACCGGCCATCGCCATAAAAGTTAAGCCCAAACGGTCTGCTTCCGTTTCCTGCCCTCGGCTGTATTTTAACATAGCCAATTGGCCTACCGTTCCGTAAGATTGGTTGATAATGTTAACCAACGCCGAAGAAGAACCGTTTGCAGCCACGCCAATGGCAGAACCCAAACCTTGTGTTACGTACTGCTGCGAAATACGTTCTGCAGAATGCTTGGCAATTGCATGCCCGATTTCGTGGCCCATCACGGTTGCCAAACCGGCATCATCTTTTGTAATTGGCAAAATACCGCTGTAAACCGCTACTTTTCCGCCAGGCATGCACCAAGCATTTACTTCCTTGCTTTCGATCAAATTAAATTCCCACTTAAAATCGTATTGATTGGCGTAGCCATTTGCTTTTAAATAACGTTCGATGGCGGCTGATAACCTGTTGCCAATACGTTTAACACGTTGTGCATCAGAAGTATTGCTGATTACTTTCGTTTTTGGGTCTGATAATAACTGGCTATAGCTTTGTGCTGCGGATTGGTTTACTTCTGCATCGCTCACTGCAATAAACTGCTTCCGGCCGGTAATCGGTACGCTGGAACAGGAATTAAATAAGATTGCAGCCGGAATCAATATTGAAAATAATCTCTTCATGATAACTTAAACCAACTTTTTTTTAAAAAAGTTTACTTTGGATTCTTTTCCCTTCATTAAACGTTCAATATTTTTTTGATGCGTTACCAGAATCAGCACACAAATACACATGCCGTAAACAATAATTGAACGTACAGAGACATGGAAAATAAAAATTGTACTCAGCGGAAAAGTAAAACCGGCAACGATGGAGCTAAGTGAAACGTAACGTGTTATCAGCAATACCAATAAAAAAACCAGGATGCAAAGTAAAGATGCTTGGATGTGAACGGCTAAAATCATCCCGGTTAAGGTTGCTATTCCTTTTCCACCACTAAAACCCGCAAAAACCGGGAATAAATGGCCCATTACAGCTGTAATTCCTAAAGCAAGCTGATAATTTACAAACTGAACGGAATGATGCGGGCCGGTGACAGACATACCGATCAGAAACGCCAGATTGGTAGCCGTCCATCCTTTTGCAATATCAATCAGCATTACCGGGATACCTGCTTTTTTCCCTAAAACACGAAAAGTATTGGTAGCACCGGCGTTACCGCTGCCGTATTCTCTTACATCTATCCCGTAAAATGACCTGCCGATCCAAACCGCGGAGGGAATCGATCCAAGTAGATAGGCCAGAATAAGTACGCAAATAGAGTATATAGATATCATCTCAATGCAATGATAATAAAATTGCTTTGCAGACTGTTTTTAAATGCAGAAAAATAGTCATTAAACTGCTTTTAAGCTTAAATCTAAACTTTTTACAGAATGTGTTAAAGCACCCGAAGAAATGTAATCTACTCCGGTTGAGGCGTATGCTGCAATGTTTTCTGAAGTAATGCCGCCGGAAGCTTCGGTAATATATCTTTTATCAACTAATTTAACAGCTTCTGCCATTTCGGTTACAGAAAAATTATCAAGTAAAATACGGTCGGCACCGCCTTCATCAATTACCTGCTGCAATTCCTGCAGGTTGCGTACTTCAATCTCAATCTGTAAATTTTTATGCTGATCTTTTAAATATTGCCGTGCTTCTTTTATCGCCTGTTTTATGCCGCCGGCGTAATCTACATGGTTATCTTTTATTAAAATCATATCATATAAACCGAACCGATGGTTTACGCCGCCGCCGATTCTTACCGCCCATTTTTCCAGATAACGCATTCCGGGCGTGGTTTTGCGGGTATCCAGCAACCTTACGCCGCTTCCGGCAATCAACTGTACAATTTCGTTGGTTTTTGTAGCGATGCCACTCATCCTTTGCATACAATTTAAAACCAGGCGTTCTGCTTTTAAAATACTTTGCGCCCGCCCTTCAACATATAAAACAATATCGCCGGGTTTTACGGGAGTTCCGTCTGGCAATAAAGTGTTTACCTGTAAACCGGCATCAACCGTTTCAAAAATTCGGATAGCCAGTTCTACGCCGGCTAAAATACCTGCTTCTTTTACCAGTAGTTTTGCTTTGCCTTTCGCTTCGGCCGGAATGGTTGCTAACGAAGTATGATCGCCGTCGCCAACATCTTCTGCCAGCGCATTATTGATAAAATTTTGTACCTGGTTTAAGTCCAATGGTAGGTTTTTTTGATTTAAAAGTAATTATTTGAACGTAGCTACTGATCTTTTTCTGATTCAATACGCATTTCTGTCAACTCCTGATTGCCGTTTGTGTTTTTGATAGAATAAGAAATCCTGAAATTTCCGCTGGCTGTTCGTAATTGTATCACTGCGTACAACAAGTTTGGATTGGTGTTCATCCGGTGGATTACTTTTACGGATACGGGTTTATTAGTGGTAAAAAAAGCACTCAGCATATTTTCTGCCTGTGCTTTGGATACAACTTTTTCATCATCCAGAATACTTAATTCTACACTGGCCGAAAACTGTTTTACCAGTTCATGCACCTGGCCTTGTTGTAGTAATGCCGCGATTTTATCAATAGGATCAGCAAATAAAACACCGGTAAAAACAGTAAAGAACAGTAATGTACTAACAATAGGTTTCATAGTTGATTGTTATTTTAAACTGTTTACGTATAAAACTACTGTAATTTACAATAATTTTATTGGCTTAACATAAAATCTGATTTTCCTTATTACGATCAATTATATTTGCACTGTGGAAAAAAATAAAAAAGTTGCCCTCTTAATTTTAGATGGCTGGGGTTACGGCACCGCCGGTATGTCTAACGCAATTCTTGCTGCAAATACGCCATTTTTTAATTATTTAAAAAAAACTTATCCAAATTCTACCTTGGAAGCTTCCGGCGAAGCGGTTGGTTTACCGGCCGGACAAATGGGAAACTCTGAAGTTGGCCACATGAATCTTGGTGCCGGCAGAGTAGTTTACCAGGAATTGGGCAGGATCCATAAATCTATTTCCGACGGAGATTTTTTCAAGAATCCGATCCTCACCCAAGCTTTCGAGTACGCTAAACAGAACGATAAACAAGTACATTTTATCGGTTTGGTTTCTGATGGCGGCGTACACGCGCATACCAATCATTTGCGTGCTTTGTGCGATATGAGTCAGCAATATCAGCTTCAAAAAGTGTTCATCCATGCCTTTATGGACGGCCGCGACACCGATCCGAATTCTGGGTTTGAGTACCTCGAAAAACTGGAAGATTATATCAAAAATACATCGGTAAAAACAGCATCGGTAATTGGCCGCTACTACGCCATGGATCGTGATAACCGTTGGGAACGCGTAAAATTAGCTTATGATTTGCTGGTAAATGGCGTAGGAACGCCGGTGAAAAATATCGCCGAAGCTATCCGAAATTCTTATGCGGAAGGCGTTACAGACGAGTTTATAAAACCAATAGTTAAGGTAGATGATCTGGGAGAACCGCTTGCAGTAATCCGGGAAGATGATGTAGTAATCTGCTTTAATTTCCGTACCGATCGTGGCCGCGAAATTACTGCAGCTTTAACGCAAAAAGCTTTTCCGGAACAAAATATGCATCCGCTAAAATTGAAATATATCACCATGACTTCTTATGACGAGAATTTTAAGAACGTGGATGTGGTATTTACCAAAGATGATCTGGTTAATACTTTAGGTGAGATTTTGCAGTATGCCGGCAAAAACCAGATCCGGATTGCAGAGACCGAAAAGTATCCGCATGTTACGTTTTTCTTCTCTGGAGGAAGAGAAAAAGAATTTGCCAACGAGAAACGTCTGCTTGTCCCTTCGCCAAAAGTGGCTACTTATGATTTGCAGCCCGAAATGAGTGCCGAAGGGATTAAAAACACTATCCTCCCGGAACTGGAAAGCGGCTGGCCGGATTTTGTATGCTTAAATTTTGCAAACCCAGACATGGTTGGGCATACCGGCGTTTTCCAGGCGGTTGTAAAAGCGGTAGAAACGGTTGATGCTTACGTAAAAGAAGTGGTAGAAACCGGGATTAAAAACGGCTACTCTTTTATCATTATTGCTGATCATGGCAATGCTGATTTTATGATTAATGAGGACGGATCGCCAAATACGGCACATACAACCAATCTGGTTCCCTGTATTTTGGTTGATACAGATTATAAAGCTGTAAAAAACGGAAAACTGGGCGACATTGCTCCTACAGTTTTAAAAATTCTTGGCGTTGATATTCCTGCTGAAATGACCGGAAATGTTTTGGTATAAAAGAAGCATTAAAGCTGAAATTGTCATCCCGAACTTGTTTCGGGATTTAACTATAAAATTACTGGATTTGACCTTTTTGATGGGATACCGAAACAAGTTCGGCATTGCAAAACTAATTATTTGGTTCGGAGAGATCTGTATCGGGTTAAATTTAACTTCCTGCAAACCGGAAGTTAGGCAGAGCAAAAATTCTTACTTCAACATAAGTTCTTATTTCGCCGGCAAAGCAAGAGATTATACAAAATCTAATTTTAGTGTGATAAAAACAGTATCCAGAAACGGGGATACGGAAACGAAAACTGTTAAAATTACAAATTGGCCGGGCGAGTTATCTGTTTTTTCCGAATCGGATATCAATAAACCTTCCTGGGAAAACAGTTACAAAATAACCGCTTCCGGCAATTTTACTATCTATAAAGCTTTAGAACCTAATTTAAAAACACAGGAAATCATTTTAAAAAAACAGCAGAATAAATTGGTTTACCTGATGATTTTTAATGTGATCAACAACAAGCTGTTTCAAACGAAAGAAAAATTAACTTTTTATCCGGATTCCTTGTACAGCATCCGCCGTAAACAGCACGTGCGTTTTTTAGGAACAAATGATTATTTAATTGAAGGAAAGCTGAAGTAAGTTTTGAAGTTACTTGCGAGAAATATGCGAAAGCTGTTCTTTGGATAACTCCAAAAGCGAAGTAATATCCCTGCGGGAAGGATCCGCATCCAGCACTTTTTGAAAATCAGCAACGGAAGCTTTAAAAGCATTTACAGCACGGGTTTTATCGTAAAAACCCGTATTTTTTATCAGCTTAAACGTACCGTAATCTTTATAAGCAATCCCTCTGTTCTGGTAATTTTTCAGATCAGCAGGATTTAAGGAAGCTGCTTTTGTAAAATCTAAAATAGAACCTAAAAAGTATTTTTCTTTATCCGCAGCGGTAACCAAATTATCACCGGCTAAATGGCCTTTGGCACGCGCACGATAATAATATGCAGAAGCATCAGCCGGTTTAAAACTGATTAATTTTGAATAGGCGGTAATAGATTTTTTGTAACTGTCGCACAGTAAATACGAATAACCAAGCATCCACAAGGCGTTTGCATTGGTAGAATCGATGATGCAGGCTTTTTCCAGATTAGTTACCGCATTTTTGAAATCGCCATCAACCAATGCTTTCTGACCTAATCTTATATATGAGTTTTGTGCCCGAACATTTTCAAACGAGGAAATAATCAGAAAACCTAAAATAAATTTATACATTATCAAACTGCAGAACTTCGTGGAGATTCAATACTTAGCAAACCTGATATTTTTGGATTTATTGTATTTGTTAAAAATATTTTATCAACATTAAAACAATTTGCCGGTAAAAGAAGCATCAGTTAAATCGGTACAAAGCCGTTACCGTCCCCCATTGATGCGCCAAAACCATTTCCTTTACTTCCCGGGTTTTAAAAACAGCAGCCAGGTTAAAAGTAAAATGGCCGGCAGTTAAATTTCCGCCAACTTCCTGGCTGAATACAAAAGACTTTGGTTTACTGGTAATTTCCTGCGGATCATTGCTCGAACCAAATAAACTGCCCTGCACCGTAGCATCATAAGCAATATAATTTGCGCTTGGTTTTAAATAGAAGAAAAACTCGCGGCGGTGTATTTCGTTTATCAACCTTTTTTTGGCAACCAAACCGGAAGTGCTGACAGAATGATAAAGCGGATTAAACTCGCCAAACCGTAACGTTAAACCAACGCCTGCGCCGGTAAAAGTAGTGCCTAAATTTACAGCGGTGTTTCCTGCCAGATCAAACCATCCGGAGCGAAAAAAAAGCAGGTCATAATTTGCCAGAAAATTAACACCAATGTTATTCCTGATCTGGTATTGCCAGCCCATTGGCGTGTAAAAACCTACTACTCTGTGCACTAATTCCTGCGCTTGGCGCGCCAAAGCTGCCGGACCAGTTACGCCCAATTGCACGCCTAATTTCAGCGCACTTTCATTTTTAAAAAGATATTGAAGTGAACTACCGGCGTATAAATATCCTGCAAAAGGGCGATCAACATATTGCGCGGCCGGGATAAAAGCCGATTGCGGGTTATACATTTTTTGTCCGACTTCGAAGCCCAGCGTTTTGCCGAAAAGTTTTTGATCAGCCGTATCAGTTTGCAGTGCATGGCGGAAGTAAAAAAATAACCCGTTGGTATAATACCGATCAGAACCTTGCGCCAGGTAAGCATCATTATCGGTTTGGAAGCCGAGTTCATTCTGATAATTTTTTTGCTGCGCACGAGAAAAAAAGGTTGATAAAAGAAGTATCAGCAGCAGGGAAATATTTTTGAGATTCATTAGATGGAAAAAGTTCTAAACTAAAAAAAGCCAGGGGAATTTTCCTGGCTTTGCAATTATATGACTGATTAGTGTTTAAATTGTAACCGCACAAATTTGGTTTAGCGTTAATTCAAAATAGCTTTTACATCTTCTTTAACGGTTAAATCCAAAGCGTTTTCTACTTTATCGGGCATCAATGCTAAACTAATTACTTCTTTCATTTCTGATACAAAATGAAATTTAAGGTCTTTGATGTATGATTCCTTAATCTCCAAAATATCTTTTTCGTTGGATTTAGAAAGTATAACTTCTTTAATGTTAGCTCTTTTTGCAGCTAATATTTTTTCCCTGATCCCGCCGACCGGCAATACTTTACCGCGCAAGGTAATTTCGCCGGTCATGGCTAAATGTTCCTTTACTTTACGTTGTGTAAATGCTGATATTAAAGCAGTTAACATGGTAATTCCTGCCGATGGGCCGTCTTTTGGTGTGGCACCTGCCGGAACGTGCACATGCACATCCCACTGATTAAACAACCGCGGATCGATATTAAAATAAGCAGCGTGCGCGCGGATATAAGCTAAAGCAATAGAAATGGATTCTTTCATCACATCGCCCAAACTTCCGGTAATTGTAAGCCGGCCTTTTCCGGAACTCAAACTGGCTTCGATGAATAAAATATCACCGCCAACCTGCGTCCAGGCCAAACCCGTTACCACACCGGCAACGTTGTTATTTTCGTAGCTGTCTTTATCAAAAATCGGTGCGCCCAAAATCTTTTCTACATCTTCCTTGTTAATTGCTGAAGAATAATCTTCTTCCATCGCGATGCTTTTAGCAATACCGCGAACCAAAGAACCCAGTTTCTTTTCCAGATTACGAACGCCGGATTCGCGTGTATAATCTTCCACTACTTTTTCCAGCACGTTATTTTTGATGGTTACATCTTTCGGCTTCAAACCATGCGCTTCGCGTTGTTTTGGCAACAAATGCTGGCGCGCAATTTCAACCTTTTCTTCGATGGTGTAACCGTTTACTTCGATAATTTCCATCCGATCCAGCAAAGCCGGCTGAATAGTGCTTAAAGAATTAGCCGTGGCGATGAACATTACATTTGAAAGATCGTAATCCATTTCTACATAATGATCGTAAAAGTTGCTGTTTTGCTCCGGATCCAAAACTTCCAGCAAAGCAGAAGAGGGATCTCCGCGGAAATCATTTCCTACTTTATCAATCTCATCTAAAATAAAAACCGGGTTAGAAGCGGCTGCTTTTTTTATCGACTGTATTATCCGGCCCGGCATGGCACCGATATAAGTTTTACGATGGCCGCGGATTTCTGCTTCATCGCGGATGCCGCCTAAAGCCATACGCACATATTTACGGCCCAAAGCGCGTGCAATTGATTTGCCCAACGAAGTTTTACCAACTCCCGGCGGGCCAACCAAACACAAAATCGGTGCCTTCATATTGTGCTTCAGCTTTAAAACAGCCAGATATTCGATAATCCGCTGCTTTACTTTATCCAAACCGAAATGATCTTTATCCAACACTTTCTGTGCTCTTTTTAAATCGAAATTATCTTTTGTAAAATCGTTCCAAGGTAATTCGGTTAGCAGTTCCAGGTAATTGATTTGAACCGAATAATCAGCGGCTGCCGGATTAATCCTGGCTAATTTATCCAATTCCTTGTTAAAATGATCTGCTACTTCTTTTGACCATTTTTTTTTGCCGCCTTTCGTACGGAGATCATTCACCTCCATATCCGGCGAGTTGCCGCCTAATTCTTCCTGAATGGTTTTTAACTGCTGGTTTAAAAAATAATCTCGCTGCTGTTTGTCCAAATCAACCCGAACTTTGGATTGAATCTGGTTTTTCAGTTCCAGCATCTGCAAATCAACCGTTAAATGTTCCAGCACCATACGGGCACGTTCGTGCAGGTTGGCTACTTCCAGCATGTGTTGTTTCACCGTCATGGCGGCGTTCATGTTGGAGGAGATAAAATTGATCAGAAAAGAAGTACTTTCAATATTTTTGATGGCGATACTGGCTTCCGAAGGAATGTTTGGCGAAAGCTGTATGATGTTCATCGCCATATCTTTAACAGATGAAACCATTGCTTTAAACTCCTTATTCTCGGCGGATTTTGTTTCTTTAAAAGGCTCGATTGTAGCTTTGATATAAGGTTCTGTTTGCACCTGTTCCTTTAAAATAAAACGCTTTTTGCCTTGTATAATTACGGTAGTATTACCATCGGGCATTTGCAAAACCTTAATAATCAAAGCCATTGTGCCAACAGTATTAAGCTGATCGTAATTCGGATCTTCAATACTGGTATCTTTTTGTGCAACTACACCAATAATTTTATTGCCTTTATTCGCATCTTTTATCAGCTTGATTGATTTATCCCTTCCAACAGTAATCGGGATAACTACGCCCGGAAACAAAACGGTATTGCGAAGCGGTAATATTGGCAGAACCTCCGGAGTTTGCTCGTTGTTCATTTCTTCTTCATCCTCAGATGACATCAAAGGAAAAAACTCTGATTCTTCATTGATGACAGGTAACGCATTATTAAAATCAAACGGATCAAAACTCATTTAAAAACCTTATTTAAACGCCAAACTGGCAGTATTATTTAATTGTTAATACAAAACTACGAAAAGCATTTATTGGTCAAGAGCTATGCCAAGCTGTTTTTAGATTAGAAATTGCTATTTAAGTTTTATTTAAAGCAAGTTTTTAAGAAGCTGAATAGCTGATTCTACGTTATATCTCGATATGGGTTAACGCATTTGTAGAACAGAAAAATATGTCGTAAAAGAAGCATGTACCAGTTTTGTATTTACATTTTAAATCATTCCTGTATATTTATCCCGCAATGAACACGAACTTTGTAATCGCGATCGACGGATATTCTTCCTGCGGAAAAAGCACACTCGCTAAAGCATTAGCAAAGAATTTAAATTTTATTTATGTTGACAGCGGTTCGATGTACCGCGCTGTTACTTTATATTTTTTGCGGAATAAAGTTGACATTCAGGATCAGCAGCAGGTTGAAAACGCTTTAAAAGATATCCACCTTAACTTTAATTCCCGTGATTACGAAACGCATATTATCTTAAACAACGAAGAAGTTTCGGCTGAAATCAGGCAGATGCCGGTTTCTAAAAATGTAAGTGCTGTTTCTGCGATCAAGCAGGTGCGCCATGAAATGGTGAAGCAGCAGCAGCGTATGGGTAAATCGAAAAATATTGTGATGGACGGCCGCGATATCGGAACGGCTGTTTTTAAAAATGCGCAGTTAAAGTTATTTATGACTGCCGACCCGAAAATCCGGGCAGAAAGGCGTTACAAAGAACTGATAGAAAAAGGCGAAGATATTACCCTGCACGAAATTTTTGAGAACATTGCCAACCGCGATTATCAGGATACCACCCGAACGGAAAGCCCTTTGGTGCGCGCCGGCGATGCGGTTATTTTGGATAACACTAACCTCACCCCAGAACAACAACTTAATTTTGCTTTGGATAAAGTAAACGCGCTGAGAAAACAGGCATAAAAACAGTATCGAAATTATGCTGTAATTGTGTATTGTTTTGCGGATACGCCAAACCGGTTTAAAAAATCCACTCCTTCATCCGCAGATAAACCTTTATAAGCAGCATAAGATTTTAAGTAGAAAACAGCAACAATTCCTGCGGAAAAAATCAACCTTGCACAAGGTAAACAAGGCGAAAGCGTAACGTACAAAGTTGCCCCTTCCAAATTTGCACCGTTTTTTACGGCGTATAATATGGCGTTTTGCTCCGCATGCAAAGCTAAAGAGCAACTGCCTTTAGAATCACGCTCGCAACCATGATCCGGCCATTCTTCATCACAATTATGCGTTCCGGCCGGCGGCCCGTTATAACCGATGGAAATAATGCGTGTATCTTTTGTTAAAACAGCACCAACCTGGGCTTTCACGCAATGTGAGCGCGAAGCCAGATCATCAGCCAAATGCATAAAAATAGTATCGAAGCTTTTTTTAGGCATAAAAAATTAGTGCCCGCCTGCGGCTTCAACACTGTTCATGTCGATACCTTGTTTTTTAAGCGCACCGCTAACCCTTACCGCAAAGAATGTGATGTAAGCAAAACAGATTACCGGTACAATGTAAGAGATGTGGATACCGGCCGTATCAGCTAAAATTCCCTGCACCGGCGGAATTATTGATCCGCCTAAAATCATCATAATTAAAAAAGCAGAACCCTGACTGGTATATTTCCCCAAACCGGCAACTGCCAGCGAGAATATACTTGGGAACATGATCGAACAGCATAATCCGCCGCTTAAAAAAGCATAAATGGCAACTTGTCCGGTGGTTAATAAACCTGTAATCATGGCTAAAACACCCAGCAAACCAAATATCATTAGTACACGTGTCGGTTTTTCCTGCCCTAAAAAGAAAGCGACAACCAAAACCGCTACGCAAACGCCGTACATATATAAATTACTTACATCGGTACCAGAAAAATGATTAAACAGCAATACGATACCAAACGCAATAAAAGGGACAACAACAGTTAAAATATTTTTTGCTGCTTTTGATAATTTAAAAGCACTGATTGCACCCGTCCACCTGCCAATCATTAAACTACCCCAGTAAAGTGAAATAAATGGTTTAATGTCAGAATCTGCGTATCCGCCAAAAGCCGGCAGCTTAAGTAAAGCACCCATATTACTTTGCACGGTTACTTCTACCCCAACATAAGTAAATATGGCTAACATGCCTAAAACCAGCTGCGGATATTGCATCGCGCCCCAGCTTTCAGGGTTATTTTTAGGCGCAACCAATACATAAATGATCGATAAAAGAATGATTGCCAAAGCCGAATAAATAAAATAAGCATTACTGAAACTGGTTAGTTTTTCTAAAGGATTAGCAACCAGGATCATTAAAAAACCAAGCGTAATAAACAATAACGGAGCATTAGAACGCGTGCTTGGCTTTACGTTTTCAGTACTGTTGATTTGCGGGAGATTGGAAAATTTGTAAAATAAGGCTACAGCCAAAAATAAAGCTGCCAGAATAAAATACAGGTTATTTACCGATGTAATGCTAACCGTACTGGTACTGTCGCTTCGGGATGAACCAAAAAGCACAACGCTTACGATAATCGGCCCCAGCAAACCGCCGAAGTTGTTAACACCACCGGCAAAATTTAATCGGTGAGAACCGCTTTCCGGCGGGCCTAATGCTACCACAAACGGGTTAGCAGCCGTTTGCTGTAAAGAAAAACCAACGGCTACAATAAAAAAGGCACTCAGGATAAAAGCAAAATGACCGTTATTTATAGCCGGCACCATGGCCAAAGCACCAACCGTAGAAATCAGCAAACCATAAATAATACCGTTTTTATATCCTATTTTATTCAGCAGATCAACTTTGGTTAACTGCGAAACAAAATACAATATCAGGGAACCGATAAAATAACCTCCGTAAAAAGTAAAATCTATCAGTTGTGATTCAAATTGGGTAAGCTCGAAATGGGTTTTACAAAAAGGGATAAATACGCCGTTGGATGCAGCCAAAAATCCCCAGAAAAAGAAAACAGTAATTAAAGAGTATAACGCCGAAGCATAGCTTTTGGTTGAAGGCTGATCCATTAGTTAAAAATTGGTTGTTGTAAACTTAAAGTATTTTGATGCGAACATAAAAGTATTTTTATAAATATATTGATACTTTTATGCACAATATCGTAGCTGCAACGTTTTATAAGCAGTTTCTACAATAAAATTGCATATTGGCATTCATGTTTATCAAAATTTACAAAGGCTGCGTTAATGATTGAAGCTGTCATTTCTGGTATCGGCATCGGCTTTGTATTAACTTTTCTTACCGGGCCTGTATTTTTTGCACTCATCAAAACCAGCATCGAAAAGGGTTTCCATGCCGGCGTTTCCTTGGCATTAGGTGTTGTAGTAAGCGATGTGGTATTTGTGGGCACAATCATCTTCGGTTCGCAGTTATTCGATATTTCCCCGCGGTTAAAAATTTGGTTGGGCATTGCCGGAAGCATCATTTTATTCGGTATCGGCATTTTTTATATGTTAAAAAAAGCAGATGTAAATTACAATGCGCATACGCCGGCAAGTATTAATCGTACCGGCTACTTTTTTAAAGGATTTTTGATGTGCATCTTCAATCCAACACTTTTATTTCATTGGATTACCGTTATCGGTACGGCCAGCACCGTTTATCATACAGGCATTGAACACCGGCAGCTTAAAATGGTAATTATGTTTTTAACAATCCTGATTGTGCAATTCGGGGCGGATATAACCAAAGCTTTCTACGCCAATAAACTCCGCGACCGGATTTCTGTAAAACTGATCCACAAATTAAATTTAGTTGCCGGGATTGCACTCATTATTGCAGCTTTTATTATTTTAGACCGGCTGGTTACCCATTTTGTATTTTCGGGGATGCCTTCTACTAACTGATGCTTCTTTTATCAACCTAAAATCAGCATGAAGATTTATAATTAATTCTGTACCTCAAATTAGAAGCGTTCGGAAAAAGTTTGAATTGTTCTGTCATGCCGAACTTGTTTCGGCATCCCATCAGAAAGATAACCACTGATACTAAATTTTAAACTTTGCTTGCGGGATGCCGAAACAAGTTCGGCATGACAAAAAATATCCTTTCAAAAACGGGTAACCTTAAACCTACTCTTCAATTACATGTAAGCACGCTGATTTTTACCTTCCATCCAATTCAAAAATGCTTTGTTTACCACCTTATTTCCTCCGGGAGTTGGGTAATTTCCGGAGAAATACCAGTCGCCCAAATGATCCGGACAAGCTTTGTGTAAACTATCCAGCGTTTGATAAATCACCTGAACTTTGGCTTTGATTTCTTTTGGGGTGATAATTTCCGCAATCCGATCCGAAACCTGCTCATACGAAAAAGGCTCATAAATATCCTTTACAAAATTTTGAACGTGTTCTTTTGGCATATCCGCACTTTGCCTGCATTTCTGATATACTTCTTTTAGCACACTTTCTTTGCCGTTATCTTTCAGCAAACTAACGGCTGCTTCAAAAGCTACAAATTCGCCCATTCGAGACATGTCTATTCCGTAACAATCCGGATAACGTATTTGCGGCGCAGAAGAAACCACAATAATTTTTTTTGGGCCGAGGCGATCTATAATCCGCAAAATACTTTGCTTTAAAGTAGTGCCCCGAACGATGGAATCATCCAGAACCACCAGCGTATCCAGGTTATTTTTGATCAAACCATAAGTGGTATCGTAAACGTGGGCAACCATTTCAGAGCGGTCGGCATCCTGCGTAATAAATGTGCGCAGCTTCACATCTTTTATCGCCAGTTTTTCTACCCGCGGCGAAATACTGAGCACGCGGTTCAATTCTTCGTCGGTAATTTTATCGGTACGGTTTAGCAATTGTTCGCGCTGATAACATTTGATGTACTTATGCACGCCTTCTACCATGCCGTAAAAAGCAACTTCGGCGGTGTTTGGAATGTAGGAGAAAACTGTATTTTCCAAATCGTGATCTACGGCAGCCAGAATCTGCGGACAAAGCAAGCGGCCTAATTGCTTCCGCTCGCGGTAAATAGAAGCATCACTTCCGCGCGAAAAATAAATCCGTTCAAAGGAACATGATTTTTTTTCTGTCGGTTCGCGAAACTGATCCTGCGAAATCTCTCCGTTTTTTTTGATAATTAGTGCGTGCCCGGGTTTAATTTCCCGGATCGCATCTATCGGAACATTAAACGCCGTTTGTATCGCCGGCCTTTCAGAAGCTGCCACTACAACTTCATCATTCATGTAATAAAAAGCAGGCCGGATGCCAGCCGGGTCACGCATCACAAAAGCATCGCCATGACCCAAAATACCGGCAATCGTATAACCGCCGTCCCATGATTTTGCAGACTTTTTCAGGATTTTTGCAACATCCAAGTCATTAGCAATCAGGTTAGTAATCTCGATATTATTATCTAATCCTTCCCTTTTGTACTGATCAAACAAACCCTGCACTTCAGAATCCAGGAAATGCCCGATTTTTTCTAAAACGGTTACGGTATCTAATTTTTCTTTCGGATGCTGGCCCAATTCAAATAATTGTTCCAGTAATTCATCCGTATTGGTCATGTTAAAGTTTCCGGCAATTACCAGATTCCGGGTCATCCAGTTGTTTTGCCGCAAAAACGGATGGCAGTTTTCGATACTATTTTTACCATGCGTGCCGTAACGTAAATGCCCCAGCAAAACTTCGCCTGTAAAACTAACATGCTCTTTTAACCATTCGGCATTGCTAAATTGCTCCGGATATTCTTTTTGCACATCCGCAAACTTCTTCTGGATATATTCAAAAATATCGGCAACCGCATTTTTTGCCATAGAACGGTGGCGGCTGATGTAACGGTTTCCGGGCGCAACATCAAGCTTAATGGTAGCAACGCCTGCGCCATCCTGGCCGCGGTTATTTTGTTTTTCCATCAGCAAATACAACTTATTTAAGCCGTAAAGGGATGTTCCGTATTTTTCCTGATAGTAAGATAGGGGCTTTAACAAGCGGATAAAGGCAACTCCGCATTCGTGTTTAATCTGATCGCTCATGATTACAATTAAGCCGCAAAAGTAGGACTTATATTGAAAACTGCTATTTTAAATGTTTAAACGGTGGAAATCTAATTCAATACTTACTTAAAAATGATGATTGCCCGATACTGTTTTTACTGCATAAAATTTGCCAATACGGAAGGAAAAATCCCCAGTAAAAACACGATTGCAGTTAGTAAACCAATGATGATCAGCAATGGAAACTGCCTGTTGCCTGTTGGTTTTTGGGTTGAGATTTCTGCAGGTTTCAGGAAAAGATACAACGGAATTTTAAAGTAATAAAATAAGGAAACAACCGTGGTAACAGCTCCGGTAACCAGCAAAACCAAAAGTAAAATATTGTGGCTTTGCCGATAAACTTCGATTACTGATGAAAAAACCAGCACTTTACCATTAAAGCCGGCTGAAATTGGCAATCCCGTTAGCGAGATCAGCAGGATTACAAAGCAAACACTGGCAAAAGGTTCTGTTTTTCCTAATCCGCGTAAATCCTGAACCATAAGCATACTGTTTTTACCGGCATAAAAACTGCAAAGCATTAAAGCCCCAATATTAGCCAAAGCGTAAACCGACAGGTAAAAAAGCAATGCCGAAACGCCTTGCTGTGAAAAGGTAACCAACGCCATCAATGCAAAACCTGTGTGGCCGATAGCTGAATAAGCCAGCATCCTTTTGATATTGTTTTGAAGGACGGCCGCAAAGTTTCCGACAATCATGGTGATGATGGCTATGATGGAAAAGAACAACCGGAAATCAAAAGCGGTCCATTTGTTAAAGAAGATGAATGGTGTTAAAAAGTTGGCCAGCAACGCAAAACCGGCAATTTTTGTTAAGGTTGAGAGAAAAGCAACAACCGGCGTAGAAGCACCTTCGTAAACATCAGGAACCCAGAAGTGCATCGGTACAAAAGACAGTTTGAAACCGATGCCGGCAATTACCAGCAACATAGCAAGAAAAACCGGGACAGGATTTATGCGGATTAGCTGATCTACAAAATGAGTATTGAAAATATCCAGCGTTCCGGTAAAGGTGTACAATAAAGACAAGCCGTACAACATAATTGCCGAGGCAGCAAAGCCAAAAAGTACGTATTTTAACCCGGCTTCGGCAACAGATCGATTTTCGGAATGGTAAGAAACCAGCAGGTACGAACCGATGGAAACCGTTTCAACAGCCAGATAAATCATCAATAAATTAACCGACATGGCCATTAAATGTAAGCCAAAAACGACGGCGATAATGATGGCGTACAAATCGCTCAAACCCTTTTGATGAACTTTTAACTGCCTGTCCAACGGAATATAAACAACGATCAGGAAAGTAAGCACGGCAAAAATCAGCTTAAACAACACAGAAACATGGTGTAAAAGAAGCATGCTGCCAAACAGAAATTTTGGCCCGGAAGCGATGAAATATAACTGCTGCACATCCCGCTGAAAAACAAAAATCAAACCTAACAAACAAAGTGAGCTGCAAATCCAGTCGGCATCGTTCCTGAATAATAAACCCGTAATAATAAGTAGTAAAAACAGTATCGCCAACGCTGTTTCGGGAGCGAAATAAGTAATGCTTTGAAGGATATTGTTTAACTGTTCGGTGAGGGAAATCGGCAGCTCGTTCATAATTTATCTGAATAAATGAACCAAAGCCAACACAGAATCATTGATTTTGGAGAAAACAAGCGAAGGCAGCAAACCCAAAATCAGGGCAAATAAAGAAAGCGGGATTAAAGCTGATTTTTCACGGAAGTTAATATCCGTTAAAGCAGTTTTCCAGGATTCTCCGCCGGATAACCTGGTTTCCCCAAAAAACATTCGTTGTAAAGTCCACAAAAAATAAGCCGCACTCAGCAAAATTCCAACGGAACCGCAAACCGCCATCCAGCTTGGTAATAATCCGTTTACAGAAGCTGAAGTGAAAGCACCGATCAACGAAAAAGCTTCGGCAATAAAAGCAGAAAATCCGGGTAATCCAAGCGAGGCGAAAAAAGCGATCATGATAAAAACTGTGAATTGCGGCATCAGCGAAGCTAATCCACGGAAATTATAGATGTAACGATCATGCACGCGGCTGTAAATAACGCCGACCAAAAAGAACAGCATTGCTGATAAAAAACCGTGACTCAGCATTTGCATTAATGCACCGCTGATGCCTTCGGTGGTTTGTGAGGATATTCCCAGTAAAACAAAACCCATGTGCGATACGGAAGAATAAGCAATTAAGCGTTTGAGATCTGTTTGGGCCAAAGCATTCATTGCTCCGTAAAGTATGGAAATTACGCCAAGCAAACCCAGCCAGAAAGCACCGGCCGTAGCTACCTCCGGAAAAATACTGAAGCAAATCCGTAAAATTCCGTAGCCGCCGATTTTTAATAAAACGCCGGCCAGAATAATAGAAACTGCTGTTGGTGCTTCTACATGCGCATCGGGCAGCCAAGTGTGCAGCGGAACCACGGGAACTTTGATGGCAAAGGCAATAAACAAAACTACAAAAGCTAAAGAACGTGCTGGCAAACCAAAAAGCATTTGGTGCGCTGATAACGAAAAAACAGAACCTTGCGCAAAATTGGCAGGATTCATCATGTGGATAATGTTGAAAGTATGGTTTTTAGTTACCGGATCGGTTACGGAAAAATACAAACCGATCATCACCAGCAACATAAAAACGGAGCCAAACAAAGTATACAGAAAGAATTTGATCGCTGCATATTCGCGACGCACGCCGCCCCAAATCCCGATCAGGAAATATAAAGGCAAGAGCATCAGTTCGTAAAAAATGTAGAACAGGAAGAAATCCAGCGCGCAGAAAACACCGATCACGGCCATATCCAACAATAAAAACAAGGCAAAAAAGCCTTTTAAATTGGTTTTGATTTCCCAGGAAGCCAACGCTGCAACGGCCATCACAACAGACGACATGAATAATAATCCGATGGAAAGCCCGTCAATACCAACAAAATAATCGATCTGCATTTTACCGAGCGAACCTAAATTCAGGCTGATCCAGCTTGCTTTTTCCACAAACTGATATTGATCCGCATGATTTATGCCGGTAAAAGAAGCACCGGTTTTGAATTGAAAATACATCCATCCGCTTAAAACCACCTGAACCAACGTAGCAGCCAATGCCACATATTTAAAGCTGTTTCGCAGGAACGACGGCAGCAGTAAAAGCAGCACGCCAAATAGCAGCGGCGTAAAAATGAGTAGCGAAAGAATGTGCATCAACCTAAATCAAGATCTTAAAAATATAAATACTCAGAACAACAATTAGCATGGTTAACAAATATTGCTGCACTTTCCCAGTTTGGAAACCACGGGCAAAACTACCAATATCGCGCACACGGAAAGCAATAAAATTTATTAATCCGTCAACCAGGTTTCGGTCAGCCCAATCGATGCAAACAGCAAAAAATCGGGTAATTTTTGTAAGGAAGGTTATAAATCCATCCACTACTTTACGATCAAACTGATAAAGCATTTTGCTGATCCATTGGACAATCTTCACTAAATAATTCTGATAAAAACGATCAATATACCATTGATTATAAGATAGTTTGAATAGGAAACCGGTTTCCGGGAACCAGCTGATGCCTTGTTTTACATAGCGCAAATAGGCAATATAAATAACCGGAATGGTAAATAAATTAACGGCAGCCGGAATAACCGTATGATAAATATTTTCGCGTTCCAGATAATCTGCACCCAAAAAACCGCGAAAAAGCCAGCTTTGTTCGTATAATAATGGGTTGAAGGAGAAAACGGGGAACAAACAAAATACCGATAAAAACAGCATCGGCCAGGTAAAGAGTTTATTTTCTTTGGAAGCAGGAAATTGGAATGTCGGGATCATTTCCTGCAATCTTGATTCTCCCCAAAAAACTTTAAATAACAAACGGGAAATATAAAATGCGGTTAACCAACTGGTAATCAATATAAAAATCGGGATTAGTTTGTAGAAAAACGACCTGCCTTCGGCCCATTCAAATGCCTGGATCAGGATACCGTCTTTGGATAAATAGCCGGAAGTTAATGGCAAACCGATCAATGCCAGCGATGCGATGATGCAAGTGATAAAAGTTACCGGTAAAATTTTACGCAAACCGCCCATGTATAAAATATTCTGCGGATCGATTTCTAAATGTAGTTTTTCTTTTAGATGCTGCATTTCGTGGATGATTACGCCGGCCGACAAAAATAAAAGGCACTTAAAAAAAGCATGTGTTGCCAAGTGAAATAAGGCGGAAGAATAAGCACCGATCCCCATCGCGGCAACCATAAAACCCAACTGCGAAATGGTAGAAAAAGCCAGGATTTTTTTTAGATCATTTTGGGTGAGGGCAATCGTAGCGGCCATAAAAGCGGTAAAAGTTCCGGTGATGGTGATGACCATTTTCACATCTCCATTAAAAACCGGATAAACCCTCGCCAGCAAAAAAACGCCGGCAGCCACCATTGTTGCCGCATGGATTAAGGCGGAAACAGAAGTCGGGCCTTCCATTGCATCGGGCAGCCAGGTGTGTAACGGAAACTGTGCCGATTTGGCTATCGCGCCCAGGAAAAAACATAAACCGGCAACGGTGAGCCAGGTTCCGGTTAAACCGTTTCCGGAAAAATTATTGGGATTGGTAAATAAAGTGATCAGATTGAAAGTGTGAAAATGCGCGTACAAAATCATGATGCCGATCAGGAAACCTAAATCTCCGATCCGGTTCATGATGAAGGCTTTTTTGTTTGCCTGCACAGCTTTTTCCCGTGTAAACCAAAAACCGATTAAAAGATAGGAAGCAAACCCGACCAGTTCCCAAAAAGCATACATCAAAAGCAGGTTATCAACTACAACCAAAGCCATCATCGCGAAGCAAAAAAAGCTGAGGTAACGGAAATAACGGTTGTATAATTGATCGCCGTGCAGGTAAGCAATCGAGTAAATATGGACAGCCAAAGCAACGCCCGAAATGACCGGCAGCATCAATACCGATAAATTATTGAGCAATAATCCGGCATAAATTTTAACTGTTCCAATTTGAAACCACAAGATTTGTCGGTGCAACGGTTCGTGGTTCCAGGTTTTTGCAAATAAAATACCGGAACAAATCAGGCTCAATAAAATACAGAATACGGAAAGAATCCCGACTCCTTTCAATACTGTTTTTAGCACTAAAAAATTGATGATAAAAGCAGCAAACGGAAGTAAAACAGCTGTTAATGCAAGCTGGATTTCGGTTGAGTAATTTTGTAGCGTATTGATCTGTTCCAAAAACTTAGTTTTTCAGCTCATTAATTTTTGCCGGATCGATGGTTTTAAACCGCCGGTAAACATTTAAAATAATAGCCAGCGCAACAGCACTTGCCGCGGCTGCCAAAACAATCGCAAACAAAGCAAATACCTGCCCGCCGTTGTTGTGCTTGTCGTATTTTCCAAATGCAACCAGGTTAATTATTGCTGCATTAATCATAAATTCAATCCCGATTAAAACCTGTATCGCGTTACTTTTGGTTAAAACCATGTATAAACCGGTACAAAATAAACTGGCGGCAATCAGCATAAAAGTTTGCAGGTTAATCATTACCTTGCTCCTTTCTGGCCAGATGTGCCGCACCGATCAAGGCCATCATTAGCAAAATGGAAATGGCTTCAAAAGGCAATAAGTAACTTGTCATCAGGTTGATGCCGATATTTGTAACGGTATTATCCTGCGGCTGAAAAGTATTATTTTGAGATTGCGTAATCCATTGCAGATGATCAGGATGCAGCTTGAAAATAGCATTCACTAAAACCAGTAAAAAAGCGATGGCAACGAGCAAAGCCGGAAGCTGTTTTAGGCTGAAATATTTGTGTTTGCGTTCCTCCAGCTTCTCCAAAGTTTCTTTACTAGATAGCATAAACGTGAACAGCATCAGCACCAAAACGCCTCCAACATAAATAACAATCTGGGTGATGGCCACAAAATCTGCCAGCGCGAAAACATATAAACCGGCAATGGAAAACAGCGTTACAAAAAACATAAAAACAGCGCGTACCAGGTTTTGGCTGGCTGCCACAAACCAGGCAGAAGTTACGGTAACAATCCCCAGGAAAACAAAAATACCTTGCTCCATGCTTCTTTTATCCTTGTTTTTTTTGCATTACTGCTTGTTTGGCGGCAGCTTTTTCTGCCTGCTGTTTTTCTAAAGCTACCCGTTTTTCGTCGGCTTCTTCGGCGGTCATGGTAGAAAATTCATAATTCAACAAACTCAATTCGGGTACACTTTTGTCATATTGATTAGTCATCGTGATACATTCCGTTGGGCAAACCGTGGTGCACAAACCGCAATACATACACTTGGCCATATCGATATCAAACTTGGCGGCATACAAACGTTTAGTCGTTCCGTCGGAAGTTTGTCCGATTGCTTCCGTAGATTTAATAGACTCAATATCAATGCAGTTTACCGGACAAATTTTTGCGCATAAATCACAAACAATACAGTCGTCCATCTCCACAAATAACTGATAACGACCAGTTTCCGGCACGGGCAAAGTTTGATGTGGATACTGGATTGTTGTGTTTCCCTCCTGCTGCTTAAAATAATTGTCGGACTGTATGCTCAAGATTTCCCTGCTGTTTTTAGCAGCAAAAAAATGTTTCAGGGTGAGGCTTAAGCCTTTGCCTGCTGTAGTAAATCCTTTTATAATGATGTTGAACATTTTAGTTTATCTATTTTTTGCCTTTGTCATTTCGACGTTAGGAGAAATCTTCATTAAAGCTGCTGCTACGTTTCTTGTTGAAAGATGATCTCTCCCTGCGGTCGAGATGATAGAAAGGAATAACAAAACCTACATCAGCCATAATCGCCAGATTCCCGAAATCAGCATACATAAAAATGCCAGCGGCGTTAAAACTTTCCAGCATAAATCCATCAATTGATCAACCCGAAAACGCGGTAAAGTCCACCGAATCCACATTTGTAAAATAACCAATAATAACGATTTTAAAAATATCCAGCCAATTCCCCACAAATTTCCGGTAGTCCAATCTGCCAGTTTTACAGCTCCGATATTTGGCAGCGGCGTATTCCAGGCTCCGAGAAACAGGATTACGCCAACCATCGACACTAAAAACATCATGGAATATTCTGCCAGGAAAACCAGCGCAAAACGGATTCCGGTGTATTCGGTATGAAAACCGGCAACCAATTCGGATTCTGCTTCCGGAATATCAAAAGGCGCACGGTTACTTTCGGCCAGCGAAGCAATAAAATATATTACAAAAGCAACGATTAAATGCGGCGCACGGAAAATGTTCCAGGCTAAAATTCCGCCTGCTTCTTTTACCGGTATAAAACCTAAAAACTTAATATTTTCTGCGGATAAAATTCCCTGCTGCCTGGAAATTTCCTGTAAATCCAAAGTTTGCGCAATCATCACCACAGAAATCAACGCAAAACCTGCCGGAATTTCATACGAAACAATTTGCGCCACCGAACGAATCGCGCCCAGTAACGCGTATTTATTGTTAGAACCCCAGCCGGCCATTAAAATACCAACGGTTTCAATAGATAACACAGCCAAAATGTAAAAAATACCAACATTAATATGCGCCGGAATCAAGCCCGGAGCCCAGGGCAAAGCTGCAAAACCTAAATAAACTGCCACAAAAATGACGATAGGTGCCAATGCAAATAAAGCTTTATCAGCAGCAAGCGGCGTAATCAGTTCTTTTTGCAGCATCTTTAACATATCTGCAAAAACCTGTAACGAACCAAATTTCCCGGTTTCCATCGGCCCTAAACGATCCTGGATAAATGCAGAAATTTTACGTTCTGCATAAACCCCAAATGTGGTAAACAGTGCCACAAATGTGAACAGCACAACGGCAACAAAAATACTTAGGAGGTAATGGTTCAAAACAACTCAGCTTAAACACCGCAAACTTAATTATTAAGACTGATTATTAACAGAAAGAACAGGAATAAAGCAAATTGGTCAATCCCAAATTTGACGGAGATTTAACCGAATTTGCTGGCCAAAAAACAGCTGTGTACTTTTCTCAAAAGAATCGGTAAAATCTGAAACGTAAAACTGGTGCGGCAAAGGCTTATCCTGGTTAAGCAAATCCATCCGTTTTAATTCCTTATAAATATGTTTCGCCACAATTTCGGTATTATCGATAATATCAATTGAAGGATTGTAAAAAGCCGAAATTTCATTTCGGATGAGCGGATAATGTGTACAACCTAAAATCAAACTATCAATTCCCTGTAATTGCGGATCGGAAAGATAAGTATGGATCAGCGTGCTGCTGATTTGATCGTTAAAAAAACCTTCCTCAATCATCGGCACTAACAATGGTGTAGCTAAAGATTTTACGCTGATTCCTGGTTTTTGCAGATGAATTTTCTCCGCATAAACATTTGATTTGATGGTTGCCCGGGTTGCAATCACACCGATTTGTTTGTATTGATCCGTTGCCGTCATATACTCAACCACCGGATCAATCACGCTGTAAATAGGAATTTGATTTCCCATAAACAGCTTTAAATCATGGTAAGCCAGCGAAGAAGCAGTGTTGCAGGCAATTACAATCGCTTTGCAGCCTTCATCCATTAAAAACTTGGTAATTTTAAGCGAATAATATTTAATGGCTTCCGGTGATTTATCGCCGTAAGGCAAATGTGCGGTATCGCCAAAATACACCAATGCTTCGTTTGGCATACATTTATTGATGGCATTAGCAACGGTTAAACCGCCGATACCGGAATCAAAAATACCTATGGGCTGGTTTGCTGGCATCCGGCTAAAATAAAAAAAGCGGTGTTCAAATTGCATGAACATCGCTTTTTTACTGATTAAAGAAGTGTTTTATTTTAAACCAAGTTTTGCTTTTACGGCAGCAAACAAATTATCTGTCTCCGGGGAAACCAGTAATTCTGTTTGAGAAGTATCGATTACATAACCATAACCTTTTTCTTTTGCCACCGCCTGGATTGCAGTACGCATTTTGGTAAATAAAGGGTTGGAAAGCTCTTTGGTTTTATCATCAACTTTTTGACGGGCAGTAGTTTGGAAATCCTGTAAACGTTTGTTTTGATCCTGCAATTCGCTTTCTTTAGCGGTACGGGCGGCATCCGTCATGGTTGCTTTTTTGGTATCGTAAGCTTGCGCATTAGCTTGCAGTTCATTGTTCAGGCTGGTTAACTGATCAACAAATGTTTTTTGATAATCCTGAATTTGTTTTTGAACAACTTTTGTTTCCGGCATTAAATCAACTATTTGATTGGAGTTAACATAACCGATTTTAGATTGTGCTGTTGCTGCGTTTCCGGCAAAAAATAAACTTCCTGCAACTAAAGCAACTGTTAATAGTTTTTTCATTTTTTTATTATGGGTGATTTTTATGTGCTGATTTTTATAATTTGTTTTACTTGTTTACTTGGCAAATGCACCCGGTTTTAAACCCAAACGGGTAATTACGGCTGCACTTTTATCATAACGCGGATTTGCGTAAAGCATTATTACCTCGCTGTTTTTATCAAAAATCATATCCAGATTTTCGCTTTCTGCAACGGCTTGTACTGCTTTTGCCACCCGATCCTGGATAGGTTTGATTAATGCGGTACTGCGTTGTGAAAGTTCTCCGTCTGTACCAAATTTCTGACGCTGGAAATCTTTAGCTGCTTTTTCTTTATCTATAATTTCATTTTCGCGGCGCTTTTTCATATCACCGGTCATCAAAACCTGATCAGCCTGATAAGCTTTATACATGCGGTCAATCTCCTGAAAACGGGCGTCGGTTTCTTTTTGCCATTGATCTGAAATCGAAGCCAGTTGCTTTTGTGACGAAGCATATTCCGGAATATGTTTCAGGATATATTCAGAATCAACATAGGCAAAACGCTGGGCAAATGCTGCTGTTATCGCCAGCATCGGTAATAACAACGTTAATAATAATTTCTTCATACTGCAAACCTACGTAAAATTATGTTTTTGAAAATCTTACGTAAAAAATTTTGGTTTAGATATTATTTTCAGGTGATAAAAACAGCATTGCTATCATTAGTTAAATGAACCACTCAAACTCTGCGCAATAGAGAAGTGGAAATGCCCTTTATTGGCACTTGGCAAACCTGGAATAGCATCGAACCCGTAACCGTAATCTAACCCAAGCAAACCAAATATCGGCAGGAAAATACGGGCACCAACACCTACAGAACGCCTAACATTAAAAGGTGCGAATTCATTAAAAGAATTCCAGGTATTACCTCCTTCTGCAAAGCCGAGAATAAAAATTGTGGCCGACTGGCTGGCAATAACCGGATGGCGAATTTCTAACTGTAATTTATCAAAAATCGGGCTTCCGGATGTGCTTGCAATATCAGTTCGTGATCCTAATGGTACAATATCAAAATTCTCATATCCTCTTAAACCGATAATTTCCGAACCTTGTAAAAACTGGTAACTCTGCATACCATCACCGCCTAATTTAAAACGTTCAAACGGCGATTGGCCTACAACCCGGTTATAAGCACTTAGGAAACCAAACTGTGTTTGCGCTTTAAGCACCAGCTTTCCATAAATTTTCTGGAACCACTGCGCCTCAAATTTCGCTTTGTAATATTCTACAAAATGGTAACGCTCTTCCGGGGTTGCAACCGCATAATTCAGGTTATTAAACAAAGAATAGGGCGGCGTAAATTGTGCTGTTAAGCGGATATTACTACCGGAAGTTGGATAGATCGGGGCATCCAGCGAATACCGGCTAAAAGTTTCTGTTAATTTAATGTTGATGGATTTACCGTTAGAAAACAGATAACCAGGATAATTGGTTAAATTATAATGGTCGAAACTTAAGGTGTGACTCAAATTAAAATAATCATCCGGCCATTTTAACTGCTTACCGATTGTTGCCGAAACACCATTAATAACGATACCATAATAATTCGGGTCTCCTTTTTTTACTTGATATCCAACAAGGTTAGAACCGTTGGATTGCAATTGTGTGTAAGCAGTTATACCAAAGTTTACCGGCTTTTTACCGCCAAACCAAGGCTCGGAATAAGTAAAAGAAAAATTCTGGTAATTTTTACCATTTGCCTGTCCGCGTAAACTTAGTTTTTCGCCATCACCTTTTGGTAGCGGCCTGTATGCTTTCAGGTTTAAGATGTTTCTTAAAGAAAAGTTATTAAACGTTAAACCAAGCGTCCCGACAATACTGCCGCCGCCAAAACCGCCGGAAAGCTCAATCTGATCCGAAGGTTTTTCTACTACGTTATACAAAATATCTACCGTTCCGTCATTCGGGTTGATATTTGTAGGGCGCGGATCGATTTTCTGCTCATCAAAATTCCCTAATTGTGTAATGGCCTGCGTACTTCTTACAATGGCTTCCTTAGAAAATTTCTGACCGGGTTTGGTACGGATTTCCCTTAAAATAACTTTGTCGTTTGTAACCTCATTTCCTTTAACAATTACTTTATTAATAGTGTATTGCGGACCTTCGTAAACACGTAAATCAACATCAATCGTATCATTATGGATTTTAGTTTGAACAGGGTCTGTTTGATAAGTTAAGTAACCATCATTTAAATAAAGCGAAGAAATATCATCACCGTTCGGCGAGCCGCTTAAACGCTTGTTCAACTCTTCTTCACTAAAAACATCACCTCTTTTAATTCTCAAAAGCGTATTTAAAATTTTAGCCGGATATCTTGCATTACCAGACCAGGTAACATTACCGAAATAATATTTAGGGCCTTCGTAAAGTTTGATTTTAACGTTAACCGTGTTTTCGTCGTTCTTCCAAACAGAATCGCTTAAAACTTCGGCATCACGATAACCGTTTGCCTGCATTTTGGCAACCAGCGTTTGTTTATCTTCTTCATATTTATCCTTTAAAAACTTTTTGGAGCCAAATACGTGGTACCATTTTTTCTCTTTGGTTTTTTTGAGATAACCCTCCAATTTTTTATCCTTAAAAGCAGTATTGCCTGTAAATGCAATGCTGTTAACCCGTACTTTATTCTTTTTATCAATGTTAACATCCAGGATTAAACTGTTAGCCTCACCGGCATCTTTTCGTTCTTTAATGGCAACGGTAGTATTTAAATAGCCTTTTTCGCCAAAATGCTTTTTAATAATCGCTGTAGTTGTGTTGATTAAATTTTCGTTTACAATTTTACCGGTTTTATCTTTCAGCTTTTTCTGTACATCTTCTACTTCGCCTTTACGGATACCTTTTAGATTGAGCTTTGAAAGCCGCGGGCGTTCTTTTACGTTGATTTCAAAGTTGATCGTATCATTACGTAAAGTGTATAATAATTTAACGTCGTCAAACAATCCCTGCAGCCACAGGTTTTTAATTACGTTTGAAGTAGCATCGCCGGGTACGGTAATTTTATCGCCTTTGCTTAGTTGAGATATCTTGATCAAAACATCTTTATCAAGATATTGCGAACCGGTTACCGTAACGGCACCGATGGTAAGCTCTTTCGGATTTAAATAACTCAGGCTATCTGCCGGCAGCAATTGTTGCGGCGAGGTAGTTGGCCTGCCGATCTGAGCCAGAACAGCAGAAGATATAGTGCAAAATAGTAGAGCTAAAAGGTACCTGTTCATTCGTAGAATTTGGAGGCTAAAGTAATTTAAACAGTTGTTAAAAAGTGTTAAACATAAAAAAATTAGTTCACCTGCTCGCTTGTCATACCAAAACGGCGTTCCCTTTGCTGGTAATCCAAAACGGCTTCAAACAAATCTTCTTTGCGGTAATCAGGCCATAGTTTGGCCGTAAAATAAAGCTCGGCATAAGCTATTTGCCAAAGCAGGTAATTGCTGATGCGGTATTCGCCGCTCGTCCTGATCAGCAATTCAGGATCTGGCATAGCCGATGTATGTAAATGCTGTACAAATAAATCTTCATTGATATCTGCTGCTTTTAACTCGCCTTTTTCAACCTTTTCGGCAAGCTGCCTGGCGGCACTCACAATTTCCCGCCTCGAACTGTAACTTAATGCCAGCGTTAAAACCAAACCTGTATTGCCGGAAGTTTTATCAATAGCCGCCTGGAGCTCTTTCCGGCACTTTAAAGGAAGCATATCCAGATCACCGATGGCATTTAAGCGAACGTTATTTTCCATCAGTTTTTTTATTTCTTTGTTGATTGTCGAGATCAGCAGTTCCATAATAGCTGTAACCTCATACTTTGGGCGGTTCCAGTTTTCGGAAGAAAAAGTGTAAAGCGTTAAATAAGCTATCCCCAATTCTCCTGCGCCTTCCACCACATCCCGCACTGCCAAAACACCGTTATGATGCCCGAATACGCGAAGTTTTCCCTTCCCTTTTGCCCATCTGCCGTTTCCATCCATAATAATGGCAACGTGTTTAGGCAATTTGGCTGTATCTATTTGTGTTCTGAAATCCATTGATCAGTTTGGTGCATTACTTTTACAAGTGCTTGCTATTGTGTTCGGGTTGGCTATTTTTTCTAAGTCTTTATACAAAAGAATCTTTTTTAAGGTTAGAAAAAATCAGGCTGCAAAGGTAAAATTAATCTTCAAATTACGGAATTCCTGCTGATCATCAATTTAATATAAAATTATCTAACAGCTTTTTAAGCGAATTTGATGCTGATGCTTCTTTTATCACACAAAAATTATTGTTGAACAACGGGACATTTCTGACTTAAAAAAGTGTAAGAAATACTGATTCCTGTAATCATATAAATATCTCTTACCCGTAAATCTCCTCTTTGAGAACCTGTTGAACCAATATATACGCCTGTTTTTTCGCCCGAACGATCAGCCAGTATTTTTGAATTCGCACTAATCAAACTATTCTTATCTGCATAAACGCCGCTTACATCATCCAAATAATCGGTAAATGCCGCCCGATAACCTAACTCGAACGCCAGATTCCAGCTTTTATAAAAATTTACTTTTACGCCAATACCGTACGGAATACTTAAAGCAGCGTACGGATATTCTTTTTGCTGACCTTCGGTTTTTAGCGGCCGCAGTGCATACTCGGTATTATTGTAATTGGTTTTGGGATCGAAATTGACAAAAGCAAAGCCGGCAAATATAAACGGCGTCCATCTCTTCATGCTGATTCCGGGCAGATAATTAAAAAAGTTTAATTCCCCGGTGAGGGATACTTCGTTTAGCGGTGTAAAAAAGCTAAGGTTCCGGTTTCTTAATTGCTGATTGGTCGATAAGCTGTCTGCACCTTTAATTTTGGCATATGTGTAACCCAACTTTGCAGAAAAATAGCCGTTAAAATTTCGTTTTGCGTAAAAACCAATCGCAGCGTTTGTAAACTTAAAAGGATTATTTTGATTGAGATCACCGATATAACCCGATGAACCGGCGAAACCGCCTAATTCCCAGTTTTGTGCAAAAGTACCCGAAGAAATGAGCAGTAAAAGAAGTATCCCGTAAAATTTACGCATCAGCATTAAAAATCAGTAATTCCGCGCATCAAGCCCCCACATCAATTTGTTCCTTAACGTGGATAAATAGCTTTCATTATTTAGCCTAACTAATTTTAAGCCGTAATTTGCTTTGCGAATGGTAAAAATACTGGATGTATCGATTGCTTCGGTTTTAGAATCACATGAAACCAAGTAATTTGAACTCCTGGTTTCTACTTTAAAAGTGAGTTTGTTATCATCAGAAACCACAATCGGCCTCACATTTAAGTTGTGCGGAGAAATTGGTGTAATCACAAAATTACCTGATTGCGGAAAAATAATCGGGCCGCCGCAGCTTAAAGAATAAGCGGTTGAACCGGTTGGCGTAGAAACGATAATGCCGTCTCCCCAGTAAGAATTTAAAAACTCGTCGTTTAAAAAAGCATGAATCGTGATCATGGCAGCGTTATCACGCTTATGGATCGTGATATCGTTTAGCGCAATATTTTGATTTTTAAATGCTGTCGGATCAGATTCCAGCTCAAGTAAAATCCGGTGGTCTAACGTAAACTGCTTGTTAATCAGTGCATGAATGGCAGCGGCAATATCGTTTTTATTAACACTTGCCAAAAACCCTAACCGGCCGAAATTAATCCCGATTACCGGAATGTTAGAATCCCGGATGATATCAACCGTACCTAAAATCGTACCGTCTCCACCTAAAGTAAGCATTACATCAACCTGGTTTTTAATATCTTCATAGGTGTTAAAAACAGTACTGCTAATTGTAAACTTCGGCTGTTCTGAAATAAAAAGATGAAGCTCTGAATGAACAAAAATTTCGGTTTGATGCTGGATCAGGCAATCAAAAACCTGCCGGATAAATGGTAATACTGCCTGGTTAAACGGTCTGCCGTAAACTGCAATCTTCATGGAGGAGGTTTAAAGGTTGATGTAATTCATCAGTAAATCGTAACGGTTCATCGAATCATCCTCAACTTGCGCTTGATTATATACTGCATTTACCAAATAATCGTACCGGATAAAACTGGCTAAAATATTGGAAACATCTTTTTTGTTGATTTTAAGCGTTACTTCTAAGCGCGTAGAATCCGGGAAAGACCGAACGTACGAACTTAGCACCTGCGCTTTATCCGATTCTACAATCTGCGCCATTTGTGCCAGAGAATTATCACGGTTTCCAATTTCGAGAACGATAATCGCTCCCGGCTCGGTAACAGAAGTTAGCTGTGCAAAATAATCAGTAAGCGTGTTGATGTAGATCAGGCCGAGATAGTTGTTTTTCATATCCAGCACCGGCACAACCGTAAGATGCTGTGCGTGGAATAACCGAATCACATCATAAACGTGTTGGTTTTCCCTAACAAAAGTTTGTGTTTTAAGGATCGATAAATTACTAATCGTTTCCTCCTCATCCGTTACCTCCACCAAATCATCCTCGGAAATCAAACCCAGGAACTGATCTTCATCTACCACAGGCAGTTCGTTTACCTTAAATTCTGCCAGCAGCAAAAAAACTTTTTCTACCGTATCGGTAAGCTTAACCGGCGGAATAATATCAGAAATCAGTTCGGCAGCAACCATATCAAACATTAATTTTTTCTAAAAAATCCTTTAACAAACGATTAAATTCTACCGGCTGCTCCATCATCGGCGCGTGGCCGCAATGTTCAACCCAGGTTAAATTTGCATTAGGCAGCAGCTGACTAAATTCTACAGCAACTTCCGGCGGCGTAATTTTATCGTTTTTACCCCAGATTAAGGCAACCGGAATATCTATTTTATGTAAATCCTTAGCCATATTATGGCGGATTGCAGATTTTGCCATTGCCAGCAGCCGGATAACTTTATGCCGGTTATTAACACTTTCGTAAACCTCGTCCACTAAATCTTTGGTAGCTGTTTTTGGGTCATAAAAAGTGTATTCTACTTTTTCTTTTATAAAATCGTAGCTTTCTCTCCGCGGAAAAGAACCGCCGAAAGCATTCTCATATAAGCCAGAACTCCCGGCAAGTACCATTGATTTTAACCTTTCGGGATGAGAAATGGCATAAATCAACCCAACATGGCCACCAAGTGAATTGCCCAGCACGATAACATCTTCCAGCTGTTTATATTTTATAAATTTATGGATGTATTTGGCAAGTGTTTTTACGCCTGTAGTTAACAAGGGCAGATCGTAAATAGGCAGCATCGGGATAATCACGCGGTAGTTGGCACTAAACTCTTCGATAACATGTTCCCAGTTACTTAAAGCACCCATTAAACCGTGCAACAGCAATAAAACATCACCTTTACCCTGTTCTATGTATTTAAACCCGTTTTCTTCCTTAACCACGAAGTCCATAAACCTATATTGATAATAATTTTGCTGCCGGATAATGAAAACCCAAAAAGGCTATCCGTATAATATCTGTTGCAACGGGTATAAAAATAGCTTTTTTAGAATCGGTTTCTGCTACTTAAAGCAATATTATTATTGGAGCAACTGCTTAACAATTTCTGAAATTGTTTTTCCGTCTGCCTTTCCGGCAAGTTCTTTATTAGCCGTTCCCATCACTTTGCCCATATCTTTTACAGATGCTGCGCCCACTCTTTTAATCATTTCTTGCAAATAGGTTTGGATTTCTTCCCGGCTTATCTGCTGCGGCAAGTAAGCTTCAATTACCTGCATTTCTTCTTTTTCAATCTGATATAAATCATCGCGGTTTTGTGCCTGATAAATATCTGCCGATTCCTTCCGCTGTTTAATCAGCTTTTGTAAAACCTTTAATTCTGTTTCTTCGGAGATCGTTTCTGATGCACCTTTTTCTGTCCTCGCCAGCAACAAAGCAGATTTGATTGCCCTTAATCCTCTTAAACGCGCATCATCCTTGGCCAGCATCGCTTTCTTAATATCCTGATCTATCGTTTCAATTAACATACTTCTTTTACCGGTGTTTTTTTAGTGCTGAGGGTAATTTATCTTTTTTAAATTATTCAATCTCCACTCCTATGCTTCTTTTATAGGTGTTTTTTTGCTGAGGTAAATCGGTTCTTCTCGAAAGTCTCCGCTCCCTCTTAAACTTTATAATTCTCCTTACTCCTGCTTCCTCGCAAAAGTAACACCATTTGCCTGTGCTGTTGGCATAATTGTTAAATCGTTGATGTTAACATGCGCCGGCCGAGAAACTACAAACCAAATCGTTTCCGCAATATCCGCAGCTACCAAAGGCGTAAAACCTTCGTACACTTTTTTAGCTCTTTCCGTATCACCGCTAAACCGGATATTAGAAAAATTGGTTTCCACCGCACCCGGATTAATGGCCGTAACTTTTATACCATGCGGCAATAAATCAATCCGCATCGCTTTGTTTAAAGCATCAACCGCGTATTTTGTAGCACAATAAACGTTGCCGTTCGGGTAAACTTCTTTTCCAGCAATGGAACCTAAATTAACAATATGGCCGCTTCCGTTGGCAATCATCCAGTTGGAAACTATTTTGCTGGCATAAAGCAAGCCTTTAATATTTGTGTCAATCATCACATCCCAATCATCCGGATTACCCAAATTTATCGGTTCCAAACCTTTGCTTAAACCCGCGTTGTTAATTAGTACATCAACCTTTTTCCAGGCTTCGGGCAGTTTTTCCAGATTTTGCTGTACGGCAGCTTTGTTGCGGATATCAAAATTGGCAACAGCAACTTCTGTATTAAACTGGATATTTAAAGCATTGGCTAAATTTTCCAGTTTATCTGCCTGCCGGCCAGTTAAAATTAAATTATAACCCTCGCGTGCAAATACGTGTGCACAAGCTTCGCCAATACCAGAACTGGCCCCTGTAATCAATGCAATTTTGTCCATAAAAGAAGTATTAAATCTAAAACACAAATAAATGTTTTATGTGGCGGTGTTTGTAATTTTTATTCAAAAAACAAACTGAACATAATATTGTGCAGGTAAAGCTTATCCAAAGGGTTGGCATAAGGGTTGTTGCCGGGATACAAAACGTTGGAAAACGAGTTGGAAAGTTTAATTTCCGGCGAAAGCTTAAAGTATTCCAGGTAAATATCGAAGCCAAAACCGGCAACGTATGATGAAAAATTACGCACATTGAGCAGCTTTCTGTCAATCGGTGCAATATCGGCTTCGTTACCTTTACTTTTCCCGCCGATGCCGTAAGCATATTTTACGCCTCCCAAAACATAAGCGCGAAAATTGCCGAGTCGGTTTGTTTTCAGCTTTAATTCTAACGGAAATTCTGCCTGCGTGGTAGAAACCACCATTTGTTTATCGGGTGCCAAATCCTGTGTTCTGTACTGATAATTGATGGTTCGGTCGGCAAAAACCAAACTTGGCATGGTACGGATTTCTACGTTTTCATTTACCGAATATCTCGCCAGAAAACCTAAAGCGAAACCTGCCGTGTTGGGCGAACCGATGCTGTTTAAAGAATCTGTAACGTTACGATTGGTGCTTTGATCGAAGTACGGCGTGCGCCAATCCGGCTTTTTTAAAATTTTGTATGAAGAACTAACGTACTGAAAAGTATAGCCGAAAGAGAAATTATTTTGATCTGCACCGCCTGCCCAAGCCTGCGTAACACGCTGTGCAGAAACAGCTTCAGCAAAAAAAAACAGTGATAAAAAGAGTTGATAAAACTTTAACTTCATTTAATCCCGGTGTAAACAGAACAAATGCCAAACGCGAGCGGCCGGTTTTTGGTATTTTTAAAACCTACTTTTTGCATCAGTTTGGTAAAACGCTCGCCATCCGGAAAAGCCGCAACAGATTCCGGCAGGTAAGAATAAGCACGTGCATCCTTAGAAAAAACTTTGCCGATAAAAGGCGTAATATAATTGAAATAGAAATTATATAGCTGCTTAATAGGAAACAGTTTTGGTTTAGAAAACTCCAGGATAACCGCTTTGCCGCCGGGTTTTAACACGCGGCACATATCGGCAAGGCCGGCTTCCAGGTTTTCAAAATTACGAACGCCGTAAGCCACGGTAACCGCATCAAAATAATCGGCATTAAATAAAAGCTTTTCAGAATCGCCCAAACGGACTTCAAAACGGTTACTCATACTTCTTTTAACGATCTTTTTTTGGGCAATGTTTAACATTCCCTGCGAAATATCCACACCGATTATTTTTTTGGGATGAAGGATTTTTATCGCCTCGAAAGCAAAATCGCCGGTGCCGGTTGCCACATCCAAAATAAGTTGCGGCTTATCTTTTTTTAATTCGTTGATGGCAATTTTCCGCCAGATAATATCAATTCCGGCAGACAAAAAATGGTTTAAAAAATCGTACGTTTTAGAAATATTGTTAAACATATCGGCCACCTGTTCTTTCTTGGTAACCTGTTCGTTTTGGTACGGCGTGATCGTTTTGCTCATGTATTATTTCAAAGATGCAAATAAATGGGTGCTAAAAGAAGCATGGCTAATTGTTAACCAACTCCAGCAAATCGGCTACATTTAAGCGTTTGGTATATATTTCCAAATCACCGTTTTTATCTTTCGGCCACAATTCACGTGGCCTGTCCCAATACAATTCTACGCCGTTTTCATCCGGATCGTTTAAATAAATGGCCTCCGAAACACCATGATCAGAAACGCCGGTAACCGGATACTGCGCATCAATCAGCCGCTTTAACATCGTTGCCAAATCTTTTCTCTCTGCATAAACAATTGCCGTATGATATAATCCGGGCGCACTTTCTGGTGTCGGCGGAGAATTTTTACTGTGCCAAGTATTTAACCCGATGTGATGATGGTAACCGCCTGCCGAAACAAACGCTGCCTGATCGCCGTATTTTTGCATCAGTTGGAAACCCAGCAAACCACAGTAAAAATCCATAGAACGCTGCAAATCACTCACTTTTAAATGCACATGGCCAATGCGCGTTTGGGCCGGAACTTTGTAATCCATCAGGTATCTTTTAATTAGACATTAGAACATCAAAAGTAAAGGCAACTAATTTTAACTTTGTGGGATGATTGTCAAATCTGCTGATTTCGTTTGTAGTAACACACAAATATCTAAATTACCGCCGCCGCTAAAACCGGAATATGCTTTTATTGGCCGCTCAAATGTGGGCAAATCTTCTCTGATTAACATGATCACCGGAAAAAAAGGTTTAGCCAAAACTTCGCAAACTCCCGGTAAAACGCAACTGATCAACCATTTTTTAATTAACGAAACCTGGTATATTGTTGATTTGCCCGGTTACGGCTACGCACGGATTTCTAAAAGTAAGAAAGAAGATTGGGATAAATTTATCCGAAATTACCTCGAAAAACGCGAAAACCTGCAATGCGTTTTTATTTTGATTGACAGCCGGCTTGAACCGCAAAAAATTGACCTGGATTTTTGTGCTTCGCTGGGCGAACGCGGCATTCCGTTTGTAATCGCTTTTACAAAAGCGGATAAGCAGGGCAAAGTAAAAACGGATCAAAACGTGGCCAAATTTCGCAAAGCGATGTTAATTTTATTTGAAGAAGTACCGCAGCACTTTGTTACTTCTGCCGAATTGCAGAACGGTAAAGATGAAATTTTGAACTTTATTTATGATGTAAATCAAAAATTTGATGTCAGCCAGGTTTCTGTTTATCAACCAGGTCAGGATTAGTTATTCTTTAAAAAATGAAAAAATATTTTTCCCTCGTTACTTTTTCGCACACTATTTTTGCCATGCCTTTTGCCTTTATCGGCTTCTTTTTGGCGGTTACTACAACAAATCATGTTTTCTCAGCCTTAAAATTAGCGTTGATGCTGCTTTGTATGGTTTTTGCCAGAAGTGCCGCCATGGCTTTTAACCGTTATCTCGACCGGCACATCGATGCTAAAAATCCCAGAACCAGAGTGCGCGATATTCCGGCCGGCAGGATTACCGCACAATCGGCTTTAACTTTTACTATTGCCAACTGCCTGCTTTTTATCGGCACAACCTGGTTGATCAACCCGCTTTGTTTTTATTTATCGCCCATTGCTTTGCTGGTGGTTTTGGGCTACAGTGCCACCAAACGCTTTACTTTTTTATGCCATTTGGTTTTAGGTTTAGGGTTGAGTTTGGCACCGATCGGTGCTTATTTAGTTGTTACCGGTGAATTTGCAAAGCTTCCGATTTTGTTTTCGGCTTCTGTTTTGTGCTGGGTAAGCGGCTTTGATATTATTTATGCTTTGCAGGATGAAGATTTTGACCGCGAAGAAAAACTACATTCCATTCCGGTTTTTTTAGGGAAAGTAAACGCATTACGGCTTTCTACGTTTTTGCATCTTTTATCGGCTGTTTTTGTGATTCTACCAATATTCCTCACGCCGATTGGCTGGCCGTATTATATTGGGTTGCTGGTTTTTTGCTCAATGCTGATTTACCAGCATAGTTTGGTAAAACCGCATGATTTAAGCCGGGTAAACTTTGCTTTTATGACTACGAACGGTATTGCCAGCGTGGTTTTTGCGGTTTGCTTTTTGATTGATCGGATTTGGATTCGGTAATTGAGAAGATTTTTAAAATCCAGATGCTTCTTTTATCACCTATTTTTCATCATCAAACTAACCGCTCATCCCAAAAATAACTTTCTGTTCGCACCAAGCTAACTTTTTCTGAAAAATCAGGGTGTTTTGTATTGATGATATAATTGTATTCTTGAGAAATAATAGCCGAAGGAACTTTTAAAACTAAGGATTTCTTGCTTTTATACCAGTTACTTCCAATCTGCTGTAATTGAGAATAAAAATTGGTGCTTCGCCAATCTTCCGGCAAATTATTTTTTAGAACAGCAGTAAAAAGTTCTTCATCATCAGCAATAGAAATAATCATTACCCGATAATTAGAATTTGGATTAATGCTTTTTCGGGCAACTACTAATTCTAAAGTAGCTAACGAGCGGGAACTTCCGGTATATAAAACAAACTGGTTATCATTGTTCCATCGGTTTGCTAACCCCGATGCTGTTAACTCGTTGGAAAAGTTTTCTTCAGCAATACGATAAACCTCCATTTATTTTTATGCGTTATCACCATATTGCATTCCCGTAAGCCGGTCATCAATAAATTTCATTCCGCTGTTGGTATGCATAAAAGTAATAGGTGCTTTTTTATCAAAATAAAAATTCTCTCCTTCCAGCCACTCAACAAAATTCGCTGCTCCGTCAAAAACTTCAGTTCCATGTTTAATCAATGATAACGCCATTAAAGCGCGCTCTTTAATACTTTCTTTAATTTTAGCGTTGGGTTTTGTATAAGTACGATAAGTTTTTACACTGATATCCAGCCAATCTGCTATTTTTTCATCTGTAAAAGCAGTAATGTCTTTTATCGCTTTAAAATGTTGGTAATTGGCTTTGTTGTTCCTGATCAAACTTAAAGTTGCAGCGTAATCAATTTTAGACGGAATATAACTCAACATTGGTTCTTCAAACGTTTCCATAAACAAATTTAGTAATTTTTCCTCTTACAAAAAGTAATTTTTCCTTTTTTAAATTTATGAAATTCCCGATACTTCTTTTACCGTCTATAATTCTGATAAATTGTATTTACTAATTTTGCAGCTTAATTCTGATAAAGATGATCCTTAAAAAAGAGAAAAAATATATCCCCCAGAACTTAGAAATTAAGTGGGAAAACCTGGAACCGATTTTTACCGAACTGAAAAACCGCAGTGTCAATTCTGCCGAAGATTTAGAACAATGGCTGCGCGACCGCAGCGAACTGGAAGCTGCATTGGAAGAAGATTTTGCCTGGCGATACATCCGCATGACTTGCGATACTGCTAATGAAGAGCTACTGCAAAGTTTCCAGTATTTTGCTACAGAAATTGAACCCAAAATTGCACCGCTGAATAATGATCTGAACCAGAAATTAATGGATTCTCCGTTTAAAGATCAACTGAACGAAGAAAAATATTTCATTTTGCTGCGCGGAATCAAAAAATCTTTAGAGCTTTTCCGTGAAGAAAATATTCCGCTGCAAACCGAATTGCAGGTTGAGGCGCAAAAATATCAGTCTGTAACCGGCGCGATGTCCGTTTTTATCGACGATAAAGAATACACGTTAGAGCAAGCAGCAGTTTTTTTGAAAGGCATTGACTGCGAAAAACGCCGGCAGGTTTATGAAAAAATTACCATGCGTAGGTTGCAGGACAAAGACGCTTTGAATGCGCTGTTTAATCACTTAAAAACAGTACGCCATCAAGTTGCGCTAAACGCCGGTTTTGAAAACTTCCGTGATTACATGTTCCAGGCTTTGGGTCGGTTTGATTATACGCCGCAAGATTGCTATAAATTTCACGCCGCTATCGAAAGCGAAATTGTACCGATTTTGCGCGAACAAGCCGAAAAACGCAAAGCCGCTTTAAGTTTGCAAACGCTGAAACCTTGGGATACAGAAGTTGATACTTCGGGCAAACCGGCACTAAAACCTTTTGAAAACGGACAAGAACTGATCGGTAAATCCATTCATTGCTTTAATAATATCAGTCCGGATTTAGGCGAGAAACTCAATACGATGCGCGAATATGGTTTGTTTGATGTAGAAAGCCGAAAAGGCAAAGCGCCCGGCGGTTACAATTACCCATTGGCCGAAACCGGTGCGCCGTTTATTTTTATGAATTCGGCCGGAACTTTCCGCGATTTAACCACAATGGTTCACGAAGGCGGCCACGCGATCCACACATTTTTAACAGCAGGTTTAGAGCTGAACGATTTTAAACATTGCCCAAGTGAAGTGTCAGAACTGGCTTCTATGTCGATGGAATTACTGTCGATGGATCATTGGGATGTTTATTTTGATAACGAAGAAGACCTAAAACGTGCCAAGCGCGATCAGCTTTTTGATGTGCTGAAAACGCTTCCCTGGGTTGCTGTGGTGGATCAGTTTCAGCATTGGATCTACACCAATCCAGATCATACAACAGAACAACGGACGGAAGCCTGGATCCAGATTTTTGAGCGTTTTGGTGCTAATTTTGTTGATTGGAGCGATCATCGCGAAGCTGAAGAAAACCTTTGGCAAAAACAGCTGCACATTTTCGAAGTTCCTTTTTATTATATCGAATACGGCATGGCGCAACTCGGCGCAATTGCCGTTTGGAAAAATTATAAAGAAAATCCCGAAAAAGGTTTGCAGCAATATCTGGATGCGTTAAAACTCGGTTACACCAAATCCATCACCGAAATTTACGAAACTGCCGGCATTAAATTTGATTTCAGTGCCGAATACGTAAAAGAACTTGCTGCTTTTGTGCGCGCGGAAATGGATAAAATTTAGATACTGATTTTTACCCGATAAAAACAGTATGTTATTATTACACAAAACATACTGTTTTTATGGCATCTTTTTTAAGACGTATAATTTATTGTAAATTTAAACGGATGTAAAACGTTGACATTTTCTATAAATTTGATAACAAAGAAAATATGAAAGCCGCATTTGAAGTTGACCTAACCTTTGACCAAGTTCTTGCTTTGGTAAAACAGTTGCCTCAGCAAGAAAAAATTATGCTGACTAAAGAGTTAGAAAAGGAAGGCATTGAAACTAAATTATCAACTCTTTTAAAAACCTTCCAAACTACAGATCTAAGTTTAGATATAATAAACGAAGAAGTAGAAATTGTGAGACAACAAATATATGACAGCCAAAAACATTAGAGTCATTTTTGACACCAATGTTTGGATCAGTTTTCTCATCGGCAGACGGTTATCTTCCATAAAAAAACATCTCATAAACTCACAAATTGTTATAATTACTACGGAACAACTTTTAAAGGAAATTAAAGAAGTTACTGCCAGGGAACGCATGAAAAAGTATTTCCCAAAGGAAAATGTAATTGAATTACTGGAATTTTTAGAAACTATTGCCGAAACAGTAGAAATAAAACCTATACATTTAATAAACCGCGATCCAAAAGATAACTTTTTATTAGATCTGATCGATTTCTCCCAAGCAGATTATTTAGTTACCGGTGATAAAGATCTTTTGGTTCATAACCCATTCAAATCAGCAACAATATTATCACCTGCTGATTTTGAAAAAGCATTAACAAGCTGGCCTTAATGTGATAATCAGCTTCAGCAAACAATCAATTTTTAAAGCAGAATATTCTAAAATACGGTACGCCTTCTCCAAACTTACATGTCAACTTACACTGCACTCATCATCCTCAGCGGACTGGTTATTTTTTCGTACCTGTTTGATCTCATTTCTAAAAAAACCCGCATTCCAGCCGTACTTTTACTGCTTGCTTTGGGTATCGGGCTGCGCTTTTTAGTTGATTACATCGGCTTTAAAACTTTCAATTTTCTCACCATTTTGCCGGCTTTAGGTACAATTGGTTTAATATTGATTGTGCTGGAAGGCGCGCTGGAATTGAAGTACGACAAGGAGAAAAACAAGCTTATTCTGCGTTCATTTTTATCAGCTTTAACTATTCTGGTGGGCACAAGTATGGTGCTTGCGCTGATTTTAATGCAGCTTTCCGGCAACACGTTCTCGGCCTGTTTTTTAAACGCGATTCCGTTCAGCATTGTCAGTTCGGCCATCGCCATTCCTTCGGCCAGCGCACTGGAAACTCATAAAAAAGAATATGTAATTTATGAAGCTTCTTTTTCAGATATTCTGGGCATTGTGCTATTCAATTTTATGCTGAATAACCCGAATATCAAAGCCGGTTCGTTTGTAAATCTGGGTGTAGAAACCTTGTCGATACTTCTTTTATCGGTTATTTCTTGTCTGTTTATGCTGTATTTATTGAGCCGATTGCAGCATCACGTTAAGTTTTTCCTGATTATTTCGATCTTGATTTTGGTTTATGCTTTTGGCGAACAGTTCCATTTATCGGCTTTAATTTTGGTGCTGGCTTTTGGTTTATTTCTGAATAATGCCAATCAGATCAAGCTAAAATGGTTTAAAAAATATTTTATATATCCGAAATTAGGCCGGGATTTACGCCAGCTTTTTCAGTTATCCGCAGAAAGCGCGTTTATTTTACGTACATTTTTCTTCGTGATTTTTGGATTTACCATGAATTTAAAAGAACTGGAAAACCTGCAAGTTGCAGAATACGGTATTGCTATTCTGGCAGCGATTTATCTGATTCGTTTTTTAAGTTTGAAATACATTGGCAAAACAGAGTTGTTGCCCGAAATCTTTATTTCGCCGCGCGGATTGATTACCATTTTATTGTATTATAATTTGCCGGATAATTTAAAATTGAAAGGAATTGAAACCGGTTTGCTATTTTTGATCATTCTTGGTACAAGCGTGATTATGAGTTTAGGCTTGTTACTTTCTGGAAAAAAGGAAGCTCAGGAGCCAATTGTTACTTAACAAATATTTCAGGATACACTTTTTATGACTGAAAAAATAACTTTATCCAAATCAGATTCAATACAAAATCACAATGGCAATTTAGTTTTTGCCGGCACTAAAACGGAAATTTCTATTTTTTTCAACTACCTGAAATCCGGCCGGAATATAGAAGATTTCCTGGAAGACTACTCCGAAGTGAAAATTAACCAGGTAAACAAAGTATTGGAAACTGCCGAAGATCAGTTAAAATCAGCTTTTATTAACTGAGTTTTTGTTCAATCTGAAAATTCCACGGTTCCACTTTTCCGTTTTTAAAAACGCTTGCTGATCGATCCAACTCAGCCAAAAAACAGTTAAAAAAACACCTAACGCAGAACCGGCCGTTACATCCTGCAAAAAATGTTCGCTTAAATACATGCGCGAATACGCAATCAGCACCGCAATTATCAGCCAAAAACCACCCCAGTTTTTATTTTTAGCCACGTAAGTAAAAACAACGGCCGCCGTGAATGCAGAAACCGAATGACCAGACGGAAAACTGTTTTTATCCAGCATCACTACTCCTTTTATCAAGTAAATATCGTGCAGTTTTTTGCTGAAAAACAGGTGCGGCCGCGGTGCTTTTACCAAATGTTTGATGGTTTGCGAGATGATGAATGTGATGATATAACTGCTTGCCAGTAAAAAACCTGCTCTGTAATTGATTAAAACGGTAATCAAAACGATTACTATACAGCCGATTCCTGCACCCAAAACAGTCAGGTTTGCAAAAAAAACATCGGTAAAAACAGTATGCCGGTGATTGATGGCAAAGTACAATTCTTCCTTGCTGAAAATGATCATCAGCAGCACACAAATCAGTGATAAAACCAAATATGGATATAATAAAGTTTTGATTTTGTGGCAGGTTGAAGTTAATGCAGCTTTCATCGGTTCATTTTTGAAAATTCACAGAAAATATTCTGCTTATTTTTAATAAGTTTGGTCGGTTGCACCTGCAATTATACATAAATGAGTAAAAGTATATTCCGAAAAAAGTCTGTTTCTAAACTGCTTGAAGATTTGGCTGCTGGTTACGGCGACGGCGAAAATCATGGCGGCCTCAATAAAGTACTCAAAACAAAAGATTTAACTTTTATGGGAATTGCTGCCGTAATCGGTGCCGGCATTTTCTCTACCATCGGCGTGGCTTCGTATAACGGCGGGCCGGCGGTGAGTATTTTGTTTGTATTGACAGCCATTACCTGCGGCTTTTCGGCTTTGTGTTATGCGGAGTTTGCTTCGCGAATACCGGTTTCCGGCAGTGCTTATACGTATGCTTATACTTCTTTTGGCGAGTTGATTGCCTGGATTATCGGCTGGGATTTATTGATGGAATACGCCATCGGCAATATTGCCGTGGCCATTTCCTGGAGCAAATATTTTACCAATCTGCTGGAAGGTTTTCATATCCATATTCCGGGTTTTTTAACGATGGATTATCTGTCGGCTTTCCGCGGATTTGAGCAGATGGAAAAGCTGAAATCTGCCGGTACAGCCATCGATCAAAACATAAAATCAGCTGCCGAAGCGTGGACAACTGCGCCGCAAATTGGCAGTTTAAGGCTGATTGCAGATTTACCGGCTTTACTGATTGTTTTTTTGATAACCTGGTTGGTTTATACCGGAATTAAGGAGACAAAAAAAGCAACCAACGCCATGGTGATGCTTAAAATTGCAGTTGTTTTGGGTGTGATTGTGCTTGGCTTTTTCTACATCACACCGGCCAACTGGCATCCTTTTATGCCAAATGGTTTTGCTGGCGTGATGAAGGGCGTTTCGGGTGTATTTTTTGCTTATATCGGTTTTGATGCGATTTCTACCACTGCCGAAGAATGCGAAAATCCGCAGCGCGATTTGCCCCGCGGTATGATTTATTCGCTGATTATCTGCACCGTTTTGTATATTTTAATTGCGCTGGTTTTAACCGGAATGGTGAATTACAAAGAGTTGCAGGTAGAAGATCCGCTGGCTTTTGTTTTCTCCCGCATCGGTCTAAAAAATATTAGTTACATAATTTCCATCAGTGCCGTAATTGCCACAGCAAGCGTTTTGCTGATTTTCCAGATGGGACAACCTCGAATCTGGATGAGCATGAGCCGTGACGGTTTGCTGCCCAAAGCATTTTCACGTATCCATCCTACATACCACACGCCTTCTTTTGCTACGATTGTTACCGGTTTTGTGGTAGCCATTCCAGCCTTATTTTTGAATTTAACCGAAGTCACAGATTTAACCAGCATCGGTACTTTATTCGCTTTCGTGCTGGTTTGCGGCGGCGTTTTGCTGCTGCCAAAAGATGAAGAAGTTTTGGCCGAAGGTGCAAGCAAAAAATTCAAAATTCCGTACATCAACTCAAAATTTATTGTGCCAACATTGTTTGTAATTGGATTGATCGTATTTTGGAAACCTTTTTTAGCACTTTTTCATTACACCGGCGATCACGATAAACTGCCTTATTTTCTATTTATCGGCTTATCAGCAATTGTTACGGTGCTGGCTTTCGTTAAAAACTTGTCTTTAATACCGGTTTTAGGTCTATTGAGTTGTTTTTATTTGATGACGGAATTGGGTTATACCAACTGGCTCCGGTTTTTGATCTGGCTGATTATCGGTTTGGTAATTTACTTCACTTATAGTTATCGCCACAGCAAACTCAACGCTGCTGCATAAATAACAATGCTTCTTTTACCACCTAAATTTTAGGTTGATAAAAGAAGCATCAGCATAAAAACAAACTATTTAATGTGTATGGATCCGGTTTATGGTAACCGCTTCCGGGTCGGCCAATAAAAGCGGAACCTGCTCTACCGTTACAAAACTTAAATCCAAGCCAAAGCCACGTTCTTCCGACAGGCTAAAATGTTTCAGCAGGAAATAGTATTCCATAAAAAAGTGTTCGATAAAAGATAAGTTATGCGAACTGGATAATACTTTTTCCAGTACAATAAATCTGAAATCGCCTACAATTTTGTACTTATTTAGCGAAGTATATTTACTGGTAATATCTACTTCGCCATTTTTTACTAAATCTTCAACTACTTTTCTAAACAAAATATTGATGCGCTGCTCTACCCGGAAACCTAATTTAAAATCAATCCTGATCAGTTTATTCGGCACTAAAAAATCAACTTTATACTCGCGGATGTAAGGTTCGTCCATCACATCAACGTGTACCAACCAGTAAATATCTGCCCGTTTCGGTTGCTTTTGCAGGATGGAATAAATGATTTTAGACTCGATTTCTGAACTGAAATTTGCACTGGTAAGGTAAACCAGCTGGGAGGCAAATTTCGGAACAGATTCATCATCGCTTAATTGTTTAATGATCTCGTAATAATCACTCAGCTCAATAAATTTTATGTAACGGTTCCTAATTCTGCGCGCCATGTGCCACGTCCACATTACAGAAAATAAAACACAGCCGATCATCACTGCAAACCAGCCGCCATGTACAAATTTTACTAAATTACTGGCTAAAAAGCTGCCTTCAATCAATACAAAAACTACTAAAAATGTATAAACTAAATAGTTAGGGTATTTTTTTCGTTTGAGGTAAACAGATACTAAAATGGTTGTCATCAGCATGGCAATAGTGATGCTTAAACCGTAAGCAGATTCCATCCTTTCCGATCTCCTGAAAATAGCAACAACCGCCAAACAACCTGCACAAAGCAGCCAGTTGACGCTGGGTACATATAACTGCCCTTTTTGAATGCTTGGATAATTAATTTTAACTTTTGGCCACAAGTTTAACCTTACGGCTTCGGATATCAGCGTAAAAGAACCGGAAAGTAAAGCCTGACTGGCAATGATAGCAGCCATTGTGGCAATTCCGATTCCGAAGATCAGAAACCAGGAAGGCATAATTTCATAAAAAGGATTCCGGCCGCCCAACTTCAAACTTTCGTGGTGAAGCAGCCAAACAGACTGCCCTAAGTAATTCAGGATCAAACAGGTTTTAACATAAACCCAGCTTACCCGGATATTATCCCTGCCGCAATGGCCTAAATCAGAATATAAAGCTTCAGCCCCGGTTGTACACAAAAAAACGGCACCTAAAACAATAAAGGCGTTCGGATCATGCGCCAGCAATTGGTAAGCATAATACGGATTCAAAGCCTTAAAAATTCCGGGCATTTGTATGATATAAGAAATCCCTAAAATGCCCATCATACTAAACCAAATGAGCATTATCGGGCCAAAAGCCTTACCAACCAGCGAAGTACCAAATTGCTGGATTAAAAACAATCCGGTTATAATGGCTACTACGATATAAATTGTGGGCAAGCCTTTATACAAAATATCCAGCCCTTGTATGGCAGAAGAAATGGTAATCGGCGGTGTAATAATACCATCGGCGAGCAGTGCGCAACCACCGATAACTGCCGGCACAATCAACCATCTTGCTTTTTTACGAACCAATGAAAACAGGGAAAATATGCCTCCCTCTCCTTTATTATCTGCCTGAAGGGTGATTACTACATATTTTAAAGTAGTTTGTAGAGTAAGAGTCCAAAAAATACATGACATTCCACCTAAAATCAGTATATTTGAAATAGGCTGATTGTTAACGATGGCGGTAAAAACATAGAGCGGCGATGTACCGATATCACCATAAATTATTCCTAAACTAATTAAAAAACCAGCAGTAGAAAATTTGTGTAAGTCTTTGTGGTTCACTTTTTATAAAAAATATTAATCATTAAACGCTTAATGATAGCAGCAGTTAAAAAAAGTTTACCTGCCTTAAAGATGGCACGAATTTAGACATTTTGCGGATGTTAAATATTGTTAAATCAATACTGTTTTTAACATAATTATTTTTAGTGCATAAGTAAATATATACTTTTGGTTCAATCTAATACATGAAACACATCTACACTGCTCGTATTTTTACTTTATCAGTATTGCTTTTTGCAATGCTGGCGATGAGTTTTGTGTTAAAAACCAACACGCTTGATAACTTGTATTTTGACAGTATCCCATCGAAATTTCACACCCATACAGATTCTTATTTAAAAAACGGGTTTAAAGTAGCGTTGCCTCCCATTAAACCTACTCAAAATCAAGTAGTTGTAACAAATAATGCTAAGCAGCAGCAAACGGTTAAAGTTGAAGGTGAAAAACTACTAACCGATGTAAGCATTTTCCCAAACCCGATTACAGACAAGATTAACGTTTCCTACAACGTTAAAAAAAACACGAATGTTTCCATCAAAATTATGGATGTTTTAGGAAACGAAGTATTAACGCTAATGTCGCAAAGGGTTGATGCAGGCGAACAAAAAAGCACTTTTCAGTTAAGCAACCGGTTATCCAGCGGTTTTTATTTTGTACGGATGATTGTAGGTACAGAATCTGTAATTAAACGTATTTCTATACTGTAACAGCTATTTTATAATCAAAGCACTGTCGTTTTACAATGGCAGTGCTTTTTTATTTTTTAGTTTTGAGGCAAACTACATATAATGAAAATTATAGCTATTGGCCGCAATTATGCCGAACACGCTAAAGAATTAAACAATCCTGTTCCGGCCACGCCGGTAATTTTTATGAAACCGGATACGGCTATTTTGAAGGATAACAAGCCTTTTTACCACCCGGAATTTTCGGAAGATATCCACCACGAAATAGAAATTGTACTTAAAGTAAGCAAGGAAGGAAAAAATATCAGCGAAAAATTTGCGGCCACTTATTATGATGAAATCGGTTTAGGCATTGATTTTACGGCGCGCGACATCCAGCAAAAACACAAAGAAAAAGGATTGCCCTGGGAACTGGCCAAAGGTTTCGACAATTCTGCACCGATCAGCAATTTTGTACCGAAAACGAATTTCCCGGATATCTATCAGCTCAACTTTCATTTGGATGTAAACCAGGAAACCCGGCAAACCGGAAATACAAAAGATCTGCTTTTTTCGTTTGAACAGATTATTGTTTTTGTATCCCAATATATTACGTTAAAAAAGGGAGATTTAATTTTTACCGGAACACCGGCAGGTGTTTCGCGTGTAAAACCAGGGGACAATTTAGAGGGTTATCTGGAAACTGAAAAACTACTTGATTTTTTTGTGCGATAAAAATGTTTTATAAATTCTTACTGGGTTTTTGCTTTTCAATCATTTTTCAAGTCGATTTATTTGCACAGATTTTCACACAGAGCAGTAATCTGCCGCAAAGCATTTATCGTTATCCGCAGGATTATTTCCGTTATCCGTTAGATTTACCGCCAAGTACGGCCGGCTCCTTTGCCGAATTAAGGCCAAACCATTTCCACTCAGGCCTGGATTTTAAAACAAACCAGCGTACCGGTTATCCGGTTCATGCGGTTGCAGAAGGTTTTGTTTCGCGTATTCGGGTGCAATACGGCGGGTTTGGTTTGGCAGTTTACATAGCTCACCCAAATGGTTTCACTTCGGTTTACGGGCATTTGGAACGTGTTACACCAGAATTAACCAAAATTATTAAAGATTATCAGTATAAAAATCAAACTTACGAAGCTGATATCACCTTGCAACCCACACAGGCTTTGCTGCAAAAAGGTGATGTATTTGCCTGGTCTGGCAACGCCGGTGCTTCTGCCGGCCCGCATGTACATTTTGAATTAAGAGATACCAAAACAGAACAAACCATTAATCCGCAGCTTTTCGGCTTAACCATTCCGGATCATGTTTCGCCAAGCATCATGGCTATTTGCGCTTATCATCTCAACGGAAAACCTTTTAGCGAAAACACAACCAAACAGTTTATTTCTGTTTCCGGTGCCGCAGGAAATTACCGGTTAAAAGAAGCATCACCCGTCCGTTTAAGCGGGCAATCAGCTTTCGGGATCACTACAAATGATGCTAACAGCGCATCGGCAAACCATAACGGCATCTACTCCATCCAATTAAATGCAGATGGGAAGACAGTTTTTCTTTTTACCGTAGATCGTTTTGCTTTTGACCAAACCCACGCAATTAATTCGCACATTGATTATCCGGCTTTTTTAAATTCTGGCCGCTGGATCCAGAAAAGTTTTGTTGATCCCGGAAACCAGATCGGTTTATACAACGGCACGCAAAACCGTGGTGTGATTGATTTTAACGACGATGCCCTGCATGATCTGGAATATGTGGTAAAAGATATTGCCGGCAATACATCCGTTTTAAAATTTCAGGTAAAATCTACGCCGCCGCTACAAACGGAAATTGTGGAACCGAAAGGTTCGTTTTTTAAATTCGACCAGCAGAATATTTATACGACAGATCAGGTTAAAGTGATTATTCCGCCCGGAAATTTGTACGACAACCTCGATTTTATGTACAGCACTTTGCCTCGAAAAGCCGGTAGTTATTCTGTTATACACTGCATCCACAATCGTTTTACAACTATAAATGACAGTTATGATTTATGGATCAAGCCTGATGTTTCGTTAGGAAATAATGCCGATAAAGCGATAATTGTTAATACCGGAGGAGGTTCGCAGGGCGGGGTTTTTAAAGATGGTTTTGTAAAAGCGCAAACCCGTACTTTTGGTAATTATTATATTGCTGTTGATACGGTTGCGCCGGTTATTATACCTTTAAATATTGCCGAAGGAAAAAATATGGCTGCTTCAAAGTTTATGTCTTTCCGGATTAGTGATAATTTATCAGGTATCAAATCTTACAAAGGTTATATCGACGGGCAATGGATTTTGGTTGAACACGATTATAAAAGCAAGCAGTTCCGTTATTTTTTTGATGAACATTGTTTGCCCGGAAAACACCAGCTCGATCTGATAGTTACAGATCAAAAGGATAATATTAAAAAACTGACCTTAAATTTTTACCGGTAAAAGAAGCATTAAAAATATGAATTTGAAAAACAAAGTTTTGAAGGAAGGCGATAAAGCACCGGCATTTTCTGCCAAAGATCAGAACGGAAAAACAGTTTCGTTAGCTGATTTTGCCGGCAAAAACTTAATCCTGTATTTCTACCCGAAAGACGATACGCCGGGCTGCACAGCCGAAGCTTGTGATTTCCGGGATAACTATCAAAGCCTGGCGCAGCAAGGTTACCAGGTTATCGGCGTAAGTACGGATGATGAAAAATCACACAAAAAGTTTGAATCCAAACATAATCTGCCGTTTCCGCTAATTGCCGATACCGATAAATCAATTGTAGAAAGTTATGGTGTTTGGGTGGAGAAAAACATGTACGGCAAATTATATATGGGCACGGCACGTACTACTTTTTTAATAGATCGAAACGGTGTTATCCAAAAAATTATAGAAAAGGTAGACACTAAAAATTCATCAAAACAAGTGCTGGATTTACTGGCCTGAGCATGCTGTTTTTATGCAGATAAAAATAGCATTGCGCTTTGTGGATAATATTTGTGTTCAAAATAAGGCATTTATCTGTTTTTATTTAAGTTTGTGCCTAAATCCGTTACTAATTATATTGATTGTTAAATGTCTGTACAGGTTGATGATACCGAAATACTAAGTAAGTTCCAGGACGAAAAAACGCGTAATGAAGCTTTTAACCTGTTGCTGAAAAAGTATCAGCAAAAAATTTACTGGCATATCCGCCGGATGGTTATCGATCATGACGATGCGGACGATTTGGTGCAGGAAGTTTTTATCAAGATTTGGAAAAACCTGTTAGGATTTAGGAGCGATGCGCAACTATATACCTGGATGTACCGCATTGCCACTAATGAATGCATCACTTTTTTAAACCGGAAAAAACTTAAAAATAATATTTCGTTTGATGATGTTTCCTATGAATTATCAGAATCTTTAACAGAGTCTGCTTATTTTGACGGCGATAAAGCGCAAAGGAAACTGCAAAAAGCAATCCTGACTTTGCCTGATAAACAGCGTTTGGTTTTTAATATGAAATATTACGATGAGCTGAAGTATGAAGAAATGTCGGAAGTTTTGGGTACCAGCGTTGGTGCTTTAAAATCATCTTTTCACTTAGCCGTAAAAAAAATCGAAGCTTATTTACTTGCCGAAGATTAATAGAAAAACATTTTAAACCTTTTACCCAAAATTGATTCTATCCTTTCGTGATGAATGAGAATATTGAACACACAGATTGGTTAAACGATTATCCTGCTTTAAACAAGCAAAATAAGGGTAATCCTTTTCTGGTTCCCGGAAATTATTTCGAGGAGCAGCAGGAACAAATCCGTACGGCTATTTTTGCTCAGGAGTTAAAAGAGAATACACAACCGAACGGCTTTACCGTTCCGCAAAATTATTTTGAAAACCTGCAGGAGCAGATTGAATCTGCAGCTCGACTGCAAGAAATGCGCTCGTTAAAAACCGGATTTACCGTACCGGATCAGTTTTTTGAAGAACAGCAAAGTAATATCACTGCCAGAATTAATATCATCGAATTTACCGATCAGGAAAATGCTTTTTCTGTGTCTAACGGTTATTTTGAAGATCTCCAGAAAAGGATTAACCAAAAAACAGGCATAAAAGAAGCAACGCAACCAGTTGCAAAAGTCCGCAGCATTTTTGTTAAAGCTGCCTGGAAATATGCTACAGCCGCTTGTATTGCAGTTGCCGTAACGGCCGGGTTTTTTGTAAAACAGTATCAATCCGCACACAATATACAAAATCAGCTTTCTAATTTGCCGGACGCTGATATTGAGAATTATCTAAAAATTAATGCAGATACTTACGATAATCATGTTATTTTAGAAAATAGCTATGATACAGATTTAGATTTTAAAACAAGCAAGGCGAGTACAGACAGCAACGAAATCAACTAAAATTAAATGTTGCAATATGAATTCATCGAAAATTAATATGATCAGGAAATACAGCATTGGCATAGTTTTACTGGTTTTGTTTACTAAAGCCGAATGGACAATTGCACAGGGTTTTCGTGCTTCCGGCCGTTCTTCTAATTTAGATACACGCAGCAATTTTAACAGCAGTAGTGTAGATAATAGTGTGGGTATGCACAAAATCCAATCTATAAAAATGGATTACCTATCGGATAAAATGAATCTAACTTCCGAAGAAGCCGACCGTTTTTGGCCTGTTTATAAAAATTATCAAAACGAATTAAACGTTGTGTTGCATCAAAAAAGACAAAACATGTTAAATTCAAAAAAAAACCCGCAGGATATTGTGAATGATAATTTGGATTACGATTCTAAAATTTTAACTATCAAAAAACGATATAATGATGAGTTTTCAAAAATTTTACCTTCTGATAAATTGATGCACTTTTATAAAAGCGAACGTACTTTTAATGAAGAAATGATTAACCGGTTAAAACGCGGACACGACAATAATTAGTTTCCGTACAGCTATTTTTCCTGATAAAAGGCTTTTAACAAATGTTAAAGGCCTTTCGTATTTTTGCACATGCTTACTCAACGCCAGCTTTTTTTGCTGAATGTCGCCCAAACATCTAATTCCCCACGATTATTAGAAATTGAACGGGCCGAAGGATTGTATTTATACGATGCAGCAGGCAAAGCATATATGGATTTGGTTTCCGGCTTTGCAGTTAGCAATACCGGCCACCGCCACCCTGCAATTGTTAAGGCCATAAAAGACCAAGTTGATTTATATATGCACCTGAGTGTTTATGGCGAATATGTGCAAACGCCACAAGTTAAACTGGCTCAAAAAATAACTTCCCTCCTTCCCGGAACGCTCAATTCCGTTTATTTTACCAATTCGGGCACAGAAGCTACAGAAGGCGCGATGAAATTAGCTAAAAGATTTACCGGCCGGCAGGAAATTATTGCCTATAAAAACAGTTACCACGGCAGTACGCAAGGTGCTTTGAGCTTGATGGGAAATGAAGAATTTAAGCAGGCTTACCGGCCGTTGCTGCCCGGAATTAAGTTCATCAACTTTAATCAAAGGCAAGACCTCGAACTAATTACTACTAAAACAGCAGCCGTAATTGTAGAAACCATTCAGGGTGAAGCGGGCGTTCGTGTTCCTGATTTGGATTACATGCTTCTTTTACGGCATAAATGTTTGCAAACTAATACTTTGTTAATTTTAGATGAGATACAATCCGGCCTCGGCCGTACCGGGAAACTGTTTGCTTTTGAGCATTTTAATATCGTTCCGGATGTTTTATTAACTGCAAAAGCATTTGGCGGCGGCATGCCTTTAGGTGCTTTTATTGCGCCAAAACACGTTATGGATGCGTTAAAAGAAAACCCGATTTTAGGCCATATTACTACGTTTGGCGGCCATCCGGTTTGTTGTGCGGCAGGTTTAGCTTCGCTGGAAGTAATTCTGAAAGAAAAGCTGATTGAAAATATTGCGGTAAAAGAAGCACTGTTTCGGGAACTGCTTCAACATAAAGAAATAAAAGAAGTGCGCGGAAAAGGATTGATGCTCTCCATCCAATTAAGCAATTTTAATCAGGTTGAAAGCGTAAGCAAACATTGTGTGGAAAACGGCGTAATTGTAGATTGGTTTTTACATTGCGAAACCGCTTTGCGGGTTGCGCCGCCGCTAATTATTTCTTCGGAAGAAATTGAAAAAGCTTGTGCCGTAATATTGGAAGCAATTGATTTTTACGCTGATATATAATTTGTCATGCCGAAATTTATTCGGCATCTCCCAAGTAAGGTTTTGACTTATCACTTGGAATCCTGAAACAAGTTCAGGATGACAGCACAGCTTTTCATACTGTTTTTATGCCGGTAAAAACAGTATCAAGCCATTTTATTTCTTTTGATGAGATACGCTTTTAAAACCTGATCGTAACCCTGGTGCAGGTTGGCATCCACCAAATCAATTTTATATTGCGCGCATTTCAATTCTAAATTGTGCCGGTAATTGTTTAAAGCCGAACGGTAACTTTCCCGGATTTCGTTTGGATGGACTTTCATTTCTGCACCGCTTTCCAGATCAACAAAATGATACGGCCGGTTTTCAAAATTAAATTCCAGTTCTTTCTGATGATCGGAAATGTTGAAGATTACCACTTCGTGCTTGCCGTGTTTTAAATGCTGCAAAGCGGCAAAAAGATCATTGGATTTTTGCTCGTCCAAAGCATTTTCCAGCATATCGCTTAAGATAATAATGAGCGAACGTTTATGCACTTGTCCGGCCAGCTGATGCAAAACCTGCGAAATTGCAGTAGATTGTTTGCTTCTTTTATCCTGCAAAATTTTTTCCAGCTGGGCAAAAAGATAAAATAAATGGGCAGAAGTAGATTTCGCCTGACTTATAAAATCTACCTGATCAGAAAAAAGGCAAAGCCCGAAAGCATCGCGCTGCTTTTTAAACAGATACATTAAACTTGCTGCCGCGTAAGCTGCAAATTCGAGTTTGCTTAAACCTTTTTCGGGAAAATTCATGGAAGAGGAAGCATCCAAAACCAAAAAACAACGGAGATTTGTTTCTTCTTCAAACTGCTTCACGAACAATTTATCCGTTCGGGCCATCAACTTCCAATCTACGTTCCGTACAGATTCGCCGTTGTTATAAGCACGATGTTGAGCAAATTCTACCGAAAAACCATGAAACGGACTTTGGTGCAAACCCGTAATAAAACCTTCTACCACTTGTTTTGCAAGCAGTTCGAGGTTGGCAAATTGTTGTATTTCTTGGTTGAGACTGAGGTTACCCGCCATGAAGTAAAGCTATGATTTTTGCGTTTGATAGAACTTAGAAACAATTAGTTCATGTTTTGAACGGTCTTGGTTAAATAAATCCTTGATTTCTCAATCCTTGAATTACTAGCTTTTCATTCACTGTTTCCAACTCAGATTTAAGGTATATATCTGCTAAAAGAACAATTTCATCCTTAACAAGAACGTAGGTAATAACTCTTGCACCTCCGCTTTTCCCTTTATTTGAACTTGAAATACTTAGTCTGATCTTATATAGATTAGGTCTGATTTCAACACCAGTTGTTGGCTCAATTTCAAGTTGCTTAATTAATATTAAAACATCGTCTTTGATGCTTCTATGTTTTTTAACTATTTTTTTAATGACTGCTCAAAATATGGCGTGAATTGAATTTTAAAGCTCATCGAAAAGAGTTTTGGCATCTTTAAATTCTAACTCGCCTCTTTCCCATTTCTTTATGTCGAGAAATGTGTTTTTTAAAGATTCATAAAGCTGTTTTTCTTTTTTGTTGAGCGGTCTTGATTCGGTCTTTGCTTTATCCTTGTTTTCAACCTGATAATTGATCTCGAGCACCTTCAAAATTGCTTTAAGCGCTTTTTCAGATTTTTTATCCTCTGTGTTGATCGTGAACGTTGCCATAAACAAATTTACAAATTAATAAAGCTGAACTTATATCTGACACTAATTTTTAGTTGATAAAAGAAGTATTACCAAAATCAACCGCACAAAAAAACCCGACTTAAATAAAGCCAGGTTTTTTGTATGCTAAAAGAATTATTATACCAATTGTTTATTCAGCTTGTCTGATAAAACAGATTTTGGAACTGCACCAATTTGTTTATCTACAATTTCGCCGTTCTTAAAAAACAACAAAGCCGGGATGTTACGAATACCGAACTTCATGGAAATACCAGGATTGTTATCTACGTTTACTTTTCCTACAACTGCCTTATCGCCGTACTCTTTTGCAATTTCTTCTACAACCGGCCCCACCATACGGCAAGGTCCGCACCATTCTGCCCAAAAGTCAACCAAAACCGGTTTATCTGATTTTAATACCAACTCATCAAAGTTGGCATCTGTAATTTCTAAAGCCATAATATTTATGTTTAATAATGTTTAAACAAATATAGAATAATCAAATTGCTTGCCACGTTTGTGGTATGACAAGTTGACAATTAGTAAACTTTTATATGGAATTTATTTAGACTCAGGCAAAATCGCTAATTGAAAACATAAAGCTTCAACAATTTCTTCCTGTTTTTCTATATCTGTTACTTCACCATAAAAATGTGATAAACGCTTCTTGTCTAATGTCCTTATTTGTTGGCAAAGGACTAAAGATTCATTAACTAATCCATGGTTATCAGCAGATATAAAAGCTTCATTTGGATAGATGATTCTTCCTGGCTTACGGCTGCTTAAAGGAATAACATTAACAGTATTTAAAATATCATTTATAGTGTTTTCACTAATAATTAATACGGGTCTTGATTTTCCTTGTTCTGAACCAACAACAGGATCAAGACTAGCTCTATAGATTGACCAACGCTTAAACATTTATATTTCGTAATCAACTGCTTCAAAATCATCATTTATTTCTTTAATATCGGCTAAATATAAAGGATCGTTTGATGCTTGTTTCATTAAATTGATTTTATCAGTTTGGCTTAAGTGTTTCTTGTTTTCCTGATTCTGCTTTAATGCTGATATACAAAATTCTGCAATCTCAAGCAGTTCGTTATTTGCTATATACCCGTTTTTAACGCTTTCTTTCACGATAAGTTTAATATCCTCAATTGGAATTTCACTTGAACTTCTTGGACTACAGCCACCTTTTGAAGTAGGATATCTGTTTCTTAAAGATGTAGCCGTTAAATTCCAGGTAGCTTTCCCAAATTCTATTTTATGTCCATTGCCCAGCTCGATTGTTTTCTCAACTTTCATATAGTTTTTATCACATGTAAAAATAAAAAAACTTCTTTTACTAATTTAACTGCGGCTGATTATGAGTCAACTCTTTAATACTATCCAAAAAATCATCAGCCGGATTTACCTTAAAACTTCTCGAAGGCATTTCTATTGCAATGGCTTCATCCCGATCTTTTACCTGGAAACGAAGCACACAGTTTTTAACGGCATATTTTTGATTGTTGGCTTCTACCAAACCTTGCAAATCATTTAGCAAATCGCCCGAAAGATCATTTAAGTTTAAGCTGATCGTGATTGATTTTGTTAATTTATCCCGCAGTTCCGAAAGCAGCTGCATTTGCGAAATCCTTAAATCCCAGTTATCTTTCTGCTTAAATTTCTCCTCAATACATCCTTTTACCTGCAAAAAATAACCATCAAACATCAAGTTTTTAAACTTGATATAATCATCGCCGAACAAAGCAAACTCGTAATTATCGTTGTAATCCTCCAAAACAAAAGTGCCGAACGGATTACCGTTTTTAGTCATTTTATGCTGAACATTTGAAACCAATCCGCCGATACAAAGTTCGCTTTTACGTTTTAACTCGTTAAAAGCAGTAATAACATCCTCGCCGCCTTCACGATTTTTCATCCGCTGCACAAGCTTTAAATCAACTACTTTACTATTACAATATTCGGTTAGTTCAAACTTGTAATTATCCAGCGGGTGGCCGGTTAAATAAATGCCGATCAAGTCTTTTTCATATTTCAACTTCTCAATCAGCGGATATTCTTCTGCTTCCGGCATGGAAGGTTCGGGTATAAAAGAAGCATTGGCACCACCAAACAGCGAAACCTGCGAGCTGTTGGCAGAATGCTGATAATCGTTTCCGTATTTGATCAAGCGTTCCAAACCGGTTAAAATTCCGTTTTCCGTTTTCACAAAAAACTGGGAACGTTTTAAACCGAAACTATCAAAAGCGCCACTGTAAACTAAATTTTCACATGATTTTTTATTAACCGAACGCGTGTTGGAACGACGTGCGAAATCATAAACGGATGTGTAAGGCCCGTTTGCTTCCCGTTCTTCAATAATACTTTCAACCGCTTTTTCGCCTACTCCTTTTATGCCTGCTAAACCAAAACGAATCTCGCCGTTGTGATTTACCGTAAAAGTTGTGGAAGATTCATTTACATCCGGGCCTAAAACATGGATACCCATCTGCCGGCATTCATCCATAAAAAAGGTAATTTTTTCGATATTGTTCTGGTTATTTAACACGGCCGACATGTATTCTGCCGGGTAATGCGCCTTTAAATATGCCGTTTGATAAGCTACAAAAGCATAACATGTAGAGTGCGATTTATTGAAAGCATATTGTGCAAAAGCTTTCCAGTCGTTCCAGATTTTAGTCAATTTATCTTTCGGATGGCCTTTTGCCGTGGCACCTTCCACAAATTGAGCTTCCATTTTATTGAGGATTTCAATCTGCTTTTTACCCATCGCTTTCCGCAAAACGTCGGCATCGCCTTTGCTAAAACCGGCCAGCTTTTGCGATAAAAGCATCACCTGTTCCTGGTAAACTGTAATACCGTAAGTTTCGGCCAGATATTCTTCCATATCGGGCAAATCATAGCTGATTGCCTCTAAACCGTGTTTCCGCTTAATAAAATTCGGAATATATTCCATCGGTCCCGGGCGGTACAAAGCATTCATCGCAATCAAATCCTCAAATTTATCGGGCTTCAATTCGCGCATATACATCTGCATACCGTCACTCTCAAATTGGAAAGTTCCGTTGGTATTTCCGGCCTGATAAAGGTTATAAGTATCTTCATCATCCAGTGGGATTTCATCGATAGCAATATCCTCCCCATGATTTAGCTTAATCATCCGCAACGCATCTTTCAAAATTGTTAGTGTTTTTAACCCTAAAAAATCCATCTTGATAACGCCTGCATCTTCCACCACTTTCCCGTCAAACTGCGTAACCAGCAAAGTTGATTCTTTGGATGTGGCAACCGGCAAAATATTAGTCAAATCTTCCGGCGCGATGATGATTCCGGCAGCATGAACGCCGGTATTCCGCACCGAACCTTCCAGCTTCTCTGCTTCTTTTAGCACCTTAGATTTCAAATCTTTACCTTTCAGGATTTCCTGCAGTTCCGGAACCTGTTCAATTGCTTTTTTTAAGGTGATGCCTAAAGTTTCGGGAACTAACTTTTTTATAGAGTTTACTTCGGATAAAGGCATATTCAACGCACGGCCAACATCCTGAATGCTGGTTCGGGCAGCCATGGAACCATAAGTAATAATCTGGGCAACCTGGTTTTGCCCGTATTTATCAACCACATAATCGATTACTTTCTGCCGGCCTTCATCATCAAAATCCGTATCAATATCCGGCATGGATTTACGATCCGGGTTGAGGAAACGCTCAAACAGCAAATTGTATTTTATAGGATCAATATTGGTGATGCCGATGCAATAAGCTACCGCAGAACCAGCCGCAGAACCACGACCGGGGCCAACAAAAACACCCAAGTTTCGGCCGGCTTTTATAAAATCGGCAACGATTAAAAAGTAGCCGGCAAAACCCATTGTTTTGATTGTGAACAACTCAAAATCAAGCCTTTCCTGCACTTCCAAACCGATTTCATGGTAACGTTCTTTGGCACCTTTATAAGTGAGATCTTTCAAAAATTCCCACTGGTTTAAAACGTCAGCTTCTGCACCGTGATGGATTTTAAACTCTGGCGGAACCGGGAAATTAGGCAACAAAATATCACGCTTTAGTTTAAGGTGATCGATCTTGTCCACAATCTCATTCGTGTTATCCAATGATTCCGGAATATCCTGGAAAAGCTGACTCATCTCGGCCTGCGTTTTAAAGTAAAACTGATCATTCGGGAAACCAAAACGATAGCCTTTTCCGCCTTCTTCGTCCGTAGCAATCGGCGTGCTCTGCATATCGCCGGTGTTTACGCAAAGCAAAATATCGTGGGCATTATGATCCTGCTGATCAACATAATGCGAATCATTGGAGCAGATTACTTTTACCGCATGTTTTTTGGCGAAAGAGGTAAGCACATTATTTATTTTAATCTGCTCAGGGATATCATGCCGCTGCAGTTCGATGTAATAATCCTCACCGAATAAATCCAGCCACCATTTAAATTCGGCTTCCGCTTCGGCTTCACTGTTTTTTAAAATTGCCTGCGGCACAGATGCGCCGATACAACACGTTGTGGCAATTAAACCTTTGTGGTATTTTAAGATCAATTCTTTATCGATGCGCGGCCATTTGCTGTACAAACCTTCAATATAACCGAGCGAACAAAGTTTGATCAGATTTTTGTAGCCTTCGGCATTTTTTGCAAGTAATAACTGATGATAACGCACATCTTTTTTATCTTTTGTAAACTGCTTTTTATGACGATCTTCTACTACATAAAACTCACAACCCACAATCGGTTTAACGTTGTGCTTGCCCGCTTCGGCCACGAATTTAAAAGCTCCGAACATGTTTCCATGATCGGTAATTGCCATCGCTTTCATGCCATCGGCAGCGGCTTTTTTAAAAAGTTTAGTAACATCTGCAGCTCCGTCCAGCAAAGAAAACTGGGTGTGCACGTGTAAATGAGAAAAATCAGGCATAAAAGAAGTATATGATACAAATTTACCAAAAACTATATTTGCCGGCACTTATTGTGGAAAAGCCACGTATAAAATGACACAAGCTTATATTTTTTTTATAAAACTATTTTTGGGTACTTTGGTATCAATAGTTAAATCAAAACAAGCGTTTTGCATGTTCAATGGAAATAATGGTTTAATCAGCACTGAAAGATTTTGAAAAAATACGGACGCTTATTCCTTAAGATTGTACTTTGGCTTATTGTAAGTGTGGTTGCACTTGTTTTACTGGTAGCGGTTTTGATCCAGGTTCCTGCGGTACAAAACTTTGCAAAAGATAAAGCAGTAAGCTTTTTAGAAGGTAAAATTCATACACCTGTCCGCATCGGCCATATCTCCTTGGGCTTACCGAAGCTGGTTATATTAAACGATGTTTATTTTGAAGATCAGAAAAAAGATACTTTACTGGCCGGCGAAAAGCTGAAGGTTGACATTAGTTTATTAAAAATTCTGGATAATCAAATAGAAATTAATGAAGTTGATTTGGAAGGGATTACTTCTCACATCAGCCGAACGCTGCCCGACAGCAACTTCAATTTCACTTATATCATCAAAGCTTTTAACAGCGGGCCAAAAAAAGCACCCGATCCGAATGATACCGCTTCGATGAAGTTTTCCATTAATAAAATTAACCTCGATCGTATCCATATCAAATATAACGATGCTGTTTCCGGTAATGATGTGGCTTTTTATTTAGGCCATTTTGATACCAATATTAAAGATTTTGATTTGGATAAGATGAAATTTACCGTTCCGAAACTAACGCTTTCGGATGTGAATGCAAAAGTGATACAGCACGAAATTACATCGGTAAAAACAGCATCAATTACAGATACGGCTGCTTCCAAACCATTAAATTACGATTTAAAAATAGGCACAATCGATCTTTCTAAAATTAAAGTTGATTATTTAAACGAGACAACGGCTTTAAAAGCAAAAGTTGATCTGGGGAAATTTCTGGCAGAACTGGATAGCATCGACTTAAAAAATCAGCATGTAGTAATAAAAAATATCGAGCTGAACCAAACCAAAGCTGCCTTGGGAACCGGCCGCCCATCAACCGCTGCCGACATAAAAAGTACGGTAAAAGAAGCATCCAAAAAAGCAGTTGATAAAGATACCACCACAAAAACTGCTGTTGAAGAAAAAGGCTGGACAGTAAAATTAGCCAAAGTTGCTTTTGCGGATAACGATATTCAGTTTGATAATAATGCGCAGAAAGCTTTGCCAAAAGGTATCGATTACAATCACCTTAATTTAACAGGTTTAAATGTTGATGCCGATGGTATTTTGTATAGCCCGACAACAATTTCCGGCAAAATAAACCAGTTTGCTTTTGCAGAGAAAAGCGGTGTGCAAATCAAAAATTTCCGAACAACCTTTTTATATGCACAAAAACAGTCTTTCCTAAAAAACCTGTACTTAGAAACGCCGGGAACAATTATCCGGGATTACATTGAAGTTCGGTATCCGTCTATTTCAGAAATTAGCAAAAATTTGGGCGAGCTGCAGTTAAATGCAGACTTCAAAGACAGCAAACTGGCCTTTAAAGATGTTTTGAATTTTGTGCCTACACTTGCTGCAACGCCGCCTTTTAAAGGAAACACAAATGGTGTACTGAATGTAAACGGAAAAATTACGGGCAAAGTAAATAATTTAACGATCCAGAATTTAACCGTTACCGGATTAGGCCAAACCAAAATTGCAGCTTCGGCACATTTAAAAGGTTTGCCGGATGTGGACAAAGCTTTTTTTGACCTCGATATAAAAGATTTTAGTACAACCGGCCGTGATATTGCGCGCCTGGCACCGGCAGGTACTTTGCCTGCAAGTATCCGCATCCCCGAATCTTTAGGTTTAAAAGGAACCTTTAAAGGAAGCATCAAAAACTTTAATACCAATTTAGCATTGCGTTCCAGTTATGGTACTGTCACCGCGATTGCAGGCATGAAAAGCGGCAGCAGGAAAGGCAGCGAAGTTTATTCCGCAGATATTAAGATGGATAATTTTAATGTGGGCAGATTGATTAAACAGGAAAAAACAGTTGGCCGCTTAACTTTAAATGCGAAGGTTAAAGGCTCGGGAACAACTGTAAAAAATGCCAATGCACAGCTGTCTGCAAATTTAATTCGGGCTGATGTGAAAGGTTACGTTTACAGGAATTTAGTGTTGAAAGGAACTGCGCAAAACGGTATCATCAATACCACTGCAAGGATGAAAGATCCGAATATCAACTTTGCGCTGAATGCAAAAGTAAATATGGCCAATAAATATCCTGCAATTAATGCAACGTTAAACTTAGACAGTGTTAATTTGCAAAGGTTACATTTTGCAAGCAGCGAGCTTCGTTTACATGGTAAAATTGTGGCAGATATCCCTACAGCTAATCCTGATTATTTAAACGGAAACATCCAGGTAACCGATTTACTGGTTGTACAAAAAGATCAGCGGATTCAGTTAGATTCGATCAGCATTGCTTCTACTGCCGATGCAAATAATGCGACCCTCAACATTAAATCTCAGATTTTAACAGCCAATATGGCCGGGAAGTACAAGTTAACTGAAGTTGGAACAGCTTTGCAGGCAACAATTAACAAATATTATAATACCAGCACGGCAAAAACTAAAGTAAAATATTCGCCGGAAAATTTCACTTTTCAAGCGGTAATTACTAAAACACCTTTACTTACCCAGTTTGCGCCTGATCTGAAACAATTAGATCCGATTAAATTAAACGGACATTTTAACAGCGATGCAGGAGATTTAGTGGTTAACGGAGAAATACCAAACACAGTTTACGGAACCAATCAAATCAGTAATTTAAAGCTGGCTATCAATACCGGTAATAATGCTTTAAATTATAACCTAACTGTTGATAAAATTGCGACTTCTTCAATCCAATTGTTAAACACAAGTATCAGCGGAAATGCACAAGATAACAAGCTTGCTTTGGATATAAGTGTAAAAGATAAAAGCTTGAAAGAGCAATATAAAATAGCCGGTATTTTTAAAGCTTTGGGTAGCCAGTATGAGTTTAGCTTGTTACAAAACGGCTTGACACTTGATTACATGCCTTGGACAATCAACACAAATAATGCACTGCAATTTGGTGCAAAAGGTATCCTGGCGCGCAACTTTAATATATCCAACAATAACCAAATGCTGGGTATTAACACAACCAGCCAACAGCTAAACGGCCCGGTTGCAGTTACTTTCCAGAATTTTAAAATTGAAACTTTAACGCACATTGCAGAAAAAGATTCGTTAAAAGTTGGCGGAACCATAAATGGAAATGCACAAGTAAGCAACTTTGCTAAAAGCCCGGTTTTTACTTCCGACCTTAACATCAAGGATTTCAATTTTAAAACGGATACTTTAGGCGATATTGCCATCAAAGTAAATAACCAGCAAGCCAATACTTTTGCGGCTAACGTAGATATTACCGGTAAAGGGAATGAAGTAAAACTTGCCGGTTTGTATTATACCAACCAGAAGGATAACAACATCGATTTAAACTTGGATATTGTAAAACTCAACATGAAAAGTATTGAAGGTTTTACTTTGGGCAATCTGAAAAATACAACCGGAAATTTAACCGGTCGGATAAAAATTGCAGGTTCGCCAACCGCACCAAATGTAAACGGAGATATTAACTTTAATAAAGTAGGTTTTAATGTTTCGATGCTAAACTCCTATTTCCGTTTGGATGATGAAAGAATCAGCTTTAATCAGGATGGAATTAATTTTAATGATTTTACGCTGATTGATTCAGCCGGAAATAAAGCAACGATAAACGGAGCAGTGTACACCAAAACGTTTACCGATTTCAGATTTGGTTTGGATATTACGGCCAATAATTTCCAGGCCATAAACTCTACCAGAGAAAACAATAAGCTTTTTTACGGCAAGTTATTCTTGAATACGCGGTTAAAAATCCGCGGAGATTTAGCTAAACCGGTGGTTGACGGAAACCTGGTGGTGAACGATAAAACCGATATGACGATTGTTTTGCCGCAAAGCGATCCGGGCATACAAGATCGAAAAGGTGTAGTAGTTTTTGTAAATCACAGCGCACCAAAACTGGATTCTATTCTGATGGCTAAACAACGCGATTCTGTTGCCAAATCTGATATTACCGGTTTGGATGTTACGGCTAACATTACCATCAATAAAAATGCAAACTTTAACATTGTAATTGATGAGAGCAACGGCGATGTGGTACATATTAAAGGTGAAGCACAATTAAACGCCGGTGTTGATCCAAGCGGGAAAACTAACTTAACAGGTACTTATACAGTTAATGAAGGTTCTTACAATCTGGCTTATGCAACCGTTCAGCGAAAGTTTAACTTTAAAAGAGGCAGTACAATTACCTGGACGGGCGACCCAACAAGTGCCAATATTGATTTAACGGCAACTTATGTAGCAACCGTCCCTCCGATTGATTTGGTAGAAGATCAGTTAGGCTCTGAAACGGAGAAAACAATGTACAAGCAGAAATTACCTTTCAACGTTAACCTCAACCTAAAAAATGAGTTATTAAAACCTGATATCAGTTTTGATATTATTTTGCCGGATAGCAACTACACGGTTTCCAGCGATGTGGTTAACACGGTTGATACGCGTTTGGCACAAATCCGCCAGGATCCGAATGAATTAAACAAGCAGGTTTTGGGCGTGCTTGTTTTAGGGCACTTTATTGGTGATAACCCTTTTCAAAGTTCCGGTGGTAGTACCGGTGCACAAGGATATGTTAGAAACAGTGTAAGTGGACTTCTATCAGATCAATTGAACAAGTTGGTTGGTAATTCTATTGCTGGAGTCGACTTAAATTTTGATGTACAATCAGGTGAAGATTACTCAACCGGCGTTGCACAGAACCGGACGGATTTGAATGTGGCCTTATCCAAACGTTTCCTAAATGATCGTTTAAGTGTTTCCGTTGGAAATAATTTTAATCTGGAAGGACAAAATCAACCCGGACAAAAAGCAAGCACGATTGCCGGAAACGTAACGGTTGGTTATAAACTTACAAAAGACGGCCGTTTTGCTTTGCGCGCTTACCGGCGGGATGAATATATTGTAATCCAGGGTCAGGTTGTTGAAACCGGAGTCGGGTTTTCTTTTACGGTTGACTATAACAAGTTTAAAGAGATATTCAAATCATCCGAACAGTTAAGGGAAATGCGCCGCCGCATCAGAGAGGATAAGAAGGACAAGAAAGAACAAACTACAAATTAAACCCATGATCAAATCCATCAGATATTTACTGCTGATTACCGCTATTTTTCAAGCTTGCAGTAATACAAAGTATTTGACCGGCAACCAGAAATTATATATTGGCGGCAAAGTAAATATCGTAAACAAAGACCTGAAAAAAAACGATAAAAGTGCTTTATCAAGTCAACTGGCTGGTTTGCTTCGGCCAAAACCTAATGCTTCTATCTTAGGATTGCGGCCAAAACTTTATCTGTACAATATCACCCGCACAACTAAGAAAAAAGGAATTAAACATTATTTGCATGCTAAAGGCGAAGCTCCGGTGTTGGTAAGTGCTGTTGACCTGGATAAAAACAGTAAAATTTTGCTTAGCCGTTTGCAGGATCAAGGTTACTTTCAGGCAGATGTTACCGGAGATACTGTAAGTAAGAATAAAAAAGCAACCGCAATTTATACTGTTAATACGGGTCCGGGTTATACCATCAGGAAGGTAACTTTTCCAAGATCCAATAATAGTTTAGATACGGCAATTGCGGGTATAGCAAACAATAGTTTGTTAAAAGTTGGTGATAAATATAATCTTGATGTGATTAAAGCCGAACGCACAAGGATTGATGCAACGCTAAAAGAAAGAGGTTTTTACTATTTTGCTCCGGAGGATTTGGAAGCACATGTAGATAGTACCAACATCGGCAATCACCAGGTGGATATTGATATGCAAGTTATTAATACTACACCCGGCAAAGCACGCAATATTTATAAAATTAAACAGGTTTATGTATATCCTAATTATTCTTTGCGGGATACTTCTTTGATGAAAGACAGAGCAGTACTGTATGATAATTATAACGTAATCCAGCGAAGGGTAACAGTTAAGCCGTTTGTGTTTAAAAATACCGTACAGTTGCGGTCAGGCGATGTCTACAACCGTACCGACCATAATAAATCATTAAATAAATTTATCAACCTTGGGCCGTTTAAATATGTAAAAAACAGGTTTGAAGATGTTTCAGTGGATTCTCCAAGGTTGGATGTTTACTACTTTTTAACTCAGTATCCTAAAAAATCCCTGTCTTTTGATGTGCTGGGGCGTACCACTTCTGCCAACTATAACGGCGCGCAACTTAACTTAAATTTCCGTAACCGTAATACTTTTAAAGGTGCAGAATTGCTTACTGTAACTTTATTTGGTAGTACGGATGCACAGGTTTCGGGCCAGTTTGGCGGCGGCCATCCGCTTACACAAGTGGGTATTCAAACCACATTGTCCTGGCCGCGTATTATAAGTCCTTTTAATTTTAGGAATGATAATGCTTATATCCCGCACACTAATCTATCAGTAGGTTATTCAATCGTAAACCGTATAGGCCTGTATAATTTAAACTCTTTTAACGGTTCGTTTGGATATCAATGGCGGGAAAATACGCATCGGTCACATGAGTTAAATTTCCTGACAATTACCTACGTTAAGCCAGCAAATATAGATACGTTGTACACTAATAGCGATTTGTATAAAAATAATCCTGCGCTAAAACACGTAATTGATCCTCAGTTTACCTTCGGCCCAAGTTACAGTTACACTTACACCAACACTACCGAAACCTATCGTACCAACACGGTTTATTTTAATACCCGACTAAGCGGATCTGGTAATATTATTGGTTTAGCTACCGGAGCCGATACTTTGGCACTAAACGGAGAAAAAGTGAAAAGGATATTTGGCACACCTTACAATCAATACATTAAACTGGAAAACGAGTTCCGTTTTTTTCATAAAATAACTTCTACCAGCCAAATTGCAGCACGCTTAATTGCCAGTGCAGGTTTGCCTTATGGTAACTCCACTATTTTACCTTACAGTCAGCAGTTTTTTATCGGCGGGCCAAACAGTTTACGCGGTTTCCGGGCCAGATCAATCGGACCAGGCAGTGTTACCCCGATTATTTACAACAATAATGGTACTTCAAACAGTTTCCTGGCAGATCAATCAGGTGATATAAAATTAGAAGGAAATATAGAATATCGCCCTAAATTATTCAGCATTGTTTACGGGGCATTATTTGCTGATGCCGGGAATGTTTGGAATGCTAAACCACACCAGGGCCAAGCAGGCGGTACTTTTGGTTCAAACTTTTTTAATCAAATGGCTGCCGATGTTGGTTTTGGCTTACGCTTTGATGTTAGCGTATTGGTATTACGTACAGATTTGGGTTTCCCGGTATTAAAACCATACTCCGGAACAGTTGTAAACTCAAGCAAACCGGTGTTTAACTTAGCTATCGGTTATCCGTTTTAGATAAAATTTACCTCATAAAAAAAGCATGGTTCTGTTAGAACCATGCTTTTTTTATCTGCTATTTTTTAGTATTTGGTGATGAAATCTATCAAATCAGCCGTCAGTTTTTCTTTTTCTGTAATTAGCAAACCATGCGGCGCGCCTTCATAAACCAAATATTCTGCATCGGGCAACAGCCTTGCAGCTTGTTCGCCGGCCGTTTTAATGGGTACCGTTTTATCATCTTCACCATGAATAATCAGCGCAGGGATTTTAATAGATGATAATTCATTTCTAAAATCTGTTGTCGAAAAAGATTTTAAACATTCCAGCGTAGCTTTTCCGCTTCCTTCTAAAGCCATCATTTGCGTCCAGTTTAAAATTTCCGAACTAACAGACGGTGATAACAAACTATCGCCATAAAACTGTTTGCCAAAGGTTGTTAAAAATTTGGGGCGGTCATCTTTTAAAGCTGCTTCAAATTCATCAAACTGCTCTTGCGGCACGCCTTCCGGGTTATCATCCGTTTTTAGCATAAAAGGAATGATTGAACTTACCAAAGCAAACTTTGCAATGCGGTTACTCCCGTAGTTTGTTAAATAGCGGATTACTTCTCCTCCGGCCATTGAAAAACCAACTAAAGTTACATCGCGCAAATCCAGTTCTTCCAGCAGGGCATTCAAATCAGAAGCCAGCGTATTGTAATCATAATTTCCCCAGGGCTTGTCGGATTTTCCAAAGCCGCGGCGGTCATAAGCAATTACGCGCAAACCGTGCGCCGGCAATTCGTTTAACTGGTACTCCCATGAATTGCTGTTTAACGGCCAGCCGTGTATCAATACAACCGGTTTTCCTTCACCTAAATCCTGATAAAATATTTTTACAGGTGTAGCATTGCTGTTTTTTGATTCTATAAATGGCATAATTTTAATTTTTAAATTAATTGAAATAACCACTGTTTATAATCAGTTGTTTGCAAAATATTTTTGAAAAAGGATTTTATACTGATAAAAGAAGTACTACAATATTTATTAAACCGGTGATTAGCAGCAGCATTTTTATCTTCGCAAAATATTAGTGTTGTATTTAATGCTGATCATAAAATTATATGGCTAAAAGAAGCATCCCGCTGGAGATTTTAGATTTAAACGGAAACGGTTTCCATCTACTGATCAACGTTAAACTATTGAAAAAGTGCTTTAAGTTAGTGGTAGATACCGGCGCATCAAAAACCGCTTTTGATAAAACACTGCTATCCGAACTGATTCATGAAAAAGAACTTAAAGCCGGCCATTTAACAACCGGTTTAGGCACTAATAATATGGAATCTTTTATTGCAGAAATTAAAGATTTATACATCGGCAAGTTCCATATTCCGATCATAGAAGTTGCGGTTTTAGATTTATCCGCCATCAATATTGCTTACCAAAAATTAGCTCTTGAACCCGTTTTGGGCGTTTTAGGCGGAGATATTTTGATGCAGTATCAGGCCGTTATCGATTATGAAAAGTGTAAGCTGCTTTTGAAAAGTACGGAATAAGCAACCGTAACTTTTAAACAAACAGCACAAGTTTTTAGGTGATAAAAGAAGTATCAGGCACTCATTTCAGATATCCGATTCTTGCCTGCGCGGTTAGTTAAAAGACTGCCTGAATTGTATTGGGGAAAGCTTTGTTTTTGTTTTAAACAACTTGCTGAAAGACTGCGGATATTCGAAGCCTAACGCGTAAGCGATCTCATTAACAGATAAAGTAGTTGCCGATAACTTTTCTTTAGCTTTTTCAATCAGTTTATTATGGATATGCTGCTGCGTATTTTGCCCGGTAAGCGAGCGCAGCATATCACTTAGATAACCCGGAGATATGTTTAAATGATCGGACAGGAACTGAACTGTAGGAATCCCTTGCATTACTGATTTCTCATTGTTAAAATAATCGTCTAACAGATCTTCCAGTTTCTGCAATAAATCGTTATTGACGGCTCTGCGCGTGATAAACTGACGCTTGTAAAAACGATTACTGTAATTTAACAACAACTCAACCTGCGAAATAATCACATCATGGCTGAAATCATCTATCCTGCTTTTTAATTCATCATCAATAATTTTAAAAATAGATAGGATAATCTCCTTTTCATGATCGGATAAGTGTAACGCTTCATTAGCTGCATAGGAAAAAAAGCCGTACTCCCTTATTTTTTTTGCTAAAGGATAAGACAAAAAGAAATCCGGGTGGATAAGCAGCAAACAGCCTGAGCTTGAATTATCAGGCGGAGATTCAAATAGTTGGTTCGGCGCGGTAAATACCAAACCTCCTTCGCCAAAGTCGTAATAGTTTTGCCCGTATTTTGCCTTACCACAAAGATTTGTTTTGTAGGAAATTTTATAAAAATCCAGGATAATTGAATTCGGTAATTCATCCGGGAGGATTTCTATATCTTTAATATTGATAAAACTTACCATCGGGTGTAAGGGTTTTGGCAGCCCGAATACCCGATGAAAGTCGGTTAAAGATTCAAATTTCCGCGGTAAACTTTCTTCCTTTTTCATTTTTAAAGATAATTAAACCGTATTAAAATTTACCACGGGATTTCTCCGGTCTCCGGATTCTGTTCCTCGCTGATAAACTTTCCTGTTGGCCCGTCTTTGCCAATAAAAGCATATTTTGCTATCCGTACCCCTGCTTCCTCCACGCTGCCGGTTCCGCGGTGATTATTAAAATCAGTTTTTGTAAATCCCGGATCTACTGCGTTAACTTTAAACAGTGTGTTCCGTAAATCATAAGCTAAACTAATGGTATACATATTTAACGCAGCTTTTGAGGCTGGGTAAAGCCCGGATTTATGGCTGTAGTATTTCCAGTTAGGGTCGCTGTGCAGAGCCATTGAAGCACCAAGCGAACTCACCATAACAATTCTCGGCTGTGCAGATTTTTCTAACAAGCTAAAAAATGCCTGTGTTACGCGCACTACTCCATACAAATTAGTGTCGAAAACCTTTTTAAACTGATCGATACTTGCTTCAAGCGGTGCCTGGGGCATCCCGCCATTGATACCTGCATTATTAATCAAAGCATCCAATACATCAGTTTTATTTCCTATTTCAGCACGGGCCGCATTTACAGATTGCTGGTTACTTACATCGATCTGTATGGCTACAACTTCGTTAAAACCTTCGGCTTTAAGTTTTTCAACAGCTTCCCGGCCATTTTTTAAATCACGACTGCCTAAATATACATAAAAGCCGTTTTTTAATAATTGGCGTGCAGTTTCGAAACCAATGCTTTTGTTGGCTCCGGTAATTAATACTTTTTTCATTTTTAAAGCTTTTATTTATGATAAACTGAGGCAAAATCCCGGGCAAAATCAGCAAGTTTTACTTTACCTAACACCGGTTTGTGCTGATTATAATCTTCATATAACAGGCCGCTGCCTTGTGCAGCCTGCATTTCTACAAAACCCTTTGCTATTTGCGGAGCCATCCCTGCAGATAGCATACCGTTTAGCAACTGCTCATCAGAAATAGCCATCCATTTTAAGTCGGGTTTTCCTATCGCTTTACCTAAAACTGCTGCTATTTCATTTGGCGAAACTTCATCACTTACAACATAACGTACTTCCCTGCCTTCAAACGGCTTCTCCATTTCTCTTGCAATAGCAGCAGCAATATCCAGCGGAGAAACCCAGGGTTCTTTTTTGTCTCCGCCATAATTTGCAATGATTGCACCTTGCGTTTTGATGGTTTGTATCTGCCTGAAGAGGTTAGTATAAAAACTGGGAGGGCGCATAAATTTGATTAAAACATCGCTTGGCAACTGCCGCATAATGGTTTCTACATTATAGTGCATTACCAGGTTACCATTCCCTTTATCGGTGTGGGCGCCAATACTGCTTAAATGAACCACGCGTTTTACACCGGCTGCTGTAATCGCTTTTTTGTAATTGTTCCCGATGGTGTCCATAATCTTTAAAATGTCAACATCAGGATCAGAAAAGGTGCTGTGGTCAAGCGTTTCCATCGTATAAATCATGTCTGCACCTTTAAAAGTTTGTGTCAGGAAATCAACGTCTTCCATGCTACCGATTGCAGCTTTAGCACCTAATGCTTCAATTTTGTTAATATTTTCAGACTTTCTACTGATAACAGTTACCTGGTTACCTTTTTGTACCAGTATTTTGGTTAATGGCAGGCTGATATTCCCTAAAGAACCGGTGAGTGTTATATTCATTTGCTTTTTAAATTAATGAGTACAAAGGTTTTGAAAACTATTAGGCCGGACATATTCAAATTGAGGATTTTTCTAACCAAAACGAGGATGTGGCAATAGCTGCTCCTGATTAAAATAATAGCTAGTTTCAACAAAAAAAACCCTGCTCCGATTTCGGAACAGGGTTTTTGGTACTTCTTTTACCGCTATAATTTATAAGCCAATCCTTTGCGTACTTTATGTACTTCTTAACAAGTTTGAGTATTAACGGAATAGTAAAAGCATCAGCTTAAAACAAAGTAACACAAGTTTTTTAGGTGGTAAAAGAAGTATCAGGCGGATGGGAGTTTACAATTTAAGAAGTATTTTACAAATGTCAACCAGTAAATGTATTGTTATAAATTAGCAGTTTCTATTTCTTTAATCATTGCCTGAACATTTACTGGTTGTTGCGAGGTAGTTTGCCGATAAGTGCCGTCTTTTTTGATCAAGATATAGGTAGGGTAACTGCTTGCTTTAACATTGCCCATAATATCTTTTGTTAATTTAGGATTGGCCAAAATGTGTATCCCTTCTATCTCAAAATAGGCAATCGCTTTTTTCCATTCTTTTTCGCGATTGATATCATCATTGGCGATATAGATGAAATTAACGTTTTTACCTTTAAAATTTGCTTCTAATTTTGCGGCATTTTTTTCTATTTCAGATCGGCAAGGGCTGCACCACGTACCCCACATATCTACCAGTGCAACTTTGCCTTTAGTTAGTGCCAGCACGTCTTTAAGTGTATTAAGCTGTGTACCGTTATTTTTAGCGAAGACCGTTTCCTTATTAAATGTTTGCTGCTGTTTTTTTACTAACTCAGCTATAGCAGGGCTAAATCCCTTTACATAGGCACTATGCGGATATTCTTTTTTAAAATGATTGTACATCGAAACAACTGCCGGATAATCTGCCCTTACAAGTTTTAGTTTTATAGTCTGGGCATATGCGTACTCTGCGGCTTTGCCACTAAAGTATCGGTCGAGTACAATTTGATCAAAACCACCTGGTTGCATAACCCGATTAGTCTTCGTTTCGTGCTTAAGATTGAGCTGTGACCAACGGTCTTTGGTTAATGCAGGTTCAGTTTTTTTCGATTCTAACCACATGGCTTCCATTTCGCGCAATACAACGCTGCACATCAACTGCGTATAATTATAGGCAGTTAATGCTTCATTATTGCTTAGTTTAACGGTTGAAAATATGCTGTCCTGAATTTTCTTCCATTTGGTGAGCTGATCCTTTGGCCTAAAGAAATTGTTATTATGACTGAACTCGTAATAATTGTCCGGAACAAAATATTTTAAATTGTTCGTCGCATTTTTGACGAAAGCAGCAGAAGGTTTGTTCACTTTAATATAATTGGCCAGGATACTTTTATTCAAAAAATATTGTTTTTTGATGGCATCGAGTACCCGGTCCGGGTCTTTGTCGCCCTTAAATGGTATCCAATTAAAATTAGTCAAGGCAAAAATTTCAGGCTGGTTATTGTTGCTGCCCTTGCCTGTTACCGTAACCTGATGATCTTTCCTGGCAAAATCTGCCGTTAAAAACAGTTCGTCTCCGGGCGATAAAAAAAGACTATAGTTAAAAAACTTATTAGATAAATAAAAAATCAGATTAGTGGGCTGATCAATATTGATGGTATAAGACGCTGATTGATGCGCATCCAATTGTAGGACGTTTACTTTGTTTTTCGTCAAATCATAACTCCAGCCAGAATCATGTATAAAAATAGAACCTTTGTAATTTTTTATCGTGATATGTACTGTTGCACTTTTGGCGAAAGCATTTACTGAAAAAAATAAAATTAGTACGCAGCACTTCAAAAATCTTATCATAACGTAGAATTAAATGATTATTAGAAAATAAGGTGATTAAATTGTAATTAGGTTTTAAAATAAATCTCACAACTTAAATTTGAAACTAAGTTATTAATTATAAATTTTTAAATCAACTAATTATTTAATTATGAAAATGCATATTTAGTAATAACAACCTCCAAAAAAACTTCAAATTTCTAAATCCATCCAATACTTCTTTTACCAACCAATTTTCAACATAAAAACAAAAAACCCTGTCCGATCACGAACAGGGTTTTCAATACTTCTTTTACCACTATATTTTACACATCAATCTTCGCGTACTTGGCGTTTTTCTCGATAAACTCCCGGCGAGGAGCAACTTCATCGCCCATCAGCATCGAAAAAGTATGATCGCAATTAGCGGCATTATCAATCGTAACCTGGCGTAAAGTGCGCGTATCCGGGTTCATGGTGGTTTCCCACAATTGCTCGGCGTTCATTTCACCTAAACCTTTGTAACGCTGCACATGTACACTGTCTTCTTTTCCACCGCCTTTTAAACGCTGGATAGCTGCATCGCGCTGCGTATCGTCCCAGCAATATTGAGAATCTTTACCTTTTTTAACCTGATATAACGGCGGAGCAGCAATATACACATAACCGAATTCGACCAGCTCTTTCATATAACGGAAAAAGAAAGTGAGGATCAGCGTGGTAATGTGCGAACCATCCACGTCGGCATCCGTCATGATTACAATTTTATGATAGCGCAGTTTTACGATGTTTAAAGCTTTATCATCTTCCGGCGTGCCAATGCTTACACCAAGCGCGGTGAACATATTCTTGATCTCCTCGTTTTCGTAGATCTTGTATTCCATCGCTTTTTCCACATTCAGGATTTTACCCCGTAAAGGAAGTATCGCCTGATAATGGCGGTCGCGGCCTTGTTTGGCTGTTCCGCCCGCAGAATCACCTTCGACTAAAAATAACTCGCATTTTCCGGGATCGCTGTCTGCACAATCGGCCAGCTTTCCGGGTAAACCTGTACCGCTCATCACGTTTTTGCGCTGCACCATTTCGCGCGCTTTACGCGCTGCTGACCGTGCGGTGGCCGCCATAATCACTTTATTAACAATCAGGCGTGCTTCCCGCGGGTTTTCTTCCAGATAATTTCCCAAGATTTCGCCAACAGCCATATCTACCGCGCCCATCACTTCATTATTACCTAATTTGGTTTTGGTTTGGCCTTCAAACTGCGGCTCCTGTACTTTTACAGAAATTATGGCGGTTAATCCTTCCCGGAAATCATCACCGGTAATTTCAATCTTCACGTTTTTTAACAAACCTGATTTATCCGCATAAGCTTTTAGCGTACGGGTTAAACCGCGGCGGAAACCGGCAACGTGTGTTCCGCCTTCAATTGTGTTGATGTTGTTGACGTAAGAATGGACGTTTTCGGTGTAAGTATCGTTGTATTGCAAAGCAAGCTCAACCGGGATGCCCTGCTTGTTACCATCAATATAAATCGGTTCCGGAATGATGGAATTACGGGTTCCGTCCAGATATTTAACAAATTCTTTTAAACCGCCTTCAGAATAAAATTCTTCAAAAGGATGTAAGCCGTTTTCATCTGTTTCGCGCTCGTCTGTAAGCGAAAGCCGGATTCCTTTGTTCAAATAAGCTAACTCGCGTAAACGGGCAGCAATGGTATCGTATTTATATTCGGTAGTGATATTAAAAATCTCCGGATCAGGTGTAAAAATGATGGTTGTTCCCCGATTTTCAGTTTCGCCGATTTCCTTTACCGGGTACATCGGTTTCCCCTGTTCGTACTCCTGCGTAAAAATTTTCCCTTCTCGGTAAACCAATGCTTTTAAGTGCGTAGAAAGCGCATTTACGCAACTTACTCCTACGCCGTGCAAACCACCGGAAACCTTGTAAGTATCTTTATCAAATTTACCGCCGGCATGCAAAACCGTCATCACCACTTCCAGTGCGGATCGTTGTTCTTTTTGATGGAATCCGGTTGGGATACCGCGGCCGTTATCTATTACGGAGATGGAATTCCCATCCAAAATACTCACTTTAATAGTATCGCAGTGGCCGGCGAGTGCCTCATCGATAGAGTTATCCACCACTTCATAAACCAGGTGGTGCAAACCTTTTACGCCGGTATCGCCAATATACATAGACGGCCGTTTCCGAACCGCTTCCAGCCCTTCCAGAACCTGGATGTTATCTGCAGAATAATTGGATCTGTCTTCTATTAATTCTTTTATTTCACTCATAATCTATATCAAACATTAACCTTCAAAAATACGATTTTTAGCTGATAAATACGGCTTTTATGTTGATAAAAGAAGCACCGCGAAACGCATATTCAAAACATTAGGATACTTGCGCTGAAAGTTTATCTTTGTCAAAATTTTTTGAAAAATATGAAATTTACGGTCCTCCGATTTACATTAGGAATAGCTGTTGCAGCCATGGCAGCTGCCTGTAATAAACCACAGCAAACCAGCACTACTACACCAGCCGCAGCTCCGGTTGTTGCCGGCAAAGCCGAAATTGTTTATGTAAATTCTGATTCTTTGCTAACCAAGTACGACTATTTTAAGGATATGAGCGCGCGTTTGGAGGATAAAGGCAAAAAGGCGCAGGTTGATGTTTCTTCTAAAGGCCAGGCGTTTCAGCGTGAAGTAGCTGAATATCAAAAAGGTGCAGCTACTTTAAGCGCGGATCAGCGTGCTGCAACAGAACAGCGTTTGGCCCGTAAACAACAGGAACTGCAAACTTATAACCAAAATGCAAGCGCGCAGGTTCAGCAGGAACAGGCTGCAGAAAATGCAAAATTGTACGATAAAATTGCCGACTTTTTAAAAGGTTATGCCAAGGAAAAAGGTTATAAAATGATTTTAACTTATTCTAAAGCCAACCCAACTGTTTTATTTGGTGATGAAAGCCTGAATGTGACCAATGATGTGGTTAAAATTTTGAATGATAAATATAAAACAGATAAAAAATAGCACTTATACCAATTAGAAAACCTAATTAATTAAACCCCGGCCTAACCGGGGTTTTTTAATGCAAAAAAATGGACGAACAGCAAAACCATGAAAAGTTTATGCGGATGGCTATCCGGCTTTCCGAACAAAACATAGAGCAGGGATTAGGCGGCCCGTTTGGAGCCGTAATTGTGAAAGACGGAATGGTTGTTGCCGGAAGTGCGAATAAAGTAGTCCCGCAAAAAGATCCGACGGCACATGCAGAAATTGCTGCCATCCGTTTAGCCTGCAAAGAGTTAAATACGCATAATCTGCAAGGATGTGTAATTTACACCAGTTGCGAACCTTGCCCGATGTGTTTAGGCGCAATCTACTGGGCACATCTCGATAAAATGTATTACGCCAACACAAAGGAAGACGCAGCGGCAATTCAGTTTGATGATCATTTTATTTATGAAGATATTGGTCGCCCGCTTGCAAAACGTAGATTACCGGCTATGCAATTACTCCGCGAAGAAGCCCAAATTGCTTTTAGAAAATGGAACTCGACTGATTTAAATATCCGTTATTAAACTACTAATCAAGCTAAAGATTTTTTGGTGCTAAAAGAAGCATCAGTTTCGCGGTTTAGGCTGATCAAAAAAGCCATCCTGCAAATCATCAATTTCCCGACGGTCTTTTTTAGTTGGCCGCCCGGCACCCTGATCCCGCCGGATCATCGGTGCCTGGAAAACAGATTTGTACCCATAAGTTTGTTCTACCGGCGTTAAATCTTCATAAAACATTACCGCGGTTTTAGTATCCGTGCGGTTTTCTAATAAACCGGTTACTTTTAAAACCTTTTTTTCTATCCCTTTGCTTACCTGGTACGTTTCCCCTACCCGAACTTCGTGTGATGGCTTAATATTTTGCCCTTCCAGCTTAACTTTACCTGCTTTGCAAGCCTCGGCTGCCATAGTTCGTGTTTTAAAAATCCGGATAGCCCATAAGTATTTATCTATCCTTAACTTTTCTTTTTCTGCCATTTGATTTAAATAAAACCTGCAAAAATCAATTTAACTTCTGTTTTGATTAAAGGCAAATACAGAAGGTAAAATCTTAATTACAATCAATATTTTTATCTGATTTTAAAAAAACTCAGCTTAAACATTCTTTTTTAATAAATATTGATTTCAAAAAATAAAATACAATTATAAAATCATACATTTCATTAAAAAAATATAAAGTTGACCGTTCAACCATTATAATTGAGCTAAACTTTTAAAATTATTTAATGTTTTAGTAGCTTTATCCTTAATACTTGTAACTAATCATAACTAACAACCAGTATAAACCGTAATTACTTTTATTAAAAGAATTATTAATTATGAAAAATAACGTATTCACTTACAATGACGAACTGATTAAAATTTCAGTTAAAAACGAAATTAAAAATGCCGACCTAAGCATCGAAGCTGATGTAATAGTTGATGATGAAGACAACTACAAAATCTGCAAAAAAAATGGTGTAAGTGTACCGGTAAATAAAAATTGTATTATCGATCCAACGTTGTTGTCGCTTATTAATAAGTGTATTTAAACGCTTTATGTTTCGGGTAATAAATATCCGATTATTATATTTTCTCCTCCTGGTTCCCTTTTTTAGCTGATCCTGCTACTACCAAATTTCTTTATATAACTTAACAGTTTTTGTTGGGCAAAAATTGTTGTGCCGCTTACTTATCAGGATTTAAAATCTCATTTTTTATTATGTTTGCCGCTGCATAATTTCAGCATAAAAAATATTTCTGGAAAAATGTAATGTTAACCGCTGATAAAAATAAGATTATACTGATATGTACACGGATGTAAAAAACCTGATTGAAAATGCTTGGATCGACCGTACTTTGTTGGATTCTAAAGAACATATTACGGCAATAGAAAGCATAATTGACGAACTGGATAAAGGAAGATTACGCGTTGCAGAACTAATTACCGGCCGCTGGCACGTAAACGACTGGATTAAAAAAGCGGTAATTTTGTACTTCCCGATACGGGATATGAAAGAAATTAAAGTTGGCCCGTTTGTGTTTTATGATAAAATGAAACTTAAAACCGATTATAAAGAAACCGGCGTTCGGGTTGTTCCGCATGGTATTGCACGTTACGGCGCTTATCTGGCTAAAGGTGTAATTATGATGCCTTCCTATGTAAATATTGGTGCTTATGTGGATGAAGGTACGATGGTTGATACTTGGGCAACCGTTGGTTCTTGTGCGCAAATTGGTAAAAATGTGCATTTAAGCGGCGGCGTTGGTATCGGCGGTGTACTCGAACCAATCCAGGCAGCCCCTGTAATTATAGAAGATAATTGTTTTATCGGTTCGCGCGCAATTGTGGTTGAAGGTGTGCATGTGGAACATGAAGCTGTTTTGGGTGCAAATGTGGTTTTAACGGCTTCCACCAAAATTATCGACGTTAGTAAAGAAACGCCAACCGAATATAAAGGATTTGTGCCGGCCCGTTCCGTTGTAATTCCGGGTTCGTACACCAAAAAATTTCCTGCCGGCGAATATCAGGTTCCTTGTGCGTTGATTATCGGCCGCAGAAAAGAATCGACCGATAAAAAAACATCATTAAACAACGCATTGCGCGATCATAACGTTGCGGTTTAATAAAGCTTTTGGTTGATGGTTTATAGTTGATAGATGAAAAGCAATCAGTTTTGGTTAAGTAATTATCAGCCATGAACTATAAACCATGAACCATGAACTAAAAAATATTGGTTTTGATGCCAAACGGGCTTTTTTGAACAAAACCGGATTAGGGAATTACAGCCGTTCGGCTATTAAGGCTTTAGCAAAATACTTTCCCGAAAACAATTATTTTTTATACACGCCAAAAATCGGGTTTGAAAACAAGCCCGATTTTTGGCTGAATATAAATCAGATCGAAATTAAAACGCCGCATCAAAAGTTTTTTAAATCTTTATGGCGAAGCAAAAGTATTGTTGCCGATTTAAAGCGCGATCAAATCCAGCTTTATCATGGTTTGAGCCAGGAACTTCCGCTCAGCATCAAAAAAAGCGGCATAAAAACAGTAGTCACCATTCATGATCTGATCTACTTAAAATACCCCGAATATTTTGGATTAATTAACCGGAAAATATACGAATGGAAAGCTAAAACGGCTTGCGAAACTGCCGATCTGATTATTGCGGTAAGTGAACAAACCAAAACCGATCTGATCCAATATTTCCAGGTTTCTCCGCAGAAAATAAAAGTAGTTTATCAGGGCTGCGATCCTGCTTTTCGTGTTCAGCAAAATGAGGCGGTAAAAAAAGCAGTACGTTTAAAATACAATCTTCCATCAAAATTTATATTACAGGTTGGAACGATAGAAGCGCGGAAAAACCTTTTGTTAACTGTAAAAGCTTTAAAAAATATCCCGGCAAATGTGTTTTTGGTTGTGGTTGGAAGGCAAACTGATTACATAAATCTTATCAAAAATTACCTGGTAAAAGAAGCATTACAAAACCGCGTGCTGTTTTTATCAACTGTTTCTTTTCGGGATTTACCGGCAATTTATCAGCTGGCTGCAGTTTTTGTTTATCCTTCGCGTTACGAAGGTTTTGGTATCCCGATTGTAGAAGCGTTGTGTTCGGGTACGCCGGTTGTTGCGGCAACAGGCTCGTGTTTGGAGGAGGCCGGCGGCCCGGATAGCTTGTATATTGATCCTGATGACGATGCTTCTTTTACGGCACAAATAAATTTAATCTTGCAAAACGATCAGCTTAAATCAAAAATGAAAACGAAAGGTTTAGAATATTCACTTCGTTTTGAGGAAAAAAACATCGCCCAAAACTTGATGAATGTTTACCGGCAAGCTATAAACAATGTTTAAAGAGGAAGTTGCAAAAGCGTTAAAAGTGTTGCAGGAAGGCGGCATTATCTTGTATCCTACCGACACAATTTGGGGAATTGGCTGCGATGCCACCAACACGGAAGCCGTACAACGGATTTATCAGCTTAAACAACGCGAAGAAAGTAAAAGCATGATTATTTTGCTGGATAACGACAACAAATTGTTGAGTTATGTGCGCGAAGTGCCTGATTTAGCTTACGATTTGATCGAGTTTGCAGAAAACCCGCTAACCTTAATTCTATCCGGCGCAAAAAATATTTCTTCGGCATTAATTAATGCAGACGGCAGTATCGGCATCCGTGTGGTAAAAAATGAATTTTGCCAGCAGCTGATTAACCGTTTGCGCAAACCGCTGGTTTCTACTTCGGCCAATATCAGCGGGAAACCTTCTCCGAAAAATTTTATGGCAATTGATGCTGAAATTATTGAAGGCGTAGATTATGTTGTTGATTTGGAACAGCACGATTTGCAGGAAAAAAAGCAGTCGACCATTATGAAATTGGAAGCCGACGGACGTTTTACATTTATCAGAAAGTAATAATAACGTGTAGTGCGATTAGAATCGGGAGATAGAAATATGAAAAGAAGTTGTGCAATACACTGTAAAGCAGTATATTA